>NZ_BBPM01000043.1 GCF_000787775.1 Streptacidiphilus carbonis | reverse complement strand
CCCGAGCCCCAGGTCAGCCCCGCGAATCATGTGCGCGAGCACCCCCAAACGTCTAGTAAGCTCTCCCACGGAGGATTCGCCTAGTGGCCTAGGGCGCACGCTTGGAAAGCGTGTTGGGGGCAACCCCTCACGAGTTCGAATCTCGTATCCTCCGCACCCGCCCATCTGGGCAGACGTAGGGCCCGACCGCATCGCGGTCGGGCCCTACGTCGTTGTCCTCATGCCTCGTTGTCCTGGTTTTTGTCCACAGCGGGCGTTTCGGGTTGCCCCCAGATGGCTTCGGCGATCTTCCGAGCAACGTCTTTGAGCATGGCGTCCGGCACATGGAGGTACCGGGCCCGCATGCTCGCGGAAGTGCCCGGCTCCCATCCCACGATCTGATCGATGACTCGGGCTGGGACACCCAGCAGCATGAGCACGGTGGCTGCCGTATGCCGAGCATCATGCAGCCGGCCGTCCCGGACCCCTGCGTCATCGAGTAGCCGCTTCCAGTCGTGGTAGTCCGTGTTCGGGCTCAGCGGGCCACCCAGCGGCTTGGTAAACACGTAGTCCGACTCAGTCCAGAGATCACCTGCCGTCTTACGCTCGCGCGCTTGCGTCTCGGCATGGGCACGGAGCATCGAGACCAGTGGGCCAGGCAGGGGTACTGCGCGCCTGCCCGCGCGGGATTTCATGTTCTTGGTCTCGCGCCGGACCTGGACCCTTTCGCGGCAGTACCCGGCCTTACGACCACACCGCGCAGCGTCCGGGCAGCCGTGCTCGTACTTGGGGCGCAGCCGGTTTCGACGCAGCTTCAGGTATTCGTTGTCCAGGTCGACATCCGACCAGCGCAGTCCGAGCGTCTCGCCCTGTCGCAGTCCGAGCGCCAGCGCCAGCATCCAACGGGCGCTGTTCCGACGCTTGTTGGCTTCGAGGAGCAGGCGCTGGACCTCCTCCACGGAGTAGGGCTCCACCTCGGATTCGTCCTCTTCCATCCGTGGTTGCTTCGCCAGCGCGGCAGCATTCTTCGCCGCGTGGCCGCGCCGCAGCGCCTCCCCCAGGGCGGTACGGGCGCTCCAAGCGGTCAAGGCGGTGCCGGCCGATGCCGGGCACGAGGTGAACCCGAACCGCGACCTCGTATCCGTCGTAAGTGTTCTCACTGACGGCCGGCTTGGCGATGTTCTCAACCCAGCGGGTCGTTACACGCGCGCGTTCTCGAAGTAGCCCGAGATGTCGAGGATCAGGTCCGTGCCCCCGCCGCTCGCGTTGTAGATCGCAATCCAGCCGTTGAGCTGGCTCGGGCTGACGGAGGCGCCCCTGGCGACCGTCTGTCCGGTGGTCCAGTTGAGGTTCGAGGTGCCCGGCCTGGGCGCCCCGTAGGTGTAGAGGTTCAGATAGCTGGCGGACCTGGTGTTCGTGACCGTCGCATTCATCTGGACCGCCGCGACGGGCATGGCCCACTCGCCGAGGTTGAGGTCATACTCGATCCCGTTCGCGATCTGGCCCTGGCCGTCTTGCCGGCTGTCGAAGACCCGGCTCGGCGCGATCGGCACGAACGCCGTCGAGGCGAAGTTCATCGAAGCCGAGTAGTAGCCGACGATGTCCACCACGAGGTCCACAGAGCCCGTGGTGCCCAGAGCGGCGGTCAGGTCGATTTTGCCGTCCGCCGCCACCGGCACGACCGCGTTGTTCGAGACGATCTGCCCCTTGCCGAAGTTCACGTTGGACGTGCCCGGCTGGCTCGCGCCGTCGGCGTACGTTGTGACGAAGCCGGCGTTGGTCGCGTTGACGACGGTGATGTTGACCGCGGCAGCCGTCATCTCCCCGGCCGGTGGCAGGTACGTGTCGCCGAGCGCCACCAGGAGTTTGACGGTGCCGCCGCTGGAGACAGCGCCCTTCGGGGCGCCTGTGCCGTTGCGGGTGTCGAGGAGGCGCTGCGGCGTGGCGGGCTGGTAGAGGTTAGGGGCCGTACGCGAGTAGTAGCCGCTGATATCGGCGATCAGGTTGATCGTGCCGCCCTTGTCGGCGACGTAGACGTAGCCGTCGCTGCCCACGGGCACGGTGACGAGGTTCGCGACGATCTGACCTGCGGCGTAGTTGAGGCTCGAAGAGTTGGGCACCGAAGTGCCGTCGTCGCTCGGGTACGCCGTGACGAATCCGGCTGCCGAGACCGGGACGGCCGTCAAGTTCAGCACAACCGCTGTCACGCCGTTCGACGGCACCGGCCCGGAGCCCTCGACCCGCAGCTTGACGATCGAGTTCGGTGCCACGCTGCCCTTGGCCGCACCGGTGCCGTTGCGGGTGTCCAGGAGCCGGGTCGGCGTCACCGCGGAGTACGCCGAACCGAGCGTGTTCACCTCGACGGAAGCGGTGGCCGTCGCACCGTTGCTGTCGGTCACGGTGTCGGTGACCAGGTAGGAACCCGGAAGGATGTAGTCGAAGCGGCCTGTGTCAGTGTCGCCGTCAGTCAGGCTCCAACTAATGGGACTCTCATTCGCAGAGTCGTTGATATGGTCCGACGTGGCGCTGTTCGAGGCCACGGTGGCCCCGGCGGTGCTGTCCGAGAACACGCTCTTGATCGTGAATCCCAGCGCGCTGGACTGGGTCAGCGTCAGCGTCACATGCGCCGGGGAGGATCCTGTCGACGCCGCCGTGTACGTCTGGTAGTTCGACGAGGCCACAGGTCCGGTCGCGTTGATCCACTGCTGCGGCACGCTGGCCGCCGTCGCCGGGCCAGACGCCCCGACCAGTCCCATGCCGACGACCATGCTGAGAACCAGTCCGCAGCGTGCCGTGCCAGCCCGTTTAATCAAGGTATCCGCCTCTAGGCAGCCAGTGAGTTCGAGCGGATTGTAGTACTACAGCCGCACCCTTCTGCGATCGGCTTTGACCATGGGACCCAAGCGGGGCGGGAACGCGTCACGTCGGCGCTTGTCGGCTGCGGTCCGGTGAGCGATACGCCAGTGATGCGCGGTCAGAGCGTGCCCGTCGCTGGGGAAATTGCCAGGTCTGCGGTTGCTGCGGATGTCGTACGAGTCCAGCGAAGGACGAGGGATGGCGGGGCCACGGGCATCGGATGTTGTCCTGTGTCTTTGTCCTTGCGCTGACGGGCGCCCGAGTTCACCGCTGTACGCCTACCCTGCGTGAGCTGCCGCGTGAACGGCCATGGATCGCGCTGGACGGCCGGGCGGACAGTTGGAGAGCGTGTTAGGGGCAACCACTCACGAGTTCGAATCTCGTATCCTCCGCAGGGAGAAGGCCCGCGCTGGGAAACCAGTGCGGGCCTTCTGCGTTGATACCGTTCCTGAGAGGCGTCAGGCGAGGGCGCCTCGGAGGAAGTCGAGGATCTCCGTCCGGGCGGCATCGGCGTCGGGCGCCACCCCCGGCATGCTGAGGAAGGCGTGACCGGCGCCTGCGTATTCGGTCAGCCGGACAGGTGTCCCGGCTGCTCGCAGTCGTTCGGAAAAGCGGCGGCCGTGATCGGCCAGTGGGTCGTGGGTCGGCACGATCACCAGCGCCGGGGCGAGACCGGTGAGGTCGTCGGCGTGCAGTGGCGAGAGTGCTCGGGCGTCGGTTCCCGGAGGGATGGCGAGCCGACGGATCAGCTGCAGTTGCGGCACGGTGAGAGTCGGGCTGTCAGCGTGCCGGATGACCGAGGCGTGATCGAGCATGGTGTCGGTCATGTCGACGACGGGGTTGACCAGTACCTGCGCCCGCAGGCGCAGGCCGGCCTCCTTGACTCGGAGGGCGGTCAGGGTGGTGATCAATGCTCCGCAGCTCTCGCCGAAGACGGCGGTGCGCGCCGCGTCGATGCCCAGATCGGACGCGTGACGCACCAGGTGACGCAGTGCCTCCCAAGCGTCGTCGGCGGCGGCCGACAGTGGTGTGTCCGGTGCGACGAGCCGGTGTTCGACCGATACGACGAGTGCATGCAGTCGGGTGGCGAGTCGACTGTTGACCCAGTCGCTCTGCACCGCCGTACCCACGAACCCTCCGCCATGCACGTGGAGCACGAGGGGTAGGGCCTGATCAGCGGGACTGCTGCCCTGCCCCGGGGTCGGCCGGTAGATCCGCACTGCCAGACCGCGGTCGGGCAGCGGGAGCTCCTGCCACTCGATCGAGGCGCCGGGATCCGGTATCCCGGTGATCGCCTGCATCGCGGGCGATGCGCGCCTGCGGTTCTCCACGTCGCGGTAGACGGCCAGGTCCTCGGCGGACATCGCAAGCCAGTCAGGCTCGCCTCCCAACGCCTGGTGCCGCAACCGATTGCCCGCTGGCCGCTGGTGCGTGCCCCTGGACCTGCTCTCGCCTGTCGGGGATACCGCTGCGGCTATCCGCTGCACAGCCTCGACGACCAGCTCCGGATGCGTCGCGAAGTTGAGCCGGACGAATCCGTGCCCGGAACCGGGCTCTCCCGGCTGTAGGGGCGGGCTGAACCGGGGGCCCGAGGAAACGCCGACCCTGGCTCTGTCCAGGAGCCGTTCGGCCGGGTCCTCAGGCAAGCCGAACGCGCGGAAGTCGAGCCAGGCCGTAAACCCTGCATCGGGGGGCTGATAGCCGACAGTGGGGAGCCGGCGGCCCAGCTCCTCGGCGAGCAGCAGCCGGTTGCCGTCGAGAGCGCGGACCACGTCGTCCAGCCAGCGCTCGCCGTCGGCGAACGCGGCCTCGGAGGCCAGCACCCCGAACAAGCCCGCGCCTTCTGCGAGATCCTCGTCCATGGCGGCGACCGTCGCGCGCGCATCGGGGCCGGGCACCGCCAGCGCGGCCTTGAGTCCAGCGAGGTTCCACGCCTTCGAGGCTGACACGAGGCTGACCGAACGAGCGGCGGCCGGCCGGTCGAGGGACGGGAACGGGATGTGGCGTCGCACGGCCGGGTGGACGAGCGGTGCGAGGATTTCGTCCACGACGACCTGGACGTCGTGGGCTTCTGCGAGGTCGGCTACCGCTGACAGCTCGTCAAGGGTGAACACCGTCCCCGTCGGGTTGTGCGGGTTGCACAGCAGCAACGCCTTTGCTCCTGCGGCGAAGGCGAGTTCCAGGCCGTCCAGGTCGAGCCGGTATCCATCGGGGCCCGGTATCAGCGGGTTGGTTGCCAGACGCAGGCCGATCCGTTCCAACTGCGAGAAGTAGGGTGGGTAGCCGGGGACGTTCACCACGACAGTGTCGCCGGGGCGGGTGGCCGCACGCAGGACCTCGGCGATGCCGGACATGACGTCAGGTACCAGCCGCATGTCCTTCGGAGCCGGGTGCCAGCCGTAGCGTCGGCCGGCGAAGGCGGCGAAGAGGTCGGGCAGGCGGCCAGGCGTTGCGTATCCGGTGTCGCCGTCGGATACCGCGCGGATCAGCACCTCGGCGATCGGCTCGGCGAGCGGAGTGTCCATCTCGGCGATGCGCATCGGCAGGACGTCCGGCGGGAATTCGGTCCACTTCACGCTGCGGCGGCGGCGCAGTCCGGCGAGCGAGTACCAGGTGAGCGGGGACTTCGTGCTGATCGGCATGTCTGTGCTTGCCTTTCGGATCCGGGAGTATCGCGACCGGGGAGTCAGCCCCCGGCACTAGTCACGGGCGGTGAAGCGGCGCCGGGCGACCACGACTGCGACGGTCAGCGGAACGGTCGCGGCGGCGGCCAGGCCGAAGATCGCCCCGAACTGCGCGTGCTCGGCCGGTGCGCCACCGAGTGCGGCCCCGAGGGCGCTGCCGACGAACAGCGCGGCGACGTAGAACGAGACCGCCGTCCCACGTGCCTCGGGCACCACCGACGTCGCCCACGCCTGGAGCGTCGAGTGCAGGAATGCCCAGCCTGCGCCCAGCAACGCGGCCAAGAGCGCGAAGGTCCACAGCGCTGGCACCGCGGCTGCCGCGGTGTAACCGGTGGCCACGAAGCCGCCGCCTATCGCGGCCAGGCCGTGCGGCGGGATCCGGTGTGTCAGCGCCTTGACCGCGCGGGCGAAGGCCAGCGTGGCCGCGCCGTACACCGCTGTGATCGCCCCGGCTGCGGCACCGGACAGGCCACGGTGTTCCAGGGCCGGGGCCACGAAGGTCAGGCCGCCGAGCAGAATGGCTCCCTCAACCGCGCCGAGCATCACGACCACGTACGTGAAGCGGGCCCGAAGCACGGCGGCGACCTGCGTGACCAGCCCGTCGACCGGTGCGCGCAGCGGCTCGGGTGTGCCGCGGAGCGCGACGGCGGCCACCAAGGCGGCGATCGCCGGCATGGCGAAGACCAGGCGCCAGCTCAGCCAGTTGCCGATCGCCCCGGCAACCAGGGCAGCCAGTCCGCTGCCGAGTCCGAGCGCGGCCATGAGGTCGGCGAGTGCGGCCTGCCTCCGCCGAGGCGCCACCGCGTCGCCGACGAAGCTCAGCGAGGAGGGCACCACCGCGCCGAAGGCGAACCCGGCGAGGACGCGGAGCGTGGCGAGCGTGGACAGGTCCGGCGCCACCGCCGAGGCCAGTCCGGCCAGCGCGGCTACCGTCAGCCCGGCGCGGATCGTGCGCAGCCGCCCGATCCGGTCGGACAGGACACCCCACACCGGCTGAGACAGGCCGTAGGCGAGGGCATAACCGCCCGCGATGGACACTGCCGAGGCCAGCGGGACGTGCAGGGCGACGGCGAGGGTCACCAGGATCGGGGTGACGGCGAACCGGTCGAAGTTGGCGGTGAAAGCGGCGGCGGTGAGCGGGAACGGGACCCGGGTGTCCGGGAGGGCGGCTGGCTCGGCCGGTCGTGTAACCGTACTCATGATCCCATCGTGGAGGCGCCGCGGGCCCGCCTCGGTCGCCAAGCACTGACGGATCATCCTGTGAGCAGAAGTAACCGGCTGAGCGGCGAGCGCCAGCGGCCATAGGCTTGGGTTCACCATGGACGACCGTGAAGTTCAGCGCCGCGCGGCGCTCGGCGCCTTCCTGCGCTCGCGACGGGAGCGCCTGGCCCCTGGCGAGGTCGGCCTGATCGGCGGACCGCGGCGCAGGACGCCCGGGCTGCGGCGCGAGGAGGTCGCGTTGCTGTCCGGTGTCAGCGTGTCCTGGTACTCGTGGCTTGAGCAGGGACGCCCGATCGCGGCCTCCAGTCAGGTGCTCGACGCGCTGGCCACCACTCTGCGTCTGACCGGAGCCGAACGACGTCACGTGTTTGAACTCGCCGGCGAGAGCGACTCCGGTCCAGGCGCGGCGGCCGAAGGCTGCCCCGCCGTGGGCGACCACCTTCGGGCCACGGTTGCCGCATTGGCCCCGAACCCCGCCTGCCTCCTGGACCGGCACTGGGATGTCCTCGCCCACAACGAGGCCGAGGCTGCCCTGTACGGCGGCCTTGACGAACTGCCGGTGAAGCGCCGCAACATGATCTGGCTGTACTTCGGCTGGCAGCCGATCCGCACCGTACTGAAGAACTGGGAGTCGGAGTCGTGGGCGGTTCTGGCACAGTTTCGCGCCTCCGCCGACCGCCACCCGGGCGATCCGCGTTTCGCCGAGATCGTCGGTGATGTCTCCACCGTCGACCCCGGATTCGCCGCGCGCTGGGAGCGCCACGACGTGGCGGGCTTCACCCCGGCGCTGAAGCGCTTCGACCATCCGCAGCTGGGACTGCTGACCTTCCGGCAGGCGAAACTGATCGCCGCCGAGGACCCGGACCTGCACCTCGTCGCGCGCTATCCGGCGGATCCCACCACGCGTCGGGCACTGGAGGAAGCAGAGTCAGCCGGGTGAGCGGCAGTTCGACGACGAGCCGGTCCCCGTCTCCTGCTGCTTCCTCTCCTGGATCGCAGTGAGCACGGACAACCAGGCCGGCGTCATGGAGACGCTGGGCCTGTCCGACGGGTTCCCGGTGCCCAGCGGCCTGCTTGCCCCCACCGACTACGGCCGCCGCCTCGGTGCTCCCTGCGGAGCCCTGCGCCTGTAGCAGTCGCGGCTGCCATACGCCCAACTCCTGCGGCCGTGGCGGACTGCCCGGGCCGGGCTCAGTCGCCGTCGCTCCGACGCTGTTCGCGCAGGGCGGCCCAACGTTCGAGGCGCTCGCTGACCTGGGCCTCGTAGCCGTTGCCGGTCGGCTGGTAGAACGCCTCGCGGTCCATACCGTCGGGGAATTAGTCGGCGCCGGAGAAGCCGTCGGCGGTGTCGGGGTCGTACTGGTAGCTCTCGCCGTAGCCGAGGTTCCTCATCAGCCCGGTGGGGGCGTTGAGGATGTGCGCCGGCGGCATCAGCGAGCCGGTCTGCCGGGCACGCCGACGGGCGGCGCCGAAGCCGCGGTGGACGGCGACGGACTTGGGGGCGGTGGCCAGGTAGACGACGGCCTGCGCGACGGCGAGCTCGCCCTCGGGGGAGCCGAGCCGCTGGTAGACGTCCCAGGCGGCCAGGGCCTGCTGCACCGCTTGGGGGTCGGCCATGCCGATGTCCTCGGTCGCGAAGCGCACCAGACGGCGGGCGACGTAGAGCGGATCCTCACCGCCGTCGAGCATCCGGGCGAGCCAGTACAGGGCCGCGTCCGGGTCGGAGCCGCGCATCGACTTGTGCAGCGCGGAGATCAGGTTGTAGTGGCTGTCCTGTGCCTTGTCGTACTGCGGCGCGCGCTGCTGGACCTGCCGGGTGAGCGCGGCGACGTCCAGCGGTGCCGTGTCGTCGGGCAGGGCCTGGAGTTGTTCGACGATGTTGAGCAGGTAGCGGCCGTCGCCGTCCGCCATCGCCCGCAGTGCCTGGCGGGCGTCGGCGGTGAGCGGCAGTCCGCGTCCGGTGACGGCTTCGGCGCGGGCGGTCAGCGTCTCCAGTGCGGCGTCGTCGAGCCGCCTCAGGACGTAGACCTGGCAGCGGGACAGCAGCGCGCCGTTGAGTTCGAAGCTGGGGTTCTCGGTGGTCGCCCCGACCAGGACCACGGTGCCGTCCTCGACGTAGGGCAGGAAGCTGTCCTGCTGGGCGCGGTTGAAGCGGTGAACCTCGTCGACGAACAGCAGCGTGCCCTGGCCGATCTCGCGCCTGCGGCCGGCGGCTTGGAACACCTTCCTGAGGTCGGCGACGCCCGAGAACGTCGCCGACAGCGGCTCGAAGACCAGGTGCGTCCGCTCGGCCAGCAGCCGGGCGATCGTGGTCTTCCCGCACCCGGGCGGACCCCACAGGATCATCGAGACCAGCCGCTGCTGGGCGACCATGCGCCCGATCGGGCCCTCGGACGCCAGCAGGTGCTCCTGGCCGACGACCTCACCGAGGGTCTGCGGGCGCAGCCGGTCCGCCAGCGGACGCAGCGCTTCCTCGTCGCCGTACAGCGGCAGCGCGGGTACGTCACGGTCCATCAGGCAGTCCTTCGGGCTGGGGTGCGGGTGCGTCGAGTCACGAATCGGAGCAGTACCGGGTCGGCCCCCGGCCGGGCGTTCCATCGTCAGTGTACGCAGCATGTAGGACAGCGGATGTCCACAATGCCCGGGCGTCAGTTGGGGCGGTGCTGGGCGGCGGATTTGCCGGTGCGTTCGCGGAGCAGGATGCGGAGGGTGTTGGCGCTCTCGTAGCCGACGCGGCGGGCGATGGCCTCGATCGTCGCGTCGGTGCTGCGCAGGAGGTGGGTGGCCTGTTCCACGCGGAGGTCCTGGACGAAGCGGACGGGTGGGATGCCGAGGACGGCCCGGGTGGTGCGTTGCAGGGTGCGTTCGCTGACCCCGACCGCGGCGGCAGCGTCCCTGACGCTGAACGGCTCGTGCAGGTGGGCACGGGCCCAGCGCTCGAACGCGGCGACGGTGGGGTCGCACGCGGCCAGGGTGGCCGCCATGGTGTGCGCGGCCTGGGAGGGTCGTTCGTCGATGACGAGGTAGTTGGCGACCAGGTCGCTCAGCGCGGGACTGCGTCCGCGGATCAGGGTCAGCCCCAGGTCTACGTGGCCGAAGGCCGCGCCGGCGGTCGTGATGCCGTCGCAACTGGTCACCATCTGCTGCTGATCGAGCGTCACCAGCGGGTACCGGCACCGGAACAGCGGAGCGAGCCACCAGGTGGTGGTGGCTCGGAGGCCGTCCAGGACGCCCGCCTCGGCGAGCAGGAAGCTTCCGGCGCAGGCGGTGGCGATCGGGGTGCGCCGGGAGCGGGCCCGGACGATCGACTCCCGGGCCGGGGCGGTGCGAGGGCCCGACAGGTGGGCCACCAGCTCGTCGGGGCGCCGCTCCGCCACGCCGGGGATGAGCAGCAGGTCGCAGTCCTCGACCTGGGCGACGGGCGCGGCGGTGACCCGGTGTCCCGCGCCCGTGCGCACCGTGCGGGTGAAGCCGACCGTGCTCACCTGCCAGGCAGGCGGAGGCTGGGGCAGTCGGGTTCGCAGCGTGTTGGCGCAGCGCAGGATGTCGAGGACGGCGGCGAGACCGGAGTCGAAGACCCCGTCGAGGACGAGCACGGCGACACGCATGGCGGAAACGGTATCGAATGCGCCGGATCCGGCACTCCCCACCCATGGGCGCGGCCCCTAGCGTCGTGGTGGTCGGCGGTCGCCGGCCCCGGTCGACGAGGTAGGAGCAGCGCATGCCCCAGGTGGGATTCCGGGTCCGGATCGAGGCCAGGCCCGACTACGCCGCCGAGGTGGAGGCCGCGCTGGTGAATGCCCTCGACCTGGCCCGCGCCGAGCAGGGCACGGTCACCTGGTTCGCCTTCAAGGAGGGCCCGACGGTGTTCGGGATCTTCGACACCTTCGACGACGAGGAGGGCCGCGCCGCGCACTTCGACGGAAGGATCGCCGACGTCCTGAAGGAGATCGGCCCGAGGATGTTCGCGGCCGCCCCGGAGGTCCACCGGACGGATCTGCTGGCGGTCAAGCTCCCCTGAACGGGTCTCGACGGCCCGGTCAGGATCGCCGGGACGCTGCGAGCCAGGTCGTCGCCGCGTCCACCCTGCCGTGCACCCGGAGTTTCGCGTAGGCGTGCTCCAGGTGCTTGTCCACGGTGCGCGCCGACACCTGAAGACGGCGGGAGATCTGCTGGTCCGTCAGACCCTGGGCGAGCAGGTCGAGGACGGCCGCCTCGCGGGCCGTGACCCCGGCCGGCATCGGCAACGGCGGGGCGATGCGCTCCAGGGCATGGGTCAGCCTGGCTCGGAGCAAGGACGCCCAGGCCACGTCGGCGTCCGCGAAGTCGCTGCTGCTGCGGTTGACCGCCAGGCATACCGTGCGCCGCCCGGAACGGGCGTGACCGGCCGGGAAGGCCATGGCGAGCTGGTATTCGGCGCCCACTGGGCCCAGCACCTCCGCATAGGTGGCGAGCCGGTGGTACTCGGTGAGGGACTGCAGGTCGGAGCGGCGCAGGGGAACGCCACTGCCCGTGTCGGTGTGGCGGAAGAGGGGGTCCGACGCCGCGTGCAGGTAGAAGGAGTGCACGGCGTCGGGGCCGAAGAGGCCGGCCGGGGTGGCGATCGGCCGGCGACCGGTCGGGGTGCGCACCGACCAGGTGAGGGTGTCTCCCGGGACTGCCTGGAGCAGCATCGGGAGGAGGACCGGGAGGAGCGTCTCCTCGTCGACGGCATCAAGCAGGAGGTCGATGACTGCGAGAATGCGCCGCAGTCCGGCCCCCTCGGACGGGGCCACACCTGGAGCGTGCGCCGCCGGGGAGGGCAGGTCAAATCGGGCTGCAGGCCAAACCGCCTGCGGGCCGACCCGCGTGCGGGTAAGGCCGCCTGCGGGCCGGCCGGCTGCCGCAGCGGCGGCCGCCCGGCGAGGCGGGCTACCGGCTCACTGCGTACACCCGGTTGACCGGGCTCTCGGCGGCGAGCCTCCAGTGGTGGAGCCCGGCGTCGTCCGCGAGGTCGCGCAGGGCGGCTTCACCGGCGTGGTTGCCCATGCTCTGCGGCCCGTGCTGGGCCAGCGCGGCGGGCAGGCAGACGGCGACCGAGGCGGAGACCACCGCGCGACCGATGGGGTTGATGTTCTCCTGCACGTCGGCCGAGACATTGGGCTCGACGATCATGCAGCTGCCGTCCTCGGCCAGACTCTGCTGTGCGTGCGTGAGAGCGCTGCCGGGGTCGCCCATGTCGTGCAGGCAGTCGAAGAAGGTGATCAGGTCGTACCCGTCGCCAGGGAAGTCCTGGGCGGTGGCGACGTCGAACCGTACTCGATCACTCACTCCCTGCTCCTCGGCGATCTTCCGTGCCGCCTCGATCGAGGGCTGGTGGAAGTCGAATCCGTGGAAGTGCGACTCCGGGTAGGCCTGTGCCATCAGCATGGTGGAGTAGCCGTATCCGCAGCCGATGTCGGCCACCTCGGCGCCCCGCTCCAGCTTGCCGACCGTCCCGTTCATCGCGGGCAGCCACTCGGAGACGAGGGCACCGGAGTAGCCGGGGCGGAAGAACTTGGCAGTACCCGCGAACAAGGCGGCGCTGTGCTCCTCCCAGCCCACGCCCTCACCCGTGCGGAACGCCTCCATCAGTGCGTCCTCGCTCCCGTAGAGGGCCTGCATCATGGTCAGGAATCCGGCGGCGTACGTGGGCGCGGTCGGGTCGGCCAGTACCGCCGCGTTCTCGTCCGGCAGCAGATATGCGTCCTCGTCGGCGATGTAGCGCACGTACTGGCCCGCCACCTGGGCGGCCAGCCACTCCGTGACGTACCGCTCCACGAGCCCGGTCTTCTCCGCGAGTTGCGCGGAGGTGAGCGGACCGGCCCCGGCCATCGCCGTATAGAGGCCCAACCGGTCGCCGAGGGAGGTGCACAGTCCTGCGACCGCAGCACCGGCGTCCGTCACGACCTGCCCCAGGAACTCCATCACCTTGTCCTCGTCCACGGCCGTGGCCATGGCAAACACCTCTTCCCCGATCCTCGATCCCCGATTCCCGGGCGTCGATTCCCCGATCGCCTCGTTCCGGGTGCCCCCAGTCCAGCAGGCGTCGCACGCCCCGGGCCATACGGGATTCTCCGTATGCCCCAGGTCGACCGGGATCCGGCGCGTGCAGGACGCCGGTCAGCCGTCCAGGCTGCGGTCGCCCGGGTCGATGGCGTGCATGACGCGTCGGCCGATCTCGCGCAGTTGGCGGGACTGGGCCTTGGTCAACGGGTCGAAGACCAGGCGGCGGACCTCGGCGACGTGGCCGGGTGCGGCTTCGGCCAGCTTGGTCCCGCCCTCGTCGGTCAGCACCGCCAGGGTGTAGCGGCCGTCCTCCGGATCGGGGGTGCGGTGGACCCAGCCGCGCCGCTCGAGCCGGGCGACCACTTGGGACAGGCGCGGCAGCGAACCCTCGGTCAGCGTCGCCAGCGCGCTCATCCGCAGGGTGCGGCCGGGCACCTGGGACAGCTTGGCCAGCACCTGGTACTCGAAGTGGCTGATCCCGGCGTCCCGGCGCAACTGCGCATCGAGCGCGGACGGCAGCCTGATCAGGGTGCTGGCCAGAGCGGTCCAGGCCTGACTCTCCTCGGGGTCGAGCCAACGGGGCTCCTGCGGGACGTCCATGACACCAGAATAGCTTAAGCGTTGAAGTCATTCGTCAGTCGAATGACTTGCATCGTGAAGTGATGCAGAGGTAGCTTCAGTTAACGGTTTAACCGAAGAGCGCTGCGGGCGACCCCGTCGCCCGTCCTGGACAGCTCTGCCGGACCCCGATACCAAGCAGAAGAGGAAGCAAGCATGACCACCTCTGTCATCGGCCTCAGCATCGACGCCGCCGACGCCGCCGCCCTCGCCGCGTTCTGGTCGGAGGTCCTCCACCGTCCGGTCAATCCGGGCGCGACCACCGAGAGCGCCGCGATCGACGCCGCCGACCCGGCCCAGGGCCCGAAGCTCGCCTTCTGGAAGGTCCCGGAGCGGAAGTCGGTCAAGAACCGCCTCCACCTCGACCTGTGGACCGACGAGTTCGAGGCCGAGAGCAAGCGGCTGACCGGCCTCGGCGCCGTACCCGTCGCCGAGGCCGAGAAGCCGGGGGTCCGCTGGACCACCTTCGCCGACCCGCAGGGCAACGAGTTCGACCTGATCGCCTCCCTTCCCGCAGAGCCCACAGAGCCCGCGGGGCCCACAGGGCCCGCTGCATGACCGGCCGCGCCGACGACAAGGAATCACCGATGGACCACGCTGATCAGCAGCAGGGAACGACGACCAGGCGCGCGCTGCTCCGCGCCGGGGCCATGGCCGGGACGACCGCGGCCCTCGGCACCGCCGGGGTCCTGGCGGCCGGAACGGCGAGTGCGGCCCCAACGGCGGGCAACAGGGGCCGGGGACTGCCCTACCCGCCCGAGGTCACGGACACCTCGCACTGCAGCCCCGAGGTCGCCGCCATCCTCCGCGGCTGCTTCGCCGCCAAGAGCAGGCACGACGCCGCCGGATTCATGTCCTACTTCTCCAGGGCGAACACCTGCTACATCGACGCCTCCCTGGGCGTCGCCATGCGCGACTGGCAGACGCTGAACGACTTCTTCACCCCCTACCTGCCGAGCCGGCCCGCGGACGCGGTCTCCTATCCGCTGCGCATCGTCGGCGACGCACGCAGCGCCGCAGTCGAGTTCGTCGACACCCCCTCGTTCTTCGGCAACGAGTTGCGGGCGCTCTCCACCGTCACCTTCGACCGCCACCGCAAGGTCGTCCGCTGGGTCGACTACTGGGACGGCCGCAGTTCCCTCTCCCCGAACACCGTCGCCGCCGACTACCCCACCGACTTCGACGACCCCCGGCAGAACGCGGACCCCGCCGTCGTCCGGGCCGCCCAGGCGCTGCAGGCCGCGTTCGCGGCGGGCGACGCCGCTGCGGCCGTCGCCCTGATGTCCTACGACGTGGTCCATGAGGACATGGCCGCGCACACCCGCATCCGCGGCGCGGCCCAGGCCCAGCGCTACTACACCCGGGCGCTCGGGCAGCTCCCCTACGGCCCGGGGGCCGCCCTGGTCCACGCCGAGGGCAGCCCCCAGGGCGGCGGCTACGAGTGGTCGGCCGCTCCGGGCGCCACCCCGATGCGGCGCGGCCACACCTGCCTCGAACTCGACGCCGCCGGCCGGATCAGCCGGCTGACCGCCGTCTACGACGCGAGCCTCCTCGGCAACGCCGCCTACCAGTCCCTGGTCGGCCTCGCCGCGGAAGCGCCCCAGCCTGCGAACACGTGATCGCAGGCCGTGATCCCATGCCGTGATCGCAGGCCGGGCGCCGCGAGCTCCCGACCGGGGCCTGAACCACCGGGCCGGTGACGGCGGGACACGGAAGGGGCGCGGGACGCCCTGGGCGACGCCCGGGGGCGCGCGGTGGGTATCGTCCGCCACAGTGCATCCGACCTGACGAACGCCTGACCTGGTGTTCGTCAGCCGCCGCTGAGGAGGACCACCATGGCCGAGGACCGGCAGGGAACCGTGCCGGACACCGGCCCCGGGGGCGAGCCGCCGCAGGCCGGGCACTCGACCCCGCGTGGCGTCCTGCGCCTCGGGCTGACCGTCGCCGCGCTGGGCGTCGTCTTCGGCGACCTGGGGACCAGTCCGATCTACACACTGCAGACCGTGTTCGACCCGAAGGACCCGCACCCCGTCCCGGTCACCACGCAGAACGTGTACGGGGTGGTGTCGCTGGTGTTCTGGTCGGTGGTGTTCATCGTCTGGATCACCTACGTCCTGCTGGCGATGCGCGCCGACAACGACGGCGAGGGCGGCATCATGGCGCTGATCACCCTGGTGCGGCGCTGGGGCTCGCAACGGGGCCGACGGGCCGCCGCCGTGCTGGCCGGGCTGGGCATCTTCGGCGCCTCGCTGTTCTTCGGCGACAGCATGATCACCCCGGCGATCTCGGTGCTGTCCGCGGTCGAGGGGATGAAGGTCGTCCAGCCCTCGCTGGGGAGCGCCGTGGTGCCGGTCACCGCGCTGATCATCGTGGTGCTGTTCCTGGTTCAGCGCAGGGGGACCGCGGCGGTCGGGCGGGTGTTCGGGCCGGTCATGATCCTCTGGTTCACGGCCATCGGCGCCTGCGGGATCGCCGGGATCGCCGACCACCCGTCCATCCTCCGGGCGCTGTCCCCGACTTATGCCCTGACCTTCCTGGTGGGCCACTTCGGCACCGCCTTCTTCGCCCTGGCCGCGGTCGTGCTCGCGGTCACCGGCGCCGAGGCGCTCTACGCCGACATGGGCCACTTCGGCCGCCGGCCGATCACCCGGGCCTGGATGTTCGTGGTCTTCCCCGCCTGCGTCCTGAGCTACCTCGGCCAGGGGGCGCTGATCCTCGCCGACCGGTCCAACGTCAGCAGCCCGTTCTTCCTGCTGGTGCCCGGCTGGGGACGGGTGGCGATGGTGGTGCTCGCCACGGCCGCCACCGTCATCGCCTCCCAGGCCGTGATCACGGGCGCGTACTCGGTCGCCTACCAGGCCGCCCAGCTCGGCTACCTCCCCCGGCTGCGGATCGCGCACACCTCCGAGTCCACCATCGGCCAGATCTACGTCCCGTGGATCAACTGGCTGCTGATGGTCTCCGTGCTGACCCTGGTCTTCGCCTTCCGCAGCTCGGCCGCGCTGGCTTTCGCCTTCGGCATGGCCGTCACCGGGACCATCACCATCACCACCCTGCTGTTCTTCTACGTCGCCCGCGCGAAATGGGGCACGCCGAAGTGGGTGGTGGGCGTCGGGGCCGCAGTGCTGCTGACGGTGGATCTGCTGTTCTTCGCCGCCAACCTGACCAAGCTCGTCCACGGTGCGTGGCTGCCGCTGCTGATCGGCCTGTCGGCGTTCACGGTCATGACGACCTGGCAGCGCGGACGTCAACTGGTCACCCAGGAGCGGGAGCGGCGCGAGGGCCCGCTGCGCGAGTTCGTCGACCGCCTCCGCAGCGGGGAGGTCGCGACCTCGCGGGTCCCGGGCACGGCCGTCTTCCTCAACCGGGGCCTGCAGACCACGCCGCTGGCCCTGCGGGCCAACGTCGAGCACAACCATGTACGGCACGACCAGATCGTCATCCTCTCCATCGAGACCGAGACGGTGCCGCGCGTCCCCGCCGACGAGCGGATCGTCGTGGACCACCTCGGCTACGCCGACGACGGGATCGTGCACGTCGCCGCCCGGTTCGGCTACATGGAGACCCTGGACGTGCCCGGCGCACTGGCGATGCTCGATCCGGCCCAGACCGAAGGACCGCTGCAGCCCGACCGGGCGTCCTACTTCCTGTCGACGATCGAGCTGCGGCGCGGGAAGGCCCCGACGATGGCGCCCTGGCGCAAGCGGCTGTTCATCGCCACCTCCTACATCACCGCCGACGCCGCCGAGTACTTCGGCCTCCCCCGCGACCGCACGGTCATCATGGGTTCGCACATCGAGGTGTAGCCGTGGTGCGCCGACTGCGGACTCCCGTTGCGGACACTCGTTGCGGACACCCGTCAGCGGCCGAGTGCGGCCAGGGCGGCCCTGGTGGCGTCCGCGATCAGGGCGTCGTAGGAGGACGCGCCCGCGGTGAGCAGCAGGTTCGCGGCGGTGTTGTCGCTGTAGTCCAGCGCCGCCGCGATGAGGTCGCGCACGCTCATCCCGGTGCCCACGTGCTTCGACGTGATCGGCGAGTACGGGGCCAGGTCCGAGGCGCGGTAGCTGACGACGTGGTCGAGCTGCGCGTCCGTGTCCCGCTTGAGCAGGATCCCGGCGGCGAGGGCCTTGTAGGTCGAAGCGAAGGCGAATCGCTCGTCCGCCCGGTAGGTGACGGTGCGTCCGTTCGCGGTGTCCAGCACATGGACGCCGAGCCGGGCGTGGTAACGGCGCTCGATCGCGGCGAAGGCCTTCGTCTGCGCCGCCAGGGTCTGCGAGGGCTCCGGGGCGGTTGCCGCCGCCGCGGTGGTGGATGCCACGCCGGTCGCTACGGCCCCGTGACTCGCCGCGCATCCGCCCAGGAGAGCCGATACCAGCACGAGAGGCGCTGTGAGCTTGGCCGTTCGAGAGGTCGAGGAAGGCATGACTGGCAGCCTGCCGCGCCCCACTCATCCGGTCAAAGACGGAATCAATGATGTACATGCTGTTTCGGTATCTGATCGCCCGCCATGGATTTCGTAGGTGTGCGCCGCGTGTTCATGCACGTGGGAGAGCGCGGCAGCGTCACGCTGGGTGCCGCGGCGGCCCGGGTGCCGCAGTCCGTGGCGAGCCGCCGGTCGTCGTGCTGCTGGTCGGGGCCTGGTCCGGGGCCCAAATCGCGCTATAGCGTTGGTGCCTGGACGCACTGCCGGCTGCGGTCACGCGAAGGCCCTCGACGGAGCAGGACGGAAGACGGAAGCATGGGACCAGAGATCTCGCCCACCGGGAAGGGCTCCCGCCCCGTCCCGTCGCCCGAGTTGCGGGCCTCTCATGCGGACCGGGACCGGGTGGTGGAGGTGCTGCGGGTCGGGGCCGGCGACGGGCGGCTGACGGCGGCCGAGCTGGACGAGCGTCTGGAGGCGGCTCTGGAGGCGCGGACCCTCAGCGAACTCGCAGCGCTCACGGCCGACCTGCCGCCCGTGGCGGCCTCGACCGGCGCGGCCGTGGCGGATGTCAAGGACGTGCTCCGGATCGACCAGAAGTTCAGTCCGGTCGAACGGGTCGGGGGCTGGGTGGTTCCGCGGAGACTGGTGCTCGCCACGCAGTTCTGCAAGGTGACGCTCGACTTCACCCAGGCGGTGATCACTCAGGACACCCTGCGGATCGACATGGAGATGAACGGCGGGAATCTGACGCTGATCACCAGGCCGGGTGTCGTGGTCAATGCCGACGCCCTGAACCTGGAGTTCAGCAAGGTCAAGTTCCGTGGGGCACCGGACCCCGATGCGCCGGTCGCGCTGCGGGTGGAGCTGGTCGGCAAGAAGTCCTTCGGGCGCATCACCGTGCGGAACACCAGGCGGACCATCGGCCGGCGGCTGCCGCGCTGACCACGCGTCAGGCCGCCGGCGGATGCCGGGACCGCCACGTCAGAGGGTGTGGGCGGTGATGTCGCCGTTGCTGGTGGTGGCGTGGATGGCGAGTCCGGTGGTGCCGTCGTTCTTGAGGCTGTTGCTGATGCGGCCGTGGGGGGTGGCGGCGTCCAGGGAGGCGGAGACGCCGGGGGCGACGCCCACGGTGACGCTGCCGGACTGGGTCTCCAGGGTCAGGGTGCCGCTGCCGGCTTCGGTGATGCGGATGTCGCCGCGGGCGGTGCGGATCTGGGCGGAGCCGGTGAGGCGACCGACCTCGACGTCGCCGTCCACAGCGGTCAGCTGCAGGCCGGCGGCCTGGCCGATGGAGATCTCGCGGTAGGCGCCCTCGAAGGCGACGTCGCCCAGCGGGCCGGTGGTGCGCAGCTCGGCGGCAGCCGTTGTGGCCTGCAGGTGCGAGCCGGCGGGCAGGTTGACGGTGACCTGGAGGGCTCCGGTGGAGCCCAGGTTGTGGTTCGTGTCCGGGCCGGTGATCCGCAGGACCCCGTCGGTGTAGTCGACGGTCGTGCGCTGGGCCGCCTTGAGATCGCGGGTCCTGTCGGGGTTGGCGGGGAGGACCTCCACGGTGGTGGTGGCCTGGTCGGTGGCGAGGAGCTCGATGCGGCCGGCGGGGATGTCCAGGACGGCGGTGATGGGGGCGGTGGTGGCGAACGTCTGCATGGTGTTCTCCGTCGACTCGTGCGGCTTGCCGCCGCTCTGTGTTTCTTACAACGGAAAAGCTACGTTGCCTTCGTGCATATGGCAACAGCCTTGTTGCGTCAAATCACTATCATCGCAGGCCAAGTCGGCAATTTCGTTGCAACAGTGTTGGCGCGCAAGCAACGCCAGCCCATCCGAGTGTTGCAATGGAACGGATGTGAACGCTATGCCTGCACCGCCGGAGCCGGAGGCCCGATCGGGCTTGCCGGGTCCGGGGGTCAGGCGCGGGGGCCTCCTCCCAGCGCTGAGGTCCGGTCCCGGACCACGGTCGACCCGATCGCGGACGCGTCGGGGCGTCGGGGCGTCGGGGCGTCGCCGAGACAGCATCGCGGCCGTGCTGTATCTTCCCCACGCCCACGCGATCACCCCGCGTCCCCGCCGGGTCTCCCGACCCTCCGCCGCAGCACCAGGTCCGACGGTGTGTGGCAGGTCAGGCCGGGTCGGTGCGGTCGGGGGCCGGAGTCCGGCCGGATTCACCCGGTCGGCCCCCGGCACGACCAGCAGAGATGCACTGCATCGCATCAGTGAGATACGTTCGGGCAGTGACCGACGACTACCTCTCCCGTATCGGCAAGCTCGTCCGTGCCGCCCGTACCCACAAGGGCTGGACGCAGACCCAGCTCGCCGTCGCCCTCGGCACCACCCAGAGCGCCGTGGCCCGTATCGAGTCCGGCGGCCAGAACATCGGCCTGGACCTGGTCGCACGGATCGGCGAGGCGCTGGACAGCGAGATCGTCTCGCTGGGCGTCGCCGGACCGATGAACCTGCGGGTCGTCGGCGGCCGCCAGCTCTCCGGCGCCATCGACGTGCGCACCAGCAAGAACGCCTGCGTGGCCCTGCTCTGCGCCTCCCTGCTCACCACCGGGAAGACCACGCTGCGCCGCGCGGCCCGGATCGAGGAGGTCTACCGGCTGCTGGAGGTCCTCACCAGCATCGGCGTGAAGCACCGCTGGATCAACGACGGCACCGACCTGGAGATCACCCCGCCGGCCACCCTCGACCTCTCCGCCATGGACGAGGACGCGGCCCGGCGCACCCGCAGCATCCTGATGTTCCTCGGCCCGCTGCTGCACCGCGCCGACCGCTTCGAGATCCCCTACGCCGGCGGCTGCGACCTGGGCACCCGCACCGTCCAGCCGCACCTCTCGGCGCTGCGCCATTTCGGGTTGCACGTCAGCGCCACCACCGGCAGCTACCGGGCCACCGTCGAACGCGACGTGGAGCCGCAGCGCGCGATCGTACTGACCGAGCGCGGCGACACGGTGACCGAGAACGTCCTGCTCGCCGCCGCACGCCACCCCGGCACCACGGTGATCCGCAACGCCAGCGCCAACTACATGGTCCAGGACGTCTGCTTCTTCCTGGAGCGGCTGGGCGTCCACGTCGAGGGCATCGGCACCACCACCCTGATCGTGCACGGCCGGGCCGTCATCGACGCCGACGTCGACTACGCCCCCTCCGAGGACCCGGTGGAGGCGATGAGCCTGCTCACCGCCGCCGTGGTGACCAACTCCGAGCTGACCATCCGCCGGGTCCCGATCGAGTTCGTCGAGATCGAGCTCGCCGTGCTGGACGAGATGGGCCTGGACTGCGACCGCAGCCCGGAGTACCCGGCCGACAACGGCCGCACCCGGCTGACCGACCTCACCGTGCACCCCTCCAAGCTGTCCGCGCCGGTCGACAAGATCCACCCGATGCCGTTCCCCGGCATCAACATCGACAACCTGCCCTTCTTCGCCGCGATCGCCGCCTGCGCCCACGGCTCGACCCTGGTCCACGACTGGGTGTACGAGAACCGCTCGGTCTACCTGACCGAGCTCAACCGGGTCGGCGCCCACGTCCAGCTGATGGACCCGCACCGGGTCCTGGTCGAGGGACCGACCCGCTGGCGCGCCGCCGAGATGATGTGCCCGCCGGCGCTGCGCCCGGCCATGGTGCTGCTGCTGGCGATGCTGGCCGCCGAGGGCACCTCGGTGCTGCGCAACGTCTACGTCATCAACCGCGGCTACGAGGACCTGGCCGCACGCCTCAACTCGGTGGGCGCCCAGATCGAGGTCTTCCGCGACATCTGATCCACCGTCACCCGGCTCTGGCCGTACGCCGCTTGCGGCGGGACGCTGGAACCCACGGCGGGGACGGTCGGGGAGGTCGGCAGGTGATGGCGAAGCAGACTCCGAGTGGCGGAATCGAACGGTCCTGGACCCCGGACGGGGCGGCGGCAACGGGGGCCCGGGGAGCGCCGGTCGGGCCGGCGCCCCCGACGGCCCCGACGGCCCGGTCCCGACTGCGGGACGGCGCCATCGTCATCATCGCGACCGTGTTCACGGTGATGACGATCGGGGTCGCCATGCTGATCACCAGGGGTCAGCGGGTGGGGATCGTCGGCGGCGCACCGGGCCCGACCCCGGCGGTGGTCCCGTCCGCACCGGCCCGGCTGGTCCCGCCCGGACCGCCGGCGCCAGCGCCGACCACCGCCGGACCGGCCGGCACCGGCGGCGCTGCCGACGCGGTCCCGGCCGGCTTCCTCGGCACCTGGTCGGGCACCCTGGCCGCCTCCGACGGGTCCCGCTCCGGCGAGGACGCTGTCACCGTGCGCCCCGGCCGGATCGGCGCCGACTCCACCACCGAGCTGCGGTCGGACACCGGCACGTCCGGAGCTCACCCGCTCTGCCCGACCGCCTGGACGCTGCTGAGCGCCACCGCCCACCAGCTCAGCTTCAGCAGCCGCCCGCTGCCCGGCGCCCCGGCCGGCTGCCCGACCGGCACCGCTGAGCAGACTCTGACCCGCAACCCCGACGGCACTGTCACCCACACCTGGTCGGACCCGGCCACCGGCACCCTCACCGGCGTGCTGGACCAGGGGGCATGAGCCCGGACGCGGGCGTGGGCCCGTGGCAGAGCGCGTGGCAAGCCGACCGGGGTTCCTGAGTGCGGACCGCATCCGGTTGACCGCCCGGTCCCCGCGCCTCTGGAGGCTGCAACGGAACCACGGTGGGCCAGTCGCAGCCACCCAGGGGCGCGGGGAACTGCGCGCCGAGCCGGCTGCGGCCGCAGCAGGGAACGGTCAGAGACTCCCCGCCCGCAGGTGCCGCAGCACTCCCCGCAGCGCCGTGCGGACGGCCCCGCGGGTCGCCTCCGTGTGGTCGATGGTCTCGAAGCCGTGGTGGGCTCCGGCCACGTCGATCAGTTCGACGTCCGCGCCGCAGGCCTCCGCCGCGGCGAGGAATTCGGTGACCGTCGCCGCGATCTCCGGCTGCTCCAACTCCACCCGGGTCAGCACCATGGGCAGTCCGCCTGCCCCCCGCACCGCGTCCGCGGGGCGGAACCTGGATTCGGCCATTCCCCAGTTCGGCAGCGGCGCCAGGATCGGATACGTCGCCGCCACGCAGCGCAGCCACCGCGGTGGCGCCGCCAGCCAGTCGGCGCAGAGCAGCCCGCCGCCGGAGAAGAACCACAGCGCGATCCGGTCGGCGTCGACCCGGGGGTCGGCCCGCACCAGTTCGACCGCCGCGGCGACGTCCTCCGCGGCGCGCCCGTAGTCGCCGAGACCGTGCAGCCGGTGGTCCAGCGTGACGCCGACCAGGCCCAGCGCCGCCGCCTGACTCGCGTAGCCCACGAAGGTCCGGCTGTCCCGCGGTGTCGGCCGCTTCTCCGGTGGCACCGGGCCGCCGTGGACGAACACCACCGCGGGCCGGGGACCGTCCAGGTCGGAGAGGTCGGAGAGGTCGGAGAGCCCAGAGCGGTCGGACAGGTCGGAGAGGTCCGGCAGGTAGAGGTCGACCGGCCCGATCCGCTCACTGGGCCGCTCGGGCCCGTCCAGCAGGAAGCGGGCCGGGACCTCCGCGCCCGCCGCGGTCACCCGGTGGCCCTCCCCCGCCGCGGCCCGGAGCAGCACCTCGGCCAGCTCGTCCGGGCAGGACAGCATCGGCCAGTGGCCGGTGTCGAGCTCGAAGAAGCCCACCCGGGGGTCGGCGAGCACCTGGAACCGCGGCTCGCCGTACCCCAACAGCATTTCCACCAGCGCGATGCTGGTCCCGTTGGCGGTGCAGAGGATGCCGCTGGTCGGCAGTTTCGCCGCGGCGCCGGTCAGCCGCAGCGGCTGGGTGAGCGTGGCCAGCGGCTGCGGCGCTGCCAGCCGGGTGAGCCGGGCCAGCGCCTCCTCGGGGACCCCGGCCGTGCTGCCCCAAAGCGGCCACTCCTCCAGGGTCGGCGCCGGAACCCGCCAACCGTCCCCGCTCTCCCCGACCCGGCGCAGCAGCCGTTCGCGGACCTCCGGGTCCGGCACCAGGTCCAGCACCGACTCGCCGTCCTGGGGCAGGCCCGCGTCCAGATGGACGATCCTGGCGATCCGCTCAGGACGCCGGTCGGCGGCGCCCAGCACCGGGTGGATGCCGGTGTCATGGCCGACGATCACCAGTTCCGGCTCGTCCACCTGGTCGATCAGCTGCACCAGGTCCTCGATGTGGGTGTCCAGGTCGGTTCCGGGGCCGGCCAGGTGCCGGCGGTCCCCCAGCCCGGTGAGCGTGGCCGGGTACACCCGGGCTCCCGACCCCTGCAGCCGGTCGACCACCTCCCGCCACACCCAGCCGCCGATGTGACCGCCTGCGACCAGCACGAACGCCGTCATGAGTTCCTCCTCAACCTGCCCGGGGCGCCGGGCTCCCCGGTACCGTAGGAACTCCCCCTGAGGGAGGTTCAAGCTGTGCAGTCCGACGACCTGTGGAGCATCGGGGAGCTCGCCGAGCACGCGGGCGTCACCGTCAAGACCGTCCGCTTCTACTCCGACCGCGGGCTGCTGCCCGAGGCCGGACGCAGCTCCGGGGGCCACCGCCGGTACGGGCCCGAGGCGCTCGACCGGCTCCGGCTGATCCGCTCGCTCCGGGGTCTCGACCTGCCGGTGCCCGAGGTGGGCCGGATCCTGGCCCAGGAGGACGGGCAGGAGGGGCTGGACGGCGCGCTGGAGGACGCCATCGCCGGGCGGCTGCGCGAGCTCGGCTCGCAACTGACCGCGCTGCGCTGGCGCGAGGCCGCGCTGCAGCTGCTGCGGGACTGCACCGCCGAGGAGCGCGCGGACCGGCTGCGGCTGATCGGCGCGGTGGCCACGCCGCCGAGCACGGCGCCGCTGGCCCGCTTCTGGCGCTTTCTGCTGCCGCCCCGGCTCCCGGCCCGGCTGCGCGGTGCGATCATCGAGGCGGCGGTACCGCAGCCGCCGGCCGATCCGACGCCCGATCAGGTGCTGACCTTCGCCCGACTGCACGCGCTGACCTCGGGCGCCCGGTTCGACAGCGACTTCTGCCGACCCGAGTTCCGCTGCGCCGAGGAGAAGCTCGACCCGGCCGTGCTCTACCAGGGCCTCGGCGACGCCTATGCGCTGGCCGGGCAGGAGCTGCGGGCCGGGCGGACCCCGGGGCGGGGCGAGGCGCTCGACTGCTTCGTGGCCGCCCACGCCGAGGCGTCCCGGCTACCGGACAGCCCCGCCTTCCGCCTGCGGCTCGCCGGCACCCTGACCGTCACCGCCGACCCGCTGGTCGACCGCTACTGGCAACTCGCCGGCGAGCTCGTCGTCCCGCCGACCGGTCCGGCCGAACCGAACATGGGCGCCTCCCACGAGTGGCTGCGCGTCGCACTCGACGCCGAGCTCAGCGTCTGACTGCGGGCCGCACCGGGCTGGTCGCGCAGTTCCCCGCGCCTCCGCTGGGGCTGCAACTGACGCACCGTGGGCCGGTCGCAGGGTCCAGGGGCGCGGGGAACAGCGCGACCGGCCCACTACGCCCGCACCGAAGGCCCGTCAGAAACCCCTATCTCGCTGCCGACGGCGACGCCGACGCCGCCGTGGCCCGCGGGGACGCCGATCCACTGCTCGGGCGCCGGGTTGCGGCGGCGGCGGTGCCCGCCCTGGTCCCCCCGGTGGCCGCGGAGGCGCCGGCCTCGCCACGGGTCGGCGTCGTCCGCGGCGACACCGAAGGCGTCGGCGAGGCGGAGACGGAGGCCGAGCCGGACGGCTCGGGCCGGGCCGGGGTCGCCGTCGGCGACGGATGCGCCACCGTGGACGACCGGACGGTCGCCGGCGCTGCCGGGACCACCCGCACCGGCTCGTCCGGGGTCCCGGACATCAGCAGCGGGGCGATCACCGCGGCGGCCACGGCCAGCACCAGTCCCCCGCCGCCCGCCGTCCGCCGCCACCTGCGCCGCGAGGCGCTGCGGCGGATCTGCTCGAAGGACCCGGGCGGCGGCAGCAGCACCACCGGGCCGGGGCCGAGCAGCGACGCCAGCCGGTCGTCCCGCTCCTCGTCCGGCTCCTCAATGGGTGTGATCAAGGTGTCCCCCCAGCTTGCTGCGCAGTAGTTCCCGGGCCGCGTGGAGATCGGCCTTGACTGTCCCTTCCTTGCGCCCCGTCAGCACAGCCACCTCCCGGACCGGCAGATCAGCGTAGTAGTACAGCAGCACCGGGGTTCGCAGCCGCAGCGGCAGCGACTGGACCAGCAGCCGGACCGAGGGATCGCCCGACTCGTCCGCGCCGCGCGCCGCGGCCACCGCGGCCTCCGCGGCCACCCGGCGCAGCGCCCTGCGTTCCCGCTCCAGCCTGCGCCAGTGGTCGCGGACCAGGTTGGCCGCGGTGACATAGAGGAAGCCGCGCGGCTCCTCCACCTTGGTCCAGCGCGCCCACAACCGGGTGAACGCCTCCGCGGCGATCTCGTGGGCGGTGCCGTCGTCGTCGGTCAGACGACGGCACCACCCGGCGAGGGCCGGGTAGAGGGCAGCGAACAGCTCGGACGCTGCGGTGTCCTGTGACCGGCTCAACGCTCTCCATGGGTCGGGATGTGCTGGGTGTCGGCTACTGCCCGGAGGTCAGTGCGGCGTAGACGACCACGTTGTCGAGGTAGCCGTGGCCGGTGCTGTCCCGTGGACCGCCGCAGGTGATCAGACGCAGTTCCGGGCGGTCGACGTTCCCGTAGACGGCGGCGGTCGGGAATTCGGCCTTGGCGACCGTCTGCACCTTGTAGACCGTGAAGTCCGCGTCCACGCCGTCCTTCAGCCGGGCGACCACGCGATCGCCCGGCTTCAGCTTGGACAGGTGCAGAAAGACACCGTCGCCGTACTGACCGACCGTCACATGAGCCAGGACCACCGAGGGACCGACCTGGCCCGGAGTCGGCGAACCCTGGTACCAGCCGGCCGGGGAGTGCGCCTCGATCGGCGGTGTCTGCACGCTCCCGTCCGCGGCCAGCCCCAGCTTCATCACCGGGGTATCCACCCCGATGGCTGGGATCTGCAGTTCCACCGGTACCGACTCGGACAGCGCCTTCGGGGCCTTCGAGGCGGACGCCGGAGCGGACGGCGCCGGCGGGTCCGCTGCTGTCGACGCGGATCCGGCCACGGCCGTGCTGCCGGCGCCGGCAGACCCGACCGCCGCTGCTCCGCTGCCGCAGCCGGAGAGCAGCAGCGCCGCAGCCAGCACTGCCGCTGCCGCTGCCGACTGTGTTCTGGTGTGCTCGGTCGGCAAGATCAGCCCTGGGCCCGGGTCCGGCGACGCAGCAGCACCACGCCCGCACCGCCGACCAGCACCGCTCCGGCCGCCGCGGCGCCGGTCATCAGGCCGGTGTCACCGCCGCCCTGGGAGGCGGCCGGCGCCACACCGGTGTCCGGGGCGCCGCTGGGCACGACCCGGACCTGGCCGTCCCGGGTCGGGCGGGCGACCGGGGCGGCGGTCGCGGACGCGCCGGTGCCACCGGTCGCGGCGCGGGGTGAGCCGGACGCGCTCACGGTCGGGACGGCGGAGGCGCTCCGGGCGGCCGTGGCCGGGGTCGGCGAGGCGCTGGCCGAAGCCGATCCGGCGGCGTTCGCGGAACCGGCGCCGACCAGCACCGCGGCACAGGCGAAGAGCGCGGCGGCGAGGACGCCGGTACGACCGGTACGAGCTGTACGCATGAAGGGTCTCTCTCTCGTCGGCCCGGGCCGCCGTGGCGACGGCACCGGGCTGCGTTGCTGAACGGGAGGAGAGACGACACAGCCCGGCGACAGGTTGTAAAGAGATGGCAAAGTCCTCGGGACCGTCGCGGAGGGCCGTCACGCCAAGGCCGTCACGCAAGGCCGACACGTAGGGCCGTCGCGTAGGCCCGCAGCGGAGGACCGCGTCCGCGTCGCACCCTGGACAGTGCGCCGCCCCTGGTCCAGGCTCTTCCGTCATGACCACCCCCGCGCCCGCCGCCCCGTCCGCGCCCGAGCAGTTGTACCGGGCGATCACCGGGACCGCCGCGGACATAGCGGCCCTGCTGAGCGCCGGCGCCGACCCGGAGGCCAGGGTGCCGCGCTCCACCTGGAACCTCGGTGAGGCCGCGGCGCACCTCGCGCTGGCCAACCAGCTGATGGCGGAGCTGGCCGCAGGTGCCGAGCGTCCTTACGGGGACGGCACCCCGGACGGTCTGGCCGCCGCCAATGCCGACTCGCTGGCCGCGTTCACCGAACGCGACCCCGCGGTGCTGGCCGCGGCCGTGGTCGAGCAGGCGGAGTCCTTCGTCGCCGCGGCCGCGGGGCAGAGCGCCGCCCTGCGGGTACTGGCGCCGATGGGGCCGATGGACCTGGACACCCTGGGGTCCTATCTGCTCACCCATATGCTCGGGCACGGCTGGGACCTGGCCCGGGCGCTGCGCCGACCGCACATGATCGACCGTCAGCGGGTGGAGCTGTGCCTGCCGTTCCTGACCACCGCGATGCCTCGGGTGCTCGACCGCAAGGCGGTCGGCCGGTTGAGCGCCGTCTACGAGCTGCGGCTGCGGGGCGGCGGCCCCCGCTACACCGCGGCCTTCGCCGACGGCGGCCTCACCGTCAGCGGGGGCGCCGCGCAGCGCGCCGACTGCACCATCGTCACCGAGCCGGTGACCTTCCTGCTGATCGCGCTGGGGCGGTGCTCGCCCTGGGGCGCGATGGCCCGGGGCGGGATCCTCGCCTGGGGGCGCAGGCCGCTCCTCGCCCCGGCGTTCCCCAGCTACTTCCGAGCCCCCTGAACCGTCCGGGAACGACGCGAAGCCCCCCGGTCGGGGGGCTTCGTCGTCGGACGGTGTGTGCGGGCTGGGGTCGGTTCAGGCGGCGGCGCGCTCCGGCGTCGCCGCGGGCTCCTGTGCCTCAGCGGTCTCCCCAGCGGTGTCCTCGGCGGTGGCCCCGGCGGCGGCGTCCTCCGTGGCCGCGTCGTTGCCGTTGCGCATCAGCACCAGGGCCAGAGCCGCCGCGATCAGGACGCCGACGGCGCCGACCAGGAAGCTGGCGGACATCGCCTGGGTGAAGGCCGAGCGGGCGGTGGCGGCCAGGGCGGTGTCCCCGGTGCTCGCGGCCAACTGGAGCGCCGCGGAGACCGAGTGGCGGGCCGCAGCGGGGAGCGCCGCCGGCATGTGGCTGGTGAAGGTGGAGGAGAGGACGGTGCCCAGGACCGCCACCCCCAGCGCCGCACCGCTCTGCTGGACCGTGTCGTTGAGGGCCGAGCCGACCCCGGCGTGCTCAGCGGGTATGACGCCCATCAGCGCGGCGGTGGCGGCCGGCATCGCCAGCCCCGCCCCGGTGCCGATCAGCGCCAGGGCCAGGGCCACCATCCCGAAGCCGGCGTGCACCGACAGCGTGGTCAGCACTCCGAAGCCGCCGGCCAGGACCAGCAGCCCGGCCACGGTGATGGTGCGGTTGCCGAGCTTGCTGCCCAGGGTGGCGCCGAGGCCGTTGAAGACCAGGGCGGCGACGGCCAGCGGTGCGAAGGCGATCCCGGTGCGCGTCGCCGAGTAGCCCAGGGCGAACTGCAGGTACTGGGTGAGCACCAGCATCAGGCCGCCGTTGGCGAAGGTCACCAGCACCAGCGAGAAGCTGGAGGCGCTGAACACCCGGTTGCGGAACAGCACCAGCGGGGCCATCGGCTCGTCGACCCGGTTCTCCCAGACCACGAAGCCGGCCAGACCGAGCACCGAGAGCGCCGTCCCGGCGATGATCGTCGGATGGGTCAGACCGCTGCGGGCCGCCTCGATGATCGTCCACACCAGTGCGGTCATGCCGACCATGGACAGCACCATCCCGATCGGGTCGGCCTTGCGCCAGGGTCCCTTGGACTCCGGCATCAGCACCACGGCCGCGAAGATCGCCAGCGCCGCCACCGGCACGTTCAGCAGGAAGATGACGCCCCACCAGAAGTGCGCCACCAGCACGCCGCCCAGCACCGGGCCGCCGATCAGACCGATCATCGAGGCGCCGCCCCAGATCGCGAAGGCCTTGCGCAGCTCGTCCTCGTCGAAGACGGTCATCAGGATGGAGAGCGTGCTGGGCATCACCAGCGAGCCGCCGAAGCCCATCAGCACCCGGCCCGCGATCAGTTCGGCCGGACTGGCCGCGAAGGCCGCGAGCAGCGAGGCTCCCCCGAACAGGGCCAGGCCGATGATCAGCACCCTTCGTCGGCCGAAGCGGTCGGCGAGGCTTCCCGCGGTGAGCAGCATCCCGGCGAAGACCAGGATGTAGGAGTCGATCACCCACTGGATGTCCTGGGCGCCGGCGTGCAGCGTGTTGGAGATGGTCGGCACCGACACCGTCAGCACCATGTTGTCGATCACCAGGACCAGCGCGCTGAGGCAGAGCACGATCAGGATGATCCAGCGGCGCGGATTGCGCCCTTCCTTGCCAGTCAGTTCCATGACTTTCCCCTCCGGGTTTCGGGCCGCACACCGTTCGGCACACCGCACACTGTACGGCGCTCCGCACAGTGTGCGCAAGGGCGTACGCTGTTCGCATGGCAACGGGGCTACGCGACGAAAGAGGAGACCTCATGGCAGCCGAACAGCAGCAGGCCGGCGGCTCGGTGTGGACCCGGCCGCAGCGGCCGCGCCGGGAGCAGCCGGCCCTGAGCCGGGAGCAGATCGTCGCGGCCGCGATGGAGCTGCTGGACGCGGAGGGCATCGACGCCCTGAGCATGCGCAAGCTCGGCACCCGGCTGAACGCCGGCGCCACCTCGATGTACTCGCACGTGGCCAACAAGGACGAGCTGATCGAGCTGGTCGTCGACGAGGTCTACGGCGAGATCGCCACGCAGGACCCGGCCGAGGCGTCGGACTGGCGCACGGAGGTGACCACCGTCGCCCAGAGCCTGCGCCAGGCGTTCCTGCGCCATCCCTGGATCGCCTCGGTGCTGGGCCAGGTGGGCATGTCATCGCTGGGACCCAACCTGCTGCGGCTGTCCGAGCAGATGATCGGCGCCCTGGAGACTGCGGGCTTCTCGCTCGCGGAGGCGGAGCGGGGGATGAACACCGTCAGCTCCTATGTCGTCGGCCTGGCCAGTACCGAGGCCGCCTGGCTCACCGTGCTGGCCCGCAGCGGCCAGAGCCAGCAGGAGTGGGTGGACGCGTTCTGGCCCGCGGCGCTGCAGGCGGTCCAGGCGTTCCCGCGGCTCAGCCGGCTCTACGCCGCCCAGAGCGAGGGCTTCGACGTCGACAGCAACCGGGTCGACAGCTTCTCCGACGGCCTGGAGTGCATTCTGGACGGCCTGGAGGCACGGCTGCGCCGCGCCGCCGAGTAGGACCGGCGACGCGGGCGCGGCTGTCGGAACGTCAGGTACTGCCGGAAGGTCAGGTACTGCCGGGCCTCCCCCGGTTCACCAGGGCGACGGCGCCGGCGGCGCCACCACTGCCGGGCGGTCGTCGCAGGTGATGGTGTTCGGCAGCTCCCAGGGCGCGAGCCAGGGCCCCGTGGTGCCGCCTCCGGTGTTGCCGCCGAGGTCGGTCAGCGAGAACTCCGACCCTGCGGCGGTGAAGTGGAACGACCCGCAGTTGTTGACGCCGACCGCGCCGACGTTGCGGGCGACCACGTTCTGGAAGGTCGCGGATCCGGCCGTGCGGGCGCTGACCACATCGGTTCCGGTGCCGTCGACCTTGATGTCCTTGAAGTGGACGTTGGTGATCGAGTACTGGTCCTTCACCGGGAAGTCGGTCACCAGCATGATCGCGTCATAGGTGTTGTCCAGGAAGTTGTCCCCGGTCACCTCGATGTCCGCGCTGATGTTCCGCTCCAGCGCGTAGAACCAGATCGCCCCCAGGCCGATGTTCCAGTTCAGCTCGTAGGTACCGGCCCTGACCGTGGTGTTCCCGGTGATCCACAGGTGCCCGGTGAACGCCTGGGAGCCGAAGCGGGAGCCGACCTGGATGCCGCTGCCCTCCCGGATCGGGTCGGCGATCAGGTTGTCGGAGACGGTGTTGTCGGTGCCGCCGTAGACCGCGATGCCGTTGGCGAGCACCGGGGTCTGCACGGTGTTGTGGTCGAAGGTGTCGTTGGCGTCCTCGCCCTTCTCGGACCACATGGCCAAGGCGTCGTCACCGGTGTTGCGGACGAAGTTGTCCGACACCACCGAGTCGGTGACCCCGGTGTGGAAGTTGATGCCGTCGGCGATCTGGTCGACGATCACATTGTCTGTGATCCTCAGGTTGCTCATCGGACCGTCGAACCACATCCCCACCTTGGTGTGCTGGATGTAGAGGCCGTCGATGGTCGAGTCGCTCATCGCGCCGCCGATGCCGTTCACCTGGTCGGTGTCGATCCGCTCGCGGACGTCGCCCTCGATGGCGAAACCGGACAGGTGGACGTTGGTGGAGCCGCCGACCGAGGCGTCCTTCCCGTAGAAGCCGACGCCGGTGTGGACCGAGCCGTCCGGAGCCGGGCTGCCCAGCGTCACCTGGTGGCCCTTGATGACGGTGTACCAGCTGCCGGCGCCCTCGATGGTGACGTCGTCGACGATGATGTGCCGGTTCACCTGGTACGTGCCCGGCGGGATGTACACCTTGAGGTGGGTCCGCTCGGCGAAGGCGATGGCCCTGTCGATCGCGTCGGCGGAGTCCCGCCGCCCGGTCGGGTCGGCGCCGAAGGCCAGCACATCGGCGGCGACCAGGTCGATCCTGGGCGGCGCGACCAGCTGGGAGTCCATCAGGTCGATGACGGTGGCCGAGGCGTCGCTGCCGGCCGGCACGGCGAGCCGGACCTTGTCACCGGCCTCGTAGGTGCGGCCCAGCAGCAGCCGCTGCTCGTCGTAGAAGTGGTTGGGCCGGAACGGGGTGGTGATCACCGGGGCCGGCGTGGTCTGGTCGGGCACGCAGGAGCACTCGGTGATCCACCAGTCCGGATGCAGCAGGCCCGCGTTGGGGTCGTTGGAGAACGGGTACTGGTTGTAGAGCCAGGCGTACTGCGAGGTGAGCGTCATGGTGCCGCGGCCCTTGCCGTTCACCGTGACGTCCAGCGGAGCCGTGATCCCGCCGCCGTTCGGCGCGTCCGGGATGCTGTAGCGCACATTGATCGCATCGGCCGCCGCGGGCAGGGTGAACTCGACGTACTGGCCCGGCTTCAGGCTCACCGCCGAGCGGCCCGACGCCTCCGCGGCCAGGGTGTAGGCGGCCGTACCCGGGCCGATCACCGTGCCGTCGGTGACGGCCTTCTCGGCCTCCTGCTCGGCGAAGCCCACCGTGGCGCCGGTCCCGGCCACCAGCGACGGGTCCAGCGCCGCCCGGGTGACGGGCGTGGGCGCCGGAGGTGCTGAACTCGCAAAGGCGGTGCCGCCGGGGGCGACACCGAGTCCCACCACGACAGCGGTCACCGCTGCCACCGCCGAAGCGGCCCTGAACGGTGGTCTGACGGCTCGCCCGGATCCAGCCCTGGCAGCCCTGGTTGTGCTCCGTGACATCGGATGCTCATTTCTCGCGCGCGAGTGAACGGTGCGGCGGACGCGGTGAGGGTGAGCCGACAGTAGGGCCGCCGCGCAGCCAGCCACAAGGCTCATGCGGCATATTTTCGCTGCAATGCTCATAAACTCCGTGGCTTGCTTGATTTTTTGCATTCGCTTCGTCAAAGCGCGACTCCGCATCGCGGCCGGTGTGCGCGCCTTCCACAACGGGGAGAACGGGGCTGGGAATGTGGGTCGCACAACGGCCGTACGGAGGATGGGCCGCTGATCGGATGTAGCGCTAGGGTCAGGAATCAGACACAGGATCGACATAGGGGGCAGCTTCGGATGGCACCGGACGAGGCCGTGGTCGGCTGCATCGGGGTGCTGCTCGTCGGCACCCGCGGCGCGGCCGGGCCGGGTGAGGTCCTGGTGCGGGTCAGAGGAGGCACGGAAGCCCTTCTGGCCTGGTCGGAGGAGCCCCTGCCGAAGGGGGCTCCGGTCCTGGTGATCGAGTCCCGCGGCTCCCGCCAGGTAGATGTCATCGCATGGACAGATCCGTTGGACGCGTTGGCCGGCGACGCCGGCGACGCCGGTTGAGGAGACGCGAAGGATGTTCGGTTACAGGGTTCCCGCCCCCGACGAGGCGATGCTGATCTCCGGTGGCAGGCGCGGCATGGGGGACGCGCCGTTCCGCGTGGTCACAGGGCACGGGGCGTTCGTGCTCCCGGTGTTCCGGAAGACCCGCTTCCTGACCCTGGCGATGTGCGAGGCGGAGGTCGCCGAGACCTGCGTGACCCGCCAGGGCATCGCGCTGACGGTGCGGGCGGTGATCGCTTTCAAGGTCGGCAACGACAAGGAGAGCATCGTCAACGCCGGCCAGCGCTTCCTCTCCGACCAGGACCAGATGTCGATCCTGACCGGGCGGATCTTCGCCGGCCACCTGCGCTCCATCATCGGCTCGATGACGGTCGAGGAGATCGTGACGGAGCGTCAGAAGCTGGCCTCCGAGGTGCTGGAGACCTCCAAGACCGAGATGGGCACGATCGGGCTGACCGTCGACTCGCTGCAGATCCAGTCGATCGACGACGGCCAGACCGGCTACATCGCCGCCATGGCCGCCCCGCACAAGGCCGCCATCCAGCGGCAGGCCCAGATCGCCCAGGCCCAGGCGACCCAGCAGTCGGTCGAGGCGCAGCAGGCGGCCGAGCGGAACCAGGCCGAGTACGCCCGGCAGACCGCGGTGGTCCGGGCCCAGTACTCGGCCGAGGTGGACCGGGCCCAGGCCCAGGCCGCGCAGGCGGGTCCGCTGGCCCAGGCGCACGCCCAGCAGGAGGTGCTCGCCGCACAGACCGAGCTGGCCCAGCGGGCGGCCGAACTGCGCCAGCAGCAGCTGGTCGCCGAGATCGTGAAGCCGGCCGAGGCCGAGGCCGAACGGATCCGGGTGCTCGCCCTGGCCGAGGCCAACCGGATGAAGATCCAGGCCGAGGCCGCCGCCTCGCACGACCGGGTGGCGCTGGACCGGATGCTGATCGACCAGCTGCCGCAGATCGTCAAGGAGGCCGCAGGCGGCCTCCAGGGCGCCAATGTCAACGTCCTCAACGGCGCCGACGGCCTGGGCGAGATCGCCGCCGGACTGGTCGGCCAGGGGCTGACCATCCTGGACTCGGTCCGGCAGAACCTCGGCTCCTCCAACCGCGCCGAGAAGGAGGAGCGGGAGAACCGGGACGGCAACGGCCCGCGCCCGCTGACCGGCCGCGTCGAGCTGGACTGACCCGCCGCGCCCCGGGCTCGCCGCACCGATGAGGCAGGGGCGGTCCGAGGGTCTGTCCAGGTATGGACACTCCGCGATGGCTGCTGTGCGATGTCAGTGACCTCACCGACCCCGACCTCGGCGACCTCGGCGCGCTGGCGCGGCTGCAGCTCACGGCGCGCCGCGGGGGCGGCGAGCTGCGCCTGGTCGGGGCGGGCGCGAGGCTGCGCGAGCTCATCGACCTGGCCGGCCTCACCGAGGAGCTCCCTCTGGCCGACTGCTGACCCACCTGCGTGGTTAGTCGCGCACCCCGCGCCCCTGGGTAGCTGCAACTTGCCCACCATGGGTCAGTTGCAGCCCCCGGGGGGCGCGGGGAACTGCGCGGCCAACCCGCTACGGTCCGCAGTCGACGATCCACAGCGTTACGGCTCCAACCGCGGGGGCAGCCCGAACAGCGGGAACAGCGCGTCGGTGTCCAGGAAGCTGTTCAGCCCGACGATCCGCCCCTGCGAGATCTCCAGTACCTGCAGCGCCCACGGCGCGAACCCGCCGTCCGGGCTCGGCCGGTACTGGCCGAACGCCGGGGCGCCGTTGGCCGGCACCGGTATGAGCCGCGACCCGCGGCACCCGTGGCCGGGGCCCAGCATCCACCCGCGGATCTCCTCCGCGCCCCGCAGCCACATCGCGAACGGGGGCATCGACAGCACGGCCTCCTCGTGCAGCAGCAGCACCAGCGCTTCCATGTCGTAGCTCTCGAAGGCCCGGACGTAGCGGGCCAGCAGCGCCTGCTGCTCGTCGTCCATCGGCAGCACCGGGTCGGTGGCGGCGGGCTCGCAGGCCGCCAGCGTCGACCTGGCCCGCTGCAGTGCGCTGTTCACCGACGCCGTGCTGGAGCCCAGCAGCTCGGCGACCTCGTTCGCATGCCAGCCGAGCACCTCACGCAGGATCAGCACCGCCCGCTGCTTGGGCGCGAGCCGCTGCAGCGCCGCGATGAACGCCAGCCGGACGGACTCCCGCTGGGCGGCCACCTCCGCCGGGTCCGCCGCCTCGGCCACCACCCGTCCGTCCGGTACCGGGCCGATCCAGGTCACCTCGGGCAGGACCGCCTCCGAGGCGGTCGCCACCGTGACCGGTCCGCCCAGATCCATCGGCCTGGCCCGGTTGTTGCGCCCCTTCAGCGAGTCCAGGCAGACGTTGGTGGCGATCCGGTACAGCCAGGAGCGCAGCGAGGAGCGGCCCTCGAAGCGCTCATGCGCGCGCCAGGCCCGGACCATCGTCTCCTGCACCGCGTCCTCGGCCTCGAAGAGCGAGCCGAGCATGCGGTAGCAGTAGCCGGTCAACTCCCGGCGGAAGCGTTCGAGCTGGAGCTCGAGCGGCTCCTCCGTCGTCGTTGGCTCCGCCATGGGACCACTCCTCTGCCTCGCTGCGACGCCTCGGTCCGACGAACGTATACCCGTGCACTGACAAGGGCCGGTAAGCATTGTTGCGGGTCTGTGACGCGTGCCACACGAATGCCGGACGTTCAAAGGCCACTCTTTGCCTGTGCCCACGACACGGACATCCTTGGGGGATCGGATGAACACCTTTCGCACGGCTGCTGTCGGACTCACGGCCGCGATCACCGGCGGTGCCCTGCTCCTGACCGGATGCGCCTCCACCACCCGGGCCTCGGTCGCCGCCGGCGCCGGCTCCTCCTCGGCCCCGGCGTCGGGCGCACCGTCATCCCCTCCGTCCGCCTCCTCGCCGTCGTCCGCGCCCTCACCATCGGCCCCCTCGCCGTCCGCGTCGACCGGGTCCTCCTCGGGCGCGGCCCCGGGCGGCGCCCCCGCCGTCCCTGTCCGCAACGGCACCGCCGGCAACCGGCTGACCATCAGCAACGGCACCACCAAGGTGGTGATGAACGGCACCGTGGTCGACTTCGGCACCGTGGTCCGCGACCTCGCCTGGTCCCCGGACGGCAGCAGGGCCGCGTTCATCGACGGAGCCGGCAACCTGGACACCGCCAACGCCGACGGCAGCGGGCGGGTCATGGTCGCCCGCGCACCCTCCGGCGAGAACTGGTCGCACCCGGTCTGGCGGGTCGCTGCGCCGGACAGCAGCGTCGGCAGCCCCGGGGTCGACGAGATCCTCTTCGCGGCGTCCCAGGGCGGGAAGACCGTGCTGAAGCAGGTGGCCCCCGCCGGTGGAGCACCGGAGCTGCTCACCATCCCGTTGACCGACGACTTCGGTCCCGGCGGCAACCCGCTCCCGCAGACCGGCAACACCTGGCCGACCACCGGCGGAAGGGCCGGCACGGTGCTGTACGCCAACGGAGGCACCGGGGACGTCTACATCCGCGACGACAACATCCGCACCGCGGCCGCGAAGCTCACCATCGGGTCTGAGCCCGCGATCTCCGCCGACGGCGGCACCGCCGTCTTCGTCCGCTCGGTCAACGGCCACGACCACCTGTTCGAGGAGTCGGTGCAAGGCAACCGGGTCGCCAGGGACATCACCCCGAACGCCACCACCGACTACACCGAGCCGACCTGGTCCCCGGACGGCCGAACCATCGCCGCCCGCACCCCGGCCGGCATCGCCACCCTCCCGGCCGACGGCTCCGCCGCCCCGACCCTGGTCTCCTCGGCCGCGGGCCTGCCCGCCTACCGCGGCTGACCGGATCCGTGAATACCCGTCACCCGGCATCACCCGATCGCCTGGCGTCGAGTTCCGCCTGCAGCTCCGGCAGGTGGGACTCGGCGTTCTCGTGCGGCAGGAACTCCACCAGGTCCAGGAAGCGGAACAGCACCTGGGCGCCGGTGACGGCGTACTCGTAGTCGGCGAAGCCGACCACCGCGCCGGTGCCGCCCCGGGCCGCCCCGCGCACCACGTGCGCCGTCAGCTCGTCCGGCCGGCCTCCGGCCGACTGCTGGGACGAGATCCCGCGCCGGGCGTTGGGCCGGGCCAGATAGGGGCAGACCATCGAGGCGTAGAGCATGCAGGCCCGGTGCCCGGGTCCCTCCATGGTCGGCGCGAGATTGCGGTACGGGCGTCCGGCCGCCAGCGCCTCGGCGATCGCCGCACTCTCTCCGGCGCCGACCACCCGCCACACCGGGCCTCTGGGCATCAGCGTGTTGCAGACCGAGCACAGCCGACCGTTGGCGCAGTCGCCGGACCGCTGGTAGTCGGTGAGCGCGAACTGCGGCTGCCCGTCCTCCCAGGGGGTGATCGCGGGAACCGGGTAGCCGCGCGGATCGCGGGGCCTGGCCTGGACGGACGGCGGCATGGGGACGGCTTCGAAGCGCACAGGCCATGCCTATCAGTCCGGCGCCCCCGGGGAACAGGACACGGTTCGACCGGTCCGGGCAGGTCGATCCGGGCAGGACGATCCGATCCGGTCGGGTCAGGTCAGGCCGGCTGCTCCAGCCAGCCCGCGCTGCGCCAGTTCTGGTGGCCGCCCTGGTGCTCGGCCTCCGAGCGCGCCCGCTCGGACGCGGTGGCGGGGTGCGCGGCCAGTGCCGCCTCCAGGTCCGGGTGCACCGGCAGACCCTGCAGCTCGGGTATCAGCGCGCTGCCGTCCCCCTGCGGCAGCGCCGCCAGCTCCACGGTCCGCTGCTGCACGGCGAGCCGCTGCACCGCGTCCCGCAGCGCCGCCTGGCCCTGCGGGGACCACCCGAGCAATGCCTTCAGGTCGACGATCAGGGGTCCGGTGCCGCGCGCCAGGGCCCAGCCGACCGCCCCGGCGAAGCGTGGCACCGACTCGGCGCCGAGGTAGCCGGAGACCGCCAGCACGCCGACCGAGGGGCCGTCCTGGAAATGCCACTGGATCGTCATGGAGGGCCTCCGGCGCAGGTGGGGGACAAGGTGGGGGCGTGGTGGGGGGCGCGTGTCCGGCGCTGCCCGGATGCTTCCCAGTGGCTCCGGTTACCGAGGCAGAACAGCAGCATCGCGAAGCCGGCGAACACATGGAAGCCAATCACATAGTTCCCGGCGCGAACCCAGACCCCCGTGCCGGCCCGCCGTCCACCCCCTCGGAGCCTTCGTCCTCAACGCTCATGGCGATCGTCCCCGCTGGTCTCCTGGAGGTGTTCCGGACTGTCGAGCCTATCCCAGCGGGGCGGGTCCGACAGGAGCCACAACCCCGCCCCCTATCCTGTCGGGATGGCTCGAACCCGGCTGTACCGCAATGGCACCCTGGCCCTGGAGAACTTCCCGGCACAGGACATATCCGACTATGTCTGCGAGCCGGACTGCACCGTGTGGCTGGATCTGTGCGATCCCGAGCCGGCCGACTTCGACCTCATCGCCGAGGAGTTCGGGCTGCACGAGCTGGCCGTCGAGGACGCCCGGCACGACCATCAGCGGCCCAAGCTGGACCGCTACCGCAGCCACCTCTTCATGAGCGCCTACGCGGTCCGCACCGACCCCGACGACGGGACGCTGCAGACCAGCGAGATCGCCGTCTTCGTCACACCCAACGCGCTGATCACCGTGCGGAAGACCGGGCACTTCGACATGGACCGGGTGGTGGCCCGCTGGGACGACTCCCCCGACCTGGCCAAGGAGGGCGTCGGCTACCTGCTGCACGGGCTGCTCGACTACCTGGTCGACGGCCACTTCAACGCGGTGCAGGAGCTCGACGAGCGGATCGAGGAGCTGGAGGAGCTGCTCTTCGAGGACGGCCGGGCCGAGGTGCAGGCCGTCCAGCGGCGTTCCTACGAACTCCGTAAGAACCTGGTGCGACTGCGCCGGGTGGTGCTGCCGATGCGCGAGGTGGTCAACACGCTGCTCCGCCGCGACCTGCACACCGTCAGCGACGCGATGCTGCCGTACTACCACGACGTGTACGACCATGTGCTGCGGGCCACCGAGTGGACCGAGTCGCTGCGCGACCTGGTCAGCTCGGTGATGGAGACCAATCTCACGGTCCAGGGCAACCGGATGAACATGATCATGAAGAAGGTCACCAGCTGGGCCTCGATCATCGCCGTCCCGACCGCGGTGACCGGCTTCTACGGCCAGAACGTCCCCTACCCGGGCTTCGGCACCGAGGCAGGCTTCTGGGCCTCCACCGCCGTGATGATCGTCCTCTCGGTCGCCCTGTACCTGGGCTTCAAGAAGCGCGACTGGATCTGACGGAACTCGGCCGCGGCACCTGCCGGGCCAGTCGCGCACGCAGTCTGAACAAGCACGGCCCCCGCGCCCCTGGGGGCTGCTACGGAACCGCGCTGGGTGCGTAGCACCTGCGCACGGGCGTGGCGAACTGCGCGACAAGCCGCCTACGGTCAGCAGCCGAAAGCCGAGCCCCCGCCCTACCGCGCCAACGCCCCTTCTTTCCGCTGCGCGGCGATGCGCCGGCTGATCACCCGGTCCATCAGCGCCACCAGCACGTCCCGAACGGAAGCGCGGTCCCTGGCATCGCAGTGCACCACCGGCACATCCGGCCCCAGCCCCAGCGCCTCCCGAACCTCCTCCAGCTCGAAGGCCTCCGCGCCGTCAAAGCGGTTCACGGCCAGCACGAACGGCGCCGCCCGCTCCTCGAAGTAGTCCACCGCGGGGAAGGACTCCTCGATCCTGCGGGTGTCGACCAGCACCACGGTGCCCAGCGCACCGCCGACCAGGTCGTCCCAGAGGAAGGAGAACCGGTCCTGCCCCGGGGTGCCGAAGAGGTAGAGCACCAGTGAGGCGTCCAGGGTGATCCGGCCGAAGTCCAGGGCGACCGTGGTCGTGGTCTTCCCCTCGACCCCGTCCAGCGAGTCGACCCCCACCGAGACCTCGGTGATCGCCGCCTCGGTGTCCAGCGGCTCGATCTCGGAGATCGCACCGACAAAGGTCGTCTTGCCGACCCCAAGGCCGCCGCTGACCACGATCTTCGCGGCCAGCGGCACCTGGGACGAGGCGTCGGGCGACCCCTTCGGGCCCCGGTCCCTGCTGCGGTTCTCAAAGAGCCCGGACATGGTCCCTGATCCTCTCCGTCACACCGAGCGGCACCCCGACCCCCGCGGCCGCCTCGGCCACCGACTGCGGGGCTGACAGATTGTCACAACCCGTCGGTGTTCGAACTCCAGGGGCGCGAAAAGAGATCCAGGCGTTGCCGTCACCAGCTCCTCCGGCCGCGGGCCGAGTGGGGCGCGGCGGCGTGCGCCGGGGCGCAGAACACTCGCAGGGGTGACTCCAGTCAAGGAACCTTCCCAAATCCGCAGCAAAGCCCCAGGTGGGGGCTGGGCCCCGGATAACGGCCCAGCATCCCTGCTGCATCGCACCCCGGTGGCCAGGTAGGCTCTCCGTGTGATCTTCAAGCGCATCGGCAACGGGCGGCCCTACCCGGATCACGGCCGGGTCAGCACCCGTCAGTGGGCGGACGTGGCCCCGCGTCCGGTACGCCTGGACCAACTCGTCACCACCAAGGGGCAGCTCGACCTGGAGACCCTGCTCGCCGAGGACTCCACCTTCTACGGCGATCTCTTCGCCCATGTCGTGAAGTGGCAGGGCGACCTCTACCTGGAGGACGGCCTGCACCGCGCCGTGCGCGCCGCCCTGCAACAGCGTCAGGTCCTGCACGCACGCGTGCTGGAGATGGACTGATCGGGTGCCGTTGCACCCTTTCGGGTGCCCTGCTACGCCAGATGATGATCCTTTAGTACGCAGAGTCGAGCGACCGCACTAGTCTGGGAACAGCAGCCCCACAAGCTGCCCGACCACCAGTCCAGACGAGCCCGGAGCACAAGGGGGCACCCGCGGTGAGCATGCTGACTCCCCCTGGCCTCAAGGGAAAGCAGTACCGGGTCACCGGTACGACCTATCCCCGGCTGGCCCGGCCCAACACCCGGCGCCGACGCATCATGCAGAGCGTCACCGGGGTGGTGGTGCTGGCCGTGCTGGGCTTCGGCGCCTTCCAACTGGTGGACGTCTTCGGCGGCGGCCACAAGAAGGCGGGCGCGGCGGGCTGCACCCGGACCTCCACGGTGGCCGGATCGGCCGACAAGGCCTCCGGCGCGGCCTCGCCCGCACCTTCCGGCTCCGGCCACCAGACCGCCGCGCCCGGCTCACCGTCCGCTGCGGCCCCGGTGGCCGCCTTCGCCGCGCTGGTCCCGGGCGCCGTCCCCAAGCCCGCCGCGGTCACGGTCAACGTCTACAACGCGACCGACCGGGTCGGGCTCGCCGGGCAGACCGCGGCGGCGCTGAAGAAGCGCGGCTTCACCATCGGGAAGATCGGCAACGCCCCGGCCCCGCTGCAGAACAAGGTCGCCGGCAGCGCCCAGATCACCGGCGGCAAGGCCGGCGCCGCGATGATGACCGTGCTGGGGACCGAGGTCAGCGGCGCGCACCCGGTCACCGACACGCGCAACGACACCACCGTGGACCTGGTCCTCGGCAACGGCTTCTCCGCGCTGGCCACCCCGGCTCAGGCGGCCCAGGCGGTCGCCCTGGCCAGCAGACCCAGCCCGTCCGCCACCGCCGCGCACTGCTGACACCGCGCCGCGCGCACGCCTCCAGGGCGTGCGCGCAGCCGGTTCTCAGCCGGTCCCCGAGCCCCCGGGCCCCTAGCTCCAGCCCCTGGTCCTTGGTTCCTAGTCCCCCACGGTCCCGTAGAGCCGGTCGCCCGCGTCGCCCAGGCCGGGGACGATGTAGCCCTGCTCGTTGAGGTGGTCGTCCACCGCCGCCGTCACGATGGTGACCGGCAGGCCGACCAGTTCCTTCTCCAGCACGGCCACCCCCTCCGGGGCCGCCAGCAGGCAGATCGCGGTGATGTCGTCGGCGCCGCGCTCGATCATCAGCCGGATCGCCGCGACCAGGGTCCCGCCGGTGGCCAGCATCGGGTCCAGCAGGTACACCTGGCGACCGGAGAGGTCGTCCGGCATCCGGGTCGCGTAGGTGGAGGCCTCCAGCGTCTGCTCGTTGCGCACCATGCCCAGGAAGCCGACCTCGGCGGTGGGCAGCAGCCGGGTCATCCCGTCCAGCATGCCCAGGCCGGCCCGCAGGATCGGCACCACCAGCGGCCGGGGGTAGCTCAGCCGGGTACCGGTGGTGACCGCGACCGGCGTGGTGACCTCCACCGGCTCGGTGCGCACGTCCCGGGTCGCCTCGTAGGCGAGCAGGGTCACCAGCTCGTCCGCGAGGCGGCGGAAGGTGGGCGAGTCGGTGCGCTCGTCGCGCAGCGTGGTGAGCTTGTGCGCCACCAGGGGGTGGTCCAGGACATGAATCCGCATGAGGTGACATTAACCGAGCCAGGACCCCCGGACGAGCTCCCGTGCCCGGCCCGAGCAGCATTTCTGTCATGCCCCCGCTGAACATGTGTCCCTCCGGCTCCAGTGGGAAGGTGAGGGGGACGAAACCACCCGGATCGGAGGGGCAGGCATGGCCGACCAGCCCGCAGACAGCGTCGGACCCGAGCAGCGCTCCAGCCCCGCGACACGGTCGAGCCCCGCGACACGGTCCAGTCCGGAGGCACGATCCAGCCCGGAGGAGCAGCTCGACCCGGAGACGCCCGCGGAACGCCGCCGCCGCCGGGCGGCCTTCCTGCGCGAGCTCACCGAGGCCCGCGAACTCCAGGCCCGGGTGCACCCGCGACGCACCAAGACCGAGCGGATGCGACAGGCCGTAAGAATGCGCACCTTCAGGATCTGACACCCCATCCGCTCCGTGCTGTTACCGCAACTCACCGAAGTGCCACCCCCCGTGCGCGACACGACCAGCGAAGACGCACAGCAGAACACTCCCCGGAGCGGCCCGCTTTCTGTCACGATGCCGATGGGGCGTTCGCACGGACCCCTGGAGTCCGGACACGCGGAGCAGCGGGTCCGGTCCCTGTGGCCAAGACCTGGGAGAGTCGCTGGTGGCGTACTTCGCTGCATTGCTCGCTCGCACCGAGGACGGGTGGGACGTGAGCGAGACCGAGCTTGACGACGTCGAAACCCTCGCTGACCTGGCTGACCTGGCGCGCGAGGCCGCGGAGGACGAGGAGACCGTGCTGGTCTTCATCGAACAGGAGGACGCCTGGTTCGCTGTCGTCCGGGTGGACGGTGAAGAGGACCCGCGCATCTTCGTCTCCGACGCGGCAGCCGCCTCGCGCAGCGCCTACGGCGAGATCGTTCTCACCGACGAACTGTTGGGGCGTGACTCCGACGCCGATCTGGACGCCCTCGTGGTCGACCTGGACGAGGAAGCCTCCGCGGCAGAGGACGAGGACGAGGACGACGACGAGGACGCGGCTGTCGATCCCGACGGCGTACCGACGGGCCCGCTGGGCGACGCCGGGCTGCTGATCGAGTTCGGCGTCGGCGCCAAGGAACTGATGGACATGAGCGTCGAGGGCTCCGTGCCCGGCGACGCCCTCACCGAGATCGCCGACGCCCTGGGCGTGGGGGACGTCCTGGAGGCGGTGCGGTAGCGCAGCGGGACGGGGCCGGTCGCCGGGCCACCGGTACGGGAGAATGAGCACCATGCAGCACGCCTTCGCCCGCACCGGCCCCCGGCCCGACCCGCTCCGCGACCCCTGGGCGCCCGCCATGCGGCTTGCCCTGGCCGAGGCGGATCTCGCCCTGCCCAGCGGCGACGTCCCGGTCGGCGCGATCGTGCTGGACCGCGACGGCACCGTCGTCGGCCGCGGCCACAACGAACGCGAGGCCGTCGGCGATCCGACTGCCCACGCCGAGATCCTCGCCGTCCGCGAGGCCGCCCGCTCGGTCGGGGAGTGGCGGCTGACGGGCTGCACGCTGGTGGTCACCCTGGAACCCTGCACCATGTGCGCGGGCGCGCTGGTCCTCTCCCGGCTGGACCGCGTGGTCTACGGCGCCTGGGACGACAAGGCCGGCGCGGCCGGCTCGCTCTGGGACGTGATCCGCGACCGCCGCCTCAACCACCGCCCCGAGGTGGTCCCCGGCGTCCTCGCCACGGACTGCGCCACCGCCCTGACCGCCTTCTTCGACACCCACCGCGCCTCGGCGCCCCCGGCTGAATCCGTTTAGGAGCACTGCCCCACGTCCGGTAGGCTGTCCCACGGTAGCGTGTCCGAGCGGCCAAAGGAGCACGCCTCGAAAGCGTGTGTGGGGGCAACTTCACCGTGGGTTCGAATCCCACCGCTACCGCTCTGAGCAGGACAGACGTGAGGCCCCGACCGGCGACGGTCGGGGCCTCACGCGTTCCAGTCTCAATCGAGTTCCCAAGGAATCCTCGGTGCATCGCCGGCGGCAGCGCCGCCGAACGATTCGAAGGTGGCTTCACGACTCATACGGACTCGACGGCGTCAGTACGGAGACCCTGAAGCACGTCACCCGCCGCGCCCCGAGCTTCCACACCTGGCAGGACCCGCACTGGCTCCCCCTGCGCCTGCCTGCCTGTGCCAGGGGGACCGTGTGCTGGTGCGGCAGCAGAACACACGGCAGACGGCCTGTCAGCGGCGGGCGTTAGCATCCGGTCATCGGTCGAGCACCATTGTCAGGAGCCCCGCCCATGTCCCGCACTACCGCGCCGCGTCCCGTCGACGTCGAGCAGGAGTACCCGGCGCTCGCTCCACTCGCACTGCCCGCGATCCGGCTGCATCCGCGGAGAGGTGAGCCGACGGCCTCTCAGAGCTCGCTCGGCGGGATGTTGCTGTGGCCCGCTGACGAGCCTTGGCCCATGTGCCCGTATCCGGTGCACGAGCGCTCCTGGGAGTCGGACTTCACCGATCCGGTGCCGCTGGTCCCCGTCGTGCAGTTGTTGACCAGTGATGTCCCCCAGCTCCCGCACCCTGCCGGTGCCGACGTGCTTCAACTGCTCTGGTGCCCGTACGACGAGGCACACTCGCTGCACGAACCGGTACTGCTGTGGCGCGACTCGGCCGCGATCGGCGAGACCCTTTCCGCCGCGCCCGCACCGCAGCCGCTGGCGTACGGCCTGCACGTACCGATCCCGTGCACCGTCTCCCCCGAGCAGGTCGTCGACTACCCCTACAAGGACGCGCCCGAGGAACTGCTCGCCCTCTTCGAGGAGCACGACGCTCCCTACTTCGAGGAGGAGGTGGACGACGGCCGCAGCATGTGGGAGGTGCTCCAGGTGTTCGGCTGCAAGGTCGGCGGCTACCCCTTCTGGACCCAGGACCCGCAGTGGCCCGACTGCTCCGGCTGTGGCAGCCGCATGCAGCACCTGCTGTGCCTCATGGGAGACGAGGGCGACCGCCACTGGATACCCCGGGAGGAGTGGGCCACCGCCGGCTACACCGGCGGCCCGGAGGCCCCCTCTGCGACCGGAACACCTGCAGCCCAGGCCAACCGGCACCCGCTTGACCTGACCTTTGGCGACAACGGCAGCTTCTTCATCTTCGCCTGCACCGACTGCCCTGACATGCCGACAGCCATCGACTCCGACTGCCACTGACACGGACAGCGCGTGGCCGCCAGACCCATGTTCGACACCAGGTCGGGCACCGGCGTCGGCAAGGGGGCCGTCGGCGCCAACGCCTAGGTCGGCGACCTGGACGGATACTTCGGCCGCTGAGCTCAGCCGGTGCCCGCCCAGGAGGCCAACTCCTGGGCGGCGGCTGTGCGCTGGGGCACGGAGTCGGGGGCCGCCGCGGCTATCAGGGCGTAGTGGAGGGTGCCGGGCTGGGTCGGGGTGGAGAGGAGGAGGCGGTAGGTGCCGTCGCCGGACTCGTCAGGGGCGACCGCGACCGGGTGGTCGGCGACCTGGCCGGTCGCGGTGTAGGCCGGGAGGCCGCGGAGGGTGGCCAGGTCGGAGACGACCGTGGTGGTGGCGGGGTCGAAGGCGGCCGGCAGATGGAGTTCGGTGGGGGCACCGGTGCTGCCGGAGCGCCAGGTCAGCACCGCATAGGGGCCGCCGGTGGCGAGCAGCGCGGCGACGTTCGGCATGGTGCCGGGGACGGTGTTCCAGCGCATGGTGGTGCCGCTGTCGCGGGAGAGGTCCTCATAGGTGAAGGCGAGGGCGTCGCCGGAGACGGCGCGCGGGTAGACCCGGTCGACCAGCCGCTGGTCCACCCGGAGGGCGACCCCGCCGCTAATGCTCTGCTGCACGATCGAGTAGTCCTCGCCGTTCCAGCCGTCGCCGGTGGTCTCCACCTTGCTCGGGTTGTCGTTCATCAGCTCGTGGTGCCGTCCGCTGTAGACGTCCCACTGCCACTGGGTGCCGGAGAGCACGGTGCCGGTGGTCGCCCCGTTCGCGGCCGCGCCCCACCAGGCGGCGCCGGTCGCGGTGGAGTCCAGCGCCTGGTAGGTCGCCTTCTCCACGCTCGGCCCCTTGTCCGAGGTGTAGCCGGTGAGCGGGTAGCCGAACTCGGTGACCGCCAGAGGGCTGCCGAGCGCCGCGGCCCGCTGCCGGAATCCGGCGAAGGTGGAACTGTACTGGCCGTCGGCGGCCTTGCCGAGCATCAGGATGCCGCTGAGCGCCTTGGCGTCGTAGTAGTGCGTGTTGAAGACATAGCCGCTGCCCAGCGAGGACACCAGCGGGAAGCCGCCGGGCTGCGAGGTGCCGCCGACGTTGACGTTGACGTTCCAGAAGGCCAGGGGTTCGGCCCAGGCGGTCTTGGACTGCCAGCCCGCCGTGTCCATCGCGGCGCGGAAGCGCTGGTAGAAGGGCCAGAGCAGGTCGCGTTCCCAGGTGGTGCTGGTCTGGCCGGAGTCGTAGCTGCCGGCCGAGGGCTCGTTGAACGGGTCGACCCCGACGATCCGGGCGAAGTCGCTCGCGGCGAGGTGCGTGCGCAGGTAGGTCATGGACGCCTGGGCCTGGTCGAGGAAGGCGGTCTGCACGCCCACCGATCCGGCCGAAGTGGTCAGCGTCCGGTTGTGCCAGAAGTCGTGGAGCGCGTCGGTGACCGCGGCGTTGGTGAGGTAGTTCTGGCCCCAGGAGACGCAGACCCCGCAGGACTCGGTCGGGTAGCCGCCGGCCGCGACCACCCAGGCCGGGGCGCCGTCGCCGGTGTACCAGCTGCCCTGGTTGAACAGCGCCCGGGAGTAGAGGTCCTGGTGATAGTCGATCAGGACCCGGATGCCGCGCGAGGTGAAGGCCCGGATCTGGTCGGCGAGGGACGCCAGGTAGGCGGTGTCCACCCCGGCCGGGGTGGGTTCGGCACCGGCCCAGGACACCGCCAGCCGGATCAGGTCGGCGCCGGTGAGCCGGCGCATCGCGGTCGCCGCGATGTCGGCGTCGGCGCGGGAGGCGAAGGGGAGGTAGCCGTTCTCGGCGAGCTTGGTCTCACCGGAGACGTTGAATCCGCGCAGCACCACCTCGCGCCCGTAGCCGTCGCGCAGTACCGGGGCGCCACTGGCGTCGGTGGCGACGACGACCTGGTCGGCGGTGGCGGTGTCGAACCAGAGCGGGGTGGCGGCACCGGCGGCGGAGCTGCGGGTGGCCCCACCGACCTGCGCACCGGCCAGCAAAGCGGCGGCGAGGGCCAGCGCGGTCGCCGCAGCCGCGGCGCGGCGACGGCTGCGGCTGCGGCTGCGGCTGCGCCGTAACGGGGTGGGCGGGGATGCGGCGGACGGGGGCGAGGAGGGTGAATTGGATGCCATGGACGCGACAGTCGCACCGAACCCGCGAAGGCGGAAGAGAACGGGACTCACAGCTTCCGACTCCGCCCGCGAGCACGTTACTGCTGGTCAGAAGGGTGCTCCCGGGGCAGGGGTGAACCCTGGTACGACAAGGCGTACCGCCCGCTGAGGCGGGGGCGTGCAACCTGTTCGGCGGGTGCGGAGTACTGGTGGGTGGAGGTTCGGTGCGGATCTCCGTTCGCCTCACTCACCTTCGCCCGCTGGGAGCAACGTGCAACAGACAGCCGTCAGAGCCGCCCGAGACCGTACGGAGGACCGTTCCGGAGCCCGGGCGGACCGGGGGGAGGACGACGCCCGGTTCAGCGCGTTCGTGGCGGCCCGGTGGAGTGCGCTGGTACGGACGGCGTATCTGCTCACCGGCGACTTCCACGAGGCCGAGGACCTGGTGCAGACCACGCTGGCGAAGGCCTACCCGCAGTGGCGCCGGATCAGGGACGACACCGTGGCCGGCTATATGCGCCAGGCGCTGGTCAACAACAACCGCAGCCGGGTCCGCCGACGGCGGGTCGTCCAGCTGCTCACCCCGTTCCTGCCGGACACCTCCGCACCTGCGGACGCCGACCAGGAGCCCGACGTGCTGGTCGCGGCGCTCGCGGCGCTGCCCGAGCGGCAGCGGGCCGTAGTGGTGCTGCGCTACTGGGAGGACCTCAGCGTCGAGCAGGTCGCCCATGAACTCGGTTGCAGCACCGGGACCGTGAAGAGCCAGGCGTCCCGCGCGCTGGCCCGGCTGCGTACCGACCCCAACCTCGCCGGACAGGCCGACGACCTCCTTGGAGCCCTGTGATGACCGATCCTCTCCGCTCGGCGCTCGCTGACTCCGCCAACCGTCGGACGCCCCGCCCCGCGCCCGTCGTCGACATCCTGCGGGCCGGACGGGCCCGACGGACCCGCCGACGCGCCGGACTGGCCGCGACCGCCGCCTGCGCGGTGGCCGCCGCCGTCGCGGTACCGCTGACCCTCCCGGGACCGCAGGTCGTGCAGGCCGCCGCCGGCACCGGCCGGGCCACCGCCTCGTCGGTCCCGGCGCCGCAGACCGTCGTCCTGGGCAAGGGCGCCGCCGGCGGCCGGACCTGGTGGGTGCTCGCGGTCTACTACCCGGTCGCGCCGAGCGGCTGCAGCGACCTGCCGGGCTTCCCTGCCGAACCCGCGCTCTCGGACGGTCCGAGCAGCAGCGGTGCGGCCCGGAACAAGTCCGGGGACGCGACCGGCGCCATCAGCACCAGCGGTGCCAGCGGTGCGGTCGGTACCAGCGGTGCCGGCGCCCCCACGGCGGGGAAGGCGCAGGCGAAGGGCTACTCCGCCTTCACCGTCGGGGCTTCCACGGACGGCCGGACTATCGCCCAGCTGTTTGAATGCGAGGCCAACCCGTCCGGATGGCACCCGGGTTCAACCGGCATGTACGGCGACAGGGGGCTGGACAACGCCGGCAGCGCCCGGGTCTTCACCGGGCAACCCGCGAAGTCCGTCGTCAGCGCGACCATGACGCTGAGCGACGGCTCCACCCTGACCACCCGGGTCGCCCTGCTGCCGGGATCCAAAGCCCCCGCCTACGCGTTCGTCGTCCCGGGCAACCTCCAGGAGAAGTCCCTGGACGAGTACAACGCCCAGCACCACCTCGTCAGCCACCAGAACCTCTGACGGGAGAGGGTGGCCGAATCGCGGCGGCGGTTCGGCCACCCCCTACGGGCGCCGATCGCGCCGGTTCGAGGACACTGATGCCATGACTGCGCTCCCCGCCCCCACCGGCGTTCTCGTCCACACCGGCTCCTACACCCCGGACACCGGCGGTGAGGGTGTCGGCCTCGCCGCGCTGCGGCTCGATCCGGAGACGGGCGGGGTGGCGGTCGACGCCGCGCTGCCGGCGATCCCCGTCAGCGGCGCCTCCTTTCTGGCCGCCCACCCCTCGGGTGAGGTCGTCTACAGCACCAACGAGTCCGAGACCGGCACCGTCAGCGCCTTCGCCCAGCGGGCCGACGGCACGCTGACCCCGGTGGGCTCCCCGCTGTCCAGCGGCGGGGCCAACCCCTGCCACCTGAGCGTCCACCCCGGCGGCCGCTGGCTGCTGACCGCCAACTACGGCAGCGACGGCGTCCCCGGCACCGTGGGCGTGCACCGGCTGGACGCGGACGGCTTCCCGGTGGAGCTCACCGACGTGGCGGTGCACAAGGGCAGTGGCCCGGTCGCCGGTCGGCAGGAGGGCAGCCATGCGCACCAGGTGATCACCGACCCCGCCGGCCGCTTCGTGCTCGCGGTGGACCTGGGGGCCGACACGGTCTTCGGCTACCGGCTCGACACCGCGTCAGGAACACTGGAGCAGGTCGCCGCCAACCGCCTCCGGGCCGGGTCGGGGCCGCGCCACCTCGCCTTCGCCCCCGGCGGCGAGCTGGCCTGGATGGCGGACGAGCTCTCCTCCTCCGTCACCGGCCTGCGCTACGACCCCGCCGCCTGCACCTTCACCGAGGTCTCCACCGTCCCCGCCACCACGGCCGCGGACGTGCCCAACCAGCCGGCCGGCATCGTCGCCTCCCCCTGCGGCCGCTACGTCTGGGTGGCCAACCGGGGCGCGGAGACGGTCGCCGCCTTCCGGGTCTCCGGCGACGCCCTCCAGCCGATCGCGGAGACCCCCAGCGGCGGTGCCTGGCCCCGCGGGCTCGACCTGGTCGCCGGACACCTGCTGGTGGCCAACCAGCACAGCGGCACGGTCGCGGCCCTGCGGATCCTGGACGACGGCGCCCTCGACCAGGCCGCCCCGTCAGCCGCCATCCCCTCGGTGGTCTGCACCCTGGCGCTCTGACGCCCCAGGCATGCCGCAGCCCCCTGCGCCCGGGTGGTGACCATCGGTACCCGGGGAGGGGGCTCGTGCTCGGATGGAGGGGGGAGCGGCCATGGGGGGACAGGCCGCTCCCCCGGCGGAGTCCCACAACCGGCCGTCGCGGTCGGGGGGAGTGCCGCGTCGGCCGGTCCCACAGCGGGGACTCCGGTCCGTGTACCGGGAGGTTCCTGCCAGACCCGCTCGGTACACCTTCTACTCTCCTGCACGGAGGGCCCCGGCGCACGTGGCGAGCGGCCCCTTCCGGACGGACCTTGGTCCCTTCGGGTTCACCGCGCCCTTACAACGAGCAGTCCTGACAGAGGTGCCGAAGGGGCGGGTGGGACCGGCCCGGGAATGGCGAACACGGGCGAAGGCGGTAGCACTAAGCTTCGGCCATAGGAGTGGGGCGCTGGGAGGCGGGCGGGGTCATGGGGCAGGCGAAGAAGATCGCGATGTATCTGCTGGTCATCTTTGTGCTCTATACGATCATCACGTCACCGGTGCGGGCGGCTGACCTGGTCCAGGTCGGCTTCACCGGCATCTCCAGTGCGGCCAAGTCGGTGGGGACGTTCATGTCCAGCCTGGTCAAGTAACCTCGGGCGGTCGAACACCACCTCCCGAGGAGTCATCACATGATCCGCCACCTGGTCCTTTTCAAGCTCGATGACGGCGTCGCCAAGGACGAGCCGCGGGTGCTCGCGGGCGTCGAGGCGTTCGAGGGGCTCGGCGAGCAGATCGACGAGCTGCGCGAATGGCAGTGCGGTTGGAACCTGACGGTTCGAGACATTGCGTACGACTATGCGATCAACAGCCTGGTGGACGACGCCGAGGCACTGCAGGCCTATCTCACCCACCCCGCGCACCAGGCCGGCGTCGCCCTCTGGCGCGAGTTCGCGACCTGGGTGATCGCCGACATCGAGGTCTGAGGCCGCCTGGACGGCGACCCCGGATGCCGCCCCGAGATCAACACACCCATATGTGGTGCTTGCCCGAATAGCATCCCTCTTGTGATGCTATGACCGGTTTGCCAGATGGTGGACTGGGGCACGCGTTGCGCCTCCATGGAGCTCGCGAGGGGTGGCGTGTCGGTGCAGACACAGGGGAGCGCAAAGGACGAGGGTGATGCGCCGGCGGCGCCCGCGCCGGTCGACTCCAGCCGCGTGGACGTCCGCACCCTCACCCGCGTGCTCTTCGAACGGATGGCCGAGCTCACCCCCGGAACTGCGGAGTACGACCATGTCAGGGCCGCGCTGATCGAGGTCAACCTGCCGCTGGTGCGATACGCCGCGGCCCGCTTCCGGGGACGCAGCGAGCCCATGGAGGACGTGGTGCAGGTCGGCACCATCGGGCTGATCAACGCCATCGACCGGTTCGACCCGACCCGGGGCGTTCAGTTCCCCACGTACGCACTGCCGACGATCCTCGGCGAGATCAAGCGGTACTTCCGCGACAACGTCCGCACCATGCACGTCCCGCGGCGGCTCCAGGAGCTGTGGGTCCAGGTCAGCGCCGCCATGGAGGACCTGACGGTCGCCCATGGCCGGATGCCGAAGATCCCGGAGATCGCCGCCAGCCTGCGGATCCCCGAGGAGGACGTCCGGGCCTGCCTGGACGCCGGCCGCGCCTACAACGCCACCTCGCTGGAGGCCACCCAGGAGCATGACGGCGGCCTGGCGCTGCTCGACCGGCTGGGCTACGAGGACTCCGCCCTCACCCATGTGGAGCACAGGGACATGGTCCGGCATCTGCTGGTCCAGCTGCCGGACCGGGAGCGACAGATTGTGATGTTGCGTTTTTTCGGCAATCTGACGCAGTCGCAGATCAGTACCGAGCTCGGGATGTCGCAGATGCACGTATCCCGGTTGCTGGCACGGATCTTCGCCCGGCTACGCAGCAGCAACGCCTGGGAGACCTGATTCCGGAGCCCGCCGCGGGCCGTCCGCAACCTGGTGACATTCCGTCACATTCTGTTCCATAGCCCGCATTGCAGCGCGTTACCGTCGCGTGACGTCTGGTCGTGTTGGGGTTTGCGATGGATGCTGAGCCGGTATCCCAGTGGAGGTACATCGAGTCGTCGCCTTGTCGACTCGGGCAGCGGCGGTTTTGTCACCATGAGGGGGTAGCGTGTCCGTTGAACTGGGCAGCCCTGAGGTTCACTCCCACGCAGCAGTCCTCCCCGCCCCCCGGGCGGCAGAGGTCGAGAGCACGGACGTCGAAGTCACCGAGGCCGTGATCGAGGCGGAGGCCGGGCTCGACACCCGCTCCCTCTCCCGCAGCCTGTTCCAGCGCTTCGCCACGCTGACCCCCGAGCACTCGGACCACCCCTACGTCCGGGACACCCTGATCGAGCTGAACCTCCCGCTCGTCCGCTACGCCGCGGCCCGCTTCCGCAGCCGCAACGAGCCGATGGAGGACATCATCCAGGTCGGCACGATCGGCCTGATCAAGGCCATCGACCGGTTCGACAACGAGCGCGGTGTCGAGTTCCCGACCTTCGCGATGCCGACCATCATCGGCGAGATCAAGCGGTTCTTCCGCGACACCAGCTGGTCGGTGCGGGTTCCGCGCCGGCTCCAGGAGCTGCGGCTCTCGCTCACCCGGGCCGGCGACGAGCTGGCCCAGAAGCTGGACCGCTCGCCCACCGTCGCCGAACTGGCCGCCTGCCTGGGCGTCAGCGAGGAGGACGTGGTCGAGGGCCTCGCCGTGGGCAACGCGTACACCGCGAGCTCCCTGGACACCACCCCGACCGACGAGGACGGCGACGGCCCGCTGGCGGAACGCCTCGGCTACGAGGACACCGCGATGGAGGGCGTCGAGTACCGCGAGTCGCTCAAGCCGCTGTTGGCACGGCTGCCGGCCCGCGAGCGTCGCATCATCATGCTGCGGTTCTTCGGGAACATGACGCAGTCGCAGATCGGCGAGGAGATCGGCATCTCGCAGATGCATGTGTCGCGGTTGCTGACCCGGACGCTGGCGCAGTTGCGCGAGGGCTTGATCTCCGAGGGCTGAAGGTACTGCGAAACGTGCGGCGTGTGCATGGCTTGTCGCGCAGTTCCCCGCGCCCCTATGGGACTGCAACTGAACCACAGTGGGTCAGTTGCACCCCCCAGGGGCGCGGGGAACTGCGCGACAAGCCCGCTACGGTCCGCACCCTGCAACGCTGCAGAACCGCTTCAGCCCGCTTCAGCCGTCCAGCAGGTTCTTCCGCAGGGCGGCCAGCGTCGCGGCGTCCAGACCGAGCCCCTCGGCGAGGAACGCGTCGAAGTCGGGCCACCCCGCCGCGACAGCGGCGAACGCGGCGTCGAGGTAGCCGGCCTCCGCGCGGATGACCGGGAGCATCAGGGTCGGGTCCGACATCACGCCCCTGGCGTCGAACACCTCCATGATCCGCTCGATCAGTGCGGCCGAGCGCACATTGGTCAGCAGGTAGTCCTCGTAGACGGTCTCGCGGTCCACCCCCAGCGCGGTCAGCACGATCGCCGCGACCCACCCGGTGCGGTCCTTGCCCGCCGTGCAGTGAAAGAGCAGCGGGACGCCGTCGGGGTCCGCCAGCAGCCGGACCGTGCGGGCGAACATCCCGCGGATCGCGGGGTCGGTGACGAACCAGCCGTACATCTCGGTCATGATCCGCTCGGCGCCGCCGTCGCCGAGCAGCGCGTGCTGGGCGGCGGCGTCCTGGCCCGCGAGCACGTCCCGCAGCGCGATGTAGATGTCGTGCTCGGCCGAGTACACCGGCAGGTGCACCAGCCGCACCGGAGCGTCCGCGCCGGCCGGGACGGCCTCCGGCAGCCGGTCGCTGCCGTTCTCCTGGACCTCGTTGAGCCCGCGCAGGTCCACCACCTGGCGCACCCCGAGCGCGGTCAGCACGTCCAGGTCCCCGTCGGCGAGCCGGTGCAGCGCGTCGCTGCGCAGCGCGACCCCGGTGCGGACGGTGCGGCCGTCCGCGGTGCGGTAGCCGCCGAGGTCTCGGGCGTTGGCGGCGGCCCTGAGGCCGAGGCTTCGGGCCCGGATGTCGTCGCGGTGGTCTGATGAACTCGATGACGACTCGGTCACGTCGGTTGTCTCCCCTGCACCCTGTACACCCTGTTCGCGTGCTGCACGGTCAGCGCACGTGCAGGGCCCAGCACAGCACACCGCCGACCGGCGTGCCCCTGCGGGGTGGGCGGCGCCGGTCGGCGGGCGGTGCGGAGCAGGCTGTGGAGCGACTGGCGGCGGTGCGGTTACTTGGCTGCGAGGAAGACCACGCCGGCGATGATCGCCAGCACGACGATCACGCCGACCGCGATGACACCCGTGCGGCTGCTCTCGCTGGCAGCGGTGGCGGGCTTGGGCTGGGGGTCGTCGACGAAGGCCCGGAACATCTGCGTGCTCGCGGACGGGTCCTCGACGGGGGGGTTCTGGTAGTCGGCCATGGCAGGTGACTCTAGCCAATCAGGGTGGGCAGTGGTCCCGCGTGTCTGTCGCAGTCCTGTACCGATCACGCCAAAACCCCTTCACAATCACGGGTGGCTCCCGCCTCACCAACCCGGCGTGTGCGGTTGGTAACCCGGGTGCAACCGCTGCATGTACGCGGTGTCGTCGCGGCGTCGCTGCCCGCAGTCGAGGTACAGCCGGTGCTGCCGGGCCAGGGCGTCCTGGTCCAGCTCGACCCCGAGGCCGGGTCCGGTGGGCAGCGCCACCGCTCCCCCGCTGAACGCCAGCGCGCCCGGCACGATCACGTCCTCGTCCTCGCGCTTCCACGGCCAGTGGGTGTCGCAGGCGTAGCTGAGGTGCTGGGTCGCCGCCGCGAGCTGGACCATGGCGGCCAGGCTGATGCCCAGATGGCTGTTGGAGTGCATGGACAGGCCCACGCCGAAGGTGGCGCACAGCGCCGAGACCTGCTGGGAGTGGCGCAGCCCGCCCCAGTAGTGGTGGTCGGACAGCAGCACCCCGATGGCCTGCTGCTTCAGCCCGGGGGCGAGGTGCTCGGGGGCGACCACGCACATGTTGGTGGCGAGCGGCATCGGCGCCTGCCGGGCGACCTCGGCCATGCCCTCGATGCCGGCGGTCGGATCCTCCAGGTACTCCAGCACACCTTCCAGCTCGGCGGCGACCTTGAGCGAGGTGGGGACGGTCCAGGCGGCGTTGGGGTCCAGCCGGAGCGGGAGGTCGGGGAAGGCGGCGCGCAGCGCGCGGATCGCTTCGATTTCCTCCTCAGGGGGGAACACCCCGCCCTTGAGCTTGACGGCGCCGAAGCCGTAGCGGTCGATCATGCGGCGCGCCTGGCGGACGATCCCGTCCGGGTCGAGCGCCGCGCCCCACTCGTCCTCCTCGCCGCCCGGGTGGGCCGCCCACTTGTAGAACAGGTAGGCGGAGAAGGGCACCCGGTCCCGGACCGCGCCGCCGAGCAGGTCGGCGACCGGCCGGCCGACCGATTTGCCCTGAGCGTCGAGGCAGGCGACCTCGAAGGCGGAGAAGACCGAGAGCACGGTCTTGGAGCTGGAGGAGCCGCCGGTGAGGCCGTGGCTGTCGGCGAAGGCGCCGCTGCCCACGGCGCGGCTGACGGCCTGCTCGATCAGCCCGAGGTGGAACACGTCCAGCCCGGTGACCGCCTCGGCTGCGGCCTCCAGCAGCGCGAGGAAGGCGTCGTCGCCGTAGGACTCGCCGAGGCCGACCACGCCGTCCTCGCAGTGCAGTTGGATGATGCTGCGCAGGGCGTAGGGCTCGTGCACGCCGACGGCGTTGAGCAGGGCCGGGTCGTGGAACGCGACCGGGGTGACGGTGACCTGACGGATCTTCACTTGGACTCCTCGGCAGCGCTGGACGAGGTGGTGACCGCGGCGGTGGTGGCTGCGGCGGCCAGGACGGCCCGTCCGGCGGCGATCAGCCGGACCAGTTCGTCCACATGCTCCTCCGCCGCCTCGACCAGTGGTGGACGGACCCGTCCGACAGCCAGACCCTCTCGCACCGCGGCGGCCTTGACCAGGGAGACGGCGTAGCCGGGGACCTGGTCGCGCAGATCGGCCAGCGGCAGCAGGAAGGCCGCCAGCAGGGCGTCGACCAGCGCGTCGTCACCGGACTCCAGCGCCCGGGCGAAGCCGTGGGCCAGGTCGGGGGCGAAGGAGTGGACGGCCGAGGAGTAGCTGCCGATCCCGATGGCCCGGTAGGCGCGGGCGGAGAGCTCGGCGGTCGGCAGCCCGTTGAGGAAGTAGAAGGAGCGGGCGCGCCTGTGCCCGCTGGTGCGCACGGTGGCGACGATCCGCTGCATCTGCTCGACGTCGCCGAGGCCGTCCTTCAGGCCGACCACCTGCTCCAGGTCCAGCAGCGCGAGCGCGGTGGCCGGGCTCAGCCGGGCGTTGGCGCGCTGGTAGACGATCACCGGCAGCGGGCTGTCGCCGACGACGTAGCGGATGTGGCCGAGGACGCCCTCCGGGCTGGAGCTGACCAGGTACGGCGGCAGCAGCAGCACCCCGTCGGCGCCGCAGTCGGCGGCGTCGGCCAGGTACTCGCGGGCGACGGCCGGTCCGCCGCCGGCCCCGGCGAACACAGGCACCCGGCCCGCCACGGTCTTCACGGCGAGGGCGACCACCTCGCGGTACTCCTCGCGACTGAGGGCGGTGAACTCCCCGGTGCCGCAGGCGATGAACACCGCGGTGGTACCGGCGGCCACCTGCTGCTCGACATGGACGGCGAGCACGTCGAGGGCGAGGGCGTCGTCCTCGGTGAAGGGCGTCAGCGGGAAGGACAGCGGCGGGGTGAGTACGGCGTGGAGGTCCATGGGGCTCCTCAGCAGGGCATCAGTCTGTTCATGTTCATGAACTGGATTCAGTTTACTGAACGATAGGAGGGCATGGAAACACCGCCCCCGCCGGAGATGGGCTTCCAGGGGGCGATCCAATCGATAATCAGTCGCCGATCGGAGTGCCGATCCGCTGCCAGATCTCCAGCACATGCTCCCGGAAGAGGATGCCTGCCACGTCGGGGACGCCGCCCTGCAACGCCGCGACCAGCGGGGTGTGGTTCTCGGCGATCTCCTCCAGGCGGCCGAAGTAGACCTTGTTGGACACCGCGGTGAAACTGCGCAGGCCGGCCTCGGTCACCGTCCACATCCGCGCGAGCAGGCCGTTCCCGGCCGCCTCCCAGACATGCCGGTGGAACGACACATCACTGTCGACCACACCGGCGACGTCGTCGCGGCCGGCCGCCGCACGCATCCCGGCCACATCGGCGAGCAGCAGCTCGGCCAGCCCGGCCGGGGCCAGCCGGCACACCTCGGTGGCGGCGAACTGCTCCAGCACCGCCCGCACCCGGTAGGCCTGGCGGGCGTCCTCCTCGGAGATGTCGGCGACATAGCTGCCCCGACGCGGGAACTGCAGCACCAGCCCGTCCGCCGCCAGCCGCCGCAGCGCGTCGCGCACCGGCGCCTGGCTGACGCCGTACCGGCGCGCCAGCTCCAGTTCGACCAGCCGGGAGCCGGGCTCCAGCTCGCCGGCGGCGATGGCGGTGCGGACGAGGTCGTACACCTGGTCGGACAACCGTCCGCCGAGGGCGGGCTCGGCAACCATGGCGGTGCTCCTCGCTGGGGGTCGGTGCGGGTGCTGTCGGCAGTCAGCACTGGGCACTGGGCACTGGACTCGGTACTGGGCAGTGGACTGTCGGATCCGACTCTATCGGGACAGGGGCTATCCGGCCCCGATCCGATCGATTATCGTTCGCGCCATGACGTCCACCGCCGCTGAGCCGCCCGTGCCTCCTGCCGCTCCCACCCTCCCGGCCGCCCCCGAGCCCCTCGGCCTCCCCGCCGCCCCTGTCCTCGACCTGCTGCACCGGCACCGACTCGTCGCCGTCCTGCGCGGCGGCAACGCCGACGCCCTCACGGCCGCCACCGCCGTGCTCGCCGCCAACGGCGTCAAGCTGATCGAGCTGACCCTCTCCAGCGCCGCCGGGCTGCCCGCGTTGCGCCGCGCCGCCGCCGACCGCACCCTCCCGCCCGGCACCCTCCTCGGCGCCGGAACGGTGCTGACCCGGGACCAGGCCAAGGCCGCCATCGACGCGGGAGCCCGCTACCTGGTCACCCCCGGCGTCGCCGAAGAGGTCCTCGGCGAGGGCGTCGACCAGGGCGTTCCGGTCATCTGCGGCGCGCTCACCCCCAGCGAGGCGATGGCAGCGGTACAGCTCGGCGCCACCGCCGTGAAGCTCTTCCCCGCCTACGCGGTCGGCGGCCCCCGCTATCTGCGCGACCTGCGCGCGCCGCTCCCCGACGTCCCCTTCATCGCCATCGGCGGCATAGCCCTGGACGACGTCCCCGACTACTTCGCCGCGGGCGCCGTCGCCGTCGGCGTCGGCTCCCCGCTGCTCCGCGAGGCCGCGGACGAGCCGACCCCGGCCGCTCTCGTCGCCCTGGCCGACCGCGCCCGCGCCTATGTCGCCGCGACCTCGGGGGCGCCGGCGACCTCGGCGACTCCGGCGGTGTCAGCGACTCCCGCGTCTCCGGCGTCTCCGGCGGCGGGTGCCTGATGCCCGGTCTGGTCACTCTGGGCGAGAGCATGGCCATGCTCTGCTCCCCCCGCCCCGGCCCGCTGCGGCACGCCCCCCACCTGGACCTCTCCATCGCGGGCGCCGAGTCCAATGTCGCCATCGGCGTCCGCCGGCTGGGCCACCCGGCGGCCTGGATCGGCCGCGTCGGCGCGGACGAGTTCGGCGCCCTGGTGCTGGAGCGGCTGCGCGCCGAACAGGTCGACGTCAGCGGCGCGCTGGTCGATCCACACGCCCCCACCGGGCTGCTGATCAAGGAGCAGCGCACCCCCGACGTCACCCGGGTCCAGTACTACCGCACCGCCTCGGCCGGCTCCCGGCTCGGCCCGGCCGACATCGACGCGGCCGCGGCCGCCGGGGCGATCACCGACGCCGATGTCCTGCACATCACCGGCATCACCCCGCTGCTCTCCCCGAGCGCGGCCGAGGCCGTCGCCCACGCGGTGAAGCTCGCAGCCGCGGCAGGCATCCCGGTCTCCCTGGACGTCAACCACCGGACCGCGCTGGGCGGGGCGGCGGAGCTCCGGGAGCGGCTGACGCCGCTGCTGCCGCACGTCTCCCACCTCTTCGGCAGCGAGGAGGAGCTCCTGCTGCTCGCCGACGCGACCGACGAACCGTCAGCGGTGGCCCGCCTCGGCGGTCCCGGGCGGGGTCCCGACCTCATCGTCAAGCGCGGCGCCCGCGGCGCCTCGGTCCACCCGGCCGACGGCCGCCCCGCCCTGCACCGCTCCGCCGTCCCGGTTCGCGCACTCGACCCGGTCGGCGCGGGCGACGCCTTCGTCGCCGGCTATCTCTCCGCGCTGCTCGACGGCGCGCCCCTCGACGACCGGCTCCGTCTCGGCTGCCTCACCGGCGCTTTCGCCGTCACCGTCCCCAGCGACTGGTCCGGCCAGCCGACCCGCGACGAGCTCTGCCTGCTGGACGCCGAGGCGGGGACGACGCTTCGGTAGGCGGAGGGCGGCAGCGCCCGCCGCCGCCCGGGAATTACCGCGCCCCGCACCCACGTTGCACCTGATCACGGCTTCGACCTCCCCCGCCTCCCCCACCTCCGACAACTGACCGCCGACCGACAGAAGAGGCCCGACGTGCAGGTCCGTCCGCTGACACCGGAAGCCCTCGCGGACGCTCTCGCGGAGCGGGTGCACGCCCTGCCGCTCCCCGAGGGCGGCCGGCTGCGGGTGGCGGTGGACGGCGCTCCGGCCGCCGGGCCAGGGGGGCTCGCGGAGTCCGTCGCCGAACTGCTGCGCCTTCTCGGCCGGCCGGTGGTGCGGGTCAGCGCGGCGGACTACCTGCGCCCGGCGTCGCTCCGCCTCGAGTACGGCCACCAGGACGCCGACGCCTACTTCGACGGCTGGCTGGACGCCAACGCGCTGTTCCGCGAGGTCTTCGACCCGCTGGAGCCGGGCGGCAGCGGACTGGTCCTGCCCGCGCTGTGGGACGCGCGGGCGGACCGGGCCGTCCGCGCGCAGCCCGTACCGCTGCCGCCCGGCGGCGTCCTGCTGCTGGACGGTCCGCTGCTGCTCGGCCGCTGGCTTCCGCTGGACCTTGCGGTCCATCTGCGGCTCAGCCCCGCCGCGCTGCAGCGGCGGACGCCGCCGGACGAGCAGTGGACCCTGCCCGCGTTCGCCCGCTACGAGGCGGAGACCCGTCCGACCGACGCGGCCGACCTGGTGGTGCGGGCCGACGACCCGCGCCGTCCGGCGCTGGTCGTCGGCTGAGCGGGCGTCAGCACCGAGTCGCCGCTGCTCCGGGTGCCACTGCTCGGTTCCTACTGCTCGGCTGTTACTGCTGCGGGTACGCCTGCTTCGGCAGCTGGGCCTGCACCGTCAGCGGGATGGTGCAGAAGGAGCAGCGGGTGGCCGCGGCCGGGACCGTGCTCAGGCACTCCGGGCACTCCTTGGTCTTGACGTCGGGCTCCTTCGCCGGGAAGAAGCGCTGGTGCATCCGGTTCACCGGCATGACCACGAAGTAGTAGACGACGAAGGCTATGAGCAGGAAGCTGATCGCGGCGCTGATCAGTGCGCCGTAGGGGAACTGGACACCGTTGACCTTGAAGTAGGCGCCGGTGAAGTTGCCCGACTTCTTGGTGATGACCCCGATGATCGGGTTGAGGAACGCGTTCACGAACCCGTTCACCACGGCCGTGAAGGCCGCGCCGATCACGATGCCGACCGCGAGGTCGACGACGTTCCCGCGCAGCAGGAAACTGCGGAAACCCTTCATGGTGTTCTTCTCCGTACTGTCCGGCGCCAGCGACTGGGACGGGGGTTGAGACAGGGGGTGTGACGGGGGACTGGCGCGGCCATACCCTCCCAGGTTTGACCCCGAACATGCGAACGGCCCCACCTCCCGGTGGGGCCGCCGCAGGTCGCACGTCGCAGTACTAGGAAGCGTCGGCTTCCTTCGCAGCGGCCTTCTCCATCGCCGCGGCCGCGGCCTGGGCCTGCGCCTGGATGCCGGAGACGCTGCGCAGCGGCACCTCCTTGATGAACAGCACCAGCACGAAGGCCAGCGCCGTCACACCTGCGCCGAGCAGGAACACCAGGTGCATCGAGTCGGCGAAGCCCTGCTTGAACGGGGCCGCGAAGACGTCGTCCAGCTTCTGGATGAACGAGGAGTCGCTCAGCACCGAGGAGCCGCCGCCCGAACCCGGGTGCTGGATCAGCTGCACCACCGGCTGGTTCCCGGGCTTGCCCGCGACCGCCGGGTTGTTCAGCGCCTGCTGGAACTGCGGGGTCCTCGCCGCCGCCGTGAAGGCGTGGTTGATCTTGTCGCCGACGGTGCTGAACAGCACCGACAGGAAGATCGCGGTACCGGCGGTGGCGCCGAGCTGGCGGAAGAAGGTGGACGAGGCGGTGGCCACACCCATGTCCTTCGCCGGGACGGCGTTCTGCACGGAGAGAGTCAGCGTCTGCATGGTGAGGCCCAGGCCGATGCCGAAGAGGAGCATGAAGCCCATGGTCTCCAGCAGCGGGCTGTTCCACTGCACCTCGAAGTGGAACAGCAGCATCGCGACGGTCAGCAGCGCGGTGCCGAACACCGGGAAGATCTTGTAGCGGCCGGTACGCGCGGTGAGCTGACCGGTGGCGATCGAGGCGGCCATCATGCCCAGCATCAGCGGCAGCATCAGCAGACCGGACTTGGTCGGCGAGGCACCCTTCACGATCTGCAGGTACTGCGGGATCATCAGCATCCCGCCGAACATCCCCATGCCGACCAGCACCGACAGCAGGCTGGTCAGGCTGAACACCTTGTTGCTGAACAGCCGCATCGGGATCAGCGCCGCGTCGCCCATCCGGCGCTCGACCAGGATCCAGGCCACGACTCCGCCCACGCCGACCAGGTAGCAGGCCAGCGAGCGGCCGGAGAGCCAGCCCCAGCTCTGTCCCTGCTCGGCGACGAGCAGCAGCGGGACCACGCCCAGGGCGATGGTGACCGCACCCCACCAGTCGATCCGGTGGTTGCGACGGGTGTGCGGGACGTTGAGCACCTTGGCGACGACGAACAGCGCGACCATGCCGATCGGCACGTTCACCAGGAACACCCAGCGCCAGCCGGCGATGCCGAGGATGGTGCTCTGACCGGCCAGGAAGCCGCCGACCAGCGGGCCGAGCACGCTGGAGGTGGCGAACACCGCGAGGATGTAGCCCTGGTACTTGGCCCGCTCACGCGGCGGCACGATGTCGCCGATGATGGCCAGCGCCAGCGACATCAGACCGCCGGCGCCCAGGCCCTGGAAGGCGCGGAACGCGGCCAGCTCGATCATCGAGGTGGCGAAGGTACAGGCGATCGAGCCGGTCACGAAGATGCTGATCGCGGCCAGGAAGTACGGCTTGCGGCCGTGCATGTCGGAGAGCTTGCCGTAGAGCGGCGTGGCGATGGTCGAGGTGATCAGGTAGGCCGTGGTCGTCCAGGCCTGCTGGCTGAGACCGTGCAGGTCGTCGGCGATGGTCCTGATCGCGGTGCTGACGATGGTCTGGTCGAGGGCGGCCAGGAACATACCGATCATCAGACCGCTGAGGATGGTCATGATCTGGCGGTGACTCAGCCCGCCGGGCGCGGGTATGGGCGCCGGCGACGCGACGGCCGCCGTCCCCCCGCTGGTGTTGCTGCTGCTCACTGGTGCTCTCCTTGCCCTGCTGCGGCGGCCGCCGTCGGGGCGGTGGCCCCGAGCGTTCCGCCGAAGATTTCGTGGTGGTGCTCTGCGAAGTCGTCGTTGAGGCGTCCGAACAGCCGGACCAGCTCGTAGCGGTCCTCGGCCGTCCAGGCCTCGAGAAGCCGGGCCAGCCGCTGGTTGCGCTGGTCCCGGAAGTGCTGGAAGGCGAGTACGCCGGCCTCGGAGGCCGACAGCAGCGTGCCTCGGCGGTCCTCGGGGTCGGGAGTGCGTTCGACCAGGCCCCGATCGACCAGGGAGCGGACCTGCCGGCTGACCGTGGACAGGTCCAGCAGCGTCTCGGCCGCCAGGTCGGTGGCCCGGCGCGGGCCGTAGGTCACCAGGCGGGCGAGCAGCAGGCGGTCCCCGCCGCCGTTCTCCTCCCGGGCCCGGAGCTTCCAGGCATGGATCAGCCGGCTGAACCGGCTGACCTCGTCCCCCAGCCTCAACGCGGCCTCCTCCGCGGTGGCCGCGCCACGCGGTGGCGCCGCCACCGGCACGGCTGCTTCGGGCTCCATGGCGGACCCTCCCTGATCATGCTCGTCGCCACATTATTGCTTGTCTCCAGCAAGTAACTGTACACGCCACCGTTTAATTCCCTCCTACCTGCCGGAGCCGGGGCTCCGCCCGCAGACCCGGCCCCACCTGTCAATCCGCCGTGAGGCGTCGCCGAAGCGCGCACCGGACAACGCTGTCAGCACGCGTGCACAGCCGTGCCGACGTGCCAGAACTACGCTTGCGGGCCCGTTGATGCGGCGGAGGCCGCCGGGCTACGTTTGCGCGCAGTTCATTCGTGCACGGCCGCAGGGGGCGGCCGCACGACAGGGGGGTCAACCGTCATGCGCCTACGTCATCCGCTTGCCCTGATTGCCACGTCCGCGGCCCTGCTGGGGCTCTGGGGCGTGCCCCAGAGCTCCGCCGCCACGGCTGCCACCGCCGCCACCGCCGCCAGGCCCGCGCCCGCTCCGGCCAACGGCCCGCTGCTCAGCTGCACCGGCTCGACCTACGGCCACCTCACTGAGGCCGTCACCCTCACCGACCCGACCACCGGCAAGCAGACCGCACTCACCCCGCCCGGCCAGGGCTGCTATCCCTCGGCCTCGCCGGACGGCGGCCTGATCGCCTACTTCACCCCGGGCACCCTTGTCTCCGATGGGAACCGCACCGGCGTGACCCTGCGGATCATGGACCGCCACGGCACCCACAACCGGCTCGTCCATGCGCTGCCCGGCGCCGTCCAGTTCCTCGGCGCGGCAGGGTTCACCCCGGACGGCCGACACCTGGTCTTCGGGACCTACAGCGTCAACGACCAGGGCGTCGCCTCCAGCACCAAACTCTGGATCATCGGCACCGACGGCAGGGGGCTCGCGCCGTTCAAGCTCGGAATCCCGGGGACAGCGCTCGGCCTGCCCACCTACTCGCCCGACGGCAGCACCATCGCCGCCATCGTCGACGGCACCGTCCGGCTGCGGAAGGGCCGGACCGTCACTGAGTTGAAGGTGCACTACGACCAGCCGGTGACACCCGACCCGAGCTCCTCGCTCCGCTGGTCGCCGGACGGCAAGGACCTGCTCTACGTCGCCGGCGGCGCCCCCTACCTGGCCTCGCTCGACGGACAGCACAGCCAGCAGCTGGCCGCCCCGGTCAAGGGCACCGACGGCCTCACCCGGTTCGGCGGCCCGGTCTACTCGCCGGACGGCAAGCAGATCGCCATGATCGAGACCGACGACCCGGCCGGCGCCAACGGCGGCTACTACAGCTTCCTCGGCGCGATGGACCCCAACGTCCCCGGCATGGTCCGCGAGCTCCCTCCGGGTCTGCTCATCGACGGCGACTGGACCAACCTGGTCTGGCTCCCCGCCGCGAAGTAGCGTCCGCAGCCCCGTCGCCGCCCAGCAGGAGGGCGGCGACGTCGGCGGCGGCCCAAGCGCCGGCGGCGCCGGGGCGACCGGCCAGGTAGCCGGCGATCTCCCCGGGCGACCAGCCGTGCGCCTCCCGCAGCCCCAGCGCCAGACACCGCAGGTAGGCCGCGGACGGGCTGTTCCACACCGTCTCCGAGCTGCGCCAGGGAGCAGTGAACGTAAGCACCGGCCAGCCGTCCAGGACACCGGGGCAGACGAGCGTCTGATACCGCCCGTCCCCCAGGCTCGCCCGCCCATCGCTGAGCACGCCGCTCAGATCGAGGTCCTCCCCCGGCTCCCGGTACATCTCCTGAGCAGCGACATCAGCGAACTGCGAGGCCGTCAGCAGGTGGGCCGCCGCCGGCGTCTCCCCATCGTCCAAGGGGTCGTAGAAGCCCATGCCCCCGCCCCAGGCCATCGACTCCAGCGCGAAGTACAGCCGCCCCGGCAGCACCACCGCGGTTTTCCGCGCCGGCGGACTCCCGTCCCGGCACCCCGGATACGTCCGCCTCCCGCCCGGCGGCCGCCCGCCGCCGAGGTAGTGGTCCAGCCGCTCCCCGAGCATGTTGGACCCGTAGGCGGCGTACCAGACCCGCTCCACCGCCACACCGCCCGCACGGAGCCGCTCCGGCCGTCTCACTGCGATCACCCTATGGATCATGCCCAGCCGGTCCTCCCGTCACTCGGGAAGCCAGGCATCGGAAAGTGGGTGACTCTCGCGAAGCGCACCGACGACCGCTCGAAGCCGCCCCGCCTGGAGAACGGCGCGCCCGGCTCGGTCCAATCGCCGTCAGCGTCCCAGTCGCCGTCAGCGTCGCGTGGGATGGGCCGACCGGGCCGCGGGCCTTCGGACGTGTCGCCGCACCTGTGCGAGCACCCACAGGACCGCCGCGTCGAACACGGACACCGCCAGCAGCAGGATCCCGAGCACCAGCACGGCGGCGCTGTGCAGTGCGAACGCGAGCGCCAAGGCGATCGCGCCGACGACCGCCATCCACACCAGGAACCGGTGCCGGGCCAGGCCTCGTCGGCGCGGTGGTGCCCATTGGTCGAATCGCGCCAGCATCCGCGCCAGATCCGGCTGCTCCGCAGCAAGATCCGCCTCGATGCGCGCCAGTGCCTGCCGGTCATGCACGGACAGCATCACGCGCCTCCCGTCTGTGGCCCCTATGAATTCCTTTGCCCGTCACAGCCGCGGCTCACACCCGTCGCCACCTGCCGTTCTGACGTGGATCGGACGCCCGGCCCGTGCATCGTCTGCCGGGTCCGGCCGCGGTCGGCGGATTGCGGGTGCCTTGTTGATATGTACACGCAGGAGGGCCGACAGGGCGTACACAGTTCGCGGCCGAGGTCGCCCGTGCGGGGCTGTGGTCGGTGCACTCGCCCGGAGCCCGCCGGGGGCGCCCGGGTCGACCATGGTCAGGTTCATCACCAACGCCTGGACGTCGGCAGTCCGGCCGACGAAATGCGGCAGGTCCAGGTACACCACGCCGCCGCGGCGTACGGGCCCCTTGGGCACCGGGTTGATGCGCGCGGGGAGACCGGTCCGGGTGTCCAGAACGCGGGTGCGCCTCCCCGGAGCGTGATTGAGGTTCGACACCGGCGGACGCGCGGTGCCGTCCGGGTGGGCCGTGGCACAGCCCTGCGCCCTGGCGTTCGTCTCTGTGAGATTGAGAACCGCAGCGGCCGCGTTCTGGGCCGGAACCCCGTGGGCGCCCGCGATCTGAAAGGTCGTCGTACCGAGGCCGGGCACCTTCGCCACCGGGCGTCCGCCCGTGGTCGACCTGGTGTCCATGAGCCGGATCGGCGCCAGGGGGTGGTAGCCGCTTCCCTTCGCCCTTGCGTAGTAGCCCTGGACGTCGGCAACCAGGCGTCGAACAGCAGACGGGCAACAGAAAACCCCTGGCTCGGAGTCAAGCTCCGGGGCCAGGGGCCTATTTGATGTGCGCTCAGCAGGATTCGAACCTGCAACCTCTTGATCCGTAGACCGTAGGACTTAGTAATCTGCCAGGTCAGGGCACACGCAGCACACTATGACTCGTTCATTCCCGTTGGTGTTGTGCACCCGCGCGCACAGCGTTTGGTCCCCGGCTGGTCCCCAACAATGCACCTGGTTCGCAGAGCCTTCTGGCCTCTTCGTCCCGCATCAATTCCGACCCCATCCCAATCATGGGAATCACTGCTTCTGACCTGCGACGCTGGTCCGTGAACGTCCGTGCCCGTCCGTCGTTGTGCGCGGCCGTTGTCACTCAGTTAGACACTCGCTAATGTGGCGCGCCTCGAGCATGCGGCCGGGGTCCGGCGGGGACTACTCGGGGCGAGGGACATGGGCAGAGGTTGCAGGTTCCTCTGGTGGAACATCCTGACTTTTGTCGGGTGGCCCGTCTTGGTTGCCGCTGGCGTCACGGTGGCGGTCCTGTGGAGCCACCCCATGGTGCCGACCCTCGTAGCTAGCCTGCTGGCTGATGGAGTTGCCCTGGGGATCCTTCTGCGAGTTCGGCACGCCCTCAATCAATCGTCACCGTAGCTAGTTTGGAAGAGTCCGCTACCGGATCACGGCTGACCTGACGATCCGCTGACCTGCGCCGCAGCACTGCTGGCCCTGTCGTTCCCCTCGGGCTACGCGGGGCCGCCTACGGGCCGCTGGAGCTGGTTCGGGTCAGGCTGGCGAGGCGTCAGCACGAGGTCGAACGCTTTCTCTGCATCCACTTCGGCTTGGCAAATCATCTTCCCAAGTTCGGCTCGCTTCACTCGCAAGTCCGATATCAGTTGATAGGCGACGGTTGTCCAGATGGCCGTGATCGTACTTGCGTCAAACCCGCGATACTTCACGGTCCGCTCGCCGAGCGCAGCACGAATCACCGCCGTCACCTGAATCTGCTCCAAACCATGATCACCCGGCAAGCGGAGGAGACGCGTGACGAACGCATGCACGTCGGATGGTGGAGCATCGTTGAAGGCACGCATCACCAACGACTCGAAGACCAGGCGCACTACCGCAAGATCCGCTAACGGCGAATCGCGAAGACGCATCTGGTGATCAGCAGCCTCTTGCAGGTCAAGCGATAGCATCGCCAGCAGCCATGCTCCCGCAGCAGATTGCGGAACGGACCGCTTTGACCATCGCATCGCGCGTGCGCTCCTCCTCCGACCCTGCCTGATGAGAGACACACCCCGGACTGCAGCGGTTCCCGCGACGCCCCGACTCAGAAGTCGAGGAAGTGATGCATCGGTTCTCTGACCTGCGGCCGGTTTGCCGATCATTCCCCTGACCTGCGGGGGAGCGGTCGGTGGTTGTCGTCGTTGTGCATCCTTGGCCATCCTCGCACGGCCCCGGGACAGAGCTAGGGCGGGGCTTTCGACGGCATGGCTACCACCACCACCTGACCAGGGCGAACCAGGTTCCCGCAGCTCCAACGATCAATATCAGGAACGGGT
>NZ_BBPM01000044.1 GCF_000787775.1 Streptacidiphilus carbonis | reverse complement strand
TACCGGTGACTTTGTGTTGGGTCGTTGAGTGGGTGTGCCAAGGCCAGGACAGGTGAAGTCGCCGACCGGTGAGCGGTTCTCGGATCGGATCGCGATCGGCGTGCTCACGCGGGCGTTTCCGCCCTCGCTGATCGATGAGGTAGTTGCGGAGTGCGGGCGGACCGAGCAGCGGCGGCGGCTGCTGCCGGCTCGGGTGGTGGTCTACTTCGTCCTGGCAATGTGCCTGTTTTCCGGGCAGGGCTATGAGGAGGTCGCACGCCTGCTCACCAACGGGTTGGAGCGTTCCGGGTCGTGGCGGGTGCCGACGAGCGCGGCGATCGGCCGGGCCCGGTCGCGGCTGGGTCCGGAGCCGCTGAAGGTTCTGTTCGGCCGCGTGTGCCGACCGGTGGCGACCGGGCAGACGGTCGGGGCCTGGTACCACCGGTGGCGGCTGGTCGCCGTTGACGGCACAGTGTTCGACCTCGCCGACACCAACGCCAACTCGGCGCACTTCGGCCGGCCCGGTTCCGGCCGCGGCGACAAGCACGGCGCGTTTCCGCAGGCCAGGGTCGCCGCACTGGTGGAGTGCGGCACTCACGCGGTCTTCGCCGTCCAGATCGGGCCACTCGCGGTCGCCGAGACGGTACTGGCCCGGCGGCTGCTGGACGCGCTGGCACCTGGCATGCTGCTGCTGGCCGACCGCGGTTTTGCCGGGTTCGACCTGTGGCGAAGCGCCGCCGCGACCGGCGCCGACCTACTGTGGCGGGTCAAGGGCAACCTGGTGCTGCCGCTGCGCCGCGCCCTTCCCGACGGCTCCTACCTCTCCGAGATCGTCGCCGCCCGGGACAAGGACCGGCGCGCGGACCCGATCCCGGTCCGCGTGATCGAGTACACCCTCGAACCGGGCGGCGCGGTCTACCGGCTGATCACCACGATCACCGACCACCGGTCCGCCCCTGCGGACGAGTTGGCCGCTCTGTACCACCAGCGCTGGGAGATCGAGACCGTCCTGGACGAGGTCAAAACCCACCAGGGCGGCCCCGGCCTGGTCCTGCGCTCTCAACACCCCGACGGCGTCGAGCAAGAGATCTACGCGTTCTTCCTGGTGCACCACGCGCTCCGGGACCTGATGCACCAGGCCGCCCGGCGGTCCGGCCGCGACCCGGACCGGCTCTCCTTCACCCGCACCCTGCGAGTCGCCCGCCGCCAGGTCACCGACCAGGCGGCGCTTTCCCCCCTCCCGGCTCACCCGGGCACTCACCCAGACTCTGCGTGAGATCGGCGAACGCCTGCTGGAGCCAAGGCGGTTGCGCTCCAACCCCCGCGTGATCAAACGCAAGATGTCCAACTGGGCACTGAAGCGCGCCGAGCACCGCACCCCGCCGCGACCCAGCGCTCCGATCGTCAACATGGTCGAGCCCACCAAGACCGCCTACACCCGCAGAAAGCCCTAAATCACCGGTATTGGGTCAAGCCCCTGACCTGGGATTTTTCATTTTCGCGCGTATAGGATTCAGGCAAATCGGGCGGTGTCGACCTACGCATTCCAATGCGCAGGTGGACGGGCTGATCCTGGAGGTACTTCCTCCTGCACGGGGCTGTGACCTGCTCTTTTGTCGTCGGTGAACAATGAGGCTGAACTTCGGACTTCACCTGCGGTGGACACCCGGTGGACAGCGGTGCAGAGAAAGGTGTCTTCTGCTGCTCGGACGGTCTGACTGCTGTGGGCGGTTTGAGCGTTCGCTGCTGTCGTTGGAGGGGTCCGTACTCGATCCAGGGCTTTGTAGGTTCTCCTGTGGTGCCGACGGTGATCGCGCTTGGGTGGAACACCGACGTGGACAGGGAGGGGTCAAGAAGTAACGGCCCAGCGCGGTGAAGGCCTCGGCCAGTACCTAGTTGTTCAAGGCGGCCTGTCTCCGGCTCAGCCGTGGATATCCGATTTGGTTCAACTCCGTTGATTCGCCTTGGAAGTTGAGTCAATCCGTTGACGCGGGACCGGCACGGCAGGAGCAACGCACACTTCCTGGAAGTGCACGTGGAGGCGCCGACCCAGGTGCGGACCCAGGCCCCGGGCTCGACCGGGGACGACAGCCCGTACGAACCGCCACGCAACCCTGACCTCGTCATCCCGGCGCATGCGAAGTCGACTGGGGAAGCAGTCCTACACCTGATGCGGCTCCTCGCAGAGAAGTCCTCTGTGTCATAGCGCCAGCAGGTCCGGCAGGCGGGCGACCGCCGAGGCCACACCACAGTCGCCTGGAACCGGGTGGGCATCGTGATGCTGGCCGAGCCCACGCTTGCTGTCCTGGTCCCGAGATCGCCCCGCTATCGGCCCCGGCATATCGCCTCCAGGCGAGCACTCGCGCGACTACGCTCTTGTGGATGCTCAAGGTGATGCTGTGTGGGGCGTCGGACACCGACCGCGTCCGGGCCGAGTTCACAGAAGTGGTCAACGGGTTCGGCGGTGAACCACTGCACTACCTGTCCGGTGACATCCTGCACATGAACGCGGCGGGCTCTGACTGGCGGATGAACTCAGAGATGACAGTCGACGTGGCCGACCTGTGCGTCTTCGTCATCGTTGAGCGATTCGGGGAGATCACCTGGAGCACGGAACTGAAGCGGGCCCGCGCCGCCGGGAAGCCGTTCCTGCTGTTCTGCCTGCACTCCACCTACACCACTTACCTGGGGCTGCGGCGCCATGTCCCGGACCCCCAGCACCTCAGGAGCGACGAGGAGCGCGGGTTGGTCGCGGTGATGAACGACCTGGAATCCGACAGTCGGCAGGAGACGGTTATCCCCTTCACTTACGGCTCGTTCGGCACGATGCTCCGCAACCACATGGCCAGTCTCTTCTATCTGACGCTGCGCGCGCAGCAGGCGCGGAACCGGCGGCAGGCCGTGGCGCACATGCTGGAGGTCAGCCGGCAACTGCGGCGAGCGGACTTCGAACTCGTGGCCGAGATCGCCACCGACGACTTGGAGGAGAAGGCCCTGCGCAAGCGCGCACTGCTGGCGCTGGCCGCCGGGCCGGGCTTGGAAAACGACGACGTGCTGGACGTTCTGTCCGCGTCCGAGCAGGGCGTGCAGCGGCTGGCCGCCGAGAGGCTCGCGGATCTGTACCGTGACCGCCCGGCCGACCCGGAGTTCTTCGGCCAGTGCGTCCAGATCGCCAACGCCTCCGATGACGCGGGCACGGCCCGGCGCATAGTGCCCGCGCTGCTCGACATCGACCTGGCAACGGGTATCGATGCGCTGGCCTCGCTCACGCTGACAGAGATCGGGCTACGCCGTAGGACGGTGGAGCAACTCCTCGCCCGCGAAGCAGAAATCGTTGCCCGCGGACTCGTCGACGACGCGCTCACGCTGCTGGCCCGGTGTCTAGAGGAGACCCACGACGTCGGCTGGAAGACCCGGGCCAGGGACCTGCGCAACCGCCTGACCCGGGACGGCTGACCGCACCCTGCCGAATGAACGGCTGCTGCCGCTGCCACATCACCTTCAAGATTCATGTCATCCAGGGCCTATGAACCTCCTTCACCAGGAGCCGGACCCGTGCCGCGCGATCCAGCGCTGGTGGTCGTGGAACGAGAGGTGCTGGGTTCCGACGCCGGTGGTGCGGTAAAACTGCAGGCCGGCGTCCCAGATGGCGCCGTACGCCAGCCCGTTCTCGTCCTGGGTGCCGCAGTCCCGCAGGCAGCGGGATGCCCCGTACACCGTCCAGCCGCCCACCGGGAGGACCACGGGGGCGAGTTCCTCCGGGGAGACGGTCAGGTACGGCTGGAGACAGACCTCCGAGATCCGCGAGGCGTCAAGGCTGCTATCGGGCCCCTTGGCGGTGTAGCGGCCCAGGATCTCCATGCGCAGCGGCGTTTCCGAGGGCAGCCCCTGTGGAGGCTGTGCCGCGTCCGCTGCGGCGAGGCGGTCCAGTTCGCGCCCCAAGGCTTCCTCCGGGTCCTTCCGGCCGGCCATCGTGAACTGGAGTCGGTTCCAGGACCGGTCGATGTCCGCAGTGGTGACGCTGCTGATGACAGGAATGAACTCCCGCAGCATCTCCCAGACGACCTGCTGGTCCGCAGGCGGTGGCGTAGGCACCGCCTCAAGGCAATGGATCATGGAGGCGGCCAACATGCGCGCTTCGGTGCGCTGCTCGTTGTCCTCCAAATTGTCATGGCGGACGGAATGTCGCCACCGGCGCAGCGCGTCGGTGGCGACCGCCCACTCCCCTTGGGCCGCCAGAAGGCGTACCAGGTGAAAGAGTTGGTCGAACCCGTAGCTGCCACCCGCTGCCCGATGTGCGTCGAGCAGGCTGCCCATCGCCGCCGCGATGTCCGGCACCTGGTCCGCGCGCCCTGCCCGGAAGGCTTCGTCGGCCGTCCACAGCAGGTCCTCCGCGTGGGCCCGGTACGGGTCGCCGTATGTCGGCGACCCGTTCAACCGGGCGTCGATTTCCACCCGCTTGGCTGTGTGCTGCCATGGCTCCGCCAATGAGAACGTGACGACTTCAGTGCCGCACTCAGGGCAGCGGCGCGGCCAGCGGTCGGACGGGCGTTCGGGACCGCCCTGGCCGCACTCGTCCGAGGGGCAGACCCAGCCGAGCCCCACAGCGCCCTTCGGCGGCCGATACCCGTAGCGTGTCGGCGGAAGGTCCCCCGAACGTGAGAACAGTCCCATCAGTTCCTCCCCCTGCCATCGGCGCCCGCCCCGCGGACTGTCTGTTTTCGAGTGTCCTGCCTGCTGGTCGACTGGTGCAGACTCGGACTACGGCGGCTACCGCCCGATCTCCTCATCGTCCGCCAACTGCCGTCCCCGGACAATCCGTCCACTGCGGCTGTCACGCGGGACACCCCAGCGGGAGGGCTGCTTGCCGGTCCCCAGCCAGTAGATCAGGACCGCCTCCCAGACCAAAGCCTTCGCCACGGTGACGACGAACCACTCGGGGCTGATGAGCATGACCCTCAACGGCAGCCCGTGGAACCCCGAATACCCCGTCCTGCTGGTGAAAACCCACAACGAGACGATGAATCCGAGGACGTGCATCAACCCGATCAGAGTGCCGAGACCCATGGCGCCGCTCCCTCCCCTTGACCCGAACTCGCCTGTCCTCCACCAGATACGGAGATCGCGAGTGCTATCCAGCATGAGGGAAGAGGCATCTCGTCAGTCGCCATTTCTGTACGCTTTTGTCACCAGATCTGTTCGGCCGGGGGGGCGTGTTGACGTACAAGGACGGCGAACTCAAGAATGCCGCGAATACGCTGCGCGAGCTGCGGAAACAGGCGGAGACGAGACGCGGCCCCATCACCGACGAGGCGCTCTCCATCCAGTTGGGGGTCAGCGTCGGGGCGCTCCGCAGTTATATGTGTGGCAGGACGATGCCCAAGCCGTCTGTACTGCGGGCCCTGGCCGAACTCGCCGGCGTACGGGTCTCCCGGGTCTACGCGGAGATGGGCTGGTTGCCCGCCCATGAGGTTTCGGCGGTCCGGCAACCAGATCTGACGACCCAGTTGGAGACTACGAAAGCGGCCGTGGCAAAGCTGAGCGAGAGCCTGGACGGACTGCCGTCCGAGGACGCCGGCGGGGCCGCACTGCTGGCAGCCGCGGCGGTACTTGGTGACCAGCAGGCCGCCACACGCTTCCAGGTACAGCTGCGGGCACTTGAAGCGGGTGAGCGGTGTCCAGTGGTGACAACGCTGCTGGCGGAGTTCACGCCCTGTGGCACCGCAACACCGCTGGAGGACGCGGAGTTGACGGCCCGTGCCCTGGCAGTGGGATTGCGCCCGGCACGGAGAGCCAGGTGCGATGCCGACGGGAGCGATTCCGGGTCCGTCGGCCACCGGCTCTACCGGATGGAGTTGGAAGTGGTCACGGCCGAAGCCCTGTCCAGGGCCGGTGACTTCAGCTGGCAGGGCGAACCGGGAACGACGCTGTGGAAGCCCGTTTCCCAGCGATGGCCGACCCATCTGCTCGTCCAGCACGTTCTGACCGGCCAGCCCTTCAACGAGCGCCGACCCTGGGCCTCGACCGATGGCCTGCCGGTCGTGGTGATCGGCGCGGACTACTCGATCGGCGCCACCGCGGCGCTCCTCGCCAGAGCACTGGGCTGGCGCTATGTGCCGGTGACCTCGGCCACCGCGTTCGACTCCGGCCGGCTGGTCAGGGCGCAGGCGTTGGCTCCGGCGAACCGTCGCCGACAGGGCTGGAGCGCGGCCGTCCGGCGGGCGGGCACGCTCACCGACCCGGCGGACCCGTGGCCGGTGGTGATGCTCGTCAAGCCGTACATCTTCGGCGACCAGGACGTCTACGACGAGGCGACGCGTCTCCTGTTGCGGGACGTCCGTGCCCATGTCGTGTACGCCAGGCCTTCGGCCGCCCACCTCGGCTGGTGGGCCCGGCGCCGGCAGCTCACCGCGCTCGACGCCCGCCCGGCCGATGCGTGGAAGGCGGACATGGATCGTGCGCTGGCGTGTGTCGAGGAGGTGCTGGAGGAGCGGAGTGCCGCCTTGGGGCCAGAGCACGACCTGCGGCTGCGGCTCGCACCTCTGTCGCCGGCCCCGGACGCCGACGACCCTTCCTTCCCCGACCAGCTGAGTGACAGTCAGTTTGACTGCGCCGCACGGTGCCTGGCGTGGCTGGACCAGGTCGCGAACAATGGGCGGGTGTCGCTGCTGCGCGACATTCGGCCGTCAAGCCTGCGCACCTGCCTGCAGCGGACGCAGGTGTCCGACGGGGTGGTGAGCTCATGGTGACCAAAGGGTTCGGGCGGCGGGGCGCCGACCTGGAAGGAACGGATCGTCCGGGTCCTCGGGATCGGGTCTCGCGGCATTCGGCGGCTGCGGGACGGGGAGCGGCGGCATACCGCAAGACGCTCTGAAAAATGTTTGCATGGGCGGACGTCTCCGTTCCGATGGGCATCAGGACCGCGGTGCTCGCTCGCGCAGCCACCCCCGGCACATCGGCTCCCTAACGCTTGACGGGACCGATGAGGCAGGACGACTGTGAAATGTTGCCAACCGCCCGTTTGCTCGGGCGACCGCCGGTTGAAGGGGGAGTCATCGTGGCGTGTGCATGTATAAACGCGCGTCGGCCGAAGTGCGCGTGGTGCAAGGAGGCGGAGGCTCACCGCATTCCGCTGTCGCGACACAAGTGCCAGTGGGGCAAGTGCTCCTGAGCACCGACCCGGGCCACTCGCCTCCCAGTTGGGAGGCGAGTGGCCCGCTTCGTGGAGAGGCCGGGGATCCGCTGCGTCGAGCCGGTCTCGTATCCGGTCCTGCCCTGCGGGAGCATCAGCCGTTCAGCAGCGAACGTTGAGGAGGACGGACCGGTTGTGCTCCGCCGGGCCGGGCAGCAAGGCACCGTTCGGAGCCCGGTCGGGGATGTATCCGGGCCAGTCGCTGCCCACGCCCGTGACCGTGATCCGGTCGGCCGGGACGCCGAGGCGCAAAAGGAGGTTCTGGACACTGGTGGCACGGGCGACCGAGAGCTGGTGACGGCCCTGTTCGGTTCCCCAGTCGGCCGTCGTGCCGGTCAGCGCGACATTGAATCCCTTGTCGGCGATCCAGCCGGCGAGCCGGCCGAGAACGCTGCGGGCAGCTGCGGGGTCCCGCAGGACCGCACTGTCGGGGAGGAATCCCACGCTGCCGCTGTCGTACAGCACCTGCGTGCCGCACACGGCGGAGTACGAGGCCTGGGCCGGTACCGGGACCGTCGAGACAGAGGGAACACCACTGACGGCCGGGCCGGTAGCGGGGTCGCTGACCACGTCCACGCACGCAGCCCCGGCCTTCTGTGCGACGGCCTTCCACAGGGCCACCAGGTTGGCGTGCTCCCGGCTGGGCAACCGGGGCTGCGGGGCTGCGGTGTCACCGATCCCCATGAGCACGACGCTCAGCCCCTGCAGTGCGGGGAGGTCCCGTCCGCGGCTGAGGAAGGACGTGACGTCCTCGGGGGCAGCGTCGAGCAGGCCCCCGCTGCGGAAGTTCAGCGGCGCGACCGTCTGCAGGCCTGAGTCGATCATGACGACCGTGCCGCCCTGCTGGGTGGAGCGGCCCGCGAGCCCCAGTGCCGTCAACGGGTCGGCCTGGGCGGACTTCGCCCGAACACCGTCGATCGTTGTCTGGAGGTTCCGCTCGAATTGGATCCGGTCCCCCCTCAGGGCCACCGTGTTCCCGGCTCGGCTGCTGAAGGTCTCACTGATCACCTTCTCCGGGCTACCGTCCGATCGGATCACGGTGATCGGCCGGCCGGCCGCGGCGGCGTGGTCGAGGAGTGCGTCGACGGCAGGGTCCAACTGCGGGGCGGGACTGTTGGCCCGGGCCCCGAGGACGAGTGTCACTGCTCCTGCCGCGCCGCTGGGGCAGGGGGAGTCCACCCCAGCGATTGCGGTGCCGCCGACGGGGCCGGGGCCGGGGTCGGGTGCCGGGCGGCTGCTCCCGCAGCCGGTCACCGCCAGGAGGCCGATGGCCACCAGGGTGCCGGCGATCCGTCGGCGGGGCCGCGCGGCCTGCTTGGTCTTCATGGTGTAGCTCCTCTACGTGGGCTCTCTTGGGGTCAAGCGGTCAGGGGGAGGTCCAGTGCCGTCCGCATGCGGGACAGACCAGGCCGGACCGGCAGGTCTGACAGACGGTCACGGAGCCACTGTCGGCGCAGGCGGGGCAAGGCTGCAGGGGCCGACCGCAGTGGGGGCAGGGCAGGAGCGGTCCGGTGGGTCGCTGCTGCGCCCCGTCGGGCGCGCTCATCCGGCCGCGTCCTCACTGCCGGGCTCGGCGGTCCCGTCGTCGGGCCGCACGAGGTGGATGACCTCACGGCCGGAGGGCTGCGAGGGGCGCAGGTCGGGGTCGGTGAGACCGTCGGTGGCCGCGGGGTCGGCCAGATGGGTGGCCATCAGCACACGGGCGTAGCGCTTGAGTTCTTCGGCCCAGGCGAGCCGCTCGGCACGAGCGTGCTGCCAGCGCCGCTCGTCCCGCTCGCGCTCGTCGAGCTGCTGCTGGTGCTCCAACTCCGCGCGGACCAGTGCTGAACCCGTGTGGCGCGCAGCCTGGGCGGCTACCTGCTGGGCCTGCCGGGCCCTGCGGTGGGCGAGGGCCACCGGGTTGTGCGCGCGGTGGGAGCTGAGGCAGGCGATGGCTCCCGTGCCGAGGTAGAGCGCCAGGAACAGCCCTGCCGTCAGCAGCGCCTGGTGTGGCGTCCCGGTCGAATCAGACGCTGATCCACCGGTCCGGAACCCGGTCGATGATCCGGAGCCGGCGTCCGCACCGCTCCCGAGGAGGCGAATGATGAAGGCCGCCGCGCCGAGCAGCATCCAGATCGCGATCAGGACGCCGGCATGCCGGGCGCTGTGCGTGGGCCGGGCTCGCTCCTCGGCCGTGCGCATCGCGATGCCGGCGAAGTGCGCCAGCGACAGAGCCGTGCCGGTGAGGCCCACGACGAGCAGGTAGACCAGCCAGGGGGAGACGGGCATGATCAGCGCCACCACCTGGTAGAAGGCGGCGACGTCGGCACCGGCCGTGACGACCAGGATCATCACGTACGGCCAGATGCGGGGGGATCCGGTGATCAGATCCGAGTCGGCGAAGGGGGATCGGCGTTCGTGGACGCCGTCGGAGGGCAGTGCCATGTCGCGCTCCTTGAGTACTGGTGCGGAGGGGGCCCGCCGGGGATTCCTGCGGGCGGGTCGCTGCCGGGCCCGCCGCTCGCGTGGCTGGCGCCCGGGAGGCGGTGTCAGGACTTGTTGCCGGGGGCGGGGACGTCCGAGGTCAGGCGGGTGTGAACCTCGGTCAGGGTCCGCTCAGTGCGGCCGAGTTCGGCCAGGGCGTCCTGGTGGGCGGCTCTGGCGGCGGCAAGCTTCTCGGCCGCCTGGCCGACCAGGTGGGCGACCACGTTCTCGCGCAGCGTGTGGTCGGTGTCCAGCCGGGCGAGCCACTGGTCGGCCCAGGCGTTGACCGTGTTGTCCAGGACTGCGCCCGTCCCGGCGTCGATGGCGTCGGGGGCCAAGCCGTCGACGAGCTGCCTGACGGTCTGCCGCGCCGTACCGAGGTCGGCGGCCGGGGCCATCCCGTACAGGGCCGGGATCGACCAGGAGTCGTCCTCCCCCGCTGAGGTCACCACGTAGGAGGGCGGGTCGGCCGGTCCAGCCTGCGGCTGGGACTTGCGCTTCGGTGGAAATCGCATCTCTGCTCCTTTGTGCCGGCGATGGCGGTACGGACGGTCGGTGGGGCGAAGGACTGTCGATGGTGCGGGCTGGTGGGGTCCCGGGCGGCTAGCGCGGAAGGGCTCCGTCGGACCCGTTCGCCCAGGAGGGAAGCTCGGGGCCGCCGGGCTTGAGCGCGGCATTGATCCGCTGGCCCTGGGGGTGGCGCCGCACGAGGCGTCGGAAGTAGGAGGCCACCCGGCGCAGCGCGTTCTCGTGGATGAAGGCGGCCCGCGAGGCGGCGATCTCCTGCCGGACCGAGAGCAGTGCCTCCAAGCTGCTCAGCTCCAGCTCCAACGCGCTGACCCGGTCCGCAGCTTCGGTGCGGGCGAGACGGGCAGCCGCGAGCGGCCGGGCGCGCTCGGCGGCCCGACGGGAGCGGACGATGGCCTCGGCCGTCCGGTGCTCTCCCGCCCTGCGCTGCCCGAGCTGCTCGTCGCTCAAGGGCCCGGACAGGTCGGTGACTGCCTGCTGCCGCTGGTCGAGCTCCTTGCCGGCGGTGGCGAGCCGCTGCCGCAGGACGGAGACGGAGACGGCGAGTTCCTCGCACTCCATCAGGTACCGGATGCGCTCGACGTGCTGGGCCGAGGCCGCCCGGTGGGCGTGGAACTCAAGTGTGGGAGTGGACACCGACCCGTCCAGCTCGATGTCCGGGAGGGTCTTCTTACCGTCGCGGCCGCCGTTGAAGTGGTCCGAGACGCGTGCGACAGCGCCGTAGCGGCCGTGGTGGGCCTTGCGGACGGCGGGCTTGTCGGGTCCTGAGGACTTCCGAGCCATGGTTCCCTCCCGGTGATGGATATGTATCCAAGATGGGAGGCGTCCCATGAGACGTCAAGTGCTTTGGAGTAGTTTTCTCTATCAACAGAGAATCTGACGCACAGGTGGCAAGCGCTCTTGGGGGGTTGTGCTACGCCTGAGTGGGACTATCCTGTACTCAGGAGGTCAGTCCAGTGATCATGAATGCCCAGATTCCGCCCATCCCGGAGAGCCGTGCCAAGCAGACCCCGGCCAGGCTCGCCAGAAAGGTCGGCCCCCTCTTCGGCGTTCCCTGGCCAGAAGCCCCGGGAGGCTGGCAGTCCTGGTGCTGCGACTACTCCCGTCTCACGCTCGCCGAGGTGATGCGCGGCGCGCCGCGTCCCGCGAAGGATTCAGAACCCGGCGGCTACGCGGACCGGGGAGTGTCCGACGACGAGCTGAAGGGCTCCTCGCCCATCGCCAACGCCACAGCTGCCCGCTTCGGGCCTGACACCAAGGCCGCGTTCGTCCTGACCGCCGCGAACGTCCTGCTCGAACCGGTCACCGATGCCCTGTGCAACGCCCTGGCAGAGGTACCGGTCGACGATCCGATCCTGCTCATCGGCACCTATGCCTCGTGCCTGCTGGAGGTGTTCCGTTCCGAACCGCTGCTGATCCTCTCCGCCATGCAGGCAGAAGGAGTGCAGCGGGCGCTGAGCGCGGTCGGGGCGCCGTTCAGGGTCGCAGGCGTGACCGCCCTGGCCCTGCACGAGTTCGGCCGGGAGGACACCAGCCACAGCCCCGCCAACTCACCGCTGTCGCTCGACCTTGTGGTGCGCCTCAGCGACACCCTGTGCCGACGGCTGACCCCGGCGGAGTCGAACGAGCCCGGAGCGGACCCGAGCACGGAGCAGGCCATGGTCGGAAATGCGCACGACCGCCTCTGCCGACTGGTCTCGACCTTCGCCAAGGGCACCCTGCTCGACGCGTCCGCCGGGGCCGACGATGCCGCCCTGCGCATCCTCGACGGCCCGGACGGGCGCCGGGCCGACCTCTTCCTGATGACGATCAGCAGGATCAAACGGTTCATCCAGGGAGTCAGCCCCCACGTCCTGGACCCCGGCGACCAGTCCGACCCTGTGGAACTCTCTCGAGTGAGGCTGGATGCGATCACCGCAAGCAGCCCTGTGTCAGCGGGCGGAACCCCGCTGGCCCAGCGCGCCGCACTCACCGTCCACCGGGGACTGCTCAGCTCGATGATGGCGACCATGGGAAATAGCGGGGAACCCGCGCGGCACCGGCGTGCGCTGCTCATGCTGCGCTACGCGGATGCCGTCGAAGAGACATTCAGCAGCCGCTCCACAGAGTCCCCTCTGGAGCGGCTGTACGCCCTCGCCGAACTCATCGACCACCCTGCGGGGCAGGGCGAGGACCCCACGAGCCCGCAGACCGCCTCGCTGCGGGCCGCACGTATCCAAGAGGCGGTTCCTCTCGCCGCCGAACTACTGCGTGCTGCCGCCCATGGGGAGTTCTCCAGCGGCTACATCTGCAACCGTGTGGACAATCTCCTGGTCGGCCTCAACCAGGTCCGCGCACGCCAGCATGCAGCCCCGGTCCCCGAACTGCCAAGCGCGGCGGAACTCACCCGGATCCTGGAGGACCTATGGAAGGCCTACCTCCCGGTCCTGGAAAGCTTCTTCGCTGCCGGGACCAGCGGATACCAGGGTCGACTGCACAACTACGCCGGCTTCCTGGTGCAGGCTGCATCAACCCTGGAGATGCGCGAGCGGGGGCTCGCCCTGCTCCGCGACGAGGTGCTGCCGAGCCGACGGGAGTCATACCGAGCCAACGGACGATTCGGAATCCTGCGCGTCAGCCTGCAAGTCAGCGTGCGCGGCTACACACGCCTGGCCCGGGATATCGAGGACCCCGACGCCAAGGCCGAGCATCTGCGCACGGCCCGCGCGCTCGCCGAGGAACTCCTGGCCGGAGGGGACGATGTTGCCGAACTGCGGGCGAATGCCGGCACCTCATCCTCGGGCTACATCATGACGCTCTGCCTGGCCGACTGCTATCTCACCTCCGCCGAGGCAGCCGGGGCGGCCAGTTCGGCCGAGCGCTCGCAGTGGACAGCCAGAGCCGCGGAGTTCCTCGACGCCTGCGAGCCTTTCGTCCGTGGCGACGAGCCCAGCCTGAGGTACCGGGTACTGGACTTCGCCCAGATGAGCGAACGGCTGGGCCGTCTCACCGGCAGCGGAGTCCGTGCCGGGAACCCGTCATGAGCCCGCTCCCGTCCGACGCCGTCCTGTCCGAGCTGCGCGCGGTGGACGGTTTGGTCGGTCGGCTGCTCGCCGCCCGGGCGGCGCTGCGGTCGAACCGGTTGATCGCGCCGCTCGACGTTGCCATCCACCGGGAGCGGTTTCTCCAGGCATGGGAGGAGGGGGAACCGTTCGATCCGCAGTTCCGCTACGCCGAGCCGGAGAAGGCCAACGACGAACTGGAGGCGATCCGTTGCGAGGCAGCCACCGCCGGCGGCCCCTGGCACCGGCTGGTGGCCGATGAGGCGGAGCGTTCGCTGGAGGCCCACCTCGCCCACATCCGACATGACGCCGAGCACATCACCCGCATCAGCGCGGCCGAGTACGGGACACCCGACGCCGCACTGCTCGGTGATGCGCTGGCGCTGCTCGCCGCGCCTGCGCCCGTTGTGCCCGATGAACTGCGCCGCAGCCTGGATGCTGCTCGGGCCTCCGCCGTAATGACCGCGGTCCTGGCGGCGGAGGGACTGGACGGCTGGAGCACCCGACTCGTCGACGGCAGCGCAGCCCTGATGAGCGTGAACGGAAGCAGGCGGCTGATCAGCATCCGCGCCGACGCGCACTTCACCGTGCAGCAGCTCGTACGCCTCACCGTGCATGAAATCGGTACACATGTGTTCCGTTGGGCCAACGCCGAACGAGGGCCGCTCGTTCTGGGCCTGCGGCTGAGCGGGAACACCGGCACCGAGGAAGGGCTCGGGGCCTGGCACGAACAGCATTTCGCGGCAGCGTTCCCGCCCGACCGGCGCTTCGCACTGCGGGTGGTCGCCGTGCACGCCGCGCTCCGCAGCGGCTTCACCGACGTGGTCCGGGCCCTCGTGCCGCACACCGACGTGCGTTCCGCCTTCGACATCACCGTGCGCGTAAAGCGCGGCCTCCCCGACACCGGCGCTCCAGGCGGCTTCCTCAAGGACCACGTCTACCTCGGCGGCCTGCGCGCGGTCGAACGGCACCTGCGCGATCGCCCCGGTGACCACCGCACGCTTATGACGGTCAAGTGGCCGCTGCACCGGCTCGCGCTGCTGGACGGCCTCGATATGGCCACTGCCCTACCGGGACCGCTCCGGCTGCCCGACAAGGCCCTGGCCCAACGTGCCCGGACCCTCGCAACGGTGGAGGCCTAGCAACGAACGCTGTCCGCGGCGGTCAGCCCCTCTGGACAATGAGTTGTGGGTCGATCTCCTTCAGACTCAGCTGGACGCGTCGCATGTAAGGACGAATGAAGCGAGCGTCATTGGTGAACCCGAGGGTCGTGGAGGAGAGGTTCAGCCACATGTTGCATACCGTCGTGCCGTTCGCGTCGGCGTCCATCTCAAAGGTGACCTGCGAGCCGACGGCTCCCGCCTGCTCATGACTTCCCTTCTCCGTCATCATCGTCAGAAAGCCCACCACCCCACTGCGACCCTGGTAGGCCGCGACGGCGCCGCTCGGCGTTTGCTTCAACGCCCACTTCGCTCTGGTGAAGATGGGCCCGCCCCTGCGCGTGCCGTCGAAGACGGATGTGAATCCGCGAAGACACCGATCCGGTGGCGCCGCCAGCGTGAACCGCCAGCTCTTGCGGTGGTCAAGAAGTCCCACTACCCCTCCTCATATACCGGCAGGCAGCCTTGATCACGTTGATCTGGGATCCTGCTCAGCGATGGCCGCGCGAGCAACCGCGTCCGTTTTCCGAGAGGCGCCAATCGATCGTGGTGTGCTTGGCTCCATTACAGGGTGGCACCACTAGATGGTGGTGCGCCGTAGAATCCAGAATCTCGTGCCGCTGAAACTCGAATTGGAACTCAGTTTCGATCGTTGTGCCGACCACTGTGTCGGACAAGCCTCAGGAACACGGATGTCCGATTTGATCATGTAATGCCGTGGAGTCGGAGGATGGTGGCAGGGTCGGGTTGGGCACCGCTGGCGCTGGCGGTGTTGGCCCAACCGGACGTGAGCAGGGGGCTGCGGACGATTGTCGCCGAGGGTGGCCATGACGGCACACTGTTCCAAGTCTTCGGTCCAATCGCTGAACCGGGACAGGCACGTCTACTCTGTGGAAGTTGATCCCGCAGGACTGTGCGGCTGGATTGGGAGTCCACTTGGCGGCGCCGATAGGCCGTGAGATCGGAAACCGGCTTCTGGACCTCTGAAGGTGTGACCCCACGGGAACCGGGTGAAGGATTCGCGGCAGGCGGATGGTTCAGCGGGATTCGAGCAACTGCTTCAAGGCGAGCGAGAGGCCAATCCCTTTAGCTCGGTACTTCAGCTTCGACAGGTCGGGATCACGGTTGGTCTCGATGGAGACTCGTCCCGGCGAGGTGTAGTACTTCGACGCGAAGTCGAACAGCAGCACGTCTGATTCGGTCATGGGGTGCTGTGAGGAGTCATGGGTCGTGAAGAAGCCACCCCGCTTCAGGTACACATCCGTTGCGCTTTCGATGAGGACGAATAATGCACCGCCGGTGCCCAGACAGTATCTGATGGTGCTCGACGTCGTTTCGTCCGCCTGGGAGCCGCGGCCCTTCTCGCCCTTCCGCCAGAATCGCTGGGCGAGTTCCCAATACTCGTTCTGGCGCTCCTTCGTCACGTCGACTGTGAAGGACTCCTGCTTCCTGGACAGCCCGAAAAGCCCGGTCTGGACCTCGCGGGTCCTGGTCTCCTGGACGACGAAATTGGTCGTCCCGCGGGGTGCATGGGTCTCGCGCGCGACGCGCACCGCGTACTGGCGCAGTTTTGCCCAGTTCAGTTGGCTCTGTTCGTATGCCTTGGCGTTGGGCCCAGTCACCAGTCGACCAACCTTTCGGAGTCTTGTCAGCGTGCCGAGGGCCTAGCGCGGGCCAGGACGGCGCAATGAGCAGTGTTGGGTGGCCCAAGCGGATCTCACCCTTGGGTCACCAGACAGAACGGATATGTCGCTGAACCGCAAGTCAGCCCGAGTCTGTGGTTCCCGAGCCAAAGCCGTCACCAGCCCGGCCACGTCTGCGAAAGGGGGCGGCACCCCGTGCCGCGGCGAGCGAGGAACCCCCGCTCACCCAAGGACGACACGGGAAGCTCACCAGAGAATGTCGTCAACGTTCACGGACGGGCTGGCGGTGGCGATGTCCCCCAGCGCATTCAGGTACAGATCGGCAGAGACGCCGGCACGCCGGCAGGCAGAACTGATCGTTCGGAGGCGGTGGGTGGCTTCGCGGACCGGCTCCGCCACCGGTGCAGTCGGATGCGTCTCGAGAGCGACTGCCAAGCTCTCGGTGAAGCCCGACGTGATAGCGAGGTCCACGGCCGATGGTTGGCGCGTCCTCGTACCCCCGCCCCCGTCTGTATACAGCGTGTGCAGCAGGTCGATCGACTTGCCGAAGAACAGCATCGCGACGGCGAAGTTCTGATTGCCGAGGTGATCACGACCCGCGTCAGCGAACGTCTCAGGCGAGCCCGCGTACCCCCGCCAGGTCTCGCTGTAGACGTATTGTGAGGCGGCGAACCATTCCCCGTCGGGCAGCGACAAGTCCACCTGTCCCCGTGGCCCCATCGGCGACTTGCCCTGCCCAGCCCTCGCACTACCGCTCCGCCAGCCGAAAAACCCCACCCCGAGTCCCTTCGCATTAAGCGTCGAGCAAGGCAGCAAGGCTATCGACCCCCAAGACGGTCGCACAAGGCTGCTGAAGCCGAGCAGCAGGATGACCGGCCGGACACCCGAAAGATCAGGACGTGCGCCGACGGTGCGCGCTACGCTTTCTAGCCGATGACCCGTCAGGAGAATCGTATGAAGCTCAACGACCCGGAATACCCCTCCGTCCTGGTCACTGCTGTCGAGATACTTCGGGAGCGGGCCGGTACGGGTCGATCGATAACCTACGGAGAGTTGAGCGCGAAGCTCGCCGAACGGGACTTCGACCGGGTTCCTCCCCATCGGGGGATCATGACTTACCTGCTGCGGGACGTCTGCCACCACGAGAACGAGGACGGCTGTGCCCCGATGCTCTCGGCCATCGTGGTCAACAAGGCCAGCAAGGAACCCTCGGAGCAATTCTCGGTTCTCGCCCGAAGCCTGCCCTTCTCCCGGTCGGGCGAGTGGACCTGGAGAGACGAGCAACGCGCCGTGTTCGCCCGGTACAGCGGCGGCTGACGCTGGAACCCCGGCCTACGCTCTTCCGGCTATGGGAGACGCTGGCGGCGAACAGCTCTCACGGGCTGCCGATGGCAGCGATCGACGACGTCCAGCCGTGGCCATGGGTCGAACGTATCGAGGACACTGCCTATGTCAGCGAGTCGTACGACCGCGAGGAACCGCATCACCGCCGGGTACCTCGCCGCGGCGGGTCAAGCACACCCCCACCCGGTAAGACGCTGGACTGCCTCCTTCCGAGGCGAGCCGCCCTGGTCCACCGCCCACCGGGGCTCGCCGTCCCGCACGTGAGCGCGCTCTCGCCCCTCGATCGCCAGGTCCGCCTGGCATCCAGCGAATTCAGGCAAGGGAAAAGGGAGCGCCATGGATTTCGGCACCGCTATCGGGCGGTCCGGGAGGCAGTCCCGGTCTTCTGACTGTTCACCGGCCGGCATCCCTCCTACTGGGGGTCCGCACGACAGCCGCAGCGCACGGATCATCCCACTCCGTCGGCTGGAGGACGACGACGAGGGGACTGCCAGCGGTGGCCGCCGCAGTCACCCGGAGCCCTGCCACACCACCGGCATCCAAACGCCGCACGACTCGTTCGACGGCCACCAGGGCCGGATCGAATGGTCTGGTCCCAAAGCCTTTTGAAAGAGGGGGAGATGAGCGAAGTCGAGGAAGCCCTAGCGGCGGCTCGCGGTTGGTCGGCGCGCCACGGCGAGGCCGACGGGATCGAGGCCGTCACGGAGGCAGTGAATCTGCTACGCAGGGTCTGCCTGCGGGTGGGGCCCGCGGAGCGGTCCGGCCTGGAGGCCCACTGCGAGTTCGTCGCCGCCCTGACCGGCGCGTTCCGGGCGACCGGAGAGCCGGAACACCTGGAGCAAGCAGTCGCCCATGGGCGGCAACTGCTCTCCCTGGTGCCCGAGGGCGCGGGCCGCAGGCTCGCGCAGCGACGCTTGGGGGAGGCATTGCACCTCTGCTACGAGAAGGACGGGGACGTCGCAGCGCTCGCCGAGGGGGTTGCCGTGCTGCGCCGAGCGACAGCCGGCGAGCTGACCCCGATCGGCGAGGGATGGAGCGACACCGGGCTCGTCCTGGTTACGGCGCTGCGCCAGCTCTCCGATGAGGAGGACGACGGGGCCTTGCTTGCGGAGTCCGAAGAACTGGCACGTTCTGTGCTCGCCGCCGCGGCACCCGGAACGCCTGCCGTGACAGCGGCGGCCAACGCACTGGCGGTGACGCTCTGGTCGCGTTTCGACCGTTCGTCTCAGGTGCGCGACCTCGAAGGCGTGGTCGCCGTGCTGGACGACGGCGCCAGCCGGGCCGCGCGGACCGACCCACTGTATGTGCGGTGCGCCGCCAATCTCGGTCTGGCGCTGCGGGACCTGCACGGCCTCACCGGGGAGGCGTCGCACCTGCGGCGATCGGTCACCGTCCTGCGCGGCGTGCTCGCCGATGCGAGGACCGCGCACCCCGACAGCCAGGCGATCGCTGGCAACCTCGCGCTGGCCCTGCAGGATCTGGCTGAACTCACGGGTGACATCGACGTGTTGCGGGAGGCCGCCGCCGTGCTCACCAACGTGGTGGACTCGCTTGCATCCGACGACCCGGAGAGTCCACAGCAGTTGTCCAACCTCAGTGCCCTCTACCAGGACTTGTACGAGGAGACTTCGGACACCTCCCTCCTCGACCTGGCCGTTCGATGCTCCCAGGAGGCGCTGGAGAGGTCGGCGGCGGACCACCCGAGCAGGGCCGCCTTCCTGACCCACCTCGGCCTGGGCCTGCGGATGCGCTACGAGGCCGGCGGGGACCCCGAACTGCTGGCGCGGGCGATCGAGGCGGGCGCCGGAGCCGTCGCGCTCGCTGGGTCCGAGCATCCCAAGGCAGCGATATACCGCTCCAACCTCGGCATCGCGCTGCGCCTTTCGTACGAGTGCTGGGGGGATCCCGCGGCTTTGGAGAGCGCGATCGCCGAGTCCCGGGCTGCGCTAGCGGCCTCGGACGAGACCGACTCCCGACGGCCCGGTTACGCCTCCAACCTCGCCCTGGCGTTGTGGACCAGGCACGAGATCTCCGGCGACCTGGAAAGCCTGGACGAAGCCATCGGACTCAGCAGGCAGGCCCTCACGCTGACCTCGGAGGACAGCCACGACCACGCGCGCTACGCGACCAACCTCGGCTTGGCCCTGTGGACCAGCGGAGCACGCGGTGAACGCGGCAGGCTCGACGAGGCCGTCGGGATCCTGCGCGAGGTCACGCGCAGTTCGCCGCCGGACCACGCGGAGACCATCCGGTATCTGTCCAACCTGTCCAATGCCCTGCTCGCCCGCCACCGGCACTCGGGGGAACCAGCCGACCTCGACGAGGCCCTGGAGGTGGCCGAGGAGGCCGCAGCACGTACTCCGGTCCACCACGTCGAACGCCCGCGTATGCTCTCGAATCTCGGAACGCTGCTCCAGACGTGGGCAGTCGAGCGCGCGACGCCCGAGCCGTTCGACCGGGCCGTGGAGCTCTTCCGGCAGGCCATCGCCGAGTCGCCCGCAGGACACGCGGACAATGCGCTGTACCGCTTCAACCTCGGCGACGCTCTCAGGGAGCGCGCCTTCGCACTCCCCGGCCTTCCCCGTGCGGCTGCGGACCGCGCGGAGGCCCGCCTCGTCCTGGCGGAAGCCTCCGACCATGCCAAAGCACCCGTGTCCCTGCGCATCGAGGCCGCTTGGGCCGCGGCGCGCCTGGCGATGGAGGACAGCGACGAGACCTGGGCGTTGAAGCTCTTCGCCGCTGCGGTGGGCCTGTTGCCGCGCCTTGCGCCGCGCCACCTGGACCACCGCGATCGCGAACGGCACCTGGTCTCCTTCCTCGGCCTGGCGTCCGAGGCCGCGGCGTGCGCGCTCGCGGTTGGCGACCCGACACAGGCCCTGAGCCTGCTGGAGTGGGGGCGCGGCATCCTGGTCGACCAGATGGCCGACCCGTCGACCGCCCCCTCCGTCCTGGAACGACTCGCCAAGCCCCTCGCCCGACGCTTCACAGCGCTGCGCGGCGCCCTGGACCGCCCACCAGGGCCCGGTGACCCGGTCGACCGGCAGGCGCGCGACACGACTCACCAATTGGGCACCAGATGGGAGGAACTGCTGGCGGAGATCAGGGCGGTGCCGGGCCTGGAGCGGTTCCTGCTGCCTCCGACCCAGGATGAACTGCTGACGGCCGCAGCCGAGGGGCCGGTCGTCCTGGTCAACGTCTCCCGCTACGGCTGCGCCGCCCTGCTGATCGCCGACGGCGCCGTCACCGCGCTGCCGCTGCCCGCTCTCAGTCAGGAGCATGTCGCCCGGTACGCCGAGGACATGGACGTGTCGCTGCAACGCATCATGGAGACTGAGGGACCCGCCCGCCGCACTGCCGAACGTGCCTTCGACGCGGCCTTCTCGAACACAGTCGGCTGGCTGTGGGACACGGTGGCGGGCCCCGTGCTCGACGCCTTGGCCGACTTGTCAGCTGACCGGCCGTTCGCAGCGCCCCTCCGTGTGTGGTGGGTGCCCACCGGCCTGCTGTCGTCGCTGCCGGTGCACGCCGCCGGCAACGGTCCCGGCGCGAATGTGCTGGACCGGTGCGTGAGTTCGTACACCTCAACGGTCCGTTCGCTGCTGGCTGCGCGCCGCCGGGCGAAGGAAGCGCAGCCACCTCCCGACGGGCGGATGCTGCTGCTCAGCGGTGCCGCCGATTTGGATGTGGCGTCCGGCGAGAGCAGCGCGGTACTGACCCTGGTGCCGGACGTCCACCTGGTGGACGGCACCGCAGCAGGTGAGGAGGGTGTCCTGGCCGCATTGGCCGGCGCGTCGAGCGTCCACCTCATCAGCCACGCCGTGCACAACCCGGTGAATCCTTCGCTGGGCTATGTAGAACTCGGCGACGAGGACCTGGGGCTCACCAGGATCTCCCGATTGAGACCACCGCACGCCTGGCTTGCCTATCTGTCGGCCTGCGACACCGCCCGGCCCGGGCCGACACTGCCCGACGAATCACTCCACATCGCCTCGGCATTCCACATCGCCGGCTATCCGCACGTCGTGGCCACCATCTGGCCCACTGCGGACAGCGCCGCCGAAGAGGTCGCGCAGACGTTCTATCAACGGCTGGCATACTCCGGCTGGCGCGAGCAGCCCGCCGTCGCGCTCTGCGCAGCCGTCCGCGCGGCTCGTGCACACCATCCCGACCAGCCGTTGATGTGGGCGCCGTACCTGCACAGTGGAGCCTGACGGTGCGGGATACGCGAGACGAAGAACGACGAAGAGGAGAGACACGGATGGCTGGCGATCCGGTACAGCGTGACGACGACAGCAGGATCGCGCCCCTCCACGTGGTGGTGCGGGCGCTACCGGGTCGGGAAGCGGCCCATGAAGCTGCAGTCCTGCTCCGAGCTCTCCGTTCGGTGCCCGGTCTGCGGGTGCGCCTGGACGGCGGCGAGGGGCTCCACGACCTCGCTTCCCAGGTTGTCGGCGCCGACGTACTGCACCTGGTCGGTCCGCCGGACGACACGGTGCCCCTGCCCGGCACAAGGGCCGCATGGCGCGACGCTCTTCACAGTTGCAGTCCGCTGCGCGTCGTGCTCGACGGATGCGCCGCAACCGTGCTGCCGGCCGGCGAGCGAACCGACCCGCCCGATGGCGGCGACGGCGAGCTCGTCGACGTCTGCGAGCGAATGGGCCGCGCGAACGCTACCGCGTTCCTGCTGGCCTGGTACGCGCGGATCGCTGCGGGATCCCCGGAGGCGGAGGCTTTCGACCAGGCCTTTGCGGAGACGGGGATGGCCGAATTCCCCGAGCCCCTCCAGCCTTCGCGGACCGGAGGCCGGGAGTTGTCGAACGAGAACTACCGGGCCTCGGGCAATTGGACGGACGAACCCCGGGTGACCGTCTGGTACGGCACCAACAGGCGGCCGCAGGACCCGGACACCCAAGAGGCCGAGCCCTACGGAACGACTCCTGACGACAGCCTGCACACAGGCTGCTGCGTCGTCTCTGTCCCCAAGGCCATGCAGCTCGGCCGCCTCCGGCAGCGGCGCTCGCGGTCCCTTGGCCAGGACAGGCTGCGGCTCCTTGAGCACCGGGCGATGGCCGGGGAGGCGTACTGGCAGGCGCTACGGGACGCACTGCACGCGGCCGCGGAGCCGGGAGAGGGGTGCATCCTCCTCTATCTGCACGGCTACCGCACCCTCTTCACCGAAGCGGCGCTCCGTGCGGCCCAGTTGCACGCGGACCTCAAGGTGCCGGGTGTGACCGCCTTCTTCAGCTGGCCCTCGCTGGGCCGCACCGGCGGCTATCTGGTCGATGAGGACACCGTGCAACACGCGGAGCGGCATCTGTGCCGCTTCCTGCGGGACCTGTGTGTCCTTTCGGGGGCCAGAAAAGTGCATGTGCTCGCCCACAGCATGGGCAACAGGGCGATGCTGCGGGTGGCGATGCGCGTGGTCGAACACACCTCTGCCACTGAGGGGATCGCCCTGGGCCAGGTCATCCTCGCCGCCCCGGACGTGGGTGCCCAGTTCTTTGGCGCCGAGGCCGTCGCCTACCGCCCGGTGGCCGACGGCACCACCCTCTACGTGTCGTCCAAGGACAAGGCACTGCGCAGCTCCGGCATCCTGCACGGCTCCCCACGCGCCGGATTCGCACCTCCGCTCACCCTGATGGACGGCATCCACACCATCGAGACCGACACCGTGGACCTGACCATGCTGGGCCACGGCTACTTCGCGCAGGCCCGCCCCGTCCTCGCGGACATCCACGACCTGCTCCACGGTGCCCGCCACCCGTCGGCTCGCATGGGCCTGCGTCCAGGAGACGCCGGTCCCAACCACTGGGTCTTCCGCGACTGACGGGCACTGGCAGGCTCTTCAGGGTGGCTGTGTCTACCAGCGCGGGGCTTGCCACCGCGCCGCCCCTGCAGGTGCGGCAAGTGCCCCGTTCCTTGATGATCTGGTTGCGCTTGGAACAGGTCGCGACCTGACATGTTGTCGTTCCCCGGGGAGATCGCGGATGCCGTCAGTTGTCAGGCTGTTGGAACATCGGGAGCTCACCGCTCACCGTCGCGTGGACGAGCTGCGAGGAGGCGACCGCGTCCACGCCGAGCTTGGTTATGGCCGAGCAGGCCTGACAGGAGTGGACATTGCCCGATCGTGGGTCGGCGGGATACTGACCCTGGGTGGCGATAGGGTCATCGTCCCGGATGCCACCAATAGCGTGCGGGATCCAGATCCCGCAGCCGGTGCGTCCTGAAAAGCCGACGGCAGCGGCGAAGCCGAAGTCGAAGGTACCGGTGTGGCGCGCGGGGCTGGCCTGGCCGGAGCTGTCGGTGGACTCCCAACGCATCCTGCAGGTCCTGGCCGACCGGGGCTGGCTCAGCCAAGGGCTGCCGAACTGCCAGGAGAGGGCCGCCACATTGAGCTGAGAACCCGGCGTGCCGCAGGCCCCGCGGAAGCCAGCGGAGACGAAGACCAGGCCCTGGTCCACGACTACCGTCTCAGGCACGATCACTGACCGCACCGAATCGAAGGCGTCCCCTCTGGGGAGGGTGTGGAGCTCACTTGACTGGGATTTCCAAGTTCCGCGTACAGGAACAGCCTGCGCGCGGTTCCCTCTGAAGTACCAGGTTCTGGCAGCAACGCCGGGCGAGAGTCGACCTGAAGGGCAATATCATGGCATGTGCATGTGAGAAGGACCGCGGTGCGGGCAACAAGTGCGCTCACTGCAAGGAAGGCAACCACAAGGCCTGCTCGTCGTTCGGCAAGTGCTCCTGAGCTGAGTCTGCACTAGAAGTTGCTCGGTGAGGCGTGCTGTCCGACTGGCTGCACACCTCGCCGATGCAGGCAGGCCCCGGATTAGGAGATCTTGCAGGTAGATCGGACGGGCACCCTCGGCTACGCGCGCTGACATGAGAAGCGCCCGTCGACACGAGGACGCTGTGGAGGTCGAACAAGCAACCTCACGCGGCCGTCTGCCCTCATCGGGAGCTCCGCCCTGAGCCCCCTGTGATCTTGCGGAACTCCCGAGGCGGCCCCTCCGGTGGACAGCCGGTGGGCAGACGCCTTTGGACCGTGCATCACGGGGTGGCACGGGTCAACCTGTCGCGCGTCCTCTGATCAGGCAAAACGTCACTACAAAGCACGACGAGTCACCACGCAACACGATCGCTCATGGTCTCGTAATGCGTAGGTCTCGGGTTCGAATCCCGAAGGTGGCTCAATTTGGCCCCGTATGTCCGATTCAAATCGGACATACGGGACGCTCGCGTCGGGCCTCCGGCGCCCACTGCCGACCATCTGTCAGCTAGCGATTGCATAAACATGCAGGTCAGAGGCTTGCCCCCGTGATGGGACCTACGCCGCAGAAATCCGTAGGTTGCGGGCATCGCCGAAGTGGGCAGTCGCAAGTTCGCAGGTCACCGGCTTGTAGACAGTGCGCACGGCAAGGCTGTGACCTGCGCACCCGCAGACCGCATGTCATCCATGTCGGCTAGTGCAACGGCCTTTCGTTCAGGGCGAGTTGGCTTCGAGAGCCCTGGGTTCTGCCGCCCAGTACACATTTAGTACACATTGATTCCGATCTCGGGTTCGGGGACCGGAGTGCGCTCGGTTCGTCTGGGTTTCGCGTACAGGTGGGCTGCGACGGTCCTGTCCGATGGAGCCAAGGACACACCATGATCGCGGTCCTGGACGACGGACAGGCCAGCCACGACCTGACGCACGGCCAGCTGCCATGCCCTACCTGCCACAGCCCGCTGCGGCCCTGGGGCAGCGCGCGTCAGTGCCCCGTCCGCCAGGCCGACGGCAGCACCCGCCAGGTCCGCCCGCAGCGAGCCCGTTGCCGCACCTGCCGACACACCCACGTCCTCCTCCCCGCCGCCTGCCCCGGTTAGGGACAGTTCGGGTGTCTCACCGCTCCGCCCTGTCTCAAGCCGCGCTGGGCACGCCGTCTACGCAAGGACTGCAGTTGGGGAGCCCATTGCCGTGGTTGAAGCCGGGAGGCGTGCCAGACAGCTAGGGGCGGCGGCCTTGACGCGATGCCATGCAGTGCATCTATTGTACTAGGACCCTAGATGAATAGAGGACTGGTGATCGACTTCCGGCTGGACGCCCACTCCGGCGTCGCCCCGTACCTGCAGATCGTTCAGCAGGTACGGCAGGCGCTGCTGTTGGGCCTGTTGACCGAGGGCGACCAGCTGCCCACGGTCAAACAGGTCGTGGCCAAGGTCGCGATCAACCCGAACACCGTCCTCAAGGCCTACCGGGAGCTCGAGCACGAGGGCCTGGCGGCGCCAAAACCCGGTGTCGGCACCTTCATCACCCGTTCCCTGAGCCAGGCCTCGCTCGCCGAACAGGAACCGCTGCGCCAGGACCTGGTGGCCTGGCTGGCCCGGGCCCGTGCAGCGGGCCTGACCGACGCGGGGATCCAGGCCCTGTTCCACAACACCTTCCGCAACACCGCCGAAGAGGACAGATGACCGCGATCGTCGAAGCCCACGCGCTGGGCAAGCGCTACGGACAGCGCCAGGCACTGTCCGAATGCACCTTGGACATCCCCTCCGGGCACGTGGTCGGCCTCGTCGGCCCGAACGGCGCGGGTAAGTCCACCCTGCTGAAACTGGCCTGCGGCATGCTCACCCCCACCACCGGAAGCGTCACCGTGCTCGGGTCCCGCCCCGGGGCGGGCCCCGAGCAGGTGGCCCGGGTCGGCTTCGTCGCCCAGGACACCCCGGTCTACCCCGGCCTGTCGGTCGCCGACCACCTCAAGCTCGGTGCACGCCTCAACCCCCGCTGGGACCAGGCCTTCGCCGCCCAGCGCATCGAGAGCCTGGGACTGGATCCCGCGCAGAAGGCCGGCAGGCTCTCGGGCGGCCAACGCGCCCAGCTCGCGCTGACGGTCGCCACCGGTAAACGACCGGACCTGCTGATTCTGGACGAGCCAGTGGCGAGCCTGGACCCGCTGGCCCGGCGCGACTTCCTGCGGCACCTCATGGAAGGAGTCGCCGAACAGGGCACCAGCGTGATTCTCTCCTCCCACCTCATCTCCGACCTGGAACGGGTGTGCGACTACGTGATCGTGCTGGCGGCGGGTCGCGTGCGCCTGGCCGGAGAGGTCGAGGAGCTCACTGGCGACCACCATCGGATCGTCTGCTCGCGCCGCGACCCCGACACCCTGCCCCCCGGCCTGGACCTCGTCCACGCCGAGCACACCGAACGCCAGAGCACATTCCTCGTGCGCAGCGCGGCCCCGGTACCCGCGGGCGACTGGGCGGTGGAACCGGTCGGCCTGGAGGACCTGGTGTTGACCTATATGGAACGTGCCGTCGCCTCGGGTGACCGCTCCACCGCGCAGAACCCGGAGACCACGCGATGATCTGGCTCACCTGGCGCCAATTCCGCATCCAGGCCCTCGCGGCAGCCACCGTCCTTGCGGCAGCCGCGATCTACCTCCTGGTCACCGGCCAGCAGATGCACCACGCCTACACGGTCGCCGAGGCCGCGTGCAGACAGCCCCGCAGCCAGTGCGGCCTGATCCTCCAACAGTTCCAGCAGGCGCACAACGGGCCCCTGCAACTGTTCCAGCTCCTCCTGCTCGCCATGCCGCCCCTGATAGGCGTCTTCTGGGGCGCTCCGCTGATCGCCTCGGAGCTGGAGCGCGGCACGCACCGCATGACCTGGAACCAGAGCATCACCCCCATGCGGTGGCTCACCGTCAAACTCACCGCCGTTGGCCTTGCGGCCATCGCGACCTCCGGGTCATTCAGCCTCCTGGTCACCTGGTGGGCCAGTCCGCTTGACCATGTCGCCGACAGCCGGTTCGGCGCGGTCACCTTCGCCACCCGCAACATCGTGCCGCTGGGGTACGCGGCGTTCGCGTTCGCCCTCGCCACAGCGCTCGGCCTCGCCTTCCGGCGCGTCCTGCTGGCCATGGCTCTCACCCTCGCCGTGTTCGTCGGCCTTCAGGTCCTGTTCGCCACCCAGGTCCGGCCCAACCTGCTGCCGTCGACCGTCAGCCAACCGGCGGTCAACGCCAGCCTGCTCAGCCAGGCCGGCGGCATCGGAAGCGATGGCGGCAACGACCTTCTCACCGTCTTCAACCCCGGGCCGGCCGGTGCCTGGATCCAGTCCGGAGGCAACGTCCTGAACAGCCAGGGACAGCAGATCTCCTTCAGCGAGGTCAGCACCTGCATGAACGGTGGGCCACAGGGCATGGCGGCGATCGGCGACTGCCTGGCACCACACGACCTGCACATCGACCTCACCTACCAGCCCGGCAGCAACTACTGGCCGCTGCAGTGGTACGAAACCGGCATCTACCTGGCACTGGCCGCACTGTTCAGCGGGGCCTGCTTCTGGCGTATCCGTCGACACCACGACTGACCGGCACAGGCGTGGCCGGGCCGGGGAGCTTGCTCCCTGGCCCGGCTTTTTCAGTGCCCGAGCGGGTCAGCTGTGAGTGGACGGGTTCGCGGCGGGTTCAGCATTGCCGCTGTGACCCTCTGCATCGTGGTGGCGAAGCTGCTGAGGCGGTGTCGCCCCTCTTCTCTTCCACGCCCGTTGCAGGGTACTGAACAATGTCTGCATCGGCGGGTCGTGAACAATCCCTCGCCGCGGTGGCCCTGCTCGTCCGCGCCGGACCCCTGACCGCCCCCGCCTCGCGCGGCGACCTGGCCACCGTATGAGGGCGCACACCGGCCTCCGCGAGAGACTCGCCCTCAACGCAGTCAGGTAGGCGGCGCCGGTAGAGGCTAGGACGGGCCAGGTCAGCCGGGGCTGGTCGGAGGCGGTGGAGGCGTCTCATATGCGCCGGCCGCTGGCCTCGCACCCCACCGGCTCCGGTCCGGTGGGACCGGCCCCGGGGGGGGTGTTCGCCGTGCCGGTGCCGAACCGCGCCGGGTCCGAGTGGGGGACGGTCGTGGCCAGGGACCGCCGCGGTGCCGTCGCTGCCCCGGTGCGGCGCGTGAACCCGGCTGTCGGTCCGGTAGACAGCAGTCGTCGAGGCTGCCGTCCGGATCATCCACGCTGTTGGTGGGCATCCCGGCGTTCCGGCCGGGCAGGCGCAGAATGTCTACACTGTGTAGTAGCTTGGGTTTGAGGATTGCGCCGGAGTTGCGATGCCTGCTGTCGTGTCGCTGCCACAGCCGATCCGGCCGCTGCTAGATCGCCGGCGCGGCCGCACGGCGGCACTGAGGGGAGTGAGGGACGGATGAGTGATCCGGTGCGCAGTGGCGGGCGGCGGCCTGCGGGCCGATTGGAGGGTGACGTGCTCGGTGTGCTGTGGGCCGCGCCGGGCGCTTTGACGGCGGCTCAGGTCAATGAGGCGCTGCCGGGGGAGCTGGCCTACACCACCGTGATGACGATTCTGTCCAGGCTGTACGACAAGGGCATGCTCACGCGTCAGCGGCTGGGTCGCGGGTACGCGTATACCCCGGTTCGTGACGAGGCCGAGCACACAGCGGAGCACATGGTCTCGCTGCTGGAGCACGGCTCGGACCGCCAGGCGGTGCTGGCCCGCTTCGTCTCGGACCTCTCCCTGCAGGACGAGCAGTTGCTCCAGCAGCTGCTGCGCGGGGACCAGGGGCAGTAATCCGGTGCGTATCAGCGTCTACGTCCCGTTCGCGGTCAGTACCCTGCTCGCGTTCCTCGCCCCGCGGATGGTACGCAGGCTGCCGCCGCGCGCCGGGTCCTGGGTGCTGATCACCGCTGCGGTCGTGGCCGTTGCCGGGTGGGCCGGGGCGCTGGCCCTGCTGGCGTTCATCGGGTTCGGACAGATTCCGCTGGTGGCCTTCCTCGGGCAGTGGTCGACCGGAGTGCTGCATGCCGCCGATCCGCTGCCGGGCAGCGTCGCGGCCGGGTGCGGCCTGGTCCTAGCGGTGATGACCATCGCCCTGGGGCGCGCGTCCTGGCTGCGCGGGCGCGCACTGGTCCGGGCCTACCGGGACTGCCATCGCCTGCCCGGCGACGGGGAACTCGCAGTGATCGACGACGAGCGCCTGGAGGCATTTGCGCTGCCGGGGCTGCCGGGACTGGCGGTGCCGGTGGGGACCCGTGGGCGGATCGTGGTCTCCACCGGCATGCTGCAGACCCTGGCGCCAGCTGAGCGCGAGGCGCTGGTGGCCCACGAGCGCAGCCACCTGCGCCACCAGCACCACTTCTTCCTGGTCACCCTGCAACTGGCCGCCGCCGCCTGCCCGCTGCTGCGGCCCCTGGCCACCGAGGGCGCCTACACCGTGGAACGCTGGGCCGACGAGGACGCCGCCACCGCCGTCGGCGACCGCGCCACCGTGGCCCGCGCCGTGGCCCGCGCCGCCCTGGCCAAGACCGCCGCAGGGCGCGTGTCCGCGCTGCTGGCCGCGACCGGCGGCCCGGTCCCGCGCCGGGTGAAAGCGCTGCTCGTCCCGCCGCCCGCACACCGGAGGATGCCGCTGGTGGCCTTCACGCTGCTGCTGGCCCTGTCCTGCGGCAGCCTGGCCGAGGCCGCCCACGACACCGACAGGCTGTTCGAGCATGCCGAGACCGCCGCCACTGCCCCGGCCGACCCGTACACGTGGTGAGGCCCCGGTCCGAACGCGACCATTTCCCAGTGCTCAGACGTCACAGGCTGGCGGGGATCGGGGCCGGAACAGCTGGCCAGTGCAGTGGGTCCACCGGCACGGGGGTGACCCGATTGTCCGGCTCGGTCCAATGCATGGGGTACTGCGCAGCACCAGCCACAGGACAACCGTCGTGCCGAGTGCGGAACAGCCGCAGGCCCGGATTGAAAGGAGACGGAGGAATCGGGCCCACACGGAGCCCCGCGCCTCCAACGACCCATGACTTCGATTGCTCGCCATGCCCGTTCCGGCAGTGCCGCCACCGGTTCCCCCGGTCTTCCTGGTGGCGCGCTTCGCGTGCCCGGGATCGTCGCCGCGTTCTGGATCGTCAAGGGACTGTCGACGGCGGTGGGTGAGGGGGCCTCTGACTACCTGGTCCAGGCCATGGCGCCGCAGCTCGCCGTCGTGCTGGGCTTCGCCGCGTTCCTGATCGCTCTGGCGCTCCAGTTCCGGATGGCCCGCTACTGGGCCTGGACGTACTGGTTCGCCGTCGTCATGGTCGGCATCTTCGGCACCATGGCCGCCGACGTGATGCACGTGGCCCTCGGCGTTCCCTACACCGCCTCCAGCGTCCTGTACGCGGTGCTGCTGCTCGCCGTGTTCTGGCTGTGGCGGCGTACCGAGGGCACCTTGTCGATCCACAGCATCGACACCCGGCGGCGCGAGGCGTTCTACTGGGCCACGGTCGTGGCCACCTTCGCCATGGGCACCGCGGTCGGCGACTTCACCGCCTTCACCCTGCACCTGGGCTACTTCACCTCCGCGGCGGTGTTCGCCGCGCTGATCCTGGTCCCGGCCGCGGGGTACCGGTGGCTGGACTGGAATCCGGTGTTCTGTTTCTGGGCCGCCTACGTCCTGACCCGACCGCTCGGCGCCTCGATCGCCGACGGCCTGGGCAAGCCCCGCTCTGTCGGCGGTGTCGGCCTTGGTGACGGACCGGTGGTACTGGCCCTCGGTGCCCTGATCGTGCTGCTGGTCGCGTACCTCGCGGCCAGCAAGGTGGACGTCCAGCGTCGGTCGGCCCCCGCCGTGGGAGAGGGGTCGCTCCCCGGGATCGCGTAGTGAACAGGACCGACCACACGGCTGGCGGACCGGGGGCGTGCCCGGCTGTGCCACGTCGCAGGCCAAGCCCGCGGCTACCTCCCCCGGGCACGTTTTGCTGGCGCTGGTACCACCGCGTCAGTTGCCGCAGGCGCGCTCGTCTGGCCCATTCGGGGCTCACCTGCGGGAAATGGCCGGGCTGCTCAGTGGGTTGGTCCGAGCGCTTCGATCACCTCGTCGGGGCGTATGGCCGGATGCCGTGGTCGCGTAGGGGGCCGACCTTCCAGCCCTGGACCTGGCAGGTGTCCAGCAGGGCGGGCAGTGCGCCCAGGGCAGAGCGCCAGGAGGCAGGGGCGGAGGTGCAGTCGGAGTCGTGGAGCAGGATCGTGCCGTCCCCGTGCAGGTCGGACATGACGGTGTCGTGGACCTGGCCGGGGGCGGCGTGGCAGCTCCAGTCCCGGCCCCAGGCGGTCCACAGCACCGGGGTCAGCCCGAGCCTGCGGCAGGCCAGGTGGGCGGCGGCGCTCATGACACCGTACGGGGGGCGGAAGAGGCGCGGCGCCTGGCCGGCCAGGTCGGCGATGGTGCCGATGGCTCGGGTGAGGTCCTCGTAGGTGGCACGGGGGCCGCGCAGCGGCAGAGGTCGGTGGGTCCAGCCGTGGACGGCGATCTCGTGGCCGGCGTCGGCGATCTCGCGCACCAGCGCGGGGGCGGCGGCGGCCCGCGAGCCCAGGACGAAGAAGGTGGCGTGCACGCCGCGGTCCTGGAGCAGGTCCAGGAAGCGTGGGGTGGACAGTGGTCCGGGCCGTCGTCGAAGGTGAGGGCTACGCGGTGGGGTTCGCCGATGCCGGCCAGGCGCGGCATGGCTCTGGTGCGCAGGGGCCGGCAGGCGGACAGCGCCGGGGCGGCGTGTACGACGGCGAGTGCCGTAGCCGCGGTGGCCGCGATACCGAAACCGGTGCGGCGCGCTCGGGCCGGGGTCACCGGTCCTTGCCCTGGGCGAGAGCGGTGAGTGTGCCGGGGGACAGCGTGTGCAGGAGTCGGCGCAGGGCGGCGTCGAGAGCGGCCGGCTGGCCGGTGCCGCATTCCAGGAGGATCACCTGCCCCAGTGCGGTACTTCCAGGAGCGGTGGTGCAGGCGAGTCGGGTTGTGGGGACGACCAGGTGCTCGCGGTGGTAGGCGGCGAGTGCGAGATCGACGGCGTCCACATCGGTGCTGGACAGGAAGTAGCCGGGGACCTTCCCGGTGGCCGCGTGCAGGGCGTCGGCTCCGGCGGCGAGGCTGCCGCGGCGGGTGAGGATGCCGGTGGCGTAGGGGGTGCCGTAGCCGGCGTTGACCAGTGTCAGTCCGGCCGAGGCCAGGTGGCGGATCTCGGCGGGGTCGGCGGCGGCCTGCGTGGCGTCGATGGCCACCGCCGCGTGGGCGGCCACCAGGTCCCGGATCGTCGCATCGTCCAGCCGGTGACCCCGCGGCGGGTGCACCACCAGGAAGGACCGGTCGGCCCGGCTGGTGCTCAGGGTGTCGAATCCGCCGTAGGCGACCGCGAGTTCGGTGCCGCCGGTGGACAGCCAGGTCGCTGCGGCCAGGGCGGCCGCCGTGAACGCGAGCTTGCGGCGCGGTCGGCGGGACACTGACGCGGCAGCGGGTGAAGCAGCCGCAAGCCCCGCCGCTGCCGCGTGCTCGATGGCCCGGGTCGGGCCGTTGGCCTGCTGGTGCAGGGCCAGGCCGGCCTGCCGGTTCCGCTGCCCCGCCGGTCCTCCTGCGAGGTCACGCAGGACGGCGCCAAGGCGGGCGGGTTCGCGGATCCAGGGGGCGAGTCCGGCCTGCTGGAGCGCTGCGGCGTTGGTCTGCCCGTGGCCGGGTATGCAGCGGTAGCTGGCCACCGGCAGTCCGCAGGCCAGCGCCTCCAGGGAGGTCAGGCCGCCCGCGTTCTGCACCAGCACGTCGCAGGCGTGCATCAGGCCGGGCATGTCGGACACCCACCCGAAGGCGTGCTCGATCCCCTGGTCCCGCAGCCGGTCGGCCAGGGCCTGGTTGCGTCCGCAGACCACCACCGGCACCGCAGCACCGCTGTCGCGGACCTCGGCGGCCACCCGCGCGACCTCGCCCACCCCCCAGGACCCGGCCACCAGCAGTGCCAGGGTCGCCCGGTCGGGCAGGCCGAAGCGGCTCCGTGCCTCGTGGCGCTGCTGGGTGGTGGCGGGGTTGAAGCGCGGGTCCACGACCGGGCCGCATACCGCGACGTGTTCCGCGCCCAGGGCGCGGGCCTGGGCGGCGGGGATGTCGTGGGCGGCCAGGTGCAGGTCGATGCCGGGGGCCACCCACAGCGGGTGGACCGACAGGTCGGTCAGGTAGGTCAGGGCCGGGACGGCGAGACGGCCGGTGCGGCGCAGCCGACCCAGGACCTGACTGGCACCGGGGTAGGTCGACACCACCGCGCGGGTGCCCGCGGGCAGGGCCCGCAGGGTGCGGCGCTCGGCGGTCCGCAGGAAGGCCCGGGCCAGGCGCCCCGGGCGCCGGGCGCGGTCGGTGCTGGCGTAGATGCGCTGGTAGGACCACGGGGCCACCGTCAGCAGGCGGTGGTAGGCGCCGCTGACCAGACGGCCCAAGCGGGCCGGGAGCAGGTCCAGGAAGTCGAGCCGGTCCACCGCCCAGCCCTGCTCCAGCAGACGGCGGGCGAGCTGGTCGGCGGCTCCGTCGTGGCCCGCGCCCACGCTCGCGGAGATGACCGTGATCCGCCCCCGTTCCTCGCGCGCGGGCCGCGGCGCGGGCACGGCGGACACGGTGTCGAGCAGGCTGGCGCGTGGTGCCATCGACCAGACTCCGAACTAGTGGGGAAGCAGACCGCGGGCGACCCCCGCCGCCGACCCGGGCGCCGCGGCTCGGCGGGAGCGCCCGGAGGTCTCCGGTCGTGGTGGTCGCACGCAGCGGCTGCAGGGCAGGCGCGGCACCCGACACTCTACATGCTGTAGTAGACGGGGCGTCCCGCCCGCCGTGCCCCCTGCCGCGTACTGGATGTCTACATCGTGTAGTAGCTTGGAGTTGACCTTTGCGACTGGAGTTCCCGTGCCCGCTGCCGTATACCCGTCCCGGGCCGAGCGCGTGCTGGGCCGCAGCGCCGCCGCGCTCGTCTACTGCGACGCCCGCATCGCCTGCTGGTCAGCCCGCTCGCAGCGGGCCCTGAGGCGCGCGCACACGCTGGCCTGCGCGTTGGCCATGACCGCGTTGGCGTCGGTACTGCTCGCGCAGGATCCAGAGCGGGGCGTGCTGGTAGCCGCCCTCGTGCTCGCCGCGGCGGGGTCGTGGACAACGGGCCGGCGGCAGGCGGTTCGCGACGGGCTCGAATCCTCGGTCCACCAGGCGCGGGACCGATAGCCGATCCGGTGCGTGTCGGCGGCGGCCGGGCCCACGGCCGAACTCGATACGGATGCGCTGAGGCACCCTGGACGGCGGCCCGCGTCAACCAGCCAGCCGGGCGCCCGGTGCGCACCACGCCCGCAGCCGGCTGGCGAACACTGACGGCTCGGCAGCGACGACGAGTACAGCGCGCGGCGCAGAGGTGGCAGCCACAGAGGTACTTTGCCCGGCGTTCCGTTCGGTCAGTGCGCCGCATAGCGGTGATGCCGACTCGATTCGATCCGGTAGTGGCCGGCGAACACCCTCGTCCCGGGTGCCTGCGCGGCGGGCTCCACGTCCAGAGGGCCGAAGCGGGCCAGGAGCGGGGAGGCCACCGGGATGGTGTGCAGGCACGGCAGCAGCCAGGTGCGCCACAGCCTGGCCAGCAAGATGATCGCGGAGGCGGGACACGATCAGGGAGCCGGGGACGTTGGCGGGGTAGCGCGCCGCCGCTGTACGGGCGCGAGAACGCGACCAGGGCCCACCGCGGCCGCGCCGGTCAGGGCGACCGGGAGGGGGGTCCCAGTAGTAACGGCCGCAAAAATACCGGATATCCCTGACCTGCGGTGATGTTGGTGATTCGGCTGACGGCTCGTGGTGGGTGGTTCTACGGTTGCCCCGGGCGGGCGGCTCTGTGCCCGCGGGTGCTGATGTGCAGCTGGGTGGAGGTTCGGGGTGGCGACCCGTGTGTTCTCGGATGTTGAGCTGGAGCGGTTGCGGGGGTTCCCGGAGATCAACCGGGAGGAGTTGATCCGGTTCTTCACGTTGACGCCGGCGGATGAGGGGTTCATCGACCCGGGCCGGGGCCGTAGTGCCAAGGACCGGATGGGACTGGCTGTCCAGCTCTGTACCTTGCCGTGGATCGGGTTCGTGCCCGATGACGTCGCCTGCGCGCCGCGCGCGGCGGTGGACCGGCTCGCCGAGCGCCTGCGGATATCCGCGGAGGAGTTGGCGTCCTACGGTGCGCGCCGCCGGACCCGCACCGATCATCTGCAGGAGGTGGCCCGCTACCTGCGGTGGAAGTCGGCCAAGGCGCTGGAGCTGAAGCAACTCGTCGAGTTCCTGCTCGCGCGGGCGATGGAGCACGACTCCCCTTCCCTGCTGTTCCGGCTGGGCTGCGAACACCTGATCTCTTCGCGGGTGATCCGCCCGGGCGTGGTCAAGCTGCTGGAGCGGGTCGCCTGGGCCCGCGCGGCGGCGGGTCGGGAGACCTACCAGCGGGTGGCCCATCTGCTGAACGGGCAGCGGACGGCCGACCTGGACTCGCTGCTGGACCACGATCCGGTGATCGGGTCCTCGCGGCTGCACTGGCTGGGCACGGGTGCCACCCACGACTCGGCGTCGGCGGTGAAGGACGAGCTGGACAAGCTCGCCTATCTGCGCAGACTGGACGCGCATACCCTGGACCTGTCCCAGCTCCCCGCCGAGCGGCGCCGCTTCCTGGCCATGGTGGGGCGCCGGCTGACCCCGCAGTCGTTGGACCGGCGCGAGCCGCAGCGCCGCCACCCGATCCTGCTGACCGTCCTGGCGCAGTCCGCGGCCGACGTCCTGGACGACGTGGTCTCCCTGTTCGACCAGGCGGTCTCGGCGCGCGAGAGCCGGGCGAGGAACAAGATGAAGGAGGCCCTGGCGGCGCGGGCGTCGGCCGGCGAGAACCGGCAGGCGCTACTGGACGTGATCCTCCCTGTTTTGGTGGACACCTCGGTGGAGGACGAGGAGGTCGGCGCGCTGCTGCGCGGCACCATCGGGATGGAGCGGCTGCGTGCGGCGCTGGCCCAGGCCGCTCCCCGGTTGCCGCGTGACCACGGGCACTAGGCCGGGACTAGGGCGCGTATTTGGTTGTGATCATTCTGTGGGATTGGCCTGCCTCACGGGGCTTGGACTGGTAGATCTACGTGGGTGACGAGAGCGCAACTGACTGACGGTGAGTGGGAGTTCATTCGGCCACACCTGCCGGTCGGCGAGTTCGGCCCGTACCCCGAGCAACTGCGGCAGCAGTTCGAAGGCGTGATCTGGCGGTTCAAGACCGGCGGGCAGTGGCGGGAGATGCCGCAGGAGTTCGGCGCCTGGTCGACGGTGTCCAACCGCTTCCGGCAGTGGCGGGACGCGGGCGTGTTCGAGGCTCTGCTGGAGGGTCTGATCGCGGAGGCCGCGAACCGCGGCGAGGTGGACTTGTCGCTGGTCAGCATTGACTCCACCACCGCGCGGGCTCACCACGACGCCGCAGGCATGCACATGGGCGAGGACGTGCTCACCGCACTGGAGAAAGCTGCCGCAGAGGAGGAGAAGGCCAGGTCAAAGGGGGCGATGCCGAAGAACAAAACGGTCAGGACGTAGAAGTCGACCCCGAACGGGAGGAACGTCGGCGCATCCGGCGTCGGCGCAGACTCCGCTTGAAGGCCGCCCTCCTCGGGCGGTCCAGAGGCGGGCAGACCACCAAGGTCCACCTCGCTGCCGACCGAAAATGCCGGCCGTTGGCGTTCATCCTGACCGTCGGGCAGGCCGCGGACAGTCCGCAGTTCATCCCCGTGCTGAGGAAGATCCGGGTCTGCGGGCCGGTGGGTCGGCCCCGCACCAGGCCGGACGCGGTCGCCGGGGACAAGGCCTACTCCTCCCGCGGCAACCGCGCCCACCTGCGCAAGCGCGGCATCAAGGCCGTCATCCCGGAGAAGGCCGACCAGGCCGCGAACCGGAAGAGGAAGGGCTCCGGCGGCGGTCGGCCCGTGGAACATGACGCCGATCTCTACAAGGAGAGGAACACCGTCGAGCGCCTGATCAACAAGCTCAAGGCCTGGCGAGGCATCGCAACCCGATACGACAAGACACCCGAAAGCTACCTCGCCGGAGTCCACCTCCGCGCCTCGATGATCTGGATCAAAGACCTCACCCGGGCCGCCAATTGATCACAACCAAATACGCGCCCTAGTGCTCCGGGGAGGCTTCGACCTAGGCTCACGCCGCCGATTCGGGTCAAATTATGGGTCGGCTCGCGCACCATCCTTTGTCATGCCGTGCGATGGGAGAGCCGCAAATGCCGGGTTTCAAACTCAAGGGCCGTTTCATCGGCTTGCTCACTGCCAGCTTGGCGGCGTCGGCCGTCTGTGTCACCGCCGGCCCGGCAGCTGCTTATAGCGGAACTACGGCTTCCGCCTATGCCGACAAATACGCGACGAGCCCCAACAGCTCTCTGTACCCGGTCTTCGGCTCGGACTGCACGAACTTCGTCTCCCAAGCAGTCCACGCCGGCGGCTACCCCTTCCGAAACCCCTACCAGAGCACCACGAGCGTGACGAACTGGTGGATCTACTCGAATCAGCTGCACACGGAATTCAGCTGGAGCCAGACATGGTCGGTTGCCGTGAGCTACCACAACTTCTTGGTGGACGACTACCCCGGCGGCATTCCGGAAGGGACCGCATCGGGTAGCTCCACCGCCTACTGGGACCCCAACGCGGTGACCGAGGGCGACGTCCTGTTCTACGACTGGGGCCAGGGCGAGGGGATCAGCCACGCCGCCATCCAGGTCGGCTACGGCACCGACCCCAACTTGTACCCCAACCAGGTCTGGGACGGGAACTACGTCGACGAGCACACGTCGAACCGATACCACGCATTCTGGTCTCTCAAGCCGTACAACGCCTACTACGCGACAACGACGATCTATTTCATGCACATCGACGCCGCGAACTGAGACTGCCCGCAGCGAGCAACAGGAGAGACGAAGATGCCTGCAACCACTCATCGCCCACGCACCGTCATCCTTGGCACCCTGGCGGTAGCAGCCGCCGGCACTCTGATCGGAGTCAGCTGGACCGACTCCGCATCAGGAACCCAGCAGTCCGTAGCCAGCACCGTCCAGAACGACGCGGCACAGCTGAGCGCGGTGAAGGCCGGGTTCACCGCAGCCATCCAGGCGACCCGGAGCGTCGATGCACCGCCCGCCTCCGCCCTCGGCCCCCTCGCAGCCCTCGCCAACGGCCAGGTGGCTCCACAGGTCGGCTCATCCGTACGAGCGCGGCAGTTGACCGACGGCGCGGCGGTTCTCGCCCAGCACTTCACCCCAGACCAGGCCAAGCACGAAGCCGTTGCGCTGCATAACGCCGTGTCCAACGAAGCCGATCCGAAGTTCCGAAACCTCGGAAGCGGCACGTCCAAGGTGACGTTCACACAGGTCGGCGTTGCGGGAGCAACCGCAACCGTTCAGGCGCAAGTGACCGTCTGGGCCAAGTTCCAGCAGCAGCAGCCCGACGGCAAGTGGACCACAGCGAACCCGGCGAACGTCATGGACTACACGGCCACCCTGGTGAAGAACAGCGCCGGGCATTGGATCGTCAGCTCCCTGCGCGGAGATTTCGCGCCCGGCGAGGGTCCGTGAGAGTCATCCGAGTAGCAGTCAGCGGCTTGGCCGTGTTCCTCGCCGCCGGCTGCGCGAGCAGCCCCACGATGCCCACCGCAACGCAGCAAGTCCACAGCACACTGCTCAGCGCCTACCATCGAACGACGGCGCTGTCAGCGACAACGGCCAGCGTCAACGAGACCGTCGAGTCAGGGACCGACCCCGTGGAAACGGCCCAGGGGGCAGTCACCCTCGAATTCTCTCGGAAACGGGGAGAGACCCAACTCACCATAAACAACACGGACAAGGTCGTCGTCCTGCGGGCAGGAGACATCTTCTTCGAGGCCAAAACCCAGTCGGGGCTGAACGGTACAGGCCAGAACCTCATCCAGGTGGGGCGACAAAGTCCCCAAGCAATGCCGCAGGTTCAAGCCCCAGGACTCGACCCATTCCAACTCACCACGCTCATGGGAGCGATCGACTGGAACGACAGCATCCTCAACATGGAACCAGTCGTCACCGAGGACGCGACGGGACAGCACACCGAATACCAGCTGACCGTATCCACTGCCAAGTTGGCCAAACACGAACCAGTAGCCGACCAGACCTGGCTGACCACACTATCGACGCAGCCAGGCGGCGCGGAGATAACCGTGGATGCCACCCTCTCGCAGGGGCGTATCCAAACCCTCTCCGCACACCTCCCGATAGCAACCCCGCAGGCGGCGACCAAGGCGGCCGCATCCAAAGGCGCGCTCCCCGCGCCACAAGCGATGACCATCCAGGTTGCCTTGCAGTTCAACTACACGCAGCAGCCACAGCCGATTCAAGTGCCGTCCTGACCACAAGCCCCGCGTCGGGGGGGAGGGCCGGGTCCGGCCCTCCCCCCACACCCGGACGGGCGGCCAGGTAAGCATGCGGCTACCGGGGGGGTCGGTAAGCCCAAAAGGGGCCATGTCCTGACCCCGAACAGCTGAAGCCCTGGTCAGGACCATTGCTGTGCCTGGAGCTTGCGGTTCAACGGGACCAGCGGCAGGGACCGGCGGGTCCGCGACGGCGCGTATGTCAGTGGCGTCCGGGACGATGCTGAGATGGAGCGCGCCTACCGAACAACCTTCGGCCCACCGCCCAGTTTTCAGGTCGTCGGCAGGCCCACCGACCTGTGGCCGAGGGAGGTGGGCGACTTCCACCCGTGGCTCATCGAGAATCTGGACCTGCTCGCGCGGTGTCTGGGGATGCGGTCTCTGGAGCCCGCTGGAAGCGAGGTCCGTGTCGGCCAGCTGTACGAGAACGTCGACGTGTTCGGCCGCCGGTCCTGGGCGGGCGGCCTGCGGCTGGACATCGTCGCCCGTGATGAGCACGGGCGGACCGTGGTTATCGAGGCTCAACTCGGCGACAGCGACCACCAGCACCTGGGCCAGGTGGTGGCGTACGGATGCGAGACGACCGCCGACGTCGTGGTGTGGGTCGCGGCCGGCGGCCGCGACCGCCCCGGGAGCCGGCAGCGCGTCGAAGCCGGAGACCCCCCGTTCCTACACGAACACCTGGCGGCGCTGGCCGAGCTCAACGAGTGGAACCGGGGCAGGCGCCTGTTCTGCGCCGTTGAGGTCTCCCTCGAATCCGACCCCCGACCCGTGCTCGCTCCGGACGACCCGCTGGTACCCCGACTGCGGAGGATCGATCTGAGCGCTGGTTCAGCGGCGGGCTTCGGATACGTCGCCGATCCGCGTTGATGTGCGGATCGCACCGGTCGCATCAGTTCCTCGGCATACCCGCTGGCGAGGAGCGGTCCAGCGGAGCCCCCTGTGCGCCGGGCGCGCGCCCTGTTCCCGCCCCGGACGATGCACGGACGATGGGGTCGGCAAGCGCGGCAGGAGGGGTACGCGGATGCAACCACCCGCACCGGTGGCATGGCTGATGGTCGCGCTCATGGCGGCCACCGGCCTGTACTGCCTGGCCCGCTGTCGCCACGCGCCCCGGCTCAGCTCCGAGGAGCGGCGTCTCGACGCCTCCGCCGGGCTCAAGGGCATGGCCATGGCCGTCATGGTGTTCCCCCTGGGGGTGGGCCCGGCCGTTCCCGAAGTCCTGTGGCTGCTTGTCTTCCTGCCGGCTGGCCTGTGGTCACTGGGCGCTGCCCTGCGCGGCTCCATCCACCGCCGGCATCACCTCGACCACGCGGTCGGACACCTCGCCATGGCCTACATGGCGGTGGCCATGGCCGGACCGATGCCGCGGGCCGGCAGCATGCCGGGCATGGCCACCATGCGCACCCCAGCCGGACTGCCGTGGCTGACCGGCGCGCTGCTGGTGTTCTTCGCGGCCAGCGCCGTCGTCAGCGGCACCCGCCTGCTCGGGGCCGGCGCACCGCTCGCGGCAGGCGCCCGTGCACCGCTTCCCGAACCGCTGTGGGCCCCACAGTTGCCCGAAGCGTGCCACATCGTCCTGGGGCTGCCCCGGCGTCTACGACTACTACACCGCCGGGCTGCTCCTCGGCGCGCTGTGCTGGGAACTGCTCGGCCTGCGACGCCCGGTCCCCCTGTGGTCACTGACCGCCTTCGCATCCCTGCACCTGGCGCCGGCGGTCATCGGTGACGCGGCACTGCTCGGGGACCTGCGGCTGTGGACCGTGCTGCTGCTCACCGCCGGTGCCCTGCTCCTGCCGCAGCGGTGCTGCGCGCAGGAGGCGCTCCCGGGGTCGGCGACCGACGCGATCGCCGACCCGGTCCCGGTCGCCGGCGAGGTGCACAGGCTCCCCGACCGCTTCAAGGTGATCGGTGCCCGCTGAGTTCACCCACGACCCGGCCGCCGCCGGCTACCTCACCGGCGACAACCCTGCCACCAGCCTGCCGTGGGCCCGGCCGGCGGCCTGTGCCCGTGCCCGTTGCGGCAAGGTGAACACCTGCGGGCGTGCGGGCGGCGGACCGGTCGTCGTGCGTCTGCGTCCGGGCCGCATGGCTACTCTGATCAGGTAGGTCGCGGGACTGGTCGGCGGAGGAGTGCAGGTGGCGGAGGCAGTGGGGCAGCCGGGTCCGAAGGGCGACGCCGGGCGGGCGGACGGGCACCCGGTGGAGGGTTCCGGGGTGCGCTGGCTGGTCCTGGTCTACAAGGTCCCGGCCGAGCCGACCCGGTTGCGGGCCGGGGTGTGGCGCAAGATCAAGGGCCTGGGCGCCATCTACCTGCAGAACTCGGTGGCGGCCCTGCCGCAGGGCCCGGGCGCGGAGCGGTCCTTCAGGGTGCTGCGCAACGAGATCGTGGAGATGGGCGGCAGCGCGCTGCTGCTGGGCTCCGAGGTGCTGTCGGGCAGCTCGGAGGTGGAGCAGGCATTCAACGCGGCTCGCAACGACGAGTACGAGGAGATCGTCGACCGCTGCCAGGACTTCCTGGGGCAGATCGACAAGGAGTACCGGGCCGAGCACTTCACCTATGCCGAGTTGGAGGAGAACGACGAGGACCTGGTGAAGCTGCGCAACTGGTTCGCCAAGGTGGAGAACCGGGATGTGCTGGCGGCGTCCGGCAAGGCCGAGGCGACGGCGGCGCTGGCCAAGTGTGAGCAGGTCCTGGACGAGTACGCGGGCCGGGTCTACGCCGAGGAGGGGGAGGGCCGTTGACGGGCCCTCCCCTTTCCCCTTGCTCACCGCGCGGGGGCCACCGTGCGGTTCACCCCTGGTGGGCGGACCGCACGACCCGGCGCAGCGACAGGCCGAGCAGGAGTACCACCGCGACCGGCGGCAGCCACCAGGCGTCGACGCCGCTCTTGACCAGGCCGTAGGTCGCGGCCAGGGCCAGCACCACGCCCAGTGCGACGCGCCAGTCGTCGCCGACGATGAAGTCGTACCAGAACATCGCGAAGTTGCGCAGCAGCGTCATGTCAGGCTTCCTTCCACCGGGACACCGGACGCGGCGGCCACGGAGTTCTTGGCGGCGGGGTTACCGCGGCGGAGGGCTGCGGTGTAGCCGAGCGCGATCAGCGCCACCACTGGGACCAGTACCAGCAGCGAGGTGTCCGAGCCGGGCCAGCGGGCACCGATGCCCTCGGTGGCCCAGAACACGCCGAAGGAGGTGAGCATGGTGCCCACCACGAACTTCATGGTGTTCTCGGGGACCCGCGCCAGCGGCGCGCGGACCGCGATGCCGACGGCGGCGACCAGCACCACCGCGGCCAACGCGCCCAGGACGGCGACCGGAACGTCCTTCTGGTTGTTGCCGAAGGTGACCATGATGAAGGCCACCTCCAGCCCCTCCAGGAAGGTGCCCTTGAAGGACAGCGTGAAGGCGTACCAGTCACGCACGGCGCCGCGTCCGCCGGCCGCTGCCGCACGGGCGGCCTCCACCTCGTCGGCGTAGGCCGCTGTCTCGTCGTGCAGGGCCTTGTAGCCGGAACCGCGCATCACGGCCTTGCGCAGCCACTGCAGGCCGAAGACCAGCAGCAGCGCGCCGACGACCAGGCGCAGCCCGTTGATCGGGATCAGCGAGACGGCCGGGCCCAGGACCGCCACGGTGGCGGCGAGGGCGAGCAGCGCGGCGCCGGTGCCCTGGAGGGCGGAGCCCCAGTGCCGGCTGGTTCCGGCGGCCAGGATGATGGTCAGGGCCTCGACAGCTTCCACCGAGCAGGCGAGGAAGACTGTGAGGAAGAGAACCCAGGAGCTCACGCGGCGGCTCCAGGGGCGGGGACGGGCGGTGGGGTGGTCATCAGACCTCCAGGGTGGTGCGGATGGGTTCAGGGTCCGCCGTATGGGTGGCGGGAGTCTCGGTGGAGGCGGAAGCCGGGGCAGTTCCGGCTTCCGAGCCCTGCCGCCGGACCGGGCCCGGGTCGGGGAAGGCGAAGCAGCCTTCGGGATCCAGCAGCAGCCGGACGATGGCGCCGCGCGAGTGCGCACTGCGGTCGAAGATTCCGGTGAGCCGTACGCCGCCGGGCAGTTGGACCACATGGTCGTAGCCGCGGCCCCGGTAGGCGGTGTCCACCACGGTGCCGGTGAGGGTCCGGGCGCCAGCCGGCTCGGATCCGGTGTCAGGGGCCAGGGTGACGGCGGCGGGGCGGATCAGTACCCGGACCCGGCCGCCCGCTGCGGGGACTGCGCCGCCGGTCATCGCGGTGACCGGTCCGGCGGCAGTGCGCACGGTGACGGCGCCGACGGCGTCAATGGGAGGCCCCGCCGGCGATCCCCCCAACTCACCGGCCAAGCCGGTGCTTCCCTCCAATTCACCGGCCAAGCCGGTGCTTCCCTCCAATTCACCGGCCAAGCCGGTGAACCGGGCCACGAACGGCGAGGCAGGGCGGTGGTAGACGTCCTCGGGGGAACCGAGTTGGACCAGTCGGCCGCCCTCCAGTACCCCGATCTCGTCGGCCAGCGCAAATGCCTCGGCCTGGTCGTGGGTGATGTAGACCACGGTCGCGCCGGACTCGCGGGTGAGCGTGGCGATTTCCACTCGCAGCCGTTCGCGCAGGTCGGCGTCCAGGTTGGACAGCGGTTCGTCGAACAGCAGCAGCCCGGGTTCGGCCACCAGGGCGCGGGCCAGGGCGACCCGCTGCTGCTGGCCGCCGGAGAGCTGGTGCGGGAACTGCTCCGCGTGGTCGCTGAGGCCGACCCGGGTCAGCACCTGCTCGACCCGCCGCCGGGACTGCTCGCGGTCCAGGCGTCGGCGGCGCAGCGCGTAGCCGACGTTGGCGGCTGCGGTCATGTGCGGCCACAGCGCGTAGTCCTGGAAGACCATTGCCAGGTCGCGGCGGTCCGGCGCGAGATGGGAGCGATCCTGAGCCAGGGTCAACCCGCCCAGGTGGACGGAGCCGGAGTCGGCGCGCTCGATTCCGGCCAGGCAGCGGAGCAGGGTGGTCTTGCCGGAGCCGGAGGGGCCGAGGAGTACAGTGAAGCGCCCCGGCGGGACGGTGAAGGTGACCCGGTCGAGGACGCGGGTCGGGCCGAAGCTCTTGCTGAGGTTCTCGACACGCAGATGGGCGGTCATGCCACGGCCTCCAGGCGGTGGGCTGCGGGGAGCAACAGGCGCAGGACGCCGAGGGCCACGGCGATCAACGCGAGGGCGGCGGCGACGACCAGGACGGTCATGGCCGCGCCCGCGCCGACGTTGTAGCCCTGGAGCTGTCGGGTGATGGCGACGGACAGGGGTTCGCTGCCCGGTGGGGCGAGGAGTTGCGAGACCGGTAGTTCCAGCAGGGTTCCGCAGAAGGCGATCAGCCACGTCCACACCAGTGAGCCGGCGACGAGCGGCAGCACTGCGCCTGACCAGGCGGGCGCGGCCGGGCGGCCGTGCACCCGGGCGGCCCACAGCAGCGAGTCGCTGACCTGCCCCAGCGAACCGGACAGCAGCCGTGCCGCCGAGGGAAGGGCGCCCGCCAGGTAACCGAGGACCAGCAGCGTGCTGGTGCCGTACAGGTCGATCCGGAGGTGCGAGGCCAGCGGCAGGTTGTAGGTGAAGATGTAGCCGCTGGCGAGCAGGACCGAGGGCAGCGCGATGGCGGCGAGCAGCAGCAGGTCCAGGATCCGTCCGGCGGCGCCGTTGCCGCGCCGGGCCAGGGCCCGGCCGGCGAAGGCGCCGAGGACCAGGGCCGCACTGGCGGTGATCACCGACAGCCGGGCCGAGAATCCCAGGGCCGAGAGCAGCTCGCCGCTGTGCAGCACCTGGCGGAAGTTGGCGAGGGTCAGCCCGGTGAGGGTGACCTTGCCTGCGGAGGGCAGCAGGGCGGCGGCGGCCGCGCCGAAGGCGGGGATGCCCAGGGCGAGTACGAAGAAGCTGCCGACGGCGCCGAGCGCGGTGGCCTGTGCCCGGGCGGAGAGCCGGGTACGGCCGGCCGGCCGGGTCCGCCCCGACAGCACGGTGAAGCTGCGTCCGCGCATCGAGCGGCGCTGTGCGAGCAGCGCCAGACCGACCAGGCCGAGCAGCAGCCAGCCCATGGCCGAGGCCAGTGGGAACTGCGCAGGGAAGGTCGAGATCGACTGCTCCATGGCACCGGTGACCAGTGGGAAGTTCGCCTGGGTGGCGAGCGTCGCGGCCACTCCGTAGTCGCTGATGGACTCGGCGAAGACGATGGCGAAGCCCGCCCAGAGGCCGGGCGCGAGGATCGGCAGCAGCAGCCGTGCGGTGGCCAAGCGGTTCGCGCCGTGGGTGCGGGCTGCGTCCTCGAACTCCCGGCCCATGCCCCGGATCAGCGCGGAGACGGCCAGATAGGCGAACGGCACGCCGCGGGAGGCGAGCACCCAGATCACTCCGGCCGGGCCGAAGACGGCCGAGCGCAGGGCGGCCGGGTCGTGGCCGAGCAGCCGGGACAGCACACCCTGGGGTTCCACCAGCCAGGTCCAGCCGAGCGACTCCAGGTAGGAGGGGGCGAGCAGCAGGGCCCACAGCAGCAGCCTCCACAGGCCGCGCCCCACCAGGTCGGTGCGTTCGGTGATCCAGGCAAGCGCGGTGGCGACGACGGTGGCGACCAGGGCCGCACCCAGCCCGACCATGCAGGTGTCCAGCATCGCGCGAGCGGTCCAGCCCGACATCACCTGTCCGAACGCGCTCAGCGTGAACCAGGCGCCGCCCTGTCCGAACAGCCGCGGGGTGACGGCGACCAGCAGGAAGCTGACGACCGGCAGCAGCAGCACGGCCGCGAACAGGATCCACGGCAGTGCCCGCGCCGTGCCGTGCAGCCGGTCCGCGGCCCGTCCGAGCGGGCGTGCGGGCGCGGCGCCCGTCGTCCCGGCCGTGTCCGGGACGACGCGCGGCCGGGAGCCGGTAGTGGTGTCAGTCATGGATCAGTGCACGATCGTGTCGGTGAACCAGGTGTTGATGGTTCCCTCTTGCGGGCCCCAGGTCTTCGGGTCGATCGCCTGGGCCGGGACCGAGGACAGCGCGGGCAGAGCGGCCTGCGGGGAGACGCCCTGCACGATCGGCCAGTAGAGCGAGTCGCCGTTCTGATCCCCGGTCAGCATCACCTGCTGGCCCTGGGCGCTGAGCACGAACGAGGCGAACTGCTCGGCCTCGGACTGCTCCTTGGCGGACGCCTTGGCGTCGATGCCGATGACACTGGGGAGTGAGGTGACCTTCGGCAGGTAGGCGGTCTTGATGTTGTGGTTCTTGGTCCCGGTGGCGAGCCCGGCGGAGCTCTGGATCAGGGCGACCTTGATCTGACCGGTCTGCAGCGCGTGGAGGGTGTCACCGTTGGTCTGGAACACATGCAGACCGTTGCTCTTCAGGCCGCTGTAGAACGCCTCGCCCTGGCTGGTACCGCCCAGTTGGGCGAACATGCCTGCGACGAAGGGATAGGTCGGGCCGGACACGGACGGGTCGTTCATTCCGACCTGGCCCTTCCAGGCCGGGGTCAGCAGCTCCTGCCAACTCGTGGGCGGATTCGGGGTCTTGCTCGCGTCATAGACCAGCGCGGCGGTGACGGTGAGCCCGGTCGGGACGTAGCTCTTGTCGGCGGGCACGACGGCCTGCCCGGCGGCGTTCAACCGCACATTCGGCTCGAAGCCCTTGACCAGCATCCCGGCCTGGTCCATCGAGGCGAACGCCTCGTCGCCGTCGACCCACAGCACGCCCCACTGCGGGTTGCCGCGCTCGGCCTGCACCCGGGCCAGCAGCGGCCCTGTGCTGTCGTCGACGAGCTTGGTGGGGATACCGGTCGCCTTCTGGAACGCGGTGACCATCGCCTTGTCGTAGCCCTGCGCCGAGTAGACCACCAGCGGCACCGGTGCGGACGAGGCGGTGGTGCTGCCGCCGGTCGATGCCTTGGCCGAGCCGCCGCAGCCGGTGGCGAGGCCGGCCACCGCGACCGCAGCCGCCAGGGCCGTGCCGGCGCGTCTGTGGGCGGAAACCGCTGTCTGAATCGACATTCCAAGCTCCATCACGTCTGAAGTGTAACGACGGTTAGAACCGTGGAGCTTCAACTGAAACGGAAGGGATGTATCGATGTGTCGCCCCCATGAACGAGCGGCGAAAAGAAACCGGCGGCCGTCCACGCGCACGGGCAGAAAGGTGCCCGACCGAGTAGGTGTAGACCTGCGATCTTGCCGCGGAGGCGGAGCCGACAGCGGCCTGCACGGTGCCGGTCCCTGCAAGCGAGCAACACCCCGATCCGTTTCACGATCTGGACCGGACCCGGCACCGCCGGCCTGCCCGTGTCGGCCTGTCCTGCAGCCGCCATCCGGGCCAACCACACCCCGGCACACCGCCAACGCGTGCACCTTCGGCAACGTGGAATTGCCCTGTCAGCGGTAGTTGCCGGTGTGACCCAGGCTGTAGCGGCCTGGTTGGGGGAAGAACGTGAGCCCGTGCGGGTTGGCTCCGACCGGGATGCGGGCCAGTAGGTGCCCGTCGGTGGTGGAGAAGACGTAGACCTCGTCGTTGTCGCGTCCGGACAGCCACAGTTGGGTGCCGTCGGCGCTGACGGAGCCCATGTCCGGGGAGCCGCCGCCGGGGATGGGCCAGGTGGCGACGGCCTTGCGGGTGGCGGGGTCAACGACGGTGACTGATCCGGCGTCGCGGTTGGAGACGTACAGGAGTTTGCCGTCGCGGCTGGGGTAGACCCCGTGGGCGCCCGCGGCCGTGGGGATGGTGCCGGTGCGGTGCAGGGTGGCGCCGTCGACGGTGATCAGTCCTCCCTCGTTGAGGGAGGCGATGAAGAAGGTTCGCCCGTCGGGGCCCAGGCGCACGTCCTGGGGCACGGTGCCCTGTCCCAGGTCCAGGGTTCCCAGCAGGGCCAGGGTGTGGCTGTCGAACTTGAGCAGTTGGCCGGAGAACTCGCAGGAGGCGATGAAGTAGCCGCCATCGGCGGAGAAGTCGGCGTGGTTGATGCCCTCGCACGGGACCGGCACCGAGCGCCGCAGCGCCATGGTGTGGGGATCGCGTACGTCGATGCGGTTCAGGCGCTCGGCCATCACCAGTGCGCTCTGGCCGTCGGGGGTGAAGTAGAGGTTGTAGGGCGCTTCGACGGGGACCGGTGCGCCCGGGCGGGCGGTGCGCGGGTCGACGGGGATCAGTTGGTTGCTGCCGCTAGCGTCCACCCACAAGGTCCTCAGGTCCCAGGAAGGGGTGACGTGTTGGGGCAGAGTTCCAGCCGGAAGGTGCCCGACGACCTTGAAGGTGCGCGGGTCGATCACGGTCACGGTGTTGCGGTCGCTGCTGGGGGAGGTGTGCACCCCGTGCATCCCCGTCTCGCCGCTGTTGGGCACATACACCAGTTGCGGGTCGCCGGTGACGGCGGGACTGAGCATCCCGGACCCGGTCGCCGCGTAGACGCCAGCCGGCGGGCTCCCGCCCTGGTCCTGGCTGCCCGCGCCGAGGGCACCGGGGCCACGCTGCGCGGTTGCCAGGGGACGGGCGGGTGGCGCCGCGCCGCGCGCTGCCGTACCTGGGTGGCCGGCCAGGGTGGCGGTCACCGCCCCGGTGGCCAGCATGAGGCCGCCCAGCAGCGGCACGCGGTTCCGACGCACGGGTGCACTCCTCCCAACTGTTCGAGGTCTCCCTGCTCGACGATCGTAGGCACGGGTTTCGGTCCGCTGCCAGGCGGTGCGACACCGCTCGCGCGGTCGTCGCGGCCGACTCGGCCCGCCGACCGATGGACGGCCCGCTCGGCCCGGCGGTCAGCGGGCAGGGGCTTGGCGGGGTGCCGGGCCACGGGTGGCCACGGCGCTGGCTGCGGTCTTCTGCAGCAGGCTGTAGCACAGGATGGGCAGCAGCACGCCGGGCAGTCGGGGGAACCAGGTCGAGGCGAGGACCGCGGCGGCACTGCTGTTGTTCATAGCGGTGGCCAGGGTCAGGGAGATCCGGTTGGGCTGCGTGCTGCGGGTGATGCGTCCGCATCCGGCTCCCAGGAAGAAGGACAGCGCGCTCGCGCTTGCGTGGCAAGCACTTTGAACCAGGTCTTGCGGGGACGCATGGAAGCGAGCGTCCCCGCGCGGGGCTGAGATCTTAGCTTGACTCTGTCGGAGATGAGTCAGGCTGAGGTACATGGTCACGACAGTGCACACGACGTCCATCGGCACGGCATCGAGCTCAGCTCGCGTGCCCCGTTGGAGTCCCACGATCAGCGGCCCGCCTCCAAGCGGTCGTGGCGAGGGCGAGGGTGGCGAAAGCGAGCAGCGTGGCGACTGCGGTCCGGACGCCGGTGGTTCCCGGGACGGTGTGCAGGCTCAGAGTGATGGTGGCGACACCGAGGGCGGTGCCCAGTCCGCGGGTCATGTTGACCATTCCGCCGCCGGCTCCGGAGGCTGCGGCCGGGATGGCCCGCATGACCTGGGTGTTGTTGGCGGGCAGGAAGACGCCCAGGGCCAGTCCCAGTAGTGCCAGCGGGGCGGGCAGAACGGCTGGGTGGAAGGGGAGCAGCGCCATCAGGGCGAGGGCTGCTATGCAGCCGGCAAGTCCGGCGCGGCTGCGGGTGCGGTCGCTCCAGGCGCGCGGCAGGAGGCGGTCGGCCAGGGTTGCCGCCAGCGCGAACCCGAGCGGCAGCGCGGTCAGGACGATGCCGGACAGCAGTGCTCCGACGCCTAGGCGTGCGAGTGCGAGAGGGACCAGGACCAGGGGGCCGAAGAGCACCAGGTATCCGCACATCCCGGCCAGGAGGCCGGGGGCGATCGCGTCGGTGCGCAGCAGGGCCAGGTCGACCAGTGGGCGCGGGCAGCGGGTCTGGCGGCGGGCGAAGGCCGTGCCGCTGCCTGCGGCGGTGGCCAGCAGCAGGGGGGCGGTCCAGGCGGGCGGGCCCAGCCCGGACAGGACGGACAGGGCGAGCAGGGTGCTGGTGGTGGTCAGGGCCAGGAGCAGCACGCTGAGCAGGTCGGGGTGTCGGGGGGCGCTGCGCTGGCGGGTGCGTGGGAGCAGGTAGTGGCCGGCGATCAGGGCGATGATGCCGACGGGCACGTTGATGCCGAAGACCCAGCGCCAGCCGATGGTGGCCACCAGGGCGCCGCCGATGGTGGGTCCCAGGGCCAGGCCGATGGCCTGGCCGGCTGCCTGCATTCCCAGGGCGGTGCGCATTTTTCCCGGTGGGGCGCTGGTGGTGACCAGGGCGACGCTGTTGGCCTGGAGCATGGCGGCGCCGGCGGCCTGCAGGATGCGGAAGACGATGAGCAGGCCGAGGGTGGGGGCCAGGCCGCAGGCGGCCGAGGCCGCAGTGAACAGGGCGAAGCCGTAGAGGTAGAGCAGTTTGCGGCCGTGGGCGTCGGACAGTCGGCCGACGGGGATGAGCAGGGCGACCAGAGCGAGCATGTAGGCCAGGGAGACCCATTGCACGGCGGCGTATTGGCTGTGGAACTGGGTGCGCAGTGAGCCGTAGGTCAAGGTGACGATACTGGCGTCGAGTTGGCCCATGAAGGCGCCGAAGCACACCGTGGCCACGGCCAGGCGCCAGGCCCAGGGCCGGCTGCGGATGCGGTCGGGCCGCGGGCGTTCCCAGGTGAGCAGGGCCAGGCCGTGGGGCCGATGCAGGGGCTGGTGGGGTACGGACACGGTTGCCTCTCCCCGAGGGTGGACGGCTCGACGAGACCCATTATATATCTGCAACAGACATAGTCGGAAGGAGATGTATTTGTCGCGGCGGCGGACAGCACCTGCTGGACCACAGCAGCACGGCGGAGCCGCAGCTGGGGGCACGAGCGGGGACGGCCCGGTTAAGGCCCTGTGGCCATCGGCTTCCTCAGACGACCGTTGCCCGGCCGCGGCCCCAGCGTGATGGGACCACCACCGACCGGTCCAGTGCTGGGGCCCCGGTGAGCAGGCGCTGGAAGGCGAAGCCGGCAGCGATGGTCAGCAGTCCGGCCAGAGCATCGACCTCGAAGTGGTTGGCGGTGGACAGGATCACGATGCAGGTCGCCACCGGGTAGACCACTGCAACGCAGCGCACCAGGCGCGTTCGGGCGAGCTTGTACAGGACCACGGCGCACCAGGTGGACCAGGCGATGTGGATGGAGGGCATGGCGGCGTACTGGTTGGAGACATCGGCGACCGGCCCCGAGGCCCACGAGCCCCAGGTGTGGTGGACCACGACGGTGTCGATGAAGCCCTCGCCGGTCAGGAAGCGCGGTGGGGCCAGCGCGTAGGCGTAGAAGCCGACCAGGCCCAGGGCCGTGGCCGAGTACAGGGCGGTGCGGGCCGCCCGGTAGGCCTCGGGGCGCCGGAAGTACAGCCACAGCAGGCAGCCGATGACCACGATGAAGTGCAGGGTGGCGTAGTAGTAGTCCATGCCCACCACCAGCCAGGTGATGTGGTTGACCGCGTGGTTCAAGGGCAGTTCGAAGCTGAGGTGCAGCGTGCGCTCGGCGTCCAGGATCTGCTGGGCGCGGTGCAGGGCTGCGATGCGGTGGTCGGGGACGGCGTTGCGGATCACCGAGTAGAGCGCGTAGCCGATCGCGGTCAGCAGCAGTTCGGCCCACCACGCGGGGCGGCTGGTGCGCCGCAGCCGCCGGGGCAGCAGGGCGGCCCGTTGGCGCAGCGGCCCCGGCGCGGTGGCGGTGTTCATGCGTGCTCCTTGGACTGGTCTGGCGCGACCGCTCCCGTTCCGAGGGGGTCAGGGGGTGCGGGCCGTTGGCGGGTGGCGACCAGGTAGGAAGCGGCGGCTGCGAGGACGAGCAGGGAGGTCCAGTCGTTCAGGCGCAGGCCGGCGAGATGGTTGGCGTGGTCATCGCGCAGTGCTTCCACCCAGGCGCGGCCGGCGGTGTAGGCGAGGACGTACAGGGCGAACAGCCGGCCCGAGTGCAGCGTCCAGCGCCGGTCGGCCCACAGCAGCAGGACCACCACGCCCAGGTCCCACAGCGACTCGTACAGGAAGGTCGGCTGGTAGACGCCCTGGCCGGGTGTGGTGGCGGGGCGGTGCGCGGGGTCGATCAGAAGGCCCCAGGGCAGGGTGGTGGGCTTGCCGTAGAGCTCCTGGTTGAAGTAGTTGCCCCAGCGGCCGATGGCCTGGGCCAGCACCAGTCCCGGCGCCAGCGCGTCGGCGAAGGCCGACAGGCGCACCCCGCGGCGGCGGCACCCGATCCAGGCGCCGAGCGCCCCGAGTGCGACCGCGCCCCAGATGCCCAGACCCCCGTCCCAGATGTACAGGGCACGGATCGGTTGCTCGCCCGGCTTGAAGTACAGCTCCGGGTCGGTGGCCAGGTGGTAGAGCCGGCCGCCGACGACGCCGAAGGGCACCGCCCACAGGGTGATGTCCACGACGTCGTCCGGATTGCCGCCGAGCCTGGTCCAGCGGCGCCGGGTCAGCCACAGGGCGGCGGCGATGCCCGCGATGATGCACAGCGCGTACGCGCGGATCGGGACCGGCCCCAGGTGCCATACGCCCTGCGAGGGGCTGGGCAGGTACGCGAGCTGCATCCGGGGCGCTCCCCTTGCGACCGGCACGGCGGACATCCCGCCCTGCGAGGGGCACCACATTACATCGGCCAACGATTATGTCGCACACAGCAGTAATCGGGCGAGGCGTGTACCGGATCCCGGGCCGGTGGACGCGGCGCTAGGGTGATCCCATGGCCGCCCCGACCACCCCGACCCCCGCCGTTGCGGCGAGCCCGAGCGCGGCCGAACCCGCGCTGGACACCCGCCTGCTGACCGAGGCGGTCACCGGACTGCGCCGGGCGCTGCGGGCCTCGATCCGCACCGACTACCCCTGGGAGACGCTGCCGATCGCCCAGGTGGAGATCCTGCAGTCACTCGCGGAATCCGAGCCCGCGCGCGCAGGCGAACTCGCGACGCGGCTGCGACTGGCCCCGAACACCGTCTCGGGCCTGATCAGCCGCCTGATCGCCGCAGGACTGGTGGACCGCGGCACCGACGCCGGCGACCGTCGCAAGGCGTCGGTCCAGCTCACCACCGCCGGGCGCGAGCGCCTCGACTCCTGGCAGCAGGCCCACGAGCGCCGCATCGGCGCGGCCCTGGACGCCCTGGACCCCGAACAACGGCGCGCCCTGGGCGCCGCCCTGCCCGCCATGGCCTCCCTGGTCCGACACCTGCACGGCGAGCTGGCCGCCCACGGCCGCGAGCCCAGCTCCTGACACCGCATCACCCCCTTCTCCCGGCAGTGCCGCCGGACGGGTTCGCACGCCATCGCGCGGACCGGTGAGATTCACCATTCGTTCATCCGCGGCAGCCTGGGCGTTTCCCTCGGGGAATCTAACGTGTCTGTCGGCGACAGAAAACATCTGACTCAGATATACCCTGTGCGCAGGGACTTCCCGGAATATGAGGACACCAGGTGAACCCCCAGCTCGGCAGCCGCTCCAGAATCCTCGCCCTCGGTGCCGCCGCGGCGCTCGGCGCCCTGACGCTCACCGCCTGCGGAAGCGACAACAACAGCCCCACCGCAGCCGCCTCGACGGCCGCGACCGCTGCGGCCACCGCGGCGGCGTCCTCGACGGCGGGCGCTTGCGGCAGCGGCACCGTCCTGGGCTCGGGCTCCACGGCCCAGCAGAACGCCATGACGATCTGGGCCAAGGACTTCCAGCAGCAGTGCCCCGGCGCGAACGTCAACTATCAGGGGGTCGGCTCCTCGGCCGGCCGCACCACCTTCCTGGCCGGCAAGGTCGCCTTCGCCGGCTCGGACGCCGCCATGGCCGCCGATGAGATCGCCAAGTCCGGCAGCGTGTGCACCGGCGGCGGCCGGGCCATCAACCTGCCCATGGCCGGCGGCCCCATTGCCATCGGCTACAACGTGCCGGGCGTGAGCAACCTGGTCCTGAACGCCGACCTCCTCGCCAAGATCTTCACTGGCAAGATCACCAAGTGGAACGACCCGGCGATCAAGGCCCTCAACGCCGGCGCGTCGCTGCCCGACCTGGCGATCCAGACCTTCCACCGCTCCGACGGCTCGGGCACCAGCGCCAACTTCACCGCCTACCTCAAAGCCTCCGCCGCCGCCAGCTGGACCTACGGCACCAACTCCACCTGGCCCGCCCCCGGCGGCCAGGGCGCCACCGGCTCCTCCGGGCTCGCCGCCCAGGTCAAGGCCGTCAAGGGCGCCATCTCCTACTTCGAGCTGTCGTTCGCCAAGAGCGGCAACATCACCACAGCCGCCATCGACACCGGCTCCGGCACCCCGGTCGCGGTCTCCACCGACGCCGCCGCCAAGGCCCTGGCCAACGCCCAGGTCATCGGCACCGGCAGCAACCTGGCGCTGCAACTGGACTACGCCGACAAGACCCCCGGCGACTACCCCATCTCCCTGGTCACCTACGAGATCGCCTGCGACAAGGGCAACAACCCCGCCACCCTGCCCGCCCTGAAGGCGTTCCTGACCTACACCGCCAGCGACGCCGGCCAGCAGGCCATCACCTCCGCCGGCTACATGCAACTGCCCTCCGCCATCACCGACAAGCTCAAGACCGTCATCGCCACCCTGTCCTGACCCCAGGCAGCCGGCCCCGCGCCGCGGCACCGCGGCGCGGGGCAGCTGCACCTGGCACCCGCCACGCCCGGGCAGGTGCTCCGGTCGAGCCGCACCATCGCGAGGGGGAATCGCGTGAACGGCACTCCCGCACCCGAGTCGGCCCTGCTCGTGCTCCTCGCCCTGGTGCCGGGCCCGCTGACCGCGGACCGCCTCGCCGAACAGGTCACCGCACTGTCCCAAGGACGTCTCCACCCGCCCTCCGGCCGCTTCTACAGCGTCCTGGACCGCATGGTGCACACCGAACTGATCCAACGTGACCTGCTGGGCGGCAACACCCGCCGCACCTGGCACCGCTACCACCTCACCGACCTCGGCGAACGCACCCTCCAGCAGGAGCGGCACCGGCTCCGCCACTGCGCCACCGGCCGGCCCACACCGTCAAGCTCCACGACAGTGACCTGAAAACCGAGACCGCGCCGGCTGCCATGGTTGGCCGACCGTTGCGACGTTTGTGTCCCGCATGCTCTCTCAACCAGGGTCGCGCCGCCGGAGGGCAGCACCTTCCGCATCCCGGTGCGCGGGTAGCGGTAGCGCTGCTACCCGGCCACGGCGGACCAAGGCCGCCGCCCCAGCAGGCCGGGCTCGCCCCCTGGATCCGCGAGGCGGCCGACCTCGGCCCCGTACTGCGCGACCTGGCGGGCGGCTCGGCGGGGCAGCGGCATCGGCAGGCCGGTCTGGCCCTACCCCAGCAGGCACGACTCCCGGTCCAGGCCAACGCCGCATGCGGATCACGGTCGTGGGACGGGGACGGGATCCGGGGGGTGCCCCGTGGCTGCGCCTCGCGCACAAGCCCCGGCCCGTGGGCGACACGCGGGCCGACCGCGCTGCGACACGCCGGTGCGGTCTGGCACGGGCGGTAGCGTGGCAGTCCGGCCGGCGCGGAGCGGTCCTGCCCCGCTCGGATGTGCACAGTGGCAGTGGCGGATGGCCTGGGTGACGATCAGGTCTGTGTCCCGTGCAGAGCCTTCTTGATTGTCGATTCGTCAGCCGGAGTTTGTGCGATGCCCGTTGAAGTGACGCCGTCCCTCCCACCGCAGGACGGTCGCTGTGCGCGGTGGCGTGGTTGGCGGCGGACAGCGGTGTGGGCGGTGGTGGCGGGGTGTGCAGCCGGACTGGTTGCTGCTGCTGTTCCGGTGATGCGGCACTACGAGATCCCGCCGTTCAGCCAGAAGGGCGACCCGGTCAGCTACGGCTTGGTTCCCGCAGCCGCGGCGAAGCCGGGTTCGGCGCTGGGTGCGGGCCGCAGCGGGGACGGTGCGGGGGCGGTGTCTGCGGGTACGGTGCTGCCGACCGGGCCGCGGGCGGCGTTCCGGGTTGCGCATACGTTGGACGACGGCACCCACATCGGTGTGGTCACCCTGCACGGGAAGCAGTCCGGGTACACCGGCAGGGTCTGGGTCTGGGCGCCGAAGGCCTACTTTGACCCGCAGTACGCGCGCAGCGGCTTCCCGGTGATGATCGCGCTGCCCGGGGGGCCGGGTTATCCGTACAACTACTGGATGGACCCGAGTCTCAAGCTGGAGCAGTCCATCACCAAGTGGTACCGGGCCGGCAAGAGCAAGCCGTTCCTGCTGGCCATGCCGGTGCTCAACCCCGCCACCGACGCAGGCGGCCTGTACTGGGACGGCAGCGACATCCCCGGCCAGCCCAAGATGGGCACCTGGCTGACCGAGGACGTCCCGGACCTGATGCGGGCGAACTTCCGCACTCTGAAATCCCGCGACGGCTGGGCCTTCATGGGCTCCTCCAGTGGCGGCTTCGCGAGCCTGAAGGCCGTGCTGAAGTACCCGGACCGGTTCAAGGCCGCCCTGATCTCAGGACCGGACATCGTCCCGGACTCCCCGTTGTGGCACGGCCATGCGGCACAGGAGCGGGAGAACAACCCGCAGGTCCTGGCCGGCCGACTGATCGCCCGCAAGGGTCCGGACGTCTACCTCGGCTTTCAGGTGGGCACCCGGGAGAACTCCTCGACGATCGCGGACGTCAAGCAGTTCATCGCCACCTACGGCAGGGGTCCGGTCCATACCGAGCTGAACGTGATCCAGGGCGGCAAGCACGACGCCTACACCTACGTTCCGGGGATGGGCCACGGGCTGATCCAGTGGATCAGCGCCCACCTGGCCGGGCCCACGCCTTCGTCGTGACCGCGCCTTGACCCCAGCATCTGCCATTGAAGGGGACTTGTGGGACTGACCAGCCGGAAGCTGGAGCTTGTGGTTGCCCTGGGCGCGGTGGTGGCCTATGCGGGGACCGTGTGGTTGTGGCCGCGGTTGGGCGGGCGCGGCTGGCGGGCCCTGGCCGGTCGGGCCCTGGTCCTGCTGGCGGGCCAGGTCCTGGCGCTTGCCGCGATCGGCCTGGCGGCAAACGACTGGGGCGGCTTCTACAGCTCCTTCGATGACCTGCTGGGTACCGGCCAGGGCGGCGCGGGGGTGTTCACGGCGCACGCCAACCGGTCCGGCCCTGCGCGGGCCCCGGTGCATCCCGGGGATCCGGTGAAGGTGAAGGGCAGCAAGCCGGTGCCGCTGATGCTGCCCGGCGCCGGGCCGCATACGGCGGCCGGCATGGTGCAGCGGGTGAGCATCCGCGGCAGTGGCACCGGGTTGACCGAGCAGGCTTACGTCTACCTGCCGCCGCAGTACTTCCAGGCGTCCGCAGCCCGCCGCAGGTTCCCGGTGATTCTGGTTCTGACCGGCTACCCGGGCACCGCGCACAACTTGATCTCCCGGATGAAGTACCCCACGCTCGCGGCCCAGGCCATCGTGCGCGGCGCCATGCAGCCCACGGTGCTGGTGATGATGCGCCCCTCGGTGGCCATGCCCCGCGACACCGAGTGCCAGGACGTGCCCGCCGGCCCGCAGGCCGAGACCTTCTTCGACGTCGACCTGCACCAGGCGATGGCCGCGCACTACCGGGTCGGCGTTTCGGGCCGTAGCTGGGCGGTGATCGGGGACTCCACCGGCGGCTACTGCGCACTGAAGCTGGCGGTGCGCGATCCGCAGGCGTTCAGCGCGGCGGCCTCCCTTTCGGGCTACTACACCGCGGCCCAGGACAGCACCACCGGCAACCTGTTCGCAGGCAGCCAGAGACTGCGGGAGGAGAACGACCTGATGTGGCGTCTGCGGAACCTGCCGCCACCCCGCGTCTCGGTCCTGGTCGCCACCAGCCGCCAGGGCGAGGCCGACTACCGGGCCACACTCGCCTTCATCGCCGCGGCGAAGCCCCCCATGGACGTCGCCTCACTCATCCTTCCCAGCGGAGGCCACAACTTCCATACCTGGAACCGGGAGACCCCCACCGCACTACCCTGGACCGCCCACCACCTGCACACCCCACCCGATACACCGAGCCCCGACACGAGGTTTGTACGGTGAACGGTCCATGAACGGTTCTGCAGGCCGGCTTTCCGGTAAGTGCGCTGTGGTCTCGGCGGGCCGAAACCGCCGGTGAGGGCGAGGACGACTTCGGTTCATCGGCTTCGGATTCGCCTTCGCCACCTTGGCTTGCGCCAGCCTCGGCACCATCACCCCTGGCTGCCGGTTGCCTCGGCGATGACGAGGCAGGCAGCGCGGGGGAGTGCCGTTGAACCGGTCCCGGCGGGCGTGTCATCGTCTGTCGTTGTGGCAGAGACCCGTGTACCCCCCTGGTCGCGTCGGCGCTTCTTGAGCGGCGCTGCCGTCCTGGCCTCCTTGGGCACGTTCGCGACGGCTTGCGCGGATGGTGCGGGCGGTTCCTCGCCCGAGCCGGGCGGGCCGAGCAGCGCACCGTCAGCGGTCCTGTCCGCGACCGGATCCGGTACGGCAACCGTCGACACTGTCGACGCCGAGTTGATCAGTCGACGTTATCCGGGGCTTCGGCCCTTCACTCCTGTGCCCGCCGCCCGCCGTCAAACCGATCAAGCTGACTTCGACGCATCCGCTGGTGTTCTCCCGGATCCCGATCACCGACAAGGTCGTGTTCGTGACCATCGACGATGGTATAGAGAAGGATCCGGCCTTCATCCAGATGGTCAAGGACTTCCAGGTCCCGCTCACCCTCAGCCTCGCCGACACGCTCATCAAGGACGACTACCGCTACTTCGAGCAGCTCCACGCCACCGGGCACGTGTCCATCCAGAACCACACGCTCACCCATCCCCTGGACATGCCGAGTCTGTCGGCCCAACGGCAGTTGGAAGAGATCGCCGGTCAGCAGGTCAAGCTGCACCGCGAGTACGGCGCCACCCCCTACATCTTCCGGCCCCCGGGCGGCAACTACGACAAGAGGACGGTGGCCGCGGTCCAACAGGCCGACCTGAAGGGCATGATGCTGTGGAGGGAGTCGATGGAGATCCACGACATGCAGTACCAGACCGCCGCGCACAGGCTGCGCCCCGGCGACATCATCCTGTGTCACTTCCGCGGCCCGGCCCAGCTCAAAGGCGAGACCATGGTGCAGATGATGACCAACCTCTACCGCCACATCCAGGACCAGGGCTTCACCGTCGCAGACATCACCAACTACGTGTAACGCCCGAACGCCGCCGCCATCCCCTGGCAGGGACTTCTGACTGACGGCGGAGAATCGATGTCAAGGAGTCGAGGGATGAGATATGTCGGTGGGGTCAACTACCCCACGATGTTCGGCCGCGGCAATGCGACGTGGCCGCTGGGAGCGCTGACACTCGACGAGGAGGGGCTCTCGCTCAGGATCGGGATCGGCCGCTTCGCGGCCGTGCCACTGCGTGCTGCCGATCGATCCGCCGTCGAGCAGGTCTTTCCATGCCATGCGCGGCTACCCTTCAGCCCGGGCCTGGGCATCAGGCTTCACGACGGCAAGGAGTTCTACTTCTGGGCCACCAGGACCACGGCTGCGGAAATCCTCGCCGAGCTCGGGCATCAGGGATTCCCCACCTCGGACCAGGTACGGCGGGCGCTCATCGTGAAATCGCGACGCTGAGCAGTCGAGGGTCATGTCGGTGGGGCCGGCGGCGGACTGACGCTCAGCGGCAACATGTCGCAGGTTCCTGGTGTGAGTGTTTGAGAAGGCGCCGCGGGGTCAGCACGGCCCACTCCGGCCGGGGTTCATCGTGGTGAAAGCGCCACCTGCCGCCTCATACGCGAGGTCGGCTCTACCGTTGCCCACACGCCTTTGGCGGAAGCCTCGCACGCGATGCACAACACCGAGGGCCCGCCGTTGGCGGGCCGCCCGGACGTGTGTGCGTACCGGCTCAGAGCAGGGTGCGCCAGTAGTACCAGAAGCGGTTGAGGATGAGCATGGCGATGAGCAGGTACCACAGGAAGGGCACGGTCCAGTGGTAGGAGGAGGCTGCTGCCCGCCGTAGCGTGTCGGGGGCGGGGATGATGCGGTGTCCCAGGTTGTGCAGCAGGGTGTACCAGAACAGGGCGATGACGGCTGCCCAGACGGCCATGCAGTAGGGGCACAGGGCGCCGATGACGTACAGGGTCTGGTACTGCAGCCAGGTGATGAAGCCGACGCCGAACACGGTGCCAGCCTGTAGGCCGAGCCAGAACCAGCCGGGTAGCCGGGCTCCGGCCAGTGCCGCGACGGCGATGGTGATGACCACCGAGAACGCGCCGAGGCCGATCAGCGGGTTGGGGAACCCGAAGACGTGGGCCTGGTCGCTGCGGATCACCGAGCCGCAGCTGATGATCGGGTTGATGCTGCAACTGGGGACGTAGTTCGGGTTCTTGAGGATGGCGATGTCGTCCAGGGTCAGCTCGATCGAGCCGATCAGCCCGATGATGCCGGTGACCAGGAGCAGCCAGCGGTAGGCGAGCCCGGTGCCGACCGGGGACAGCAGCGGCGACGGGGGCGCGGCGTTGTCGTCGTCACCGGGGGTGTCGGTGGCGTGGGGGGTGGGGGTGTCCTGGGTGGTCATCTGTGGGGGTCTCACTTCTTGGTGGCCGCGATGGCCTGCTGGACGGCCTGGGTGTACTGGGTGGCGCTGACCGGGTTGCCTGTGCTGTCGAAGAGCGTCAGCGCTTTGCCGTTGAGCTTGAAGGTGGGGGTGCCGGTGACGCCGCTGGCGTTGAAGGCGTCGCTGACCTTGTTGGCCCAGGGCAGGTAGGTGCCGTCCTGGACGGCTTTGACGAAGGCCGGGGTGGACAGGCCGGGGACCTTCTTGGCCAGGGACAGCAGGAAGCTGGTGCTGGAGAAGGAGTCGGTGTCCTCGCTGGCGGGCTGGTTGGCGTAGATCTCGTCGTGCCAGGCCTTGAACATGGCGGTGCTCTCGTTGAGTGCGGCACCGGCCGCGGCCAGGGCCCGGTGCGAGCCGTTGCCGCCGAGGTTGCTGTCCAGGAAGGTGCCCATGTGGTAGTGGATGACGTAGGTGCCGTTGTCGGCCAGTTGCTGGACGATCGCGGCGTCGGCCTTCTCGAACTTGTCGCAGACCGGGCAGCGGAAGTCCTCGTACACGTCCAGGACCTCGGGGCTGGTGGCCTTGCCGTAGACGACGGTGGTGCCGTTGCTGCCGGTGGAGTGGGCCGGAAGGACCAGCGCCGTGCTGCTGCTCTTCGGGTGGTGGTCGGCCAGGGCGATGCTGATGCCGGCGGCCGCGGCTATGACCACCACGATGGCGGCACCGATGGCTGCGGCCTTGCGGCGCGAGGCGCGTCGGGTCTGGCGCTCGCGCTCGGCGCGCATGCGCTCGCGCGCGGCGTCGCGGCGCTGCTGATTGGTGGGCCGGCTCTTGTTCTGGGCCATGGGAGAACGCTCCTGCGGTGCGCTGAAGAAAGGGGGAGATGGTCGCGCGCAGACGTCACCGGCGCAGCGGGACGCTGGCGGTGGAACTGGCGCGGGTGTGACGGGAAGCGCGGTCGTGCGGCTGGTCAGCCGTTGACGAAGGCAGGAGCGGGCGGCCCGCGGCGCCGCAGACCGCGCAGGAGCAGGTCCTGCGGCCCGGGGCGGTCGGGGCTGCGCGGGGCGGGCGTCCAGGTCGGCGGCTCGGGGGCCGGCAGGACGACCAGCATCAGCAGACGCAGCGGCACTGCCAGTACGGCCGCTGCCGCCGCCAGTACGGCGAACAGCGCCTTCTCCCCGCGCCGCAGCCAGGCTGCCGCCAGGACGGACAGCAGCAGGTGGGCGCAGGCCACGGCCAGCAGCAGCGGTGCGGTCACCAGCACCACGGAATGCGGGCCGGCCAGCGACGGACCGGACAGTTGAGGGCTCACCGTCCCGCCGCCGCACACCACGGTCGACCACAGTCCCGCCGGGGCCGCACCGGTGCCCGGTGCACAGGTCTCCTGGCTGACGTTGAAGAAGGCGTTGAGGGCCAGTTCGACCGGGACCAGCAGCAGCGTTATCTGCGCGAAGGTGCGCTCGCGTGCGGCCAGCAGCATCGCTGCGGCAAAGACGAGCGCGGTCGCGGTTCCCACCACGTCGCCGGACAACGGTGCGCCGGTGAGCAGGATGTGGGCGGTGGCGGACAGGACCACCAGCAGGGCGCTGAACACGCCCGCCCGCAGTATCCGTATTGCCAGTCCGCCGTCGTCCACGCTCGGGAGTATGGCATGCGGCACCGGACGGCGGACCACCGTGTAAGGCAGTTCTTACGTGCTCGGGAGCGGTGACCGGCAGGGGGAGGAGTCCACGGGTCGGGGAGGGCGCGGGCGGCTGGTACCCGGCGCGGGCCGGCTGGAGGGTGCCGCCCCGGGCCGCCGGGAGCATGCGGTGCCGGTCCGGTGTGCTTCTGTGCGCCGGTAGACGCATCTGCTTGCGGCCCGGGGCGGGTGCAGCGGACCGCCGCCTGGGGAAGTGACCTGCCGTTATAGCGGGTGGGTTATGGCGGCTTGGGCGGGGACCGTCCGGACGGGAGGCGTGTGGTGGACCTGGCGCCGCTGGTGGCCTGGACGATGGTCGTGTGGTGCACCGGCGCGGGTGGGTACTGCCTGCTGCGGTGTCTGCGCGCTCCCGGCCTGGGCCGGATCGAGCGCACCCTGGACGCCTCGGGCGTGGTCAAGGGCCTGGCCATGGCTGTGATGGCGCTGCCGTACGGCTGGGGCGCGAGGGTTCCCGAGGCGGTGTGGCCGGCGGTTCTGCTGCCTGTGGCGGCCGTGTCCTTCGGTGGCGCGTGGGCGCCCACCGCGCACCGACGGCACTGCCTGGAGCATGGGGTGGGGTACCTGGCCATGGTCTACATGGCAGTGGCGATGGCCGCGGCGCGGGCGGGGATGCGGGGCATGGCGGGTATGGGCGGGCCGCCTGCCGGGCTGCCGGGATTGACGCTGGCCCTGGCGCTGGTCTTCTGCGTTTCGGCCGTCTTGGGCGGCACCCGGCTGTTGCGGACCGTCCCGGCGGGGCCGGCTGCGGCGGGCTCGGGGCGCCACGCGCATGCGGTGCCCCTTCCGTCCGTCTGGGCCAGACCGCTTCCGGACGCCCGCCATGTGGTCCTTGCCGTGAGCATGGCCGTGATGCTGTTGGCGATGTGACCTGTGCAAGCCGGCCGGGACCGGGACAGCCCCGACTCAACCTGGTCGGCGGGCGAGCGCGGCCAGGTGTGCGTTGTATGCCGTCAGTTCGGCGTCCTGGTCGCGTTCGGCGCGGCGGTCCGAGCGGCGCGCGGCCCGCTGTTCGAAGGCCCGCCACTGCGCCAGCAGTGCCAGGAGCACGATCACGGTCGGGATCTCGCTGAAGCCCCAGGCGATCGCGCCGCCGGCGTGCTGGTCGGCCAGTGCGGTGGAGCCCCAGCCGGCCGGGACGTGCGCGTAGTAGGTGGTGATCAGTCCGCTGGACATCATCACCGCGATGCCGAAGAACGCGTGGAACGGCATGCCCATGAACAGCTCCAGCATCTTCAGCACGTGCGAGGAGCGGCGGGGGCTGGGGTCCACGCCCATGATCGGCCAGAAGAACAGCAGCCCCACCGCGACGAAGTGGGCCAGCATGAACTCGTGGCCCCACCAGCCGTCCATCAGCCAGTCGAAGATGCCGGTGAAGTAGAGCCCGTAGAGGCTGGCGATGAAGACCGGCAGCGTGAACAGCGGCGAGCAGACCACCTTCGCGAGCCGGCTGTGCAGCAGGCGCACCAGCAGTTCGCGCGGTCCGGTGCGGCCACGCCTGGCCACCGGCAGCGCCCGGAGGGCCAGCGTGACCGGGGCGCCGAGCAGGAGCAGGACCGGGGAGACCATGGCCAGTACCATGTGCTGCACCATGTGCACGCTGAACAGTTCCATGGCGTACCCGCCGATCCCGGTGCAGGTCACCGCCAGGACGGAGAGCAGCCCGGCGGCGAAGCCCAGGGTCCGGCCGATCGGCCAGCGGTCGCCGCGCCGGCGCAGCCGCGCCACGCCCCAGCCGTAGCCCAGGGCCAGCAGCACGCAGACGTACAGCTCGACCGGGACCGGCTGCGGATGCCAGGCCAGCAAGCGGGCCGCGGTCGGGCGAGCGGAGGGCATCCACATCGGCCCGGACATGGTGCCCGACATGGAGCCGTTCCCGTCCATGGCGGGCATTCCGGCCATCGCTGAGGGCGGCGAGGAGGGCGTGGCCCCCAGTGCGGCTGCGGCCGTGGCCGGCAGCACCGGCACCTTCAGCCGGACCGTGCCGGCGCGGGCGAAGGTCAACTGCAGCGCCACCTGGTCACCCGCGTGCCACTGCGTCCGCGGCTGATCGATCATCACATGCACACCTCCGGCCGGGGCCAGGGTGACGCTGCCGTGTGCCGGTATGGCCAGGCCGCCCTTGAGCGGCACCATCTCCTGGGCCCCCGCGCCGGTGGTGACGGTGCGGTGCAGAATCGCGGAGCCGGCCTGCGTGCACGAAACGGTGGTCAGGGTGTCCGCAGCGCCCGAGTCCGCGACGGTGAAGTACGCCACCGCCACGTCCGGCGAGGCGGGCGCGGGGACGAAGGCCCCGGAGACGGTGATGTCACCTGCTGTTGCGCGCCCCAGCGCCGGGGTGCCGGTCGTGGCTGCGGCGGACGAAGTCGCGGCCACGGCGCTGCTCGGACTGCTGCAGATCAGCAGCGCGACAAGGACGGCCAGCAGCCCGGCCGTCAGCAGGGTTGGGCGGCGCGTGAGGCGGGTGTCCGCCTGGCCCACCGGACCGGTCAGGAGGCCGCGATGACGTTGTGGTGTCCAGTGAGCACCGCCCTCGCGACGGCGGCCGCGTACAGGTACAGCGCCGGCGTGGGCAGCGCGCCCTCGGTGAGCCCGGGCGCGCGGGCCGTCCGGGGCTGCGGGGCGCGCGCAGGAGGGTGCGGCGAGGGCGTGGGGCGTCGGGCTGCCCGGGGATGTGGACATGGGACCTCTCGGACGCGGCATATGGCCGGCGGCTGATCTGCTCGGGTCGGTGCTACTGGGTTCGCGGGTCGGGGGTGATTTCGACGAAGGGGATGTGGTCGTGGCCGATGCGGTACCAGTCCTGGGTGCTGCCGTCGGTGGTGAGGCCGCAGATCCGCATGAGGGTGCGGGCGGTGCGGGGGTGGAGCGGGGCGTAGGCGGCCATGGCGCGGCCGGACTCGTCCGGGGTCATCGGGCGGGCGGTGCCGGTCCAGTGGCGGCGACCGGACTGCACGGTGACCTTGGGGGTGTTTTGGATGTTGCGGTACCACTGGGAGGCGGGGCCGAAGCCGGAGGCCAGGTGGATGGCGCCGGTGGCCGGGTCGGTGCCGGTGACCTCCAGTGCGGTTTGGCGGGGCAGGCCGCTGGTGCGCCCGGTGTGGGTGAGCAGGCAGATCCGTCGTCCCAGCAGAGGGCCCAGGTGCCAGCGGTAGAGCTGGACGGGTGCGCGGGCGATCATCCGTCGCCAGCCGGTGGTGGGTGGCTGTGCGGGCGTGCGGGCGGTCATGCCGCACCTCGGTTGGGAGCGCCGGTGGTCGCGGTGCCCGCCGCCGGCGCAGACGCTGGATGGGGGTGGATGCTTGCGTTGTAGGCGGCGTCCAGGGCGGTGTGGCGATCGCGGTGTCCGCGGATGCGGGTGATCAGGCCGCCGTTGAGATGGAAGACGGTGTAGAGGTGCTGCGCCCGATCACCGTGCGGAGGGCCCTGGGGGCTTGGGCTGATGCCGAGTACGACGGCGTCGGGGTAGGTGAAGGTCTCCTCCACGGCTACCCGGCCGCCGTGCTGGTGCAGGGCGGCGAGGCGGGTGATGACTTCGGCGCGTCCGCGGCAGTCGGCCTGACCGGTTTCGCGGCCGGCCCAGTGCACGTCGGGGTGCAGGAGCGGGCTCAGCGGCAGCAGGTCGGCCTGGTTGAGGGCGGCGCGCAGGCGGGCGGTGACGGGTGCGGCTTTCACGGTTGTGCCTCCTGTTCGGGCGGCGGAGCGACAACTTTTCCTTTGCAGTATGCAATATTTGCAGTGGGGGTTGGAAGCGGGGGCGGGTAAGGGGTTCGTCTTCGCGGCCTGGAGCGGGTAGAACTGCTGTCATGCACGATTCGCAACAGCCGCAGGACCTGGACGCGGCCAATGAGATGGTGGCCGCCGTGGTCACCGCGTCCCGGGTGCTGGTCGCCGTCTCGGCCCGCTCGCTGGCGGCGATCGAGGAGGCGCTGACCGTGCCTCAGTTCCGGATGCTGGTGGTGCTGGACACCGGCGGTCCGGTGAACCTGTCCGGGCTGGCCGAGCAGTTGGCGGTCAACCCCTCCACGGCGCTGCGAATGGTGGACCGGCTCTCCGCGGCCGGCATGGTCGAACGGACCCAGGATCCCGGCGACCGGCGGCTGGTGGTGCTGGCGGCCACCGCGGCGGGGCGTCAGGTGGTGCGCCAGGTCACCGAGCGCCGGCAGGCGGAGATCACCAGGATCGTCTCGGCGATGGCGGTCGACCACCGCGGCGCGATGATCGAGGCACTGGAGGCGTTCGCGCGGGCCGCGGGCGAGGAGCAGATCAACCCTGCCGCCTACACGGGCCAAGCGCTGCCCGGCTGGAGCTGAGACGCGCCGGGGCGCGCGGCAATTGCGGGCCCGGGGGTTAAGAACGCGGTAGGGTTTTCTCCGGTGTGCCGGGAAGCCTGGTCGGCGATCGCTGTGACGATCCGTCAACCGACCCGTAGGGGCTCCTGCCGTGCTTCTCGTCCTCGTCTTCGGCGCCACCCTGCTGGTGGCTGTGCTGGTCTCCGGTCTCGCCGCACGTACTTTGCTGTCCACCTCGCTGCTGTTCCTGCTGGCCGGTGCGCTGGTCGGGGACGGCGCGCTGGGGCTGATCCATGTATCCGCGGACAGTGAGCTGGTCACTGCGACCGCGGACCTGGCCC
>NZ_BBPM01000045.1:59221-61331 GCF_000787775.1 Streptacidiphilus carbonis | reverse complement strand
GCCCCGTACCCGTCGGCCCCCGACCCCGCGGTCCCCAACGGCCCGCGCAACGGCAGCGTGCTGGACGTGGTCCGGGTGGCCATCGTGATGATGGACACCGCCGGCCGGTTCGTGCTGTGGAGCCCGGCCGCCGAGGAACTGCTCGGCTGGCCCAGCGAGACCCTGGTCGGACGCGGCCTGGAGGCCCTGCTGGGGGACGACCCCGAACTGCTGCGGCGGGGCCGGGCCGTCATCGCCGAGGTGCTCAGGGAGGGCGGCTGGCGGGGTCCGGTCGTGCTCCGCAACCGCGACGACGAGAAGGTCGCCGTGGACGTCCGGCTGTCGCTGCTGGTGGACGGGGACGGGGTGCCCTTCGTCCTGGTGCGGCTCGCGGACGCGGGCAAGCTCACCACCGTCGAGCACGACCTCGCCCTGCAGGACGCCCTGTTCGAGCAGTCGCCGCTGGGCATCGCGGTGATGGACCGGCAACTGCGCTATGTCCGTGTCAACGACACCCTGGCGAGGATGAACGGCCTGCCGGTCGCCGAACACCTGGGCCGGACCACCGGCGAGACGCTGCCGGAGCGGGCCGCCGACGAGGTCAGCGCGATCCAGCGGCAGGTGCTGGCCACCGGCGAACCCGTGATCGACCTGACGGTGGCCGGACCCGACCCGCGCAAACCCGGCTTCCGCTCCGTCTCCTACTCCCGGCTGCACGACCGCACCGGCCGGGTGCTGGGCGTCACCGGAATGATCATGGACGTCACCGACCGCTACCGCGCCGTCGCCAAGGTCGAGCACGCCCGGCGCCGGCTCGCGCTGCTCAATGAGCTGGGAAGCAGGATCGGCGACCTGCTGGACGCCGGCCGGGTCGCCCAGGAGCTGGCCTCCGCCGTGGTCCCGGCGCTGGCCGACTACGCCGGGGTGGCGCTGCTGCAGGCCGTCGCCGACGGCGACGACCTGCCGCGCCACCCGCACACCCGGCTCACCCCGCTGGTCATGAGCGGTACCGCCGCCGCCGAGCCGAGCACGCTGGCCGAGGCCATGATGACGCCCGGAGCCGCCATCGGCATGGCCGAGGGCTCGCTGTTCGCCCGGGTGCTGCTCAGCGGCATCGCCGAGCAACTGGAGTCGCCCGCGCTGCTGGAGCAGACCACCACGCCGGACGACCCCCGGCTGCGGGCCGGCTACGAACTCGGCGTGCACTCGATGCTGGTGGTCCCGCTGCGGGCCCGCGGCATCGTGCTGGGCCTGCTGGTGCTCAGCCGGGCCGGGCGGCGCGAGGGCTTCGACCGCGACGAGCTGGCCTTCGCCGGGGAGCTGGCCGACCGGGCCGGCTCCTCCATCGACAACGCCCGGCTCTACGCCCGTGAGCGCGCCGCCGCGCTGATGCTCCAGCGCAGCCTGCTGCCGCAGTCGGTGCCGCAGCTACCCGGGGTGGAGATCGCCTACCGGTACGTCCCCGGCAGCAGCGGCACCGAGGTGGGCGGCGACTGGTTCGACGTGATCCCGCTGCCGGAGGGGCGGGTCGCGCTGGTGGTCGGTGACGTGATGGGCCACGGCCTGCGCGCGGCGGCGACGATGGGGCGGCTGCGCACCGCCGTGCGCACCCTGGCCGGCCTCGACCTTCCGCCCGCGACGCTGCTGCAGCACGTCCACGACCTCGCCGACGACCTGGCCCAGGGGCCGGACGAAGCACTCATCGCGACCTGCGTGTACGCGGTGTACGACCCGGCGAGCCGGCGCCTGGTGCTGGCCAAGGCCGGGCACACCCCGCCGCTGCTGCTCCCCGTGGGCGGCCGGGTGCAGGTGCTGGACCTGCCGTCGGGCACTCCGCTGGGCGTCGGCGGGGTGCCCTTCGCCTCGGTGGAGCTGACCGTCGCCGAGGGGACCCTGCTGGTGCTCTACACCGACGGGCTGGTGGAGTCGCGCACCGAGGACATCGATGTGGGCACCGCGCGGCTGAGTGCGGTCCTGGAGGGCCCCTACAGCTCGGTCGAAGAGGCGTGCGACCGGGTCATCGGCACCCTGCAGCGCGGGCAGGAACCGGACGACGTGGCCCTGCTGCTGGCGCGGCTGGGCAGCAGCGGCCCGGCGGCGGCGGCGGCGGGCGCGGCCGGGGCGGGCCCGG
>NZ_BBPM01000045.1:0-59117 GCF_000787775.1 Streptacidiphilus carbonis | reverse complement strand
GCCGGGGCGGGCCCGGCGGACCGGGCGGCACTGACGGTCGCCTGGACCCTCGCCGCCGAGCCCACCGCGGCCTCCCGGGCCCGCCGACTGGTCCGGGCCACTCTGCGGGAGTGGGACCTGCTGCCGCTGCTCGACACCGCGCAGCTGCTGGTCAGCGAGCTGGTCACCAATTCCGTCCGCTACACGGAGGCGCCCATCGGGCTGCGGCTCAGCCTCGGCCGGACGCTGCTGGTCGAGGTCGCCGACCCGCTGCCGGACCCGCCGCTGGAGCGGGACTCGGCCAATACCGACGAGGGCGGCCGCGGGCTGCAGCTGGTGCACCGGCTCGCGGACCGCTGGGGCACCCGGTCCGAGGGCAGCGGCAAGGTGGTCTGGTTCGAACAGGCGCTGCCGTCAGGCCCTCCCGTTCCGGTTGGCTGAGGCGTAGGGTTCCGTTCCTCCGGGACGGATCCTCTGGGACGGATATGGCATTTCCTTACCTCGATTTGATGTTGTGTACTCCTGGGACGTGTGCGGCCGCCCCGGGATGATGAATACTCGGACCAGCGACATCCAGGTGCCGAAGGCTGGAGGGGTCGGGCAGTTGAGCGATTCGCCGACACGCGGTGCGGCTCTGGGCAGCGGAACGGGCCCAGGGGCCGCCGAACACGACCGGAGGGGCGGCATCCCGCGCCCGGCAGCCGGAGACGGCCCGGCCGAGCAGCGCCCGCACCCCCAGCACGCACATCACCCCCCACACGCCCAACACCCGCCGCAGCCGCAGCACCCGGACCCCGACGGCATCGGCTCTGGAGCCATGGACCCCGCACCCCGCACACCCCCCGCAGCCCCCGTCGTCCTACCCTCCGCCGTTTTCGACCCCGAGGCGATCGAGAACTGGGGCCACGGCGAGCCGGGTTCGATCTACGACTACATACGGGTCGCCGCCTTCTCGATCGGCGCCGACGGTCTGATCAGCCAATGGAGCGACCGGGCCGCCGAGTTCTTCGGCATCCCGGCCGAGGAGGCCGTCGGCCACGACCCGATCACCAGCTTCGCCCCGCGTGAACTGTGGCGCCGCGGCCGGGAGCGGATGGCCGAGATCCTGGCCGGCCAGGAGTGGGTCGGCACCGCCCCCTACCGGGACCGCGACGGCAACGAGTCCATCGCCGAGCTGTACCTGATGCCGGCCCAGGGCGAGGACGGCCGCAACGGCGTCGTCTGCATGGCCGTCGACCTGCGCAAGCTCCGCCGGATCGAGACCGACCTGGCCGCCTCCGAGGCGGTCTTCGGGCAGGCGCCCACCGGATTCGTGCTGTTCGACCGGGACTTCACCGTCCAGCGGGTCAACGACAGCTTCGCCGAGGGCCTCGGTTCGACCCCCGCCGACCTGCACGGACTGTCCGTCAAGGACCTGCTGCCGCGGCCCGAGGCGGAACGCCTGGAGCAGGCGCTGCGGACCGTGATGGAGTCCGGCGAGCCCGTCGTCGACCTGCGCTTCAACGGCGCCGTCCCGACCAAGCCGGGCCGCCGCCGCTGGTCCATCTCGCTCTACCGGCTGCTCAGCGCCGGCAACCGGCCGATGGGCGTGGCCGGCCAGGTCGTCGATGTCACGGGCCGTCAGCGGGCCGAGCGCGAGGCCGCCAGCGTCCGCCGCAGCCTGGCCCTGCTCAACGAGGCCGGCGCGCACATCGGCTCCACCCTGGACCTGGAGACCACCGCCCGCGAGCTGCTGGACGTCACCGTCCCCGGCTTCTGCGACGTCGCCGCCGTCGACCTCTACCAGGGCGTCCTCGCCGCCGACACGGACCTGGGGCTCGGCCAGGTGGGCCGCCCCGACGGCGCCGGCGAGCTGCGCCGGGTCGCCTCGGCCAGCACCGTCTCGCACTTCTCGGTGCTGCATCCCGAGCCGGAGCACCGCGGGCCGCGCGCCGAGATCGGCGGCACCTTCTGCTACCCGCCGGGCTCCGCCTACGCCAAGGCGCTGCGCACCGGTCGCAGCGTCACCCTCAACGGCCCGGCCAACCCCGACCCGGACCCGATGATCGCCAGCACGGTGATCGTCCCGATGGTCGCCCGCGACATCGTGCTCGGCCTGGTCCAGCTGTCCCGGGCCAAGGGCAGCGAGCCGTTCGACCCCCGCGACGTCGCCATCGCCAACGAGCTGGTCAGCCGGGCCGCGGTCTGCATCGACAACGCCAGGCTCTACCGCCGTGAGCACGAGCGCGCGCTGATCCTGCAGCGCAGCCTGCTGCCCCCGGGCAGCCCGGCCGCCTCCGGCCTGGAGATCGCCTGCCGCTACCGCCCGGGCAGCAGCGGCACCGAGGTCGGCGGCGACTGGTTCGACGTCATCCAACTCCCCGGCAACCGCACCGCCCTGGTCATCGGCGACGTGATGGGCCGCGGCCTGCGCGCCGCCGTCGCCATGGGCCAACTGCGCACCGCGGTACGCACCCTGGCCATGCTGGACCTGGACCCGGCCGAGGTGCTCAGCGCGCTGGACGAGATCGCCCGCGGCCTCGGCGACGGCAACGAGCCGGAGCCGGACGACTCCGACCGGGTCGAGCTCTACCTCGCCACCTGCGTCTACGCCGTCTACGACGCGGTCACCCGCCGATGTACCTTCGCCAACGCCGGGCACCTCCCGCCGGTGCTGCGGGTCCCCGGCGAGGAGGCGCTGATGCTGGACGTGCCGCCGGGCCTGCCGCTGGGCGTCGGCGGCGAGCCGTTCGAGGAGGTCACCGTCGAACTCCCGGACGGCGCCCTGCTCGGCCTCTACACCGACGGCCTGGTCGAGTCGCGCAAGCACCAGTTGGAGGAGGGCCTGTCCGCGCTGCGGGACACCCTCTCCGGGCCGCCCCGCGAGCTGGAGAACCTCTGCGACCACCTGCTCACCGCGCTGGACCCGCACCACGGCGAGGACGACATCGCCCTGCTGATGGCCAGGGTGCACGCGCTGCCGGACGACGCGGTCGGCGACTGGACCCTGCCCTCCGAGCCCACCTCGGTCGCCCGGGCCCGCGAACTCGCCTGCGCCTGGCTGCTCGCCCGCGGCCAGGACGACCTGATCGACACGGTCGAACTACTGGTCAGCGAGCTCGCTACCAATGCCCTGCGGCACGGCCGCGGCGACATCCGGCTCCGGCTGCTCCGCGACCGCACCCTGGTCTGCGAGGTCTGGGACAACGGCTACGCCCAGCCCCGCCAGCGCCGCGCCCGCGACACCGACGAGGGCGGCCGGGGCCTCCAGCTGGTCAGCCTCCTCGCCGACCGCTGGGGCTCCCGCCGCACCCCCCTCGGCAAGACCGTCTGGTTCGAACTCAACCTGCCGCCCCGCTAGCCCGCGCCCCGATAGGGGCGCGGGGCGCAACGCCCGCCAGCTACTTCCTGCGCTTGATAACGGACCCCAGCCACACCAAAGGATCGTACTTCCGGTCAACGGCGCGCTCCTTCAACGGAATCAGCGCATTGTCCGTGATTTTGATGTGCTCCGGGCACACCTCCGTGCAGCACTTGGTGATGTTGCACATCCCCAATCCGTGCTCCTCCTGCGCGGACCGCTTCCGGTCCAACCCCTCCTCCGCGGCGGCGTCCAGCGGATGCATGTCCAGCTCCGCCACCCGCATCAGGAACCGGGGCCCGGAGAACGCCGGCTTGTTCTCCTCGTGGTCCCGGACCACATGGCAGGTGTTCTGGCAGAGGAAGCACTCGATGCACTTGCGGAACTCCTGCGACCGGTTCACGTCCTCCTGGGCCATCCGGTACTCGCCCGGCTTCAGCCCCTGCGGCGGGACGAAGGACGGCACCTCCCGCGCCTTGGTGTAGTTGAAGGACACGTCCGTCACCAGGTCCCGCAGCACCGGGAAGGTCCGCATCGGGGTGATGGTGACCGGCTCGTCCGGGGGCAGCGTGGACATCCGGGTCATGCACAGCAGCCGAGGCCGCCCGTTGACCTCCGCCGAGCAGGACCCGCACTTGCCGGCCTTGCAGTTCCAGCGCACCGCCAGGTCCGGCGCCTGGGTGGCCTGGAGCCGGTGGACGATGTCCAGGACCACCTCGCCCTCGTTGACCTCCACCTGGTACGGCTCCAGGCCGCCGCCCGAGGAATCGCCGCGCCACACGCGGAAGTTGGCCTGGTAGCTCACTGCTCGGCTCCGTCCGGGACATCGGCGTCGACGTCCGCGTCGGCGTCCGTGCGCTGTTCGGGGATGGTTGCCGACGGCAGCTCGCCGTCGGTCAGGTACTTCTTCAGCTCGGACGTCTCGAACAGGGCCAGCAGATCGGCCCTGATCGGCGGGTTGTCCTTGCGCACCAGGGCGATCTGCCCGTCGCTCCCGTCCGCCCCGCCCTTCTCCGCCAGCGAGCAGATCAGATTGACCTTGCGCCAGGCGCTGTCCATCTGCGGGTGGTCCTCGCGGGTGTGCCCGCCCCGGCTCTCGGTGCGCTCCAGCGCGGCACGGGCCACGCACTCGGAGACCAGCAGCATGTTGCGCAGGTCCAGGGCGAGGTGCCAGCCCGGGTTGAACTGCCGGTGCCCCTCGACCACCGCCCGCTCGGCCCGTTCCCGCAGCCCGACCAGCCGCTGCAGCGCCTCGGCCACCTCCGCCTCCCGGCGGATGATGCCGACCAGGTCGTTCATGGTCTGCTGGAGCTCCTGGTGCACGGTGTAGGGGTTCTCCGACGGTCCGTCACCGCCGGTCCCCTCGAAGGGGTTGAGCGCCTCCTCCGCCGCCGCGCTGATCTGCTCCTCGTCCAGCTCGGGCCGCTCGGCCAGCGCCGCCGCGTAGAGCGAGGCGTGCAGTCCGGCCCGGCGGCCGAAGACCAGCAGGTCGGAGAGGGAGTTGCCGCCGAGCCGGTTGGAGCCGTGCATCCCGCCGGCCACCTCGCCAGCCGCGTACAGCCCGGGTACGGACGCGGCCGCGGTGTCCGGGTCGACCTCGACGCCGCCCATCACGTAGTGGCAGGTCGGCCCGACCTCCATCGGCTCGGCGGTGATGTCGACGTCCGCCAGCTCCTTGAACTGGTGGTGCATCGACGGCAGCCGGCGCCGGATCTCCTCGGCCGGAAGGCGGGTGGAGACGTCCAGGTAGACCCCGCCGTGCGGGGTGCCGCGGCCGGCCTTGACCTCGGAGTTGATGGCGCGGGCCACCTCGTCCCTGGGCAGCAGCTCCGGGGGGCGGCGGTTGTTGGCCTGGTCGGAGTACCAGCGGTCGCCCTCCGCCTCGGTCTCCGCGTACTGCGCGCGGAAGACGTCGGGGATGTAGTCGAACATGAAGCGCTTGCCCTCGCTGTTGCGCAGCACCCCGCCGTCGCCCCGGACCGACTCGGTGACCAGGATCCCCTTCACCGACGGCGGCCAGACCATCCCGGTGGGATGGAACTGGACGAACTCCATGTTCACCAGGGTCGCCCCGGCGAGCAGCGCCAGCGCGTGGCCGTCCCCGGTGTACTCCCAGGAGTTGGAGGTCACCTTGAAGGACTTGCCGATGCCGCCGGTGGCCAGCACCACGGCCGGCGCCTCGATGGTAAAGAAGCGGCCGGACTCGCGCTGGTAGCCGAACACCCCGCTGACCCGGTCCTCGCCGCGGACGCTGTGCCCCTTGAGCACCCTGGTGACGGTGTACTCCTGGAAGACCTTGATCCGGGCCTCGTGGTCGCCGTACTCCTTGAAGTCCTCCTGCTGCAGCGAGACCACCTTCTGCTGCAGGGTGCGGATCAGTTCGAGCCCGGTCCGGTCGCCGACGTGCGCCAGCCGCGGGTACTCGTGCCCGCCGAAGTTGCGCTGGGAGATCCGGCCGTCCTTGGTGCGGTCGAACAGCGCGCCCCAGGTCTCCAGCTCCCAGACCCGGTCCGGGGCCTCCTGGGCGTGCAGCTCGGCCATCCGCCAGTGGTTCAGGAACTTCCCGCCGCGCATGGTGTCGCGGAAGTGCGTCTGCCAGTTGTCGTCGGAGTTGACGTTGCCCATGCTGGCGGCGATGCCGCCCTCGGCCATCACGGTGTGGGCCTTGCCGAACAGCGACTTGCAGATGATCGCCGTCCGCATCCCCTGCTCGCGGGCCTCGATCGCGGCACGCAGCCCGGCACCCCCGGCTCCGACCACGACCACGTCGTACGTGTGGCGCTCCACCTCGGTCATGTGTGTGGTGTTTCCTTCAGAAGAGGCGCGGGTCGGTGAACGCACCGCTGGCGAGCAGGTAGACATAGAGGTCGGCGACGCCGACGCTGATCAGCGAGGCCCAGGCCAGCTGCATGTGGCGGGCGTTCAGCTTCCCCACCAGGTTCCACATCCGGTAGCGGACGGGGTGCTTGGAGAAGTGCCGCAGCCGCCCGCCGACGATGTGCCGGCAGGAGTGGCAGGAGAGGGTGTACGCCCAGATCAGCACGATGTTGGCGAGCAGCACCAGGGTGCCGATGCCGGCGTGGCCCCACTGCCCGGCCGGGTTGCGCCAGGCCAGCACGGCGTCGTAGGTCAGGATGCCGGCGACCACGATGGCGAAGTAGAAGAAGTAGCGGTGGATGTTCTGCAGGACCAGCGGGAAGCGGGTCTCGCCGCTGTACGACGCGTGCGGCTCGGCGACCGCGCAGGCCGGCGGTGAGGACCAGAACGCGCGGTAGTAGGCCTTGCGGTAGTAGTAGCAGGTCAGCCGGAAGCCCAGCGGGAAGATCAGCACGATCAGCGCGGGGGAGAGCTGCCACCAGCTGCCGAACAGCGCCCAGTCGGCGCCGGACTTCATGGCCGGGCAGTTGGCGGCCAGGCAGGGCGAGTAGAAGGGCGACACATAGGGCGCCGCGTAGGCGGTGTGCAGCCCGAAGAAGGCCCGCCAGGTGGAGTAGCCGACGAACGCCAGCAGGCCGAACGCGGTGACGGCCTGGGAGAGCCACCACCGGTCGGTCCGCAGATGCCGGGCGGCGATGGCGGCACGCCCGGGGGAGTGCACCCCCCGTCCCGGTGCCGGGCCTGACGGATCTGCGGGGGTCTGCGGTTCCCCGGGGTGCTGCGGGGGCCGGGTCTCGGTGGTCACGCGGGTCTATTCCTCCAGCTCCAGGCTTGGATCAGCGGTGGCGGCAGCCGATGCCCTCGTCGTCGGCGTCGCGCCACATCGCCGGGTCGTACGGCGTGTCGGCGATCTCCACGACCCCGGCACGCGGTCCGGGCATCCGCCCGGAGCCCGCTCCGCCCTCGGCGGTCGCGGCGACGGACGCCGCCAGCAGGGCGAGGCTCTCCCGGAGGTGGACCAGGTCGGTGCGGACCCGGCGGACGTCGAGTCCGCCGCCGAGCCGCAGCCGGGAGTCGCTGAGGGCCCGGTCGAGTTCCTCCAGGCAGCGCATGGCCTCGGCCAGCGGTCCGGCGGTGGTCGACGGCGGCATGGCCGGGGGCATGGCTGGGGGCATGGCAGAGCCACCTCCGCACTTCGCTGCTTGATCAAGCAACAACCTGATCAAGGTTTCTGATGTTTCGTCAGCCAGACGTGCGCAAGCGAGTGTGGCTCCGATCACCGGCCGCTGGGAAGACCTTGAACGGGATTGGCGCGGGATTGGCGGGAATTCCTGGTCGCGGCACTCCTCCGCACGCCGGGCGTGCACCGCGACCGCTGCCCCGAACGGGTGACCGTTCGCTTCTCCGCAGCCGTGTCGGAAGGGCGGACCGCGCCGTTTGCTCTTCAGTAGGGGGGCGGAACGTCTGAAAAGCCATGAGATGTGTCTGTATGCCCGCCTGCGGAGGTCCCCGTGCCCCAGTCACCCGCCCGCCCGTACGGGACCCTCGCCGTCGTCGGCGCCGCGGCCCTGGGCGTCGTCCTCGCCGCCTGCTCGGGCGGCGGCCCCGCGCCCAAGGCCTCGGACCTGTCCTCCGCGGCCCGGGCCGAGGTCCGCACCGGGGGCACGCTGCGCTGGGCCCTGGACGCCGCGCCGACCACGCTGAACACCTTCCAGGCCGACGCCACCCCGGACACCGCGCTGCTGGCCGAGGCGGTGCTGCCGACCCTGTTCACCCTGGACCAGCACGCGACCGCCAGCCCCGACCCGGACTACCTCACCGGCGCGGAGCAGACCTCGCAGCAGCCGCAGACCGTCGTCTACCACCTCAACCCCAAGGCGGTCTGGAGCGACGGCACCCCGCTCTCGGCGGCCGACTTCGCCGCCCAGTGGCGCGCCCTGAACGGCCGCAGCTCGGCCTACTGGACCGCCCGCACCGACGGCTACGACGCCATCGCCTCGGTCGGCCAGGGGGCCGGGCCGCATGACGTCAAGGTCGTCTTCGCCAGGCCCTACGCGGCCTGGAAGGGCCTGTTCACCCCGCTCTACCCGGCGGCGGCGACCAGCACCCCGGACGCCTTCAACGACGGCTCGCACACCCGGCTGGCCGCCGACGCCGGCCCCTTCACCCTGACCGGGGTCAAGGACCTCAAGGCGCTGAACGGCGGCGCCGTCACCGCGGTCCGCAATCCGCACTGGTGGGGCGCCCCGGCCAAGCTGGACGCGATCGCCTTCACCCCGTCCGCCCCCGACGCCAGGGTCGCCGACCTGCGGGCCGGCAGGCTGGACGTCGCCGACCTCAGCCGCGCCGTCGAGGACGGCACGCCGGTCGGCCAGGCCGCGTCGGTCCCCGGCACGGTGCTGCACCGGGCCTCGGCCCCCGCGTTCCTGCAGCTCACCCTGAACGGCGGCAGCGGCCCGCTGGCCGACCCCGACCTGCGCCGGGCCGTCGCCCAGGCGGTCGACCGCACCGCGATCGCCGAGACCGTCCTCAAGCCGCTGGGCCTGCCGGTCCTTCCGCTCGGCAACCACCTGGTCATGGCCGACCAGCACGGCTACGAGGACGACAGCTCCGCGCTGGCCCCCGGCGCCGACAACGCCACCCGGCATTTGGACGCGGCCGGCTGGCGGCTGGCCCAGACCCCGGCCGGCGATGCCGCGCACCAGGCGCCGAGCACCACGCCGGTCCGCACCAAGGACGGCCGCACGCTCGGGCTGACCCTGCTCACCCGCACCGGCTCCGCCGAGGACGCCCAGGTGGCGCGGGTGCTCACGGCCCAGCTGGCCAAGGTCGGCATCCCGCTGCGCACCGTGACCGTGGCCGGCGACTCCTTCTTCGCCGACCATGTCGCCGCCGGCTCCTTCGACCTGGCCCTCTTCTCCTGGCCGGCCGCCCGCTTCCCGGTCGCCGACGAGCTCCCGCTCTACGCCAAGCCCTCGGTCGAGGCCGACGGCTCGCTGAACAACGGTCAGAACCTCGCCGCCACCGGCACGGACGAGGTGGACCAGCTGCTCACCCGGGCCGCCTCGGCCCTGGACCCGGCCCAGGCCGCCCGGCTGACCACCGAGGCGGACACCCGGATCTGGCAGGAGGCCCCCTCCCTCCCCCTCTTCCAGCGCCCCGAACTGGTCGCCGTCCGCACCGACGTCGCCAACGCCGGCGCCTTCGGCTTCACCGCCCCCCACTTCCAGGACCTGGGCTTCACCAGCCGGCACTGAACCGGCTCCGGCCCGGCCCCCGGCACCGCGCTCGGGGCCGGAACCGGGCCGGAACCGGGCCGGAACCGAGGCCGGGGTGTGACCCGCGTCGCGGGGGCGCGGGCGGTGTCAGTGCGCGCGGGCCCGTACCATGGGGGTAAGCCGTGGCATGTGGTGCCCGGCAGGTGGACCGGCGGCAGTGGCGCGGACGACTCGGGAGGGTCGGCGCATCGAGGCGGCCCACGCCACATGACTCCGACCCACGCCCCACGACCCGGGAGATTCACCCCCGTATGCCCACGCGCAATGACATCCGAAACGTAGCCATCGTCGCCCATGTCGACCACGGCAAGACCACGCTGGTCGATGCCATGCTCAAGCAGGCGGGTGCCTTCGCCGCCCACCAGCACCTGGACGAGCGAATGATGGACTCCAACGACCTGGAGCGCGAGAAGGGCATCACCATTCTCGCGAAGAACACCGCGGTCAAGTACCACCCCAAGGGTGGCGGCGACGTGGTGACCATCAACATCATCGACACCCCCGGCCACGCCGACTTCGGCGGCGAGGTCGAGCGCGGCCTGTCCATGGTGGACGCGGTCGTGCTGCTGGTCGACGCCTCCGAGGGCCCGCTGCCGCAGACCCGCTTCGTGCTGCGCAAGGCGCTGACCGCGAACCTGCCGGTCATCCTGTGCATCAACAAGACGGACCGCCCGGACTCCCGGATCGACGAGGTCATCAACGAGACCTACGACCTGTTCCTGGACCTGGACGCGACCGAGGAGCAGATCGAGTTCCCGATCGTCTACGCCTGCGCGCGTGACGGCGTCGCCTCGCTGACCAAGCCGGAGAACGGCACCGTCCCGGCGGACAGCGACAGCCTGGAGCCGTTCTTCTCCACCATCCTGGAGTCGGTCCCGGCCCCCACCTACACCGAGGGCGCCCCGCTCCAGGCCCATGTCACCAACCTGGACGCCGACAACTTCCTCGGCCGCATCGCGCTCTGCCGGGTCGAGGAGGGCGAGCTCCGCAAGGGCCAGCAGGTCGCCTGGATCCAGCGGGACGGCACGATCAAGCAGGTCAAGGTCACCGAGCTGCTGATGACCGAGGCGCTCACCCGCAAGCCGGCCGACCTGGCCGGCCCCGGTGACATCTGTGCCATCGCCGGCATCCCGGACATCATGATCGGCGAGACCCTGGCCGACCTGGAGAACCCGGTCGCGCTGCCGCTGATCACGGTGGACGAGCCGGCCATCTCGATGACCATCGGCACCAACACCTCGCCGCTGGTCGGCAAGGGCGGCAAGGGCCACAAGGTCACCGCCCGGATGGTGAAGGACCGCCTGGACCGCGAACTGATCGGCAACGTCTCGCTCCGGGTGCTGCCGACCGAGCGCCCCGACGCCTGGGAGGTGCAGGGCCGCGGCGAGCTGGCGCTGGCCATCCTGGTGGAGACCATGCGCCGGGAGCTCTTCGAGCTGACCGTCGGCAAGCCGCAGGTGGTCACCAAGACCGTCAACGGCAAGCTGCACGAGCCGGTCGAGCGGATGACCATCGACTCCCCCGAGGAGTACCTGGGCGCGATCACGCAGCTCATGGCGACCCGCAAGGGCCGGATGGAGACCATGACGAACCACGGCTCCGGCTGGGTCCGGATGGAGTTCATCGTCCCGGCGCGAGGCCTGATCGGCTTCCGCACCCAGTTCCTCACCGACACCCGCGGCACCGGCATCGCGCACAGCATCTTCGAGGGCCACGAGCCGTGGTTCGGCGAGATCCGGATGCGCAACAACGGCTCGCTGGTCGCCGACCGGGCCGGCGTGGTGACGCCGTTCGCGATGATGGGCCTGCAGGAGCGCGGCGTGATCTTCGTCGAGCCCACCACCGAGGTGTACGAGGGCATGATCATCGGCGAGAACTCGCGTGCCGACGACATGGACGTCAACATCACCAAGGAGAAGAAGCTCACCAACATGCGCGCCGCCTCCTCCGACACCACCGAGAACCTGGTGCCGCCGCGCAAGCTCTCGCTGGAGCAGTCGCTGGAGTTCTGCCGCGAGGACGAGTGCATCGAGGTCACCCCGGAGACAGTGCGCATCCGCAAGGTGGTCCTGGACGCGCAGACCCGCGGCCGCCAGCGCGGCCGTCTCAAGGGCTGACGACGGGCCCGCGGTCCCGGTAGCACCCAGCCGCTGTCCCGCCCCCTCCAGGGCGGGACAGCGGCTTTTTCACGCCTGCCGTTCATCACACTGAGTAGTTGCCGCCCGGCCGAGTGTCAGTCCCTGGTGGTACGGATATCGGTGACAGGATGCCTCTTGTCGGTGAAAGGTGTCCGTTTGATGGTCCCTTGCACCCACCTGGACACGCCCGGGTTGCGAGATATGAGTCACAGGCGTGTGATCAAACCGAAATGTGATTTGGTCAAGAGCATCTCTGACGGTGACAGATAGTAGGAATTACGACGCTCGGGTCACCGGGTCCTCCGTCCCACGGCGCAGGCCTCGCGAGCGACAGAGCGCAGGGCTCCCAGGGGTGGGCGCCGGGCGCACGGTACGACGGACAGTACGTCTGAGGAGGCACGTCCATGCGTGGAGCCACGCAAGCCAAGTTCGCCGCCGGCGCGATCGCCATCGCCCTCGCGGCCACCGCCTGCAGCAGCGGCAGCTCCGGCAGCAGCTCCGGCGGCTCGAACGCCAGCGGTGTCGTGAACGCATGGTGGGGTGACCCGCAGAACCCGTTGATCCCGACGGACACCAACGAGGTGAACGGCGGCGCCGTCCTCAACATGATCTTCACGGGTCTGAAGACCTACGACCCGAAGACCGCCAAGGCGATGAACGCCAACGCCGAGTCCATCACCACCACGGACCAGCAGAACTTCACCATCAAGCTGAAGCCGGGATGGAAGTTCAGCGACGGGACCCCGGTCACCGCCCACTCCTACGTGGACGCCTGGAACTGGGGCACCTACCTGCCGAACGGGCAGAACAACACCGACCCGTTCTTCACGGCCATCAAGGGCTACACGGACGTGCACCCCGCCAGCGGCTCGCCCAAGGCGACGACCATGTCGGGTCTGAAGGTCGTCGACGACAACACCTTCACCGTCGCGCTCACCAGCAAGTTCTCCACCTGGCCGGACACCCTGGGCTACTCGGCGTTCTACCCGCTGCCCAAGGCGTTCTTCGCCGACAAGGCCAAGTGGGAGGCCAAGCCGATCGGCAACGGGCCCTACGTCATCAGCTCGTGGACCAAGAGCCAGCAGATGCAGCTGCGCCCCAACTCCACCTACAGCGGCGACCAGAAGCCCAAGAACGGCGGGATCAACCTCAAGGTCTACACGGACCCCAACGCGGCCTACGCCGACCTGCAGTCCGGCAACCTGGACGTCGACAACGGCCTGCCCAACAGCGCCCTGAAGACCGTCGCCACCGACCTGAACGGCCGCTACATCAACCAGCCGGCCGGCATCATCCAGACCATCTCGTTCCCGATGTACCAGGCCAACTGGAACACCGCCGGGGCGCAGAAGGTCCGCCAGGGCCTGTCCATGGCGATCGACCGCGCGACGATCACCAAGCAGATCTTCAACAACACCCGCACCCCCGCCACCGACTGGACCTCCCCGGTCCTCGGCGAGGCCGGCGGCTACAAGGAGGGGCTGTGCGGTGACAACTGCACCTACAACCCCACCAAGGCCAAGCAGCTGATCGAGGCGGGCGGCGGCATCCCCGGCGGCCAGCTGACCATCAGCTACAACGCCGACGGTCCGCACAAGGAGTGGGTGGACGCGGTCTGCAACAGCATCAACAACGTGCTGGGCAACAGCAAGTCCTGCGTCGGCAAGCCGGTCGGCACCTTCGCGGACTTCCGCAACCAGGTGACCGGCAAGCGGGAGACCGGCGCCTTCCGCACCGGCTGGCAGATGGACTACCCGCTGATCCAGGACTTCCTGCAGCCGCAGTACTTCACCGACGCCGCCTCGAACGACTCCCACTGGAGCAACGCGACGTTCGACTCGCTGGTGAACCAGGCCAACGCCGAGGGCGACACCACCAAGGCCGTTCAGGACTTCCGCACCGCGGAGCAGCAGTTGGTCACCGACATGCCGGCGATCCCGCTGTGGTACCAGAATGGCACCGCCGGTTGGTCCTCGAAGGTCAGTAATGTGACGCTCGACCCCTTCAGCGTCCCGGTCTACACCGACATCACCGTCAACAAGTAGTCACCCAGAGCGCTGGCTGCTGCTAGACGACGCCGGGCGACAGCCCGGGAACCGTGAGGTTCCCGGCTGTCGCCCGGCCGACTCCCTGGAGGTTCCATGGGGCGCTACGTCATCAGACGACTGCTCCAGATGATCCCGGTCTTCATCGGGACCACTTTCATCATCTTCGCGATGGTGCACGCTCTCGGTGACCCCGTGAACGCGCTGTTCGGAGACAAGGCTCCGGACCCCGCGGTCGCGGCACAGCTCCGGCAGTCACTGGGCCTGAACGACCCGCTGTGGCTGCAGTACCTGCACTACATGAGGGGCATCTTCACCGGGGACCTCGGAAAGACCTTCAGCGGGGAGCAGGTCACCAGCCTCCTGGCATCGGCCTACCCGACCACCCTCAAGCTCACGGCGGTCGCCTTCAGCATCGAGGTCATCCTCGGCATCGGCCTCGGCCTGGTCAGCGGCCTGCGCCGGGGCAAGTCCGTGGACACGCTGGTGATGGTGTTCACCCTGGTCGTCATCTCCATCCCGGTCTTCGTCATCGGTTATGTGCTGCAGTACCTGCTCGGTGTGAAGTGGGGCATCGTCAATGCCACGGCCGGCTACGGCGCTCCGATCAGCGACCTGATCCTGCCGGGCTTCGTGCTCGCCTCGGTGTCGCTGGCCTACGTGGCCCGGCTGACCCGAACCACCGTGGCGGAGAACAGCAAGGCCGACTATGTGCGCACGGCCACGGCCAAGGGGCTGCCGCGGCGCCGGGTGATCACCCACCACCTGCTGCGCAACTCGCTGATCCCGGTGATCACCTTCCTCGGCACCGACCTCGGCGCCCTGATGGGCGGCGCGCTGGTGACCGAGCGCATCTTCAACATCCAGGGTGTCGGCTACTGGCTCTATCAGGGCATCGTCCGTCAGAACACCCCCACCGTGGTGGGCTTCGTGACCATCCTGGTCGTCGTCTACCTCCTGGCCAACCTGCTCGTCGACCTGCTCTACGCGGTCCTGGACCCGAGGATCCGTTATGCCTGACCAGCAGCCGAACAAGCACAACGGCGTCCCCGAGGACTCCAGCACCGAACTCTCCAGCGCCTTCCCGGAGACCCCGACCCTGGGCGCGATGGGGGCCCAGCCGCTGCTGGACAAGGAGGACCTCTCGCACTCCGCCCCGCAGTCGGCCGAGGCCGTCGGCGTGACCGACCGCGAGGTGGCCCGCAGCCTGTGGCAGGACGCCTGGCGCGAACTGCGCCGCAACCCCGTCTTCCTGATCTCGGGCGTACTGATCGTCCTGCTGCTCCTGGTGGCGATCTGGCCGGGTCTGTTCGACTCGACCAGCCCGCTGTCGTGCGACCTGTCCAAGTCGCAGCTGGGGCCCACCTCGGGACACCCGTTCGGCTTCGACACCCAGGGCTGCGACGTCTACGCCCGCACCATCCACGGCGCCCGCGCCTCCATCACCGTCGGCGTGTTCGCCACGGCGGGGGCCGCGCTGCTGGGCACGCTGATGGGCGGTCTGGCCGGCTTCTTCGGCGGCTGGATCGACGCGGTCATCTCCCGCATCGCCGACATCTTCTTCGGCATCCCGATCCTGCTCGGCGGACTGGTCTTCCTGTCCGTCATCCCGAGCCAGTCGATCTGGGTCGTGGTCGGGTTCATCGTGGTGCTCGGCTGGCCGCAGATCGCGCGTATCGCCCGAGGCGCGGTGATCACCGCCAAGCAGCAGGACTACGTCACCGCGGCACAGGCGCTGGGGGCCGGCAACAGCAGGATGCTGCTGCGGCACATCATGCCGAACGCGCTGGCGCCGATCATCGTGGTGGCGACCATCGCCCTGGGCACGTACATCTCGCTGGAGGCGACGCTGTCCTACCTGGGCGTCGGCCTCAAGCCGCCGACCGTGTCCTGGGGCATCGACATCTCGTCCGCGGCGGACACCTTCCGCAACGCGCCGCACATGCTGCTGTTCCCGGCCGGCGCGCTGTGCATCACCATCCTGGCGTTCATCATGCTCGGCGACGCCGTCCGTGACGCCCTCGACCCCAAGCTTCGCTGAGAGAGGCGGAAACGTGAGCAGCACTGCAGTCTCCGCACGCGCGAAGACCGGCGACACCGAAGAGACCCCGCTGCTGCAGGTCCGCGACCTGCACGTGGAGTTCCGTACCCGGGACGGCGTGGCCAAGGCCGTCAACGGCGTCAACTACAGCGTCCGGGCCGGCGAGACCCTGGCCATCCTGGGCGAGTCCGGCTCCGGCAAGTCCGTGTCCTCGCAGGCCGTCATGGGCATCCTGGACAGCCCGCCCGGTTTCGTCACCGGCGGCGAGATCCTGTTCAAGGGACGCGACCTGCTGAAGCTGTCCAACGAGGAGCGCCGCAAGGTCCGCGGCGCGCAGATGGCCATGGTCTTCCAGGACGCGCTGTCCTCGCTGAACCCGGTCCACACCGTCGGCACCCAGCTGGGCGAGATGTACCGGGTGCACAAGGGCAGTTCCAAGAAGGAGGCCAAGCTCAAGGCCGTCGAGCTGATGGAGCGGGTCGGCATCCCCGGGGCGAAGGAGCGGGTCAACCAGTACCCGCACCAGTTCTCCGGCGGTATGCGCCAGCGTGTCATGATCGCCATGGCGCTGGCCCTGGAGCCCGACCTGATCATCGCCGACGAGCCCACCACCGCCCTGGACGTCACCGTCCAGGCGCAGGTGATGGAGCTGCTGGGGGACCTTCAGCGCGAGTACGACATGGGCCTGATCCTGATCACCCACGACCTCGGCGTGGTCGCCGACGTCGCGGACAAGATCGCGGTGATGTACGCGGGCCGGATCGTCGAGACCGCGCCGGTGCACGAGCTCTACGCGCGCCCGGCCCACCCCTACACCCGCGGCCTGCTGGACTCGATCCCGCGCCTGGACCAGAAGGGCCAGGAGCTCTATGCGATCAAGGGCCTGCCGCCCAACCTGCTGCGTATCCCGTCCGGCTGCGCCTTCAACCCGCGCTGCCCGATGGCGCAGGACATCTGCCGCTCCGAGGTGCCGCCGCTGCACGCGGTCACCGAGGAGGACGGGCGGCCACTGCCCGGCCGCGGCAGCGCCTGCCACTTCTGGAAGGAGACCCTCCATGGCTAGCCCCGTGTCAGCAGTGCCCACGGAGGACGCGATCGAGGCCGCCGTCGAGAAGCCGGTGGAGCGCGGCGAGCCGATCCTGCAGGTGCGCGACCTGGAGAAGCACTTCCCGCTGACCCAGGGCATTCTGATCAAGAAGCAGGTCGGCGCGGTCAAAGCGGTCGACGGCGTCTCCTTCGACCTGTACCAGGGCGAGACGCTGGGCATCGTCGGCGAGTCGGGCTGCGGCAAGTCGACCCTCGCCAAGGTGCTGATGAACCTGGAGCGGGCCACCGCAGGACAGGTGCTCTACAAGGGCGAGGACATCTCCAAGGCGTCCGGTCGGGCGCTGAAGGCGATCCGCCGCAACATCCAGATGGTCTTCCAGGACCCGTACACCTCGCTGAACCCCCGGATGACGGTGGGCGACATCATCGGCGAGCCCTTCGAGATCCACCCCGAGGTGGCCCCCAAGGGCGACCGCCGCAAGGCGGTGCAGGACCTGCTGGACGTGGTCGGGCTCAACCCCGAGTACATCAACCGGTACCCGCACCAGTTCTCCGGCGGCCAGCGCCAGCGCATCGGCATCGCCCGCGGCCTGGCCCTCAAGCCGGAGGTCATCATCGCGGACGAGCCGGTCTCGGCGCTGGACGTCTCGGTGCAGGCCCAGGTGATCAACCTGCTGGAGCAGCTGCAGAACGAGTTCAACCTCTCCTACATGTTCATCGCCCACGACCTCTCGATCGTGCGTCACATCTCCGACCGGGTCGGCGTGATGTACCTGGGACGGATGGTGGAGATCGGCAGCGACGAGGAGATCTACGAGCACCCGACCCACCCGTACACCCAGGCGCTGCTGTCCGCGGTGCCGGTGCCGGACCCGTCCGGGCGCGAGGGCCGCGAGCGGATCATCCTCTCCGGCGACATCCCCTCGCCGGCCAACCCGCCGTCGGGCTGCCGCTTCCGCACCCGCTGCTGGAAGGCGCAGGAGAAGTGCGCGATCGACGTGCCGCTGCTGGCCGTCCCCGAGGTCTTCCGCGGCCAGGACACCCCGGCGGCGCACGCCTCGGCCTGCCACTTCGCCGAGGACGTGGACGTGGTCGGCGCGAGCTGACGCCCGCGCGCGCAACGGCCGAGGCCCCCGCCCTGCAGGGCGGGGGCCTCGGCCGTTGCCGTCAGCGGGGGCGATCAGCCGGTGAAGCCGATGTTCTCGTAGACGACCTCGTTCTGGTCCTGGGGCGCGCCCAGGTTGGCCAGGGTCTTCTTGGCCGCGTAGATGTCGGCGCGCTGGTAGAGCGGGAAGACGCCCGCGTCCTGCCAGATGGCCTTGTCGGCGGCGTTGGCGTCGGCGATGGCCTGGGTGTGGTCCAGGTCGGCGATGCTCTTGTTCATCAGGGAGTCGACGCTGGGGTCGGTGGTCCAGGCGTAGTTCTGGAAGTTGTTGCTTCCCTGCGGGGACTGGTAGATCGAGTAGTTGGACGAGACCGGCCAGGCGTTGCCCAGCCAGGAGAACGCGGTCAGGTCGAACTTGCCCGGCTGGACGTACTTGTCGAAGAAGTCGTCCGACGGCACGGCGCTGATGTCGAGCTTGACGCCCACGGCCGCGAACATGGCCTGCAGCAGCACGCTCTCGTTCTTGGAGACCGCGGTGCCGTCCGGGTACACGAAGGTCAGCTCGAGGTTCTTGCCGTCCTTCTGGCGGTACTGGCCGCTCATCTTCCAGCCGGCCGCGTCCAGGGCGGCCTTGGCGGCGGTGGGGTCGTACTTGCCGAGGTCGCCGGCGTTGTCCTGGTACCCCTCCTGGTTGTTCATGAAGAAGTGGTTGTTCAGCAGCAGCGCCGGCCAGCCGAGGCCCTTGAGGTCCGAGTTGGCGATGGCGGTGCGGTCGATCGCCTGGAACAGCGCCTGGCGGACCTTGACGTCCGACAGCATCGGCGACTTGGAGTTGAAGGTGACGTGGCGGAACTGCGGGCCCGCGGCCTCGCGGATCTCACCGTCGGCGCGGCCCTGGGCCTGCTTCACACCGGCCGCGCTCGGGCCGATGTTGAGGTAGTCGACCTCGCCGTTGGCGTAGGCGCCGTCGGCGGCGTCGGTGGTCATCGCCCGGAACACGATCTTGTCCAGGACGGCCGCGTCGCCCCACCAGTTGGGGTCGCGCGCCACGGTGACGGTCTGCGCGGTGGCGTTCATGGACTCGATCTTGAACGGACCGGCGGTGACCGGGATCTTGTTCAGGAAGCCGCTGTTGAACTCGGCCGGGGTGCTCTGCGCGCTGGCCGGGTAGAGCGGCGAGAACAGCGAGGTCCAGTCGCCGAAGTTCTTGTCGAAGGTCACCACGACCTGCTGCGGCGTGGCGCCTGCGACGATGCTGGAGATGTTGGAGTAACCGGTCGAGCTGGCGATCTGGTACTTGGTGTCCTTGCCGTTCAGGGCCTGCCACTGGGCGGCGAAGTCCTTCCAGCTGATCGCGGTGCCGTCGGACCACTTGGCCTTCGGGTTGATGTTGTAGGTCACGGTCTGCTTGCCGTTCACCGTGGTCACCGTGGGCATACCGGCGAGGTAGTTGGTGTTGGGCGTGACCTTCTGGGTGGCCGGGTCGACCCGGAAGATGATCGGCTCGACGGCCTCGATCACCGCGTCGGTGGAGTACTCGGTGCCGTTGATCTGGTTGTAGTTCCACTGGGTGGAGTACTGGTCGATGGCCCAGGTGAGGGTGCCGCCCTGCTTGAGGGCTGAGCGCGGCTGGGCATTGATCTTGATGGTGCTCGCGGCCAGCGAGGACGCGGACGGCTTGGCCGTCGATCCGGTCTTGCTGCCGCTGCTGCAGGCGGAGAGGCCGAGGCTGGCCACGGCCATAGTCGCCACCAGCGCGACCGGGATCCTGTTGTGCTTCAAGGAAGTCTCCTCACGAGAGCGGGCGTTGTCAGTAGGTGGTACGTATGCGGTGGTGCGACTGCGGTTGTGCGCCTTGCTTCCACCGGCAGTGTTCCGACGCGGGGCGTCAGACGACTGCCAGCGCCTCCGCGAAGTGGCAGGCCGCGGTGTGGTCCGGGGCCAGCGACTGCAGCTGCGGGTCCTCGGACTCGCAGCGCTGCTGATCGCCGGCGTCGAGCTGGAGGTACTTGGGGCAGCGGTTGCGGAAGCGGCAGCCGCTGGGCACATTGGCCGGGCTCGGCAGGTCGCCGGTGAGCAGGATGCGCTCGCGGGCGCGCTCCTTCTGCGGGTCCGGCAGCGGCACGGCGGACAGCAGCGCCTGGGTGTAGGGGTGCGAGGGCTCGTGGAAGACGCTCTTGGTCTCGCCGAGCTCCACGATCCGGCCCAGGTACATCACCGCGATCCGGTCGGCGATGTGGCGCACCACGGAGAGGTCGTGGGCGACGAAGAGGTAGCTCAGCCCCATCCGGGACTTGAGCTCGTCCAGCAGGTTGAGCACGCCGGCCTGGATGGAGACGTCCAGGGCGGAGACCGGCTCGTCCAGCACCACCAGCTTGGGCTCCAGGGCGAGCGCCCTGGCGATGCTGACGCGCTGGCGCTGGCCGCCGGAGAACTCCTGCGGGAAGCGGTCGGCGTGGTCGGGGTTGAGGCCGACCAGCTCCAGCAGCTCGGGGATGCGGGCGTCGGTCCTGGCGCGGTCCCAGCCGTGGGTCTTCAGCGGCTCGGCGAGGATGTCGCCGATCGGCATCCGGGCGTCCAGCGAGGCCATCGGGTCCTGGAAGACGATCTGCATGTCCCGGCGCAGCGCCTTGCGGGCCTTGTTGCCCTTCACCTCGCGGACGTCCTTGCCGAAGACCGTCACGCTGCCGGCCTGACCGCCGGTCAGGTCCATGATCTCCAGCAGGGTGGTGGTCTTGCCGCAGCCGGACTCGCCGACCAGGCCCAGGGTCTCGCCCTCCTTGATCTCCAGGGTGATCCCGTCGACGGCCTTGACCGTGCCGATCCTGCGCTTGAAGACCGCGCCCTTGAGCAGCGGGAAGTGCTTGACCAGGTTGTCGACCTCAAGCACCGCCGTGCGTTCGGCACGCGGGAGCCGCTCGATCTCGTGGGCCTCCGGAACCGGCGGGACCGGGTAGATGGTCTCCGGGTCGAGCAGGCCCTCGCCGCCGCCCTCCATGAGTTCCCTGGAGCGGTGGCAGGCGCTGGGGTGGTTGGCCCCGGGCGCGGTCACCAGCTCGGGCTCCCGCTCGCGGCAGACGTCGATCGCGATCGGGCAGCGGGCCTCGAAGGGGCAGCCCTGGGGCAGCGACACCATGGAGGGCGGAGTGCCGTCGATCGGGGTCAGCGCCCGGCGCTCGTCGTCGTCCACCCGCGGGATGGAGCCGAGCAGGCCGATGGTGTAGGGCATCCGCGGACGGTAGTAGACCTCGTCCACCGGGCCGTTCTCCACCGGACGGCCCGCGTACATCACCATCACCCGGTCGGCGAAGCCGGCGATGACGCCCAGGTCGTGAGTGATCATCACGATGGCGGCGCCGGTGACGTCCTGAGCCTTCTTCAGCACCTCCAGCACCTGCGCCTGGATGGTGACGTCCAGGGCGGTGGTGGGCTCGTCGGCGATGATGATCTTCGGATCGTTGGCGATGGCCATGGCGATCATCGCGCGCTGGCGCATACCGCCGGAGAACTCGTGCGGGAAGGCGTCCACCCGCTGGTGCGGGTCCGGGATGCCGACCAGGTCGAGCAGCTCGACGGCGCGGGTGCGGGCCTTCACCTTGTCCACGTCCTGGTGCACCTGGATGGCCTCGATGATCTGCGTCCCGATGGAGTACACCGGGGTCAGCGCCGACAGCGGGTCCTGGAACACCATGGCGATGTCCTTGCCGCGGATCTTCGACATCTTGGCGTCGTTGAGCCCCAGCAGCTCCCGGCCGTCCATCCGGATCGAACCGCGGATGTCCGCGCTGTCCGGCAGCAGGCCGAGCACCGCCATCGAGCTGACGGACTTTCCGGAGCCGGACTCGCCGACGATGCCGAGCACCTCACCGGGCCGGACGGCATAGGAGACCCCGCGCACGGCCCTGACCGGACCGGCCTCGCTGGGGAAGGAGACATGCAGGTCGGAGACCTCCAGCAGCGGCGGGACGCCGCCGTGGCGGTCGGCCGCCGGCTCCTTGCTCGTCTCGATCACGGGGGTGAGTCCTTCCTCGGTGGTGCTGTCCTGAGAGGTTCCGCTGTCCTGCGAGGTGTCGCTGTCCTGCGAGGTGTCGCTGTCCTGCGAGGTGTCGCTCATGCCTGGCTCAGCACCTCGGTCGATCCGACCCGCTGCCCGGCCGCCTCGTCCGACTCGCCGTCCTTGCTCTTGCCCTTCTCCTTGATCGCCTTGGCCTGGGCCTTGGCGTTGGAGGAGTTGGGGTCGTAGGCGTCGCGCAGGCCGTCGCCGATGAAGGCGATGGCGAGCCCGAAGAGGACCAGGAAGCCGGCCGGGAACCAGAACAGCCACTGGTAGGTGGTGGCGTAGGAGGTGCCGTCGGCGATGACCGTGCCCAGCGAGACGTCCGGGGGCTGGATGCCGAAGCCGAAGTAGGAGAGCGAGCTCTCGCCGATGACCGCGAGGCTGACCTGGATCGTGCCGTCGATGATCAGCAGCGAGGCCATGCTGGGCAGGATGTGCCGGAAGATGATCCGCATGTCCGACACGCCCATGTACTTGGCGGCCTTGACGAATTCACGGTCCTTCAGCGTCAGCGTCATGCTGCGGACGATCCGCGCTGTGATCATCCAGCTGAACAGGGCGAGCAGGACGACCAGGATCAGCCAGCTGGACTTGGCGAAGGTCGGCGAGAGCACGGCGATGATCAGGAAGCTGGGCAGCACCAGCAGCATGTCGACGATCCACATGACCACGCGGTCGATCCAGCGGCCGAAGTAGCCGGCCACGGCGCCCAGGGTGGCGGCCAGAGTGGTGGTGATCAGGCCGACCAGGAGGCCGATGATCAGCGACTTCTGCAGGCCGCGGGTGGTCAGCGCGAAGATGTCGGTGCCGGCCTGGTCCGTGCCGAACCAGTGGCTGCCCGAGGGGCCGTCGAGGAAGGCGGTGAAGTCATGGTCGTTGTAGCCCCACTTGTCCACCAGCGGGCCGACGTAGGCGAAGAGGAACAGCAGCACCAGGATGCCGATGCCGACCAACGCCAGCCTGTTGCGGGCGAATCGGCGCAGCGTCAGCCGGCCCCGGCCGGAACGGCGTGGTGGCAGCAGCGCCGGAGTGGCGTCCGCCTCGGGTTCGTGCTCTACGTTCTGCTGGATGCTCATCTCTCTTCACTCTCCTGATCGTGCGGTCACTACTGCGGTTCCGGCGGGCCCCGAGGGGTGTGTCGAGGCTCAGCTGAAGCGCACCCGCGGATCGAGCGCGGAGTAGATCAGATCGGACAGGAGGCCGGCCACCAGGACGACCGCGGCGGTGAACAGGCTGACTGCGGCCACGGCGTTGACGTCGTTGGTGGTGATCGACAGGACCAGCCACTCGCCCATGCCGTGCCAGCCGAAGATCGTTTCGGTGAAGGTGGCGCCGGTGAACAGCAGCACGATGTTGTAGACGAGCAGCGGCACGATCGGCAGGATCGCCGTGCGCAGACCGTGCTTCATCAGCGCGGTCCGGCGGCGCAGGCCCTTGGCCCGTGCGGTGCGCAGGAAGTCGCTGCCCAGCACGTCCAGCATGGTGTTGCGCTGGTAGCGGCTGTACTGGGCGATCTGGAACAGGGTCAGGGTGATGGTCGGCAGGATCAGGTGCTGCAGCCGACTGAGCATCACCGGCCAGAACCCGCTCAGCGTCGGGTTGTACTCGCCGGTGTACTGGATCAGCGTGGAGCCGGCCGACTCATTGATGTTCACGGCGAACATCTGCAGCGCGATCGCCACCACGAACACCGGCATGGCCAGCAGGAAGAAGGAGGCGAGTGTGGTCCATCGGTCGAAGAACCGGTACTGCTTGATCGCCCCGTAGGCGCCCACCAGCACGCCGCCGATGGAGCCGATGAGGGTCGCGATGACGAGCAGTCGGATGCTGACGCCGACCTTGCGGGCGAAGTCGTCGGCGACCGACCCGCCCTTGATGTCCTTGCCCAGGTTTCCGTGCGCGATCCCGTCGACCCAGCGGGCGTACCGGACCACGACCGGGGTCTCCGGGTCGAGGTTGTAGGTCTTCAGGGTCGCGTCGATCTGCGCGTTGGTCGGGCGGGGCTTCTGCGCCTCGAAATTGGAGCGCGGGTTCAGGCTCAGGGCTGCCAGGAAGTAGGCCAGTGATGTGGCCACGATGACCAGAATCAGGTAGTTGGCCAATCGGCGCAGCATGTAGCGACCCAACGCTGTTCATCTCCCTCTTGCGTTTCCCGCGCTCGACCCCCGACGTCCGGCGCACCTGTGCGGATGGCAGGTCGCGCACGGGCAGGAAATCTTTCGGGATCACTGAGCCTGGGACTAACATCCGCCGCTGTTCAACGGCTTGAGGACTCATCCTGATGGGACGGGATGGTCATGTCGACAGAGCGCTGATCAAAGATTGGTAACGCTCTAAACGTCGGTAATAGATGCTCTGGTCTGCAGGTATTACAGTGCCACCACTGAGGTGGGTGGCATGCAATTTTGCTCAGCGCAACAGTTGGAGCAGAGTTGTCCGGAATGCGGACGGGAAATGCCCCCCAAGCTAACTATCGTCTCGATAGCTCCTATAAGCTCATAGGAGCCTCAAAGCGGACATGTAAGACATAATTAAGCGGTAGTTGAAGCGTTGATTTCATTGCGGCCCGTCAATTCGACAGCCCCCGGTCGCGAGAGTTCTTCCACCCCACGGGCTCCGTGTAACCCACTTGTCACAATGGAATAGCGCCGCCGACTAAGCAGTGAAGTGGCCGGTACCCGACCGTCGGGTACCGGCCACTTCGGGGCCTCGGGAACTGTGTCGGTTACAGAGTGACCGTGCGGTCCCCGTTCGGGTTGCTCAGCAGCTGGGTCAGCGCGGTGGCGATGGTCTGGGCGGTGACCGCGGCGCCCTGCTTGGTCTTCACACCGTCGAACCGGCCGCCGATCGCGTTCTGCAGCTTGGCCAGGTCGAAGACCGGCACCACCTTGCCGGCGGCGTTCGGCTGCAGTGAGAGGGAGGCACTGAAGGTCCCCTTCCCGTACAGCTGGGAGACGCCGTGCACGGTGACCGTGAACTGGTGCTTCCCGGCCCAGGCGCCGATCGACTGGGCCGCGGCCTTCAACTGGGCCGCCGACGCCTTGGGCTGAGTGGTGGTCACCGGGACGGTCACCGGCTTGTCCGGGATGCCGGCTGCGCGGTCCCGGTAGGCCTGTTCCACCAGCGCCATCGCGGCCTCGATGTTCGGGCTCTGGCCGGTCCTCGGGTCGGTGATCTGCGTGCTGCCGTCCGAGTTGAAGTGGACACTGCCCTCCTTGGCACCGCCGCTGCTCCCGGCGATCTGCTGGAGCGCGGACCGCAGCTTGTCCTCGTCGATCTTCACCACCGGTGCGACCGGGTGGTCGCCGCCGAACAGCGCGGGCAGTACCGAGGCCGGGTTGTAGCTGTGGTGCGCGACGCCCTGCACGGTGGCGGTGGTGTCGATGGTCAGACCCGCCACCGAGGGGTCGAGCTTCACCTGCCTGGAGCCGACCACCAGGGTCAGCTGCCGCGCGGCGAGGACGCCGACGGTGCCGTCCAGGGTGTGCACGGCGGCGTCCCTGGTGTCACCGCCGATGTCGTGGCCGAGGACGCTGGTGCCCTTGGGGACGTCCGACTGATTGAGCATCAGACCGGCGCCGTAGGCCACTCCCGCCACCATGACCACTGCCGCGATGCCGGTGACCAGCAGCTTCCGGCTGCGTCCGCCGCGGGGGGACTTCTTCGGGGCGGACGGCTTGGCCGCCGGGGCGGCCTCGGTCTCCTTGCGGGGCGGGGCGCCGGCGCCGCCGGTGCCGCCGGCGAAGCCGTCGCCCACCGGCGCGGTGGCGGTGCGGCGCGGGGGCTGCGGCGGGGGCTCGGGCTCCTGCCGCTGCCGCTGCTGCTGCTTCTGCTTGGGCTGCTTGGGCGCCCTCGGCGGAGCCGGGGCGGTGCCGGCGGCCGTTGCCTCCGGGGCCTCGTCCCGGAACAGCGGCATGGCGGCGGTGGCCTCCGGGTCCTGCTCCTGGGGCGGTCTGGGGCCCTGCCGGGTGCCGTCCGGGGCGCCGACGGCCAGTCCGCCGTTGAGCCCGGCCGGACGGCCGGGGGGCGTGGTGCCGGGTGCCTGCGGGGACTGTGCCGGCTGGGTGTAGGGCTGCTGCTGGTACGGGCTGCCGGTGTACGGCTGGTCGTAACCGGGCTGCTGCGGGTAGGGCGCCGTGCCCGCTCCCGTGCCCGGCTGCTCGTACGGGGCCTGCTGGGGGTAGCCGCCCTGGCCGAAGCCGGGCTGCTGCTGCCCGAAGGGGTCCTGCTGGTAGCCGGGCTGCTGGTAGCCCGGCTGCGGGACCGCCTGGGTCTGCTCCTCCGCGGGGGGATAGCCGGGGCCGGGCTCGTACTGCGGCTGCTCGTACTGCGGCGGCTCGAAGGCCGGCGGCGGTTCGAACGCCGGGGGCCGGAACGGCGGTTGCGCGACCGGCGGCTCGAAGGCGGACGGCTGGTACGCGGGGGCCGGTGCCGGCGCGGGTGCCGGTGCGGGTGCCGGAGGGCCGGGCGGGGTTGCCGGGGGTGCAGGCGGGGCGGCCTCGGTGGCGGGCTGGGACTTCTTCCGGGGGGCGAACCAGGTGCTGGGCGCCTCGGCCGGCTCGCCGGGCGCCGGGGCGGCCGGGCCGGGCTCCTGGGTGCGCCACTCCGGGGGAAGGTCCGGCATCGGCGCGGTGGTGGCCGCGCCCCGGTCCTCCATCACGCCGAGGACGGGGGAACTGCCGCTCCCGGACCGGTGCCGCGGGCCGTCGGCCGCTCCGTCGGCCGAGGCCTCGGCTTCGCCGGCCGCCGCCTGGTCGCTCGCGGCCTTGCCGGTGCCGGGCACGGTGCTGCGTACGACCACCGGCGGGATGGGCCGGGAGCCGGGGATGTTGATGCGGATACGCGTGGTGAGAGTCGTCTCGGTGCGGGGCTCCTCGGGCGGAGCCTCGTCCGGGTTCGCGCCCGGAGTGCCGGCCGGCTGCCCGGCCCGGGAGAAGGCGGGGTCGCTGGAGACCCCGTACGGGGGAGTGCCCGACGGGTAGGCATCCGGACCAGGGCGGGGCGGGGTCGACGGATTGTCAGATTCTCGGCTCACTGCGTCTGCTCCGGTTCGCTCCGCCGCCTGTGGGGACGGGGGTGCGGTTGTGGATCGTCGGTCTTGCGCCGTGTGCGCGCCGGCGGACAGTGCGTCAGGAATCCAACTCTGGATCGACCGTCGGCCTCCGCCTTTGAGGGCCTGCCGCCGTCGGGCCCCTTCGCCCCGGCGGCAACACCCCCCGTCTGTCGGTCCACCACCTTACTGGGAGGCAGGTGACTCTGACACGCTGACCGATTATCGCGATTTGAGGTGGCTTGCCCGGATGCGGTCACTGGCTCCGAGCGTCCCGGACCGCTCGTAGCGCCGCTCGGGAGGGGAGCGTGGCGCAGATCACAGCGAGCGCCATGCCTCCCAGCAGGAAGACATACGAGCCGGTGCTCGCGGCCAGCAGGAAATCGCCCTCCGGCCGGGGCGTGTTGGCCAGCAGCAGCATCGCGAACCAGCCGACCCCCGGCAGTGCGGCGCCGAGCCGGGTGCCGGTCAGCGTCCGTCCGCCGTGGAACAGCGCGAAGGTGGCTGCGAGCGCCAGCAGCAGTCCGCACGGGAACCAGAGCGCCTGGACGAAGCACCCGGCCAGACCGACGACCACGCCCAGCAGGGTGAGCAGCACATAGGCGGTGATCCGGGTGGACCGGGCGAGCTGCACGGCGGGATCCGGCAGGGGACGCGGCGAGGAGGAGCGCGGCGCGGGCACGCTCGCGCGGGCGCGGTCCTGGGGGCGGCTCATCGGGTCGGGTTCCTCACCGCGTGGGCCGGGACGAGCCCGGCGAAGAGGTCGTCCTCCCGGCCGCCGGCGCCGGGCGGACCGGCCTGCCCGTACACCAGCCGGTACGCCTCCATGGTCGGCACCGGCTGGCCGAGGTCGTTGGAGAGCGAGAAGAAGGGGCCGTCCACCGCGATCTGGGTGGCGTGGGCCCGCATCGCGCTGATCTTGCGGTCGGCGTAGGCGCTGCCGTCCACCACCGCGCTCACCTGCTCGTCCGGGACCACGCCGGGCACGTCCGCCGGCCCGGCGACGCCGGGGAAGGGGAACTCCTTGCCCTGGGAGCGCAGCGACGCGAAGAAGTCCTCGATCACCGACAGCGGCACGCAGTTCCAGTAGACCTTGTCGATGCGGTGGGCCGGTCCCAGTTCGGGGCGGAAGGCCGGATCGGCCGCCAGCTCATGGGCCCGCATCGCGGTGCGGTGCGCCTGGATGTGGTCCGGGTGGCCGTAGCCGCCGTTCTCGTCGTAGGTGGCCAGCACCTGGGGCCGGGTCTCGCGGATCACCGCGACCAGATGGCCCGCCGCCTCGTCCAGGTCGGCCTGCCAGAAGCAGTCGGGGCGCTTGTTGCTCTCCACGCCCATCATCCCCGAGTCGCGGTAGCGGCCCGCGCCGCCCAGGAAGCGGTGGTCGGTCACCCCCAGCGCCCGCATCGCCCCGGCCAGCTCGCCGATCCGGTGCCGGCCCAGGGTGTCGTCCCGGTCGGCCGCGAGGTGCCGCAGTTCGTCGCCGATCACCTCGCCCTCCTCGCCCAGGGTGCAGGTGACCAGGGTCACCAGGGCGCCCTCGGCGGCATAGCGGGCCATGGTGGCGCCGTTGCCGATGCTCTCGTCGTCCGGATGGGCGTGGACGAGCAGGAGTCGGCGCGCCGCCGAGGGGGAGGCGGGATGGGTGGTCGGGTCCGTCATGGGCTCAGCGTACGGGGAGCGGGTGGCAGCGGTCCCGACGGTGTCCCGGCGATGGCCCCGACCCGGCTCCCGCAGACGGCTGACGGCCGGTCAGAGCCGGATTCCGGAGATCATCCCGGCGACGTTGGTGCTCAGCGTGTGGATCGGCTGCGCGATGGACGTGGAGGCGAGGTAGAAGCCCAGCAGGGCGCAGACCACGGCGTGCACGAGCTTCAGTCCGGAGCGCCGGACCAGCAGGATGACGATGACCAGCATCAGGACGGCGGCAGAAATCGGCAGAACCATCGCGACTCACCTCTCAGCAGCGGGACGGCGGGGACTGCCGTACCGGTCGGGGGCGGGTGTGCAGTGCAGCAGGTGTGTGCAGCGCAGCTTCTAGATACCCAGAGAGTGACCATGGGTCACTTTCCGTCATCATGCATATGCCGGAGCATCGGTGCACGGTTGGGGCGCACATGCCGAAGGCGTGCCGCCGTGGCCGGGCGTCCGAACGGGCGAGCGAATGAACTGTCGGGTTTACTTCGACTTTGCCCAGCGGGACCTCCGGTTCCCGGTGACCCCCGATGCTGGCCGCTTTGCGCCGCTCCCTCGGTGCGCCCGAACGGGCGAACCTGCGGGCGGTAGTGGATCTTCCGGGCGGCAGTACTCCGTTCGGGCGAGCGGTGCGGTCCGCCGACTGTCAGGCACCGGGCCGTGACATCCGTCATGCCGGGTTCGGGAGCGGCTGCACTGCCGCCGCGCCGACCGCTCCGACAGTCTTGGACCGTCCGCATGAAGAGCCGAAGCCGCAGGTCGACGAGGGAGCAGGCGAAGCGATGAGCACGTCCGTAGAGCAGGTCACGGGGGCGGCCCGAAGGGGTCCCGGCTCCGGGGAGGTCGCCGCCTTCCGCAATGTCAGCAAGGACTTCGGCGCGGTGAGGGCCGTCAACGACATCAGCCTCACCCTGTACCCCGGCGAGACCGTCGCCTTCCTCGGCCCCAACGGCGCCGGCAAATCCACCAGCATCGACATGCTGCTGGGACTGCGCGAGCCCAGCTCCGGCAGCGTCAGCCTGTTCGGCGGCACCCCGCGCCAGGCGATCCTGGACGGCCGGGTCGGTGTGATGCTGCAGAGCGGCGGCCTGATGCCGGACGTGAAGGTCCGCGAGCTGATCAGGTTCGCCTGCGAGATCCACCCGCGCGGCTACGACGTGGACGAGGTGCTGAGGACCGCCGGGATCACCGAGCTCGCCGACCGCATGGTCGACAAGCTGTCCGGCGGCCAGGAGCAGCGGGTCCGCTTCGCCCTGGCCACGGCCGGCGACAGCGACCTGATCGTCCTGGACGAGCCCACCACCGGCATGGACGTCAGCGCCCGGCAGGCCTTCTGGGCGGTCATGCGGGCCCAGGCCGACGCCGGACGCACCGTGCTGTTCGCCACCCACTACCTGGAGGAGGCGGACTCCATCGCCGACCGGGTGCTGGTGGTGCACCGGGGCCGGCTGATCGCCGACGGCACCGCCGCCGAGATCAAGGCCAGGGCCGGGCTGCGCAAGATCTCCTTCGACCTGCACCCGGCGGAGGGACCGGACCTGTCGCTGCTCAACACCATCCCCGGGGTGGGCTCGCTGGACATCAGCGGGCACACGGTCCGGATCAACAGCAACGACGCCGACGCGGCCGTCGCCGCGATCTACCGGGCCGGCTTCTACCCGCGCGGCCTGGAGGTCTCCGGCGTGGGCCTGGAGCAGGCCTTCATCACCATCACCGGCGAGCAGGACGCCGCCGACCTGTCCGACCTGTCCGACCGGTCCGACCCGGCGAAGGAGAACGCGCGATGAGCACCCTGGTCAAGCTGGAGATCCTGCGGGTGCTGCGCAACCGCCGCTACCTGATCTTCACCATCGTCATGCCGGTCGGCCTGTACCTGCTGATGGTCAGCGCCTACAGCGGCGTGGACACCCTCGGCGGGGTCTCGGTCAAGGCCTACTTCATGGTCTCCATGGCCACCCTGGGCACGGTGTCCGCCTCGATGAACACCAATGCCACCCGGATCGCGCTGGAGCGCAAGAGCGGCTGGGCCCGCCAGCTGCGGCTGACCGCCCTGCCCGGCTACGGCTACGTGGTGGCCAAGATCGCGGCCACCGCCGCCTCCACCCTGCCGGCCATCGTGATCACCTTCGCGGTCGGCCACGCCGAGGGGGTCAAGCTGTCCGCGGGCACCTGGCTGACGCTCGCCCTGGTGCTGTGGGTCGGCGGCTTCGTCTTCGCCGCGCTGGGCGTGGCCCTCGGCTACTCCGCCGGACCCGACTCGCTGCAGCCGATCGTGATGATCGTCTACATGGCGCTGCTGATGCTCGGCGGCACCTACTTCCAGTTCACCGGCTCCATGGCGAACGTCGCCAAGTGGACCCCGATGGCGCTCTACAACCAGCTGGGCCGGGTGGCCCAGACCGGCTCCTCGGTGAGCAGCGGTGAGATCGCGGCCGTCGCCGCCTACGCTGCCGCCTTCGGCGCCCTCGCCGCCTTCCTCTACCGCAGGGACCGCAAGGAGGCCTGACGGCAGGTCAGCCACTTCGCGCCGCCGGGAGGCCGTACGCTTCCCGGCGGTGTCCCGGTCCGGCACGCTGTCACCGTCACCAGGAGGGACGACCCATGAGCGACGTGGCCGCGCCACGCATCGGACTACCGCCGGAGAGCCGGCGCCAGCAGTTCGTCAAGCTCTGCTGGATGGGCTTGTGGATGCTCTACCTGGCCTATCCGATCAGCGACCTGGTCTCGGGACCGCACCGGCTGGGCGGCCGGATCGCGGGCTGGATCCTGCTGGTGCTCTTCCTGGGCTGCTACGGGTACCTGGTGCTGCGCCGTTCGGTGACCGGCACCGGCACCCGCTGGACCCCGCTCTACGGGTGGCTGCTCGGCGGGATGCTGGTCATCTCGGCGGCCACCTGTTTCACCCTCGGCGACAACTGGCTGGCGCTCTACACCTACACCGCCGTCAGCGCCGGGCTGATCCTGCCGCAGCGCTTCGCCATCTACGGGGTGGGCGCGGTCACCGGGCTGATCGTGGTCACCGGCGCGGTGCTGCACAGCGACACCACCTCGCTGATCCCGATCGCCCTGTCCGCCTTCCTCGGCGGCGCCGCGATGACCGGACTGCAGCGGCTGATCCGCACCATGCAGGAGCTGCGCGAGGCCCGGCAGGCCGTCGCCGCCCTCGCCGCCTCCGACGAGCGGCTGCGGATGGCCAGGGACCTGCACGACTTGCTCGGCCACTCGCTCTCGCTGGTCACCCTCAAGTCCGAGCTGACCGCCCGGTTCATGGACCAGGAGCGCTACGCCGAGGCCAGGGCCCAGGTCGAGGACATCGAGAAGGTCAGCCGGCAGGCGCTGGTCGACGTCCGCGAGGCGATCGGCGGCTACCGCAGGCCCAAGCTGGCCGTCGAGATCGCCGCCGCCCGCACCGCGCTGACCGCGGCCGACATCGAGGCCGACACCGACCCGGCCATCGCCGACCCGCGTCCCGGCCTGGGCCCGGACGAGGAGGGCGCGCTCGGCTGGGCGCTGCGCGAGGCGGTCACCAATGTGGTCCGCCACAGCGGAGCCCAGCACTGCACGGTGCGGCTGTCCGAGTACCCGGAGCCGGACGGCTCCCGCTCGCTCCGCCTGGAGGTCGCCGACGACGGGGCCGGCGCGCGGAAGGGCGGACACCGCCGCGGCAACGGTCTGACCGGACTCGCCGAGCGGCTGGCCCTCGCCGACGGACGGCTGGAGGCCGGGCCGGGCGAGCGCGGCCGCGGCTTCACCGTCCGCGCGTGGGTGCCGCTGCGTGCGGCAACGGGTCCCGTCGAGGAAGCTGTGCCCGGTACCGTGCAGCAGTGATCAGAATTCTCCTCGCCGAGGACCAGGGCATGGTCCGTGAAGCACTCGCCGCGCTGCTGAGCCTGGAGGGCGACATCGAGGTCGTCGCCCAGGTCTCGCGCGGGGACGAAGTGGTGGACGCCGCCGTGGCCCATGAGGCGGAGGTGGCGATCCTGGACATCGAGATGCCCGGGCTGACCGGCATCGAGGCCGCCGCGCTGCTGCGCCGCAAGCGCCCGGCCACCAAGATCGTGATAGTCACCACGTTCGGCCGCCCCGGCTACCTGCGCCGCGCCATGGAGTCCGGCGCGGACGCCTTCCTGGTGAAGGACGCCCCGGCGTCGCAGCTGGCCGAGGCCGTCCGCCGGGTGCTGCGCGGCGAGCGGGTCATCGACCCCACCCTGGCGGCAGCGGCCCTGGCCGAGGGCGCCAACCCGCTCACCTCCCGCGAGCGCGACGTCCTCGCCGCCGCGGCCGACGGCTCCGCCAACGCCGAGGTCGCCCAGCGGCTGCACCTCTCCGAGGGGACCGTCCGCAACTACCTCTCCGCCGCCATCCAGAAGACCGCCGCCCGCAACCGGACCGAAGCGGTCCGCATCGCCCGCGAGAAGGGCTGGCTCTGACCGCTTCCGGTTCAGTTCAGCCGGTACCTGGCCGCCCGCGCGTCGAGCCGCACCCGCTTGGCCGACTCCGGGTCGAAGGCGTCCAGGATCTCGGCGTAGGACTCCATCTCCACCGCGCCCTCCACGAAGCGGCCGGTCTTGACCAGCAGTTCGGCCCGCTCCAGGCGCAGCTGCGCCGGGTGGCGGGGGAGCAGCAGCGACAGCTCGGCGGCCCAGAGCTGGGTGAGGGCCTGCTCGGGGCGGGCCGCGGCCCAGGCCCGGATGTTGCCCAGTACGCGCAGGACTATGTCCAGCGGCTCGGCCGGGCGCAGCAGCGCCGCGTCCAGCGGATAGCCGCCCTCCTCGGCGATCGCCCCGGCCTCCTCCAGGGAGAGCACCCGGCCGCCGTGGAAGGGGTCCGCCAGTACGAAGTCGCCGTCGGGGTCGCCGACGCCGACCACGAAATGGCCAGGCAGGGCCACCCCGTGGACGGGCAGGTCGAGCATCCGGGCGACGGTGATCCAGACGATCGAGACGGTGATCGGCAGCCCGCGCCCGCGCCGCAGCACCTGGTGCAGCAGCGAGGACTCCAGCCGCTTGTAGACCCCGGGGCCGCCGCGCAGGTCCGCGGAGCCGGCCAGGGCCCCGGCCAGCAGGGCGGCCGTCTCGGCGGGCGAGGCCTGCGCTCCCGCGGTCCTGAACGCGGTGGCGGTGAGCGCCGCGAGGCGGTCCAGGGCGTGCCGGGCCGGGGCCAGACAGGCCTCGATCCCGCCGTCGGCGGGATCGAGATCCGTCTCGAAGCCCATGAGCAGGCACAGCAGAGCGAGATCCGGCGTCTCGCCTCTCGCCTCGGCGGCGAACCGCTCCCTGCTGTCCTCGGTCATCGCGGGGGAGTCTATTAGCCGCCGGGGGAGCTCAGCGCGCATCAGGCGGCGACTCGCCCCCGGCGTGGAACGGCTACGACTCCAGCCGCGCGTACCGGTAGCGGTAGGAGGTGCTGAATCCCAGCTTGTCGTAGAGCGCGGCGGCGCGGGTGTTCCCGGCCTCGACCTGGAGGTATGCACCGCGGGCGCCCTCCTCGGCGGCCCGGCTCGCCAGTACCGCCATCAGCTCGGAGGCGAGCCCGCGCCGACGCAGTTCCGGAACGACTTCGACGGCCCCCAGCCCGGCCCACTCGCCGTCGACGACGCACCGTCCGATCGCGGCCGGGCCGTCGTGCCCCGGCACCGACAGGGTGGCGAACCAGACGGAGGGACCACCGTGGATGACCTGCTGGGCCGCCCGCTCCCGGGCGGGGTCGCCGCCGACCCGCTGGTAGCGCGACATCCAGGCGGCGTCCGCGCGGCGCGACAGCCGTACCTGCGACGGCCCGGTGCCGGTGGCGGCCAGCACCGCCAGCGGGGCGGTGCGGACCAGGGTCTCCGCCTCGGTCGCGCCCCGCTCGGCGAGCAGCTTCGCCAGGCCCTCGGGGGAGCCCGGCGTGGTCAGCTCGATGTGGGCGGCCAGGCCGCGCCGCGCGTACCAGGCCCGGACCAGGTCGAGGGCGTCGTCCAGCGGCATCCCCGGGTCGCCCAGCGTCTGCACCGAGTTGCCGCGGCGGGTGAAGCCGCTGGAGGCCCGGAGCACCCACTCGCCCAGCGGCTCGCTCTCCACCGCGGGCCAGCCGCGGGCCGCGATCCGCTGCAGCGCGACCGGCCCCGGGTCCTCCGGCGCCGGGGCGGACCTGCGGATCGGCGCGGGCGGCACCGCCTTGCCCGCGACCAGTGCGCTCTCCGCGATCTCGACGCTCCCACCGGCCCGGTCCAGCACCGTCAGCGTCCCGTTGTCCCACGATGTGAGCACGCCGATCACGTCGCCGAACAGCGGGCGTCCCTCCGTGGAACCCAAAATTCGCCGCACCGAAATACGTCGCCCCAGGTCAGAGGGGGTGATGTGGATCTCCAGCCGTCCATGTCCGATAGTGTTGTCCGCCATACCCGCAACCTCCGGTGCAACCGCCGTCCTGAAACGGCGATACTAGGTGCGGGCATCGACGACGCCGCGCGCCCCTGCGCGAATGCCAGCCCCTACGAGGAGGAACGTCAGCGTGACCTACGTCATCGCGCAGCCTTGTGTCGACGTGAAGGACAAGGCGTGCATCGAAGAATGCCCCGTCGACTGCATCTACGAGGGCAAGAGGTCCTTGTACATCCACCCCGACGAGTGCGTGGACTGCGGAGCCTGTGAGCCCGTCTGCCCCGTCGAGGCGATCTTCTACGAGGACGACACCCCGGACGAGTGGAAGGACTACTACAAGGCGAACGTCGACTTCTTCGACGACCTCGGTTCGCCCGGTGGTGCCTCCAAGCTCGGCCTGATCGAGAAGGACCACCCGTTCATCGCGGCCCTCCCGCCGCAGAACCAGTGATCCGGAGCCTGTGAACACCGTGCAGGACAGCACCGCTGCCGCGCCGCCCACCACGGATTCACGTCCCTGGTGGGCGGCGCGCCGCGTCTCCAGCCTGCTCCCGACGTTCCCCTGGGACCGTCTGGAGCCGTACAAGGCCACCGCCGCCGCCCATCCGGACGGCATCGTGGACCTGTCCGTGGGCACGCCGGTGGACCCGGTCCCGCAGTTGGTCCAGGACGCACTGGCGGCGGCCGCGGACAGCCCCGGCTATCCCACCGTCTGGGGCACTCCCGCGCTGCGGGACGCCCTGGTCGGCTGGAGCGGGCGCAGGCTGGGCGCGGCCGGGCTGACGCACCGCCATGTGCTGCCGCTGGTCGGCTCCAAGGAGCTGGTGGCCGCGCTGCCGGCGCAGCTGGGCCTGGGCCCGGGCGACCGGGTCGGCTACCCGCGGCTGGCGTACCCGACCTACGAGGTCGGCGCGCGGCTGGCCCGGGCCGACTACGTGGTCTACGACGACCCGTGGGAGCTCGACCCGGCCGGCCTCAAGCTGCTCTGGCTCAACTCCCCGTCCAACCCCACCGGCCGGGTGCTCACCGCCGACGAGCTGCGCCGTACCGTGGCCTGGGCCAGGGAGCACGGTGTGCTGCTGGTCAGCGACGAGTGCTACCTGGAGCTGGGCTGGGAGGTGGAGCCGGTCTCGGTGCTGCACCCGGACGTCTGCGACGGCGACTACCGGGGCCTGGTGGCCGTCCACTCGCTCTCCAAGCGCTCCAACCTGGCCGGCTACCGGGACGCGTTCCTGGTCGGGGACCCGGAGGTGCTGGGCGAGCTGCTGGAGATCAGGAAGCACGGCGGCTTCATGGTCCCGGCGCCGGTACAGGCGGCCGCCGTCGCCGCGCTGGGCGACACCGCCCATGTGACCGAGCAGCGGGCCCGCTACGCCGCCCGCCGCGAGGCGCTGCGGGGGGCGCTGGAGGCCAACGGCTTCCGGATCGAGCACTCCGAGGCCAGCCTCTACCTGTGGGCCACCCGCGACGAGCCCTGCTGGGACACGGTCGGCGAGCTGGCCAAGCAGGGGATCCTGGTCGCGCCTGGTGAGTTCTACGGAGATGCGGGCGCCGGGTTCGTACGGGTGGCGTTCACCGCGACGGACGAGCGGGTGCGGGCGGCGGTTCAGCGCCTCGGCTGACTCCGGTCGGCGCACGGTCCGGACGGCGAAAAGTCCGGTCGGGGCGGAGGTCGGCGCGGAGGTCGAGTCAGAGAGGGAGGGCCCGGAGCGGATGCTCCGGGCCCTCCCTCATGGGTCGCGCACTGATGTGGCGTCAGCCCACCGGCAGGCTGCCCAGCGGCAGGGTCTGGGTGAGGCTGCCGAGACCGGAGCTGTCGCCCAGGCCGGGCAGCCCGCCGAGCCGCTGGCCCGCGACCGGGGCGGCTGCCCCGGCGACCTGGCCGACGGTGGACTGGGCGGCGCCCAGCGGCAGGCTGTTGACCGGGAGGTTGCTCAGCGGCAGCGAGGAGAGCGGGCCGGACGGGGCCGGGGCGCTCGGGGTGATGTTGGCGTTGACCGGGGACCCGCCGGCCGGGGCGACCCCGGAGGCGGTGGACTGGACCGTGCCGACGGCCGGGACGGCCTGGTGTCCGGCGCTGACCGGCATGGCACGGGTCGCCCCGCCGGCGGCACCGGCCAGGGCCCCGGTGGCGCCGGCGGTGGAGCCCGCGACCTGGGCCAGCTGCAGCGCGGAGGTGCCCAGCATCCGGTTGGCCTCGGGCAGCGCCTTGGCGGTGGTGGCGCCGGCCGCGTCGGCGACAGTGGGGACGGACTGGGCGACGGCGCCGCTCGCACCGCTCCCGGCGACCTGCCCGGCCTGGTGGCTGGCGGACTGGACGTCACTGCCCAGGGCACCGGTGTCGAGCTGGCTGAGCCCACCCAGGTCGGGGACGCCGGGCAGCGCGGGCGCGGCGGAGGCGGTACCCGCCGTGAGGGCGGGGACGGCGCCGGCGGCGACGACGAACGCGGCCGTGACGATCCGGCGCGAGAGGGGGAGAGACGACATGGTGCTCCTCGTTGAGGTGGGGACGGAACCAGTCCGCCGGGCGGACGTGGTGATTACCGCTTGAGGAGCGAGAAGGTTGCGGCCGACGCCAGCAAAGAGTTCCTAAACATCGCATTATCTTTTTCGGTGCATATAGGGACAACTCGACCCGGTGTCAGCTCCCCGCAGAAAGGCTTCTCCGAGTCCGTGCCAGGGTCTGAGCGATGCACACAGAATCTTCGCAGGACGGCCGCACGCTGGGCCGTCCGTGGCCCCGTCCCGTCAACCCGGCGCGCTGCCGTTAACTCGACCGCGCAGCCGTTAACTCGACGGGGACGTCGACGCCGCCGCCTTCGCCGCGACGGTGATCTGCAGCGCCCCCGATGCCGCGGACGTGGATGCGGACCGGGACGCGGAGGCGCCGGTGGCGTCCTGCCACCGCTTGGTGGAGTCGGAACTGCGCCACACCTTGCCGTCGTAGGCGACCGTGGTGATGTGCAGGTTCTGGCAGTTGGCCACCGCCCACTGCGCCACTGCCCAGCCGCGGGCGGTCCCGGTGCTCCCCCTGCCGGTGCCGACCGTCAGCCCCAGGCCCTCCGCGGCCGCGTCGGAGGACGCGACCACCGAGGCCCTGGGCGTCACCGTGGAGCCGAACTCCTTCTTCAGCTTCGTCGCGACCGCCTGGGCGCCCTGCTGCAGCCCGTTCGAGCCGACCGGCCCGGCGACCGCCGTGCCCACGCTGTTCACCGTGCAGTTCAGCACCGCCGGGACCCGTCCGGTCAAGGCGCCGGAGATGGTCTTGGCGTCGGTCTCGTGGGTGGCGTAGGCGTCCGGGTAGCCGCTGTGCTGGACGTCCTGGGCGGCGACCGTCAGCGGCAGCTGGGCGTAGCCCTGGATCTGCACCAGCTTGTCGAGGAACTTGTTCGTCGCGTAGACCGGGTCGCCGATCTGCGCCGGGGTGCCCCAGCCCTGCGAGGGGCGCTGCTGGAACAGGCCGATGGAGTCGCGGTCGCCGGCCGTCAGGTTCTGCAGCTTGGACTCCTGCATGGCCGTGGCGAGCGAGATGGTCACCGCCCGTTCCGGAAGGTTTCGGGAAATGGCCACCGCCGCGATGGTCCCGGCGTTGCTCATCTGGTCCAGCGAGAGGTCCACCAGACCGTCCGCGCTGTCCACCTCGCAGCCCTCGGCGACCGGGATGGGCAGCAGGTCGCGGTGCCGGTTCAGGTACAGCCCGACAGCCACCACCAGGGCCAGCACCAGTACGAACGGCAGACAACCCAGCCACCGCCGGCGGCGCCGCGCGGTGGGCGCGCTCTCGGCGGAGTCCATCATCGACTTCAGGCTCACCCGGTTGCTCCTCCTTGCGGCGTTCCGCTGCACCCTACCGACTGTGACGGCCGCGCCGTGAGCCCGGTTCTTCCCGGCCTCCGCCCGCACGGCGCCCGCGCGCCCCGTGGATCACCGACCGCGGGGGCCGCGGGGTCCCGGGGCGGCCCCCGGAAAGGCCGGTGCCCGGGCCGTCCGGCCCGGGCACCGCGGGACAGGCCGTAACCTGGCTGGTCATGACTGGTTCCCCTACCGCCGACGCCTCGGCCCCGACCACCGTGCCCGTACTCGACCTCACTCTGGGCGGAGGTGAACTCACCGCCGCGCTGGTCGACATCCCCTCGGTCAGCGGCGACGAGCGGCTGCTGGCCGACGCCGTCGAGGCCGCCCTGCGCTCGCTGCCGCACCTCACCGTGGACCGGGACGGCGACGCGGTCGTCGCCCGGACCGACCTGGGCCGCTCCGAGCGGGTGCTCCTGGCCGGGCACCTGGACACGGTGCCCATCGCGGACAACCTCCCCTCCCGGGTCGACGGGGACGTGCTGTGGGGCTGCGGCACCTCGGACATGAAGGCCGGCGTCGCGGTCCAGCTCCGGATCGCCGCGACCGTCACCGAGCCCAACCGCGACCTCACCTTCGTCTTCTACGACTGCGAGGAGGTCGAGGCGACCCGCAACGGCCTCGGCCGTCTGGCCCGGGTCCACCCCGAGTGGCTGGCCGCCGACTTCGCGGTGCTGATGGAGCCGAGCAACGCGCAGGTCGAGGGCGGCTGCCAGGGCACCATGCGGGCCACCGTCAGCACCGGCGGGCACCGGGCGCACTCGGCCCGCAGCTGGCTCGGGGACAACGCCATCCACAAGGCGGCCCCGATCCTGCAGCGGCTGGCGGACTACACCCCGCGGCTGGTCGGGATCGACGGGCTGGAGTACCACGAGGGCCTCAACGCCGTGAACATCGCGGGCGGCGTCGCCGGCAACGTCATCCCGGACGCCTGCACCGTCACCGTCAACTTCCGCTTCGCCCCGGACCGCGACGAGGCCCAGGCCGAGGCCCATGTCCGCGAGGTCTTCGCCGGCTACGACGTCGAGGTCACCGACTCGGCCCCGGGCGCCCTGCCCGGCCTCTCGCACCCGGCCGCCGCCGCGTTCGTCGCCGCGACCGGCACCACCCCGCAGGCCAAGTTCGGCTGGACCGACGTGGCCCGCTTCTCCGCGCTGGGCGTACCCGCCGTCAACTACGGCCCCGGGGACCCCAATCTGGCCCACACCCGGGAGGAGCACTGCTCGCTGGCGGCGGTGGACGAGTGCGAGAAGCGGATCCGGGACTGGCTGGAGGGTTGATCAGGAGAGATCCCACCTGGTCGAGCCCGATCGCCGTACCCTGCGTAGGTATGACGAACGACAAACAGTACGGACACGGCCCGGACCGGATCTCCGCGGCGCGCGGCGCCTCCGGGCCCAGGAAGTCCGCGGAGAAGCGGCGCGGCCCGGTGCTGCTCCGCGGTGAGCAGGTGGACAGCAGCACCACCGACCAGCGGTTGCTGGACTCGGCGCAGAACGCCGACTGGCTGCACACCGACCCGTGGCGGGTGATGCGGATCCAGTCCGAGTTCGTCGAGGGCTTCGGCGCCCTCGCCGAACTCGGCCCCGCCGTCAGTGTGTTCGGCTCCGCCAGGACGGCTCCGGACTCGGTCGAGTACCAGGCCGGGGAGGAGATCGGCCGGGCCCTGGTCGAGGCCGGCTACGCGGTGATCACCGGCGGCGGCCCGGGCGCGATGGAGTCGGCCAACAAGGGCGCCCACGAGGCCGGCGGCACCTCGGTCGGCCTCGGCATCGAGCTGCCGTTCGAACAGGGCCTGAACCAGTACGTCGACCTGGGCCTGAACTTCCGCTACTTCTTCGTGCGCAAGACCATGTTCGTGAAGTACTCGCAGGGCTTCGTCGTGCTCCCCGGCGGCTTCGGCACCCTGGACGAGCTGTTCGAGGCGCTCACCCTGGTGCAGACCCACAAGGTCACCCGGTTCCCGGTGATCCTCTTCGGGGTCTCCTACTGGTCAGGCCTGTTCGAGTGGGTCCGCAACACCCTGGTCGCCGAGGGCAAGGCCTCCCCGGCCGACCTGGAGCTGATCCAGATCACCGACTCGGTGGACGAGGCGATGAAGATCCTGGACGAGGCCCGGCTCCGCAACGGCGCGGTCTCCCCGGCCCACAACCCGGAGTAGGGATCCGGTCGATTGCGGACACCACCCCTGGCCGTCAGGCCAGCCCGCGGCGGGCCACCGCCGGGGGCCGGGTGCCCCGGATCGAGGCGACCATGTCCAGCACCTGCTTGGTCTCCGCGACCTGGTGCACCCGGTAGACCTGGGCGCCGAGCCACGCCGACACCGCGGTGGCGGCCAGGGTGCCCAGCAGCCGCTCGCCGACCGGCTTGTCCAGGGTCTCGCCGACGAAGTCCTTGTTGGACAGCGACACCAGCACCGGCCAGCCGGTCCCCGTCATCTCCGGCAGCCGCCGGGTGGCCTCCAGCGAGTGCCTGGTGTTCTTGCCGAAGTCGTGCCCGGGGTCGATCAGCACCCCCTCGCGCGGCACGCCCAGCGCCACCGCCCGCTCGGCCAGCGCCACCGTGCGCTCCAGGATGTCGGCCATCACGTCCGGGTAGGCCACCCGGTGCGGCCTGGTCCGCGGCTCGGCCCCGCCGGCGTGGGTGCAGACGATCCCCACCCCGTGGCGGCCGGCGACCTCCGCCAGCAGCGGATCCACCCCGCCCCAGGCGTCGTTCAGCAGGTCGGCACCGACCTCGCAGACCGCCTCGGCGACCTCGTGCCGCCAGGTGTCCACGCTGATCACCGTGTCGGGGTGGCGCTTGCGCAGTTCGGTCACGAAGGGCACGATCCGGCGCAGCTCCTCCTCGGTGTCGACCTCCTCGCCCGGCCCCGCCTTCACTCCGCCGATGTCCAGGACCGCCGCACCTTCGGCGACCGCCCGGTCGGCCGCGGCGAAGGCCGCGTCGTCGGCGAAGGTCGCCCCCTGGTCGAAGAACGAGTCCGGGGTGCGGTTGACGATGGCCATGATCACCGGCTCGTCGTCACCGAAAATCCGCGGGCCGAGCGCGAGAGCCATGCGTCCTCCAAGGTACGTACGCCATGATGGCCCCAGTACCGTTCAGTACTGTGGGGAGTCCCTTCATGATCCCCCACCGGGAGCCGGGAGTCGTGGGCTTGTGTTCTGGTTGATCCTCGCCGTCATGGTGCTGGTCGTGGGCGCTGCGGCGCTGGTCGCCCTCGGGGGCGGCGGTTCGCTGCCGGATGCGGAGCAGGACCGGCTGGCCGCGCGGCTGCCGTCGGACCGCCCGCTGACCCGCGCCGACGTGGACGTGCTGCGCTTCCCGATGGCCGTCCGCGGCTACCGGATGGACGAGGTGGACGACGTCCTCGACCGGCTCGGCGCCGAGCTGACCCACCGTGACGTCCGGGTCGCCGAGCTGGAGGCCGCGCTCACCGCGGCCCTCGCGGCCGGGCACCCGCAGGCCGGCGAGCCCGGCACGGCGGAGTTCGAGGCGCTGCGGATGCGGTTCGCCACCCCGGGCGGTCCCACCCTGGAGAAGCAGAACTCCCAGGACGCCATCCCCGGCATGGACGAGGGGCCCTCCCAGTGAGCCCGGCCGCGAGCGCGACCGTCGTCGGGGAGGACGGGCTGCGCCGCTGCCCCTGGGGCCTCTCGACGCCGGACTACGTGGTCTACCACGACGAGGAGTGGGGCAAGCCGGTCCACGGCGACCAGCCGCTCTACGAGCGGATCAGCCTGGAGGCGTTCCAGTCCGGGCTGTCCTGGATCACCATCCTGCGCCGCAGGGAGACCTTCCGTAAGGCGTTCTCCGGCTTCGACCCGGCGGTGGTCGCCGAGTTCGGCGACACCGACATCGACCGGCTGATGGCCGACCCCGGCATCATCCGCAACCGCGCGAAGGTGCTGGCCACCATCGCCAACGCCCGCGCCGTGCTGGAGCTGGACGGCACCACGCTGGACGCTCTGATCTGGTCCTTCGCCCCGGAGAAGCGGCCGAGGCCGCCGGCCGCCGCGGGCGACGTCCCCGCGGTCACGCCGGAGTCCACCGCCCTCGCCAAGGAACTCAAACGCCGCGGCTTCCGCTTCGTCGGTCCGACCACGGCGTACGCCCTGATGCAGGCCTGCGGGTTGGTCAACGACCACTTCGCCGACTGCTACGCGCGCTGACGGGTACTCCTTTCGGCTGCGGGTCGGCTTTGGTTGGGCGCGCAGTTCCCCACGCCCCTGACAGTGCAACGCTCCCACAGTGGGTCAGTTGCAGCCCCCAGGGGCGCGGGGAACTGCGTGACAAGCCGAAGCCGACCCGCGCCGGTTCCCCGGGCCGCACCCCGAACGCGCCTACCGCCCTACATACTTCGGTGCCTGCTTCGCGACGAAGGCCTGTACCGCGATCCAGTGGTCCTCGGCCGCCCCCGCACGGGTCTGCAGCTCGTCCTCCTTGCCGAGGGTCTCCACGAGCGTGTGCCCCGCGCCGAACGCCAGCGACTCCTTGATCGCGCCATAGGCGACCGTCGGCCCCGCCGCCAGTTCCCTGGCGAACGCCGTCGCCGTCTCCGCCAGCTCCGCCGCAGGCACCACGCGGTGCGCGAGCCCGAGTGCCACCGCCTCCGACGCCGGAACCGTCTGCGGGAACATCAGCAGCTCGACCGCCCTGGCCTGCCCCACCAGCCGGGGGAGCGTCCAGGACACTCCCGAGTCCGCCGTGAGGGCGACCCCGGCGAACGAGGTGTTGTAGCCCCCGTGGTCGGCCATGATCCGGAAGTCGCAGGCCCAGGCCAGCCCCGCGCCGGCCCCGGCCGCCACCCCGTTGACCGCCGCCACCACCGGCTTGGGCATCGTCGCGATCGCCGTCACCAACGGGTTGTAGTGCTCCCGCACGGTCGACAGCGGAGCCTCCCCACCATCTCTGGCCGCCGCTAGCTTCCCCAGGTGCTCCTTGAGGTCCTGCCCCACACAGAAGGCCCGCGGGCCCGCGCCCGTGAGCAGCACCGCCCGTACCGCCGGATCGTCCTTCGCGGTGACCATCGCGTCCCGCAGCGCCACTTTGGTGGCCGTGTCGAGCGCGTTCATCGCCTCGGGCCGGTTGATGGTGACGGTCGCCAGTCCGTCGCTCAGCTCGTACAGCACGGTGTCGGCCATCCGGCCCTCCCATTACTCGTCGGTAGTCCAACGTCAGCATGACGGATCGACAGCTGCTTGGCAGATGTGACGTAGGCCACTGTTTCGGACGTGTGCGACCCGATCGGCCGAAGCCGGGCGGGCCTGGGGACCCGGGGAGGACCCGTGGCGGAGACGGGAACTGATTTGCGATCGGAACCGGGTGGTCAGCGTACGGATGAGGCAGCCGGGACAGGAGAGAGTAGTGATGTTGGTCATCGGGTGCCCCGATGCGGGATACTGGACTCCGATCAATGCGTTCGATACCTGCGGTGGACGGGCCGTAGGTGCGTCGGTGAGCAGGTTCGCAGGAAGGGGAACGAGCATGGCGGCCATGAAGCCGCGGACGGGCGACGGCCCGCTCGAGGTGACCAAGGAGGGGCGGGGCATCGTCATGCGAGTACCGCTCGAGGGCGGCGGGCGGCTGGTGGTCGAACTGACGCCGGACGAGGCCGACGCTCTGGGCGAGGCCCTGAAGAAGGCCTGCGGCTGACGACCTCCTGGTCCCCAAGCGAGTAGCGCACCTGTGGCTCTGGCCCCGCACCCCCTCCGGGGGCCCGGGACCAGGGCCACAGCTGTGAGGGGGGAACGGGCTAGCGCCGCACCGCGCACAGCAGCCCGTCGCCGACCGGAAGCAGCGCACTCAGCAGGGCCTCGTGCTCCCGCACGGTCCGCACCAGATCCCGGGTCGCCACCTCGTCCAGCGCGCTGACGGTCCCCTCGAAGCAGACCATTCCCCCAGGTCGCAGCAGGCGCAACGATTCAGCCAGGTACTCCGGCGACTCCGCCGGATCGCCGTCGCAGAACACCAGGTCGTACTGGCCGTCCGCGAGCCTGGGAAGCACCTCCAGGGCGGCGCCCGGAATGCAGCGGGCCCGGCTGGGTGCGAAGCCGGCGTCCGAGAAGAGCTCCCGGGCCTGCCGCTGCAGGCCCGGTTGGATGTCGACCGTGGTGAGGATCCCGTCAGGACGCATCCCGCGGAGCAGGCAGATGCCCGACACGCCCGCCCCGGTGCCGATCTCGACCACCGAACGGGCGCCGACCGCGGCCGCCAGCACGGCCAGCGCCGCGCCGCTGGCCGGCGACACCGGTCGCACCGTGGCCAGCTCGGACTGGCTGCGGGCGTACTGCAGCACCTCGTCCTCGACGGCGTAGGCGTCGGCGAGGCGCCGGTCCGACGACGGCCCGTAGCCGGTTATGGCTGCTCCCTCCCCGGCATCTGTCCTCGGTTCCGTTGTTCCGCGGTCTTCGTGTCGATATTTCTGGCCACAGGTTAGTGGGTCTTGGAGGAACCGGAGCGGGGCGCGGCCCGTTGGGAGGGGTGAGTGCGACCGACCCCGCAGGTGGGGTCGTACGGTGATGGGCTTTTATCCGGAGCTGACGGGTGAGGCGGATATGGTGGTGACCCTGCTTGGCAGAAGAGCCGATCGAGGAGGTGTGGCCGAGGGGGGCGCGGGTTCGCGGTATCTCCGCGGTCGTGCGTCGGCCCTGAAGCCGAAGCCCGTGATGAGTGAGCCCAAGCCCACACCCAGCGAGCGCGAGGCCACCGAGCCCGCGCACAGCGCGCAGACCGCTTCCTTCGACGAGGGGAGCGCCGCTTCCGCCTGGACGCCGCCCAGCTGGGAGGAGATCGTCCAGACCCACAGCGCCCGGGTGTACCGGCTGGCCTACCGCCTGACGGGCAATCAGCACGACGCCGAGGACCTCACCCAGGAGGTCTTCGTCCGGGTGTTCCGCTCACTGTCCACCTATACCCCCGGGACCTTCGAGGGCTGGCTGCACCGGATCACCACCAACCTCTTCCTGGACATGGTCCGCCGCAAGCAGCGGATCCGCTTCGACGCCCTGGCCGAGGACGCCGCCGAGCGGCTGCCCAGCCGCGAGCCCTCCCCGGCGCAGCACTTCCACGACACCCACTTCGACGCCGACGTCCAGCAGGCGCTGGACACCCTTGCGCCCGAGTTCCGCGCCGCCGTGGTGCTCTGCGACATCGAGGGCCTCTCCTACGAGGAGATCGCGGCGACCCTGGGCGTGAAGCTCGGCACGGTCCGCAGCCGGATCCACCGCGGCCGCGCCCACCTGCGCTCCGCCCTGCAGCACCGCGCGCCGGGCGCTGCCGAGGGCCGTGAGCGCCGGGCCGGAGCGAGCGCCGAGCCGGGCGAGACCGCCCTGACCGGCGTCGCCGGTCCGGACGAGTTCGCGGAACAGAGGCGGTCGCTGTGACCGAGCAGCCGAACCGCGCCCGTCGCCCCGAGGTCCTGGTGGAGCTGCGGGTGGACCGCGCAGCCGCCGCGCAGACGGTGCAGGCCGTGGAGGAGCAGCATCTGGGGGACCGGCTCGCCGCGTTCATCGACGGCGAGCTCGACCACGACGGGCGGGAGCGGGTCCAGGCGCATCTGGCGACCTGTTCGGCCTGTCTCAGCCGGGCCGAGGAAGAGCGCCGGATCAAGAACCGGATCGCGGCGGCGCTGCCGCCCGACCCCAGTGCCCTGTTCATGGCCAAGCTGATGAACATCGCCGGTGACGGCGGTTCCGACCAGCAGCCCCCGAGCGGCGGCGCGAGCGGCCGCCGGGGCTTCGGCGGCGCCTCCTTCGGCAGCGCCGGCGGTTTCGGCAGCAACGGCTTCGGCAGTGGACGGTTCGGCAGCAACGCCCTCGGCGCCGACCACCCCGTACCGGGGATGGATCCGCGTGCCGAGCGCGACAGCCGGCCGTTCCAGGGCGAGTCGCGCCCGATCGCCGCACGGCTGCGGGCCGGGTTCGCACCCGGCGACAACCGTCCGCAGAGCTTCCCGCCTCAGGAGCGCCCCCGCGAGCAGAGTGCGCCCCGTCCGTCGGCGGCGCGCGGTCGGCGGTTCGCCTTCGCCGCCGCCGGGGCCTTCTCGGTCGCCGCGGTGGCGCTGGGCAGCGCCATCACCGGCGTCAGCTCGGCGGAGCCGACCGTGGGCGACGACCCCTACGGCAATGTCGCACCGGTCGCCGACACGGCCGGCAACGCGGGCACGGACAACGTCGGCGGTTACGGCCGCAACGCCGGGCAAGTGGCGTTCGGGGCCCCGGCCAACCTGCCCGGCGAGTTCTCCCAGCCGCTGGTCGCACCGTCCGCCTCGGCCACCTCGCTGCCGGCCGCGGACGTCGCCCAGGCACTGCACTCCACCCTGCGGTAGCCGGGCCGTACCGGTTCGTAACCGCGGCGACTCCACAACCGGGGGCGGACCTGGTTGACTGTCCCTCCCCAGCGGCGAGTGGAGGGCGGTGCGCCGGATGGTGGTGGAGGTCGAGACGGGGCTCCCGCCGGGTCCCGTCATGTCACCGCGCTGGTGGAGCCACCCGGACGGTCCGGTCGGACACGGCTTCCGGCTGCCGCCGGGCCGGGCGGCAGCCGCCGACGCCGAGCCTGTGCCCTCCGCCTTCGAGACGGTCCGCGTCCCGGTGCCGCGCGTCCCGTTGCCGCGCGGTCCGGGCAGGGCCGTCCCGGTCGCCCCGCGGCCGGCCCCGCGCCGGCCGGTGCGGATCGCGATGGGCGCGGTGGCCGCGGTGCTCTCCGCCGGACTGCTCGGCGGCTGCATCGGTGCCCTGGTCCAGGGCACCCGCCAGGGCGGCCGGATCACCCTGCAGCCGGCCTCCGAGGCACCCGTCCGCCGCTCGCCCGGGACCACCGCCAGCATCGTCCGGGCGGTGCTCCCCGGCGTGGTCTACCTCAGCGTCAACGCCTCCGGGACCACGACCACCGGCACCGGCATCGTGCTGGACGGCGCCGGGCACATCCTGACCAACAACCATGTGGTCGCCCCGCAGGGCAGCGCCGGGCGCACCACCGTCACCTTCAGCACCGGACAGCGGCACCCGGCCGCGCTGGTGGGCCGGGACGTCGCCTCCGACCTGGCCGTGCTCCAGGTCAAGGGGGTCGCCGGGCTGCATCCGCTGGCCCTGGGCTCCGCCGACCGGATCGAGGTCGGCGACCCGGTCGTCGCCATCGGCGCGCCCTTCGGCCTGCAGGGCACCGTCACCTCGGGCATCGTCAGTGCCAGGGACCGGCCGCTGACCTCGGGCGGCACCGACTCCGGCGCCGGCCTGGCCTACCTGGACGCGCTGCAGACCGACGCCCCGATCAACCCGGGCAACTCCGGCGGACCGCTGCTGGACGCGGCCGGCACCGTGGTCGGCCTCAACACGGCGATCCGCTCCGCCGACTCGGACAGCAGCGACCCCTTCGGCGTCACCGACCGGAGCGGCAGCATCGGCCTGGGCTTCGCGATCCCGGTGGACCAGGCGATGCGGGTCGCCGAACAGCTGATCAACACCGGCCGGGCCGGGCACACCGTACTGGGCGCGACCGTGGACCTCGCCTACCAGGGCGGCGCCAGGGTGACCGCCGTCGCCCCGCAGGCCGTCGGCAATCCGGCGCTGCACCCCGGTGACGTCGTGGTCGCCCTCGACGGCGCCGCGGTGACCAGCGGCGACGACCTGGCGGCCCTGGTCCGCGGCAGCGCCCCCGGCACCACGGTCGTGCTCACCGTCGAGCGGGACGGGGAGACGAGGGAACTCCCGGTGCCGCTCCGCTCGACCCAGCGCGACGGCGACGCGGACAGCTTGTGAGATCGGACGAGGGCGCACACGTATGAGCTATATCGAGCATGTGGCGACTACGCTGGTGCCGGTACGCCGCTCTGTGCCCACGAGCGGGTGACTTCACCTCCCAGGGGAGCCGCACGGTGTTCGACATAAGTCCATTCAAACTGGTGGCGCTGATTGTCCTCGCCGTGATCATTTTCGGCCCGGACAAGCTCCCCAAGCTGGTCGCCGACGCCATGGGGATCATCCGGAAGATCCGGGAGTTCTCCGACAGCGCCAAGGAGGACATCCGCAAGGAGCTCGGTCCGGAGTTCAAGGACTTCGAATTCGAGGACCTCAACCCCAAGACCTTCGTCCGCAAGCAGTTGGCGACACACGGCGAGGAGTTCGGGCTGAACGACCTCCAGGAGCTGAAGAACGGCTTCACCAAGGACGCCGCGGCGGCGACCGCCGCGGTCAAGTCGGTCCGGGACGACCCGCTGGCCAAGGTCGCGGACGACTCGTCCGCACCGGCCGAGGGCCGGGTCGACATGGACAAGCCGCGGAGCCCGTCGGCGGTCGCCGAGCGGCCCGCGTACGACATCGACGCGACCTGACGTCGCCTCAACCCGATCCCGCCCCCGCTATTGTTCTGCTGCGACAGCACAGCCGAGCGAAAGCAGAGGGCCTTGATGGACACCACGAGCCAGACGGGGACGGCGGACGCCGTCGTCGACGGCTATCTGCGCGCGGACTTCCCCTGGTACAGCCTGGACGAGGCCTGGACCGGCCCACGCTGGCTGGCCCCGGTCGGCACGTCGCCCGACGGCACCGTCGACTACGGCTCCATCGGCCACGGCGACGAACCGGCGCGGTCCTACGGCAAGCAGGACCCGGCGGCCGAGAGCCGCCGCTACGCGGTCGTGGTGACGGTGGCCCGCCGCCCCGGACGCCGCCTCGGTGACGGCACCGGGATACTGGAGGCCACCTCGGTGTCCTCGGCGGCCTGGCTCGCCGGGTCCGGCCTGCTCGCCGCGACGGAGCTGGCGCCGATGGCCCGCGAGATGCGGCAGAACTGGCTGGACCAGCAGTCGTCCCTGGCCTGGGACCTCGCCGACGACCTCCAGGGCCCGGCCTGGTCCTCCCTCACCCTCCCGGTCAACGGCACCCCCCAGCCGTTCCGCTACCGCGAGTCCGAATACGGCTGGGTGCTCGCGGGGGACGCGCCGGGGGTGCACCTGGGCGCCTACGGGCACGGCGTCAGCGCGTACGCGCTGGGGTTCGGGACGGTCACCGACCTCAGCGGGTACACCGGCTGAGCGACCGGGTGGCACGTGGGCGGGTGGTTGCCGTTCGCGCAGTTCCCCGCGCCCCCATCTTGTGCAACTGAGCCAGTTGCAGACCCCTGGGGGTGCGGGACTGTGCTTGTTTCAAGCGTGCGCGAACAGAACCACCTACCTCAGAACTTGTTCCGCGGGGTGATGCCCAAGGAGAGCCCGGAGAGCCCGCGCTGACGGTTGCCGAGCTTCGCGGCGATGCCGCGCAACGCGGCGCCCGCGGGGGAGTCCGGGTCCGTCAGGACCACCGGCTTGCCCTCGTCGCCCCCCTCGCGGAGCCGGATGTCGATGGGGATGTTGCCGAGGACCGGGACCTTGGTGCCGGTGGCCTTGGTGAGGGCGTCGGAGACGGTCTGCCCTCCGCCGGTGCCGAAGACGTCGACCATCTCGTCGCAGTGCGGGCACGGCATCCCGGACATGTTCTCGATGACGCCGACGATGGTCTGGTGCGTCTGCAGGGCGATCGTCCCGGCCCGCTCGGCGACCTCCGCCGCCGCCTGCTGCGGGGTGGTGACGATCAGGATCTCCGCGTTGGGCACCAGCTGCGCCACCGAGATGGCGATGTCGCCGGTCCCGGGCGGCAGGTCCAGCAGCAGGACGTCCAGGTCGCCCCAGTAGACGTCGGCCAGGAACTGCTGCAGGGCCCGGTGCAGCATCGGTCCGCGCCACACCACCGGGGCGTTGCCGGGGGTGAACATGCCGATCGAGATGACCTTCACGCCGTGCGCCGACGGCGGCATGATCATGTTCTCGACCTGGGTCGGACGGCCGTCCGCCCCCAGCATCCTGGGGATGCTGTGACCGTAGATGTCGGCGTCGACGACCGCGACCTTGAGCCCGTCCGCGGCCAGCGCCGCGGCCAGGTTGACCGTCACCGAGGACTTGCCCACGCCGCCCTTGCCCGAGGCGACCGCGTAGACGCGGGTCAGCGAGCCCGGCTTGGCGAAGGGGATCTCCTTCTCGGCCTGGCCGCCGCGCAGCATCGAGGTCAGCTCCTGCCGCTGCTCGGCGCTCATCACGTCCAGCTCGACGGCGACCGAGGTGATGCCGGGGACGGCGCCCACGGCCTCGGTGACCCGACTGGTGATGGTCTCCCGCATCGGACAGCCGGACACCGTCAGGTAGACGGCCACCCTGGCGGCGCCGGCCGGGTCGATCTCCACCGATTTGACCATGCCCAGCTCGGTGATGGGCCGGTGGATCTCCGGGTCCTGCACCGTCCCGAGAGCCGTGCGCACGGACTCCTCAAGAGCGGTCGTCTGCGTATCGGAAGCCATGCACTGATGGTACGACGCAGCGGACACGGCCCCGACCGGCCGACGGCGTGCGGCCGGTCACAGCACCGGCCCGCGGAGCCGGACGAGGGGGCTCCGCTCGTCTCGGCTCAGCTCGCCGCCTCGTCGGCCTCGCCCGGCGTCCGGTTCTCCAGCTCCTTGAGCAGCGTCTGCAGTTCGGAGCGGAGGAAGTCGCGGGTGGCCACCTCGCCGAGGCCGTGCCGCAGCGCGGCCACCTCCCGGGTCAGGTACTCGGTGTCGGCGACGTTCCGTTCGGCCCTGGCCCGGTCCTGCTCCATGTTGACCTTGTCGCGGTCGTCCTGCCGGTTCTGCGCCAGCAGGATCAGCGGGGCGGCGTAGGAGGCCTGCAGCGACAGCACCAGGGTCAGGAAGATGAAGGGGTACTGGTCGAACCGCCAGGAGGACGGGGCGGTGATGTTCCAGCCCACCCAGAGCAGGATGATCAGCGTCATGTAGACGAGGAAGCGCCCGGTGCCCAGGAAGCGGGCGATCCGCTCGGACAGCCGTCCGAAGGCGTCCGAGTCCGGGTTGGGCAGGGTGACCAGGGCGCGGCGGCGCTGCGGCAGGTCCAGCCGGTTGCGGCGGCGGTCCTCCTGCCGCTCGGGGCTGCGGCGTCCGTCGGCCTCGCGCGGACGCTGCCCGGCCGCCTCGCGCAGCCGCTGGTCCCGGCGTTCGCGGAGGTCCCGCAGGTCGCGGCGGTCACCGGCCATCGGCTGCCTCCTCCGGGATCAGGGCGTGCTCGGACTCGTCGTCGTTCAGCGCCGACTCGCGCCAGTCGTCGGGCAGCATATGGTCCAGCACGTCGTCCACGGTCACCGCGCCCAGCAGGTGGTCGTGCTCGTCCACCACCGGGGCCGCGACCATGTTGTAGGTGGCCAGGTAGTGGGTGATCCGGTCCAGCACGGCGTCGGGGGAGAGCGCGTCCAGGTCGCCGTCGACGATGGCGCCGAGCAGCGTGTACGGGGGCTCCCGGAGCAGCTTCTGGAAGTGCACCAGGCCCAGGTAGATCCCGGTCGGGGTCTCCGTCGGCGGCCGGCACACATAGACCTGCGCGGCCTGGGCCGGCTTGAGGTCGGAGACCCGGATCCGGGCCAGCGCCTCGGCGACGGTGGCGTCCGGCTCCAGCACGATCGGCTCGGTGGTCATCAGCCCGCCCGCGGTGCGCTCGGCGTAGGTGAGCAGCCGTCGGACCGGTGCGGCCTCCTCCGGCTCCATCAGCTGCAGCAGCCGCTCGGCGTCCTCCTCGGGCAGTTCGGACAGCAGGTCGGCGGCGTCGTCCGGGTCCATCGCCTCCAGCACGTCGGCGGCGCGCTCCTGGTGCAGCCCGCCGAGGATGGCCACCTGGTCGTCCTCCGGCAGCTCCTCCATGACGTCGGCGAGCCGTTCGTCGTCGAGCGCGGCGGCCACCTCGGAGCGGCGTTTGGCGGAGAGGTGGTGCAGCACATTGGCCAGGTCGGCGGGGCGCAGCTGCTCGAAGGTGGCCAGCAGGTTGGCCGCGCCCTGGTCCTCCTCGCGCAGCGCGAAGCCGGTGACGGCGGACCAGTCCACGGTCAGCGTCTCGCCCTTGCGCCGCAGCCGCCCACCCGTCGCCCGCCACCACCCTTGCGACGACGCGCCTTGCGCGGCCCCTCCTGACTTGCCCTTCTCCACGAAGACCTTGTCGATCTCCCATTCGCGGTTGCGGGTCTGCACCATCGCCACGTCCAGCACCGTGACGGTCTCCCCGGCCTCGCCGCCCAGCCCGCTGGTGCGCAGGGCGACCCGCCGGTCCAGCAGCTCGGCCAGCACCAGGGTCTCGGTGGGGCGCTGCTCGAACCGGCGCATGTTTATCACGCCGGTGGTGATGACCTGCCCCGACTCCAGGCTGGTGACCCGGTTCATCGGCAGGAACACCCGGCGTTTGCTGACCACCTCGACGGCGAAGCCGAGCACACGCGGGGGCCGACCGCCCAGCCGCAGGCTCACCACGAGGTCGCGGATCCGCCCCACCTGGTCGCCGGACGGGTCGAAGACCGCCATGCCTGCGAGGTGCGAGATGAACACGCGGGAGGAGGCTCCGGTCATCTGCCTTTCCTGCCTGTCGCTGTTGCAGTCCAGGTCGTGCCGCGCCCGGGGGTGGCACGGTCTGGACATGCCACAGATTACCGGCGCTGAACAGGTGCTGCCGTCCTGCTCAATCCTCTGACAGGACAGTCATACCGCACTCATGACCGGTCAGGCCTGCTTCTGCCGACGGCGGCGCCCGAACAGCAGCCTCGGCAGCGCGGCCGGGACCGGCCGCCGGGTGGCCGCGGGCGTCGGCAGCGGCGCGGCGGCGTGCGACGCGTCAGGCATCGAACCGGGACCGGCCACGCTGGCGCCGACCGGGACCAGCCGCAGCACCCGGGACTCCGCGGCCCAGCGGTCGGTGACGGTGGCGTGGTCGGGAGAGTTCAGCCGCTTGGCCTTCAGCTCCTCCACCGCGGCGGTCCAGGCCTCGCTGTGCGGCGTCAGTTCCTCCACCCGCACCGGCCAGGCCACCAGCCGCCCGCCCTTGTCCTTGCTGCGCGCGGTCAGCACCGTGGACTGCCCGTCCGCCAGCCCGTACAGCGGCTGCTCGGCGCCCTCGCCGACGACCACCACCGCGCCGTCGTGCCACACCTGCCACAGCGCCCGGTCGGTCCGGTCGGGTGCCTGTACCCACAGCAGCCCCGACTTCTTGGCCGACTCCTCGATCAGCGCCCGGTCCAGCAGCTCCACCCGCACCTCAGTCATGCGCAGAGCTTAGGCGTTCCACGCTCTGATACCCCTTCGCCGGGACCCCGTCAGTCCCATACCATCGTCATGCCCCTTACTGGGGTCAGATGCCGAGGAGAGCCGTGCAGACGACCCGCGCAGTCACCACCGACGCGCCATCGCCGTCCGCGCACCCGGACCTCTCCACCGTACCCAGGATCGACTTCCTGCTGCTGGCCCTCGCCGTCAGCGGGGTCGCCTTCTCCGCGCCGCTGATCACCGCGACCGCGGCCCCCGCCGTCGCCATCGCCTTCTGGCGCAACTGCATCGCCACCGGCGTGCTCTCGCCGATCGCGCTGCTGCGCCACCGCGCCGAACTGCGGGCGATGAGCCGGCGCACGGTGCTGCTCTGCCTGGCCGCCGGCGCGTTCCTGGCCCTGCACTTCGCCATGTGGCTGCCCAGCCTGCGGATGACCTCGATCGCCTCCTCCACCGCGCTCTGCACGGTCACCCCGCTGTGGACCACGCTCTACCTGCGGATGCGCGGCCACCACATCCCGCGGATGGTCTGGATCGGCTCGGCCACCGCCTTCGCCGGGGTGCTGGTGCTCACCGGGGTCGACTTCAGCACCGACACCCGCGCCCTGGCCGGCGACGCCCTGGCGCTGGGCGCGGGGATGGCGGCCTCCGGCTACTTCCTGCTCGGCAGCGAGGTGCGCAGGACGGCCAGCACCGTCGCGTACACCTATGTCTGCTACGCCACCACGGCCGCGCTGCTGCTGGTCGCCTGCGTGGCCTCGGGGCAGGCGCTGACCGGGTACAGCGGCTCGACCTGGCTGAAGATCGTGCTGCTCACCGGGGCCGCCCAGTTCCTCGGACACTCCCTCAGCAACCGGGTGGTGCGCACCCTGGGGCCCTCGCTGGTGTCCACCGCGATCCTGATGGAGACCCCCGGCGCGGCCCTGATCGGCGCGGTCTGGCTGGGACAGATGCCGCCGGTGGCGGTCTACCCGGCGGTGGGGCTGGTGCTGCTCGGGCTGCTGATCGTGATCCGCGGCCGGCGCAGGACGTAGCGGCGCGGAACAGGCCGTAGGGTTGTCGACCATGTCCAACGACGAAGTCCTCAGCGCCGTCGAAGCACGGCTGACCAGCACCTTCGGCGAGCCGGACGCCCGCGCCGCGGTCACCTTCCTGGGGGCCGACCGGATCGAGGTGCTGCGCTTCCACGACGCGGACGGGCTGGTCCGCTACGCCACCCTGGGCATGTCGGCGGCGCCGATGGCCGACCCCACCAGCATGGTCGCCGACCCGTTCGCGGGCCCCCGCGCCGAGCTGGTGTTCACCGTCCGCGGCGGCCGGGACGAGGTCCTGCGTCCGCTGGCGACGCTGGCGGCTTCGCCGCAGGTCGAGGGACTGGTGGTGGCCCCGGGAGCCTCGCTGGACCTGGGCGCCCCGCTGTGGGAGGGCGCGCCCTTCACGTCCTTCCTGGTCGCCGAGCCAGGGGGACTGGTCGAGGACCTGGAACTCCCCGAGCCGGCCGACCCGGTCCGCTTTCTGCCGCTGCTGCCGATGACCCCCAACGAGGCCGCGCACAAACGCGTGCACGGCGCAGCCGAGCTCCAGGAGCGGTGGCTCCGCCATGGGGTGGACCTGCGTGATCCGTTGCGGCGGGGCGTTCCGCTGGACTGAGGGTGGGTCAGGTGCGGACCATGGTCGGCTTGTCTCGCAGTTCCCCGCGCCCCTGGCGTGCGCAACCGGCCCGGGTTGCAACCAGCTGGGGGCGCGGGGAACTGCGCGACGGACCATGCACACGCCGCACCCGAGAGCAGACGGGAGAGCCTCAGGCCGTTACCGGCTTGGCCCCCGTAGCCCGGGCCACGATGGCCTCGTACACGTCCGGGGCGGTGACCTCGGCACCGAGCCGGACGGCTTTCCTGCTGCCGTGGTAGTCGCTGGACCCGGTCACCAGCACCCCGAGGTCCGCCGCCAGCGCGCGCAGCCGCGCCCTCGTGGCCTCGTCGTGGTCCAGGTGGTCCACCTCGATCCCGTCCAGCCCGGCCGCCGCCAGATCGGCGATGACCTGCTCGGAGACGGTGCGGCCGCGCTTCACCGCGCCGGGGTGGGCGAACACGGTGACCCCTCCGGCCGCCCGGACCAGCCGGACCGCCTCGAACGGATCGAGCTCGTGCTTGGGGACGTCCGCCCGGCCGCCGTTGGCCAGCCACTCCGAGGTGAACGCCGCGTCGACCGAGGACACCACCCCGGCCTCCACCAGCGCGCTGGCGACATGCGGACGCCCGACCGCCCCGGGGCCGGCGATCCGCAGCACCTGCTCCCAGGTGATCGGCGCGCCCAGTTCCCGGCAGCGCGCCGTCATGGCCTCGGCCCGCCGGAAGCGGTCGGTGCGAACGAGCTCGCGCTCCCGGGTGAACTCGGCGTCCTCGGGGTCGAAGAGGTAGGCCAGCAGGTGCATGGAGATGCCCTCGACCCGGCAGGACAGCTCGGCCCCGGTGACCAGCGTCAGCGGCGTCCCGGCCAGGGCCGCGACCGCCTCGGGGTAGCCGGACACGGTGTCGTGGTCGGTCAGCGCGACGACGTCCAGCCCGGCGGCCACCGCGTTGCCCACCAGCTCGGCGGGGCTGTCGGTGCCGTCGGAGGCAGAGCTGTGGGCGTGCAGGTCGATGCGCACGTGCGGTACTCCTCGGTCCGGGGATGCCACCGAGCTTAGAGCGCCGGGACGTGCGGCCCAGAAGCGCGGCCCAGTTGCGCGGCCCCGACCCGCGGGGACTTCAGGGGCCGAGCAGCCGCGGTGAGATCGCGCCGCAGGGCAGCAGCTCGATCTCGGCGCCCGCGTCGCGCAGGTCCGTCAGCACCAGCTCGTCGTACATCAGCAGGCCGCTGCGTTCCGGCCAGACCACCGCCCACAGCCACAGTCCGCGGGCCTCGCCCACGAACACGGCCCGGTCGTCCGGGGTGCCGGAGAGGTGCCAGAGCGGCGTGGGCCGCCCCGCGGCCAGCACCTTGGCGTGCGGTGCCCGGTCGACGGCGATGGCGTCGCCGGGGTCCGGACCCGGCAGCCCGGCGAAGCGGGCGCCCAGGCCGACGCCGATCTCCTCGGCCACCAGCACCAGTTCGCCGGGGCCGCCGAGCGGTCCGGGCCCTGAGCAGGCGACGGCGGTGGCCCGGGCGCCGGACAGGTCGTCACCCGCGTGCGCGATCCCGGTGAACAGCCAGCCGACCGGAAGTGGCCAGGGCATCCAGATCGGGACCTCGGCGCGGGCGACGGCGACCGAGAGGGCCTGGACGCTGGGGGGCACGACAGGTTGCAGCGGATGCACGGTGCCGTGCGCGTCGCACTGCCAGGTATCGGTGAACAGGCCTGGGGCGCGGACACGGCCCCCGCACCTCGGGCAACTGGGCTCGCCCCTCATGCTCCACAACGGTCCTCCCTCCCGACCACCCAGTCAAGGACGATCACCCGCACGGTGGGTCTCGGCTCCGGCCGGACACGCATGTGCCCCGCAGACACCGCTCGGTCTGCGGGGCACTCGCTGTCAGGTCGTGTGCTGTGTCAGGACGCCTGCTCGTGCGGGCGGATGTAGAGCCGCTCCCCGGTGGCTGCGGCATCCTCGATCATGGCGCGGACGGTTTCCGCATCCGCGACGAGGGGCTCCGGTGTAGTGCCGTCGGTGTCGCTCAGACGCACGATCTCAAAACGCATGGGCCTCTCCCTTCCTTGCCTACTTTGCAGCGCGGCTGCTTCGCGACGATTGCCCATCCGTTAATCCCCGGTGTCGGGCCCGAGGGGGCCCTGGTGCCCAGGGGACGTGGCGGAGGGAAGTGATGGGCGCGCACGGTGTGCAGTCTGGTCAAACGAGAATGCCGGGGAAAGATATTCCGGCCGACAGAACTTTACTGAAAGTCGTTGATTCTGTCGCGACGGTTTCTATCCATGAGCACTCTCTTGCGTTCGAAGAATGCTTTCTGGCGATGTGTCAGGTGACGCTCAGCCAGAAATCGGTCAGTGCTGCGGCGGTGGTCTCCGGCTGCTCGGCGTTGGGGGAGTGCCCGGCGCCGGGGACCAGGACGCAGCGGGCGCCCAGCCGCCCGGCCATGGCGGACTGCTCGGTCACCGGCCAGGCGTAGTCCTGCTCGCCGGACAGCACCAGCGTCGGCAGCGCGGCGGCGGCCAGGGCGTCCACCCGGTCCGGCTCCACGGTGAGTTGGCGGCCCATGGCGGCCAGCGCCTCGGGGACGTTCGCCAGCCAGCGGCGGTGCAGGAAGTCGGCGATCTCCGGGGGCAGCTGACGCTGGTCGCCGGCCTCCCGGTCCATCTCCTGCATCGCCTCCCAGATGGCCTGCAGGTCCATCACCGGCAGCACCGAGACCAGCAGTTCGGCCCGCTTCGCCTCGCCGTCGGCGACCGCGCCGGGGCCGGTGCTCATCAGGGTGAGCGAGCTCCACGGTACCGGCGCCGCCGCGCCGCCGCAGCGCAGGACGGCCTCGCGGACGACATAGCCGCCGAAGGAGTGCCCCAGCAGGTGCAGCGGTCCGGTCGCCATCGGCAGCAGCCCGGCCACCGCCTCCGACATCGCCAGCAGGTCCAGCGCCAGCGGTTCCAGGCCGTAGGCGGCCGGGTCGGCCGGGCCGCCGGTCTCGTACTGGCCGCGCTGGTCCACCGCGACCACCTGGAAGCCGGCCGCGGTCAGCGGCTCCAGCAGCGCGATGAAGTCCTCCTTGCTGCCGGTGAAACCGGGGACCAGCAGCGCGGTGCCCTGGGGCGGGCCGCTCGGCAGGCTGTGCAGGGCGGCGAACTCGCCCCGGGGGGTCGCCAGCCGGATGCTGCGCGCGGAGGCGGGCAGGGTGAGGAACGGGGGCGTGCTCATGGCGGTCTCCATCCTGCCCGGCCTGCGGGTATGTCGTCCGTCCGACCCTATCGGCCGCAGATGACGGTCGGATGGCGGGACGGGAACGGGCGCGGACAGGAGGTCCTGTCCGCGCCCGTGCCGTCCCTCTGTATGCCGGTACGGATCAGCGCAGCCCGGCGGCCTCGGCCGCGGCAGCGGCGGCCGCGGCGTCGGCGAGGCGCTCGCTGCGGCGGCGGCGGCGCTGCGGGGCGATCTCCTCCGTGGCGGCGGCCGCGGGCACCGTGGCGGGGGTGCGCCGGCGCGGGGCCGGGACCTCGGCC
>NZ_BBPM01000046.1:52429-61776 GCF_000787775.1 Streptacidiphilus carbonis | reverse complement strand
CCGAGGCCGCCGTGGAGGCGGGCGAGACCGACCGGGCCGCCGAGCTGGCCGCGCGCACCCTGCGCCGGCTCGCCCCCGAGGGCGCCGACGGCCGCGAGAGCGGCGCCGACGGCGCCGACCGGCTGCGCCGGGCACAACTGCTGCTGGTGCAGGCCACCACCCAGTTCTGGCGCGGCTCCGACCAGGGCTCCTTCGACCTGCTGCTGCGCACCGCCGACCTGGCCGCGGACGTGGCCCCCGAGCATCTGGCCCGGGTGCTGCTGCAGGCCTTCCATGTCGCCTGGTACCTGGGCGAGGAGGCGGTGGGCGAGGTGGTCGACCGGCTCACCGCCCTCGGCACCCCGCCCGCCGCCGCTGCCCACCCCACCGCCGCCCAGGCCGGCTATCTGCTGGCGGCGGTCGGATCGCTGCTGGGCCGCACCGAGCAGCCGCCCCCGCCGGTCGCCGACACCGTGGCCCGGGCCCGCGCCGCCGGGGCCGCCGTCCCGGTGGACCTGGTGACGGTCTGCGGGGCCACCCTGATCATGGGCCGGGACGACGAGACGGTGCGCCTGGCCGAGGAGCTGGTGGCCGAGGCCCGCGCGGTGGGCGCCGTCGGCGCGCTGCCGACGCTGCTGTTCTTCCTGGCCGAGGGCGAGCTGTTCCAGGGCCGACCGGGCGAGGCGGTGACCAACGCCGTCGAGGCGCTGCGGATCGCCGAGGACACCGGGCAGCTGCTCTGGGCCGGTCAGCTGCACAGCTTCCACGCGCACCTGGCGGCGCTGCGCGGTGACGAGCCGTCAGCCCGCCGCAGCGCCGGGGCCGCCCAGGCGGCGGGCCTGGCCGGGCGTGCGTGGACCCAGTGGTCGCTGGGCCTGCTGGACCTGGGCCTGGGCCGCGCCGAGGAGTGCCTGGCCCGGCTGGAGCAGCTGGCGCACAGCCCGCAGCGGCACCATGTCGCCGGGCTCCGCGCCGTCCCCGACCTGGTCGAGGCGGCGGTGCGGCTGCGTGAGCCGGAGCGGGCCGCCGCGCCCTTCGACTACTTCCGCCGCTGGTCCGCCCGGACCGGGCAGCCCTGGACGGCGGCGCTGGTGCTGCGCTGCGAGGCGCTGCTGGGCCACGACGCCGACGCCGAGGATCGCTTCACCGCCGCCCTGCGTCTGCACGAGGAGCAGGACCGCCCCTGGGACCGGGCCCGCACCGCACTCCTGTACGGGGAGTGGCTGCGGCGCGGCCGCCGCAAGGCCGAGGCCCGCGGCCCGCTGCTGGCCGCCCAGTCCGTGTTCGACGAGCTGGGCGCCGTGCCCTGGGCCGAGCGGGCCCGCTCCGAGCTGGGCGCCACCGGCACCGCCGCCCCGCAGGGCCGGGCCGGGTCCGGTCCGCTGGCCTCGCTGACGCCGCAGGAGTCGCAGATCGTCCGGCTGGCCGCGCAGGGGATGTCCAACCGGGACATCGCGGCCCAGCTGTTCCTCAGCTCACGCACCGTCGGATACCACCTCTACAAGGCCTATCCGAAGCTCGGCGTGGCCTCGCGCGGGGAGCTGGCGGAGCTGCTCTGACCGCGGGTCAGCGGGCCGCAATCGTCACCCAGGAGTGATTCTGTTCCCCTGGCTGGCCTATTCCGACGGGCCTGGGCCGGTCACTGGCTGTGGTATTGGGTGAGCGCTGCGTCAGCGGTCCCCGTACGAAAGGCGTCCTACCTCCCATGAGCCAGATCTCACGCACCCTGCTTGTCTCGGCCGCCGCCGTGTCGCTGGCGCTGACCGCCGCCGCCTGCGGGAAGGCCGGCACCAGTTCCTCCAGCTCCACCGCCTCGGGCTCGGTGTCGGCCGGCGCCGCCAGCGGCAAGGTCGGCCTGCTGCTGCCGGAGAACCAGACCACCCGCTACGAGAAGTTCGACCGGCCCTTCTTCGAAGCCAAGATGAAGACGCTGGCGCCCAACGTCACGGTGGAGTACGCCAACGCGGCCGGCAGCGCCGCCACCCAGGCCCAGCAGGTCACCACCATGATCAACGCCGGGGTCAAGGTGCTGGTGGTGGACCCGGTCGACGCCGCCGCCATCAAGGCCTCGGTGGTCGCCGCCAGCGCCAAGGGCATCAAGGTGGTCAGCTACGACCGGCTCTCGCAGGGTCCGGCCGACGCCTATGTCTCCTTCGACAACATCAAGGTCGGCCAGCTGCAGGGCCAGGGCCTGCTCAATGTGCTCGGCTCCAAGGCCACCAAGAGTGCGAAGATCGTCGAGATCGACGGCGACTCGGCCGACCCCAACGCCGGCGACTTCAAGTCGGGCTTCCAGGGCGTGGTCAAGGACAAGGTCGACCTCGCCTACGACGCCTCCGGGCTGTGGAAGGCCGACGTCGCGGCGCAGAAGGCCGCGGCCGCGATCAACCAGCTCGGCGCCAAGAACATCGCCGGCTTCTACTCGGCCAACGACGGCATGGCCGCCGGTATCGCCACCTCGATGAAGAACGCGGGCATCTCCAACCTGCCGCTCACCGGCCAGGACGCCCAGCTGGACGCCATCCAGCGGATCATGGTGGGAACCCAGAGCTTCACCATCTACAAGGCCTACCAGCCCGAGGCCGACGCCGCGGCCCAGCTGGCGGTGGACCTGATGACCGGCAACAGCATCAGCGGCCTGACCCCCACCACCAAGACCAACGGCTCCGGCAACAAGGTGCCCTCCGACCTGCTGACGCCGGTGCTGGTCAAGGCCGACAACGTCAAGGACACCGTGGTCAAGGACAACCTCTACACGGTCGCCCAGATCTGCACCTCCGCGTACGCCGCCGGTTGCAAGGCCAACGGACTCTCATGACGAGCCCGGCCGCCGGGGAACCGGTGCTGGCGCTGCGCGGCATCTCCAAGCGGTTCGGCGCCGTCCAGGCGCTGACCGACGTCGAGCTGGAAGTGACCCCCGGCGAGGTGCTGGCCCTGGTCGGCGACAACGGCGCGGGCAAGTCCACGCTGGTCAAGACCATCGCCGGGGTGCATCCGATCGACGAGGGCCAGATCGAGTGGGAGGGCAGGCCGGTCAACATCCACCGGCCGCAGGACGCCCAGACCCTCGGCGTGGCCACCGTCTACCAGGACCTCGCGCTGTGCGACAACCTCGACGTGGTCGGCAACCTCTACCTGGGCCGTGAGCTGAAGCTGCGCGGACTGCTGGACGAGGTCGCGATGGAGAAGACGGCGCAGGAGCTGCTGTCCACGCTGGCGATCCGGATCCCGAGCGTGCGGATCCCGGTCGCCAGCCTCTCCGGCGGCCAGCGCCAGGTGGTGGCGATCGCCCGCTCGCTGATCGGCGACCCCAAGGTGGTGATCCTGGACGAACCCACCGCCGCCCTCGGCGTCGAGCAGACCGCCCAGGTCCTGGACCTGGTCGAGCGGCTGCGGGACCGCGGCCTGGCGGTGATCCTGATCAGCCACAACATGGCCGACGTCACCGCGGTCGCGGACCGCGTCGCGGTGCTGCGGCTGGGCAGGAACAACGGCATCTTCCCGGTGCAGCACACCACCCAGGAGACCATCATCGCCGCGATCACCGGTGCCACCGACAACGCGGTGACCCGGCGTCAGGCGCGGACGGCGGAGGGCGACAGATGAGCGAGACCGACCCCGATGTGACCCCGCCGCCCGCGGTCGCACCCCCCGTCGACCCGCGGCTGCTGGTCCGCGAGGAGGGGATCAAGGGATACCTGACCGAGTTCGAGCGCAAGATCCGCGGCGGCGACCTCGGCTCGCTGCCGGTGGTCGTCGGGCTGGTGATCATCTGGATCGTCTTCAGCCTGCAGGACAGCAACTACCTGACCTCGGCCAACTTCGAGTACATCGCCTACTACATGGTGGGCATCGGGCTGTTGTCCATCGGCCTGGTGTTCGTGCTGCTGCTGGGCGAGATCGACCTGTCGGTCGGCTCGGTCAGCGGTCTGTCGGCCGCCGTGTTCGCGGTGCTCTCGGTGAGCCACGGCGTCAACCCCTGGTTCGCCATGGTGATCACGTTGCTCACCGGCGCGGCCATCGGCGCGCTGCACGGCTTCGTCTTCGCCAAGATCGGCGTGCCGGCCTTCGTGGTCACCCTGGCCGGCTTCATGGGCTGGCAGGGCTTCATGCTGTGGCTGCTGGGCTCGACCGGCACCATCAACCTGCCGACCGACAGGGGGCCGATGCGCTACCTGTCGGGCAACTCCTTCTTCCTGGGCGGCGACATCGCCGGCGGGTACATCCTCGCCGGCCTGGGCGTGGCGGCGTACCTCTACAGTGCCGTCGGCCTGCAACGGCGGCGCCGGCAGGCCGGGGTGCCGTACCGGCCCACCAGCGACCTGCTGCTGCGCACGGTGGTGCTGGCGATCGGGGCCTTCGGCACCGCGGTGATCCTCAACAACCAGAAGGGCGTGCCCAACGCCCTGGTGCTGTTCGCGGTCGCGCTGATCGTCACCAACTTCGTGCTGCGCCGCACCGGTTACGGCCGCAAGGTGTTCGCGGTGGGCGGCAACATCGAGGCCAGCCGCAGGGCCGGTATCAGTGTGGCGATGGTCCGGATCACGGTCTTCTCCACCTCCGGCTTCTTCGCGGCGCTCGGCGGACTGACGATCGCCGGGCAGATCTCCTCGGCGAACCAGGCCGGCTCCGACCCGAACAACCTGATGCTGGCCATCGCGGCCGCGGTCATCGGCGGCACCAGCCTCTTCGGCGGGCGCGGCATGGTCTGGTCGGCCCTGCTCGGCATGCTGGTCATCGAGTCGATCAACGCCGGCCTCTACATGCTCGGCCTGGCCAACTCGATCCAGTACATGATCACCGGCGCGGTGCTGCTGGCAGCCGTCATCATCGACTCGCTGTCGCGCCGCACCCAGAAGTCCGCGGGCCGCGCCTAGCCTTCCCGGCTGCGGCGGCGTGCCTGGTTTGTTCGCGCAGTTCCCCGCGCCCCCGAGGCGTCTGCAACTGGCTCGGTTGCACATGGCCAGGGGCGCGGGAACCGCGCGACAAGCCAGCTGCGGTCCGCAGCCAAAGGTCCGTCAGGCCTCGGCGAGCGCCCGCTCCAGCGGCGTACGGAACCGCGGAGTGATCCGCTGCTCGCCGATGAACGCCGCCAACCGCTCGGCCCCGGCCGAGACCGCGGCCCTCGCCTCCGCGCCCACGTCGTCGAGCAGCCGCCAGACCAGCTCCCCGTCCGGGCGCTGGGCCCAGCCGCCGACGATCCGCCCGTCCCACCAGACCGTCGGGCCGATGTTGCCGGTGCCGTCGAACAGTTCGGCGGTGTGCTGCGGCGGCAGGTACCAGTCGCGCTGGACCCAGCCCATCCCGGTGGGGTCGAGCGCGGGCAGCAGCGCGGCGTACGGCGGGGCGGGCGCGGTCGGCCCGGTGTCGCCGGGCAGGACGTAGCCGGGGTCCTGCTGCTCCAGCCCGACCTCCTCGGCCCGCACCGCCAGCAGCGCCTTGCGGACGTCGCCCAGGTTCCAGCCGGTCCACCACTTCAGGTCGGCCGCCGTCCCCGGCCCGTAGGCGGTGAGCCAGCGCCGCACCAGCTCGGCCCGGGCCTCGGCGGCCGGCAGCTCCGGCAGCGGCTCCCCGGGCACCCAGCGGAACTGGCTGGACGTCCAGCTCCCGCGCGGGCGGTCGCGCCGCAGCCGGTTCTCGGCGGCCATGGTGCGCAGGATGCGGCTGGCGACGGCCTGGGTGCTCTCATACGGCTTGCCGACCGCGACGGTCACCTGCTCGCGCAGCGCGGGTACCCGTGCGCTGAGCTGTGATCCGCTCAGCGGTCCGGCCTCGGCCAGCTCGGCGAGGACCGCCTGTTCGGCGGCCGCGAGCCACTTCTCGTCCCAGCCGCCGCCGTCGGCCAGAAAGCCGATCAGCTTCTTGCGCTCCCTGGCGGCGACGGCCCGCGCCGTCGAGGAGTCGACGATCGGCGCCAGCTCCCGGCCCACCACGAACATGGTGCGGCGCATGCACAGCAGCCGGAGCAGCGTCAGGTCCTGGTACAGCGCGCGCTCCAGCGCCGCGGGCGTGGCGTCGTCCAAACGCGCCGCCACCGCGAGGAACACCGTCGCGGGATCGGTGGCGTGCAGCCCCACCAGCGCGTCGGCCGCCTGCTCCGGGGTGCGGGCCCGCGCGGCGGGGGAGAGGAGATGACGGGTCGCCAGCCGGGCCCTGCGTTCCGCGGTCGAGATCTGCACGCCCCCACGTTAGCGGCCCGGCACCGCCGCGAACTGCCACGGCGCAGCTGCGTCACATTTATTGATGGTTCGTCAGATTCTGGTTAGCCTCGCGGAAACCGGTGTCCGAACGGCCGCCCCACGCGTGGCCGCGCCGGAGAGGAGCTGTCATGCCCGAGGTTTCCGTCAGCGCTTCCCTGCCCGCCCCCGCGGACAAGGTGTGGGCCGTGATCACCGACTTCGACCGGTTCGGCGAGTGGAACACCATCCACACCGCCTTCCCCAACGGCGCCCCGGCCGAGCTCGCCGTCGGGTCCCGGTACGCCGAGAAGATGACCCTGATGGGGATGCCCACCGAGGCCGCCTGGACCGTCGCCGAGGTGGAGCCCGGCAAGTCCTGGGTGCTGGAGGGCAAGGCGCCGATGGGGATCACCCTGCGCCAGCACTACCAGCTGAGCGCCGAGGGCGAGGGCACGCTGCTCACGGTGCAGAGCGAGTTCAAGGGCGCGGCCGTGAACATGATGGCCAATCGGGTCAAGGACGCCACCACGGCGGCCCTCACCGAGTCGCTGCGCAAGCTCACCGCCCTGGTCGCCTAGGTGTACTGACCACAGAGGGCGGGGGGCGGTCGCCGGCCTGGGCCGGCCGATGGGCGGCGACCATGGCGATGTCGTCCCGGGCCGGGCCGACGGTGTGCCGGCGCAGGTCGCGGCAGAGCGCGTCCAGGAGCCGGCCGGGGCCGCCCCGGTGCGGGGCGGCGAGGGCGGGGCCCGACAGCGGGTCGTAGAAGTCGCCTGCGGGGGAGCGGGCCTCGGTCACCCCGTCGGTGAGCAGCAGCAGGGTCCCGCCCCGGGGCAGCCGTACCGGGTCCGCCGGGCCGGCCGGGGCGCCGAGGACCCCGGCCAGCCCCAGCGGCGGCCCGGGACGCCGGGGCTCCAGGGTCCGGACCCGGCCGCCGTCGAGCAGCAGCGGCGGGACGTGGCCGCAGTTGACCAGCCGGACGGAGGCCGGGTCGGGGCCGATCTCCACCAGCAGCGCGGTGGCGAAGTCCTCGTCCGCGTCCGCCCGGAAGCGCAGCGCCGAGGCCCGCTCCATGGTGCGGTCCAGCCGGGCGGCGACCTGCTCGATGGTGCCGGCGCGCAGAGCGGACCTGCGGAAGGCGCTGAGCAGGACCGCGGCGATCCCGCCCGCGCTCGGCCCCTTGCCGCGGACGTCGCCGATCAGCAGCCGCAGTCCGAACGGGGTCTGCTGCACGGCGTAGAAGTCCCCGCCGATGCCGGTGCGGGCGTCCGCCGCCAGGTAGCGGGCGGCGACCGAGAGCGGGCCGGGAGCGGCGGCGCCCAGGGAGGTCTGCTGGACCGCTGCGGAGCCGTCGCCCAGCAGGGCCAGGCGCCGCAGCGGCCGCTGCAGCAGCCGGTCGCTGAAGAGGGCCGCGGGGCGCGCGGGCGCGCCGGGGTGCGAGCTGGTCGGCACCGGTCAGCCCTCCCCGACCAGCGCGGCGAGCACCAGCGCCAGGTCGTCGCCGGTCTCCTCGGCGCCCGCCGGGACCGCGGCGAGGCTGCGGGCGAGGAACCGCCGCACTCCGGCGCTGCGCAGCCGGATCATCGCCGCCCCGTCGGGGCTGTGCAGCTCGACCACGGTCCAGTGCCGCCCGCAGGGCCAGATGTGGACGTCGCCGGGCCCGGCCGGGCCGCGCAGGCCTTCGCCGAGCAGGTCCCGGGCGAAGGTCCAGCTGCGCTCGGTCCCGTCCGGGCAGACCTCCGGCGGGAAGGTCAGCCGTACGGCGAAGGGGTCGTCGGGCCGGTAGCCGAGGCGGGCGACGAAGTCGTGGGTCAGCTCGGGCATGACGATGAGGCGGGCCTGGACGGCCTGTTCGACGGTGGCGGCCATGGCGGTCAGCTCCTCGTGGTGGTTCGGCGGTTTGGCGGGTACGGGAGAAGGACCGGATCGAGCACGCCGCGATTACGCGAGAACCGAGGAAACGTGTGTGACCTGCGCCATAGGCAGATCGGCACTTTGTCCTATTTAGTCGGTGCGTGACCAGCACCGCCGACGAAACGCCCATCGAGGCGTACACCCGTACCTACCAGGAGCACCACGCCCGACTGGTCGCCTACGCCCGCACCCTCACCGGTGACTCCTGGCTGGCCGAGGACCTGACCGCGGAGGCCCACTTCCGCGTCTGGCGCCGGATCTCCGCGGGCAACCGGGTGGACCACATCCCCGGCTACCTGGCCGCCACCATCCGCAACCTCGCCGTCGACCTCGGCCACGCCCCCAGGGAGCTGCCGCAGGGGGACGACCTGGAGCGGCTGCAGCCCGGACGGGAGCCGGCCCGGGCCGCCGCGCCCCAGGAGGGCGCCTACGCGGTGATGCTGGCCGGCGCGCTGAAGCAGCTGCCGCACCGCTGGGTGCGGGCGCTGTGGCTGACCGAGGTGGAGGACTGGCCGCTGGAGGCGGTGGGCGACGACCTGGGCACCAACCGCAACGCGACGGCTGTTCTGCTGCACCGGGCCAGGGAAGGACTGCGCCAGGCCTTTCTGGGCGCGCAGCCGGGCGCACCCGACGCCCTGGGCTGCGCCGAGTACTGGGACCGGATGCCGGCGCACATCCGCGGGACCAGCTCGGCCCGCCAGGACCGGGCGCTGCGGGCACACGCCGACGGCTGCCCCGACTGCCGGGCCCGGCTGGCCCTGCTGGAGCGGGCCAACCACCGGCTGCCCGCGCTCGTCGGTCCCGCGCTGCTGCTGGCCTTCGCCGGGGGAGCGGCGCGCTACCTGGTCCCGGCGGCCGGAGCGCGGGCCGCCGCGCGCAGCCACGGCGTCGGCCGTGCCAGGCACTTGGCCAGGTCCCGGCATGCCACCAGGGCCTCCGGTCCGACCTCGGCCCCGGTCGGCCCGGGGACCCTCGCCGCCGCGGGCGGCCTGGTGCTCGCCGCCGCGGGCGCGGTCGCCGCCCTCACGCTGACCGGGTCGCACACGCCGACGACCCAGTCGGCGGCGGCCAGGACCACCGGCGCGGCCGCACCCGCGTCGCCGGCGCAGACCACGGACTCCGCCTCGGCGTCGGTGTCCGGTGCTTCGTCGGCGAGCCCGGCCCGGAGTTCCGCACGGACGCTGCCGGTCGTCCCTGCGCGCACGGCTCCGAGCACTCCCGGCCCGACGACGCCCACCGCGGCGAGCAGTAGCCCGGCGGCGGCCACCGCCCCGG
>NZ_BBPM01000046.1:34011-52375 GCF_000787775.1 Streptacidiphilus carbonis | reverse complement strand
CCCGCCCCGGTACCGGCCCCCCCCCCCGGCGACCGCCGCGACCACGGCATCCCCGGCCCCCGCCGCCACGGCGCCGTCGCCCCCGGCCGCGGTTACCGGGACGGCCGCGGCCCCGGCGACTGCAGCGGCGTCCGCGTCCGCGTCCGCCACGCCCACGCCCACGCCGTCCGCGTCGGCGACGGTGACGGTGACGGCCCCAGCGACGCCGTCGCCCACTGCCCCGACCGTGCCGCCCACCGTCTCGCCCACCCCCAGCGCGACGACGACGGCGCCGTCCGCCTCGGCGACCCCCACCGACCCGAGCTGCGTCAGCCCCGGGGCGCTGTCGGTGTGTTGGCGCCAGGGACCCTGAGGTCCCGTGAAGTGAACGGTATGGTTCGCATCATGCCCACTGCACTCATCACCGGCGCGACGGCCGGAATCGGCGCGTCCTTCGCCCGCCGCCTCGCCAAGGACGGTCTGGCGCTGGTCCTGGTCGCCAGGGACAGCGCCCGACTCGAGGAGAGCGCCGCCGCGCTGGCCGGGCAGTACGGCGTCGCCGTCCGGACGCTGGCGGCCGACCTGGCCACCGACGAGGGCATCGCCGCGGTGGAGGCCAGGCTCGCCGACCCGGAGAACCCGGTCGACCTGCTGGTCAACAACGCCGGGTTCGGCCTCAAGGACCCCTTCCTGGTGGTCCCGCTCGCCGACGAGCTGGCCATGGTCAAGCTGCACATCGAGGCGGTGCTCCGGCTCACCTCGGCCGTGCTGCCGGGGATGCGCGAGCGCGGCCGCGGCTATGTCATCAATGTCGCGTCGGTCGCGGCCTTCATCCCGCGCGGCACCTACGGCGCCAGCAAGGCCTGGGTGGTCCAGTTCACCCAGTCCATCGCCCGCGACACGGCCGGCTCCGGGGTGCGCCTGCTCGCCCTCTGCCCGGGCTTCACCCACACCGAGTTCCACCAGCGCGCCGATGTCGACATGAAGGACGTCGGTGACTGGATGTGGCTGGACGCCGACCGGGTGGTGGACGACGCCATGCGCGACCTCGCCCGGGGCCGCACCGTCAGCATCCCCTCGCGCCGCTACAAGGCGGTGGTCGCCGCCGCCCGCAAGGCGCCGCTGGAGGTGCTGGCCGGGCTGACCTCCCGGGCCGGCCGCCGTCTCGACCGGCGCTGAGGGCGGGGCCGTGTCCCCGGAGCGCCGCAGCCTGCGCGGCCAGGTCAACCAGGCGCTGCGGGCCGCCCTCGCGGCCGGGGAGCTGAGCCCGGGCACGGTCTACTCCGCTCCGGCCCTGGCGGCGAGGTTCGGCGTCTCGGCGACCCCGGTCCGCGAGGCGATGCTCGACCTGGTCAAGGAGGGCCTGGTCGTGGCGGTGCCCAACAAGGGCTTCCGGATCGTGGGGATCACCGAGCAGGACCTGGCCGAGCTGCTGGAGATCCGCGCCCTGCTGGAGACGCCGAGCGCGGTGGCGGTGGCCCGTGCCGCCGGCAGCGCCCAGCTGGAGGCGCTGCTGCCGTCGGCCCGTTCCGGGGGCGACGCCGACTTCCACGGGCCGCTGCTCGGACTGGCGGGCAACCGCTATCTGCTGTCCGTGGTCAACGGAATCCGGCGCCGGGGCGGGCACTGCGACGGATCGGCCGCCGCGCACGAGCGCCTGGTCGAGCTGATGCTGGCCCGCGACCTCGGCGGCGTCGAGGCCCTGATGAACCGTCATCTGCTGGGCTGACACCAGGACCGCCGTACGTCAGCACAACTCAGGGCCGACCGCTCCCCGTTGGGAACGACCGGCCCTGTTCTGCCGTGCTGTGCCTGCGCTGTGACGTTTCTTCAGACTTCCCCCGGGAAAGCCGTCAGATCGAGTCGTCCTCGCGGACCGCGCGGCGCGCGTCCGGGTCCAGCACGCCCCAGCTGATCAGCTGGTCGACGAGCAGTGAGGCAGGCTGGTCGTAGATCACGGCGAGGGTGCGCAGGTCGTCCTGGCGGATCGACAGCACCTTGCCGTTGTAGTCGCCGCGCTGGCTCTGGATGGTCGCCGCGTAGCGCTGCAGCGGGCCGGCCTTCTCGGACGGGACCTGGGACAGCCGCTCCAGGTCGAGCACCAGGCGCGGCGGCGGCTCGGCCGCACCGCCCGGGGTGCTGCCCGGCAGCAGTTCCTGTACCGGGACCCCGTAGAACTCGGCCAGCTCGGCCAGCCGCTGCACCGTGACGGCGCGGTCCCCGCGCTCGTAGGAGCCGACGACCACGGCCTTCCAGCGGCCCTGGGACTTCTCCTCGACGCCGTGCAGTGACAAGCCCTGCTGGGTGCGGATCGCTCGCAGCTTGCCGCCAAGCTGCTTCGCGTAGTCGCTGGACAAATGGTCTCCCCGGACGAGATGTGGCGTGACGCTGTGACTGCCCTGCGACGGCTGGTCCGAGCGGCACCGGAAGGGTGCGTTGGTGGACCTCCGTCGTCCGGCCGTAACTCACTGTGAGATTACGCAGAGTGATATGGATTGGTCAAGCCGAATGGGGCAGTCGTGCGAACGCCCGGACAGCGCCCCGCCTGCGGCGTCGCCCGGAGCGGCATGATCGCCCTGGTAGGGTGGACGACGGCCACCGTCACGTTCGGCGGGCGGCCGTCCCAGAGGCATCCTTTAAGGCCCGTCCGGTGAGGCGGGGAAGGAGGTCGGCTTCGGCATGACCAGATCTGCACGCAGTAGCGAGACCCGCGGTAGCGGGGAGACCCTCCCGGGCAGTGCCCGGCAGGTCCTGGACGAGAGCGACATCGCCCGTTCACTGACCCGTATCGCCCACGAGATCGTGGAACGCGCCAAGGGCGCGGAGGACGTCGTCCTGCTCGGCATTCCCACCCGCGGCATCCTGCTGGCCCGCCGGCTGCACGCCCGGCTGGCCCAGATCACGGGCAGGGAGATCCCGTTCGGGACGCTCGACATCACCATGTACCGGGACGACCTGCGGCTGAAGCCCGCCCGCGCCCTGGAGCACACCGAGATCCCGCCCGGCGGCCTGGACGGCAGGCTGGTCGTTCTGGTCGACGACGTGCTGTTCTCCGGCCGCACCGTGCGCGCCGCGCTGGACGCGCTCGGCGACCTCGGCCGGCCCCGCGCCGTCCAGCTCGCCGTCCTGGTCGACCGCGGCCACCGGGAGCTGCCGATCCGCGCCGACTACGTCGGCAAGAACCTGCCCACCTCGCTGCGCGAAGCCGTGAAGGTGAAGCTGGTCGAGGAGGACGGCCTGGACGCCGTACTGATCGGCGACCGCGACGACGCCGGCGACTCGAACGGCGGCGACTCCAACGGCAGCGACCCGAACAGGAGCGCCCAGTGAAGCGACACCTCATCTCCACCGCCGACCTCGACCTCGACGATGCGCTGCTGATCCTGGACACCGCCGAGGAGATGGCCCAGGTCTCCACCCGCGCGGTGAAGAAGCTGCCGACGCTGCGCGGCCGCACCGTGGTCAACCTCTTCTTCGAGGACTCCACCCGCACCCGCACCTCCTTCGAGGTCGCCGAGAAGCGGCTCTCCGCCGACGTCATCAACTTCTCCGCCAAGGGCTCCTCGGTCTCCAAGGGCGAGACCCTCAAGGACACCGCGCTGACCCTGCAGGCCATGGGCGCCGACGCGGTGGTGATCCGGCACGGCGCCTCGGGCGCCCCGAAGCGGCTGGCCGAGTCGGACTGGCTGCACGGCAGCGTGGTCAACGCCGGGGACGGCACCCATGAGCACCCCACCCAGGCCCTGCTGGACGCCTTCACCATGCGCCGCCACCTCAACCCCGGCCTGGGCCGGGACCTGGACGGGCGCAGGATCACCATCGTCGGCGACGTGCTGCACAGCCGGGTCGCCCGCTCCAACGTCCGCCTGCTGCACACCCTCGGCGCGGAGGTCACCCTGGTCGCCCCGCCGACGCTGGTGCCCTACGGCGTCGAGAGCTGGCCCTGCGCGGTCTCCTACGACCTCGACGCGGTACTGCCCAAGAGCGACGCGGTGATGATGCTCCGGGTCCAGCGGGAGCGGATGAACGCTGCCTTCTTCCCCACCCAGCGCGAGTACTCGCTGCGCTACGGCCTCGACGCCAAGCGCGCCGCCGCCCTGCCCGAGCACGCCATCGTGATGCACCCCGGCCCGATGGTGCGCGGCATGGAGATCGCCTCCGAGATCGCCGACTCGGCCCGCTCCACCATCGTCGAGCAGGTCACCAACGGCGTGTCCATCCGGATGGCCGTCCTCTACCTGCTGCTGGGCGGCTCCGAGCCGCCCCTCCCGTCGCCCGCCGCCACCCTTGCCGGAGGCGCTTCGCGCCACACCGCCCTCTCCACCGCACGTCCTGAGTCCCGCACCACCGAGGAGCACAGCAAGTGACCAGCTACCTGATCAAGAACGCCCGCGTCCTCGGCGGAGAGCCCCAGGACCTGCGCCTGAAGGACGGCGTCATCGCGGAGATCGGCGCCGGACTGGCCGCCGCCGATGGCGACACCGTGGTCCAGGCCGAGGGCCTGATCGCGCTGCCCGGCCTGGTCGACCTGCACACCCATCTGCGCGAGCCCGGCCGCGAGGACGCCGAGACCGTGCTCACCGGCACCCGCGCCGCGGCCAGGGGCGGCTTCACCGCCGTGCACGCCATGGCCAACACCTTCCCGGTGGCCGACACCGCCGGAGTGGTCGAGCAGGTCTGGCGGCTGGGCCGGGAGTCCGGCTACTGCGACGTGCAGCCGGTCGGCGCGGTCACCATCGGCCTGGAGGGCAAGCAGCTGGCCGAGCTCGGCACCATGGCCGACTCCGCCGCCTCCGTCCGGGTCTTCTCCGACGACGGCAAGTGCGTGGACGACGCGGTGATCATGCGCCGCGCGCTGGAGTACGTGAAGGCCTTCGGCGGCGTCATCGCCCAGCACGCCCAGGAGCCCCGGCTGACCGAGGGCGCCCAGATGAACGAGGGCACCGTCTCCGGCGAGCTGGGCCTGCGCGGCTGGCCGGCCGTGGCCGAGGAGTCGATCATCGCCAGGGATGTGCTGCTCGCCGCCCACGTCGGCTCGCGGCTGCACGTCTGCCATGTCTCCACGGCAGGCTCGGTCGAGATCATCCGCTGGGCCAAGTCCAAGGGCTGGGACGTCACCGCCGAGGTCACCCCGCACCACCTGCTGCTGACCGACGAGCTGGTCCGCTCCTACGACCCCGTCTACAAGGTGAACCCGCCGCTGCGCACCGAGGCCGATGTGCTCGCCCTGCGCGAGGCCCTCGCCGACGGCACCATCGACGCCGTCGCCACCGACCACGCCCCGCACCCGTCCGAGGACAAGGACTGCGAGTGGGCCGCCGCGGCCATGGGCATGGTCGGCCTGGAGACCGCGCTGTCGGTGGTGCAGCAGACCATGGTGGACACCGGCCTGATGGGCTGGGCCGACGTCGCCCAGCGGATGTCGCACCGACCCGCCGCCATCAGCGGGATCAACCAGGCCGGTCCCACCGGGCAGGGACGTCCCGTCTCGGTGGACGAACCGGCCAACCTCGTCCTGGTCGACCCCGCGTACCGTGGAGCGGTGAACCCCGACAGCTTCGCCACCCGCAGCCGAAACACCCCCTACCGAGGCCGTGACCTGCCCGGACGTGTGGTGGCCACCTTCCTCCGCGGCAGGGCGACGGTACTGGACGGTGAACTCGTATGAGCCTGGTCATGGCGCGCCACCTGGAACTGGCGCAGTCGCCGCACTCCGCGCCGGTCACCCATGTGGGCGATCTGATCGGCTGGGTCATCGGCCTGCTCATCGTGGTCGGGCTGCTGTACTGGCTGATGCGGCAGGGCTGGAACTGGCGCAGGACCCAGCAGTCGGGGCTGCCCGCGCTGCCGGTCGCGCCCAAGGCGACCACCGAGTCCGTGCTGGAGCTGGAGGGCCGCTACTTCGGCACCACCTCGGCCGGCGACTGGCTGGACCGGGTGGTGGCCCACCGGCTCGGTGAGCGCAGCCTGGTCGAGCTGACCCTGCGCCCCGACGGCCTGGACGTGGTCCGCCCCGCTTCGGCGAGCTTCTTCGTCCCGATCGCGGCGCTGCGCGGGGCGCGCACCGACAAGGGCATCGCCGGGAAGGTGGTCCCCGAGGGCGGCCTGCTGGTCGTCACCTGGGAGCACGGCGGCAAGCTGCTGGACACCGGGGTCAGGGCCGACCACCCGGCCGAGCACGAGAACTGGGTCACCGCGATCGAGGTGCTGCTGAAGGCGCACGCGAAGGTGGCCGCTGGACAGGCAACAGACGAGGAAGGCGCATGATGACCGCACGTACGGAGAGGAAGCCCGCCGTCTACGTCCTTGAGGACGGACGGATCTTCCGCGGCCAGGCATACGGCGCCATCGGTGAGACCTTCGGCGAGGCCGTCTTCAACACCGGGATGACGGGCTATCAGGAGACTCTGACCGACCCCTCCTACCACCGCCAGGTCGTCACCATGACGGCCCCGCAGATCGGCAACACCGGCTGGAACGACGAGGACGACGAGTCCAAGCAGATCTGGGTGGCCGGCTACGTGGTCCGCGACCCGGCCAGGCTGCCCTCCAACTGGCGCTCGCGACGCTCGCTGGACGACGAGCTGGTCGAACAGGGCGTCGTCGGTATCAGCGGTATCGACACCCGCGCGCTCACCCGCCATCTGCGCGAGAGCGGCGCCATGCGCTGCGGCATCTTCTCGGGTCCGGCCCTGGCCGACGACGCCACCCTGCTGGAGCGGGTCCGCCAGGCCCCGCAGATGGCGGGCGCCGACCTGTGCGGCGAGGTCGCCACCGACGAGACCTACGTCGTCCCGGCCATAGGGACCAAGCGGTTCACCGTGGCCGCCCTGGACCTGGGCATCAAGGGGATGACCCCGCACCGGATGGCCGAGCGCGGCATCGAGGTGCACGTGCTGCCCGCCGACGCCACCGCCGAGGACGTCTACGCGGTCGCCCCCGACGGCGTGTTCTTCTCCAACGGCCCCGGCGACCCGGCCACCGCCGAGGGGCAGGTCGCGGTGCTGCGCGAGGTGCTGGGCCGGAAGACGCCGTTCTTCGGCATCTGCTTCGGCAACCAGCTGCTCGGCCGGGCCCTGGGCTTCGGCACCTACAAGCTCAAGTACGGCCACCGCGGCATCAACCAGCCGGTGCAGGACCGCACCACCGGCAAGGTCGAGGTCACGGCGCACAACCACGGCTTCGCCGTGGACGCCCCGCTGGAGGGCGAGACGCAGACCCCCTACGGGCGGGTCACCGTCTCGCACGTCTGCCTCAACGACAACGTGGTCGAGGGCCTGCAGCTGCTCGACCAGCCCGCCTTCAGCGTGCAGTACCACCCGGAGGCGGCGGCCGGTCCGCACGACGCCGCCTACCTGTTCGACCGCTTCTTTGAGCTCATGGAGGGCCAGCGTGCCTAAGCGCACCGACATCCAGTCCGTCCTGGTCATCGGTTCCGGCCCGATCGTGATCGGCCAGGCGGCCGAGTTCGACTACTCCGGGACCCAGGCCTGCCGGGTGCTCAAGGCCGAGGGCCTGCGGGTGGTCCTGGTCAACTCCAACCCGGCCACGATCATGACCGACCCGGAGATCGCCGACGCCACCTACGTCGAGCCGATCACCCCCGAGTACGTCGAGAAGATCATCGCCAAGGAGCGCCCCGACGTCCTGCTGCCCACCCTGGGCGGCCAGACCGCGCTGAACACCGCCATCTCGCTGCACGCGGACGGCACCCTGGACAAGTACGGCGTCGAGCTGATCGGCGCCAATGTCGAGGCCATCAACAAGGGCGAGGACCGCCAGCTCTTCAAGGGCGTGGTCGAGGCCGTCAAGGCCAGGATCGGCTACGGCGAGTCCGCCCGCTCGGTGATCTGCCACTCCATGGACGACGTCCTGGCCGGTGTGGAGACCCTGGGCGGCTACCCGGTCGTGGTCCGGCCCTCGTTCACCATGGGCGGCGCGGGCTCCGGCTTCGCCCACGACGAGGAGGACCTGCGCCGCATCGCCGGACAGGGCCTGACCCTCTCGCCGACCACCGAGGTGCTCCTGGAGGAGTCCATCCTCGGCTGGAAGGAGTACGAGCTGGAGCTGATGCGCGACCGCAACGACAACGTCGTGGTCGTCTGCTCCATCGAGAACTTCGACCCGATGGGCGTGCACACCGGCGACTCGATCACCGTCGCCCCGGCGATGACCCTCACCGACCGCGAGTACCAGCGGCTGCGCGACATCGGCATCGCCATCATCCGCGAGGTCGGCGTCGACACCGGCGGCTGCAACATCCAGTTCGCGATCAACCCCGACGACGGCCGCATCATCGTCATCGAGATGAACCCGCGGGTCTCCCGCTCCTCCGCGCTGGCCTCCAAGGCGACCGGCTTCCCGATCGCCAAGATCGCGGCCAAGCTCGCCGTCGGCTACACCCTGGACGAGATCCCCAACGACATCACCGAGAAGACCCCGGCCTCGTTCGAGCCGACGCTCGACTACGTCGTGGTCAAGGTCCCGCGGTTCGCCTTCGAGAAGTTCCCCTCCGCCGACGCCACCCTGACCACCACCATGAAGTCGGTCGGCGAGGCGATGGCCCTGGGCCGCAACTTCCCCGAGGCGCTGAACAAGGCGCTGCGGTCGCTGGAGAAGAAGGGCTCGCAGTTCGACTTCACCGGTGAGCCCGGCGACAAGGACGAGCTGCTGACGAAGGCCCAGGTCCCGACGGACGGCCGGATCAACACCGTGATGGACGCCATCCGGGCCGGGGCCAGCCCGCGCGAGGTCTTCGACGCCACGAAGATCGACCCCTGGTTCGTGGACCAGCTCTTCCTGATCCACGAGATCGCCGAGGAGCTGGCCGCCGCCGAGAAGCTCGACCCCGAGCTGCTGCGCCACGCCAAGCGGCACGGCTTCTCCGACCTGCAGATCGGCGAGATCCGCGGCCTCAGTTCGGACGTGGTCCGCGAGGTGCGGCACGCACTGGGCATCCGCCCGGTCTTCAAGACCGTGGACACCTGCGCCGCCGAGTTCGCCGCCAAGACCCCGTACTTCTACTCCTCCTACGACGAGGAGAGCGAGGTCGCGCCGCGCACCAAACCGGCCGTGCTGATCCTCGGCTCCGGGCCCAACCGCATCGGCCAGGGCATCGAGTTCGACTACTCCTGCGTCCACGCCTCCTTCGCGCTCAGCGACGCCGGCTACGAGACCGTGATGGTCAACTGCAACCCGGAGACCGTCTCCACCGACTACGACACCTCCGACCGACTCTACTTCGAGCCGCTCACCCTGGAGGACGTGCTGGAGATCGTCCACGCCGAGACCCAGGCCGGTCCGGTCGCGGGCGTCATCGTGCAGCTGGGCGGGCAGACCCCGCTGGGGCTGGCGCAGGCGCTCAAGGACAACGGCGTGCCGATCGTCGGCACCCAGCCCGAGGCCATCGACCTGGCCGAGGAGCGCGGCGCCTTCGGCCGGGTACTGCGCGAGGCCGGGCTGCCCGCGCCCAAGCACGGCACCGCCTTCTCCTTCGAGGAGGCCAAGGCCATCGCCGACGAGATCGGCTACCCGGTGCTGGCCCGCCCCAGCTACGTGCTGGGCGGACGCGGTATGGAGATCGTCTACGACGAGCCCTCGCTGGCCGACTACCTCAAGCGCCACGCCGGGCTGATCTCCGAGCACCCGGTGCTGATCGACCGCTTCCTGGACGACGCCATCGAGATCGACGTCGACGCCCTGTTCGACGGCGAGGAGCTGTACCTCGGCGGCGTGATGGAGCACATCGAGGAGGCCGGCATCCACTCCGGCGACTCCGCCTGCGCGCTGCCGCCGATCACCCTCGGCGGGTTCGACATCAAGCGGCTGCGGGCCTCCACCGAGGCCATCGCCCGGGGTGTCGGCGTGCGCGGGCTGATCAACATCCAGTTCGCCATGGCCGGGGACATCCTCTACGTCCTGGAGGCCAACCCGCGCGCGTCCCGGACGGTGCCGTTCACCTCCAAGGCGACGGCGGTGCCGCTGGCCAAGGCCGCGGCCCGGATCTCGCTCGGCGCGACCATCGCCGACCTGCGGGACGAGGGGATGCTGCCCAAGGAGGGCGACGGCGGCACGCTGCCGATCGACTCCCCGATCGCGGTCAAGGAAGCCGTGATGCCCTGGAGCCGCTTCCGCGACATCCACGGGCGCGGGGTGGACACCGTGCTCGGCCCGGAGATGCGCTCCACCGGCGAGGTGATGGGCATCGACACCACCTTCGGCACCGCCTACGCCAAGTCGCAGGCCGGGGCGTACGGGGCGCTGCCGACCAAGGGCCGGGTGTTCGTCTCGGTGGCCAACCGCGACAAGCGCAACCTGGTCTTCCCGGCCCGCGCGCTGGTCGGCCTCGGCTTCGAGGTGCTGGCCACCTCGGGCACGGCGGAGATCCTGCGCCGCAACGGGATCGACGCGAGGGTGGTGCGCAAGCACAGCGAAGGTCCTGGCGCGGACGGCGAGCGCACCATCGTCCAGCTGATCCACGACGGCGAGGTCGACCTCATCATCAACACGCCGTACGGCACCGGCAGCCGCCTGGACGGCTACGAGATCCGCACGGCGGCTGTCGCGCGCTCGGTGCCGTGTCTGACGACGGTTCAGGCGATGGGGGCGGCGGTGCAGGGCATCGACTCGCTGGTCCGGGGCGACATCGGCGTCCGTTCCCTCCAGGAACACGCAGCCCAGCTCAACGCAACTCGCTGACGCGAGCCATCAGGGGCGCGGGGAACTGCGCTGCCAACCACGCACCTTCGTAGAGGGCTGGTCGCGCAGTTCCCCGCGCCCCCGTGGTCATCCCTGCTGAAAGGCGAGGCTTTGTACGGCCTGTTCTTCACGTTGGTTTTCAAGCGGTTGGATCCGGAGAAGGCGCACCACATGGCGTTCTTCTGGATCAGGCTCGCCTCGTCCGTGCCGGGGCTCCGCACCTTGGTACGGAGTGTGCTCGCCCCGAAGGACCCCGCGTTGCGGGTGAAGGCCCTCGGGCTGGACCTGCCCGGTCCGTTCGGGCTGGCGGCCGGGTTCGACAAGAACGCGGTGGGGATCGACGGGCTGTCGATGCTCGGGTTCGACTACGTCGAGATCGGGACCGTCACCGCGCAGCCCCAGCCGGGCAATCCGGCCCCGCGGCTGTTCCGGCTGATCGAGGACCGCGCGCTGGTCAACCGGATGGGCTTCAACAACGAGGGCTCGGCCGCCGTCGCAGCCCGCCTCGCCGCCCGACCGCGCGGCTCCCGAACTGTCGTCGGAGTCAACATCGGCAAGACCAAGGTGGTGCCGGAGGCCGAGGCCGTCGCCGACTACGTGGCCAGTACCGAGCGCCTGGCCCGGCACGCCGACTACTTCGTCGTCAACGTCAGCTCGCCCAACACACCCGGGCTTCGCGACCTCCAAGCGGTGGACCAGCTCCGCCCACTGCTCACCGCGGTCCGCGGGACCCTGGACGCCGGGTCCGCGCGGGGGCACGTCCCGCTGCTGGTCAAGATCGCACCGGACCTGGCCGACGCCGACATCGACGAGGTCGCCGACCTGGCGCTGGAGCTGGGCCTGGACGGCATCATCGCCACCAACACCACCATCGGCCGCGAGGGCCTGCGTACCGACGCGGCCAAGGTCGAGGCGGCCGGTACGGGCGGGCTGTCCGGCGCGCCGCTGAAGGAGCGTTCGCTGGAGGTGCTGCGGCGGCTGCACGCCCGCACCGGCGACCGGCTGGCGCTGGTGTCGGTGGGCGGCATCGAGACCGCCGACGACGCCTGGGAGCGGATCACCGCCGGCGCCACGCTGATCCAGGGCTACAGTGCCTTCATCTACGAGGGCCCCTTCTGGTGCCGGAAGCTGCACCGAGGTCTGGCTGCGCGACTCCGGGCGAGCGGGCATGCCACTCTGAGCGAAGCAGTCGGCGCGTCCAACGGAAGGTGATCGCATGGCGCACCCCCTCCAACTACGGGCGGAGGTCCTGGGCATCACTGCTGCGGGGGCCTATCAGCAGCTCCTGCTGCACGCCCCCGGTGTCGCCGCGCGGGTGCGCCCCGGCCACTTCGCCGCTCTGGCGGTCGGCGGCGAGGACTCGTCCATGCTGCTGCGGCGCGCCTTCTGGATCCACCGGGCCGACCCGGCCGCGGAGACGGTCTCGCTGGTGGTCGCCGAGCGCGGGCGCGGCACCAGGGAACTGCTGCGCAGCCGGGTCGGCGGGACGGTGGACCTGGTCGCGCCGCTCGGGACGGCGTTCCCGCAGCCGGCCGGGCCGATGACGGCGCTGTTCGTGGCCGGCGGCTACGGCAGCGCGCCGCTGTTCGCGCTCGCCGAGCAGATCGCGGCGCAGGGCGGCGCGGTCGGCTTCATCCTGGGCGCCACCACCGCCGAGCGGCTGTTCGGCGTCGAGACGGCCCGCGCGCTCACCCCGGACGTGCTGGTCACCACCGACGACGGCTCGGCCGGGATAAAGGGCCTGGCCACGCTGCCGCTCGCGGAGGCGGTCAAGGCGATCGGAGCCCAGGCGGTCTACTCCTGCGGTCCCGCGGCCATGCTGCGGGCCGTCACCGAGGTCGCCACCGCCGAGGGGGCGCGCAGTTTCTGCGCGGTGGAGGAGAGGATGGCCTGCGGGGTGGGGGTCTGCATGACCTGCGTCCTCCCGGTCGTCGGTGAGGACGGGGTCAGCCGCTTCGTCCGCTCCTGCGTCGACGGCCCCTGCTTCGACGGCACCCGGGTCCGCTGGGACGACATCGGTACGATCCCCGCGGACGTGGACGGCGCCGCAGCGATGGGAGTGCACTGAACCGTGGACGCGCACGACGTCGACCTCACCGCGCCGTTCGGCAACGGCACCCTGCCCAATCCGGTGACCACCGCCTCCGGCTGCGCCGGCTACGGCCGGGAGCTGGCCAGGTTCCAGCCGCTGGCCGAGCTGGGATCGATCACCACCAAGACGATCATGCCCTATCCGCGTGCGGGGCAGCCGACGCCGCGGCTGGCGGAGACACCGAGCGGGATGCTCAACTCCATCGGCCTGCCGGGCGCCGGGATCGAGCACTTCGTCGAGCACGAGCTGCCCTGGCTGGCCGAGCGCGGCGCCCGGGTGCTGGTGTCCATCGCGGGGGAGCGGGTCGAGGAGTTCGCCGAGACCGCGGAGGCGCTGGCCGGCCGGCCCGGGGTGGTAGGCATCGAGGTCAACATCTCCTTCCCCAACGCCGCCAACCGCGGCCTGGTCTTCGGCTGCAACCCGGCCACCTCGTACGACGTGATAGCCGCGGTGCGCGAGGTCACCGACCCGGCGCTGCCGGTCTACGCCAAGCTCACCCCGGACGTCACCTCGATCACCGAGATCGCGGCGGCCTGCGTCCGGGCCGGCGCCGACGGCCTGTCCATGATCAATACCCTGCTGGGCATGGCCATCGACACCACGACCATGCGCCCGGCCCTCGCCGGAGGCACCGGCGGCCTTTCCGGGCCGGCGGTCCGCCCGGTGGCGGTGCGCTGCGTCTACCAGGTGCAAGCCGCGATGCGGGCCGGGACGATGCCGGTGGTGCCGATCCTGGGCATGGGCGGCATCAGGACCGGGCTGGACGCCCTGGAGTTCGTCCTCGCCGGCGCCTCCGGGATCGCGGTCGGCACGACCGTCTTCAACGACCCCTCGGCCCCGCTGCGGGTCCTCACCGAACTGCGCCAGGCCCTGGCCGAACGCGGCTTCGGCAAGCTCACCGACGCCATCGGCCTCGCGCACCAGCCGCACCACAACCCCCAGCACCAGCCCCAGCACCAGCCCCACCAAGGAGTTCAGCCATGACAGCCCCGTTCGGCACCCGTCTGCGCCAGGCCATGGACAAGCGTGGCCCGCTCTGTGTGGGCATCGACCCGCACGCGGCGCTGCTGGAGGCCTGGGGGCTCGGCGACGACGTCGCCGGTCTGGAGCGGTTCGCCCGGACCGTGGTGGAGGCGCTGGCGGGAGAGGTGGCCGTGCTGAAGCCGCAGAGCGCGTTCTTCGAGCGCTTCGGCAGCAAGGGCATCGCGGTGCTGGAGCGGGCCGTGGCCGACGCGCGCTCGGCGGGCGCGCTGGTACTGATGGACGCCAAGCGCGGTGACATCGGCTCGACCATGGCCGCCTACGCCGACGCCTTCCTCGCGCCGACCAGCCCGCTGTTCTCCGACGCGGTGACGGTGTCGCCGTACCTGGGCTTCGGCTCGCTGCGCCCGGCCGTGGACGCCGCCCGGGCGAGCGGCTCCGGGATCTTCGCGCTGGCGCTGACCTCCAATCCGGAAGGCGGCACGGTTCAACTGGCCAGGGGGGCGGACGGCCTCACCGTGGCCCAGTCGGTCCTGCGGCAGCTCGCCGCCGAGAACGCCGACGCGCACCCGATGGGCAGCTTCGGCGCGGTCGTCGGGGCCACCCTCCGGGACATCGACGCCGAGCTGGACATCAACGGCCCGCTGCTGGCCCCCGGCGTCGGCGCCCAGGGCGCGACCCCGGCGGACCTGCCCGCGGTGTTCGGCGCGGCGGCCGCCAATGTCCTGCCGAGCGTCAGCCGCGACGTGTTGAAGCACGGCCCCTCGGTCGCCGCTCTGCGCGAGGCGTCTGCTCGGTTTGTGGACGAGGTACGTAGGGCGATCGGCTGAACATCAGCTGGATCGCTCGTTCGTGTGATGCTTTCGTGAACACCTTGTGTGCTCCTGATCAGCGGATTTGATTCGCTCGGGGTTTCGAATGGCGAAGGCGCCCGGAGCGCGGGGCGACAACCCCCGTCAAACCGGTGGTTATGTCCGGAAAAGTCCTGGTCGGCAGAGTCTGACCAGGACTTTTCTGTGCTTTTTCCTGACGCGGACCGCGCAGAGGGGTAGTGTCCGGCGGTAAGTCCACTGAGGGGCGTGTTCCACGTTGCTCTTGCAGGTCAGAGCTACTAGGTTCCTCAGCGGTCCACAGCACCAGTCCTGTCCTATTCGTTCGAATCACTGAGGTGAACGGCGTGGCACTTCCGCCCCTTACCCCTGAGCAGCGCACCGCTGCGCTCGCCAAGGCAGCTGAGGCTCGCCGGGAGCGCGCCGAGATCAAGAATCGGCTGAAGCACAGCGGTGCCTCGCTCCACGAGGTCATCAAGGCCGGCCAGGAGAACGACGTCATCGGCAAGATGAAGGTGTCGGCTCTCCTTGAGTCCCTCCCCGGCGTCGGCAAGGTCCGGGCCAAGCAGATCATGGAGCGGCTCGGCATCTCCGAGTCCCGCCGGGTCCGCGGTCTCGGTACCAACCAGATCGCTTCCCTGGAGCGCGAGTTCGGCGGCGCCCCGGCCTGATCCGGTCCGATGTGTGCCGATGGTTCGAGAACCGTCCCGGTTCCTGGATAATCGGTACATGAGTGAACGTCCGCGGCTGACCGTGCTCTCCGGCCCTTCAGGGGTCGGCAAGAGCACGGTCGTCAGCTTTATGCGCCAGAAGCACCCCGAAGTATGGCTGTCCGTCTCCGCGACCACTCGCAAGCCGCGGCCCGGCGAGAAGCACGGTGTGCAGTACTACTTCGTCGACGAGGACGAGTTCGCCAAGATGGTCGCCAACGGCGAACTGCTCGAGTGGGCGGTCTTCGCCGGCAACCACTACGGCACGCCCCGGCAGGCCGTGCTGGACAAGCTGGAACGAGGCGAGCCCGTTCTGCTGGAGATCGACCTCCAGGGCGCCCGGCAGGTCCGCGAGAGCATGCCCGAGGCCCAGTCCGTCTTCCTGGCCCCGCCCTCCTGGGACGAGCTGGTCCGCCGCCTCACCGGCCGCGGCACCGAGCCGCAGCAGGTCATCGACGAGCGGCTGCGCACCGCCAAGGTGGAACTCGCCGCTGAAAGCGAGTTCGACACCACTCTGGTCAACCACTCGGTCGAGGGTGTAGCGGCGGAACTGCTAGCCTTGCTCAACGTAGTCTGATCATTTTCTCCGGAAGGTTCCCGCGTGTCCTCTTCGATGACAGCGCCCGAAGGCATCATCAACCCGCCGATCGATGAGCTGCTCGAGGCCACCGACTCCAAGTACAGCCTGGTGATCTACGCGGCCAAGCGCGCGCGCCAGATCAACGCCTACTACTCGCAGCTCGGCGAGGGCCTGCTGGAGTACGTCGGCCCGCTGGTCGACACCCACGTCCACGAGAAGCCGCTGTCGATCGCGCTCCGCGAGATCAACGCCGGCATGCTGACCGCCGAGGCGATCGACGCGCAGTAGCCAAGCCACCACTGCTGAGTCGACCCGCAACCGGGGCGACCCTCGCACGGCATCACGTCGCCGCGGCCCGTAGCATGCTCGGGCCGCGGCTTTTGTGTGCGCGTGTACCGGAGTGAGCAGGGGAGTGGTCGAAGAGTGAACGTCGTCCTGGGTGTCAGCGGGGGCATCGCCGCCTACAAGGCGTGCGAGCTGCTGCGGCGCTTCTCGGAGTCCGGGCACGACGTGCGGGTGGTGCCGACGGCGTCCGCGCTGAACTTCGTCGGCGCTGCGACCTGGTCCGCGCTGTCGGGCAAGCCGGTCTCCACCGAGGTCTGGGAGGGCGTGCACGAGGTCCCGCACGTGCGGATCGGACAGCACGCCGACCTGCTGGTGATCGCCCCGGCGACCGCCGACATCATGGCCAAGGCCGCCCACGGGATCGCCGACGACCTGCTCACCAACACCCTGCTGACGGCGCGGTGCCCGGTGGTCTTCGCCCCGGCGATGCACACCGAGATGTGGGAGCACCCGGCCACCCAGGAGAACGTCGCCACACTGCGCCGCCGCGGCGCGGTGGTGATCGAGCCCGCCGTGGGCCGGCTCACCGGCACGGACACCGGCAAGGGCCGCTTCCCCGACCCGGACGCGATCTTCGAGCTGTGCCGGCGGGTGCTGACCCGGGGCGCCGACGCCGGGCAGGCCGATCTGGCCGGTCGCCACCTGGTGGTCTCCGCCGGCGGCACCAGGGAGCCGCTGGACCCGGTGCGCTTCCTCGGCAACCTCTCCACCGGGCGCCAGGGCTACGCGCTGGCCGCGGTCGCCGCCGCCCGGGGGGCGCGGGTCACCCTGGTCGCCGCCAACACCGATCTGCCGGACCCGGCCGGGGTGGACCTGGTCCGGGTCGGAACCGCGGCCGAGCTGCGGGAGGCGGTGCTGACCGCCGCGGCCGACGCCGACGCCGTGGTGATGGCGGCCGCCGTCGCCGACTTCCGTCCCGCGCACTACAACCCCGTGAAGATCAAGAAGGTGGAGGGCGAGCTGCCCGCGCCTGTGGAGCTCGTGCGCAACCCCGACGTCCTCGCCGAGATCTCCGAGCACCGGCAGGCGCCGGACCAGGTGGTCGTCGGCTTCGCCGCCGAGACCGACAACGCGCTCGCCAACGGACGGGCCAAGCTGGCCCGTAAGGGCTGCGACCTGCTGGTGGTCAACGAGGTCGGCGGGGGCCGGGCCTTCGGCAGCGCCGACAACGAGGCGGTCATCCTTTCGAGGGACGGTGCGGAGAAGGCGGTGCCCTTCGGTCCGAAGGCGGCGCTGGCCGATCTGCTGTGGGATCTGGTCGCCGAGCGGCTGCGCTGACCTCTGCCGGGTCTCAAAAACAGCCACTGTGAGATCCAAAGAATGAGACCCTGTGGATGCCATGCGGGTTCCTTTGGTTACACTCCCCGCAGTAGTCCTCCATAAGTCTTTCCGGACCGCCGGGGTCAGCATCGACCCGGCAGTTCAGTCAGCAGCCGCTGCAACTCAGGGAGCGCTGTGTCTCGCCGCCTGTTCACTTCGGAGTCCGTGACCGAGGGTCACCCCGACAAGATCGCTGACCAGATCAGCGACACCATTCTCGACGCCCTCCTCAAGGACGACCCCTCGTCGCGGGTCGCTGTGGAGACGTTGATCACCACTGGTCAGGTGCATGTGGCCGGTGAGGTCACCACCAAGGCGTATGCGCCGATCGCGCAGCTGGTCCGGGAGAAGATCCTGGAGATCGGCTACGACTCGTCCAAGAAGGGTTTCGACGGCGCGTCCTGCGGGGTGTCGGTGTCCATCGGCGCCCAGTCCCCGGACATCGCGCAGGGTGTCGACGACGCCTACGAGAACCGGGTCGAGGGCGACGACGACGAGCTCGACAAGCAGGGCGCCGGCGACCAGGGACTGATGTTCGGCTACGCGTGCGACGACACGCCGGAGCTGATGCCGCTGCCGATCACCCTGGCCCACCGGCTGGCCAAGCGCCTGTCCGAGGTGCGCAAGAACGGGACCATCCCCTACCTGCGCCCCGACGGCAAGACACAGGTCACCATCGAGTACGACGGCGACAACGCCGTGCGCCTGGACACCGTGGTGGTCTCCTCGCAGCACGCCTCCGACATCGACCTGGACTCGCTGCTGGCCCCCGACATCCGCGAGTTCGTGGTGGAGCCGGAGCTGAAGGCGCTGGCCGACGAGGGCATCT
>NZ_BBPM01000046.1:18975-33392 GCF_000787775.1 Streptacidiphilus carbonis | reverse complement strand
CTCACACGGCATTCGCCTCGAGAACAACGGCTGAGGGCCCCTCCGGAGCAGTCCGGAGGGGCCCTCAGCCGTTCGCGGGGGAGGCCGTCTCACCCGGCCGGGCTGATGACGGCGGCGGTGCCGTAGGCACAGATCTCCGTTCCGTTCCCACCCGCCTCCGTGACGTCGAACCTCATCATCAGGACGGCGTTCCCGCCGCGTGCGCGGGCCTGCTCGATGAGGCGGTCCATGGCCTGGTTGCGGCTCTCGACCAGCGTCTTGGTCAGCCCGCGGAGCTCACCGCCGGCCAGGGACTTGAAGCTCGCGCCGAGTTGGCTGCCGATGTTGCGGGACCGGACGGTGAGGCCGAAGACCTCGCCGATGATGCGCTCGACCTTGTAGCCGGGGATGTCGTTGGTGGTGACCACCAGGACGTCAGGGGTGTGCTGTCCGCCGCCGTACTCGTCAATGTTCGCCATGACTGGATTGTCGTCGAGCACGGAGGCGGGGGACAGGCGACACGGCCGGACAAGGGGTCGGGTCGGCGGGGGTCAGGCGGGCGCGGCGTCGCGGGCCTCGGCGCGGGTGGCGGTCAGGTGGGCGTAGACGACGATATTGCCCAGGTACCCGGCAGCCTTGTTGTAGCCGCCCCCGCAGGTGATCAGCCGTAGTTGCGGGTCCGCCGTGGGACCGTAGACGCGGGCGGAGGGGAACGCGCTCTTCGGGTAGACCTCGATGGCGTCGATGGAGAACAGCGCGGCTCGCCCGTCCGTTCGGTCGACCTCGATGGTGTTGCCCTTGTGGAGCGCGCCCACGAGGAAGAACACGGCCGGCCCCTTGTCGCTGTCGACATGACCGTCGACGATCGCGTTGCCCGCGGCCCCGGGCGCGGGTCCGCCTTCGTACCAGCCGGCGACATCGCGGCCGGGTGCGTCCGGGACCCGCAGTCCGCCGCTCCGGTTCAGCCCGACCCGCGCGAGCGGGGCGTTCAGGTTGATCGCCGGGATCCTGATCCGTACGGGTGCCGACGGCGGCAGCGGGCTCACCTTCGGCCCGGTCGAAGCCGCGGTGCCGGGCGCGGGGGTACCGAGGAGGTGCGGGCCGGGCGTGGGGAACGCGTCCGCCACGGAGGGCTGGGGCGGGTGCTCGGTCCGGGATCCGTCGTAGAGCATCCACGCACCCGCGCCCACGGCTGCCGTCAGTACCAGCGCCATCACTCTGTCGTCGCACCTGCGCCGTCTGCTCACACCGGCCTCCGGACGGGCGCCGTTGGCGACGGGGGGAACGACATGGGGCGGCCCCTTTCATGCACACGGGCGGGGGAGGGATTGCGCCTCCGGCGGGCGCGGGACGGCCGCTGCGGCGCCTCGCACGGATCGGCTCCGAACCAGGCGCCGCGCCGTCGGCGGCCCGCCCGAGTGCTGCGTGGTCCGCCTCCTTGCTAGGACTCGGTGTGCGCGCGGTCGAGCCTGCGCTGGATCCGGATCCGGGTTCGGGTACGCAGCAGGAACACCCCGGCGGCGGCCGTCAGCAGGGCCGCGCCTCCACCGATCTCGGCGGCGCTGGGGCCCTTAGTGCTCGTACCGTGTCCCGCCATGACGCTGCCGGAGGGCAGAGCGCCGGTTCCTGACGGTCCGCCAGGGAGCCCGGCTCCGGGCGGGGTCCCTCCCGGGCCGCCGCCGCCGGGCGGGGTGCTGACCGGCGGACAGCTGACCATGAAGACCTTGTGCTTGGCGCTGCCCTTTTCGCCGTTGAACTTCCAGGTCAGCTTGTAGTGGCCGTTCGGCAGACTGAGCGTTCCGGTGTGTCCGGTGCCGCCGTTGAGGGTGAGTGATCCGGAAAGCACCTTCTTGTGGCCGGTGGGCGGCTGCTGGGAGATCGAGTAGGTGACCTGCTGGACGGTGTCGAAATTGAAGGCGTCCAGGTAGAACTTGCACACCTTGGGGTCGTCCATCTCGTTGGAGACGGCGGTCGTGGTGCGGTGCACCTTGACGTCCCCGTTGTCTCCCGGGGCCGGTGCGGCGAAGGCGGCCTGGATCGGGCTGACGGCAGAGCCGCCCACCGCGAATCCAGCGATGATCATACCGATGCTGAATGTGCGTCTGAGTGCGTGCGGTGCTGGGCGCATGGGGCTGTTCCTCCGGGCGGTCATGGCAGATAGTCGTACCGTCGGTTTTGATCGACTTCGACTGTCAACCGGATGACCCGCTGCACCTGCACAGGACACGGCACGGCCGCCCAGGTCCACCCGTCCGGCCGATCGGTCCACCGTGCCCGTCAGCGTCCGTGCCCGTGCCTCACCCGGTCGGTACGACGGCGACGGGGGTCGGTGAGTGTGCGAGCAGCCCGTCCACGACATAGCCGGCGCCGACGGACAGGGGAGTGCGGTGTCGATGTGCTCCGACCACGAGCATGCGCGCCCCCCGTGCGGCCTCGATCAGTACGGGCACCGCGTTGCCGCGCACGACGGCGGTCGTCACCGTCACGCCGGGATGCTCCTGGCGGATGGGCCCGAGCAGGTCGTCGACCTGGCCCGTTTCCGTGTGCTCGCGGTCGGTCAGGGCATCGGCGCCCCGCAGCCCGGCCGGTGGCCGCCATGCGCGAACGGCGCGCACCCGGGCGCCCAGTCCCGCGGCGGACTCGAACGCGAACCGGATGGCCGGCTCGGGTTCGTCCGGCTCCACGCCGAGCACGATCTCCTGGACCGGGTCGGCGGGGGCCTCGCCGCGTACCACGACCACAGGGCTGTGGGCGTGGGCTGCCAGTTTCAGGCTGACCGAGCCGAGCAGCATGCCTGCGAAGCCCCCGTGTCCACGGGTGCCGGTGACCAGGAACGCGGCGTCGTCGCTCAGGTCGACCAGGGTCTCGGGTGCGCCCAGGTCGGAGACCTCCGTGGTGACGGTCAGGGCCGGGCGCAGCTTGCGGGTCTCAGCGGCGGTGCGGTGCAGCAGGTCCTCGGCCTCCTCACGCTGGGTCCGGGCGTAGTGGGGCGGTTCCATGACCCTGCCTGCGGCGTCCGGCAGGTCCAGCGCGTGCACCAGGTGCAGTGGCAGACCCCGGTCGGCCGCCTCTCCGGCCGCCCAGGCGGCGGCGCGGGCGGCGTTGGCCGACCTGTCGACGCCGACGACGATGTGCCGCGCCGAGGTGGTGGAGTTGTCGCTCACGGTGTCCTCCAGCAGGGTGCGGCGGCCGGTTCACTTGAGCTCGGGTCCCATCCCGGTGTCCACGGTGCCGATGTACTCCTGGGTCTCCGCGGCGGGCAGCCGTACGGCCTGGGCCCAGTAGTAGATCGCCAGGCTGAAGGCGGCGACGATGCCGATGTCCCACCACAGCGGGATGTTGCCGGTGGCGCCGCAGGAGGCCGTGGAGGCCGGTCCGGTGCTGCAGAAGCCGCCCTGCCAGGAGATCAGGCCCATGCCGATCAGGTAGACCGGGAGCCATTGGGCGGCCCTCCAGTCCAGGTGGGGGGTGTGCGAGTTGAGCTTGAACAGTGCGGAGCCGCCGAGCAGCACGTAGCCCAGGACGATGCCGATGCCGAGCCGCCACAGGGTGTCGAACCCGGACCAGTAGATGATCAGGTTGGCGACGATGAAGGCGATCGGTGACCAGAAGCCGCCCCAGGGGAGCCGGTAGGGGCGGTGCCGGTCGGGGTCGGACTTGCGCAGCACGCCGAAGGCCAGTGGCGCTCCCGCGTACATCAGGACGCTGGCCGAGGTGACGAAGCCGACCAGCTTCTGCCAGGTCGGGAAGGGGAGGAAGACGACCAGACCCATGACGAACGCGAAGAGCAGGCCGAACCAGGGGACGCCGCGCTTGGTGGTGCGCTCGAAGACCGAGGGGACGTAGCCGTTGCGGGACAGCCCGAAGGACACCCTGGAGGTGGCGGTGGTGTAGATCAGTCCGGTCCCGGCCGGGGAGATCACGGCGTCGATGTAGAGCAGCGTGGCCAGCCAGCCCAGACCCACCGTGGTCGCCAGTCCGGCGAACGGGCCGGCCTTGGCGGTGAACGTCAGATTGGCCCAGCCGTGGGCGAACGCGCTGTGCGGTAGCGCGGCGATGAAGACGACCTGCAGGGCGATGTAGATGAACGCGCCGATCAGGATGGATCCGATCACGGCGCGCGGGATGTCCCTGGCGGGGTTGCGGCTCTCACCTGCGAGCTGGTCCGCCTGCTCGAAACCGAGCAGCGCGAAGATGATGCCGCTGGTGCTCACGGCGGACAGTACGCCCTGGGCTCCGAAGGGCGAGAAGCCCTGGTAGCCGAAGTTGCTGCCGTGGAACCGGGTGATGGCGAGCGCGAAGATGGTCAGCAGCGGCACGCCGATCTTCCACCAGGTCGCGGTGCTGTTGGTGTGGGCGAGGATCCGGATGCCGAAGTAGTTGACGATCACGAAGAAGGCCATGAACGCCACGGCCAGCGCGTACCCTCCGCCGGTCAGGTGGTTCTTGCTGGTCTGCACCCAGCCCGCATGCACGCTGAGGTAGTTGAGCGCGGCCATGACCTCGATCGGGGCCACCGTCACGGCCTGCAGCCAGGAGAACCAGCCGAAGGACGCGCCCGCGACGCTGCCGAAGGCGTAGTGCGGAAATCGGGCGGTGCCGCCGGCCACCGGGTACATCGCCCCCAGCTCCGCGTGGACGAATGCCAGGACGATGATGGCGGCTGCGCCGATGCCCCACGAGATGAGGGCCGCGGTGCCTGCGGCCTGGGCGGCGAACAGTGCGCCGAACAGCCAGCCCGACCCGATGATGGAACCCACGGACGTCCAGGTCAGTCCGATCAGGCCGATTTCACGTTTGAGACCGGCCTGGGTCTTCCCGTTGGGCGCGACCTCCGTCGCCATGGCCGTCACCTCGGATCGCTACCGGTGAATGCAGTCCTAATTACCCTGATTTGACCGACATAAGCATGTTGTAAAGAGGTTTGTCCGCCGGTGGCGACCGCTTCACTCCGCGGCCGTCCCGGCATCGGGATCTGTCGGTCGGCTCTGGTAGGACTGGGGGCATGAACGGCACCACCGGCTCCCCCGACAGCGCCCCGGCCTCCGAAGGGGCCGGGGAGCAGCTGGAGCTGGTCCGCGCGGAGCTGAAGAAGGCCAAGGCCAGGGCACGGCCCAAGGCCGGCCCCAAGGTGACCGCGACCCGGCTGCCGGTGGCCCGAGTGGTCGTCAACAAGGGTGTCCTGGTGATCGACCAGTACTTCGACTACTCCGTCCCGGCGGATCTGGACGAGGCGGCCCAGCCGGGCGTCCGGGTCCGAGTCAGGTTCGGCGCGCGGGTGGTGAAGGGCCGCCGCGAGGGCGGCACTCTCATCGACGGCTTCGTCGTCGAACGGCTGGCGGCGTCGGACTACGCGGGCCCGCTGGCGCCGCTGAGCCAGGTGCTGTCGCCGGAGCCGGTGCTGTCGCCGGAGCTGCTGCGGTTGTGCCGGGCCGTCGCCGACCGCTACGCCGGGACGCTGGCGGACGTGCTGCAGCTGGCGGTGCCGCCCAAGCACGGCCGGGCCGAGGCGGCCCCCTCACCGGAGCCGCTGCCGCCGCCGGCTGCGCCGGAGGCCGGCTCCTGGACGCGTTATCCGCAGGGTCCGGCCTTTCTGGCGGCGCTGGCCGGCCAGGGCGCGCCGCGGGCCGTGTGGGCGGCGCTGCCCGGCGGCAGCTGGCCGCAGGAGCTGGCGGTGGCGGTGGCGGCGGCGCTGGCCTCCGGGCGGGGGGCCCTGGTGGTGCTGCCGGACGGCCGCTCGGTGGCCCGGTTGGACGCGGCGCTGCTGGAGCTGCTGGGCTCGGGCCGTCACGTGGCGCTGACGGCCGAGCACGGCGCCGAGGAGCGCTACCGCCGCTGGCTGGCGGTCAGCCGCGGCTCGGTGCGCGCCGTGGTGGGCACCAGGGCGGCGATGTTCGCGCCGGTGCGCGACCTGGGGCTGCTCGCGGTCTGGGACGACGGCGACGACCGGCTCAGCGACGAGCGCGCCCCCTACCCGCACGCCCGCGACGTGCTGCTGCTGCGCGCGGCCGAGGCCGGGGCTGCGGTGCTGATCGGCGGACTGACCACCACGGTGGAGGCGGCGCAGCTGCTGCGCACCGGCTGGGCCAGGCCGCTGGCGGCCGACCGGGAGCAGGTGCGGCGCAGCGCCCCGCTGGTGCGCACCGTCTCGGACCGGGACCAGTCGGACGACGCGGCGGCCCGGGCGGCCCGACTGCCTTCGCACGCCTGGCGGGTGGCCAGGGAGGCGCTGGAGCGCGGTCCGGTGCTGGTACAGGTGCCGCGGCGCGGCTATGTGCCGAGGCTGGCCTGCACCCGCTGCCGGGAGGCCGCGCGCTGTGCGCACTGCGCCGGACCGCTGGCGCTGCCGGGCGCGGACGGGGTGCTGACCTGCGCCTGGTGCGGGCGGTCGGAGGCCGACTGGCACTGCCGGGAGTGCGGCGGCAGCAGGCTCAGGGCACAGGTGGTCGGATCCGGCCGGACCGCCGAGGAACTGGGCCGCGCCTTCCCGCTGGTCCCGGTGCTCACCTCGGGCCGGGCCGAGGTGCTGGACTCGGTGCCGGACTCCCCGGCGCTGGTGGTGGCCACACCGGGGGCGGAGCCGGTCGCCGAGGGCGGCGGCTATGCGGCCGCGCTGCTGCTGGACGGCTGGGCGCTGCTGGGCCGGGCCGACCTGAGGGCCGGCGAGGACGCGCTGCGGCGCTGGACCAATGCGGCGGGGCTGGTGCGGCCCCGCGAGCAGGGCGGCACGGTGGTGATCGTCGCGGAGGAGACGCTGCGCCCGGTGCAGGCCCTGGTGCGGTGGGATCCCGCCGGGTTCGCCGCGACGGAGCTGGGCGAGCGGGCCGAACTGCGCTTCCCGCCGGTCTCCCGGATGGCGTCGGTGACCGGCAGCGCGGGCTCGGTCGAGGACCTGCTCGGCCTGCTGAGGCTGCCGGAGGGCGGCGACGTGCTGGGCCCGGTGCAGGTCCCGGTACGGGGTCGCGGCTCCGGCGGCGCGGGCGGCGCCGGGGGGGAGCCGCTGGAGCGGGTGCTGCTGCGGGTCGACCCCGGCCGTGGGGCGGCGCTGGCCGCGGCGCTGAAGGCGGCTCAGGTCGCCCAGCTGGTCCGGCGGTCCGCAGAGCCTGTGCGGGTGCGGATCGATCCGCCGGACATCGGCTGACGGAGGGTTTGCGGGTGCGGCGTGTGCCTGGCTTGTCGCGCAGTTCCCCGCGCCCCTGGGTGATTGCAACTCACCCACAGTGGCTCAGTTGCAACCAGGTAGGGGCGCGGGGAACTGCGCGACAAGTCATGCACAACCCGCGGCCGAAGATCCCACCTAGCGCCGGGAGTTCTCGGCCGGCTCAGGGGCGGGCTCGGGCTGGCCGCCGGGCTGGTCGCGGCGCGCGGCCGGGATGGCGCGGGAGAGGCCGCCGGGGATCTGTACGCCGCCGCTCCCGGCCAGCCCCTGGCCGCCCGTGGCGTCGAGCACCTCGGCGAGCGCCTCGGCCGAGGTCCCGCGGACACCGCTCTGCTCGGGGACGCCGGCGACCGCGCCGTCCGCCGGCCGCCGCACCCCGTACCGGCGGTGCACGGCCTGCTTGGTGACGCCCAGTGCGGAGCCGACGGCGTCCCAGGAGAAGCCCAGCGAGCGGTCGAACTCCACCGCGGCGGCGACCAGGCCCTCCACGCTGTCCCTGAGTTCCTGCGCCAGCCGCACCGTGGGCGCGGGGGCGCGTCCGTAGACGACGAACCCGGCGGAGGTGGTGGGACGGCGCGGGCGGTAGACGTTGCCGAGCTGTGCGGTGAGCGTACGCAGCGCGTCGACCTGGCGCCGCACCCGCTCGATGTCCCGCACCAGCAGATGCAGACTGGCCCGTGCTCGGGCGTCGTGGGTGGCGTGGTCGGCCATGGTATGGAGAGCCTCTCGGAACCGGCGGTCAATCTCCTTTGACCAACGGCTCAAGTGCCCGACTGGTCACGGCGGGGCGTGCGGAGAGATTCGCACGCCGTGCGATTGGGGGCGTGCGACCTGGTCCGACCTGGGAGGGCTGCCGGGCATCCGGGGTCCGGGGCCCGTAGACCTCAGTAGACTGGCGTGTCTGTGCACGTCGTGTTGCTGCACGCCTCCACCCTGACCGACGGGAGCCCGTTCCGTGGCGATTCAGCCCATCCGCATCTTCGGCGACCCGGTGCTCCGGCTGGCGGCCCAACCGGTGACGGTGTTCGACAAGGAGCTGCGCACCCTGGTCAGGGACCTCACCGAGACCATGAAGGACGCCCCCGGATCGGGCCTGGCCGCCCCGCAGATCGGCGTCTCGCTGCGGGTGTTCACCTACCACGTGGACGGCGTCGTCGGGCATCTGGTCAACCCCCGGCTCGACCTCACCGAGGAGGAGCAGGAAGGCCCCGAGGGCTGCCTGTCCCTGCCCGGACTGACCTTCGACTGCAAGCGCGCCTACGGGGTCGTCGCCAAGGGCTTCAACGAGTACGGCGACCCGGTCACCATCGAGGGCACCCAGCTGCTGGCCCGCTGCATCCAGCACGAGACCGACCACCTCGACGGCATCATCTTCATCGACCGGCTGGACCGCGAGCAGCGCAAGGCCGCACTGCGGGCCGTCCGCGAGGCCGAGTGGGCCGGGGACTCGGCGCCGCAGGTGAAGGTCTCCCCGCACAGCACCTTCGGCCGCGCGCTCTGACCCGCTCCGCCCGCTGCCCCGGCAGCGCCGCCCCCGTCGTCCGTCCCGTCGTCCGTTCCGCCGTCCTGCCGCACCGTCCCGAGAGGCACCTCCGTTGAAGCTGGTATTCGCCGGTACGCCCGAGCCCGCCCTGCCCGCCCTGGAGGCGCTGATCGCCTCCCGGCACGAGGTGGCCGCCGTGGTGACCCGCCCCGACGCGCTCGCGGGCCGCGGCCGCAAGCTGGTCGCCAGCCCGGTGGCGCAGCTGGCCGAGCAGCACGGCATCGAGGTGCTCAAGCCGGGGCGTCCGCGCGAGCCCGAGTTCCTGGAGCGGCTGGCACGGCTGGCCCCCGACTGCTGCCCGGTGGTCGCCTACGGCGCGCTGCTGCCCAAGGCGGCGCTGGACATCCCCCGGCACGGCTGGGTGAACCTGCACTTCTCGCTGCTGCCGGCCTGGCGCGGCGCCGCTCCGGTGCAGCACGCGGTGCTGGCCGGTGACGAGGTCACCGGCGCCTCCACTTTCGAGATCGAGCAGGGCCTGGACACCGGGCCGGTCTACGGGACGGTCACCGAGCTGGTCCGCCCCGGCGACACCAGCGGCGACCTGCTGGAACGGCTGTCCCGCTCCGGCGCGCGGCTGCTGGTGGCGACCATGGACGGCATCGAGGAGGGGAAGCTCAGCGCCCGGCCGCAGCCCGCGGACGGCGTCAGCCTGGCGCCCAAGATCACCGTCGAGGACGCCAGGGTCGACTGGTCCGCCCCCGCGCTGCGGGTGGACCGGGTGGTCCGCGGCTGCTCCCCGGCCCCCGGCGCCTGGACACTGTTCCGCGGCGAACGGCTCAAGCTGGGCCCGGTGCGGCTCGCGGCCGGCCGCTCGGAGCTGGCACCCGGCGAGATCGCGGTGAACAAGAACACCGTGCGGGTCGGCACCGGCAGCCATGAGATCGAGCTCGGCGAGGTCCAGCCGCAGGGCAAGAAGCGGATGCCGGCGGGAGACTGGGCGAGGGGCTCGCGCCTGGAGCCCGGCGAGCGCCTGGGCCGGTAGCCGGTCCGTATCCCACGTCCGCGTACTCCATAACCAACGTCAGCACCTTTGCGAGGCAGCACATGAGCAGTCAGGCATCCGGCCCGTCCCCGAAGTCCGGCGGCAAGCCGCCCCGTCCGCACCGCCGACCCAAGAAGGACCCGGCCCGGATGGTCGCCTTCACCGCGTTGCGCGCCGTGGACGAGCGGGACGCGTACGCCAACCTGATCCTGCCCTCGCTGCTGCGCAAGGCGGAGAAGAACGAGGGCTTCGAGCGCCGGGACGCGGCCTTCGCCACCGAGCTGGTCTACGGCACGCTGCGGATGCGCGGCACGTACGACGCCATCATCGGCGCCTGCATCGACCGTCCGCTGAGCAAGGTCGACCCCAACGTCCTGGACGTGCTGTCGCTGGGCGCGCACCAGCTGCTCGGCACCCGGATCCCGCCGCACGCCGCGGTCTCCGCCACCGTCGAGCTGGCCCGGGTGGTCCTCGGCGACGGCCGGGCCAAGTTCGTCAACGCGGTCATGCGCAAGATCAGCACCCAGGACCTGGACACCTGGCTGGAGCAGGTCGCGCCCCCGTACGCGGAGGACGCCGAGGACCACCTGGCGGTGCTGTACTCGCACCCGCGCTGGGTGGTCGCCGCGCTCTGGGACTCGTTGGGGGTCTGGCAGCCGCAGCACTGCGGCCGGACCGCCGTCTCCGAGCTGCTGGCCGCCGACAACGAGCGCCCCGCGGTGACGCTGGTGGCCCGTCCCGGCCGCTCCACCGCGGAGGAGCTGCGCGACTCGCTGCCCGAGGAGGAGAGCGAGGCCGGCCGCTGGTCCCCCTACGCCGTGCGGCTGGTCGAGGGCGGCGATCCGGCAGCGGTCCCGGCGGTGGCGGAGAACCGGGCCGGGGTCCAGGACGAGGGCAGCCAGCTGGTCGCCGCCGCGCTGGCGGCGGCCCCGGTGGAGGGCCGCGACGAGCTGTGGCTGGACGGCTGCGCGGGCCCCGGCGGCAAGGCCGCGCTGCTGGCCGCGCTGGCCGCGCAGCGGGACGCCGTGCTGGTCGCCTCCGAGTCGCAGCCGCACCGGGCGGCGCTGGTCGCCAAGGCCCTGCACGGCAACCCGGGACCCTACGCGGTGATCACCGCGGACGGCCTGCGGCCCGCCTGGCGTCCGGAGAGCTTCGACCGGGTGCTCGTCGACGTCCCCTGCAGCGGGCTCGGCGCGCTGCGCCGCCGTCCAGAGTCGCGCTGGCGGCGGCGCCCGGAGGACGTCGCCAACTTCGGGCCGCTGCAGCGCGGACTGCTGGAGTCGGCGATCGACGCCACCCGTCCGGGCGGCGTGGTCGGCTACGCCACCTGCTCGCCGCATCTGGCCGAGACCAGGGTGGTGGTCCAGGGCGTGCTGCGCGGGCGCACCGACGTGGAGTTCATCGACGCCAGACCGCTGCTGCCGGGCGTGCCCGACCTGGGCGAGGGCCCCGACGTGCAGCTGTGGCCGCATCTGCACGGCACCGACGCCATGTATCTGGCGCTGCTGCGCAAGACGTCCTGACCACCGGTTCCACCAGGGATAATCGGCGCCATGAGCCCTCAGATCAGCCCCAGCATCCTGGCCGCGGACTTCGCGCGGCTCGCCGACGAGGCCGAGGCCGTGCGCGGCGCGGACTGGCTGCACGTCGACGTCATGGACAACCACTTCGTGCCCAACCTGACCCTGGGCCTGCCGGTGGTCGAGTCGCTGTGCAAGGCCACCGACATCCCGGTCGACTGCCATCTGATGATCGAGGACCCGGACCGCTGGGCCCCGCAGTACGCGGAGGCGGGCGCCGGATCGGTGACCTTCCACGTCGAGGCGGCGGCGGCGCCGGTGCGGCTGGCCCGGGAGCTGCGCGCGCTCGGGGCCCGGGCCTCGATGGCGCTGAAGCCCGCCACTCCGATCGAGCCCTACGAGGACCTGCTGCCCGAGCTGGACATGCTGCTGATCATGACCGTGGAGCCGGGCTTCGGCGGCCAGTCCTTCCTGGACATCATGCTGCCGAAGATCCGCCGCACCCGGGAGCTGATCAACCGGCACGGCCTGCAGCTGTGGCTGCAGATCGACGGCGGGGTCTCCGCCGAGACGATCGAGCGCTGCGCCGACGCCGGCGCGGACGTCTTCGTGGCCGGCTCCGCCGTCTACGGCGCTGCGGACCCCGCCGAGGCGGTCCGCAGGCTGCGCGAGCAGGCGGCCGCGGCCACCGAGGGCTCACCCTGGGTGCATCGGCACTGATGCTGAGCGAACACGGCTTGTGTGAAACCACAAGCCGTGTTCCCGGCCGATTGCCCGCGCCTGTGCGGAAACGCAGGAAACGCCGCTGAGCTGGACCCTTCTCGTCCGATGTACGAGAATCGAACGTCGGGTGCAGGGCGCCCGTGCTGCGCTCCTGACCGCACCCGAGGTGTACCCCCCGCCGCAGCAGAGAGCCCCCAGATGCGCTTCTTGAACCCCCAGACCGGCAGTCTCGACGAGCGTCCCCCGGCGCCGTACGACCTGACCTACGACGACGTGTTCATGGTGCCCAGCCGTTCCTCGGTGGGCTCCCGGCAGGCCGTCGACCTCTCCTCGGAGGACGGCACCGGCACCACCATCCCGCTGGTGGTGGCCAATATGACCGCCATCGCCGGGCGCCGGATGGCCGAGACCGTGGCCCGCCGCGGTGGCCTGGTGGCCATCCCGCAGGACATCCCGCTGGACGTGGTCTCCGAGGTCGTCGGCTGGGTCAAGCAGCGCCACCTGGTGCACGACACCGCGATCACCCTGGCCCCGTCCGCCACCGTCGCCGACGCGCTGTCGCTGCTGCCCAAGCGGGCCCACGGCGCGCTGGTCGTGGTCGAGGACGGCCGGCCGGTCGGCGTGGTCACCGACTCCGACTGCCAGGGCGTGGACCGCTTCACCAGCCTGTCCCAGGTGATGTCGGCCGACCTGCTGCTGCTGGAGGAGGGCATCGCGCCGCGCGAGGCCTTCGACCGGCTCACCAACGCGCACCGCAAGCTGGCCCCGGTGGTGGACGGCAAGGGGCAGCTGGTCGGCATCCTGACCCGCAAGAACGCACTGCGGGCCACCCTCTACAGCCCTGCCGTCGACGCGCAGGGCCGGCTGCGGATCGCCGCCACCGTCGGCATCAACGGCGATGTGGCCGGCAAGGCCGAGGCGCTGCTGGCGGCCGGTGCCGACGTGCTGGTGGTCGACACCGCGCACGGGCACCAGGAGTCCATGATCAGCGCGCTGAAGGCCGTGCGCGCCCTGGACCCGCGGGTGCCGATCGTGGCCGGCAACGTGGTCGCCGCCGCCGGCGTCCGCGACCTGGTCGAGGCCGGTGCGGACATCCTCAAGGTCGGCGTCGGCCCCGGCGCCATGTGCACCACCCGGATGATGACCGGCGTGGGCCGCCCGCAGTTCTCCGCGGTGCTGGAGTGCGCCGCCGAGGCCCGCCGGCTGGGCAAGCACGTCTGGGCCGACGGCGGCGTGCGGCATCCGCGCGACGTGGCGATGGCGCTGGCCGCGGGCGCGTCCAATGTGATGATCGGCTCCTGGTTCGCCGGGACCTACGAGTCGCCCGGCGACCTGCAGACCGCCGCCGACGGCCGCCAGTACAAGGAGAGCTTCGGGATGGCCTCGGCCCGCGCGGTGCGCAACCGGACCTCCGAGGAGTCCTCCTACGACCGGGCCCGCAAGGCGCTGTTCGAGGAGGGCATCTCCACCTCGCGGATGTTCCTGGACCCGGCCCGCCCCGGCGTCGAGGACCTGATCGACTCGATCGTCGCCGGGGTCCGCAGCTCCTGCACCTACGCCGGCGCGCACTCGCTGGAGGAGTTCCGCGAGAACGCCGTGGTCGGCGTGCAGAGCGCCTCCGGCTACGCCGAGGGCAAGCCGTTGCACGCCAGCTGGTAGTCAGCCCGGCGACCGGGCCGGCGCTGCCTGCTCCCACCGCAGCTGTCCGAGCGGGGTGAGCAGGCAGCGGCAGACCAGGCCGGTGGCGTCGTCCAGGGCTCCGGCCGCCAGCCGGTAGGCGTCGGGCCGCCCGCGCAGCTCCCAGAGGGTGGCCGCCGAGGCCCAGGCGGCGTCGCGGGCCCGGTCGATGCTCCAGGCGCTGAGCAGGTGCAGCAGCGGCTCTGCCGCCGCCAGGTCCCGGTCCACGACCGGCATCAGCCGGTCCCTGACCTGCTCCTCGACCTGGGCCAGCAGGTCGTTGACGCGGTGGAAGTCCCCGCTCAGCTCGTCCGGGGAGCAGCCCAGCACGGTGCAGGCGTCCACCACCGCCAGCGGCAGGTCGTGCTCGATGTGGGCGTTCATGCCGCACAGCGCGAACTGCAGCGGCAGCACACCCGGGTGCAGCCGCAGCTCCAGCAGCGGGCGCCAGCAGGCCGGGGCCCGCGGGGCGGTCAGGGCGTCCAGGAACCGTCCGGCGAACAGCACGTCCAGCCGGGCGACCCCGGCCGGGTCCTTGAAGTAGCCGCCCGCCGCGAGGTGCGCGGCCAGGGCCTCGGTGACGGTCAGATAGGCGGCGGTGAAGTCCGCGACGCCGTCCTGCGCGGGCAGCGCGGCGACCAGCCCGCGCAGCCGGGTGACGACCGCCCCGACGTCGTCGTCATCGGTCGCCGGGTCGGCCGGCTGTGCTGCTGCTGCCATGACGTCCAGGGTGACGGCCCACCGCCCGGACGGCGAGCGGAACTTCGGCTGCGGACCGCAGCCGGCTTGTCGCGCAGTTCCCCGCGCCCCTGATGGGGGCGCGGGGAACTGCGC
>NZ_BBPM01000046.1:0-18771 GCF_000787775.1 Streptacidiphilus carbonis | reverse complement strand
CCGCAGCCGGCTTGTCGCGCAGTTCCCCGCGCCCCTGATGGGGGCGCGGGGAACTGCGCGACAAGCCCGCGACTGCCGCGAGCGTTTCGCTGCGCGGCTACCGCCCGGTGGCTTCGGCGGCCAGTACGGGGTGCTGCTCGTCGGCCGGGGCGGCGGGTGCCGCCGGCCGCACGGCCCGGGCGGAGGGCACCCGCAGGGCGACCAGGGCGGCGCCCAGGCAGAGCAGGGCCAGCAGGGTGAAGCCCTCGGTGTAGCCGGATTCGGCGGGCAGGCCGGAGGCCTGCAGGTTGCCGGTGACCAGGCTGCTCATCACGGCCGCGCCGATCGACCCGCCGATGGTGCGGATGTTGGCGTTCATGCCGGTGGCCGCGCCGGTCTGGGCGGCCGGGACGCTGTGCACGATCAGGTTGGCCATGGAGGCGTAGGCGAGGCCGATACCGAGGCCGAACACCCCTGCGGCGAAGGCGATCTGCCACTGCTGCCCGTGCCAGGCGGCGAGGATGGCGCAGGCCGCAGCCCCGAACGCGGAACCGGTGACCAGCAGGGCCTTGGCTCCGACGATCGGCTGCAGTCGCCCGCTGAGCACGCCGGAGCCGAACATCGCCACCAGCATCGGCAGCATCAGCAGTCCGGCGCCGGTGACGCTGGAGCCGAAGCCGTAGCCGGCCGAGGAGGGGGTCTGCGCGAAGCCGGGCAGGAAGGACCAGACCGCGTACATCCCCGCGCCGAAGAGCAGCGCGGTGGTGTTGGTGGTCCACACTGCGGGCAGCCGCATCACCTTGAGGTCGATCAGCGGGCTGGCGGAGCGGCCCTCGGAGCGCAGCCACAGGGCGAACAGTGTTACCGCGGCCACCAGCAGCAGGTTCACCCGCAGCGAGCCCCAGCCCCAGCTGGATGCCTGGCTGATGGGGAGCAGCAGGGCGACCAGCCAGGCCGAGAGCAGCCCGGCGCCGAGCCAGTTGACGCTGCCCTCGCTCCGGGTGGGCGACTCGGGGATCCAGCGCAGTGCGGCGAGCGCGGCCAGCGCCACCACGCCGACCGGCAGCCAGAACAGCCAGCGGTAGTCCAGTGCGCCGACGATGGGCCCGGCCAGCACGATGCCGAAGCCGCCGCCCGCGGCGATCACCGCGGAGAGGTTGCTGATGCTGGGGGAGACCCGGGTGGCCGGGAACTCGTCCCTGATGATGCCGAAGGAGAGCGGGAACAGTGCGCCGCCGATGCCCTGGACCACCCGGGCGACGATCAGCACGGTGATGTCGGGCGCCAGCGCCGCCAGCAGGCAGCCGAGCACCAGCGCCACCAGTACCGCGACCAGGGTGCGCTTCTTGCCGACGAGGTCGCCGACGCGTCCCAGGATGGGTGTGAAGACGGAGGCGGACAGCAGGTAGGCGGTCATCACCCAGGTCACTGTGGACTGCGAGGTGTGCATGGCGTGCTGGACGGTGGGCAGGGCCGGGGCTATCAGTGACTGCAGCATCGAGAAGACGCCGGCCCCGGTCGCGAGGACCGCGAAGGTGAGCCGATTGGACGTCCGGTTCATATTGGTTTCTCTCTTGGAGCTCTGGGAGCGAACGGCGTTGGGGCATGACGGGGAGCGGTCCCGCAGGGGCCGCTGGAAGGGTGTGGGGGTCCGCCTCGGTGTGGACCGATGCCTCGACTGCTAAAGTGGAGGTATGCCTCCACCATAGCGGAGGCATACCTCCGGTTCAAGTCCGGAATCCACGAGCCGGAAATCCAAGGGCCGGAATCCACGAGGGAGAGCGCAATGGCGGAGTCGTCGGCGACAGCCACGGTGGGAGAGATCATCGTGGTGCAGCGCCCACGCCGCGCGGACGCCGCACGCAACTTCGACGCGCTGCTGGCGGCGGCCAGGGAGGCCTTCGCCGAGAACGGGGCGGACGCCTCGCTGGAGGACATCGCCCGGCGCGCGGGCGTCGGCATCGGCACCCTCTACCGCAACTTCCCCACCCGTAGACACCTCTTCGAGAGCGTCTACGCCGAGGAGGTCAACGCCCTCGGCAAGGTGGCGGCGGACCTGGCCGGCGACCCGCCGTGGCAGGCCCTGACCACCTGGCTGCGCCGCTTCGTGGACTACACCATCACCAAGAAGGCCGTCCGCGACGCGCTCAACGGCGAGTCGGACATCTTCCTGGCCTGCCGCGACTCCCTCTACGAGTCCGGCGGCCCGCTGCTGCGCCGAGCCCAGCAGGCCGGCGAGGCCAGGGCCGACATGAGCTTCGACGACCTGCTGCGGATGGTCTCCGGCATCACCTCGGCCGCCTTCCTGGACGCGGACCAGCGCGACCGGGTCCTCGACATCGCCCTGGACGGCGTCCGCGTGCGCCGCTGACGCCGGAACGCGGCAGGTCCCCGGGTCGAGATCGACCCGGGGACCTGCCGGCGTATTTCTGATCCAGCGTCAGCCGAGGGTGGCGAGGGCCTCGTTGAAGGTCGCCGAGGGGCGCATCACGGTCGATGCCTTGGCCGGGTCGGGCTGGTAGTAGCCGCCGATCTCGACCGGGGAGCCCTGGACCGCGATCAGCTCGTCGACGATGGCCTGCTCCTGCTCGGTCAGCGTCTTGGCGAGGGCCGCGAAGGCCTCGGCCAGCTGGGCGTCCTCGGTCTGCGCCGCCAGCTCCTGGGCCCAGTACAGCGCCAGGTAGAAGTGGCTGCCGCGGTTGTCGATGCCGCCCAGGCGGCGGCTGGGCGACTTGTCCTGCTCCAGGAAGGTGCCGGTGGCCCGGTCCAGGGTGTCGGCGAGGACCTGGGCCCGCGCGTTGTCCGTGCTCACGGCCAGGTGCTCGAAGCTGGCCGCCAGCGCGAAGAACTCGCCCAGGCTGTCCCAGCGCAGGTAGTTCTCCTTGAGCAGCTGCTGCACGTGCTTGGGGGCGGAGCCGCCCGCGCCGGTCTCGAACAGGCCGCCGCCGTGGATCAGCGGGACCACCGAGAGCATCTTGGCGCTGGTGCCCAGCTCCAGGATCGGGAACAGGTCGGTCAGGTAGTCGCGCAGCACGTTGCCGGTGACCGAGATGGTGTCCTCGCCGCGGCGGATCCGCTCCAGCGAGAACGCGGTGGCCTGCTCCGGGGTGAGGATCTCGATCTGCAGCCCGGTGGTGTCGTGCTCCGGGAGGTAGGCCTTGACCTTGGCGATCAGGTTGGCGTCGTGGGCGCGGCCCTCGTCCAGCCAGAACACCGCGGGCGAGCCGGTGGCGCGGGCGCGGGTGACGGCCAGCTTGACCCAGTCACGGATCGGCACGTCCTTGGTCTGGCACATCCGGAAGATGTCGCCGGTGCCGACCGGCTGCTCCAGCACGGTGGCGCCGGAGGCGTCGACCACGCGGACGGTGCCCTCGACCGGGATCTCGAAGGTCTTGTCATGGCTGCCGTACTCCTCGGCCGCCTGCGCCATCAGGCCGACGTTGGGCACCGAACCCATGGTCGACGGGTCGAAGGCGCCGTGGGCCCGGCAGTCGTCGATGACCACCTGGTAGACGCCCGCGTAGCTGCTGTCGGGGATGACGGCGAGGGTGTCCGCCTCGTTGCCGTCCGGCCCCCACATGTGGCCGGAGGTGCGGATCATCGCGGGCATGGAGGCGTCCACGATGACGTCGCTGGGGACGTGCAGGTTGGTGATGCCCTTGTCGGAGTCGACCATCGCCAGGGCCGGGCCCTCGGCGAGCTCGGCGTCGAAGGAGGCCTTGATCGCAGCTCCCTCGGGCAGGCCGTCCAGGCCCTTCAGGATGCCGCCGAGGCCGTCGTTGGGGCTCAGGCCGGCCGTGGCCAGGACCGCGCCGTACTGGGCGAAGGTCTTGGGGAAGAAGGCACGGACCACGTGGCCGAAGATGATCGGGTCGGAGACCTTCATCATGGTGGCCTTGAGGTGCACCGAGAACAGCACGCCCTCGGCCTTGGCCCGGGCGACCTGGGCGGTGAAGAACTCGCGCAGCGCGGCCACGTGCATCACCGACGCGTCCACGACCTCGCCGGCCAGCACCGGCACCGACTCGCGCAGCACCTTGACGGAGCCGTCGGTGCCGACCAGCTCGATGCGCAGGGTGCCGTCGGCGGCGATCACCGCGGACTTCTCGGTGGAGCGGAAGTCGTTGGCGTCCATGTGCGCGACATTGGTCCTGGACTCGGTGGTCCAGGCGCCCATGCGGTGCGGGTGCGCCTTGGCGTAGTTCTTCACCGAGGCGGGGGCGCGTCGGTCGGAGTTGCCCTCGCGCAGCACCGGGTTCACGGCGCTGCCCTTGACCTTGTCGTAGCGGGTGCGGACGTCGCGGTCCTCGTCGGTCTGCGGGTCGTCCGGGTAGTTCGGCAGGGCGTAGCCCTGGGCCTGCAGCTCGGCGATCGCGGCCTTCAGCTGCGGCACGGAGGCCGAGATGTTCGGCAGCTTGATGATGTTGGCGCCGGGGGTCTTGGCGAGCAGGCCCAGCTCGGCCAGCGCGTCCGAGATGCGCTGACCCTCCTCCAGACGCTCGGGGAAGCTGGCGATGATGCGCCCGGCCAGCGAGATGTCGCGCGTCTCCACCTTGACGCCCGCCGTCGAGGCGTACGCCTGGACCACCGGCAGGAACGAGTACGTCGCCAGGGCCGGGGCCTCGTCAGTGTGCGTATAGATGATGGTCGAGTCAGTCACCGCTACTCCGATTCACGTCTCCAACGTTTCTCGACATCAAGATATCTCGTCCACGGGCCCGCGCGACACCACCACCCCCGCCGGAGGCCCGCTGGATGCGCGCGGGCGGGGCGGCGGGGGCTTCAGTGCCGAGCTGCGGCAGGCCGGGAGCAGGGGCGACGTGATCCTGGTGGACCTGGAGCGGCTCTACCGGGGCGAGTGATCCCTTTTCCTCATCGAGCGGGCTGGGGCTGTCGGGTGCCGAGCACGGTGGTGACCCGTCCGGTGTCGATGTCCAGGACGTGGCCGGAGACGCTGACCTTGGGGGAGAGGCGGGGTGAGGCGAGCAGGAGTTCGACGTCGGCGGCGACGGTGGCCGCCGGGTCCGCGACTGCGGCGGCTTCCAGGGCGGCCTCGGACGTGTCCGTCGCCCGGGCTGCCTGGTGACGGAAGTCCGGATCGTCCAGGAAGCCTGTTCCGCACTGGGTGTGGTGGATGACCACGACCTCGAAGAGCTCGTCGAACGGGCCGAACAATGTGTCGCCCAGGAAGGCGAGGTAGGCGATGTCGTCGATCACGGCGGTGGTCACCCGCCCGCCGGCGTTGCGGATGACCGGAGCGCTTCCGGGGTGGAGCCCGAGCATCCGGGCGGGGTCGATTCGGTGGTCGAGGCAGGTGAGTACGAGCACCTCCGCGGTGGGCGGCCCGAGCGGCACCGGGTTGTAGTCGCGGGCGAACTGCTCGTTGTGCTGGAGCAGTTGGGTCATTCCGGGCATGACGGCTCCCATGGGTCCGACAGATTAGTGGACGCTGTCCACATTAGCTCGTGTTGTGGACGGTGTCCACTTTGCTATCGTGATCGCGTGACCACCGGCCGATCAGCTGCGGAAACGTCCCCGCCGAAGGGACGACGCCCCCGCGGCGTCGTCCGGGAGGGCCTGATCGCCGCCGGGGTCGAGCTGGCGCGGTCCGGCGGCCCCGACGCCGTGGTGCTGCGGGAGGCCACTCGGATCGTGGGTGTCGCGCCCAACGCCGCCTACCGCCACTTCGCCGACCGCGACGAACTCCTCGCCGCCGTCTGCACTGCGGCGATGAGCGAGCTCGGCGACCGGATGGCCGCCGGAGTCGGCCGGGTCCGGGGCAGGCGTGGCGACCCCATGGCGGCGGCGCAGCGACTCCGTGCCATCGGCACCGCCTACCTGCAGTTCGCCCGCGACGAGCCGGGACTGTTCGCCACCGCCTACGCCCTGCCCCAGCAGCACGCCTATGTCACCCCCGGCGGCGGTGCCGGTCCTGACCGGACCCCGCTGGGCCAACTCCGTTCCGCGCTGGACGAGTTGGTCGACGCAGGCGTGATCGACGTCCGGCGCCGGGCCGGAATCGAGTACCCGGTGTGGGGCGCCGTCCACGGGATGGCCGTCCTCACCGGACAGGGGCCGCTCCGCGATGTCCCGGAGACCGAGATGCACAACCTCGACGAACTCACTCTCACCTTCATCGGGGACAGCCTGATGGCGGACCGTTCTCATCAGGAGTAGAGGGAAGCCACAGCTGATCTCCAGAACCTCAGGTGAGAGTCAGGTGTGTCGGGAGAGGGAGTCAGCGGTCGAGGAGGGGCACATGAACGACACGGAGATCAAGGTCAGCGGGCTGCGCGGCTGGTTCACCAGCAGGCCGTGGCTGGTGGCCGGAGTGGCCGCAGCGGTCGTCCTCGGTCCGGCGGCGACCACCGCCACCGCACTGGAACGGGCCAACGCGGCACCCGTGCACCGGCCCTGGCACAAGCCGCAGCACAGGACGCCGCAACGCAACGCGACGGCCGCGACCACAGCCCTGGTGGTGACCAGGGAGGACCGCTACACCGCGGAGCGGACCCGCTAGCGCCGCCGTTCGCGGCCGGGGCGGCGGGGTGGGGGCGGCTGCGGGGCCGGATCGGATGTTCCCGGACGGACGGTCTCGGTAGGTTGGCAGGGTCGTATACCTGCGCCGCCGCTCTACGAAGGGTCGTCGATGGAACTCGCCCAGGTCCGGCTTCTCGTCACGGACTTCCCCCGCTGCTACCGCTTCTATCGGGATGTGCTGGGGCTGAAGCCGCAGTTCGACGCGGAGGACGGCCCGTACGCCAAGTTCACCCCCGACGGCGGCGGAGCGGGGGTGGCCCTGCAGGACCGTGCGCAGATGGCGCAGGTGCTGGGCGAGCTCGTCGACGAGCCGACCGGTAGCCGGTCGCTCGTCGTCCTGCGGGTGGACGGCATCGACCGCTACTGCGAGGAGATCGGAGCACGCGGAGCGGTACTGGTCCAGGGCCCCGCGCCGATGACGGACCGTATGCGCGTCGCCCACCTCAAGGACCCGGCAGGGAACCTGGTCGAACTCCAGGAGTGGCTCGCTCTGCGGGGCTGACGCCCGGTCCGTCGCAGTCAGCCCACCGGCTGCCGCGCGGCTGCGGCGATGCGCTGCCTCGACGCCTCGTACAGTACGGCCGTCGCGGCGTTGGCCGCGTTGAGGGAACTGGCGCTGCCACTCATGGGGATGCTGACGACATGGTCGCAGAGCCCCCGCCAGGCGGCGCTCAGGCCGGTGGTCTCGTTGCCGATCAGGAGCAGGGTCGGCCGGGTGAGGTCGAAGTCGAAGATGCTCCGCGCCGACGCGCGCCCCTCCGGTGGGAGTGGGACCGGCAGAGGCCCGGGGCACACGCAGTGCCCCGGGCCGACTGGCTGACGGAGGGTCAAGCAGGCGTCACTGCTTGGCGAGCTGGATGGAGTCGATGTCGGGGGCGTAGGCGGAGGAGTTGCCGAAGGTGATGGTGTTGCTGCCGGCGGCCAGGGTCACCGGGATGTCGACGGTGTTGAACTGGTTCCAGCTGAAGGTGTTGGCGAACACCGCCGTGGTGGCCGTGCCGCCGTCGACGGAGACCGAGGCGGTGCGGGACTCGATGTTGGTGTTGTAGTTCCCCGAGCCCGAGGTGTCGTCGTTGGCGTAGTGGACGGCCAGCATGTAGGTGCCCGCGGTGGCGGCGGTGACGCCGTTGAACGTGAGGGTGTTGGCGGCGCCGTTGCCGATGTAGCCGACGTAACTGCTGCCGGAGGCCCAGCTGTTGGCGGTGACCACGGCGGTGCCGCCGAGGGTGTTGGCGGAGCTCTCGGCCTGGTAGGTGGTGATGCCGCTGGTACTCGGTGCCGTGGCGACGGAGACGTTCTCCACCGACGCGGGCCCGTTGGCGGTCACCGTCACCGGGTTCATCCCGGCCTGCAGGTAGAGGCTGACCGTCGCGGTCGACATCGCGCCCGAGGTGGAGGGCAGGGTGCCGCCGGTGACGGTGTTCCCGTTGGCGGTCAGGGTCAGCGAACCGCTGGTCGCGTAGCGGACGGTGGTGGTGTAGTAGCCGTCGCTCGGCGCGTACACGTCGGCGGTGGAGGCGGCGCCGGAGGAGAGCACGGCCCGGCCCTCACCGGTGCCGTCGGAGGCGGTGTAGTTGTAGCCGACGGTCCCGCTGGTGCGGCCGAGTGCCGACTCGTAGACGGTCGCCGCCGAGGAGGACGCGGTCAGGTCGATCTTGTCGAGGGTCACCTGCCCGATCGCGGTGCCCAGGGTCGCGTTGGACTTGGCCAGGGTGATGGTGTGGGTGCCCGCCGAGAGGGTGAGGGTCACGTCCTTGCGATTGCGCCACAGCCAGTTGAGCGTGGCGGGGTAGTCCACCAGCTGGGAGGCGGTGCCGTCCACGCTCAGCGCCTGCTGCGCATGGGTGCCGGTCTGGTTGCCGTAGTAGATGCCGAGGTTGTAGGAGCCGGTCGTCGGCGCGGTGACGGTGAAGGTGACCGCACTGTCGGAGGCGTTCAGTGAGCCGACGTCCTGGGTGCCGGAGGTGGCATAGCCGTTGGCGTTGCTGACCGTGCCCTGGGTGGAGACGACGCCGTCGGTGATCGCAGCGCTCTCCGCCTCGTAGGAGGCGCTGTACGGGGCGTTGGCCGCGGTCGCGGTGGTGACGTTGGAGGGGGTGAGCACGATCCGGTACGCCGACATGGCCTTCAGGCCGGTCAGCGGCACGGTGATGCTGCCGGACGAGGTCGGGTAGACGGTCCGCGAGACCACCTTCGGTGCCGCGCCGGCGCCGGTGTAGCCGGACCAGTCGGTCTCCTCGACCGTTGCGGCGACCTTGGATCCGAAGACACCGGACGAGATCCCGTTCACGACCACGTCGGCCGCCCCCGAGGAGCCGCCGAGCACGATCTGGGCCTGGTCCTTGGCGGTGTCGTAGGAGGCCACGCCCTGCAGGGTGTCCGTGGTGTTCGGCGACGGCGGGGTGACCGACACCGTGTTCCCGGACATCCGCGCGTACCAGTCGTAGAGCCAGTAGGCGCCGGTGGGCGTGTTCTGACCGGTGGTCAGGTCGTCGTAGTTGCCGGCGATGTCCCAGTAGGCCAGGTCGCCGTAGACCTTGGCCTTCTCGAATGCCGCTATCCACTGCACCAGTTGGCCCGGCACCGACAGGTCGCGGCGGTCGCCGTACTCGTCGATGTCGATGGGCAGGGCGCTGACCCCGGCGGCGGTCTCCTCGGCGCGGTAGGTGCTGTAGTGACTCGCGAAGTTCGCCGTGGAGCTGGACGACAGCTCGTGCCAGCTCATCATGTCGGGCAGGGTGCCGGCGCTCTTGGCGTGCGCCAGGAAGTCGGGAAGGAAGCGGGTGTCGAAGCCCGACTCGTTGGGGCCGACGATCTTCGCGGTGGGGTCGTCCTTCCTGATCTCCGCGTAGATCGCGTCCCACCAGGTGAAGAAGGTGTCCCGGTTGGTGTCGTAGGTGGCGGTGTCGGAGGTTCCCAGCCCGAACCAGATCCCGTCCGGCTCGTTCACCGGGACGTACTCGAAGGAGGAGTGCTGCGGGCTGGCCACCACCGTGGCGGCGATGGTGTCGACCACTGAGAGGTACGAGGAGAGCGTGGTGGTCTGGTACGGCCAGTCCGAGTAGTAGTCCTGCATGTAGATCAGGACCTTGCCGCTGCTGGAGTCCTTGACGAAGGTGCCCGCCACCTTGGCGGCGTCGCCGTTGGGGTGCTGGGTGCCGCCGGGCGCCTTCTGGGCGATGGTGGTCGGCGCCAGCGGCGCGAGCAGGTTGTCGCTGGGAACGCCCGCGTCGGACAGCCCGTACAGCGCGCCGTTGGCGCCGTGCAGGACCGGGCCGGTACTGCTGCCCAGGTTGACGGTGAGGGTGGAGGTGGCCGCCGAGGCGGTCTGGACGGATGCGGCACTTGCCCCGGCGGCGGCCGCGAGCAGAAGCAGCGCGGAGGCCAAGCGCGTGGTCGCGCCTGCGAATCTCATGACGGGATCGCTCCAACTGGGTGAGGTGGATCCTGGGTGGGGTGGGCGCTGAGTGCGGTCGGCGGCCACAATCCGTGACCGGTAACAGAGTGACGGCAGGTCAGGGCCCGCACGGGCAGCCAGGGGCGGCTGAACCGTGAGTGCGAGGGTGGTTGCTGACGGAACTCGACTGCGGCGTCTGCCTGGCCTGTCGCGCAGTTCCCCGCGCCCCTGGCTTGTGCAACTGGCCCAGTTGCAGACCCCTGGGGGTGCGGGGAACTGCGCGACAAGCCGACTACGGTCCGCAGCCGAAGTCCCGTGGGAAGCGGCTTCAGCGCGGTGCCGGCCCGCTGCTCTCGCGGACGACCAGTTCGGGCTCGGCCCACAACCCCGGTGCGGGCGCCGAGTCCGGGTCGAGCAGGGCGTGCAGCAGGCCGAACGCGGACCGGCCCAGGCCCTCGAAGTCCAGCCGGACCGTGGTCAGCGAGGGGGCCAGGTAGGCGGACTGCGGAGCGTCGTCGAAACCGATGACGCTGAGGTCCCCGGGGACGTCCCGGCCGGCCTCGCGGGCCGCCCGGAGCACGCCGAGGGCGACGTCGTCGTTGCCGCAGAGGATGGCGGTGACGCTGGGGTCGACCAGCAGCGCCCTGGCGGCGAGGTAGCCGGACCGCGGGGTCCAGCCGGCGTCCAGCAGGGTCGGCACCGGGCGCCCGGCGGAGCGCAGCGCGTCCTGCCAGCCGTGGGTGCGCTGGGTCAGCTGACTGCTGGAGGAGGGGATGGACAGGTGGTGCACGGTGCGGTGGCCCAGGCTGAGCAGGTAGCGGGTGGCGTGGGCGGCGGCGCCCCGGTCGTCGATCCACACCTGCGGCCGTCCGGTGTGCTGCTGGCCGCTGTCCGGCCGCTCCATCAGGCCCACCACCGGGTGGTCCGCGGGCAGCGCCTCCAGCACCCGGGCCCCGACCGTCTCGAACGCGATCACCACGGCCGGCGCGCCGGGCCGCCCGAGGCGCTCGATGACGTCCTGGGTGCCGGTGGCCGCGTCCGGCTCCAGCACGCTGATGCCCACGGTGAACCCGGCTGCCCTGGCCTCCTCCTCGATCCCGCGCAGCGCGGCGGCGCAGCCGTAGAGCGCGGTGTCGACCGTGAGCACGGTGACCGACCTGGGCCGCCCCCCGGCCAGCGCCTGGGCGCTGCGGTTGGGAGTGAAGCCCAGTTCCTCGATGGTCCGCAGGACCAGGGCCCTGGTGGAGTCCTTGACGTGCGGCTTGCCGTTGATGACCCGGGAGACGGTCTGGTGCGAGACCCCGGCGACCCGGGCCACCTCCCAGATGCTGGTGGCCTGGGCGCCGGCCGCCGCTGCCGGCCGGGTGCCCGGTGCCGCGGCGGGAGTGTCCGTGCTCATCCTGTTACCGCTCCCAGTCATTGGGTCATTCTCGGAAGCGCCGGCCCGCGGTGTCAATTCGCAGGCCAGGTCGCCGGTGTGCATACAGAGGGTGCTCCTGCGGCCCGGGGCCGGCCCGGGAGGCTAGTTGTCGCTGGTGATGGCGGCGTTGGACTTGCTGTTGACGTCGTCGGCGGCCGCCTGCGGGGTCATCTGGCCCAACCAGACCTGGTTGAAGTCCTGCAGCACGATGGTGTTGAAGGTGGTGTTGGAGGTGGTCAGCGGGTAGCCCATGGTGGTGCCCTCGGAGCCGGTCCTGAACGCGGTGACGTCGACCCCCTTCGCCTTCCAGGCGGCGGCGAAGCCGTCGTTCAGGGTGGGTATGCCGGGCCAGACGGTGCCGCTGTCGGCGACCAGCTTCTCCGAGGCGGGGGAGGCGAGCCACTGCTCCAGCTCCCAGGCCTCGGCCGGGTGCTTGGTGTGGGCGTAGACCGCGTCGCTGAGGCCGTTGAACACCGTGCCGGTGCCGGCCGGGCCGCTGGGCAGCGCGGAGACGCCCCAGCTGCCGGCGGGCATCGCCGACTCGAAGGAGGTCAGGTCCCAGTCGCCGTCGAAGGTGGTCGCGGCGTCGCCCTTGGCGAGGATCTGCGGCAGCGAGGCGGCGTTGGGCGTGTTGGTCTCCGAGCCGGGCGCGGCGACGTGCCACTTGTCGCGCAGGTCCTGCTCGAACTGGATCGCCTGGACGCAGGCCGGGGTGTTCACGGTCCACTTGCCGTAGGCCTTGTCCTGGAGCTTGCAGCCGTTCTGCAGGCCGAAGTCCCACCAGTCCTGCTGGCCGTTGGGGGCCTCCAGGGCGATGCCGTAGGTCTTGACGTGCTTGGCGTCGAAACCGGGCTGGTTCGGATGCTTGCCGTTGGCGTCGACGGTGAGCTTCTGCAGCGCGGCGACGAAGCTGCCGCCGGTGGCGGGGTCCCAGCTGAGGTGGTTCATCTGGTCGGCGGTCAGGCCCGCCTTGGCCAGCATGCTCTTGTTGTAGATGGTGGCGATGGTGTCCCAGTCCTTGGGCAGGCCGTAGGTGACGGTGCCGGACTGCCACTGGGCCAGCAGCTTGGGGCTGTAGACGCCGGTGTCCAGGTTGGCGGCCTTGATCTTGCTGGTGAGGTCGGTGACGATGCCCTCCTTGGCCAGCTGCGGCAGGTAGGCCAGGTGGTCCCAGAACACGTCGGGCATGTTGCGGGATGCGGCGCCGGTCTGCAGCTTGCTCCAGTACTGGGCCCAGGCGACGAGTTCCAGGTTCACCTTGATGGAGGGGTGCGCCTTCTCGAACTCGTTGATGGACGCCTGGTAGGCGGCCTTCTCCGAGTCCTGCCAGATCATGTAGGTGAGGGTGACGGTACCGCCGGCCTTCGCCGAACCGCTGCCGCCGCATGCCGCGGTCAGGCCGACCAGCGCGGCGCAGGCGGCCGTGGCGGCGAATCTCCTGGTGGTGAGCTTGAGCATGGGGCATCCACTTCTCTGTGGGGAGGTGCAGGGGAGGGTGAGGGGACGGTTCGGGGGCGCTACTTGAGCCCGGTGAGGGCGATCGACCGGACGATGTGGCGCTGGAACACCAGGAACACGGCGATCAGCGGCAGCAGCGCGACAGCGGCGGCGGTCAGCACGATGTTGAGCTGGGAGGCGTACTGGCCCTGGAGTGCCGAGATGCCGACGGTGATCACCGTGGTGCGCTCGCTGCTGGTCGCCATCAGCGGCCAGAGCAGGTTGTTCCAGCTGTTGACGAAGGTGACGGTGGCGAGCGTCGCCAGGATCGGACGGCTCAGCGGCAGGATGATCCGCCACAGGATGGTCCAGGTACCGGCGCCGTCGATGCGCGCGGCCGCTTCCAGGTCCGGCGGGATGGTGCGGAAGTACTGGCGCACCAGGAAGATCCCGTACGGGGTGCCGAACACGTAGGGCAGGATCAGCGCCCGGTAGGTGTCGGTCAGCTGGAAGTGGCTCATGATGAGGAACAGCGGGACCAGGGTCACGATCTGAGGGACCATCATGGTCGCCACGAAGGCCCAGAACAGCAGGTCGCGGCCGGGGAACTCCATCCGGGCGAAGGCGTAGGCGCTGAGCGAGCAGAACAGCACCTGCCCGACGGTGATGGCCACCGACACGATCAGCGTGTGCACCATGAAGCCGGACATGTCGTACTGCGACCACAGCGAGGCGAAGTTGGAGAAGGTGGCCGGGTGGGCCGGGGTCCACGCCTGGGTGGAGAACATCCCCTGGGTGGTCTTGAAGGAGGCGTTCAGGGTCATCAGGTAGGGCGCGACCGAGATCAGCGCGCCGACCAGGAGGGCGGCGTAGAGCAGCGTCCTACGTACGGCGGTGCCAGTCATGGTGATGGTTCCTCAGCTGAAGTCGTAGACGGTGCGCTTGCGGAAGTACAGGAACTGGCCGGCCGTCACCAGCAGGATCATGGCGAACAGCACGATGGCGAGGGTCGCCGCGTAGCCCGCGTGGAAGAGCTGGAAGGCCTGCTGGTAGATGTAGTAGTTCAGGGTGGTGGTGGAGGTCCCCGGGCCGCCCTGGGTCATCACGAACACGGTGTCGAAGAGCTGGAACGAGCCGATGACATTGGTGATCAGCACGAAGAACATCGACGGCCGCAGCAGCGGCAGGGTGATCTTGAAGAACCGCTGCACCGCGCTGACCCCGTCGACCGCCGCCGCCTCGTAGATCTGCTCGGGTATCGCCTGCAGCCCGGCGAGCAGGAACAGCATGGTGTAGCCGGTGTACTGCCAGACGTTCACCGAGGCGATCACCGGCATCGCCCAGGTGGTCGAGGTCAGCCAGTTCGGGCCGGCGATGCCGACCAGCGACAGCAGGTGGTTGACCGCGCCGTGCCGGGGGTCGAAGGCCCAGGTCCAGATGATGCCCAGAGCCACCGGCATCGCCATCCAGGGGAGCACGAACAGCACCCGGAACACCTTGCCGCCGCGCATCTTCCGGTTCAGCGCCAGCGCCAGCAGCAGCGCCAGCACGGTCTGCGCCGGGATGTTCAGCGCCACGTAGTAGACGGTGTTGCCGACCGCCGTCCAGGCCGCCCCGTCCCCGGCCAGCCGGCGGTAGTTGGCGAGTCCGACGAACTGCGGGGTGCCGACCAGGTCCCAGCTGAACAGGCTGAGCGCGAACACCCCGATGATGGGCACCACCAGGAACAGCAGGAAACCCGCCAGGCTGGGGCCGATCAGCAGGTACGCCTCCACGGTCGCGCGGATCCGCCGTGGCCGCCGGCTCGGAGCGGGCGCTGTGGGGGCTGGTGCCTGCTGCTTCGTCAGTGATGGTCCCTCGGTGACGAGACCTGGGCTGTCGGTGGTCACAATGCCTACTCCCTGCGGCCTGGCACGAGATGTTCCCCTGGCGGCCGGGGCCGCGGGGGGAGTTGATGTGTGCGTTAACATCGCCGTGACGTAGGCACATAGTTATCGGTAACAGAAGATGGCAGTCAATAGTCCGGACGTCACCAGTTTTGGCCCCGGTTGGCGCTCAGGGTGCTGACCTGGAGGGATCGCGAAAGCAGCGGCCGATTCCGTTGGTTGCGGTTCGATGTACGCGGCCGCTCCGCCGTCGTCGTCGAGGCCTCGGCTCTTGTATTGGTGACCTTCGGCGAGTCAAGATTGTTAGCGGTCACATACCGAGGCGCGGACGCCTCCCGGACCGCCCTGAACGCACGCAAGGAGAACACGCGTTGACAACTGTTGCTCGCACGGGGGAGAGGTCCGTCCTCTGGTCGCACGAGGCGCTCGGGGTCCAGCTGCTGTCCGAGGGCGGCCGTGTCCGCCTCGGCGCGCCCGGGGAGGAGTGGGAGGACCTGGTCCCGCTGGTGGAGGTGGTCGCCACCGGTCACGGACGCGACTGGTCGGGTGCGCGGTCGGTCGACACCGCCATCGGCGCACGCATGCGCCACCGCAGCCATCTGCTGGACCACCGGGACGGCTGGGACCGGCTGCGGGTGCGGCTCGACGACCCGGTCAGCGGACTGGAGGCGCAGGTGGAGCTGAGCACCAGGGCCGACCTGCCGGTGCTTCGCTCACGCGTGCGGCTGCGCAACGGGGGGGAGACCGCGCTGCGGATCGAGTCCGTCAGCACCCTCACCCTGGGCGGCCTGGGTGCCCCCGCCGATCTCGACCTGTACTGGGCCGACAATGACTGGCTGGCCGAACTTCGCTGGCAGCGGGCGCCGTTGCGTGAGCAGCTGGTCGACCTGGACCGCTCGGCCGGCGGCCACGACGGCCGCGGCTGCTTCGAGCGCTTCTCCCGGGGGAGCTGGTCCACCGCCGGCAGCCTTCCCGTGGGCGTGCTGGCGGAGCGGGGGACCGGCCGCGCCTGGGCCTGGCAGGTGGAGTCCAGCGCCGGCTGGCGCTACGAGGTCGGCGAGCGCCGCCGCAGCGGCTACCTGGTCCTCGCCGGACCGGACGACGCCCGGCACCAGTGGAGCTGCCTGCTCGCGCCCGGCGAGGAGTTCGAGAGCGTCCCCGCCGCCCTGGCGGTGGCGCCCACCGGCGGCCCGGACGCCGTCTTCGGGGTGCTCACCGAGTACCGCCGGCTGCTGCGCCGTCCGCACCGGGACCTGCACGCCCTGCCGGTGGTCTACAACGACTACATGAACACCCTGATGGGCGACCCCAGCACCGAGCGGCTGCTGCCGCTGGTCGCGGCGGCGGCCCGGGCCGGCGCCGAGTACTTCGTCATCGACGCGGGCTGGTACGACGACGACGCCCGGGGCTGGTGGGACTCGGTCGGCGCCTGGGAGGCGGCCGAGCGCCGGTTCCCCGGCGGCCTGCGGCTGGTCCTGGACGAGATCCGGTCGAACGGGATGGTGCCGGGGCTGTGGCTGGAGCCCGAGGTGGTCGGGGTGCGCAGTCCGATCGCCCGCTCACTGCCGGACGAGGCGTTCTTCCAGCGTGGCGGCGTCCGGGTCACCGAGCACGGACGGCACCACCTGGACCTGCGCCACCCCGCCGCTCGGGCTCACCTGGACGCGGTGGTGGACCGGATCGTCGGAGACTGGGGCGTGGGCTACCTCAAGCTGGACTACAACATCAACGCCGGCCCCGGCACCGATACCGGCGGCGGGTCCCCGGGCGCGGGGCTGCTGGGCCACCACCGGGCCCATCTGGCCTGGCTGGACTCGGTGCTGGACCGCCACCCCGGCCTGGTGCTGGAGAACTGCGGCTCCGGCGGACTGCGCATGGACTACGCCCAACTGGCGCGCACCCAGCTGCAGTCCACCAGCGACCAGGAGAACTACCTCTGCTACCCGCCGATCGCGGCGGCCGGCCCCACCGCGGTCACGCCCGAGCAGTGCGCGGTCTGGGCCTACCCGCAGCCGGAGTTCACCGAGGACGAGATCTCCTTCGTGCTGGCCGGGGCGATGCTCGGCCGGGTCCATCTCTCCGGCTTCCTGGATCGGATGACGGACCGTCAGCAGGAGCTGGTGGCCCAGGGCGTCGCGGCCTACAAGGCGGTCCGGGCCGAACTGCCCGGGAGCCGCCCGTTCTGGCCGCTGGGCCTGCCGGGCTGGGAGGACGACTGGATCGCCCTCGGCCTGCACGGTGTGACCGCCGACTGCCTGACGGTGTGGCGCCGCCCCGCGGCCGGGGCCGCACGGACACCCGGCCCGGAGGACCGTGTCCGCACCCTCGCCCTGCCCCATCTGCGCGGGCTCGGCGCCCGGGTCCAGGTGCTGCACCCGGCCGCTGCGGACACTGTGGTGAGCTGGGACGACGCACGCGGCGAGCTCGCCGTGGAGCTGCCGCGCGCGCCGCAGGCGGTGGTGGTCCGGCTGGTGGTCGGCTGAGGCCGGCGGAAGGGTCCGCGGCCCGCGGTCGTGGACTCCAGGCGTGGACTCCGGTCGTCGTGGCTGTGAAGTAGCAGGTGTCCGTCCCGGCCGTAACAGTGGAGCGGTAATCTCCCCTCTGCACCTTTCGTCATACGGTCGTATCCGCAACGGGGAAGTCGAGTCCGCACCATGTCGCAGCAGAACGATGACCTGTCGGATCCGCGCGTCTTCGCCGGGACCGGGCTGGACCGGCTGGGAGCCTCCCCGCTGCGGGCCGTCGACCCGCGCCGGGTGGGTCCGTACGCGGTGCTCGCCGCGCTGGGCGGCGGCGGGATGGGCCGGATCTACCTGGGCCGCCCGCTCGACGGCGGCCCCGGGCTGGCCGCGGTCAAGGTGATCCGCCCCGAGTACGCCGAGGACGACGGCTTCCGACGGCGCTTCGAGCGGGAGTCGGAGGCGCTGTCGCGGGTCAGCGGCGAGCAGGCGGCGGTGCTGCTGGGCACCGGCCTGGACGGCGACCTGCTGTGGATGGCCACCGACTACATCCCCGGCCTCAACCTCTCCGAGGCGGTGGCCGCGTACGGCCCGCTCGGCGCCGAGGCGGCCTGGTGGCTGGCCGGCGACCTGGCCCAGGCCCTCGCCGCGATGCAGCGGGTCGGGGTGGTGCACCGGGACGTCAAGCCCTCCAACGTGGTGCTGGGGACGGACGGCTGCCGGGTCATCGACTTCGGCATCTCGCAGGCCGCCGACCGCAGTTCGATCACCACCACCGGCCAGCAGGTCGGCACCCCGGCCTATATGTCGCCCGAGCAGGTGCGCGGCCAGAGCGTGGCCACCACGTCCGACGTGTTCGCACTGGGGTCGGTGCTGGCCTTCTCGGTCACCGGGAACGGCCCGTTCGGCGACGGCACCAGCGTGGACGTCCTGCACAGCGTCGCTTTCGAACCGCCCAAGGAGGAGGTGCTGGCCCGGGTCGGGCAGGCGGATCCCGGGTTGGCCGCCCTGGTCCGGGCCTGCCTGGACAAGGACCCCGCCGCCCGGCCGGATCCGGAGCAGATCGCCGAGCAGGCTGCGAGCCGGCGGGTGCTGGCGCCGTGGTCGGCGGCGTTGAGTTCGGAGATCGTGCAGCGGGTGGAGATAGCCCTGGCCGCCCAGCAGCTGACGCTTCCTCAGGTCGCGTACCGGCCGGTCGACCAGCCGCAGGGGACGGTCCAGTTGTTCACGGTGGGTGGGGCGGCCGCCGGGATGGCGGCTGGGGCGGCGGCTGGGGCGGCGACGCCTGCACCGGGGCCGGGGGCCCCGGCGACGCCCGTACCCACCTCGACGCCCGTAGTCCCGCCGTGGCGGGTCGCCGAGGGGGCCACCCCGGTCGGCTCCCCGCGTACCCCGCCGACCGTCCCGGCCCTGCAGCAGCCCGCCTATGTGGTGGGGCCGGCCCCGGCGGCGCCCGGGCCGACCGCCTCGCCGTCCTCCTCCGCCGCCTTCTCTCCCTCCTTCTCCTCCCGGCGGCGGAACACGCTGGTCGTCGTGGGCGCCGCGGTGGCGGTCGGGGCGGTCGCGGTGGCCGGGGTGCTGCTGGGCTCCGGCAGTTCCGGCGCCCACGGCGCCGACGCCGCGTCATCCGGGGGCTCGTCCTCGGTGTCTGCC
>NZ_BBPM01000047.1 GCF_000787775.1 Streptacidiphilus carbonis | reverse complement strand
TGAGAGCAGTGAGAGCTGTGAGAGCAGTGAGACCAGTGAGACCAGTGAGACCAGTGGAGCCGGTGGTCGGGTGAGTCGGGCGCGCGGTCGCGGCAATGTGGTCGCCCGGCTGGCCGGAGCCGACATCCGGGCACTGGTGCTGCGGCTCGTGGACGAGAATCCGGGGTGGGGATACCGACGCGAGCCGCTGATGAACAGGCCGTCCACCACCTCGTCCGGCAGCGCCATGGCCTGCATCCGGACCAGCTGCGGCGGCCCGCCGGCCGCCCTGGCGGTGTTGGCAGTCGTCGACCCCATGGACGACGCCTACCGCAGGCAGATGCACAAGCAGCTCACCGTCCAGGAAGCCCGCCACAAGCTCGCCCGGGACATCCGCCACGGCAAGAAGGGCACCATCCACCAGGCGTACCGCGACGGGATGGAGGACCAGTTCGGCGCGCTCGGCCTGGTCCTGAACGCCGTAGTGCTCTGGACGGCCCGCTACATCGACGACGCCGTCGCCCAGGTCCGCGCCGAGGGCCACGACATCAAGGACGAGGACGTGGCCAAGCTGTCCCCGCTCAAGCACAAAAAACCTCAACTGCCCGGGCCGCTACAACTTCCGGGCCTCCACCCCGGCGTCCGGCGCCCTGCGGCCACTCCGCGACCGGACGCGCCCGACCTCGACGACGATGACGACGGCGAGCAGGAGGGGCAGCCGCGAGCGCGGCCGGAGCAGGGACACGGTGGCTGGGATGACGAACGGCCGACGCCCCACGTGCTGCGAGGGATCACGCGCGTCTCCTGAAGGGGCGTCAGGAACGGTGCGGTGAGCTGACCAGGTCGGGGAACTTCACGTCAGTGAGGTCTTCGGAGATCGTCCACAGGCGCTGCTGGTCGGCCGCGTCGTAGGAGGCCGCGTTGGAGGTGACCACCTGGGGGTGGCCCTTGTACTGGCCCCTCCCGTCGGGGCCGTAGTACTGGCCCCCCAGGGCGGCGGGGTCAGTGGCGGCCCGCAGTGTCGGGAGCGCGGCCATGGCCGGTGCCTGGCTTATCGCGGGCGCGACCAGGGTGAAGACCAGACGCATCACGGGAGAGACGTTGCGCGTGGGCGCATCGGTACGGGCCACTCCGGGGTGGGCGGCGAGGGAGACGGTGGTGCCGTGCGGCGCGAGGCGGCGTTGCAGCTCGTAGGAGAACATCAGGTTGGCGAGCTTGGACTGCCCGTATGCCCCTGTCCGGTCGTATGAACGCTCCGACTGCAGGTCATCGAAGTTGATCGTGCTGGCCATGAGGCTGCTGATGGTCACCACCCGGGAGCCCGGCACGGGCAACAGCAGGTCCAGCAGCAGCCCGGTGAGGGCGAAATGACCCAGGTGGTTGGTGCCCAACTGCAGCTCGAAGCCGTCCCGCGTGGTCCTCTTCGGCGGTTGCACGATTCCGGCGTTGTTGATCAGCAGGTCGATCCGCGGAAGTTCGGCGTGCAGCGCGGCCGAGGCGGCGCGGACCGACTCCAGGGAGGACAGGTCCAGTTCCTGGACGGTGACGTCGGCGCCCCGTGCGGTGCCCCGGATCCGGGAGGCCGCCTGCTCGCCCCTGCCGATGTCCCGCACGGCCAGGACGACGGACGCTCCTCGTTCCGCGAGAGCCCGGGCGGTCTCGAAACCGAGGCCGGTGTTGGCACCGGTGATGACCGCTGTCCGGCCCTTCTGTCCGGGGATGTCCCGCTCGGTCCACTTCTCATTCATGTCGTGCTCCTGTGTCGGCTCCGGGCCCACGACGGGCCGGAGGTCTGCCGGATGTCGAACGCCGGGAACCGGCGGTCTGTTGTGTCTGCTTGAGTTGCCTGTGCACGCTTTGCCGGCGCGGCGGCGCCGGTTGCGTGCTCCGAGTGGGCCACGTTGTCCTCGCGTGGCTCTCGTTCAGGTAGGTCCGGGTGGTGTCCACGTTCACCACCCGGAAGGCGGGCGCGCGGCAGCGGTCCGGTCGGGGCTTCTTCAGCCCTGGCCGGTCTCGGCCGCGGCGGACAGCTCGGCCCATTCCTCCCAGGTCTTGAGTCGCTCGGCGTAGACCTGCGGGACGATCTGGTGGGGGAGAGTGCCGAAGAAAACGCGCAGCGGGGGGTTGTCGGCGTCGACGACCTTCAGCAGCGCCGGGCCGACACCGTGCGGAGCGGGCTGCGGCGTGGCGGTGAGGTTGGCCATGACCGCCTCCCGGAGGCCGTCGTAGGCGGCCAGCGGTTCGGCCTGCACGACGGAGCCGGCGAGGTCGGTCTTGAACGGGCCGGGCTCGACGACGGTGACCTTGATGCCGAAGGCGGCGACTTCCTGGGCCAGGGCGTCGGCGAAGCCCTCCACGGCCGCCTTCGACGCGGTGTAGGCGCCCATCGTGGGGGAGGTGGTCGTGTGGGCGAGCATGCTCGACACCATGACGAGGTGACCGCTGCCCTGAGCGCGCAGGTACGGCAGTGCCGCCTGGGTCACCCACAGGGCGCCGAACAGGTCCGTCTCGAACTGGGCGCGGACGTCGTGCTCGGAGAGCTCCTCCACCATCCCGGACACACCGCTGCCGGCGTTGTTGACGACCGCGTCCAGCCGCCCGAAGTGCTCGTGGGCCCGCCGCACGGCCGCGGTCACGGCGGCCTTGTCCGTGACATCCAGGGTCAGCGGCAGAACCGCGTCGCCGTAGGCGGCGACCAGGTCTGCCAGGGAGTCGGCATCACGGGCCGTCGCCGCGACCTTGTCGCCGCGCGAGAGCGCCGCCTGGGCGAACTTGCGGCCCAGGCCGCGGGAGGAGCCGGTGATGAACCAGATCTTGCTCATGGAGGTATCCCTACGATGGAACGAAGTCAACATAAGGAACGATAGACCAAGATGGAACTTAGTACCACTTCGGTCCTGTGTACACTCGTGGCATGGCTGAGACATCCAGGACTGCATCCGCCCGTGGCGCCACGTCCGCGTCGCTGCGTGAGCGGACCCGAGCCGCGATGCGGGCCGAGGTCAGCGAGGTCGCGTTCCGGCTCTTCGCCGAGCAGGGTTTCGACAACACGACCGTCGAGCAGATCGCCGCCGAGGCGGGTCTGTCGCGCACGACGTTCTTCCGGTACTTCGGCACCAAGGAGGAACTCGTCCTTGGCAAGATGGCCGAGTTCGGCCACGAGGTCGCCGCCGCGCTCGCCGCCCGCCCCGAGAGCGAGCGGCCCTGGGAAGCGTTGCGCCGGGCCTTCGACCTGGTCGCCCAGCCGCGAGTCGACGAGTCCGAGCCGTCGATGAACCTGATGCAGCTGTTCAGCGACGCCTGCTCCCTGATGACGCGTCAATGGGAGAAGGAGCAGGGTTGGCAGAGCATCCTGGCGCCAGAGATTGCCCGCCGGCTCGGCGGTGACACGGACCCCGCGGGCGACCTCCGCGCCCGGGCCCTCGTAGCGTCGGCGATCTCCTGCCTCGACGCCGCCGCCGACACCTGGAGGGCCGTCGACGGGACGATCCCGCTGTCCGTACTCCTCGACCAGGCGATGGACACACTGAGAGCGGCGAACCCGACCGGGCACTGAAGAGACGCAGAAGATCTGGTGGTGGGGGCCCTGAACGAGAGTGGGTCTCGAAGTCTCGTGCAGCGAGGTGGGCCCGGTCCGGTGCGGCGAACTTGGTTCGCTCGCGGCCGAGTTGGCATTGCAGGACGGTGAGCTGGTGGCGCGGGGCAGGGATCTCGGCATCCTTGTCGCGGTCGCTCATCGGTAGCAGGCGTAGCAGGGCGAAGGCCTTGGTGACGGCGACGTAGGTCAGTTTCAGCACCGCAGTTGATCATTGTGCTGGGACCGCCGAGGACGATGGCTAGTACGGGTGACCTGTGCGGATGTACTTCTCGGCAGGCGCACCGCCTCGCCGAGATCGACACCACCCGGAAGGTCATTGACAGCCTCACCCCGGCCGACGGCGAACCGACCGCCGAGGAGCCCGCCACCATCTACCAGCGCATCGTGACCGCCTTCAACGAGCACCCCGGGCAGGTCTTCCGGGTGCACGACCTCCACCGACTCCTTGAGCTGCCCACCGACGAGCCCTCCATCAACGTCACCCGCTCCCGCCTGGGACGACTCGTCCGTCAGGGACTCCTCGACCAACCCGGACGCGGCCGCTACCAGAAACGGACTTAACGTCCTCTTAGGGGGCGGTAAGTGCGCTTTCGGCGGGTTTTGGTGCTTGTGCTAGAACGCCGATATGGAAAGAGGTGCGCGTTCGCTGCGGCTCAGTGCGCGCAGGACATTGGTCGCGCCGTGCCGCCTCAAGGCGATCCGGGACAGCAGGTCCACGACGGTTTCGACGGCGGGGGCCGGGAACTGTGGGGTCGGCAGCCCGACGCTGTGCGCTAGGTCGTCGGAGTGGAGCACGAGTTCCAAGAGCCGGCTGGTGATGAAGTCGTCGAGGCTGATCGACCACGGGCCCCAGGTGGGGCGGCGAACCGGGCGATCCGGACTGGCGGGGAGGGTGGCGCGCAGTTCCTCGACGCAGGCGGCAACTCGCTCGGCAAGCGCGGCTGGACCCTCGCTTGCCTCTTCCTCGCCGCCGGACCGGATGGCTTGGTTGAACGGGGTGTTGAGGTCCGAGCCGATCCAGCTGACTCGCGCGTAGTACTCGTGGATCGAGACTGCGGGCTCGGTCGGCACTGGGTCCGCGAGCACCGCGGGAACGAAGAAGACCTGCCCAGCCAGGTGCCCCGCCAGCCCCTGGACGCTGAGCTTCGCCAGGGAGGATGGCCGGCGCCAGCGATCTGCCACTTCCGGAGCGGCCAGCAGTCTCGCTGCCGTGTCCGCCACGCTCAGGTAGAGCTCTCTCGCCTGCGTCACCTTGCTGGTCCCCCGCTCGTTGTAGGTGGGTGTCTGCCCGGTCAACCTTGCGGCAAGAGCGATGCATTCCCGGACCCCTCGGGCTGCGGAGATCGGCAATCACACGTTCCAGTGACGATACGACATCACGTCATATGCCGCCGCCTCGGAGGAGGAAGACGCCCACTGTGGTGGCGAGGAGGAGAACGGCGACGGTGGGCCAGTAGAGCAGGCGGGCGGCCATATTGCCGTTCCAGTCGATTGCGCGGAGGCGGTTGGTGGAGGTGTATTCGACGACGTTGAGGTCGACCAGGGCGATGACCAGGTAGAGGATGAAGTGTCGGTTTTGCCCAACCGGCCCAGCGACTGACGGCCCACATGCGCGGTGGCCGTATCGTCCTTGCGGTCCCCGGAGTCGTCGATCACGAGCACCCCCGGCCTCATGGGGCGCGCAGGCGGGGTCGGCCCGCAGCAGCTCCAGGCGGCGGTCGTTGACCCTGGTCGCTGTTCCAGCCCGACTCGGACAGGAAGTTCTGCAGCCGCTGCACGCTCGCCAGACCCGCGCTGGCCACCGGTTCGACCCCGGCCAGGCAGGTCAGCGTCTTGTTCCGGTCGCGCGGCGCCAGCAACCCGGTCAGTTACTCGCGAAACCCGCGCCGCTGGGCGAGGTTGAGGAACAGGTCATCAAAACGCGCCGCGCACGCCTCCAGCGGCCCCGGCGGACATACCTGCCGCTCAGTCATCACGCCCCCACTCGGCGAGGTATCCCTTCCCTCCGCTCTACGACCGGCCTGCTCAAACGTCAACCCGCTACTGCCCGGTTTAACGAACTACCGGTAGCCATTTGCAGGTGCGCCCGGGCGGCGCGATCGGTCGGGTCCTCGCCCGGGGCAGTGAGGCGTGATCCGGATCCGCGTCTGCGGTCAGACCCGCCTGTTACTTCGACACCATGGTGCGCCGGTATCCCCCCGGCGCCGAGGTCCCGAGGCGCCAGTAATAACGTTGGAAGCCCTGGCGATGGCAGGGCGACCGTCCCGCTGGCGCTGACGATCGGAACCCCGCAGCTGGCGCCGGACTCATGGACACCGCCCGGGGGGTGTGATGTCATGCCACGTACAGAGATTCCAACGATGGAATGGGGTGCGGCCCTCCCATGAGAAGAAGCTCAGCGCAGCGCGTGATGCGCTTACTCCGGCGGCGGCCCACCGTCGTCGCACTGGCCGTCAGCATGGCGGCCATGGCGACGGTCGGTGCCGGACCGGCGTCAGCGGGGGAGCGGGCCGGGGTGGCCGCAGTCCATCGGCTCGCCACGGTGACCTCCGGCGGGGCGCGCTTCGAGGTGCTGTCACCCACGCTGATCCGCACGGAGTACGCGCAGGACGGCAGGTTCACCGACAGCGCGACCTTCAACGCGATCGGCCGCACCGCGTTCACGCCGACCACCTACACCACCAGCACCTCCAACGGCTGGCTGACCGTCAGCACCAGCGCGCTCACCCTGCGGTACCAGATGGGGTCGGGCGCGTTCAACGCCCAGAACCTCTCCGTGCAGCTGTCGGCCGGCGGGGCGCCGGTCACCGCCACCCCGTGGCAGCAGCTGACCTGCACCCTGGGCACCCTGTGCGAGGCCGAGCGCCTGTCGTACAGCGGACTCAGCACCGCCACGGACCACACCGGCTACACCGGCTCCGGCTTCCTGGCCGGCTTCCAGGGGACCGGCAACTCGCTGTCGGCCGACGTCGACGTCACCGCGTCCGGGACCTACCAGTTCGACACCCGCTACGCCAATTCCGTCGGCGGGGACGGCCAGTCCACCACGCGGACGCTGACCCTGTCGGTGGACGGCGGCGCGAGCCGGACACTGAGCCTGCCGACCACCGCCAACTGGGACTCCTGGAGCCTGGCGACCACCTCGGTGCAGCTCGGCGCCGGACACCACACGGTCACGCTGGCCAGAACCGCCACCGACTCCGGCAATGTGAACATCGACAGCGTGGCCCTGGTGAACCCCGGCGCCGCCTACCCGCCGGCGTCCACGACCGCGATCACCGACTGCCGGTTCGCGGTGAGCTGCGAGGCGGAGGCCGCCCGCCTCGCCGGCTCGGCCGTCGTCGCCACCGACCACACCGGCTACTCCGGCAGCGGGTTCGTCGCGGAGCTGAACCAGGGGTCCAGCGTGGCGGCCCATCTGGTCGGCGTACCGGCCGACGGCAGCTACGCACTGCAGGTGCGCTACGCCAACGGCACCGGCGGCGACGGTCTCTACCAGACCCGCAGCGCCACCGTGTCCGCCGGCGGTACGTCACAGGCCCTGCCGCTGCCGGTCACCGGAGGCTGGGACAGCTGGCAGACCGCCTCGGTGCCGATCACGCTCAAGGCCGGCGCCGACGACCTCACCATCGGCTGCCCAGCCGCCACGAGCTGCCATGTCAACCTCGACACGGTGGCCGTCACCGCGGCCGGAGCCTCCGCCCCGCAGCCGCACCTGGCGCTCGGCGGCTACCGCCGCAGCCTCGACGGCGTCAACGGCGACAACGGCGCCCCGGCGACCACGCCGGGACTGCTGTACCAGGACGGCTGGTACCTGCTCGACGACACCACTTCCGCCCTGTACGACACCGGCACCGGACAGGTCACCCAGCGCCCATCACACGGCGGCACCCCGTACCAGGACGGCTATGTCTTCGGCTACGGGCACGACTACCAGCAGGGCCTGTCCGACCTGGCGACACTGACCGGTCCGGCCGAGCTGCTCCCTGAGTGGGCCTACGGGGTGTGGTACTCGGAGTACATCGACCGCACCGCCGCCGACTACGAGAACACGATCCTGCCCGCCTTCCGCTCCGAAGGCGTGCCGCTGGACGTTCTGGTGACCGACACCGACTTCAAGTCCCCCAACACCTGGAGCGGTTGGGAGATCGACACCGCCAAGTTCGCGGACCCCAAGGCGTTCTTCGACTGGTCCGCCTCCCAGGGCCTGCACAACACGCTCAACATCCACCCGAGCATCCTCAGTTCCGACCCGCAGTTCGCCCAGGCCCAGGCGACCGCCAAGGGCAAGCTGCAGAAGGGCGGTTGCGCATCTGCCGCCAGCAGCGGCGCCGGAGACTGCTACACCTTCGACTTCGGTGACCCCGACCAGCTGAAGGCGTACCTGAACCTGCATCAGACCATGGACCAGCAGGGCAACGACTTCTGGTGGCTCGACTGGTGCTGCGACTCCTCGCAGTCCTCGGTGCCCGGCGTCACCCCCGACGCCTGGATCAACCAGCAGTACGCCACCGACGCCGACAAGTCCATCGGCCGCGGCTTCGTGCTCTCCCGTGCCTACGGCTCCCTGCAGTCCGGCGGCAACGCAGCCCTGCCGACCGGGCCCTGGGCCGACAAGCGCACCACCGTCCACTTCACCGGCGACACCTCCTCTACCTGGGGCACCCTCAGGGCGGAGGTCGGCTACACCCCCGGCGAGGCAGCCGCCACCGGCATGTCGGCGATCAGCCACGACATCGGCGGCCACAACGACACCACCGGGCTGACCGGTTCGGAGACCTATACCTCCGGCGGGCAGACCCTCACCACCCACAGACTCCCCGACGACCTGTACGCGCGCTGGGTCCAGCTGGGCACCTTCCAGCCGATCGACCGCCTGCACAGCAACCACAGCGACCGGCTGCCCTGGCAGTACGGAGCCGCCGCCCGCGCCTCGGCCGACAAGTTCCTCAACCTGCGCGAGAACCTGGTGCCGTACACCTACTCGCTCGCCGAGCAAGCCAATGCCACCGGCGTCCCGGTGACCCGCCCGACCTACCTGGAGTACCCGGACGAGCCCCAGGCGTACGCCACCGCCGGCAGCGAGTTCTTCTACGGCCCGGACATGCTGGTCGCCCCGGTCACCACGCCCGGCACCACATCCACCACCTCGGTGTGGTTCCCACCCGGCCAGTGGACCGACTACTTCACCGGACAGACCTACACCGGCGGCACCACCCAGTCCGTCACCACCGGCCTGGACACCATGCCGGTGTTCGTCAAGGCCGGTGCGATCATCCCCACCCGCACCGACGACGTCACCAGCAACGACCAGTCCCCGCTGACGAAGGTCACCCTCACCGTCGCCGCGGGCGCCTCCGGCTCCTACACCCTCTACGAGGACAACGGGACCACCACCAAGCCCGGCCACGGCGCCACGACCGCGATCCGGTACCAGGAGACCGGAACCAGGCGCACGGTGACGATCAGTCCGACCTGCGGATCGTTCCCCGGCCAGGTGCAGTCCCGGCAGTGGACCATCCTGCTCACCGGTGTCACGGCGCTGGCCAGTAGCGTCAGCGCCGACGGCTCCCGACTGTCCCCCGACGACTACCACTTCGACAGCACGACCCACACCCTGTCCGTCACCCTGCCCCGGCAGAGCGTGCACCGGTCGGTCACCGTCAGCTTCGGCTGACGCGACAGCGAGTGGGTCAGTGTCCGCCTGGCCCAGCAGCGGTGAGCGTGGTGGAGAACATGCGTGCGGCGCACCGCCCGGGAGGGCGGTGCGCCGCACGCGCGACCCAGCCCCGGTCCTGCCGTCCAGGCCGCACGGGTGCGGCTGTGCCGAACCAGCAGGCCGAAGCGCGGCGAGTTCATCGCGCGCCCGCCCAGCAGCGTCAGCCGCAGCCACCCGCTTGTCCCGCCGCTCATGGCCAGGCCCAGGCCCCGTGGCCGGCCCGGCAGGCCCGGCCACGGCTCCGCGCGTAGCGTGGACCGGGAGACGGCGTAGCCACGTGCTCCTCCAAGGAGGTGGGCCGTGTACTTCACTGACCGTACGGTAGCCGGACGACGCCTGGCCGGGCGACTGCTGCTGAGAGCCGACGCACAGGAGGTTGTGGTCGTCGGCCTGCCCCGTGGGGGCGTGCCGGTCGCCGTCGAAGTCGCGGAGGCCCTCGGAGCGCCACTCGACATCCTGGTCGTGCGCAAGCTGGGGGTGCCGTTCCAGCCCGAGCTGGGCATGGGCGCGATCGGCGAGCAGGGCGTCCGCGTGCAACCAGGCGGTGCTTCATGAGACGCGCACCACCGACGAGGAGCTGGCCGAGGTCGAGGCCCGTGAGCGCGCCGAGCTGGAGTGCCGGGTGCGCCGCTACCGCGGCGACCGGCCACCCGTGCCGCTGGCCGGCCGGACCGTGGTGATCGTCGATGACGGCATCGCCACCGGCTCGACCGCCCGCGCAGCCTGCCTAATCGCCCGCCGCCAGGGCGCCGCCCGGATCGTCTTGGCCGTCCCGATCGCACCGCGCGGCTGGGAAAGCCGCTTCCACGACGTGGCGGACGAACTCGTCTGCCTCGACACCCCCGCCCAGTTCTTCGGCGTCGGCCAGTTCTACGACCACTTCGCCCAGACCTCCGACGCGGAGGTCAGCGCCTGCCTGCGGCGCGCGAACCAGCCGACTGGCCAAGACGCGCCAGGTCGGCCGACACCAGCGACCGGAACGGTCGCCGGCACCGATCCAGAAGTGGCCGTGCAGGCAGGCGCTACGGCACTCGGTGGCCATCTGGCGGTGCCCGAGCACGCGACCGGCGTCGTACTGTTCGCGCACGGCAGCGGCAGCAGCCGCCACAGCCCCCGCAACCGCTGCGTCGCCGCCGCACTCAACCAGGCCCGCCTCGCCACGTTGCTGTTCGACCTGCTCACCGAGGACGAAGAGCTCGACCGCGCGAACGTCTTCGACACCCCGCTGCTCGCGGGACGACTGGCCGATGCCACCCGCTGGCTCGAAACCCGCGCCGAGGTCCAGGGCCTCCCCATCGGCTACTTCGGTGCCAGCACGGGCGCCGCCGCGGCCCTGTGGGCGTCAGCGGAACCCGGCTCTCCTGTCAGCGCCGTCGTATCCCGGGGTGGCCGCCCCGACCTCGCCGAGACAAGGCTCCCCCAGGTCACCGCGCCGACGCTGCTAATTGTCGGAGGTGGCGACGACCTCGTGCTCCACCTCAACCGCCAGGCCCAGGCGCAACTCCCTTGCGAGAGCAAGCTCGCCGTCGTCCCCGGCGCCACCCACCTGTTCGAGGAACCCGGTGCCCTCGAAACCGTCGCGGAGCTGGCCACCGACTGGTTCGCCCAGCACCTGAAGCAGCCGCCGGCCGACCTGTGAGGCAATGGGGAAACAGCTACGGTGCGCTGCGCTCCGGCTCGTGCCCGGCGTGCGGTTCGAGCTCGCAGTCCGAACCAGGGAACACCTCGCCCTGGTGGCCGTCCTCGAACTCCACCAGGTAGGACGGCCCCCCGTCCGAACCGAGCACCTCCAGCACGCGGCCCACGCGATCGCAGTCACCCACCTTGTGCCCGAGGAACGGCAACCTGTCTCCCACAGCGGCCCGGGGCCTTGTGCGCGGGTGGTGGCCTCGCCGGCCACGGCGGCGAGTGCGGGCCGTTCGGTGACCTGGACCATGATCTGCGGGTCTATCGCCTCCATCACGGTGCGGCCCTCGGCGGTGCGAACGACGACGTTGCACGGCAGCAGGAGCCCGATGCGGCGGTCGACCGCAAGCGCGCGGTGCGCCAGCGGCGCATTGCAGGCGCCGAGCACCGACTCGGTGTCGTCGAGGACGATGTCGTCCAGTCCGGCGCGCCGGGCGAACTCGATCACGTCGAGCACGCCGTACGCCTTGCCGACCTGGACGCCCATGACCTCGACCCGACGGAACGGCCGCAGGGCGTCGACTACGGGGTGCACCACGACGTGTGCCTGGTGGCCGGCGAGGCGGTCGGGAACATCCGTCATGACTCCAGCGTCCGCCTGTCATGGGACGGTCGCACCCGCTGCGGGCCCGCCATGGGGAGCTCTCGCCAACTCGGAGGCTGGCTCACCGCCGCCGGCGTACTTACCGTCCCGGCCCGCGCGCTACCCGAGACCGCGAAGGCTTCGCCGGATACGAGGTCGACGCTGTCGGCAGCGGCTGCTGTCAGGCGGAGCGTTCCACACGGTCTGCGGCCCGGATGTGCACCGATGGGGGACTGGCTCACCAGAGGAGGCGATGGCGCTGGTGGCCGCGTGTCGGGAATGGTGAAGGTCGGTGTACGTCCCCGCTACGCTCGGGATTCTTCAGCCGGCCGATCAGGAGCCCTGTGATGAGAATGGCCCGACCTCATGGGAGGTGTGCATCGGGACCGACCAGGGGAGCCACCGGACCGGTCCGGCGAGCGGCGGGGCTCCTCGCTCTGACGGCCGTCGCTGTCGGCGCGGCCGGCTGCGGGGCGAACACGGAGGCCTACGCCGAGCTGCAGAGCGCGATGACGGCGCACATCACGCACGTGGACCACCGCCCGGTCGCGTCGGTGTCCTGCACCCCCCACGTACACGACACCGTGCGCGGCGACACCGCCCATCTGCGTTGCGTGGTGGCCTTCAAGGACGGCACGTCCTACACCGCCAACGCGGAGATCGAGAACCAGAACTCCGGCGGCAGGCACAACATGCCCGACCTCTACCGCTGGGACAGCCCGCCGAACTGAGCCACCGCCGTCCTGGCGGCTCTCAAGGACCGCCCGACGTGCCCTAACGGCACAGCGGTTCGGGGCCAAGACGGCTCAGCATGTCCTTGTGCGCTACATCGCTTTGGGGCGCAGGCTGCCGTTTTCGTCCAGGTCGTCAAGGACGGCGGGCAGGCCCTGGGTGAGCATCTACGGTGCTGAGGATCTTGGCCATGAAGTAGCCGCCGACGCCGGTGAAGCCGGTGTGGGCGTAGGTGAAGCGGGTGCCTGTGGCGTGGGGTTCGAGGCGGTAGGCGACCTCGGTGGTCTGGCCGCCGCCCTCGTCTCGCCAGGAGTAGCGCAGCAGGGTGGGTTCGCGTGCCTCCAGGACCGTGCACAGCACGACGCCGCTCCAGCCCGGCTTGGGCTTGGCGACGTCAGCCCGACCTCCCCCGGGCCAAGGACACCCTGACGCGGTTCGCCGGCCTCATTTGCTCCACCCCCTCCCTGCGGGCACACCACCGCGACACCGCGGACCGCCAGGCCGCCGCCACAGCCGCGGTCCTGGCAGCACGCGCCTGCCTGCAGCCCGGCGACCCCGAACCGCAGATCGCCGAAGCGGTCGTGGCGGGCAGCCCGCGCGACTGCCCGTACGTCCTCGACGCCTCTACGACCGCGACGGCGACCCCGCCCGGAGATGATCGTCACCGGCACCGCGAGCGACTCCGACATCGTCTTCGGCCTGCTCACCCTGGCCGCGTTCGCGTACGCCCCGCAGTTGGCGAACCTGCCGGGCCAGAAGATGCGGCGGATCGACTGTGCAGCCGACTACGGAGCCTTCCAGGGCGCGGCCTGCGGCCGGGTCGACCTCGCCCGGATTGAGCAGCGCTGGGAGAGCATCCTGCGGATCATCGGCTCCATCCACACCGGCGCCCTCCGCGCGTACGACGTCATCCGGATGCTCTCCCGCGACGGACGCCCGGGACCGCTCGGCGACGTGATCGCCCACTACGGGCGGATCGCCAAGACCCTGCACATCCTGCGCCTGGCCGACGAGCAGGGGTCTTCTGGCATAGGTGGCGGCGCCCCGCCGGACCGGCGGGCTGAGATAGCAGCGCTGATCTCGCCCACCGGCTCGGCGACGCCCGGATCCTATGACCAGCGGGCCGAGACCGTGGCGGTCTGCGCCTCGCAGCTGAGCAGTACGCCCTGGGCCGTGCGGTGGACCGAGGCCGCGCCCGATGCGCCTTCGGTGGCCGAGGCGCCGACGAGCAGGACCTGCCAAGGCTTGGCCTCTGCCGGCGGGCGGACGGCGTCGACGGTGACCGTGTCGCCCTCGCGGTGGACGCGGAACGTCGGGCCTGTCATGCCGTCAGGTGCCGGCACCGTCGTCAGCGTTTCGCAGCCGTCGGCGGGGGCGTGCACATGCAGCGTCACGCCGTCCGCCCAGTCGTACTCGGGGTGGTCCGCGCCGGCGCCGAAGGCGATCACTGAGCCGGGCCTGGCCAGCAGCGGGAGGCTGTCGAAGCCGTGCCGTTCGCGCCGCCAGGCCGGGCCGGTGATGCGTTCACCGGAGAGCAGATGCGTCCATGTGCCGTCCGGCACGTAGTACTCGACGTCGCCCTCCTCGGTGAACACCGGTGCGACGAGCAGGTCGCCCCCGAGCATGTACTGCCGGTCCAGCTGGTGGCAGGCCGGGTCGTCGGGGAATTCGAGGAGCATCGCGCGCAGGACCGGTGTGCCCAGATCGCGTGCCTGCAGGGCGGCCCGGAACAGGTAGGGCATCAGGCGGTGCTTGAGGCGGGTGAAAGTGCGGACGACGTCCACCGCCTCGGTGCTCCCCTCGTCGTCGTAGGCCCATGGCACCCGGTAGGACCTGCTGCCGTGCAGCCGGCTGTGTGAGGAGAGCAGTCCGAACTGTGCCCAGCGTTTGAAGACCGCGGGCGTGGGCGTCCCCTCGAAGCCGCCGATGTCATGGCTCCAGAAGCCGAAGCCGGAAAGCCCCAACGACAGCCCGCCGCGCAGTGATTCGGCCATCGCGCCGAAGGACGACTCGCAGTCGCCGCCCCAGTGCACCGGGAACTGCTGGCCGCCGGCGGTCGCGGAACGGGCGAAGAGGACCGCCTCGCCCTCGCCGCGCTCCTGCTTCAGCAGGTCGAAGACCGTCTGGTTGTAGAGCTGCGTGTAGTAGTTGTGCATGCGCTCTGGGTCGGAGCCGTCGTGCCACACCACATCCGTCGGTATGCGCTCGCCGAAGTCGGTCTTGAAGCAGTCGACGCCCTGGCCGAGCAGCTCGCGCAGCTTCTCCGCGTACCAGCGGCACGCCGCCGGGTTGGTGAAGTCGACCAGGCCCATGCCCGCCTGCCAGCGGTCCCACTGCCAGACGTCGCCGTCGGCCTTCCTGACGAGATAGCCCTCGCGCATGCCCTCCGCGAAGAGTGCGGACTTCTGGGCTATGTACGGGTTGATCCAGACGCAGATGCGCAGCCCCTGCTCCTTCAGCCGTGCCAGCATGCCTTCCGGATCGGGGAACACCCGCTCGTCCCAGGTGAAGTCGCACCACTGGTACTCGCGCATCCAGAAGCAGTCGAAGTGGAAGACGCTCAGCGGGATGTCGCGCTCGGCCATGCCGTCGACGAAGCTGCGGACGGTCTCCTCGTCGTAGGACGTGGTGAACGAGGTGGTCAGCCACAGGCCGAAGGACCAGGCGGGGGGCAGCGCCGGCCGTCCGGTCAGGGCCGTGTAGCGGGTCAGGATCTCCTTGGGCGAGGGGCCGTGGACGAGGTAGAACTCCAACGACTGGTCCTCGACGCTGAACTGCATCTGGCCGACGGCCTCGGAACCGACCTCGTAGCTGATCCTTCCTGGGTGGTTGACGAAGACGCCGTAGCCGCGGTTGGTGAGGTGGAACGGGATGTTCTTGTACGCCTGCTCGCTGCTGGTGCCGCCGTCTGCCTGCCACATGTCCACGCTCTGACCGTTCTTGACGTACGGGGTGAACCGTTCGCCGAGACCGTAGACCAACTCGCCTACGCCCAGGGCGTGTTGGCCGATCATGAAGTGGCGCCCGGCCTTGTCGGTGGCGAAGCCCGTGCCGCGGGCGCCGAAAGTGGTGAGGGGACGGCCGCCCGCGCTGAAGTCGAGCCGCCAGGGGGCGTCGGTGTCCACGCGCAGGGTGAGCCCGGCGGAGGAGAGTTCGACCACGGAGCCGTCGCGGGAGACCTTGCCGGCGGACCCGTTGCCGGGACGCATCTCGAACCGCGGCTCGCGGGCCACCGCGCCGGCGAGGTGCGTGTAGCGGACGCCGATGACGCCCTCGGCCGGTGACCAGCACTCGACGGTCAGTAGGGGGCTGTTGAGCGTGTCGCCCCGGCGTTCGACGTCCCGGACCGGCGCGTACAGCGTGATCCTGTCGGCTTCGGCGACGGTGTCCTTGACCGACTTCGCGAAGTGGGCGTCGGTGCCCTGGCGCATGTGCCAGTAGCCGTCGGTGAACTTCATTCAGGGTTCCTGTCTGGATCGGTGAGGCCAGTCTGTTTGCTGCTGGGTCTACTTGATCGATCCGCCGGTGATCCCGGCGGCCACGTACTTCTGCGCCATCACCAGGAGGACGGCGGCGGGCACGGCCGCCATCACCGCGGTGGCCATGACGGCCCCCCAGTCGCTCACGTGCGCGCCGACGAACTCGTAGATGCCGACGGTGATGGGTTTGACGTTGTCGGTGGTGTTGAGCGTCAGCGCGAACATGAAGTCCGACCAGGAGAAGAGGAAGGTGAACAGGCCGGCGGTGATCAGCGCGTTGCGGCTCATGGGCAGCACGATGCGGACGAAGGCGACGAAGCGGTTGGCACCGTCCACCAGCGACGCCTCCACCACCTCGGCGGGGATGGAGACCATGAAGGCGCGCAGCAGCACGATCGAGAACGGCAGGCCGAGGGAGGCGTCCGCGAAGATCAGCCCCAGGTAGGAGTTGACCAGGTGCAGATCGACGTAGGCGCCGTAGAGGGCGTTGGCGATGACGATTCCCGGCACCATCTGGGTGATGAGCGTGCCGAAGACGACCACTCGGGTGCCGCGCAGTTTGAACTGGGCCAGCCCGTAGGCGGCCGGTGCGGCCAGCGCGAGGCACACCACGACGGCTCCCAGGGCGACGGTGAGCGAGGTCAGCAGCGAGCCGCCCTCGGTGCTCAGCGCCGTGCTGAAGTGCGCCCAGGTCGGCGCGGTGGGCAGCCATGTGGTGCCGGCCAGGCTCCGGTCGGACTGCAGCGCGATGTTGACCATCCAGTACAGCGGGAAGAGCAGGACGATCAGGATGGCCAGCGCGGCAATCGTGTTGCCGTTCCAGCGCGGGCGGTTGTCGGCAGGGCGGTTACGGCGGGTACGGGACACGGCGGTCACCTTTCCGGTCCGAAGTCGGCGCGGTTGGCCCGCAGGTAGAGCACGGCGAAGACCGCGCTGATCAGGATGAGGACGTTGCCGACCACTGCGCCTTGCCCGAAGTCCAGTTGCAGGAAGGAGAGTTGGTAGGACACAGTGCCCAGTGTCTGGGTGGAGTCGGCGGGACCGCCGTTGGTCAGCGCCAGGATCAGGTCGAGGATCTTGAGTGTCGACATGAAGCCCAGCACGAGGACGACGGTGACCACGGGGCGCAGCAGCGGGAAGGTGACGCTGCGGAAGGTGCGCCAGACGCCGGCGCCGTCGAGCGCCGCGGCCTCGTGCAGATCGGTCGGGATCTCCTGCAGGCCCCCGTAGAGGATGACCATGTTGAACGGGATGCCGATCCAGATGTTCACCAGGACCGCGGAGGCCAGCGCCGCGTTCGGGCTGCTCAGCCAGGGCAGCGGCGAGCCGATCAGATGCACGTCCATGAGGAGTGTGTTGAGCACCCCGGTGGCCGGATCGAGCAGCTTGCGCCACACCACGGCCGAGACCACCATCGGTACCAGCCACGGCAGCAGCAGTACGGCCCGGACGACCCCGGAGAGACGGAAGCGCCGCGAGAAGAACACCGCGAGCGCGAGGCCGAGGGTGAACTGGCCGAGCAGCGAGCCGAGCGTGAACACCAGGGTGTGCCACAGCGAGTCGGTGAACAGCGGGTTGGAGAAGACCGCCCTCCAGTTGGCGAGACCGTTGAAGGGTGCCCGGCCGTCGAAGAAGGTACTCGGCGTGTAGTGCTGGAAACTCATGACGACGTTGCGGACCAGCGGATATCCGAAGAACGCCAGCATGTAGCCGACGGCCGGGGCGATGAAGCACCAGCGCAACGCGCTGCGCCTGCCCTGGGCCCTGCTGGGCCGCGAGCGCGTCCCGTCGCTGACGGGTGCGGACACGGCGACATTCTGTGTGCTGCTCATCACCGGCTCCTCAATTCCCCGACTTCGCTTGCGACTGGGCCTGCTTCAGCGCCTGTTGCGGCGTGGACCTGCCCGTGAGCACGTTCTGGAAGGCGGAGGCGAGAGCGGTCTCCACCGTGGACCAGCCGGTCCCGACGCGGGCGACGCGGGTCTTGGCGGTGGGAATCTCCGAGACGAAGCCGGCGAGTTCCGGGTTGTCCTGCTCGTAGGTACGGGCGGCGTCGGTGCGGGTGGGGATGTAGTACTCCGACTCGCCCCAGGCCAGCTGGTTCTTCGCGGTGTTGAGGCAGTTGAGCAGTTGTGCGGCGGCCCGCTGCTTCGTCGGGTTGCCGGTGCGCGGAATGGTCATCACGGTGCCGCCGAGCGGTGGCACCACCGGGTCCCCTGCCGCCGGGACGGGGATCGGTGCGACGGCCCAGTGCAGGCTCTTGATCGACCCGAGTACCGGGACCTGCCACGGGCCGTTGATCATCATCGCGGCGTTTCCCGCCACGAACTGGTCGTTGATGTCCTGCTGGTTCCAGGTCACCACGGCGGAGGAGGCCGAACCGTCGGTGACCAGGTCCTTCCACAGCTGAAGGGCGGGGGCGCCCCTGCCGTCGCCCAGGTGCGCCTCGTTGCCGCCTCCCGACCAGAAGAAGGGCAGGAACTGGAAGACGCCGTCCGCGTTGGGCGAGGCGCTGAACGCCATGCCGTAGGTGTGGCCGTGGGTCAGCAGCTTGGCGTCCCGCTTGAGTTCGTCCCAGGTGGTGGGCGGCTTGATGCCGGCCTGCTTCAGCAGGTCGGTGTTGTACATCAGGCCCAGCGAGTCGACGGCGCGGGCGATCCCGTACTGCGTGCCGTTGTAGCTGCCCATGGACACAGCGCCGGCCGACTGTCCGGCGAAGGACACGCCCAGGGGCTGCAGCGGCAGCAGCCCGCCGATGCCAGCGAACGTCGGCAGATCGGAGCCGTCGAGGTCGAGGATGTCGGGAAGCGAGTGGGACGATGCCATCCGCAGCGCCTTGGAGGGCACCTGGTCGGCGGGCACGCTGGTCTGGACGACCTTCACGCCGAGAGGGGCGGCGCAGGCGTCGAACAGCTTCTGCTGGTCCGCCGCCTCGTGCGGCTCGGTGGCGGAGTTGAGCACGATCAGGGTGTTGGGATCCGGACTGCCGGCGCAGCCGCTCAAACCCAGCGCGGCGATGGCCAGGGCGAGCGCGGGAAGGCGTATGCCCCCGCGAGGGACATGCATGGTCGAGCTCTCCGATCGGTTGCGGCTCTGGAGCAGATCGAGGACGAAGGCGGGATGGACGAATACAGGAAGGGATGGGTGGGGTGGGACGGTCAGGAGACGGCGCGGGGCGGCAGTAGTACGGGGGAGAGGCGGCGGTGGCCAGCCGGCTCCCTGGCGGTGTGCTGCGTCGCGTGATCCGCGATGGCCTGGACGGCGAGGCGAGTCACCTCGTCGGCCAACTCCGAGATGGGCAGCTCGATACGGGGCAGTTCACGACCGCCCATGTCGTCCGGGAGATTGCCGACCGCGAAGACCCACAGGTCCTCCGGGATGCGGCGGCCCGCGGCGGTGCACGCCGCCAGGATGTGCGGCAGCGCGGACACGTGCTGGACGACCAGCGCGGTGGGAGCGTCCGGCGCGGTGAGCAGCGAGCGGAGGCGTCCATCGAGACGGACCATGTCGCTGGTGGAGTCGTGGATTGTGACCTGGGCGCCCGTTTCGTCGCCGGCGCGGCGCGCGCCCGCCACACCCAGCACCGCGTAGCCGCGGCGGGCCAGGATCTCGTGCTCGGTGGTCGCGAGGTAGGCGATCCTGCGGTGGCCGGCCACGGCCGCCTCGTGGACCGCGAGCGCCGCGGCTGCCTCCCAGTCGAGGTCGGTCCACGGCAGTCCGACCTCGCCTGACGGACTGCCCAACAAGGCCGTGGGAAACCCGATTTCGCGCATCGCCTCGACACGCGGATCCTCCAGCTCCACGGCCATCAGAATGGCCGCGTCGGCCAGGCCGCTGCCTGCGATCCTGCGCAGCCCGGGGACGCCGTGTTGATCGGTCATCAGCAGGACGTCGTAGTCGTGGCGGCGCGCCGCGTCGCAGATCTCGATGGCGAACCGACCGTCCACCGAGCGGTGGTAGCCGCCGGGGACCCGGGGCAGCGCGAGGGCGATGACGTTGGTGCGGGTGCTGCGCAGGGAGCGGGCGCTGGCCCGCGGGTGGTAGCCGAGCTCGTCGATCGCGGTCTGGACCGCCTGCCGGGTCTCCTCCGAGATCTTCCGGGAGCCGCTCAGGACATACGAGACGGTACTCGGCGCGACGCCGGCCCGGAGTGCGACGTCCTTGATGGTGGTCATGCTGCTCCCTTGGCCTTGCACATCGGATCGATTCGTCGAATCGCTTCGTCGAATCGATTCACCAATGCCGTGGATGCTAGGGGAGGGGGATCGGTCGCGACAAGACCCCGCGGGAAAGCAATCGTCACTCGTAACGGTGCGTGATCGACGTGCGGTCAGGCCCGCGACCGACGCGGACGCGGGCCGCTGCCCCCTCGCAAACGGCACCGTGGGGGTGGACAAGTGCACCAGGGAAGGGCCGAGCCCGGAGCGGGACGTCTGCTGCTGGACCTGGCCTACGGCCCGGAGGCGGCCGTGCGTTGTTTCCGCGCTCTCGCGCCGGCGGCCGACGAACTGCGGCGGGATCCCGAGGGCTGGCTGGACAACGCGTCCGGTGCGAGGTGCGGCGCTGGTGGGCCGCGCGACCGCCGGGCGCTGCTGTGGCTCACCGATCCCTCGGACGTGGGTCGACCAGGTCGCGCACAGCGCGGAGCTACAGGAGCGCTCCGCGTCCAAGCGGGCGGCGCTCGCCGAGACGATGGAGCACGCGCTTCGCACTCACGGCACCCCGGAACTCGTCGCCGATCTCGCGGCCGACCTGGGAGCGCGTATGTTCTACAGCGCGTTCGACCGGTCGACGTCCTCATCGGATCCGCTGACTCTCGTCGACTATGTGCGAGTGGTGTTCGCCGAATTGAAGACGGCTATGTCCGTGCTCGAACAGCCCGCCCGGCCGGATGCGGCTCTGCCCGACAAGCGGCGCCGCGCAGAACGCTGGCGAAGGCCACCGCCGCTACCGAGGCGGCAGAGCCCGCCGAGGTGGCTTCACAACTCACCGAATCTGGAGGGGGCGCTGGTCCATGCCCAGCCCGGGGACAGGGCTTCTCATTCCCGGTCGTCAGCCGAGGGTCTGCGGGGCGGTGACGAGGGTCTGCAGGGCGCGGACCAATTGGTTTGCGTCCGAGGAGGAGAGCGGGGCGAGGAACTGGCGTTCCATCTCCTCGCGGGCGTGCTCGGCCTTGCGGAGGGTGTCCTGACCCGTTGGGGTCAGTTGCACGGTGTTCTTGCGCCGGTCCTGGGGACTGCGGTGGCGCTCGACGAGCCCCTTCTCCTCCAGGGCATCGACGAGCGCCACCATCGTCGTGCGGTCGACACTGAGCCTGCCTGCAGCCTCCAGTTGGGACAGCGGGTATTCCGCCGCGAGGACGACCAGGACCGCCAGCTCGCGTCCGTCGACGCCGAACGGCGCCAGCGCCAGCGCGGACGCCTCGGCCAGCCGGAGCTGCACGTGCTTGACCAGATAGCCGAGTCGGGAGGCGAGGGCATCGGAGGCTGCATCGTCCGTCATGCCCGCATCGTATCGCGGAACTGATAGTCAGCTTCACTGACGATCCTCTATGGTGACAGTATTGCCGTCTCAGCGGCGACATGTCGAGCCGAAGGGTGCGTGTGCACCATGACCGACCAGATTCAGCACCGGGTGACGTTCGGCATCAAGACCACCCCGATGCGCGCCTCCTACGAGGAAATCCTCCGAGTGTGGCAGGAGGCCGACGCCCTGCCGGAGATCGCGGACGCGTGGCTGTGGGACCACCTGATGCCGATCGCAGGCCCCAAGGATGGGCAGATCCTGGAAGGGTGGACGCTCCTGAGCGCCTTGGCCGCACGGACCCAGCGGCTGCGCCTGGGGCTGCTCGTGACCAGCAATCGGATCCGCCAACCCGCAGTCCTCGGCAAGATCGCCACGACGGTGGACGTGATCTCCAGTGGCCGCCTGGTCATGGGCCTCGGCGTGGGCGGCACCCACCAACCAACCGGCGCCGGTGGCATCACCGGCGAGAACCCCGCCGTCGCCGAGTACGAGGCCTACGGCCTGCCCCTGGTGCCGCCGGCCGAAGGCATCGCCCGCCTGGCCGAGACCATCGCCATCCTCAAGCACATGTGGACGGAGGAAGTCTTCGACTTCCACGGCCACTACTACACCCTCAAGGGCAACCGCAACGAACCCAAGCCCGTCCAGCAACCAGGCCCGCCCCTGCTGATCGGTGGCTGGGGCAGCAGAACCCTACGCCTGGTCGCCGAACACGCGGACATCTGGAACATCCCCGGCCCGCCGCACAACACCCTCGACTACATCACCCAACGCAGCCGCGTCCTGGACGCACACTGTGCGGCCATCGGCCGGGACCCGCAGACGATCACCCGCTCCGTGCAGTACATCGTCTCCTACGACGACCCAGCCGGTGACCGCATGGCCATCCGGGATCTCATCGCCGCTGGCCTGACGCACATCGTGCTGAGCCTGCGAAGCCCCTACCCCCCACAGGTCGCACACTGGCTCGTCGAAGAGATCATCACGCCCCTACGCACGGAGTGCTGCGGGTACTGAAGCCGCAGTCGCACCGGGCGACTGATGTGCCATCACCTGCACTGATCGATCATTGGCACCGGGCCGACGCCCTCGATCTCTTTTCTCCCGAGGTCGCAACCGAGGGCCAGAAGGGGCCGCAGGCCGAGAACTTCGACGCATTCTGTCCCGCAGCCGGGGCCCCCGCACGGTCAGGTGCAGGGTGCATCGGCGGTGTGATCGTCGAGTTGGCGAATCACATCTTGCGGCTGACTGGCTGACCCGGGCGTGCTGCGCCTCACCTCAGCGACGGGGTGAGGCGCTCTGCGTCAGAAACCCACGTGAACGCAGGCCTTGGACGCTACTGGCCTGCCGGGTTGTGGGGGAGGGGGCGGTGTTGGCGGAGGACGGATATGCGGAACTCCGCCACCTCACCACTGCTCCGGCTCCGTCCTCGCGCCATCTGCTTCGCCGCCCCGGATCCGCTCGTCACCGTCGGCGCCGAGTCGCGCGAGCAGCTTCGGGCAGCTGGCTCTCCGGGTCGGACGCACCATCGGCGAAGTACGCGCTGAGCGCCATCAGAAGGGCCAAGCCGCGCAACGCCCTCCCCACCATGCCGGACCGGCCCGGCCCTGACGCAACGGCATCGGGGCTGGGCCGCTCCGAGGGGAGGAGTGAGCTTCAACAGCTATCCGAGGTTCCACTGTTGGTTGCTGCCGCCGTTGCAGGTCCACAGTTCGACCAGGGCGCCGTCCGCGGTGGACGCGCCCGTCACGTCAAGGCAGAGCCCTGACTGCACTCCGGTGATGGTGCCGTTCGAGTTGAACTGCCACTGCTGGTTGCTCTGGCCGTTGCAGGTCCAGATGATCGCTTTGGTGCCTGGACTGGTGCCGTTGCCGTTGGCGTCCAGGCAGAAGGTGGAGCCGCCCGCGGACAGGGTCAACTGGTTCGTTGAGGTGTGTGTCCAGGTCTGGTTGGTCTGCCCGTTGCAGCCCCAGATCTGTTGCTGCGTTCCGCCGGTCGCGGCGCCGTTCGGGTCGTCCAGGCACTTGCCCGCACCATCCGCGTGCAAGGAGCCGGTGCTGTTGCCACTGCCGCTGCCGGCGACGTATCCGGCGGCGTTGATGTTGGCCTGCACTGCGCTCTCGGTGGCGTCGGAGGGGTAGCCCGAGGTCATCGCACCTTCGTAGAAGGTTCCGGCGGCGCCGTTGCTGTTGTCGCCGCCGATGCCCAGCAGGATCGCGCCTTCCTTGTGCATGGGGTTGTAACCGGCAGGACGCGCTCCGCTGTAGAAGGTCGACAGGCTTCCCGACTGGGCGTTGCCGCCGCGGATCGCCCACTGGTTCGCGGTGCCCTTGACGATTGCGGTGGTGAACCGGTAATTGACCGTCTGGTCGCCGGGGTTGGGACTGTTCACGTTGGATCCGGAGAACAGGCCGTTTTCCAGATCGGCCATGATCCACGGGCCATTGCCGGCACCGGTGTCCCAGTACCTGGCGTTGCCGAAGTAGATCGCCTCCATGGTTCCGTTACCGTCGTCGTTGTTACTGGTCTCGGCGTTGCCGTAGTCGAAACAGCACCCGCCGTTGTAATGCGTGCCGTCCACCACGTCGTACTCGCCCTCGGGGCTGTCCCCGGTGGCGATTCCGTTGGTGGTGTCGTCGCGGTACCCGATACCGGGGGCGGTGAACACGCCGTACGCCTCGTGGCCGCCGATGGTGATCGGTGCGGCCCCGGCGTCGGCGGGATTGTCAGGGGTGTGCACATAGCCGCCTGCTGGCGCCGGGGTCAGGTTGTTGGACCGCCCGGACTGGTCGTAGATCACGGTGATCACACAGGACGTGCCGGCGCAGAAGGAATCCTGCGCGGGAGCGTTGGCGACCCCGCCGGCAGAGAGCAGGCCGACGTTCATGGTCGCGTTGTCCGAGGAGCGCCGTACCTGATACAGCGGACCGTTGTATGCCGCGTACATTGCGCGTGTCGTCGAGTGCGCGGCCACGCACGGCGTGCCGCCGGCAGCGTAGATGTCACACGGCCCCTGCGACGCGGCATGCGCCGTGCCCGTCGAGGCTGCGGTGCCGATGAACGTACCGAGCATGATGGTGATTCCCGCCCCGAGACTGCCGAGTCGCCGGCGGCTCCATGCGGTTGCTGTCATGTCGTCGCCTCCTCCCCTTTGGGTGATCGTGGTTAGCGCTAACAATTCGCGCCGATGCTGCTCCCCTCCTTCGTGGCCCGTCAAGAAGGCATGGGATGTCTTGGTGAAGCGAGGCGTGGTCAAGGTGTAGGAGGCGGGCGGAATCGGCAGATTCCGCGCGTGAAAGTTTCATAAATCCGATCAAGTCGGGCTGCCAAAGCTGGGAAGACATCCCATGATTTCTTGACGCCTTGCGGACATTGAGGCACCGGCAGCACTCTGAATCACGTCCTCCTACTCCAGCCGTAGATCGTGATCTTCATGGCTGGGAAGTCGCTTGCCGTCGGTAGTGGCAGTCACGGGCGCGGGCTCGGTGTCGGCGTCGCCACTGCGACCAGTGCAGTCGGTGCGCGAGGTCGTGCGCTGGGTTGATCAGTGCCGCGAACAAGTGCTGGATCGCGTTGCCGGTCAACGGAATCAGGCCGTCGGTGGCAGGGCGGTCACGGCGTTCGGCGGCTGCGGTCACGGCGAGGAAGGCGTGGGCGAGCATGGCGAGGGTGACCCACCGGTGCCACGAGTTCCAGCGGCGGACCTGGTGCTCGTCCAGGCCGGTCAGGCCCTTGCTCGCCTGGAATGTCTCCTCCACTGTCCAACGCGGTCCAGCCACCTGCACCAGTTCGGTCAGCGAAACCGGGTTCAGTGAGAAGCAGCGGTAGAAGGCGAGTTCGCGGTGCGACGATTGCGTCGGACCAGCAGGCACCAGCGGCCGAGGCGGCCAGTCGGGCCGTGGATGTCGACCTCGGCCCAGTCGTAGTACCGCTCGCCCTTCGCGCCCGCCCCGGCCGAGAGCTGCTGCCAGGCCCGCCTGGGGATCCGCGCCGCCAGGATCTTCGCCTGGAACTTCCCGGCGTGTGTGACGACGGGGTGGGTGCTGGACACGGCCAGGACGTAACCGGTCCCGCGACGTTCGAGGGCGGCCCGAAGGTGCGGGTTCTCGCCGTAGACCTCGTCTCCCGCGACCCAGCGGGCGGGTGTTCCGGCGTCCAGGGCTCGGGCGACCATCCGGGCGGCGAGCTGGGTCTTGGTGGCGAAGGCAAGATCGTCGGGGATACCGGCGCCCCGGCAGCGTTCCGGTCATCGGTCCACGAGCGCGGGACGTACAGGGCGCGGTCGATGGCGGCGTGTCCGCGCGCGGCGGAGTATACGAGGTAGACGGCGACCTGAGCGTTCTCGATGCGGCCGGCGGTGCCGGTGTACTGGCGCTGCACGCCGACGGTCGCGTTGCCCTTCGTCTCGTCGACCACGAGCACCGCCTCTGTGTCGTGCAGGTGCTCGACCACGTATGCCCGTACGTCGTCACGGATCGCGTCGGCGTCCCACTTCGCGCGGTGCAGTAGGTGCTGCATGCCGTCCGGGGTGGCGTCGCCCGCATGCTCGGCCAGGGTCCAGCAGTTCTTCCGCGGCAGGTCCGACAGCAGCCCGGAGATCAACCGTCTTACCCGGCGGCGGGGTTCAACCCGGGAGAACCGGCCAGCTATCCGACTCATCAGACCTTCGAATGCCTCCTGCCAGTGGGCAGGCACTACGTTGGCGTCCGAGGCCGCCGCGTGATCATTGGTTGTCGACACAACGCCTAATGATCAACGGCGGCCTCACCTGCTCGGACGCCACCGGAACCAGTAGTCGAGCCCCGCGACCCGGTACCGAGCTCCGGCGTCGAACCGCAGCTCGCCAACAAGCCGCCGCGCGTCGTTCGGTGCCTGGCGGTGCGAGGCCAGCAGCAGGGCCAGTTCGTCGTAGCGGGCGTCGATCCCGCCGTGGCCCGGATGGCTCTCCGACCCGACCGTTCCGGCCTCGTAGTGCTCGTTCCACCTGGCGAAGATAGCCCACTGCTCGCGCTCCAACTCCACCGCCGCCTCGCTGGCGGGCCAGACACGGTACTCGTCGGCCTCGTGGGCGTGGTCGTAGTCGTCGTTCTGGAAGTAGTGAGGCGTCCCGTCGATTTCAGCAAGGCCAGCGCGAGGTCCGTCGTACCACTCCAACTCGACGTACACACGCTCGAAGCCGTCCGCGATCAGATGCTCTACGTCCCAGGTCTCAGCCACGTGGGCAGGCTACTGAACTTGAATTGGTGATGTCGGTACGGCGGGACCGGACCTCGGAGTGGATCAGGCCCGAGAGACGGTGAGCCGCCCGCCCGGGCAGGCGCTTTGCCAGGCATCTGGATCCTGGAGGGGACGGGTCAAGCAGCGGTGCCGCACCAGGGCCGATCGCTCGGCCGCCGTCAACCTCCTCGGCTCGCCGAGGAGGTCCTGGCCTGAGTCGGGCTCCTCGTCGACGTCGAAGTGGAAGGCGGCATCGGTGAGGTAGTCGCGGCGGAAGTCGGTTTTCCACTGCGAGTTGCTGCCCCAGCCCAGCGACCCGTCGGAGGTCTCCCGGTAACGGCGCATGAATACATCGTGGAGCGGCGACCTGTCCGCGATTCCCGCGACCAGGTGCCGGCCGCCAGCACGCACCGTCACACCGGCGCGGCTGAACAGCATCTCCCCGAACATCAGGCCCGGCCAGACCGTCCCGGTGATCTCCACCGGCGCCCCCGAGTATTCATGCTGCGCGACGTGGACGACCTCGTGGAAGAACGGTTCGAACGCGATGTCGCCGATCGGGGCCATGCCGAGCCGGGTGAAGACAGCCAGATACTGGTCACGTGTGACATGCGGCCAGCGCTCAGGCTCGTGGATGTCGTGCGCCCAGGGGATCTCAGAGCCCGGCGGCAGCAGCGGCTGAAACTTGTAGATCAGTGCATCGCTGACGCGGCTCAGCGCGTACGCCGTCTCCAGGGGATCGCCGAACTGATACTTGGTCCGCGTCCATCCGCCGAAGTCGGCCAGCGGCGCGAGGGACTCCCGGACGACATCGGCGTGCTCGTCCAGCCACGGATCGACGACGGCGAGGAAGACGTCCACACCCTGGTATTCCTCCACGGCGTGGAAGAGTCGGCGGACGCGCAGTGCGGGGATCACGCAGTGCAGCGTAGGCAACCCCGCCCGTGCGGTCGACTGGGTTTCCCCTTGAGACGGTTTCCGGATGCCCGGTCGGTCAGTCCGGCGCCCTGCGCGTACCTCACACCCACGCCGACATCACCGGATCAAGTTCAGCACCGACGGACGACCGCCGCATCCATGATCACGATCTACGGCTGGAGTAATAGGCGGTGCCTGGCTCCCCACCGATGGAGCCGGGCACCGTACGGAACCGGTGGCGGCTTTCGCCGTGGCCTTGACCGGGTTGGTGGCTTTTGGCCTCGGCTGTGCTGCTCAGGTGATGGTGACGGTCTCCGGACAGCCAGCCTTCCTGCTGGCGAGTGAGAAGGCCATGGGGGCGAGACCGCGGTCTGCTGCTGCTTCGACGACCACCGAGGTCTCCGTCTATCGCGATGACGCGGACACCTACGCGCAGTTGCGGCGCTATGAGGTCTACATCGACGGCAAGCGTGTCGGCCTGCTGCGGCGCGGGGAGTTGGTCAACAGCCCCGTCACCGTGGGCTCGCATGCCGTCCAGGTGAGGAATTCCTGGCGCTCCAGCGGGGAAGTACTGGTCGAAGTCGGTGCCGGGGAGCGGTGAGCCTGATCTGTCGGGCCAAGCCCGACGCGAGTACCGTCCTGGACAGCGTCACCGGTCAGCGGGACAACTTCCTACTGCTCCGCGAGGTGTGAACCTGAGGTGGGGGCCGTGGGTGCCGGTGAGCATGCGGCGGAACTGGGTGAGCTCCCTGCTGACCCAGCCAGCTCCCATGTCCGCGCCACACACCACCGCTCCAGCCGCCGGTGCGCGGTCGGGACGGTGGAGGGCAGCGTCAGCCGTCGGACCGGGCGTTGGAGGAGTGCGGATCAACGAGTCCCGCACCGGCGTCGCCATGAGCCTGATCGGCGACGCCCTGGGCGACCGGCCGGTGCGAGGTGCCCGGGCCTGCCTGAGACGGCGCTACTGGTCGACTGCCGCACCACCCTGGACCCCGCGCCGTGGCGCAACCAGGGTTGGACCGTTCACCAGCTCGGTCGCCCCGGCAAGTAGAGGGGCGTCGAAGGTCCGGCCCCGGGTTGCGGGGCCTGCAACCCGGAAGGCCGGACCTATGGACAGCGAGACGCCCTCTCAAGGATTTCCGCAATCCGTGTCCTCGCCTGTCTTCGAGTGGCGGACTATAGGCCGACCATTGACATATACCGATTGACTGCCTCATGCTCGGTCCATGAGTGATCGTCAACTACAGGAGCCGACGAGGCTGGTGCTCACCGCGCTGGCTGACGCGCCGCGGCACGGGTACGCGATCGTGCAGGAAGTACTCACCATCTCCGGGGGCCAGGTGCGGCTGCGCACCGGCACCCTCTACACGGCGCTGGACCGGCTGCTGCAGCAGGGCCTGGTCCACGTCCACGCGGAGGAGGTCGTCGGGGGCAGGCTGCGCCGCAGCTACGCGCTCACCGATACGGGCCGCAGCACCCTGGTCGCGGAGACCGAGCGGCTGAGCCTGACCGTGCGCGAGGCCCAGCGCCGCCTCGCACTGCCCCGATTCCCGGCCTCCAGGGCCAGCCGACCGCCGGGCCAGCCGTTCGGCCCCGGGACGGTGACCGCATGACCGCCTCCGACCGCGCACCTGAACCCCGACTGCTGCGCCTGTACCCGGCTCGATACCGCAACCTGCACGGACCGGAGATCGCCGCGGTCCATGCCCAGGCCACAGCTGGCCTCACCGGCCTGCCACTGTTGCGCGAACACTCCGACCTGGCAGCCCACGCGCTGCGGCTGCGCACCCGGCTCAGCTCCACCGACCCCGCCGGGCGCATCGCCGCCGGCGCAGCGCCCTTCGCCCTGGCCGGAGCCGCCGGCCTCAGCCTGCTCCTCGTGGTGGTCCTGGCACCCGACATCCTCTCAGGGGGCCTGGGTCCGGGCCTCACGGCCCTGGCCGCGGTGGACAACCTGCCCTGGATCGCAGCCCTGGCCTGCGCACTGACCGGGCGCTGGACACCGGCCCGCATGCTCTCCCTGCTGGCCACCGCTGTCAAGACCGTGCTGCTCATCATCGCCACCTGGCCCTCCCCGACCACGTGGCGCTGGCTCATCCCGCTGGGGGAGGGCGCCCATGTCCTGTGGTTCTCGGTGGCCCTGGGCGTGCTGGTGGTGCTGGCCCCGCCCGACCTGGTGGACGTCGCCCGGCAGCGCAACCGCCGGGTGATCGGTGCGGCAGCGCTGCTGGGCGCACCCCTCACCGTCGCGCTGGGCTACTTGCTCGGCCACAACGTCGGCCCCGGCTCACTGAGCTACCTGCTGCTGTACTGCTGGCCAGGACTGCTCCCAGCGACCGCCGTCCTGGTCCTGCTCACCCGCCCACGCCCAGACCCGCTGCGCACCGTGGGGATCGGCCTGACCGCACTGCCCTGGGCTGTGGTGTTCAGTGACGACTCCCAGCTCACCGTTCACCACATCGCCGCCGCAACTACTCTGGCCTGCGCCCCGCTCGCGGGCGCGGCACTCCTGGCCGCCGTCGTCCGCATCGCGCGCGCCCGAACGGTCCCCCAGCCGTCCGACCCCGCCTGACCACCCGCACCGCGCCGGGCGGCCGACCACCGCCCGGCCGCGCCGCCCGCACCCCATGCGGGCGGCGCCTCGCTGCTCAACGAGGATCGGCCGCGATACAACTCGACCTTCGGAACGGGCACTTGGGCCACCAGATGCATCGTGATAGTCGAACCGCAAGACCCCCGGTGGAGTCAAATCTCGGTTCTGGCCCAGATCTTGGGGAGCCGTCGCGGACAGTGAACTCGCTGTTCGAACGCCGAGTGATTCATCAAAACGGCAGCTGGTCCGCCAATTTGTCGTTGGGGCAGTCCTGCCCATGCGAGCAACCGGGTAGGTCGGCGTTGATAAAGGCCCAGGGATCGCGGCCAACCAGGCCAGTGGCGTCTTCGCCCCAGTCCTCCAACGTTTCGATCGCCCGCTCCCGGTACTGCCACACAGTGCTTGCTCCGAGAACCTCGCGGACCAAGGTGATCAGCATCGCACGGTGCTGCCGCAGTCGCGCATCGTCGACCAAGAGGATGCACGCGGCGATGGCGGCCTCGCGAACTGCCAGGTCCTGGTCATGCACATGCGCGTAGACGGGACCGAACAGCAGCGGCAGCAACCGGTGCGCCTGGGTAAAAGGCGGATAGTCCTGCGGCACGAAGCCATGCCGGCGGAGGGTCTGTGCGGCCGTGTCGTTGGCCTCGGACGCCACTGAGCCGAGCCATCCCAGAAGCGCATGAGCAATTGAGCGGCTCACGCAGGAAGCCCGTGCGCTGCCTCGCCGAGGAACCCAGGCGGGCTCCGCAGCGTCTCCCTGGAGGAGGCGGGACCCCACGGCGGGGCCGTGGGTGCGGGCACCGGTGCGGGGAGGGCTGCGTGAGCAAACGCGAGGCGGCGCTGGAGATGGGGTCGGCCGACGGGCTGGGCGGGTACCGGAGGCTCGCGGTCCCGGGATCCGCGGTCGGCGACGGGTTCTTCATGATGCTGGGCGTGTTCTTCGTGGGGGCGGCGGGCTACGAGCTGGTCCGCGGTGTTCCCCGCTGGCCCGAAGGTCTGATCACGACCCTGGGGCTGGTCATGGGCCTGGGCCTGGCCGGCCTCACCTGCTTGCCCCGGTTCGAGCGACGCGAGGGCGGCCCGATGACGCACCTCTACTGCTTCGAGAACGGCTTCGTGATCGCCGGCCGCGACTCGATGCGCGCGGTCCGCTGGTCGCACATCACCGTCACCGCCGAGAGGTGGGAGTCGGGAACGGGCGACGGCCACGAGTCGGGCACTCGCCGCACCCTACGAGCACCCGACGGCACCGTACTCGCCCACTTCACCGGTCGGGAGCCCGAACAGATCGGCGGCTACGGCGTGCTGCGCCTCCACCAGGCGGCCGTCGAGCGCGAGGACGCCCGCCCGCTGCCCGACCTGCCATGTGACGACCGGATCGAGCAGTCGGACCGGCGCGGAGCGGAGGAACGGTGACGCGCGCCGTCGGTCATCGCCACCAGCAGGTAAGGCTGGTGGACTCCGGAACCGGCTCGTTCAATTTTGTGTAGCTTCGCGACTGCACCTCGAGAGAAGGTGGTCGGTAGCCCGGGCATCTGAGCCCGGGCTACCCGATGACAGCGCGACGGCGGGCCCGTCCCCGAACCAGCCACCTCGCAGCCTTGCCCCGCCGACCAAGTCGACGGGGCAAAGCAACAGGGCCCGAAATGGCCAACAGCGTCCGCTGAAGCGCTGACGGCCCCGGGGCGGCTTCCCGGCTTCGGTAGGGTGGCGGCGACGATTGACGCCGCCTGGCCAATAAGGGGGAACCATGGGCCTGTTCGACCCGCTGCCGCTTCCCGCGGCGCGGCCTCCTGAGTCCGAACTCGGGCCCCTGCCACCGCGTTCCAGGGCCGGGGTCTGGTGGCAGTTCTGGTTTCAGTGGCTCTTCTTGGCCGTCGGCGGTGCGCTGCTGGCCGCCCTCTTCGCCGTTTTCCTTGCCATCAGCGCGCTCAGCCCCAGTGACCCGATCCAGATCGGCGGCAGTGGCACTCGTGGCAGCGGCGAGCTCTCCTGTGGCGACTTCGTGATCCTTTCCCGGGAGCGCTACCGGCTAGAGCGCGGCGGCACCCGGCAGCAGTGGTGCGCCCGGATCGAGAAGCTGCTGCGCAAGGGCGTCACCCGCTCCGACGAACTCCACGCCAAGGCAGTCGCCCGCGCAGCAGCCAAGAACAAGCCCGCGCCGACCGAGCCCCGCTACGGGACCGTCAAGCTCACCGCGGGCGCTTTCCGTGGGGCCGGCCCGGGCGCCGTCGCGGAGGTCGCCGAGCGCCTGGGCTGGGAGGTGGACTGGGAACGCACCGTGAAGGAACGCCTTACGACCGTCTACGTGGTCCGCCCGCTGCTGACGGCCGATACGGCCTGAATGGTCCGGCGGTTGCCCACCAGGCCGCGGCAACTGTCGAACCGAACGGCGCCAGCGAGGCAGATGACGCCCGCGGGTCGGGAGGTGGGCAACATCGCCTGGGGCGCGGGGCGGTCGGGGGCTCCGCACGCGATGGCGGTGAACGAGACGATCCTGGCGTTCCTCACCGGCGGCACCGCACTGGGGGCGGGGTATGGGCACGATCCTGTCGTGGACTACCGAGGTCGTTCACGAGGCCCCGAACAAGCGCCGCGCCCAGGCCGACGCCGTCCTGCGAGCGCCCGAGCAGCAACTGCCGGTGCTTTCTGGTCGAGGTCGACCGCGCGACCGAGGCCCCGGGCCCTGGGCATCGACGGCCTCGGCGAGAAGATCGTGGTCCAGCTGGTCGAACTCGGACTCATCGAGGACTTTGCCGACCTGTTCACCCTGACCCGTGATCAGATCCTGTCGCTGGAGCGGATGGGGGAGCGCAGCACCGACACCCTCCTAGTGGCTCTGCTCGGAAGGTTGACCGGCGAACGAGGCGTTGATGTGCCGAATCCTGTCGTCGTGTGACGGGGTCAGGTCGGTTCTGCAGTCGATGTGAGGCGTGGTGTGCGTCCGGCCCGTACGAAGTCGAGGTATTCGTCTTGGGCGATGCCGGCGTTGACCCACCGGCCGGGGACGGCTCCCGTGCTGGCCTCGGCGGTCGCCATGGCCTGCGACTTGTCCTCGGCTGTGGCGATCTCCTGGCCGAAGTCCTCCTCGCCGTCGGAATCGAGGGCGGGGAACTCGGCGAGATCGCAGAATTGCTCTCCGCCGATGTCCTCGGCGGTGTGGAGCACGACGGTGTATCCGGCAGGTGCCGGCCTGACCTCCACCCAGCGAATGCCGGGCTTGTCCGGTCGGCCTGCCGCGCCGAGGAACTGTTCGATGGGCCGGCCTCGCCGTAGGGCGGCGAGGGCGAAGGATTCGGTCAGGTAGCGCACGTGGTCAGCGTGGAGCGATGCCTCAAGCGGCCTGGACGGGGTACTGGGTCCAGGCACGGATCGGCGAGTCCGGCGCGAAGCGTCTCTTCGGCCGGGCCCCGGGCATTGCGCCAGTGCACGTAGGCGCCGATGGCATCACGCCGTCGTAGCGGTTGTAGGTGGCCCGCAGTCGGCGCGGCGAGCGGGCCGGACACCAGGCTTTGCCCTTGCGGGGTAAGAGGTTGAGCGGCCCGAACTCGTCCACGCAGACCACCCGGCCATCAGCTGGCGGCGAGTCGTAGAGTGCCAGGATTCGGTGCATCTTGGCGATGAAGTCCGGGTCGTTCGAGGATTTCCAGGTCGTGGTGGTCTGCCAGGAGACCTTGCCCTCGCGCAGTATCCGCCGCAGAGTCTCGCGGCTGACGGCGGGCACCACGTTCTGCTGGACCAGGTGCTCAGCGAGCTTGGTCAGGCTCAAGGGCTCAAGGTGGAGAACGCAGCGATCTTCCAGTCGGCGGGGGACGTCCGGGCGATCAAGCAAATGTGCTCACGCACCTGGCCGCTGATCGTCCGGGGGCGTCCCCCGCTCCATTTTGGGTCCAGCGCCTCAAACCCCACTCGTTGAACGCGCGGATGACGTCACGCACATAGTCGGCGCTGACCTGCATCAACAAGGTGATATCCGGTACCGACTGGCCCTGCGCGGACATCATCAACACGATCGCCCGCCGCAGGCGCACCGGATCTTTCGAGGTCCGGCTGATCCGCTGTAGCCGACGACCCTCTTCCATGCTCACCGAACGAACACTCCCGGACGACGCCCCACGACCACGTCCACGATCACGACGTGGAAGCAGCCTGCCGTGCAACGAACGCCGGATCAATTACATGGCCAAGGATCCGAGATGAGCCACTAGTCACATGCAAGCGGGACCATCCGAGGAGGGAGATCCACTCTGACCGGTTTCAACGCTCAGCCGTCGGTTGCGTGAGGAGGCCGTCGCGCCGTTCCTGCGCCGGAACGGCGCGATGGCAGTGTGACTCCGACGCGTGGAGATGGAAACCGTCCCCACCCGCTACGGGGCGGCCAGGGCTACGATCCTGACCCTGGCCGCCAGGGTGGACCTGGTCTGCCTGGGCAACGGGATCGGCCGATGCGCAGCTGTCGGCGCTGCGCAACGCCGTGGTGGACGCGGTGACGGCGGGGGAGCTGGCGTAGGCGGCCGGTCGGGTCGCGGACTTCTCCCGCCGCCGGCGGGCGATGGCGGGTGCCGTCACGGCGCCGCCCGCTGCTGCGGCCAGGCCACCGCCAAGGCCCGGTCCGGCCGCTGCGTCCTTGCCGGTCCCATATGGGCCCCAATCGGCATTGGTTCAGACCAATGATGGCCCTCATGCCAGATCCCACCTGGGGCGATGACTTTGCGTGCCTGAGGTGAAACTTCCGTGTCACCCGTCACTTTCGGTTTTGCGGAGCGCGGCCTCCGGGTACACGGGCCGGGAAGTCGCCCAGGGCGTTCGATCACATTCGAACATCCGGGGTTCGGTCGTATCAGTACGGCCCGCTTCGCAGTCGCGAACCAGGTTGTGCGAGGCCTTCCAATCTCCAGCACGGCACGGTCGTGGCTGCCCTATCCGCCCTGACCGAGAGGTGCACGTGACCACGCTTGAGGCCGACCAACTGTTCAAGGTGTTCGGGAGAAAACCGGACGATGCCGTCGATCGCCTTCGCGGGGGAGTCGATCGAGAGGTACTCCGGGCCGAGGGCACCACTGCGGCCGTGGTCGACGCCTCGTTCCACGTCGAACCAGGCGAGATCTTCGTCGTCATGGGCCTGTCGGGATCCGGCAAATCGACACTGCTGCGGATGCTCAACGGACTGACCCGTCCCACCTCCGGTCGGGTCCTCTTCGGTGGCCAGAACCTGACCACGCTGCCCGACAAGGAGCTGCGGGCCGTCCGATCGCGCCGCATCAGCATGGTCTTCCAGCACTTCGCGCTCTTCCCGCACCGCAGCGTCCTGGAGAACGCCGGATACGGCCTGCAGGTGCAGCAGGTCCCGCGTGAGGAACGCGACCGGCGGGCGGCTGAGGCACTGCGCCTGGTGAGCCTGGAGGGCTGGGAGCAGTCCTGGCCGGACGAGCTGTCCGGCGGAATGCAGCAGCGGGTCGGCCTGGCCCGCGCCCTGGCCACCGACGCCGACCTGCTGCTGATGGACGAGTCCTTCAGCGCGCTCGACCCGCTGATCCGGCGCGAGATGCAGGACCAGCTGCTGGAGATCCAGCACAACCTGCGCAAGAGCATCGTCTTCATCACCCACGACCTCAATGAGGCGATGCGCCTCGGCGACCGGATCGCGGTGATGCGCGACGGCCGGATCGTCCAGCAGGGCACTCCGGCCGAGATCGTGCTCGCTCCGGCGGACGACTACGTGGCTGCGTTCGTCGAGGACGTGGACCGGGACCGAGTGCTCGGGCGCGCTTCGCAGTCCGCCGCCACGACCGCCGGCGGCACCGCGATGGAGTCCGCTGACGCCGAGGGGAGCCGCTGATGTACCGGGTCCCGCTGGGCAACTGGTCCGAACACGTCGTCAGCTTCCTGCAGAACAACGTCCAACCCCTCTTCGACGCCGTCACCACCGTGGTCAACGGCATGTACAACGGCGTCGACTGGGTGCTGGGCAAACCCGAACCGCTGCTGCTGGCCGCGATCCTGGCGGTCGTCGCGTTCTGGCTGCGCGGACCGCTCTCCGGTGTGCTGGCCTTTCTCGGCCTCGCGCTGATCGACTCCCTGCAGCTGTGGACACCGGCCATGCAGACGCTGTCGCAGGTGATCGTGGCCAGTGTCATCACGATTCTCCTCGCGGTTCCCCTCGGCATCTGGTCGGCCCGCAGCCGGTGGGGGAACGCGCTGCTGCGGCCGGTACTGGACCTGATGCAGACCATGCCGGCCTTCGTCTACCTGATCCCCGGCATCTTCTTCTTCGGCACCGGCATCGTGCCCGCCGCGATCGCCACGATCGTCTTCTCCATGCCGCCCGGCGTGCGGATGACCGACCTCGGCATCCGCCAGGTGGACGGGGAACTGGTAGAGGCCGCCGAGGCGTTCGGCACCACCCCGCGCAACACCCTGCTGCGCGTGCAGCTGCCACTGGCGCTGCCGACCATCCTGGCCGGCCTCAATCAGGTGATCATGCTGGCGCTGTCCATGGTGGTCATCTCCGCCATGGTGGGTGCACCCGGCCTCGGCCAGTCGATCTACACGGCGATCAGCCAGGTCAATGTCGGCATGGGGGTCGAGGGCGGCACCGCCGTGGTGATCCTCGCCATGTACCTGGACCGGATGACCGCAGCGCTCGGCGAGCGGGTCTCCCCGCTCGGCCGCCGCGCGTTGGCCAAGGCCAACTCGGCGCGCGGCCTGTCGGTCCTTCGCTACCGGCCCGCCAGCGCGGTTGCCGGGATCGGCGTACTGGTGATCGCCCTCGTCGCGGGCGGTCTCAACCTGGCCCAGGACAAGGGCTCCGACGCCACGCCCGCCGCGTCCAGCAGCACCGACGTCGGGCACGGACAGAGCGTCAACCTCGGCTACATCAACTGGGACGAGGACGTCGCCTCCAGCTATCTGTGGCAGGACGTCCTCCAGCAGCGCGGCTTCAAGCCCAATCTGCAGCTGATGGACGTCGGCGCACTCTACGCGAGCATGGCCAAGGGCTCCACTGACTTCGAGCTCGATTCCTGGCTGCCCACCACGCACGCCTCGTACTGGGCGCAGTACCAGAAGGACCTGGTCGACCTGGGCTCCTGGTACGGGCCGACCTCGCTGGAGATCGCCGTCCCCTCGTACGTCACGGACGTGCGCACCTTGGCCGACCTCAAGGGCAAGGCGTCCGAGTTCGGCGGGAAGATCACCGGCATCGAGCCGGGCGCGGGCGAGATGAAGCTGCTGCAGACCAAGGTGCTGCCGGGCTACGGCCTGGACAAGGACTACCAGCTCACCGCGAGCAGCACCGCCAGCATGCTGGCCGACCTCGACCGCTCGGTGCGCAGCAAGACGCCGATCGCGGTGGCACTGTGGTCACCGCACTGGGCCTACAGCAAGTACCACCTCACCAAGCTGACCGACCCGCAGGGGCTGTTCGGGGCGGGCGACCGGATCCACACACTCGCGAACAAGAGCTTCCCGGGTAAGTTCCCGCAGATCAGCCAGTGGCTGAAGAGCTTCAGGATGGCGCAGTCGGACCTGACCGACCTGGAGAACGCCGTGCACGCCGCTGGTACCGGTCACGAGCAGCAGGCCGTGCAGTCCTGGCTGGCGAAGCACCCCGGCCTGGTCGACCAGCTCGCGCCGGTCCCTGGCGGCTCCCCGCAGGACTCCGGCCACGGCAAGACCGTGACGCTCGGCTACTTCCCCTGGGACGAGGACATCGCCGCCAGCTACCTGTGGGACGACCTCCTCACGCGCCGCGGCTACAAGGTGAACCTGCAGCAGTTCGACGTGGGCTCCATGTTCACCGCGATGTCCAACGGCCAGGTGGACTTCGAACTGGACGGCTGGCTGCCGCACGCGCAGTCGCAGTACTGGGCGAAATACCACAAGGACCTGGTGAACCTGGGCGCTTGGTACTCGCCGACCTCGCTGGAGATCACGGTCCCGTCCTATGTGAAGGACGTCCACTCGCTGTCCGATCTGGCCGCTCACGCGTCGGAGTTCGGCGGCAGGATCATCGGCATCGAACCCGGCACCGGTGAGATGAGCCTGGTCAAGAGCAGTGTGCTGCCGGCCTACGGATTGGACAAGAACTTCACGCTGGTCGCGGGCTCCTCGCCGGCCATGCTGGCCGACCTGGAACGGGCCTACGCGAAGAAGCAGCCGATCGCGGTGGTGCTGTGGTCCCCGCACTGGGCCTACAGCAAGTACAGCCTGACCAAGCTGGCGGACCCGAAGGGCGCCTTCGGCGCACACGACCAGATCGACTCGCTCGCCAACAAGGACTTCCCGCAGAAGTTCCCGCAGATCGCCGGGTGGCTGAAGAACTTCCACCTGACGGAGGCCCAACTCGGTTCACTGGAGAACGACATCCAACAGGCCGGACAGGGCAACGAGGCGAAGGCCGTGCAGACCTGGCTGGCCGCCAACCCCGGTGTGGAGGACACCCTGACCCCGGGCACCTGACGACCCCGGTCCCGGTCCAGGTGTCGGCCCTGGGCGCGGACCCCAGGCGCCGGCCCGGATCAACACCGGCACCGGCGGAACCGCAAGAGAACCGGCACACGGCTGGGTGGGCCTCGCAACACCGTCGAGGCCCGCCCAGTACCGGTTGCACCCACCACGAGTGCCCGAGCGCAACGTGAGCCTCCTCCACGCGGGCCCGACCAGCCAGGGCCTCCAGCCCGCCCGGCGCTGGGACATCATCCTCCTCGGCCCGGTCCGCGACGATCCCCGCGCCGCCGCGCATCCCGGCTCCACCAAGGTGGACTTCCATATCGACCGGCAGGAACGCACTCTCACCTGCCCGCACGGCGTTACCAGCCCGCCGTGGAGACCCACACTCGGCGACGGCCATGCGCGACAGTCGGTCCTCTTCCCCGGCAAGGCTCGGGGCGATTGCTTGATCCGTCGTGACCGTTCACACCGGGATGGTTCAGCGAGTCAGTGGCGCGGTCGAGGAACGGACCACCAGTTGGCTCGGCAGGATGACGGGCGAGCTCGGTGGGGTCATGCCGCGCAGTATGCCAATCAGGGTGCGGGCCGCGCGCTCGCCTTGTTCGGCGCTGAAGACGCGGACGCTGGTGAGAGCCGGAGTGAGCAGGGCGGCACTCGGGGTGTCGTCGAAGCCCAGGACCGAGAGCTGCCGGGGCACTTCGATTCCGCGCTCCCGGGCGACCTGGAGGGTGCCGATGGCCATGCTGTCATTGAATGCGAAGACGGCGGTCGGTGGTGCGGGCAGGTCGAGCAGCCGCTCGGTGGCCGCCCGGCCCGAGGCGATGGTCCACTCGCCCCGCTCGACCAGGGACATGTCCAGCGCCAGGCCGGCGTCGGCCAGGGCGCGGTCGCAACCGGAGCGGCGGGCGGCGACTGCGAGGTTGCCCGGGTTCTCGCTGCCGATGAGGGCGATCCGGCGGTGTCCGAGCGCCAGCAGGTGCTGCATGGCGACGTAGGCTCCGCTCTCGTCGTCCGGGCGGACCGACGGTACGTCAAGGCTGGTGTGGCCGATGACTGTTACCGGGTAGCCGGCGTCGACCAGCAGGGCGACGCCCTCCTCGCCCATACCGGCCTCGATGAGCACACCGTCCACCGTCCGCTGACGCACCAGCCTGCGGAAGGCCGACAGTACCGGCTCCGACTCCTTGGGGCTGGCCAGCAGAGTGCTGTAGTCGTTGTCGCTGACACCGCGGTCCACTCCGCCGACCATTTGCAGTAGATGGGCGTCGGCGAATGTCAGGTCGACGGAGCTGGGCAGCACCAGACCGACGATCTCGGTGCGGTTCCGGGCCAGGGAACGCGCCGCGAGGCTTGGGCGGTAGCCGAGCTCGCGCATTGCCGTGAGCACGCGGGACCGGGTCTCCGGTGCTACTCCTGACGCTTCGTTGATGACACGGGAGACCGTCTGGTAGGACACGCCGGCCTGCTTGGCGACGGTCCGCATGGTGATCGGTGATTCTGGCTGCTTCATGGCAACGGTCACGATAACCCACCACGTCGGCCGAGTCCAGGATGAGCCTTGTCGTTCCACGGAAACCTGCACGACCCCTATTGACGCCCTGCGGGGCGGTTCCTATGGTCTTGGCATCACACATGTGACCGTTCACGAGAGGGAACGCAATGAAGCGACCCGCAGCGACTTGCCACAGAACCGCCGCCACCGCTGGGACCGCCGCTGCCGTCGCCGGGGTGCTGCTGGCCCTGTCCGCCTGTGCCGGGGGCGGCACCGGCACCTCGGCGGGCGGCAAGACCGTTCTGCGTATCACCTGGTGGGGCAACCCCGCTCGGGCGCAGGCCACCCAGGAGGCGGTCGCTCTGTTTGAGAAGGCGCACCCGGACATCACCGTGCAGAGCGAGCCCTCGGCCTACCCCGGCTACTACGACAAGCTGGACACCGAGGTCACCGCGGGCGACGCCCCCGATGTGTTCCAGGTGGACACCGTCTCCAAGTACGCGTCCAAGGGTTCGCTGGCCGACCTCGGCGCACTGAAGGACGTACTCGACACCAGTTCCATCGCCCCCGCATACCTGGCCCAGGGCTCCTACCTGGGCAAGCTCTACGAGGTGCCGGCCGGCTCCAACCCGTTCGCTCTGCTCTACAACTCAGCCCTGGTCTCCGCAGCCGGCGTCGGCGCGCCCACCGCGGGGATGACCTGGCAGCAGTACGGAGACCTGGCCAAGCAGATATCCGCCAAGGGTGACGGCAAGACTTGGGGCGCGGGCGACGACAGCGCCAACGTCCAGGCCTTCGAGATCTTCGTCCGCCAGCGCGGCGGCAACCTCTACAGCGCGGACGGCAAGAGCCTCGGCTTCACCCAGGCGGAGCTGACGGCCTGGTGGACCTACTGGGACGGGCTGCGCAAGAGCGGCGCGGTGCCGCCGGCGACAGTTACCGAACCGGGCGTGGCAGGTGACGTCACCAAGGTCCCCATCGCCAAGGGGCAGGTGGCCATGGATGCCTACGGCACCAGCACTACCCTGCCCGGCGGCAACTGGCAGTACGTCGGCCTGCCGGGCGAGACCGCCGCTCGGCCGGGCGCCTACCTGAAGCGCTCCGTCGACTGGGGCGTGTACGGGCACTCCAAGCACGCCAAAGAGGCCGCCGAACTGGTGGACTTCCTGATCAACGACGCCCAGGCGGGGCTGAAGCTGGGCATCAGCCGCGGCGCGCCGGCCAACAGCAAAGTGCTCGCGGCGCTCACGCCCACCCTCAGCGGCTCGGCACGGCAGGTCGCCGCCTACACCGGCTATGTGGGCAAGGCCGGCAACAACTCCGCTGCACCGCCGCCCTCGCCGTCCGCCTCCACCCAGATCGAGACCGGGCTCTTCGTCCGCACCGCGGAGAGCGTCTGGTTCGGCAAGGCGAGCATCGACCAGGCCGCCGGACAGTTCATGCAGCAGGCAAAGCAGATGCTGGCCGGGGACTCCTGATGGCGTCGGCCACAGCCGAGTCCGTGGCGGTGCGGCCCGACCGCTCCACCGCCGCCCCAGGCCTGGGCCGCCGTCCCGGGAAGCGGCAGGGCGGACCGGCGTTCATCCTGCTGAGCCCGTGGATCATCGGCACCGTCGGAGTGCTGGCCATTCCGCTGCTCTACTCGCTCTATCTGTCGTTCACCAGCTATGACCTGCTCAGCGCGCCGCACTGGGTCGGTTTCGCCAACTACCGCCGGCTGTTCACCTCCGATCCGCGCTATCTGCACTCGATCCAGGTCACCGCGGAGTACGTCGTCACCTCGGCTCCGCTGAAGCTGTTGGCTGCGCTGGCCGTGGCGCTGCTGCTGGCGCGGCCCCGGCGCGGGCAGGGCGTCTATCGGGCGCTGTTCTACCTGCCCTCACTGCTCGGCACCAGCGTCGCCATCGCCATCGTCTGGCAGGGCACCTTCGACACCGACGGCCCCTTCAACGGCTTTCTGCGGCTCTTCGGAATCCGCGGCGAAGCCTGGGTCTCGGACCCCAACTACGTCCGCTGGGTGATCGTCGCCCTGGCCATGTGGCAGTTCGGCGCCCCGATGGTGATCTTCTTGGCGGGCCTCAAGCAGATTCCACGCGAGCTCTACGAGGCGGCGGAAGTCGACGGGGCGGGTCCCTGGCGACGCTTCCGGTCGATCACCCTGCCGATGCTGAGCCCGGTGATCCTGTTCAACCTGGTGGTCGAGATGATCGGCGCCTTCCAGGCCTTCACCCCGGCCCAACTGGTCGGGGACGGCCAGGGCGGTCCGGTCGACTCCACCCTCTTCTACACCCTCTACCTCTACCAGCGCGCCTTCCAGTTCCAGCAGATGGGCTACGCGGCGGCGATGGCCTGGGTGATGATCGCCGGCCTCGGCGTGATCACCGGGCTGCTCTTCTGGTCCGCCAAGTACTGGGTCCACTACGGAGACTGACGATGCGCCCGCTCCTCACCAGGGCCGTTCGGCCCGCACTTCCGCACCTGCTGATCATCGCCCTGCTGCTGGTCCTGCTCTACCCGGTGGCCTGGATGCTGGGCTCCTCGTTCAAATCGACCGACGAGATCGTCGCCAGTCTGTCCTTCTGGCCCAGGCACTTCACCCCGGGCAACTTCGCCCAGGGCTGGGCGGGGACGGCCGGCACCAGCTTCGCGGTCTACTTCATGAACTCCACCCTGATCGCCGTCGGCGCGGTGATCGGCAACATGTTCTCCTGCTCGATCACGGCCTATGCGATGGCGCGGCTGGAGTTCCGCGGCCGGGCCCTGGTCACCGGGATCGCCATCGGAACCCTGCTGCTGCCCAAGGAAATCCTGCTCATCCCGCAGTACCTGATCTTCCATCAGCTCGGCTGGGTAGACACCGACCTGCCGCTGGTGCTGCCCAAGTTCCTCGCCGTGGACGCCTTCTTCCTCTTCCTCAACCTCCAGTTCATGCGAGGACTGCCGCGCGAGCTCGACGAGGCCGCCGCACTGGACGGCTGCGGCCCCTTCCGGACCTTCTGGCACATCCTGCTGCCGCTGATGAAACCGGCGATGGCAACCACCGCGATCTTCACCTTCATCTGGACCTGGAACGACTACTTCTCCCAGCTGATCTACCTCAACAGCCCCGCCCGCTACACCCTCCCGGTCGGACTGCGGATGTTCCTGGACGCCACCTCCGGCTCCGACCTGGGCCCGATGTTCGCGATGGCCACAGTCACCCTGGCCCCGCTGCTGGTGCTGTTCGTACTGTTCCAACGGCACCTGGTGCAGGGCATCGCCACCACCGGCTTCAAGGGCTGACCGTCGCTCCTCCCACCCGAGAACGACCTCCATGAGGAGAACCATGCCAAAGGCACGGAAGTCCGTAGTCTCCGCCATAGCGATGACGGCCGCCGCCGTACTGGCCGCCGCCGGCCTGCAGGGCAGCGCGCGCGCCGACACGGCCGGCAGCGCCGCCGTTCCCGCACTGGTGCTGTCGCCCAACCTCAGCGTGCACCTCGGCGACATCCCGGACGGCTCCGCCGTCTACGCCGCCCAGTTGCGGCAGCAGGTCCAGTCGATGCTGGCGCACCAGACCGCCGACGGCAGCCTGGAGATCCAGGGCAAGACCAAGGACCTCGGCGACAACTCCCTGGGAGCCTCCAGCCTGATCGCCCTCTACCACGCGCAGACCCGCGACAGCAGCGTGGTGGCCGCGTTCCAGAAGAGCGTGGACTGGTACCTCGCCAACCGGGTCTACACCCAGGACAACCCCGGCGACACCACACTCCTGGTCAAGAACAGCGGCCGGCCCTGGGCCGCCTACATGCCCTACACCCTGGCAGCCGGCGGCGGCGGAGACTGGCCCACGACTGCCTGGGCGCTGCTCCACGTCGGCGACGTCCTGCAGTACGGCGACGGCATGCTCCGCACCGACCAGCGCGCCGCGCTGCTCAAGCTCGGACAGGGGTACTGGACCTGGCTCACCACCGTCTCCGCCTTCAACCCGCAGGACGCCGACAACCAGGCCATCGCCTCGGTGGACGGCGCCCTGATGCTCTCCCAGCAACTGGCCAGGTTCGGCGACACGCAGGCCGCCAAGACGCTGAAGCAGCAGGCCATGGACGTGTTCACGCAGCGGGTGCAGCCCCTGCGCCAGACCGACCGCGGCTACACCTTCTACCCTGAGCACTCAGGCGGTCTGGACCAGAACTACGGCGCCATCGCGATCAGTTTTCTGTGGGAGGGCTGGCGGCTTACCGGCGACCGGCGCTTCTACAACGACGGCCTGTCCATGACCCGGTACCTGGACATGCGGCTCGGAGCCCGCGGCTTCGACTACGGCGGCGCCCGGCACAACGAGCTGCGGGCGGGCTTCGAAGGGCTGTACGGACTCCAGCACTACAGCGGCATCGTCAAGGACGACCTCGGCCGCTACCTGGGCACCTCCACCATCCCCTACACCCATGTCGGCACCGAGCCGGACAAGAGTGTGGTCCCAGACGGGCACTTCGCCTTTATGACGGTGTGGCAGTTCAGCGACCCCAGCCGGTGGTACACCAAGGCGCAGACCACCGACACCCAGTACAAGCTGCGGGTCGGCTCCGGCTCGGTGGTGCTCGACGCCCAAGGGACCGCCTATCTGGTGTCCGCAGGCAACGCCGACGTGATCCATGCCGCCACCTCGGGCAAGCAGAGCATCGGCCTGGCCTACACCGACGTCACCGGCACGCACTTCCTCAGCCCCGCGCCGGACTCCGCGGTCCGGACCCGCGCCGTCAAGGTCGACGGCGGCGTCGGCCGCGAAGTGGTGCAGAGTCTGATCGGCCCGGGCGGAACCGAGCTTCCGGTCACCACGGTCTATCGGGTCACCGACGGACGAGTCCGGGTCACTGCCTCCGTCCCGGCCGTGCTGGTCGGTGCCGGCGCCACACTCTCCTACGTCGCCGGACTGCCTTATCTGACCGACGCACCCGGCGTGGGCACCGCACCGAACAAACCGCAGATGAAGATCCTCGGAGTCGGCGGCCTGAACGGCGGAACGCTCTCCTTCGGCGCGGACGGCGGCACCCTCACCGACCCGCTGGGCATCACCGCCGGCCCGATGGCCATCACTTCGCCGGCCGGGGTCAGAGTCAGCAACCCCACCGCGGCCTCCGGCAACACCTTCAGCAACTCGGCCAACCTCGGCCTGCTCCTCGAGTCCTACAGCACCAAACTGAACAGCGACCCCGACCTGGGCTTCGCCCAGACCCAGCAGACAAACCTGGTCCAGGCCCCGGCCGTGCTGACCGGCAAGTACCTGGTCACCGATGTGACCTACGGCCCCGCCTACTGATCAGTCGTCAGCACACTGGCCGTCAGCGCGACCTGACCGCCTTCCCACCACCAAGAGCGCCACCCTCAAGAGAACCGGCATGCGGGGAGCATCGAAACACATGACCAGATTCCGGGTGGCCGTCGTCGGCACCGGGCATATCGCCGAGGAAGCACACCTGCCGGCATTCGCGGCCGAGGCCGGGCGAACCGAGTTGGTGGCGGCGGTGGACATCGACGCCGAGCGGGCGGACTCGTTCGCCGTCCGGCACGGGATCCCCGCCGCCTACACCGACCTCGACGCGATGCTCCGCAGAGAGCGCCCCGACCTGGTCGTGCTGTGCTCCCCGCCGGCTGCCCACCTCGACGCGGCACTGAGCAGCCTGCGGTCCGGGGCCTGGGTGTGGCTGGAGAAACCGCCCTTCCTCTCACTGGCCGAATTCGACCTGGTCGAGGCCGCAGAGCGGCAGGGCGGCCCATACGCCTCTGTCATCTTCCAGCAGCGCTCGGGATCCGGGCTGCGACGGCTGGTCCGTCAACTCGACTCCGGCGAGTTGGGGCGACCCCTGGTCGCCCAAGCAGTGACGACCTGGTACCGCTCACCGGAGTACTACGCCGTGCCGTGGCGCGGCCGCTGGGACACCGAGGGCGGCGGCACGACACTCGGACACGGAATCCACCAGATGGACCTGCTGCTGGCGGTGCTCGGACCCTGGGCCGAGGTGCGCGCGATGGCCGCCCGCCTGGAGCGGGACATGGACGTGGAGGACGTGTCCACAGCCCTCGTGCGCTTCGAGTCGGGGGCACTGGCCACCGTAGTCAACTCCGCGCTCTCCCGGCGCGAGGAAAGCTATCTGCGCTTCGACTTCAGCGAAGCCAGCGTCGAACTACGGCACCTGTACGGCTACGGCGACGCGGACTGGACCTATACGCCGGAACGACTGCGGGCGGTCGACGGTGCGGAGGTCCGCAGCTCGCACACCGCGCTGCTGCCCGGCCTGCTGGACGCGATGGACCGCAAGGAGCGTCCACCCCTGTCGGGCCGGAACGGTGGCCGGGAGGCGCTGGAACTGGTCACCGCGCTCTACCAGGCCGCTTTCACCGGCGCGACAGTGCGACCCACCGACCTGCTCCCCGACAACCCCTTCTACCAGCGACTCCACGGAGGTGTTCCGGAGTGGGCGCGATGCTGAGCCAGCAGACCGTACTCATGACCCAGGGGCATGGTGACCAGCTGACCGCCGAACTGAACGGCACCGCGCTGTTCCGCTACCACTACCGCCCGCAGCTTCCCGCCGCCGAGTGTCCCAGCCCGTACATGCATCCACTGCGCACCCTGGCCGGACGGGTCGTCAGCGGAAACCGCCCGCACGACCATCGCTGGCACAAGGGCCTGGCCATGACCGCCTCGCATCTGTCCGGCCAGAACTTCTGGGGCGGAGGCACCTACACGCCGGGCGCTCCTGACGCCGGATACCTGGACCTGCCCAATGTCGGCCGCCAAGACCACCTCGGCTTCGGCTCCATCGACAGCACCGGTTTCACCGAGGAACTGGCCTGGATCACAGCCGATGGGGAACTGTGGATCCGCGAACGCCGCCGAGTGTCGGTCCAGGACGTCGACCGGGCCGAAGGCAGTTGGACCCTTGAGTTCAGCACTGAACTGCGCAACGTCCGCCGTGAGCCTTTGCTCTTCGGAAGCCCCGCCGTCTTCGGACGCGCACAGGCCGCCTACTGCGGGTTCTTCTGGCGCGGCCCGCGCTCCTTTATCGGCGGCCGGGTGCTCGCCGCGGACGGCTTGGAAGGCTCCGCTGTGATGGGCGCCGCGTCACCCTGGTTGGCCTATGTCGGCGAACACGACGAAGTGGACGGGCACGCAACCCTGCTGTTCCGCGCCGACCCTGCGGACGACGAAGGGGGTCGCCCGCACTGGTTCGTCCGCAGCGAAACCGTGCCCATGGTCAATCCCTCGCTGGCCTTCGCAGAGGAGCGGGAGCTCGCGGCCGGCGCCGTGCTGGCCCGCCGCTACCGGGTCACTATCGCGGACGGGGCCTGGAACCGCGCCACGATAGCGGCGCACCTGGAGCGCTGCCCCTGGTAGCTGGGGGTCGGGGGGTCGCAGCATATGAGAGTACGGACACGAACCGGGTGGCGAACTCGGATGCTCGCGCCCACTGGCTGAAGGACGTGGTCGACGCGATCAAGGCCGATGGCCCCGAGGCCATGGCCCCGAAAAATCCGCTGCCGACTCGCCCTGAGGCCCGCCGCCGGCCCGCCCACGACGGCGAACTGCCGGTGCTGGTGGCTTTCAGGCTGTACCAGCGAGTCGACCTGCTGGACATCCTCGACGAGGCACGGAAAACGCGCCATGCCGCGGTCCTAGGCGTGCTCGACCTGTACCGGAAGAAGATCGTCCCCGCGCTGCTTGCCCAGGCGGACGATTTCGGGCTGAAAGACGTGATCGAGCAGACCTTCTTCCTGACCTATCACGGGGTGCCGGACATCATTGCCTGGGAGGCCATCAGCAATCCCGCCCCGTCGTCGACTGATGTGAGGGTCACCTCCGCGTGGCCCCCGCTGGAGCCGGTCTTCTGGCTCACCCGCCAGGAGCGCGATTCGTGGGACCAGTACACGAGCCTTCCCGAGTCGGTGGTCAACACTCCCGACATTCAGCCGAACAGCTATCTCTACCTCGACGGCCTCCGCTACCGCGCGGCAGCGTCGGACAGCAACGTGGTGGGCAATACGACGCTCTTCGCCTACGGCGAGAAATTCATGGTCCTGCGCAAACAGCGTTGACCGGATCGAAGGGATCTGGCCCTCCAACCGCACGTCTATCACGGGAAACGGCTCTGTCGCTGATCTTGTGATCGGGCGGGTGGTGTCGGTGCGGCCTGTCATCGTGTCCGGGGTGTATCTCGCGAAGTTTCGATGTCCTTCATCCGCATCTGGCGGGCGTCGTGGTGGAGTTGGTGGAGCGGACGGTCGGCCAGGTCACGAAGCATGCCCGGGCGCGGGCGGCCGAAGGCCGGTGCCCGCACTGCGCTACCTGCGCCCCTTCAAGGCCACCACTGTCGTGCCGGCGGCGCCCAGGATTGCTCCGCGGCCCCGCAGCGTCGTCCGGTGGATCATGACGAACCCGGGCAACCTGTCCGCCGACGACGCCCTCAGCCTCAAGGAGATCCGCGCCGGCTGCCCCGAACTGGACGCGGTCACCGGCCATGTTCGCGACTTCGCCACCATGATGCGGGACCTGACCGGCCACGACCTCCCGGCCTGGATGGACCGCGTCGAACGCGATGACCTCCTCGCCCTGCACTCGCTGGTCAACGGACTGCGTCGGGACCAGGACGCCGTCATCGCGGGCCTGACCAGTACCCGGAGCTCCGGCCAGGTCGAGGGTCAGAACACGCGAGTCAAGCGGATCAAGAGGGACGGCTACGGCCGCGCCAATCCGCGCCTCCACCCAGACCCCACCCATCCCCTCCGGCAAGAGGATCATCTTCGTCACCCTCGAAGACGGCTCCGGCCTGGTCGACGTCGTTTTCTTCCAGGACACCCACCACGCGGTCGCCCACACGGTTTTCCACTCGGGTCTGCTGCTGGTGCGCGGCACCGTGGAGGCCCACGGCCTGCGCCGCACCATCGTCGGCGCCATGGCCTGGGACCTCGAACAACTCGCCACCGTGCGCCGCGACCACGGCCCCCAAGCTGCCCTGGACCTCCTGGGCCAGGCCACGCCTGCGCCCACCCCCGCCCAACCCGAGCGCACCCTGGTCCATGGCACCGCCGGAGCCCACCTGCACCCCTACGCCGACCTCCAACCCGCCGGCACCCGCTCCGAGGACCGGCGCCGCCTGGGACACCGCAGCCCCGGTGCTCCAGGCTGAGAGGTGTCTCATGAGGCAGCAGCGAATTCGAGCGACAGGACGGTGGGATTCCTGGACCATGACGGTCGATGAGGGGCAGGACGAGGTGGTGGTGGACGGGATGCCGGTGACGGGGAAGTCGTTGGACGCGCTGGACTCTGTGGCATGGGACGAACTTGAGACGGCACATCCGCACGATCGGGTCGACGCCGTGCCGCGGGCGCTGCGCCTGCTCGCGCTGGCGGGGGCGGCGGCGACGGAGGAGAACTGTCATCCGCTCCACGCCTCCCTTGTCGCGAGGGCGAAGGGGCGGACGCCGTCTGCGGCGGCAGCTGCTCTGCCGTTCGTCATCGCGCTCGCCGCCGACCCGGCTATGGGCGCGAGGGTCGCCCTCGTCGAGTTGCTGGTGGCCATGCGGGCACCGGCCCTGGCAGACGAGGACTGGACAGGAGCGTGGGCGCTGCTGGCGGATCCGGACCCGGCGGTGCGGCGAGCGGCAATACCCCTGGGCGCCGGGATCGTCCGGCTGCTGGAGCGATGGCGGGTGGAGACGGACCCGACGCTCCGTCTCCCGTTGTTGCTTGCCCTTGGCCAGCTGCAGGTCCGTGGCGGTGACCCCGTCGAGGAAGTACGGGCGGTGCTGGCGCAGGTGCTGGACGGGGACGATCGGGTGCTGTGGGTCGCGGCCGTGCACGCCTCGGCGGTCCTGGACCGGGACCTGCCGGTCCGGCAGGTGGACCGGCTGATCGAGGTGTTCTCCGACCACGTGCTGCGGCCGCGCTTCGAAGAAGTCTGGTACACCCCGGCCGTCGACGTTCCCTGGACCCGCGAGGACCTGGTGTCGTCGACGGCCCGGCTGCTCACGCACGAACCCGAGGTTGAACTCTCCTTCGCTGTCCGACTGCTGGAGACAGGAGAGCGACTCGGGGACGCTGAGCTGTGCCGAGTGGCACTGGACCTGGGGTGGCGGCTCCTGACCGAGCGGCGTTCGGTGGAAGCCGCCTTGCTGCCACTGGCCGGCGGGCTGCTGACCCATCTGGACGGCGCCGTGCGGCTGAGGGCAGTAAACGTCCTTGCGGTGCTGGGCACGGCTGCTGCCCCTACGCCGACCGGCTCGCCGAACTGCTCGACGACGAGGGCGCCGATGAGTTCCTCGACGGAACGGTCGGGGAAATCGCCCGGTGGGCCCTGGCCCGGATCGGTGACCCGCGTGCCCTGCCGGGTCTGATCGAGCAGCTCCGCGCGCAGCAGGAGGAACAAGGCCGCGGCTACATCATCGGCGACCCGAGGCGGCCGGACATCGAGGACGTACTGATCCCGCTACGAGCCCACGCGGAGGTCCTGCTGCCTGCGCTGCAGACGGCGATCCGGCAGGACGGGGCCCGAGGTAGTGCGACCCGCAAGTTCCTCGGCGTGCTGGCGGAATGGGGCGAGGATGCATTGCCGGCGCTGCCCGAACTCCTGCCGTTGCTCGCCGACACCTGGACCTCGAGCTATGTGCTCGGGATGCTGCGAACGATAGGACCCGGCGCGGCCTCAGCCGAACCGGCCCTGCGCACCTGTCAGGTACTGGACTCCCCAGGGAATCACTGGTTGGTTGCCGCAGCCGCCGCAAGCATCAGCGCAGACCGTGCGGCGGCGCTCCGGTTCTTCGGCGACGCGGTCCTGGCGGCTGAGGAACCCGAATACGGACCGATAAGTGACCTGGCCGACTTCGGGCTCGACGCGGCGCCCTACGCGAACCGGGTCCGACTCGCCTTGAAGAACCGTACGCACTGGGTGCGGCTGACCGCCGCGACCACACTCTGGTCAATCACAGGCCAGGCCGAACCGAGCATGCAGGCCCTGGAGGAGTTCGTGCTGCGGATTGCCGCCGGAGGTGAAGCCTTCGGGTTCTTCCGCCTGGCGCTCCAAGCCCTGATTCGCATGGGCACGATCAGCCCGGCCATCCGGGTCGCGCTGCTGACGGTTCGCCAATCGGACCGTCGCCTGTCCACGGCAGGGGGGTACCCGATGATCCTTCAGGACCAGGAACTACGCGGCCTTGTCGAACAGGCCCTCGCGTGTGCGGACACCCCGCTCGTGCGAGACATGCTGAAGCGTGTGGTGAACCCGGGGAGTGCCGGATGAAGGGTGACCGGACCATCGCCTACGCCGTCTTCCACCGCCCCCGATGAGGAGACCTACCGTCAGACAATCACCGCTTCGCCACACCACCTCGACGCTCACCCCGTGCCGGGCGAACGCCTGGGCCAGGGCCTGGCCCTGTAGGCGCTGTCGGCCCACACGTTTTTGATCGGCGGCCCCCTGCCGGCGCGGAGCAGCGGCAGGGGCAGGACGCTGCCGGCGCGCCGAAGCTGCGCCGATGGCTGATGCCCCTGCCGCCAACCTCAGTGCGGCTCGCGGACGACCGCGACACCTCCCGCCGGGACGGTGACCGACTCGTTTACGGGCTTGCCGGTGAGGAGTTCCACGCCCGTCGCGGGGACTTGGGCGCCGGTGCCGGCGTGGTCGATCAGGAACAGGTAGTCGGCATCGGTGCCACTTCTGCGGACGGCCTCAAGGCCGTCCGGCGAAGAGTCGATTACCGGCTGAACCCCGGCCTCCTGGCAGATTCGATCCATCAACGCGGCGAGGGTCGCGGGATCGGGGCGGGTGGCCAGATACCAGGCGGTTCCGCTGGCGGGGGTGTGACGGGTGACGGCGGGTGCTCCCACAAGCGGCCCGTCGGCGAAGGACGCGACGGGCTCGGCGCCGGTGAGCTGGATCCGCTCGGACCACAGGGTGGCCGTGGCTCCTGCGGGGACCTGCCCGGCGAGCTGGAGCGTCTGGCTGGGCAGGAGCGGAAAGAGCTCGTCGGCGCGTACCCCGAGGATGTCCCGGAAGGCGCCGGGGTAGCCACCGGGCCGGACGTGGCAGTTCTGGTCGACCGCGCCGCTGTGGAAGCCGACGGCGAGCGTGCCGCCGCGCTCGGCGAAGCCCGCCAGATTGGCCGCGCCAGCGTCGTCAACCAGGTAGAGGCTGGGTGCCAGGACCAGGCGGTAGCGGTCGAGGTCGGCGTCCGGCCGCACGAAGTCCACGGCCACGCCTGCCCGCCACAGCGGGGTGTACCAGTCGCGGACCAAATCCTGGAAGCGCAGTTCGCCGCTGGGTTGGGAGGGGAGCTCCAGGGCCCAGCGGGCGTCCCAGTTCCACAGGATCGCGACCTGGGCGGCGGCGGTGCTGCCGCGTACCTCGGCGAGCGCCTTCAGATCGGCGCCGAGGTGTACGACGTCCTGCCAGATGCGGCTGTCGGTGCCGGCGTGCGGCAGCATCGCGGAGTGCCACTGCTCGGCGCCGGCCTTGGCGGCCCGCCACTGGAAGAAGGAGATGCCGTCGGCGCCGCGGGCCACGTGCGCGAGGGCGTTGCGGCGCATCTCGCCCGGCACCTTGGCACGGTTGACGGGTTGCCAGTTGACGGCGCCGGTGGAGTGCTCCATCAGGAACCAGGGGCCGCCGGCCAGGGAGCGCATCAGGTCGCCGCTGAGCGCGATGTCGATGTCGGATTCCGGGTCGTCGGACATCAGGTAGTGGTCGTTGGAGACGATGTCCAGCTCTGGCGCCCAGCGCCAGTAGTCCAGGGCGTCGAAGGTGCGCAGCACCATGAAGTTGGTGGTGGCGGGGATCCGCGGAGCCGCCTGCCGCAGGACGTCGCGTTCGGCGGTGCAGAGAGCCAGCAGTTCGTCCGAGCAGAAGCGGCGCCAGTCCAGCTGCTGGGTGGGGTTCGGTGGGGCGCCCGTGGCGCGGGGCGGCAGGATCTCGTCCCAGTCGTAGTACCACTGGCTCCAGAAGGTGGTGCCCCAGGCGTTGTTGAGCGCGTCCAGGTCCTCGGCGTAGCGGGCGCGGAGCCAGCTGCGGAAGGCGGCGGCACTGGTGTCGCAGTAGCAGGCGGCGTTGTGGCACCCGTACTCGTTGTGCACATGCCACATGGCGACAGCCGGGTGGTCGGCGTAGCGCTGGGCCAACGCGTCGGCGATGCGCAGAGCGGCCCTTCGGTAGGCGGGGCTGCTGGGGCAGAAGGTCTGGCGGCTGCCGTACCAGAGGGTGCGGCCGTCTTTGTCCACCGGCAGTGCCTCCGGGTGGGCGCGGAAGAACCAGGCCGGCGGAGCTGCCGTGGGGGTGGCCAAGTCGGCTGCGATGCCGTTGGCGTGCAGTAGATCGAGGATACGGTCCATCCGGGTGAAGTCGTGGACGCCCTCGGAGGGTTCCAGCAGCGCCCAGGAGAAGATGCCGACGTTGACCATGGTCACCCCGGCCTCGCGCATCAGGCGCATGTCCTCGGCCCAGACCTCCTCGGGCCACTGCTCGGGGTTGTAGTCGCCGCCGTAGGCGATGCCGGGGACACGCAGCGGACGGGTGGAAGTCATGGGTGGACGGCTCCGGAGGAAGTAGGGGTGGATGTGGAGGAATCGCCGAGTAGGGAGGCGGGGCGCTGGGGTCTCCAGCGCGGGACGGATGAGGCGGAGCAGGTTGTGTCGACCGAAACCCCGACCCCGGCCCCGAGGCACGGCGGGACGGGACGGGAGGCCTACCGAAGCACCCAAGATCGAACATGATCCAACAAGAGCGATCGGAACATAAGGAACATAGGTCCACCGTGGGGCTCTCTGTCAAGACCGTCCGGTCCGTGGGTCGCCCGAAGAAAATAGAAAGGGAGATTCTTTGTGGCAACCCTTGACACTTCATCTCCCGCACCCTTAGACATGACCGCGCGGTCACATAGCTGACCTCGCAGTATTCAGGCATCTGGTCACGAGGAGACATCATGGTACGAGAGGTGGGACAGGGCGGCAGCCCTGCTTTGCCGCGTAGCGCGGATGTGGCCCAGATGGCCGGGGTCTCGCGCAAGACGGTGTCGAGGGTCTTCAACGACGAGCCGTACGTCTCGGCAGACGTACGCCGACGTGTGCTCAAAGCCGCCGAACAGCTCGGATACCGCCTGAACAACGCGGCCAGAGTGTTGGCTTCTGGTCGAACTCGTTCCATCGGTCTGGTGACCCTCGGGATCGCCGGATACGGCGTCGCTTCCCTGCGCGTCAGCATCGAGCGAGCCATTCGCGACGCCGGCTACACCCTGCGTGTCGTCGGCACCCGGGAAGGCGACCAGGGGGACATCGCCAGCGCCGTCGACTCACTCCTTGAGCAGGGCGTGGACGGCATCGTCATCTCCGAACCGGTGGATGAGGGAGAAATCGCCCTCCGCGTGGACGTGCCGGTCCTCTTCCTCGGTGCGCCGGCGGTCTTCGCCACCTCCCGCACCGTGACCTCAGGGGTGGGCTCCGAACTCCTGGGCCGAGCCGCGACGGAGCATCTGCTGGACCTGGGGCATGCGACGGTGCATCACGTCGCCGGGCCGCAGCGCTGGTACGCCGCCAAGGACCGTCTCGAGGGATGGCGGGCCGCACTCAAGGAAAGGGGCAAAACCGCACCTCCGTACATCGAGGGCGACTGGTCGGCTGCCTCGGGTTATGCGGCAGGTCGTGAGCTCGCTTCCGACCCCACCGTTACCGCGGTGTTCGCGTCGGGCGACGACATGGCCATCGGAGTGATCCACGCGCTGCGGGAAGCCGGACGACGCGTGCCGCAGGACGTCAGCGTCGTCGGCTTCGACGACAACCCCGTCTACGCCTTCGTGGCCCCGCCCCTGACCACCGTGCGCCAGCCGTTCAACGCCGCGGCCCAGGAAGGCGTCAGGCTTCTCGTGCATGCCATCGAGAGGCCCGACGAAGACCTGCCGGCGGCGAGCGTCCCACCGGTCGAACTCATCGTCCGCTCCTCCACAGCACCCCCACCACCCCGCGAACAGCCCACGGCGCGCCCCACCGCTTAACCGCCCCAATGACGTTGCCGCCCGCGCCGGACAAGCGCGAGTAGACCTCGTCTCCGGCGAGGGCTGGTCGAGACCAGCACGGCCGCGGAAACCCGACCTCGCGCCCCGTCGTGCCACCTTCCTGTCACCGACGGCCAAGCCCCCCATGGCGATCTCGCCTGGTCCGCCGTCGCACGTCATCGACCTGCACGTATCCGCCTGCACGTCCCCGGCTGCCCCTCTCCGGCTGACCGGGTGACCTGACGTACCCAAGCCGCCCACCGCTCACGCTCCGGCCCACCCCGGGAGCGGTCGGCACCCCCACCCACCTCCGCAGCACCTGCAGGGAGCCGCACATGTCCATCACCCACGACGGCGCCAGACCCGGCACCACGCCGCGTTCCCGCCGCTCCACCCTCGTCCTCCTGCTGCTCGCCCTGATCGCGGCAACCGCCGCGCTCGTCCTCCCCGCCGACCCGGCGCATGCCCTCTCCCGCGCCTCGCAGACCATGTACACCCCGCCGTCCAACGCCCCAGCCCCCGGCTCGCTCTACCCGCGGGCGGTGCGGCTGCAGCACAGCGGATCGTCCAACGGCACCATGCTCGCCACCTTCGAGCAGTACACCTCGGGCACTCCGGTCTTCCCGATCTACCGCAGCACTGACAACGGCAGCACCTGGACCCAGATCTCCAGCGTCGCCGACACCCAGAACAGCTGGGGCATGCGCTGGGAGCCGTTCCTCTACGAGTTGCCCAGCGCGATCGGCGCCTACCCGGCCGGGACCGTTTTCGCCGCGGGCGCCTCCGTCCCCAGCGACCGGTCCGCGATCAAGCTCGACCTGTACGCCAGCACGGACCACGGCGTGACCTGGACCTTCGTCAGCGACATCGCCACCGGTGGCACCGCCTTCGACACCAACGGCGACACCCCGGTGTGGGAGCCGTTCCTGATGGCCTCCGGCTCCAAGCTGATCTGCTACTACTCCGACCAGCGCGACCCCAACCACGGCCAGAAGGTCGTGCACCAGGACACCACCGACGGCGTCACCTGGGGCCCGGTCGTCGACGACGTGGCGGTGTCCCCCTACAGCAGCCGCCCCGGCATGCCGACCGTGGCGAAACTGCCCAACGGCAATTACGTGATGACGTACGAGTACGGCGGCGCACCCGAGGGCGACTTCGCCGTCTACTACAAGGTCTCCTCCGACCCGGAGGCGTTCGGCTCCGCCACCGGCATCCCGCTCAGGGCGACCGACGGCACCGTACCGACCAGTACCCCGTACATCACCTGGCTGCCCGCCGGTGGCTCCAACGGAACCCTCGTCGTCAGCGCCAACAGTTCCGACAGCCTCTTCCTCAACACCCAGAACGGCGCCGCCAACACCTGGACCCGCATCAGTTCCAACGTCGCCGGCGGCTACAGCCGCGGCCTGCTGCCCCTGGCCGACGGCCACAGCCTGGAGGTTCTCAGCGGCGGCTACGGGGGCACCGGCCTCAACCCCGTCACCTACAGCACCATCGACCTGGGCGGCGGCCTCTCGGACGGCGCCACCTACACCGCGTCCAACGCCAACAGCCACCTGATGCTGACCATCGCCGCAGGCTCCACCGCCAACGGCACCGCTGCCATCCAACAGAGCGCCGACAGCGCAACCGACCAGAAGTGGCGCTTCGTCCAGCAGACGGACGGCTACTTCAAAATCTTCAACGTCGCCAGCGGCAAGGTCCTGGGTGTGGCAAACCAGTCCAGCGCCAACGGCGCCAAGATCCTGCAGTGGGACGACAACGGTACCCCCGACCACGAGTGGGCCGTGGCACCCGACCCGGCAGGCGGCTTTTCGGCCGTCAACCGGATCAGCGGCAAGTACCTGGAGATACCCGACGCCTCCACCACCGCAGGCACCGGCGCCGGCCAGTGGGAAAGTACCGGCTGCGCCTGCCAGCGGTGGAATCTCGCCCAGACCGCCCTGCCGCCCCTGTCCACCGGCCAGTACGTACTGGTCAACAAGAACAGCGGCAAGTACCTGGACATGCCCAACGCCTCCGCCACCACGGGCACGGCGGCCGACCAGTGGCAGAACAGCGCCTGCGACTGCCAACTGTGGACCTTCCAGTCCCAGAGCGGCGGCGCCTGGACCCTCACCAACGTCAACAGCCGACTGAACCTCGACGTCGGCAACGGCTCCGCCTCCGCTGGCGCGGCCATCGTTCAGAACACCGCCAACGGCGGCAACTCACAGAAGTGGACCCTGACCGACGCGGGCGGCGGCTACTACAAACTCGCCAACGTCAACAACGGACTGCTGGCCGGCGTGGCGCAGTCGTCCACCGCCAACGGCGCGGCCGTCATCCAGTGGAACGACGTCAGCGTGAACGACCAGCTCTGGCAGATCGTCCGGGTCAACTAACCGACTGAGACGCAGTCACATATCCAACGATCGCGTGTTCGCGCGAACACCCCCCGTCGCCATGTGAACAGGACCCGAGCCGTGAGCCAGCTGCCATCTTCCGTACATCCGCCCCGTAGGGGGTGACCTCTCGGCCCGGCCGGGTCGGCTATGTGCTCTTCTCGCTGTTCTTGCTGGTCTTCGTCCTCGCCATCGCCGTGGGCTCCGGCAAGACCGTCGCCCTCAAGGGCGCCGTCGCCTCCCTCGACCCGGCCCGCTTCAGTGATCTACCAGCCGAACCCGGAGGTCGGCATGCGCGACCTCTACAACCGGATCGTCACCAGCCTGGGCGACACCCAGTTCCACCTCGCGGCGCTGGCCGCCCGGGCCGGCAGCGCTGGCCGCCGAAGTTGACGAACGCGGCCGCACCCCGGCCGTCGTCATCGACGAGTCGCACCTGCTCGACCACGGCGAACTCGACGCGATCCGGATGCTCACCAACTACGACATGGACTCCACCACACCGTTCGCCGTGGTCCTGATCGGCCAGCCCACCCTGCGCAAGCGCATGAAGCACGGCGTCCTGGCCGCCCTGGAACAGCGGATCGCAATCAGCTACTAGATGCCGACGATGAGCAGGGAGGAGACTGCCGGCTACATCAAGCACCACATCACCATCGCCGGCCGCCAGGACACCCTGTTCTCCGACGACGCCGTCGAACTGATCCACCTCGCCGGCCGCGGCCTGCCACGCTCGGTCAACAACATCGCCTGGCAGTCCCTGATCGCCGCCTTCACCCAGGACAAGGCCATCGTCGACGAGTCCTCCACCCGCCTGGCCATCACCGAAACCCACACCACCGCATGACCGCAGGCCGCTGTCGGGCGCTTCCACCTGCGGTCTGTCGGGCATCATGGGCAACCGCAGGCCCAGCGAGAGGGAGCTTCACATGCCAGAGACCAAGCAAGCAGCGTTGACGGCGCTCTGGCAGCAGCGATGGCCCAGCTGCCCTCCCGTCGGGCACCTACTTCGCAGCCGCTTCCCGGACGTCTGGGTCCGCTTCCACAGCCTCCCGGAGTCAAAAAGGTACCCGCAGGACGAGGCCGAGTACGCCGTCCTGCTCGGGCGCTACAACACCGTCCTCGACGAGCTGTTCACGGACAAGGACGTCTACGTGATCACTCCCACATGGACGACTGAACCCGATGTCCCGCCCCGCCAACCAGATGCCGGTTACTGGCAGAGCCTGTTGACGACAGACGACGCCGACCCGGAATTCCGCACCTACTGCCACCTCTTCGCCGTTGAACGCCCATGGCAGACCGGCTGCATCGATGGTCTCCTACGCGATGTCGCAGACGAGAAGACAGCGGGCGTCATGATCACCGACACCCGGATCCGGCGCATCCACCACCCCTATGACGGTGGTGCCGACGTCTTGCTGACCAGCACCGAGGAACGAGACCAGATGCGCGACCGGCACGCCACCTGGCTTTCCAGGCGCCCGTCCGGACTCTGAGCAGCGTCTCCCTCGCCCGTTCGAACGCGCCCCAGGGCCCCGACGACAGCGTGGGCACGAAGGCGACACCGTGAGCACCAAGACCCCGGCGGCCTGACGGCCGCCGGCGTCTACTCGCTCAACTACGTCGACATTCAAAGCGTCGCCTTCCTGCACGTCTTGAACGTCGCGCAGCAGTGGGCCTGACGGGCTGCGGCGGGCGCCGACCACTCGCGGGTTTTCTCCCGCGTCCGTAACTGCTTGCGCCTGCTGGCTTTTCCCATATCCGCCCCCTTGCTCGCCGGTCTGTAACCCAACCTCCCCTCAGCATCGGTGCGCCACGCGCCGCTTCCGGCCATCAACACCGTGGAGTGTGACGTGAGGCCGTCCCGGTCGTTGAGTCCGGTCCGGCCCGGCGGGGTGGAAGTCGCGGTTGACCAGGTCGCCCGCCCGCCGGCCGTCCTTGCCCGGGACGGTTGTGCGGATCCTGCGGCCGCGTGTGGCACCGACGAGGCCTTCCTGGCGCATGAGGCGCTCCACGGTGCAACGCGCCACCTGGACGCCCTCGCGTCGCAGTTGGTGCCAGACCTTGCGGGCCCCGTAGACGCCGTAGTTCGCCTCATGGATCCGCCGGATCTGCCGGGTCAGCTTCTCATCGCGCAGGGCGCGCTGCGAGGGCGGTCGTGTTCTGCAGGCGTAGTAGGTCGAGGCCGCCACCGGGATCCCGGCGCAGGTCGGGGTGCGGCAGATCGCCTCGACGCCGAACTGGCCGCGGTGGGTGTCGATGAAAGCCGTCAGCGGCGGTCCCGTTCGGGTAGCGAACGGCCGGGACGAGGCGAAGACCCGCCGGCTGTGCCGACGTGGGGAGTGAGAGGAGGCGTTGCTGGTCGGATCGCACACCCCCAGTAGAGTCGCGGAGCGATCGGCACAAGGGCCGTGGCAGGAAACGGGGATGGGGATGGACGGGTTCAAGACACCGCCGCTGGACGACTTCCACAGCTACTCGGGGCAGGTCCGCGCGGAGGGGGAGAACCTCGGCACGCTGAACCATTACGCTTCGGGCCCATGCGCCAACAACCAAGGACTGGAAGGGCTGTTGGCACTGGTCAGCGGCATCATCCCCGAGGTCGCCCAGTTCTTCGAGGAGAAGATAGGCCAGTGCCAGCGCGGCATGGGCCTGGTCGCCCAGAAGTCGGACGCGACCGCGAACGACTACCGCTCCACGGACCACGACACCGCTGCGCAGCTACGCGCGCTCTACCCCACGCCGCTCGGCGGCTTCCCCGACCTCGGTTCGCTGCCCGGCGCCTCCCACCTCGGGAGCTTCGACAGCGACAAGGTCCAGCCCAAGGAACCCGACGACGCCTCGCAGTACGAGGCGAAGAGCATCTCCCACATGGTGTGGACGCTGCACACCAACATGGGCGAGGGTTTCCTGGCCGGGGCGGAGAAGCTGTTCAAGTTCTGCACCGGGCAGAGCCTGATCGAGCTGCTCCTGACCCCGTTGCTGGGGGATTTCGGCCGCCTGGAGTATCTGCACGACGCCTACAAGGCTCTGAGCGACGGCCTGTTCGACGTGACGGGCGGCCTGCGCGAGGGTTCGTGGAAGCTGGGCAGCGAGTGGACCGGGGACGCGGCCCGCGGCTTCGACTCAT
>NZ_BBPM01000048.1:40617-58455 GCF_000787775.1 Streptacidiphilus carbonis | reverse complement strand
CCTCACAACCACCGAACGCACACCAGACATCTCCCATCCCTTCCTTCCAGTTGAGCGACAGTACGAGCTAGCTGCTGACCGCCGGCGGCGTCGGTCGGTCGCCTTCATGCGGCACCTGCGTGATCCAGAAGCGCATCCGGCCGCTCCTTGCTGTCCGCTTGGAACTCCGGTTGTACGTATAGCGTACGTAATCCTCTATGCGAACATCTGACCTCAGTAAGGAGGCGGCGTCAAGAGCTTGTGCCAAGGCGATTGGAGCGATGAACATCACCGGACCGGAGCCGTGTCTGCGGCGAAGCAGTGGCGTTGCCGTCCCGATGGGGTATCAACTCGCTGTTGTGATCTGGTTCTTGACGACCTGCCAGGCAGAGAGGGCCAGTAGCGGGTGTGCGCCGAGTTCGACCAGGCGGTCGAACCCGTCAGCAGCCAGGGCCTCGCGCTCGTCGGTGTCGAGACCGCTGGCGGCGATGGCGCCGGCGCGGTTGTCCACGAACTTGGTACGGAAGTCCGTCTGGGTGATGATCTGCCGCAGGAAGCGGTTGAGCGGCAGGCTTCGCGGTTCGGGGAAGCGGTAGTAGACATAGTCGTCCTGGACGAAGGTGTGTCCCCCGTAGCGCGCCAGCCGCTCCTGCTCCGGCTGCTCGGCGTGCTCGCCGGCCGGGTCGAGGCCGGGAAGGAACTGGATCACACCGTGGCCGTGATGGGAGAGCTCCTGGTACGAGAGCAGGTTGCCGGGCAGCTCACCGCCGGTGATGCCGAGGAGAACGCACCACGTCAGCAGTTCGCTCTCGCCGACCTCGTCGAGGTTGACCGGCGTGAGGCCGAGCAGGTCGTCATAGCGGCCCGCCGCGGTCTCCTGGATCAGCCACTTGTCGAACGCGTAGTTGGGTGCGGTGTAGCGGGCCGTGCCGGGGAAGTGGGACATGCCGCCGCTGGCGATGACCGCGATCCGTTCGGGCCGGTCCGCCAGTGCCTTCGCGATGGCCTGGCCCAGCGCGTAGCAGCGACGCGGGCTGGGGATCGGCGGCAGGTAGGTATTGACGAGCAGGGGGATGACAGGGGCGTCACTGTCGCCCAGGATGTGCTCGAACGGCGTGAGGAAGGCGTGTCCCAACTCGGCCTCCTGCGAGTAGGTCAGGTCGAAGTCCTGCGCGATGACGCCTTTGAGCAGGTCCACGGCGAGCGAGGTGTGGATCTTCTTGCGCCGGCGCCACTGCGTGTAGGCGGCCTCGCACTCCTCCGAGATGACCAGGGTGAAGGCGGGGACCGCTTCCAGCCAGAAGGTCTCCAGGTGGTCGATGCCGATGACGAGCACGGCGTCAGGCCGGGCCTCGTCCAACACCCGCCCGAACGCGTGCAGAGCGTCGGTGCTGTTGTCGAGCTTGTCGATCTCCTCGTACGAGGGGCGGCTGAGCAACTGCGGGGCATGCACGGCTGCTGCCGCGGCGACGATCTCGGCCATCTCACAACTCCTTCTGATTGAGGACTCTTCCGGTCCCTTCGACGTGGAGCGCACACCTGGAGGCAGCGAAGTGGTCGCACAGCCCCTGGGTGTCAGGTCCGGGTGTCCCGGCGCGCACGAGGCGCGCTCATGGTGGGGGACGCTAATCGTTAACGATTTTGTCGTCAAGAAGGAGGCCAACGACATGGTGGCCCACCTTTTCGCACCTTTTCGACCGTTTTGTTCGATACCTGCGATCGACTTTGACCTGGACAATGGCTAACAATATTGGCAACAATGTGCTGCGGCGCGCCGACCCGAGAGCGCGGACGAAGGGATGCGGACTGTGAAGTACGTGTTGGTCTCCGGAGCCTGGCACGGCGGCTGGTGCTGGGAACGTGTCGCATCCTTGCTGCGCGCCGCGGGGCACCAGGTGTACACCCCGACGCTGACCGGGGTGAGCGACCGTGCACACACCCTCACGCCGCAGGTGGGACTGAGTACCCACGTTGAGGACGTGGTGCGGCTGCTCGACAGCTACGACCTCACCGACGTCCGTCTCGTCGGGCACAGCTACGCCGGCCAGGTCGTCGCCGGTGTGGCCGAACGTCGGCCGGAGCGGCTCGCCCTGCGGGTCCACCTGGACGCGTTCGTGCCCGAGGGCGGTGAGGCCGCCATCGACCTGCTGCCCGATGAAGTCGCCCACCACTACCGCGAATCGGTGCGCGACGCCGGGTACGGGTGGCTGATTCCGCCGCGCTCGCTGAGCGTTCTCGGGGTGACCGAGAAGGCCGACACCGACTGGCTGGCCGCACGACTGACCCCGCACCCGTGGCTCACGTACACCGAACCGGTGCGTACCGGCCGGGCCGCTGCCACCGTCCCGGCACGCTACCTCGACTGCACGGACTGGATAGGCGTGTTCGCGCCGCATGCCGAACGGGCGCGCAAGCTCGGCTGGGACGTCAGGACGCTCGCCACCGGGCACGAGGCGATGGTGACGGCCCCCCAGGAGTTGGCAGCGCTGCTCCTCGCGGACTGAGGCTGTAGCCGGCGGCCCGTTCCGCCACACGAATCCGACAGACAAGGACGGCGACATGGAATGGCTCGTGCGCACGCACAACCGGCTCCCGGCAGACACACCCGCCGCCAAGCGTGATGGGCTGCGCGCGGCCGAACGCGAACGTGCCCTGGAGCTGCGGGCCCAAGGAGTACTCAGGAAGCTCTGGCGAACGCCTGCCAGCGCGGGCACAGTCGCTCTCTACGAATGCCGGGACGCGACACATCTGCACGAGGCACTGTCGTCGCTGCCGATGTTCCCTTGGCTGGAGGTGACCGTCGAGCCCCTGGCCGACCATCCGCAGGAGGCCCAGGCAGTGGAGTTCGCTGCCATGCGCGCCGAGCGCCTCGTCCACACCGAGGGGTACGATGATCAACCCGCATGAACAGGCCGAATCCGCTCCCGCTCCGGCCTTCGTCGACCTCGTCGACCGGGTACGTCTGGCCATCGCCCACGGCGAACTCCTGCCGGGCCAGCATCTCGTGGAGACCGATCTGGCCGCGATGTTCGGCGCCTCCCGCGGTGCGGTGCGCTCGGCGCTGACGGTTCTGGGCGCCGACGGGCTGATCATCCGCACCCCCAACCGCGGCGCGCGGGTGCGCCCGATCTCCTTGGCCGAAGCCGTCGAGATCACCGAGTTGCGCGCCGTCATCGAGGGGATGTGCGCCGCCAAGGCCGCGCAGCGGGCCACCGCCCAGGAGCGGGCTGATCTGCGGCGCCTGGACGACCGGATGCGTGCCGCGGTGGAAGCGGCAGACTCGGCAGCCTACAGTCGGCTCAGCGAGAGTGTGCATGAGAAGATCCGGCAGCTCGCCGCGCAGGCGGCGGCGATCGACGTCCTCGACCGACTCCGTTACCGCAGCGTGCGCTACCAGTTCAGCGTGGCCCGACTGCCGGGTCGCCCCGGCCAGGGCGCCGAGGAACACTCGGCGATCGTCCACGCCGTGGTGGCCGGAAAACCGGACGACGCCGAACGGGAGATGCGCTCGCACCTCCAGAGCGTGATCGGCGCGTTGTACGAACTCCAGGCAGGGAGGCCTTCCCATCCCGGCGTGGGACCGGCCACCGACGGTTCCGCCTGCACGATCGTGACGGTTCCGCCCTTTTCGTCTGACTTCGCTGTTCGGTCCTGCCGCTGATCTGCAGCTCCGGTGCGCGGTCGGGTTCCCCGGGGGCTGGAGGATACTGATCGACATGCGTATCGACTTCGATCCACAATCCATGGATCAGCACGCCTTCTACCGCCTGCTGACCGCGGTGGTCGTACCCCGGCCGATCGCCTGGGTGTCCACCGTGACGGCCGACGGCGTCTCCGCGAACCTCGCACCGCACTCGTTCTTCACCGTGGCCTGCACCGCGCCGCCGATCGTGCAGTTCACGTCGGTGGGGCGGAAGGACACGCTGGTCAATGTCGAGGCGACCGGGGAGTTCGTGGTGAACTTCGCGCCCGAGTGGATGTTCGAGCAGGTCAATGAGACCGGGACGAATTTTCCGCACGGCATGGACGAGTTCGAGGCGGTCGGGGTCGAGCGGGAGGCCGCGGCGCGGGTGAAGCCGCCGCGGGTGGCGGGGTCGCCGGTGGCGTTGGAGTGCCGGCTGCACAGCACGCTGTGCCTGGGGAACTCCACGGTGGTGTTCGGCGAGGTGCTGCATGCGGCGGTGAGCGACGAGGTGCTGGTGGACGGGCACCCGGAGATCACCCGGCTGCGGCCGCTGTCGCGTCTCGGCAGGAACGAGTGGGGGCTTACCGACGGAATCCGTGAGCTGGCCCGGATTCCGTTCCGCGAGTGGGAGAAGAAGCACGATGACGACGGGCAGTGACAGGGTGGGCGGCGAACCGCTCAGGGTCGGCGTCGTCGGGCTGGGCGACATCGCGGAGAAGGCCTATCTGCCCGTCCTCACCGCCGAACCCGGCCTCGACCTGCGGTTGATGACACGGAACCGGGACAGGCTGGACCGGATCGGCGACCAGTACCGGCTGAGCAGCCGTCACGCCGAACTGCAGTCACTGCTGGACGAAGGGCTGGACGCGGCGTTCGTGCACGCCAGCACCGATGCGCACGTCCCGGTGGTGACCGCGCTGCTGGAAGCGGGCGTGGATGTCTATGTCGACAAACCGCTCGACTACACCGTCGAGGGCGCCCGCAAACTGGTGGAGCTCGCCGACACGCTCGGCCGTTCGCTGATGGTGGGCTTCAACCGCCGGCTCGCGCCCGGGTACGCGCAGTGCCTGGAGCGGCCGCGCGACCTGGTGATCCTGCAGAAGAACCGGGAGGCGCTGCCGGAGGCGACGCGTACCTTCGTCTTCGACGACTTCGTGCATGTCGTGGACACCCTGCGGTTCCTGGTCCCCGGCGAGGTGGAGCACTCCTCGGTCCGGTTCCGGGTCCGGAACGGGCTGTTGCAGCACCTGGTGCTGGAGCTGTCCGGGGACGGGTTCACCGCGCTCGGCATCATGAACCGGGTCAGCGGCTCGACCGAGGAGATCCTGGAGGTCTCCGGCCAGAACTCCAAGCGCCAGGTCGTCAATCTGGCCGAGGTGGTCGACCATCGCGGCCAGCCGACGGTGCGGCGCCGGGGCGACTGGGTGCCCGTGGCGCGGCAGCGCGGGATCGAACAGGCCTGCCATGTGTTCCTGGGCGCCCTGCGCAAGGGGCAGCGGCTGGACGGCGCGGACGCGCTGCGCACCCATGAGCTGTGCGAGTGGATCGTCCAGCAGGTGGAAGCCGGGGGCGCCACGGCGCGTTGACGCGGGCGGTGAACTGACGGGCTGTCATCATCCTGGGATGATCATGGTCAAGCGTTCTCTGCGGGGCGGTGGTGGCGGTGCCGGCGGCGTCGGCGGTGGGCTGCGGTTCGCCGCCACTTCCCTCGCCCTGGCGGTCGCCGCCGCCGCTGCGCCCACTGCTGCGGTCCGCGCCGATGCGGCGGGCGGTGCGGATTCCGCCGACCGGACCATCGCGTACCGGCTGCAGCAGCGGTTCCCGCAGGCCGGGCTCGGGCCGGGGCGGGTCGGCCAGGTGTTGGACGCGGCCTCCGGGCGGACGGTGTGGTCCTCGGGGGCGCAGGTCGGACGGATGCCCGCGTCCACGGCGAAGCTCGCCACCGCCGTCACCGCCCTCACCGTGCTCGGCCCCGGCAACACCGAGCGCACCCGGGTCGTCTACGCCGATGGCACGGTCTACCTGGTGGGCGGCGGCGACCAGGGTCTGGACCGGGCCGGGCTCACCCGGCTCGCCGGCGACGCCGCGCAGGCGCTTACGTCCCGCGGGCTCGCGCTGCACGACCTGCGCGTGGACGACTCGCTGTTCCCCGCGCCCAGCCCGGCCCCGGGCTGGCAGCCGGGCTACTACCCCTACGAGCTGGCCCCGGTGCGGGCCCTCGCCCTCCGCGGCGACCGGGTCGACGACACCGCCGTGACCGCGGGCGGCGTCTTCGCGCACGGGCTGGCCGCGGCCGGGTTCGCCGTGCCGCCGGGGCCGGTGCGCAGGGCGGTCGCTCCGGCCGTCGGCGGAGGAGTGCAGCTGCTCGCCTCCCGCGCGTCCGCGCCGCTCTGGAACACCGTCGAGTACATGCTGAAAGTGAGTGACAACAACATCGCCGAGGGCCTGCTGCGCCTCTCCGCGCTCGCGAAGGGCCTCCCGGCGACCTGGCAGGGCGGCACCGCCACGGTCCGTCAGGTGCTGGACGGCTACCGGGTGCCGATGGGCGGCGTCGCGCTGTTCGACGGGAGCGGGCTGTCGCGTCAGGACCGGATGACGGCGGCTGCCCTGAGCGGTCTGGCCGCCCTCGCCGTCGACCCGGACCCGGCCCGGCACCGGATGCTCTGGCCGCTGCTGCAGGGCCTGCCGATCGCCGGGCGGGACGGCACCCTCGCGGCCCGGCTGCACCGGTTCGACACCGCGCCGAGCAGCTGCGCCGCCGGCCTGGTGCACGCCAAGACCGGGACCCTGCACGACAGCACCGCACTGGCGGGGGTGGCCCGGGGGAGTGACGGGCGCTGGAAGGCCTTCGCCTTCGTGGAGAACGGCCCGGTCGGCAAGAAGCAGGCGCGGAAGGGCCTGGACGGGCTGGCGGCGACCGTCGCCGGCTGCTGGTGACCAGGCGACGGCGAGCCACGCGCTCGGAGCCTCCTCGGTGATGTCGCCGCTGTTGGTTACGCTGGGCGTTCCGCCGCGGACCCGGATCGCGGCGGGCGGCGCGAGGAGGGATGCCGGTGGACCGACAGCGCGGCCTGATGACTGTTCACGCGCATCCGGACGACGAGTCCCTGTGGACCGGAGGGGTGCTGGCACAGCATGTCGCCGAGGGGCGCCGCACTGCGGTGGTGACCTGCACCGACGGCGAGCTCGCTGACGGGACGTCGCTCGCCGGGCCCGGCACCAGGGCCAAGGAACTGGCGCAGGCGCTCGCGACGCTCGGGATCGCCGAGTCGGGAATGCTGGCGTATCGGGATTCCGGGCACCTCGGACGGGGGCCGGGGAGCCTGTGCGAGGCGCCCTTCGACGATCTGGTGGCCGACCTGGTCGCCAGGATCCGCTCCTTCCGCCCCTCGGCCGTGGCGACCTACGACGCCAACGGGATGTTCGGGCACCCCGACCACGTCCGGGTGCACCGGGCGGTGCTGGTCGCGGTGGAGGCCGCGGCCTGCCCGTACCAGTGGCCCCAGGCCGGGGCAGCCTGGGAGGTGGAGTCGCTGTGGCTGGCCACCGTGCCGGAGTCGCTGATGCGCACCCTCACCGGGCTCGGACTGGAGTCGCCGCTGCCGTCCACGCCCGACTCCCGGATCGCCGCCGCCGTCGACGTCCGCCCCTGGCTGGACGTCAAGTGGGAGGCGGTGCGGGCGCATGTCTCCGAGTTCGCGCGGGGTGCGCGGATCGCCGCCTTCGAGGAACCGCAGCTGCGGGAGCTCTGTCTGGGCACAGAATGGTTTCTGCACCGGCCCGGCCCCGGGGCGGTGCGAGCCGGGACGGCGGGGTCCCGGGGACCTCGACCGCTGCTCGCCGATCCGGTGAGGTGAGCCGGTACGGCTGGGGCGGCCGGGCTGTGCAGACCCGTCGGCCCAGCCGCACCGGACGGTCTGTCAGGCGGCCTCGCGCAGTTCGGACGACGACCTGTCCGCGGCCGTCCCGGCGTCTGCCTCGCCGCTGTCGTCGGCCGGCTTCGCCCCCGTCGAACGCGCGCCCCGCAGCAGTGCCCAGACCAGGCCGGCGGCGCCGATCAGCAGCAGGCCCGCCAGCACCGCCGACAGGTTCATCCCGTGGACGAAGGCTCCCCGCGCGCTGTCCAGCAGTGCCTCGCCGGTGGCGGACGGCAGGGTGGCGGCGATGTGCACCGCGCCGCCGATGGAGTTCTCCGCCTCGGCCGCGGCCGGGCCGTTCACCCCGGCGGGCAGCACCAGGCCCGAGCGGTAGACGGCCGCCAGCACCGAACCGACCAGCGCGATGCCCAGGGCGGTGCCCAGCTCGTAGGCCGTCTCCGAGACCGCGCTCGCGGCGCCGGCCTTGTCCTCTGGGGCCGAGCCCAGCACGATCGTGGTGGACAGCGCGTAGACGACGCCCTCGGCCAGCCCGGTGGCCATGAAGGCCACCGCGATCAGCAGGTACGGGCTCTCCGCGTGCACCCAGCCCAGGGCGCCGAGGCCGAGGCCCATCGCCAGCAGGCCGCCGGCGAGGGCGGCCCGGTTGCCGAACCGGCGGGCCAGGTAGGCGGCGGTGAGACCGCCGACGACCGAGCCGGCGAAGGCGGGCAGGTCGGCCAGCCCGGCCTGCAGCGGCGAGTAGCCGCGCACCAGCTGGAAGTACTGGGACAGGAAGAACACCACGCCGGCCAGGCCGATCAGGGCGATCAGCGCGCCGAGCGCCGCCGCGGTGAAGCGGCGGTCGGCGAACAGCCGCACGTCCAGCAGCGGCATCGGCAGCCGCAGCTGTCGACGGACGAACCGGTACAGGCAGACGACACCCAGTACGCCGGCCGCGATGACGCCCGGCTGCAGGGCCTGGCCGACGGCCGCCTCCTTGACGGCGTAGACCACGCCGACGATTCCGACCAGCGACAGACCCACGCTGGGCAGGTCCCAGGCCCCGGCGTTGCCGTTCCTGGACTCGGGCAGCAGACGCCAGCCGAGGACCAGCAGCAGCACCACGATCGGGATGTTGATCAGGAAGACCGAGCCCCACCAGAAGTGCTCCAGCAGCAGCCCGCCCAGCAGCGGTCCCACCGCTGCACCGGCGGTCGCCGCCGCGCCCCAGATGCCGATGGCGCGGGCGCGCTCACGGTCGTCGGGGAACAGGTTGCGGATCAGCGAGAGGGTGGACGGCATGATCGTGGCGCCGGCGATGCCGAGCAGCGCCCGGGCGGCGATCAGCCATCCCGCTCCCGGCGCGTAGGCGGCGAGCAGCGAGGCGGCGCCGAAGGCGGCGGTGCCGATCAGCAGCAGCCGCTTGCGGCCGATGCGGTCGCTGAGCGAGCCCATGCTGACCAGCAGTCCGGCCAGGACGAAGGAGTAGCTGTCGCCGATCCACAGCAGCTGGGTGGACGAGGGGTCCAGGCTCTGGCTGATGAACGGGATGGCCAGGAAAAGCACGGTGGCGTCGACGGCCACCAGCAGGACGGCGAGGACGAGGACGGACAGCGCGACCCAGCGGCCCCGTCCGGATGTATGTCGGTAGGCGGAGGTGGTCTGCGGTACGGAGGCGGGAGCGGTCATGGCAGGTCGGTCCTTCGGGGTTGGGTGTGCTGTGGGCTGCGTGCTGTGGCTATTGCTGTGCGTGGGCGGGGCCGGCGCTACTGGTCCCGTCTGAGCGCGCCGCCGAGGAACAGCTCGGTCAGTGCGCTGGTGCCGGCGCGGGGTGCGAGCCGGCCCTCCTGGACGGCCCAGCCGACGCCGGCGAGCAGGTCGAGGAAGGCCTCGCTGAGCCAGGCCGCGGGCAGTTCGACGCGGAAGGCGCCGGACTGCTGACCGCGCAGGAACAGGGCGGCGACCCGGGCGTCGATCTGCTCCCAGGCGGCCCAGAGCTCGCTGTCGTCGAACAGCCGGCTCTCGCCGGTGAGGAAGGCGGCCTCGGTGGCCCGGGGGACGATGGCGTCGGCGAGACGGCGTACCGCCTCGACCGGGTCGCCGTCCTCGATGGCGGCGGCGTCCAGCGCGGCGGCCATCCGGCGCATGGCCAGCCCGGCGACCTCGCGGACCAGGGCGTCGCGGCCGGGGAACAGCCGGTGCAGGGTGGCGCGGCTGATCCCGGCGGCGCGGGCGATCTCGTCCATGGCAGCCGTGGGCTGCCGGGAGAGCACGCCGACGGCTGCCAGGAGTACGGAGTCGCGGTCGGTTGCCATGAGACAAGACTAGCGCAGGTGCGACACGGACGTCTCATGGGATACGAGTATGTCTCCTGCCGCGCGCCCCTGCTCAGTCCATGAAGGCCTCGTACGCGGGGAGCAGCAGCGTCTCCAGGGGCTTGCCGCGGAGCATGATCCCGGAGGGGGCGAGCTGTTCGGGGGCCGCGCCAGCGCTCGCGGCTGCCAGGTCGTCGGAGGCGTGAAGGAGAGCGCGGTGCTGTTCGCCCTCGCACCAGAAGTCGTCCAGCCGCTGGTCCAGCGGCCGCTCGGGGGCGGGTGGGACGGTCGGCGACTGTGGGTCGGCGGCCGAAGCCCGGCGCTGGGCGACATGGCGAAGGAGCCGCCTGCCGCCGCGTCCGCGCCAGGCGGGCAGCAGGAACGGATCGGTGTCGAACGCCGCCGCCAGGGCGCCCAGCACCGCCGCGAGGTGGCGGCAGGCGGACCACTGCGGACAGGAGCACTCCAGGACGAGGTCCTCGGCGCGCGCCGGGAGCAGCGACAGGCCGGCCCTGGTCAGTGCCGCCTCGAAGCCCGCCGGGAACTCTCCGTCCAGCAGCGCCTCCCTGACCTGGTCGTCGTCGGTGAGCGCCTGCTCGGCCCTGGCCCACTGCCGGGCGTCGAACACCGGCAGCTCGATCCAGACGTCGTAGCCGCGCCCGTTGTCGGCGGAGACCCGGGCGCCGACCGAGCCGGCCGTCACGGTCAGTCCGGACACCTGGGGGACCGGTGGGGCGAGCTGTTCCATCCGGAACACCCCCAGCGCCTCCAGGCGGGCGAGGAACCGTCGCGACCAGGCGCCCGGGCCGGGGGTCGCCGCTACCGCGCCGTCGCCGCTCATGTCTCGCTCACCGCGTCCTCCGTCAGGGAGAGCACGTCGCGCAGGGCGTCCGTCGACAGGTCGCCGAGCCAGCTCTCGCCGTTCCCGACCACCGCGTCGGCCAGTGCCCGCTTCTCCTCGATCATCGTGTCCACCCGCTCCTCGACGGTCCCGACGCAGACGAAGCGGCGCACCTGCACGTCGCGCTGCTGGCCCAGCCGGAACGCCCGGTCGGTGGCCTGGTCCTCGACCGCCGGATTCCACCAGCGGTCCAGGTGGACCACCTGGTTGGCCGCGGTCAGGTTCAGCCCGACGCCGCCGGCCTTCAGCGACAGCAGGAACACCGAAGGGCCGTCCGGGTCCTGGAAGCGGTCCACTGCGGCGTCGCGCTGACGTTTGGTCATACCTCCGTGCAAGAACAGCACTTCGCTGTCGAGGCGGTCCGCCAGGTACGGCTGCAGCAGCGCGCCGAACTCGCTGTACTGGGTGAAGCAGAGGGTGCGGTCGCCCTCGGCCAGCGCCTCCTCCAGGGTGTCCTCCAACCGGGCCAGTTTTCCGGAGCGGCCGGACAGCCCGGGACGGCCCAGCGGTCCGCGCTCGCCCGAGTAGTGCGCCGGGTGGTTGCAGATCTGTTTGAGCCGGGTGAGCGCCGCCAGCACCAGGCCGCGCCGCTGGACGGTGTGCCCGGGGTCGCGTCTGGCGCGTTCCATCCGCTCCAGCAGGTCGGTGACCACCGCCTGGTAGAGGGCCGCCTGTTCGGCCGTCAGATTGCACAGCACCGTCATCTCCTGCTTCCCCGGCAGGTCCGCTGCCACCAGCGGGTCGGTCTTGGTGCGGCGCAGCACGAACGGGCGGGTCCGGCGCAGCAGGTCGGTGGTGGCCCGCCGGCTGGCATTGCGTTCGATCGGCACCGAGTAGCGCTCCTTGAAGCCCTCGGCCGACCCGAACAGCCCGGGGTTGGCGAAGTCCAGCACCGAGTGCAGCTCGGAGAGCCGGTTCTGCACCGGGGTCCCGGTCAGGGCGAGCCGCTGGACGGCCGGGAGTTCGCGGATGGCCCGCGACTGCTGGGTGGCGCCGTTCTTGATGTGGTGCGCCTCGTCGGCCACCACCCGGTGCCAGGCGATCGCCCGCAGCGCGGCGAAGTCCCGCTGCACCAGTCCGTAAGTGGTGATCACCACATCCGCCCCGGCCGCGGCGCGGCCCAGTTCGGCGCCGTCCGAGCGCCCCGAGCCGTGGTGGACGTGGACCCGCAGGGACGGGGCGAAGCGCGCGCACTCCCGGGTCCAGTTGCCGACCAGGGACATCGGGCAGACCACCAGCGTCGGGCCGAGGACCTGGCCGGTGGCCGTCGCCCGGGCCCGTTCCACCGCCAGCAGCGCCAGCGTCTGGACGGTCTTGCCCAGCCCCATGTCGTCTGCGAGCACCCCGCCCAGGCCGAGCCGGGAGAGGAAATCCAGCCAGGCCAGGCCCCGCTCCTGGTACGGGCGCAGCACCGCGCCGAAGTCCGGCGGCAGTCGCACCGGCTCGGGGGCGGGGCCCGCGGGGGCCGCCGTACCCGCTGTTCCCGACGCGTCCTGCTCGGCGTCGATGGCCGCGTCCAGGGCCGGGCGCACCTGGCGGAGCAGTTCGCCGAGCCGGCCTTCGGCGTCGGTGAACAGCACCGGCAGCCCGGTCCCCGGCTCCTTGCCGTCCAGGGCGATCCGCAGCAGTTCGCCGGGGGTCATCAGCCCCTCGGCCCGGTGCGCCAGGAAGGCGGCCGCCGCGGCGATCCTGGCCGGGTCGGCCTCGAACCAGCGGCCCCTGATCCGCACCAGCGTCTGCTTGGCGGCGGCCAGCTCCTTCAGCTCCTCGTCGCTGATCGGCTCACCGCCCAGGGCCGCGCTCCAGCGGAACCCGACCAGGTCCTCCCGGCCGACCAGGCTCTCCCGCTCGACGACGCCCTCCTGGACCGCGCCGCCGGTCAGTGCCAGCCCGAGCGACGGCGGCCTGGCCCACCAGGTCGGCAGCAGCACCCCGAAGCCGGCGGCGGACAGCGCCGGGGCGGTGTCGCGCAGGAAGGCGAGGGCGCCGGGCCGGTCCAGACCGAGCCGGGCGGGTCGGCGCTGCTCCAGCAGCGGCTCCAGTTCCGGGCAGCACCGCACCGCGCGCTCCAGTTCGGCGACGAAGGCCTCCTCGGCCCGGTCGACCAGGCGCAGCAGCGGGGCGGCGGCCGCGCCGCCCTCCCACAGCTGGGCGGCGTCGACCCGGACCGAGGGATCGTCACGGGACTGGAGGGTGAGCTCCAGCAGCCAGCGGTCGTCGGCGGGATCGGCCGCCTTGTCGCCGTGCACCGTCTCCTCGGCGGGTTCGGCGGTTGCCGGGGTCGGATCCCAGTCGTCCTCGAAGGGTTCGGCGAGCCGGAAGCCCAGGCGCAGCGGCCCGCGCTCGGTGGTGGCCGAGCGGTGCCAGGCCGTCACCCGGGTGTCCAGCAGCGCCAGTTCGCGTGGGTCGGCGTCCAGGATGCGGCCGTCGGGGGAGGTCAGCGCGGCCAGCCAGTGCTCGGCGGCGGTCGCCGCGGGGCGGCTGCGGCCGCGGCTCTGCGGCAGCAGGCCCGACCGTTCCGACAGCACGGCTCTCACCTCGCAGTCGACCAGGACCGAGAGCAGGTCCGACACCAGCGCGGTGCCGGTCGTCGGCTCGGCCGGCCCGGCAGATCCAGGAGGCCCGGCAGATCCGGCGCCCTTCGTCGGCGCCTCGGCCCGGCACACCGGCGGGCAGTCGGCGGCCAGTGCCGCGGCCTCGCGGCGGGCGGCCGCGTCGGCGGCGGGCACCCAGCGCGCCCACGGACCCGGTTCGGCGGCCGACCCGGCCGCCGGCTCCCGTTCGACCACGGCCGGCAGCACCCGGCCCCGGCCGACCAGGCGCCAGGCCAGGTCGTGCACCCGGGTCAGCCAGCGCAGCGAGGCTCCGTAGGGGGCCTCGACCGGACCGGTGCCCGGCAGGTCCGGCTGCAGTACCGCGTTGCCCGGGTCGTGCAGTTCGCCGAGCAGTTGGGCCGCCTGGGACGGGGTGAACACGAGCGAGGGGACCCGCCAGGGGGCGAGCCGGACCACGGCGGCGGATCCGCCGCGCAGTGGCCCGACCAGTTCGGGGGAGGGCAGCGGAGCGCCGTCCCGGGTGGGCAGCAGCAGCGTGGACCTGCCGGTGCCGGCCTGTTCGACCAGCCACTCCAGTCCGGGGCCGACCGCGGCCAGCAGCCGCCGGACGGAGGCGGGGTCGACGCCGTAGGAACCGTCGCGCGCGGTTCCGTCCTCGGCCCACAGGGCGAGCTGGCGGTCGGCGCGCCAGAGTCCGTGCAGCACCCACATGTCGGCGATCACCTCTGCTCCGTGCCGTGGCACCCATGGAAAAGGCTGGTGGCCCAGGGCGGATACCCTGGGCCACCAGCCTACGGAGCAGCACTGACAGTCGACGGCCGGCCGTGGCCGGCCCGGCGCGGTCAGCTCTGGTTGTAGAAGCCCGAACGGTCGTCGGAGCCGTCGATCACCATGACCTCGACCTCCGGCGGCGCGAGCAGGAACACCCGACGGGCGATCCGCTCGATGCTGCCGCGGGTACCGAAGATCAGACCGGAGGCGAAGTCCACCAGGCGCTTGGCGTCGCCGTCCGTCATCTCGGTGAGGTCCATGATCACCGGTGTGCCGACCCGGACGTGCTCGCCGATGGTCCGTGCCGACTCGAAACCGGTCGGGCGCACCGAGGTGATCTGCGGCGCGTGCGGCGCCGGGACCAGTTCGGGAGAGTCCCAGGGCTCTTCGTAGTCGGGCACCGCCACCGGATAGTTCCCGGAGGGCGCCAGCCACCCGCGGTAGTCGTCACGCAGTGCTGCTCCCATGCCGTACCTCCCCATCCGTACTGCTGCCCCGTGTTATTGCCGTGCTGTGCTGTGCAGTTCGTGCTGTGTTGTTGCTGTGCTCCGCTGTTTCCGGACAGTCCCAGTGTTTCCGGACAGTCCCACTGTGCTGTCCGAGTATCGCATTGATCACCGACATAGCACCCGTACGGATGCTTCGGCGCGCCGTTTGTATCAACTGATCTGACGTTGTGTTCGGACGCACGGTCGAATCCGTTGGTTCCATTCGAACGGGTGTACTAAAACCCGTTCACTGAAACTGCTGACTTCCCCGACGGTCCGGTTGTGCCACGTCAGACGCGGGCAGCATTCCCGAATCGCCTTCGGCAAAACACCGTCCGAGCCAACGTCTTTGTCGCAGTCTTCGCCGTTGTCGCCCCGCGCCCGTGGAACCGCTGAGCGCCCCCGCGCCGTGCCGCGCGCCCCATCATCGTGGCTGCGGTGATTGCGCTGCTACTGGATTTCCGATATCTCTGGCCGGTTCTGACGATTCGTGGAATCCGAACCGGAGTCAGGGCCCGCTGTCCCGACGACCCCGACTGCCCCGACCACCCCGGCGCCCGCCGGGCCTTCCGCAGCGTCGGCCGAGCGAACGGCGGGTACGGCTGGTACGGCGGGTGCGAGTACCCCGGCGCCGATGATCAGGCCCACCGCGAGCACGGTGACCACGCCGAAGGAGACCGGCAGCGAGGTCGCCTGGGCGATGGTGCCGATGGTGGCCGGTGCGACCAGGCCCGAGGTGTAGGTGACCGTGGCCACCCCGGCGATGGCGCGGCTGGGGTTGGCGCCGCTGTGTCCGGCCGCCGCGAAGCAGAGCGGCACCACCACCGCGATGCCGATCCCCAGCACGGCGAAGCCGGCGATGGCGGGCAGTGGTGACCGGGAGACCGCCACCAGGGCTCCGCCGGCCACCGCGACGCCGCCGCCGATCCGTACCGTGCGGACCGCCCCGAGCCGCCGCACCGCGGCGTCGCCGGCCAGTTGGCTGACGGCCATGGTGCACGCGAAGGTGGTGTAGCCGGCGGCCGCGACCCCGGCCGAGGCCCCGGCGGTGACGTGCAGATAGACCCCGCTCCAGTCGCCGCTGGCCCCCTCGGCGAACACCGCGCAGAAGCCGACCAGGCCGATGGCAAGCGCCGAGCGCGGCGGCAGTGCGAACCTCGGCGGTGCCTCCGCCTCCGGCTCGGGGCGTACGTCCAGCAGTCCCCGGCAGGCCGGCAGTCCGACGCCGGTGAGCAGCAGCGCCGTCACCGCCAGGTGGATCCGGGCGTCCCAGCCCTGTCCGGCCGCGACCGCGCCCGCAGCCGACCCGACCAGGCCGCCGACGCTCCACATCCCGTGCAGGCCCGACATGATGGACCGGCCCATCCGCTGCTCGACCTCGACGCCCTGGGCGTTCATCGCCACATCGGCGGTCCCGGCCGCGGCTCCGAACACCAGCAGGGCCGGCGCCAGCACCGGCAGGTCGGGGGAGAGGGCGGGCAGTGCCAGCGCGGCGCACCACAGCGTGATCAGCAGGCGCACCGCGGCCCGGTGGCCCCGGGCGTGCACCAGTCGACCGGCGAGCGGCATGGCCAGCGAGGAGCCGAGCGCCGGGGCGACCAGGGCCAGCCCCAGCGCGCCGGCGCCGAGGTGAAGGCCGTCCTTGATCCAGGGGATCCGGGTGGCGAAACTGCCGGCCACCGCCCCGTGCACGGCGAAGACCACCGCGACCGAGCCCCGGGCCCTGCGGGCGGCCTGCTGGTCCTTCACCGAATCCCCCGCAGGGTTAAGGAGAGGATCAACCTAGCGTCGAGATCCCGGCTGCGTCACCCGTCGGTGATCATGGGACGGAGCCGGCCGTCCGGCGGCACCGTACGGATCGAACTGCCTGGTGGCTCGCACATGCCAGGTGGTTCACCGCTCCGAGCTGGCCTGTGCAATGCTACGAGTGACGAGGGGATAGCAGATGCGCCATGATGATCGCCATGTGAACAGCTACCGGATCGGGGAGGCCGCGGCCCTGCTGGGTGTCAGCTCGGACACCATGCGCCGCTGGGTCGACGCCGGCCGGCTCGTCGCCGAACGCGACGAGCACGGCCACCGCATCGTCCCGGGCGCCGAGCTCGCGGCCTTCGCCAGGGAACTGGCGCGTTCCGAGACCGCGGCAGCGGAAGGGCTCCCCTCGTCCGCGCGCAACCGCTTCCGCGGCATCGTCACCGACGTCGTGCTCGGGGACGTGGCCGCGCAGGTGGAGATCCAAGCAGGGCCCTTCCGGGTGGTCTCGCTCATCAGCCGTGAGTCGGCGGAGGAGTTGGGGCTGGCGCCCGGCGTCCCCGCCGTCGCTGTGATCAAGTCGACCAACGTGGTCGTCGAACGTTCCTGACCGGACTCCGGATTTCACCCAGGGGGTACTCCCACCATGGCCTTCACCCGTTCGCGCACCGCCGTTCTCGGTGTCACAGCCGCCGCCGCGCTGCTCGCACTGCCTGCCTGCTCCTCGTCGAGCAAGACCACAGCGGCCTCCTCGTCAGCGGCCTCCACGGCGGGCGCCGGCTCCGCGAGCGCCTCGGCCGCGGTCACCGGCAAGGTCACGGTGTTTGCGGCCGCCTCGCTCAAGAACACCTTCACCAAGTTCGGCAAGGAGTTCGAAGCGGCGCACCCCGGCACCACGGTGACCTTCAACTTCGGCGGCAGCGACACCCTCGCGGCGAGCATCGTCTCCGGCGCCCCCGCCGACGTCTTCGCCTCGGCCAGCACCGCCACCATGGCGACCGTGACCAAGGCCGGTGACAACGCGGCTGCCCCCGTGGACTTCGCCAAGAACTCCCTGGAGATCGCCGTCATCCCCGGAAACCCCAAGGGGATCACCACGCTGCAGCAGCTCTCCTCGTCCTCGGTCAAGGTCGCCCTGTGCGCGAAGACCGTGCCCTGCGGCGCCGCCGCGGTCAAGGCGCTGGGCGCCGCCAAGGTCGACGTCAAGCCGGTCACCTACGAGCAGGACGTCACCAGCGCGCTGACCAAGGTCGAGCTCAAGGAGGTCGACGCCGCGCTGGTCTACCGCACCGATGTCCAGGGCGCGAAGGGCAAGGTCGCCGGCGTCGACTTCGCGGCCGCCCAGCAGGCCGTGACCAGCTATCCGATCGCCCCGCTCGCCCACGCGGGCAACAGCGCCGCGGCCCAGGCCTTCACCGCCTTCGTGCTCTCCGCGCCGGCGCAGCAGGAACTCGCCGCAGCGGGCTTCCAGGCGCCGTGACCGACCCGGACCCCGTCAGCTCGGACGTGATCGGCTCCGCGCCGGCCCCCCCCCC
>NZ_BBPM01000048.1:5100-40597 GCF_000787775.1 Streptacidiphilus carbonis | reverse complement strand
CCCGCCAGTGGCGGGGCCGGCGGGCCGGCTCCGCCCCGGTGGCGCTGCTGCTCCCGGCCGTCGTCGGGCTGGCCTTCCTGGTGCTCCCGCTGGTCGGCCTGCTGGTCCGGGCGCCCTGGAGCGGTATGGCCGGTGTCCTGGGGGACGGCACGGTCTGGCCCGCGCTGAAGCTGTCGCTGATCACCGCCACCGCCGCCACCGCGGTCTCGCTGCTGCTCGGGGTGCCGATGGCCTGGCTGCTGGCGCGTACCGAGTTCCCCGGGCGCACGCTGCTGCGCACCCTGGTCACCGTGCCGCTGGTGATGCCGCCGGTGGTCGGCGGCGTCGCGCTGCTGCTGGTCTTCGGCCGCAACGGACTGGCCGGCCGCTGGCTGGACTCCGCCTTCGGCATCACCCTGCCGTTCACCACGGCCGGGGTGGTCGTCGCCGAGGCGTTCGTCGCCATGCCGTTCCTGGTGCTCAGCGTCGAGGGAGCGCTGCGCGGCGCCGACTCCCGCTACGAGGAGGCGGCCGCCACCCTGGGCGCCTCCCGCTTCACCGCGTTCCGCCGGGTCACCCTGCCGCTGGTCGCCCCCGGCATCGCCGCAGGCAGTGTGCTGGCCTGGGCCAGGGCGCTCGGCGAGTTCGGCGCCACCATCACCTTCGCCGGCAACTTCCCGGGCACCACCCAGACCATGCCGCTGGCCGTCTACCTGGCCCTGCAGGACGACCCGGCCACGGCCATCGCCCTCAGCCTGGTGCTGCTCGTCGTCTCCGTACTGGTCCTGGTCGGCCTGCGGGGACGCTGGACCGGAGGCCCGGCATGAACGGCCGACGCACCCGAGCCGATGCCGCGGACGAGGCGGCCGCCGCCGCTGGAACCACCGCGGCGGCCGCCGTCGGAGGCGTCGCCGACGGACTGGACGCCCACCTTGTGGTCGAACGCCCGCCGCGGGCGGGGTCCGGCGCCGGCTTCCGGCTCGACATCACCCTGCGCGCCCGCCCGGGCGAGGTGCTCGCCCTGCTCGGGCCCAACGGCGCCGGCAAGACCACCGCGCTGCGCGCACTGGCCGGCCTGGCCCCGCTGGACGCAGGCCGGCTCGCGCTGGACGGCCGCACCCTGGAGGAGCCCGCCGCCCGGCTGCGGGTTCCCACCGAGCAGCGCCCGGTCGGCGTGGTCTTCCAGGACTACCTGCTGTTCCCGCACCTCAGCGCCTTGGACAACGTCGCCTTCGGGCTGCGTGCCCGCGGCGGCCACCGGCGTGGCTCCAGGGCCGCCGCCCGTGCGGAGGCGGCCGGCTGGCTGGACCGGGTCGGCCTGGCCGAGCAGGCCGGCGCCCGCCCCCGCTCGCTCTCCGGCGGCCAGGCGCAGCGGGTCGCCCTGGCCCGGGCGCTGGCCCCCCGGCCCCGGCTGCTGCTGCTGGACGAGCCGATGGCCGCCCTGGACGCCCGGACCCGGCTCGATGTGCGCACCCAACTGCGGCGCCACCTGGCGGAGTTCGACGCCGTCGCGGTGCTGGTCACGCACGACCCGCTGGACGCCATGGTGCTCGCGGACCGGATCACCGTGATCGAGGACGGCCGGGTGGTGCAGGACGGCGTGCCGGCCGAGATCGCCCGCCACCCGCGCAGCGACTACATCGCCCGGCTCGTCGGCCTCAACCTGTTCCGCGGCACCGCCGACGGCCACGACGTCCTGGTGCAGGGCGAGAGCGGTCCGGTGCCGGTCACCACCGCCGACAGCGCCGACGGAGCGGTGTTCGTCGCCTTCCCGCCGTCCGCGGTCACCGTGCACCGCACCCGCCCCGACACCAGCGCCCGCAATCTGTGGCAGGCGGTGGTCACCGGCATGGAGCTGTACGGCGACCAGGTCAGGCTGGACCTGGCGGGCGACCTGCGGTTCACCGCCGACCTCACCCAGGTGGCGGTCGCGGAGCTGGGCCTGGCCGAGGGGAGCGAGGTCTGGGCCGCAGTCAAGGCCACCCAGACGCACGCCTACCAGGGGTGATCCGCGGCGCCCCGGTCCACCATGGAAGGAACCGGGCGATCCGGGCGCCCGGGTCAGGACACAGGAGGCCGTCGATGGCAGCGAGCACGGCCGTCGTGCTGGACGGCGTACCGGAGACCATGCTGTGGACGCTGTACCAGCGGGCCGCTGAGGCGCGCCGCCCGGACACGGTGCTGCCGGACCCGGAGGCGGTGTCCCTGGTCGAGGCGGTGGCCGAGAGCGGGGGCTATCCGTTCGCCGAGCGCTTCGGCCATCCGCACCCGCTGGCCGCCCAGGCCCTGGCGCTGCGCTCCGCCTGCTTCGACACCGTGGTCCGCGAATTCCTGGACGCCTACCCGGACGGCACCGTGGTCTCCCTCGGCGAGGGGCTGGAGACGGCCTTCTGGCGCTGCGACAACGGCAGGGTCCGGTGGCTGACCGTGGACCTTCCGGAGTCGCTGGCGGTGCGCCACTCGCTGCTGCCGCACGGCTCCCGGCAGCCCAGCGTCGCCTGCGACGCCAGGGACCCGGCCTGGACCAAGGGGATCGACCCGGCCCGAGGGGTGCTGGTGCTGGCCCAGGGGCTGCTGATGTACTTCCGGCCGCCGGAGGTCAGGGAGCTGATCGCGGTCTGCGCCGAGCACTTCCCCGGCGGCGGCCTGGTGTTCGACGCAGTTCCGCGGACCCCCGGCCGGCCCGCCGATGTCGCGGCGCGGCGCGGGCCGCCGGTGGCCCGCGGCTACCGGCTGCCGCCGATGCCCTGGCGGATGAACGCGGCGGAACGGCCGAAGCTGGCCGGCGCGCATCCGGGCATCGCCGAGATCAGGAGCGTCGAACTGCCGCCGGGTCGCGGGCTGCTGTGGGGACTGGTGGTCCCACGGGTGCTGCGGCTGCCGGTGCTGTCCAACCGGCGTCCCACGGTCACCCTGCTCCGGTTCGCCAGCCGCTGACGATCCGTCCGAGTGCCTTCACGGGGCTTCGAGTGCCTTCCTCAGGCTCGTGGGGTCGCTCACCCGTACGGGGGATCCGAGGCGCAGCCACGGGGGCCGCGGGGCAGGATCGGGAAGAACAGCAGGTCGGCTCCCGGGAGACGAGGTCGGACACGATGCGGCGAACCACGACGGCGGTCCTGGCCGGGGCCCTGCTCCTGGCGGCCTCCGGCTGCAGCACTGCGAGTGCGGGTCCGGGGCCGGGTTCGGGTCCGGGTACGGCGTCCGACCCGGCGACCGCGGCGAACGAGGGCGGCGTCAGCGGCAGCCCGGCGTCCTGGTCCCGGGAGCGGTTGCAGCAGGCGTTGGCCAAGCACGGCGGCACCTCGCACCCGGCCAAGGCCACCAGCACCAACGCCCGGGTCGGCGCGATCTTCGACCAGGACGTCACCGGCGACCACTTCTGCACCGCCAGCGTGGTCGACAGCTCCGGGAGGAACCTGCTGCTGACCGCGGCCCACTGCGTGCACGGCGGCAAGGGCGGCAGCTACGGCAACGACCTGGTCTTCGTGCCCGAGTACCGGGACGGCAGCGCCCCGCAGGGGGAGTGGCCGATCACGAAGATCTTCGTGGACCAGAGCTGGATCGACTCCTCCGATCCGGACATGGACGTCGCCTTCCTGACCCTGGGCGCCGTCAACGGACAGCAGATCCAGGACGTCCTGGGCGGTGACACGCTCGGCGTCAACAAGGGGTTCGACCAGGTGGTCCGCATCACCGGCTACCCGTCCGACGCCAGCGCTCCGATCTCCTGCTTCAACACCACGAGCCGGCAGAGCGCCACCCAGATGAAGATCGCCTGCACCGGATTCCCCGGCGGCACCAGCGGCAGCCCCTGGCTCAGCGCCTTCGACCCGGCGACCCGCACCGGCACCGTGACCGGCATCATCGGCGGCTACCAGCAGGGCGGCGACACCGACGACGTCTCCTACAGCCCGTACTTCGGGGACAAGGTGCAGGACCTCTACAACGAGGCCGTCTCCCAGGACGGCTGACCGCGAATCCCATTACCGTTCGACCAATCCGCACCTTCGGCGGCGCCGAATCACCCCCGTACGGGCGAGTAGGCCGCGGACGGTGCACACGCCGTCCGCCCTGAGCGGTGGGATGTGCAGGCATGACCGAGAACGTCGGACTGGGCGCGCCGGCCGGGGAGCCCACAGGTCAGCGGCCTCGGCCCCGCTGGAGCCGGAGCGGGGGAGCGCGGGGACGCAGCGTCGCCGTCGTCGGCAGCGGAGTGGCGGGCCTCACCGCCGCCCATGAGCTGACCCGCTCCGGCGCGCGGGTCACCCTCTACGAGGCGGACAGCCGCCTGGGCGGCCACGCCCACACCCAGGACATCCTCTCCGCCGACGGTTCCGACCTGGCCGTCGACACCGCCTTCCTGGTGCACAACCGGCGCACCTACCCGCAGTTGACCGCGCTCTTCGAGGAACTGGGCATCCGTACCCAGGAGTCCGAGACGAGCATGTCGGTGCGCTGTCTCAGCTGCGGCCTGGAGTACGCCGGAGCCCGCGGCACCGCCGGGCTCCCGACCCGGGTCGGCGTACTGGCCCGGCCCCGCTATCTGCGCATGCTCGCCGAGGTCCCCCGGTTCCACCGGCGCGCCCGGGCGCTGCTGGCCTCCGCGGACCCGGCGGCCGACGCGCTGACGCTGCGCCAGTTCCTGCAGCAGGGCGGCTTCTCGCCCTACTTCTCGGCCCACTTCCTGACACCGCTGGTGTCCGCGGTCTGGTCCTGCGCCCCCGACCTCGCCCGCGAGTACCCGGCCCGCTATCTGTTCGCCTTCCTGGACAACCACGGGATGCTGTCCGTCGCCGGCTCGCCCACCTGGCGCACCGTCAGCGGCGGCTCGCGAGCCTACGTCGAGCGGATCGCCGCCCGACTCGCCGCCGTGCACACCCGGGCGCCGGTCCACAGCGTCCGCCGCCACGCCGACGGAGTGGTCGTCCGCGCGGCCGACCGTGCGCCAGCCGAGTACGACGGGGTGGTCCTGGCCACCCACCCCGACCAGGCGCTGCGCCTGCTCGCGGACCCCAGCGACGAGGAGCGCGCGGTGCTGGGCGCGTTCGGCTACTCCTACAACCCGGCCGTGCTGCACCGCGACGGTTCGCTGCTGCCGCGCACCCGCCGGGCCCGCGCCTCCTGGAACTACCGGATGGCCTCCTGCGTGGACCGCTCCGACCAGGTCCGGGTCACCTACCACCTGAATCGGCTGCTGCGCCTGAACACCCCCGAGGACTACCTGGTCACCCTCAACGAGGACCCGCTGAACCCGATCGCCGAAGAGCATGTCGTCTCCCGCACGGTGTACGAGCATCCGCTCTACACCCGGGACTCGCGCGCGGCGCAGCAGCGCCTGCCGGCACTGAGCAGGGGCCGCACCGCCTACGCCGGCGCCTACCACGGCTGGGGCTTCCACGAGGACGGCTGCCGCTCCGGGATCCAGGCGGCCCGCGCCCTCGCGGCGGTGGTGCGGACATGACCGGCAGGTTACGCGGGCCCTGGGGCGCCGCCCTCTACGACTGCCGGATCACCCGGGTCCGGACCGAGCCGCTGCGCGACACCTTCCACCGGCGCATGCACCTGTGGCTGGTCGACCTCGACCACCTGCCCCGGCTGCCGGCGGGGCTGCGTCCGCTGGCCCGTTTCGAGGCCCGGGACCACCTGGGCGACCCCGGGGGGACGCTGCGCGGAAACCTCGACGCCTACCTGGCCGCCAACGGGGTGGATCCCGACGGCGGACAGGTGCTGATGCTGACTCAGGCCCGTTCCATGGGGCAGGTGCTCAATCCGCTCACGCTGTACTGGTGCCTGGACGGCCGGGGCGCCCCGGTGTGCACCGTCGCCGAGATCCGCAGCGGCTCGGGCGAGTACCGCTGCCGGCTGCTCCGGCCCGATGCCGACGGCCGGGTGGAGGCCGAGCAGGAGTTCCCCGTCTCGCCGTTCTTCGGAGTCGACGGACGCTACCGGATGGCGGTGCCGCTCCCGGGTGAGCACCTGGTGCTGTCCATCCACCTGGACCATCCGACCGGGCGGCCCTTCAGCGCCACCGTGCAGGGCAGGCGGGAGCCGGCGGCCGCCGCCGGGCTGCTCCGCGCGGCCCTGCGGCACCCGCTGCCCAGCGTCGTTCAGCGTGGCTCCCGGGCCCGGTGGCCGGGGTGAGGGGTGGTCAGATGCCCTGGAGGAAGCGCTCCAGGGCCTCGACGACCGTTATGTGGTCCGCTGTCTGCGGAAGCCCGGAGACGGCCACCGTCCCCACTACGCCGACACCGACGACACGCAGCGGGAAGGCGCCGCCGTGCGCCGCGAAGCGGTCCGGGTCCAGCCGGGACTTCTCCTCGAAGCTGGCGCCCTTGTCCCGGAACCGCTGCCCCACCAGGTAGGAGCTCTCGCCGTAGCGGCGCACCACCCTGATCTTCCGCTCGATCCAGGCGTCGTTGTCGGCGCTGCTGCCGGGCAGGGCGCAGTGGAACAACTGCTGCTCGCCCCGGCGGATGTCGATGGCGACCGGGTGGCTGCGCTCGCGGCAGATCTCGACCAGCAGGCAGCCGAGCCGCCAGGCGTCGTCGTTGTCGAACCGGGTCAACTGCAGCCGGGACTCCTGCTCCTCCAGCTCCGCCGTGGTCGGGCCGGCGGCCGCCGCCTGCGCGGTCACAGCGTCACCGTCCGGCGCTCGGCCGCCGAGCGGCGGGCCGCCTCGATCACGGTGAGCGCTGCGACCGCGTCCCTGGGCTCCACCGGGACCGGCGCCCGCCCGCGCAGCGCCTCGGCGATGCCCGCGTAGTAGGCCTGGTACGCCCCGGGCAGGGTGGGGTACGGCTGGGTCTCGTCACCGGCGCCCAATCGGCCGTAGGCCTCGGGCGGGGTGACGCCCCAGTCGGCGTCGGCCGGGGTGCGGCCCTCGCGCAGCGCCGCCTCCTGGCCGTCCAGGCCGTCGACGACATAGCCTCCCTCGCTGCCCAGGACCCGGAACCGGGGACCCAGGTCGGCGGCGACGGCGCTCATCCACAGGTGCGTGCGGACGCCGCCGGCGTGCAGCAGCGCGACGAAGGCGTCGTCGTCGGCGTCGGACCCGGCCCGGCGGCTGTCCAACTCGGCGTAGACCTCGACGGCGGGGCCGAACAGGGTGAGCGCCTGGTCCACCAGGTGGCTGCCCAGGTCGTAGAGGAGCCCGCCGCCCTCGGCCGGATCGCCCAACTCCCGCCAGCCGCCCTTGAGCTGCGGCCGCCAGCGTTCGAAGCGCGACTCGAACCGGCCCACCGAGCCCAGCCGGCCGGAGCGGACCAGCTCGGAGACGGTGAGGAAGTCGCCGTCCCAGCGGCGGTTCTGGAAGACGCTGAGCGGCAGCCCGCGCTGCTCGGCGAGAGCGGCCAGCGCCTCGCCCTCGGCGGCGGTGACGGCCAGCGGTTTGTCCACGACCACGCCGACGCCGGCCTCCAGCGCCGCGGTGGCGGTCGGGGCATGGGTGCGGTTGGGGGAGGCCACCACGACCAGGTCGAGGCCGAGCGGCCAGAGCTGGTCGACGCCGGCGACGGTCACCGCACCGGGGTGGTCCTGCTCGACCTGGGCCCGGCGCTCGGGATTGCCGGTGACGACGGCGGCGAGCTCCAGGCCGGGGGTGGTGCTGATCAGAGGCGCGTGGAACACCGAGCCGGCCAGCCCGTAGCCGACCAGTCCGACGCGGAGAGCGGTGGAGGAAGAAGTGGAATCAGCCATGCCTCCAGTAAAGCAACAGTGTGGACTAAGTGGCAACTCGCCTGCATAATGACGTCATGGCCAACCTCACCGCGCTGCGCGACCACAACACCGCTGCCGTCCTCGGGCGCATCCGCGCCGCGGACGAGATCAGCCGTGTCGAGCTCGCCCTCGCCACGGGGCTGACCGCCCAGGCCGTCAGCAAGATCGTCCAACGGCTGGCCGCCGAGGGCCTGATCGCCCCCTCCGGCCTGACCCCCTCCACCGGGGGCAAGCCGCGCACCCTGTTGCGGCTGGTCCCGCAGGCCCGCTGGGTCGTCGGCGCCCAACTGCACCGGCACGGCAGCACCCTGCTGCTGGTCGACCTCGCGGGCCGGATCGCCGACGCCACCACCACCCGCTTCGACCCCGCGGGGGCCACCCCCCGGCAGACCCTGGATCTGCTCGCCGCGCAGGTCGAGGCACTGATCGCGGAACTGCCCCGGGACCGCGTGCTCGGGGTCGGCGTCGCCTGCCCGGGGCCGCTCGACCAGCACACCGGCGTGCTGCACCAGGTCACCGGGCTCCCCGGCTGGGACGGCATACCGCTGCGCGCCGAACTGTCCGCCCGGCTGGGCCTGCCGGTGCTGCTGGACAAGGACACCACCGCCGGTGTCCTCAGCCGTCCCGGCGCGGCCGATCGGGCGTTCGTCTACCTGGGCGACGGGCTGGGCGCCGGCCTGGTCCTCGGCGGCCGGGTGCAGCGCGGGGCGCGCACCAACGCGGGGGAGTTCGGCCACCAGGTGCTCGACCCGCGCGGGCCGCGGTGCGCCTGCGGCAACAACGGCTGCCTGGAGGCGCTGTGCCGCGCCGCGCTGGCCGACGGGGACGTCGGCCGGACCGCGGAGCTGCTGGGCGAAGGGGTCGCCAACCTGGTCCGGCTGCTGGACCTGGCCCAGGTGGTGCTGGGCGGGGACGCGGTGCTGGCCGACCCGGAGGTGTTCCGCGGCCGGGTCTCCGCGGTCGTCCGCGAGCGGCTTCCGGATCCGGGGTGGCAGGAGGTCGGTATCGAGATCAGTGACGCAGGCGAGCATGTGGTCGCGCTGGGGGCCGCTGGGCTGGTTCTGGGGACGGTGTTCGGCGAAGGTGCCGCACTGGAGGGGTAGGTGCCTCGGGTGCGGACCGCGGTGAGCCGGTCGCGCAGTTCCTCGCGCCCCGGTAAAGGGCTCGGTTGCCGGGGATCGCCCGGGGCGGCAGGGTGGGGGCATGACTTCCGCGCTCCCACCTGTCACGACCGACGGCTCAGAGAACAAGGAACGCGCAGAGCCCCAACCGGTGGTGAGCCCGCTGACCGTGGCGGCGATCATCCTGGTGCTGACCATCGACCCGGGCGGCGAGCAGACGGTCCGCGACCTGCTCGGCGACCTGTCCGGGCTGCAGCGCTCGGTCGGCTTCCGGATCCCCGAGGGCGGACTCGCCTGCGTGGCCGGCATCGGCTCGGAGGCTTGGGACCGCCTGTTCGACGGTCCCCGCCCCGCCGAACTGCATCCCTTCCGCGACTTCGAGGGCGCCCGGCACCGCACCGTGTCGACCCCCGGCGACCTGGTGCTGCACATCCGCGCGCCCCGGATGGACGCCTGCTTCGAACTGGCCGGCCAGGTGGTGAACCGGCTCACCGGGGCCGCCACGGTCGTCGACGAGACCCATGGCTTCCGCTACTTCGACCTCCGGGACCTGCTCGGCTTCGTCGACGGCACCGAGAACCCCTCCGGCCGGGACGCGGTCCGGGCGGTCCTGGTGGGCCCCGAGGACCAGGACTTCTCCGGCGGCAGCTATCTGCTGGTGCAGAAGTACCTGCACGACCTCGCCGCCTGGAACGCGCTGTCCACCGGGGAGCAGGAGCGGGTGATCGGGCGCACCAAGGCCGACAACATCGAGCTGGCCGACGAGGTGAAGCCGGCCAACTCCCATGTCGCCCTGAACACCGTCAACGACCCCGACGGCACCCAGCGTCAGATCCTGCGCGAGAACATGCCGTTCGGCACCATCGGCCGCGGCGAGTACGGCACCTACTTCCTGGGGTACGCCAGGACCCCGGCGGTGACCGAGAAGATGCTGGAGAACATGTTCGTCGGCAGCCCGGCGGGCACCTACGACCGGATCCTGGACTTCTCCACCGCTGTCACCGGCTCGCTCTTCTTCGCGCCGTCCGCCGACTTCCTGGACGGCCTCCCTGATCTGCCCGGGCAGAGCGACCGCGCGAGCGTCCCGACACCGGCGTACGTGCCGTCTCCGGCGCCCGCACTCGCCGCCGCATCGCCGACCGATTCCCTGGGCATCGGCAGTCTGAGAAGGAGCACCCCGAAGTGAACAACCTCCACCGCTCACTCGCACCCGTCTCCGATGCCGCCTGGGCGGAGATCGAGGACGAGGCCCGACGCACCTTCAAACGCCATGTCGCGGGCCGACGCGTGGTCGATCTGAACGGCCCGGCCGGCACCGAGCTGGCGGCCGTCGGCACCGGCAGGCTCACCGCCATCACCCCGCCCGCTGAGGGCGTCACCGCAGGACTGCGCGACGTCCAGCAGGTGGTGGAGCTGCGGATCCCCTTCACGGTGGACCGCGCCGACGTCGACAGCGTCGAACGCGGCGCCGCGGACGCGGACTGGCAGCCCGTCAAGGACGCCGCGCGGCGCGCCGCCTTCGCCGAGGACCGGGTGGTCTTCGAGGGCTACCCGGAGGCCGGCATCACCGGGATCGGGGCCGGCTCCTCCAACCCCCAGCTGCAACTGCCCGCGGACGTACGCGACTACCCGGACGCGGTCAGCCGCGCCCTCAGCGCGCTGCGGCTGGCCGGGGTCGGCGGCCCCTACTCGCTGCTGCTGAGCGCGGACGCCTACACCGCCGTCAGCGAGACCGCGGACCACGGCTTCCCGATCCTCACCCACCTCTCCCGGCTGCTGGTGGACGGCGAGATCGTCTGGGCACCCGCGATCCAGGGCGCCTTCCTGCTGTCCACCCGGGGCGGTGACTACGAGCTGCACCTGGGACAGGACCTCTCCATCGGCTACCGCTCACACACCGACACCGGGGTCGAGCTCTACCTCCAGGAGACGCTCACCTTCCAACTGCACACCAGCGAGGCCGCGGTGGCCCTGACCAAGGCCGGCTGACCGGCCGGCCGCCCGACCCGGCCGCCCGACCCGGCCGCCTGACCCGGACGCCCGACCCGGCCGCCCGACCCGGACGCCTGACCGGCCGACGGGCTGTCAGCCGGCCTGCTCCTGCTGCTCGTCCAGATCGAACCAGATGGACTTGCCCTCGCCGCGCGGCTCCATCCCCCAGCGGTCCGAGAGCAGCTCCAGCAGGATCAGGCCGCGGCCCGAGGAGGCCATCTCGCCCGGCGAGCGCCGGTGCGCCAGCTCGTCGCTGCCGTCGGACACCTCCAGCCGCAGCCGGCGCGAGCCGACCTGACCGGACATGGTCGCCACCAGCGCGGCGGCCTGGTCGGTGTGCACCAGCACATTGGTGAGCAGCTCGGTGGCCAGCAGCACCGTCGCGTCGACCTGGTCCGGCACCGCCCAGTCGTGCATGATCGCCCGCAGCTCGGCACGGGCCCCGGCGATCCGGTCGGCCTGGTCCTGGCCCACCGTCAGCACCAGCCGCCGGTCCGGGACGGCCTGGCTCTGGCCGACCGCGTCCCGGCGCAGCAGCAGCAGGGCGATGTCGTCCTCGCGCCGGTCCGCCAGGTGCCCCGGGCCGCTGTGCGAGGAGGGGCCGTGCACGGCGTCGATCAGCCGGTCCGCCATCCCCTCCAGATCGTCGGTGGGCCCCGGCGACAGCGCGTCCCGCACCCGGACCCAGCCGGTGTACATGTCGTGGCCGCCGGTCTCGATCAGCCCGTCGGTGCACAGCAGCATGATCTCGCCGGGCTGCAGCTCCATCGTGGTGACCGGGTAGTCCTCGCCCTCGGGGGCCAGGCCCAGCGGCAGGCCGCCGTCGACATGCCTGATCATGCAGGTGCCGTCGGGCAGCCGCAGCACCGGATGGGGGTGGCCGGCCCGGGCGATCGACAGCGTGCCGGTGGCCGGGTCGGACTCGATGTAGATGCAGGTGGCGAACCGGTCGTCGTCCAGGGCGGCCAGGAAGCGCGAGGTGCGGGCCAGTACGGCGTCCGGGCGGTGCCCCTCGGTGGCGTAGGCGTGCACGGCGGTGCGCAGCTGGGCCATCAGTCCGGCCGCGTGCACGTCGTGGCCCTGCACGTCGCTGATGACCAGGGCCAGTCGGCCGCCGGGCAGATCGATGATGTCGTACCAGTCGCCGCCGACCATCAGTCCGCCGCCGGTGGGCACATAGCGGGTGGCCACGCTGATGCCCTCCGCGGTCGGCACGCCGGTGTCCATGATGCGCCGCAGCCCGCGCGACAGCGCCCGTTCGGCCTCGTTGGTGTGGGCGCGCTCCAGGGCGTGCGCCAGCATCCGGGCGACGGTGGACAGCACCGCGCGCTCGTCGGGGGTGAACCGCACCGGGGTGCGGAAGGCGGCCAGCCAGGCCCCGGTGGTGCGCCCGGCGGTGACCAGCGGCAGGAAGGCCCAGGACCGGCGGTCGAATCCTGAGGCCAGGTGCCAGGTCGTGGGGTAGCGGGTGCTGTACTCCTCGGGGGAGGACAGGTAGAGCGCGCGACCGGTGCGGACCACCGTGGCAGCCGGGTAATCGGTCTCCACCGGCATGGTGAAGGCCGACTCCTCGATGTTCCCGTAGCCGTGCTGGCCCACCATGCTCAGGGTGCTGCCGTCCACGCCGAAGACCGCCATGCCGTCCGGGGCGAAACCCGGCATCGACAGCGAGGCCACCACCCGGAGCACCTCGGCGGTGGTGCCGGCCTCCGCCAGCGCCCGGCCGGCGTCCAGCAGGAAGGCCTCGCGGGAGCGGCGCAGATTGGCCGTCCCCGGCGCCGTCCCCCACGCTGCCGTCCCGTTGGGTGCCGTGCCCAGGAGAGCGGGGTCCGTCGGCGCGGTCCCGTCCGGGCCGGCCGGGCCGCCCCCGCGGCGGCCGGTGTGCGGTGAGGGCGCCCGGTTCAAGGCGTCGATCTGCCGCAGCTCCGCGTCCAGGCCGCCCGGCCCGTGACCCGCCTGGGCGTCCCGGTCGCCGTCCCCGTCCCCGTCCCCGGCCCCGGCCCCGTCCGCGTTCGGGTTCGGGTACGTGTCCCGCTCCGTGTCCGGGTCCGCCCGTGGCACGGTCGCGGAGAGGCTGCCCTCGCAGATGTCGGCCAGGTGTCCCTCCAGGGCGGTCCCCTGGATCGCCCAGGGCTGGTCGGGAACCGCGGGTACCAGTTGCACGTGCAGCACCCGGCGCAGGGCCCCCCGGGCAGTCAGAACCCTGACCCGGACGTCGAAGGGACGCTGCTCGTGGACGGCCAGCTCGGCGGTGGAGCGCAGCCGGACGTAGTCCTCGGCGTGCAGCAGCGACCGCAGCCGGCGCTCCCCGAGGCGCTCCGCCGCCGGGTCCACGCCGAGCAGCCGGGCCGCGATCGGATCGACCTCCAGCTCCGCGTGCGCCCGGTTCCAGCGCCAGACCCCGATGCCGGAGCTGTCCAGCACCCGGTCGGCGTGCAGCGGCTGGTACCCGCTGCCCTGCTCGTCAGCCATCTGGCCGTCCCTTCCGGGTCCGGGCGGACAGGACCAGTTGAACCATGTCGAAACACCTGTAAGAACATCAAGTGATGTCAAGAGCGGACAAAAGCATATTACTCAGGTCGGTCCGCGTTCCCCCGTCCGGACCGGCCGCCTGGCGGTCCCACTGCTCCGGGGGTGTGATCGTTCCAGGTGCCGCGGCCCCGGTACGGACGGCGTGTGGCGCGGGACGACCAACCAGGGAGGAACGCTTGTCCACGCTTCGATCCTGTACAGCCATTGATCTGGGTGCTTCGTCGCTGCGCGTCCGCAGAGGGGCGGGTGCCCCGGTGGCGGCGATGCCGGCCAGGGTCGTGCTCGAGGAGCAGGACACCATCTTCGCCATGGGCGAGGACGCCGTAGCCATGGAGGGCCGCACCTGGGGCGCGCTCAAGCTGTGCCGCCCCACCAGCGGCGGAACCGTGGCCGACCAGCGGGTCACCCAGATCATGGTGCGCACCCTGATGCGCGAGTCCGGCCGGGCCAGGCTCACCTACGGTGGCCGGGTGGGGGTCTGCGTCTCGCCGGCGGTCACCGACCTCGGCGCCGCGGCGCTGCGCCAGCTCTGCCGCGACGTGGGCTTCACCGACATCCGCCTGGTGCCGCAGGCACTGGCCGCGGCGGTCGGCGCCGGCATCGCGGTGAACACCCACTACGCCAGCGTCATCGTCGACCTGGGCGCCGAGCACACCAGCGCGGCGCTGGTGGTCTGCGGACGGGTGATCGCCTCGCGGTCCGTCCGCACCGGCGGCGACGCCCTGGACGCGCTGCTGCTGCGCCATCTGCGCGAGGAGCACCAGGTGGTGATCGGCGCTGCGGCCGCCGAGACGCTGAAGACCACCCTGCGCGGCGCCCGGGACACTGTCTCGGTCCGCGGCCAGGACGCGGTGAGCGCCCGCCCGCGCGGGCTGATGCTGCCGCTCGGCGAGCTGCACGAGGTGCTGCTGCCGCGCGCCGTCGCGGCGGTCTGCGACCAGGTCACCGCGGTGCTGGCGGGCTGCCCGGTGGAGATGGCGGCCGACGTCTACGAGCGCGGCGTCGTGCTCACCGGCGGCGGCGCCCGGCTGCACGGCCTGGTGGAGGCGGTGCGGGCGGAGTCCGACCTGCCGGTCCACGTCGTGGAGGACTGCGAGCTGGTCGCGGTCAAGGGCACCCAGCTGCTGATGGACGTGGGCTGGGCGGGCGTGGACCGCTCCGCGCTGCGGGCCGCGGCGATCGCCACCGGCGAACTGGAACCGGAGCCGGCCGCCGGCTGAGAGGTGCGGACATGACCGAGCATCATCAGCGTTCCGGCTCCGGGCTGGGCCGGGCGGCCCTGTGCACCCGCCTGCTCGGCGCCAGCGTGCTGGCCGGGGCCCTGGTCGCGGCCCTGGCCCTGCCGCTGGTCGGTGCGGTCGGCTACGGCGCCAAGTCGGCGGCCGGCTCGTTCGAGCAGCTGCCGGACAGTCTGACCGAGCCGGTGCTGGCGCAGGCGTCCACCCTCTACGACGCCGGGGGCGGGGTGATGGCCAGGGTCTACACCCGGGACCGCACCGTGGTCCCGCTGGACCGAATAGCCCCGGTGATGCGCCACGCCATCGTCGACATCGAGGACGACCGCTTCTACCAGCACGGCGCCGTGGACCTCAAGGGCACCCTGCGCGCCCTGGTGACCAACGCCGGCTCCGGCGGCGTCGCCCAGGGCGGTTCCACGCTGACCCAGCAGTACGTCAAGAACGTCTTCGTCGAGGAGGCGGGGGACGACCGGGCCAAGGTGCTGGCGGCGCAGCGGCAGACGCTGGGGCGCAAGGTCCAGGAGATGAAGTACGCGATCGGCCTGGAGGAGCGGATGTCCAAGGACCAGATCCTCGAGTCCTACCTCAACATCACCTTCTTCGGGGAGCAGGCCTACGGCGTGGAGGCGGCGGCGGAGCGCTACTTCAGCGTGCGAGCCGCCGATCTGGCGCTGCCGCAGGCGGCCATGCTGGCCGGCCTGGTGCAGTCCCCCAGCCGCTACGACCCGCTGCGCGACCCGGACACCGCCAAGCAGCGGCGGGACTCCGTGCTCGACGCCATGGCCGCCAACCACAGCATCACCCCGGCCCAGGCGAAGGCGGCCGAGGCCGCGCCGCTGGGGCTGTCGACCAGTCCGCCTCGGGAGGGCTGCATCACCGCGGTCAGCGGCGAGGCCTTCTTCTGCGACTACGTGAAGCACATCTTCCTGGCCGACGCGTCGTTCGGAGCCACCCGGGAGGCCAGGCAGGCGCTGTGGGACACCGGCGGGCTGCAGATCCACACCACCCTGGACCCCGCCGCCCAGGCAGCCGCCCAGGCCGCGGTCACCGGTCACGTCTACGCCACCGACCAGGCCGCCGCGGCGATCACCCTGGTCCAGCCCGGCACCGGAAGGATCATCGGAATGGCCCAGAGCCGCCCCTACGGGCCCGGCGACCACCAGACCGAGCTCAACCTCAACGTGGACCGGACCATGGGCGGCGGCAGCGGCTTCCAGACCGGCTCGACGTTCAAGCCGGTCACCGCCGCGGCGGCGCTGGAGAACGGGATCGGCATGGACCAGGTGTACCCGGCGCCCTACAAGGACGACTACCCCGCGATGCAGACCTGCGACGGCACCACCCTGCCGCAGGTGCCCGGCGACCAGAACGACAGCCCCGACCTGGTCGGCCCCTTCGACATGCCGGACGCGATGGCGCAGTCGGTGAACACCTACTTCGTCCCGCTGGAGGCCGACGCGGGGCTGTGCAACGTGGTCCGGATGGCCGACTCGCTCGGACTGAGCCGGCAGGCGGTGACCGACAGCTCGGGCCGGCTCAGGTCGGTGGACCAGGTCCAGTCGCTGACGCTGGGCACCAACAACTTCACCCCGCTGCAGATGGCCAACGTCTACGCGACCTTCGCCGCGCACGGCAGCTACTGCCCCCCGGTCGCCCTCACCGCGGTCACCACCGCCGCCGGCGCCCGGCTGCCGGTCCCCAGGTCGACCTGCAGGTCCGTGATGTCCTCGGACACCGCGGACGCGATCACCACCATGCTGCACGGGGTGGTCCAGGACGGCACCGGCCGGCCCGCGGGGCTGTCCGACCGCGACGACGCCGGGAAGACCGGCACCACCGACGGGCACAAGCAGGTCTGGTTCACCGGCTTCACCGCGCAGCTCGCCGGAGCTGCCGTGGTCAGCGACACCAAGGCACCGTTGGAGAGTCTGAACAACCGCTCCTACGGCGGGGTCTACGTCTCGGACGCGTTCGGCGGCACGCTGGCCGGGCCGATCTGGAAGGAGGCCGTCAGCGGAGCGCTCGACGGGCAGCCGAACGTGGCGCTGGCCTCGGTCCCGCTGCCGAACCCGGCGAGCTCCCCGAACCCGGCGGCCCCGACCAGCGGCACCACGCCGTAGCACGGGCGCGATAGAACGTGCGACGCAGGAGTGAACACATGTCGAGCGGAACGGGAGGTTCCCCGGAGGCTCCCAGCAGGTCGGTGTATCGTCTGGCTGACTTGGCCGACGCTTGTCCGATCTGCACATCGGGCCGGTCGTGCCACCCGTCCACACGCTGTAGCGGATTCGGATTGTCGAGGAACATGGCTGTCGCCGCTGTCGGGTCGAACCCCTCCGCAGTAGCCGAACCGGGACGGTCGGCGGACCGGTGGACCCCGGTCCGGGTCTTCTGGTGGGCCTTCGTGGGTTTCCTCGTCCTCGGCATCGGCTGGGGCCTGGCCGTCCCCTACGACGGCTTCGCCGACGAGTCCCGCCACGTGGCGCGGGCCTACAGCGCGGCGAACGGGCAGCTGGTGTGGCACGGTGTGATCGCGCCCGACGGCTATCCGGTGATCAAGGTTCCGCGCAGCCTCGCCCCCAACGCCCCGAAGGACTCCGCCTGCTTCCAGGACGACCCGGGCATCCCCGCCAACTGCTCGCCGGCGGCCGGCCGGACCCAGGACGAGCACACCATCGTGGACCTGCCCTCCGGCGCCGCCCGCTACAACCCGATCTACTACGTGATCGTGGGCCAGCCGCTCCGCCTGTGGCCCGACTCGGTCGGCATCTACCTGGCCCGGCTGATCTCCGACGCCATGGTCAGCGCGCTGTTCGCGGCGGCCTTCGCGATCACGGCGATGGCCCGGCGCGGCCGCCGGATGCTGGCCGGGCTGCTGGTCGCGCTCACCCCGGTGGCGGTGAACCTGGCACCCGCGGTCAACCCGGCCGGACTGGAGATCGGCGGCGCCGCAGTGCTGTGGACGGCACTGGTGCTGCTCGTCGACGGTCACCAGCGGTCGCCCGCTCTGGTCCGGCTGGCCTCGCTCGGCGCCGCGGTCGTGGCCACGGTGCGGTTCGGCGGGATCCTGTGGCTGGTCATGATCGTCGGCGTCGCCGCCCTCGGCCTTTCCCGGGACCGGCTGAGCCGGTTGACCCGGCTGCGGCTGGTCCGCCGCTGGGGCGCGTTCGTGCTGGCTGCCGTGGTCGCGGGCGGGCTCTGGTCGTTGTGGCAGAACCCCGCCGGGGACGCGGTCTCCACCGGCGGCGACCGCTCGCTGGCAGCCAAGGTGCTGGCCGCACTCAGCGTGGACATCTGGGACCGGGGCGAGTACCTGGTCAAGGGCATGGTGGGGCTGGTCGGCTTCGGCGAGACCTCGCCGCCGGCGATCGTCTTCCCGGTCTGGTTCTGCGCCTTCGGCGCACTGCTGTTCACGGCCATGGTGCTGACCCGCACCATGGACCGGATCCGGCTGGCGATGCTGGTGGTCGGCACCTTCGCCCTGCTCTTCGCCAGCGACGTCGGCCCGATCAGCCAGGGCTGGTACCTGTCCCAGGGCCGCTACGGGCTGCCCGCCATCCTGGGCGTGCCGATCCTGGGGGCGTACCTGCTGGTCGAGCGGGGCGTGTTCAGCGAGGCCCAGCTGCGGACACTGACCCGGGCCTATGTGCTGCTGCTGCTACCGCTGCAGCTGGTGACCTTGTACGCGGCGATGCTGCGCTACCAGACGGGCATCAGGGGCGGCATCAACCCGCTGCCGGTCCAGCCGTGGAACCCCTTCACCGGCACCTGGCTGCCGGTCCTCGGCCCCGAACTGCCGCTGATGGCCGCGATCGTCGGCCTGGCCCTACTGGGCCGGCTGGTGTGGCGGATGACGCCGCCTCAGCGGGAGCTGCAGGAGCTGCCGGTGATGGCGGAGTTGTAAGTGTCGTGAGCAAATCGTGGGAACGAAGTGTACGCAAGGGATTGTTTTGTATGACGTGTACGTGCCACCCTTGAGGCGCCCGGACGGCGCAGGTCGCAACCCGCCGCCCGGGCACGTGGACCCCACGCCGCCCGGCAGAAGCGGCGGTGGGGTCCACGTGCGCGGGGCCGACCGATCCGGAACGTCGGCGTTCAGCGCGGGTCGTCCGGTGCGCGGTGCCCGTGCGGGGCCCGGCCCGGGGTATCGGGCGGCGTCGACCAGGCCTCGGGATCGGGGCGGTCCGGCACGTGCGGCGGGTGCACATTGGGCGGGGGCTCGCGGCGTTTGCGGCGCGACCCGAGGACGAAGGCGCCGATGAGGACGGCCACGATGACGACACCGACGATCACGAGGTAGATCCCGGCGCTGCTGGCCGACGCCAGCTGCAGATGAGCGCTCATGGTTCAGCTCTAACACCGGCTGTGCGAGCGTGCCGTCCGGGTTGGTCCGGTCGGCGGAGGAACACCGGCCCCCGGGGGAAGCCCGGCGGGTGCCGCGGGGCGGTAGGAACGGCCCGGGGCGGGGGAGGAATGCCCCATGGAGACTCTGGTGACCCGGGCGGAGTGGGGCGCGCTGCCGCCCTCGCAGCAGTGGCGGGCGCTGCCGCGGACGCTCGGCGTCAAGATCCACTACGAGGGCCGGGAGGTGCCCGCCGACCTGGCGGCGCCGGACCAGCACCACCGCTGCGCCGCCCGGGTCCGGGAGATCCAGGCGATGCACCTGGCCGACGCCGGGCAGGGCTGGATCGACATCGCCTACAACGCCGTGGTCTGCCCGCACGGCCAGGTGTTCGAGGGCCGCGGCGCACACCGCGAGAGCGGGGCGAACGGCGACCGCGGGCTGAACCGGGCCCACTACGCGGTCTGCGCCATGCTCGGCGACCGCGGTCTGACCGAGCCCGGCCCGGCCCTGCTGGACGGGCTGTGCGACGCGGTCGACTGGCTGCGCGATCAGGGCGGGGCCGGGCCCGAGGTCGCGGGCCACCGGGACGGTCGTGAGACCGACTGCCCCGGTGAGCCCCTGTACCGCTGGATCCTGGCCGGGGCGCCGCGCCCCCGGCCTGGCCTGACCCGACGTGCCTGACGGACTGTCCGCCTACCCGCTCACGCTGGCCGCGCCGGTCTCGATGTGGCCGACGAAGCGGCGGCTCCAGCTCGTGTCGCTGCTCACGGTGACGGTGAAGTCGTACCAGCCGTTGCTGTAGGCGACCGCGTTGAAGTAGTCGGAGACGCTGCCGCCCGCCGGGACCTGGTAGGTCCAAGGACCGTCGGTGCGGTAGCCGGTGGCGGTGATGGTGAAGGTGACCTGCGCCGTGGAGGTGTTGGCCATCGCGAACCAGACGGCCTGCTTGCCGGTGTCCGGGGCCGCCCCGAAGGAGGGGACGGCCTCGGCCTTGCTGCCCGCGGCGGTGGTGTCGCCGGCGAAGCGGCGCAGGAAGCGGTTGGGGCCGACCAGGGTGAGGTCGTACTTCCCATTGCCGTAGCCGGTGCCGACGTTGAAGAAGTCGGAGGCGGTGCCGCCCGCGTCCACGGTGTACTGCCAGGGGCCGCCGGTGCGGTAGGCGTTGGCGTAGATCGAGAAGTGGGCCGCGGCGGTCGCCTGCGTGCCCTGATTGGCCATCTTGATCCACACCAGGGTCTTGCCGCCGGAGTCGAACTCGATGTGGTCCACCTGGCCGTTGGGCTGGTAGGGCAGGGCCCGGGCCGGGCGGGTGCCGCTCTCCTGGGCCGGCAGCGCATTGGTGCCCGGAGCGGGGTTGACCAGCGCGTTGCACGTGGCCTGGCCGATGGTGGCGCTGGTGGACGGCAGCGATGGCAGGCCGGAGACCGGGTTGGCGAAGTCGAAGGCGCCGGTGAGGTCGCCGCAGACCTTGCGCCGCCAGGCGCTGATGCTCCGGCAGATCGCCGGGGTGCCGAGGGCGGTGGTCCAGGTCTCGATGAAGCGGATCACCGAGGTGTGGTCGGAGACCTGGGAGTCCACCCAGCCGCCCCGGCTCCAGGGGGAGACGACGACCATCGGCACCCGGAAGCCCAGCCCGATCGGAGTGCCGCTGTAGCTCTCGTCGGCGGTCCCGGAGGGCGCGACCGGCGGCGGCACATGGTCGAAGAAGCCGTCGTTCTCGTCGTAGTTGAGGAACAGCACGGTGGAGTCCAGCACGCCGCTGTCGGCGGCCAGCGCCTGCAGCACCAGGTTGATGAAGTGCGCGCCGTCGTTCGGGGGCGCGTCCGGGTGCTCGGAGAAGGCCTGGTTGGCCACCACCCAGGAGACCTGAGGAAGGGTGCCCGCCAGGGCGTCGGCCCTGATCGCGGCGGCGATGTCGTCCGGGGTGGAGCCGGTCGACGGGACCGAGCCCATGCCGCGCTGGTAGAGGGAGCTGCTACTGGCGGCACTGGCGAACTGCTTGAAGTACGCCAGGCCGTTGTCGCCGAAGTTGTCGCTCGCGTTCTGGTAGACCTTCCAGCTCACCCCGGCGTTCTGCAGCGTCTCCGCATAGGTCTGCCAGCTGAGCCCGGACTCCGAGCCGCCGTCGTAGGCGGGACCGCCCGCGGTGCCGCTCGGGTCGATCATGCCGCCCCACAGATAGGTGCGGTTGGGGCCGGTCGCACTGAGGATCGAGCAGTGGTAGGCGTCGCAGACGGTGTAGGCGTCGGCCAGCGCGTAGTGGAACGGGATGTCCGAGCGGTCGAGGTAGCCCATGGTGCGGTTGGACCCCTTGGCGGAGATCCAGTTGTCCATCTTCCCGCCGTTCCAGGCGCTGTGCTGGGTGGACCAGCCGTGGTCCAGCGAGCCGTCGCACTGGGCCAGGGTCTCCGGGGTGGCCCCGAAGTCCCAGGTGCTGGTGGCGCTCAGCTGCCAGGGGTACTGGCGGCTGCTGCCGTTGGGCTGGTCGAAGACCGAGTAGCCGCCGGACAGCGGTACCGTGCTGCGGTCCGCGAAGCCGCGGACCCCTTTCAGGGTGCCGAAGTAGTGGTCGAAGCTGCGGTTCTCCTGCATCAGCACGACCACGTGCTTGACGTCCTTGATGGTGCCGGTGGCGGCGGCCGCGGCGCTGGACGCGGAGCCGGCCACCGCCTCCAGGCCGAGCGCCGCGCCGAGGGCGGCGGCGGAGCCGAGGAAGGTGCGACGGGTGACAGGGGCCACGGAGTCCTCCGGAGGGGGTGGGCAGGACACGACGGGCTGAACTCTGAACGGCACAGATGGACTGGCGACCCGTCAAAGGTGGCAGGGACATGAAGGCTTGCCCACATGTGGACTGGACCCGTGATCAAAACGAGATGTGCCCGGTGGTCAGACCGCGTCGGCGGCCCAGGGTTCGACGCTCGTGGCGACGGCGTCGCCGGTGCGCAGCGACTCCAGCACGGCCAGGCTGACGGCATGGTCCTGGCAGCCGTCGGCCAGCGGGTAGGGGGCCGGACCGAGCCCCCGGCTCCAGGCGGTGGTGTCCAGCAGCAGGTCGACCACGGCCAGGTCGTCCTCGGAGAACCGCGCCCCGAAGACCCGGTTGCGCCACAGCACCTGCCCGTCGACGCTGATGTGGTCCAGGTCCACGCCCTCCAGGTTGAGGTCGGTCCCGGTACGGCGGCGCACCAGCGGGGACTCCACCACGCTGCGCTCGTCCACCAGCCGGGTCATCCGGTCGTCGACGATCTCGCCGAGCGAGCCGCGGACGGTGATCCGGCGGGCACGCAGCGGGTTCCACCACTGGTTGTCGGTGAAGTCGTAGAGGCCCATCGCGCCGCCGAAGTCGAGCGTGGCCAGAGTGGTCGCGGCGGGCTTGGGGGTGGTGTCGCCGTTCCAGCCGTCCCGGCCCAGCGGATCCGCCAGCGGGGCGGTGAAGGACTGGGCGCGCACCGTGGCGGGGGCGAAACCGACGCCGAGCAGCCGGCGGATGATCGACACGGCGTGGTAGAGGTGGGTGGAGGAGACCTGCACCGAACCCACCTGGCCGATGGCGCCGCGGGCGACCAACTCGCCGCGGACGGCATGGGCCGGCATCCACATGTACTGCTCGGCCACCTGGACCGTCCCCGAAGCTCCGACCGCCGCCCAGAGCCCGCGCAGCCCGTCGAGGTCCGCCGCCGGCGGCGTCTCGGTCAGCACCTTCGCCCCGGCCTCGACCAGCTCTACGGTCACCTGCGCGGCCACGTCCCAGGGCACGCAGGGCACCACGAAGTCCGGCCCGGTGGCCGCCAGCAGGTCCTTGACGGTGCGGAAGGTCGGCACGCCCCACTCGGCCTCGATCGCGGCGCCGCGGTCGGCACCGCGGGTGACCACCCCGCACACCCGCAGTTGCCCGGGGGCCTGCCGGGCCAGCCGCAGGAAGAACTCGGAGCGCCAGCCGCTCCCTATGAGTGCGAAGACCGACGGTGTGTGGGTGTCCACGGTTGTGCCTCCCGGTGGTGCGGGCGCCCCGCCACGGGCGGGGGCAGGATTGCGTGATCATCCTGCCCCCACCCGTGGCGCCCTGACCAGACCGCCGGACCACTGCGCCCGACTACTGCGCCCGACTACTGCGCCTGCCTACTGGGAGGTCTCCACCCACTGCTGGTTGCCGCCGCCGTTGCAGGTCCAGATCTCCAGCTGGGTGCCGTTGGCGGTGTTGAACCCGCTGTCGTCCAGGCACTTGCCGGTCGCCGGGTTGACCAGGGAGCTGCCCTGCTGCTGCCACTGCTGGTTGGCCCCGCTGTTGCAGGTCCACAGCTCCACCAGGGTCCCGTCGGCGGATCCTGCACCGGTGATGTCCATGCAGGCGCCGTTGATGCGAACGGTGCCGTCGGTGCCGACCGTCCAGTTCTGGGCGGCGGTGCCGTTGCAGTCCCACATCTGCACCTTGGTGCCGTTGGCGGCGGAGCCGTTGTTGTCGTCCACGCACTTGGCGGAGTTGTCGACCGCCACGATGGGCCGGGCGGCCGGGGTGGTCCCGACCGGGGTGACCGTCAGATTGTCGAACTGGTCGGCCTGGTAGCCGCTGGTGCCGAGACCGACCATGCCTGCCACATAGGTGCCGTCGGTGGCGCTGCCCACGGTGGTTCCGTCGATGGCCGCGCTGATGCTGCTGCCGTTGAAGGTCAGCGCCAGATGGTGCCAGCTGCCGGTCCCCGGCGCGGTCACCGTGCCGCCGGCCAGCGTGGTCAGCGTGCCGCTGGTGTTGTTGCGCACGATCGACCAGGCCCCGGTGTTGCTGAACTGCAGGTAGTACTCGTTGATCCCGGCCGGTCCGAAGCTGTGCTGGGTGCCGACGCGGCCCAGCAGCTGCACCGACCCGGCCGACCCGATCAGTGCGTCGGCGGCGACGGTGTAGTTGGTCCAGCCCAGGCTGCCGCCGACGGTGTACGGGTTGGAGTCGCCGTCCCACTCGATCGGCTTCACCAGCGCCCGCTGGGCGACGCAACTGCCGCTGCGGCCGCCGGCGCACGGCTGCACCTCGAAGGCGCCCTGCATCTGGGAGAGCAGCCGCGGCTGCTGGTCGGTGGTGTCGCTGTCGAAGGTGTCGGAGTACGGCAGGCTCCGGGCGCTCTGCGCCGGACCGGCCGCCGTGCCCTTGCCCTGACCGGTGGTGGTGGTCAGCGTGTAGATGTAGCCGGGCTGCACGGTGAGCGAGTAGGAGCCGCCGGACGGAGTGATGTCGCTCTGCTGGACCATGCCGCCGGTCGCGGCCGAGGCGTTCAGGTTGGTGGCCCAGACATGGACGGTGCCGGTGGACAGGCCGCCGCTGACATTGACGTTCACGGTCTGGGCCGCGGTGGCGGTGGTGGTCTCGATGACGGTCGAGTAGCCGGTGCCGCTGCTCGCCTTCAGCGACACATAGCTGCCGTTGGACTCGCTGCCGCCCAGATAGCCCGAGCCGGTGTTGAGGAACTTCCAGCCGGGCGCGGTGAACTGGGTGACCTGCGCGGTGGCCCACAGGCTCTTGCCGACGCTGTAGGCGCCGGACCACGGCTGGGAGGCCAGGACGAGGCCGTCGGTGTCATAGGGCAGGTTCGGGTAGACCGCGGCCACCACCGGCCAGTTGATGTAGGCGGTCAGCCCACCGTCCAGATAGCCGCGGGTGATCGAGCGGATCAGCGCGCCGGCACCCGCGTTGAGGTCCTGCGAGCCGTTCTCACTCGCCCACAGCGGCTTGCCGGTGGCGGTCGCGGTGGCGTTGCCGGTGCAGGTGTCCGCAGAACCGCCGTCCCCGCCGGCACAGGGGTAGTGCACCCCGATCGCCGAGACGGCGTTGGCGAAGGCGGAGTTGGAGGCGACGTCGGAGGCGACGCTCCAGTCGCTGTCGGCGGCGACCAACTGGACGGCGGAGTAGCCGTCGGCGTTCAGGGTGGAGCGAAGCTGCTCGTACCAGGCGACGTTGTAGCCGCGCTCGTTCCAGCCGCCGAGGTAGTCGATGGACAGCCCGTGCGACTTGGCGCAACCGAGCCAGTTCACCAGGTAGTTGACGGTGTCGGTGGACCAGAAGTTGCCGCCGCCGATCCACCCCGGCGCGCCCCAGGCCAGGCCGTAGAGCTTGATCGACGGATTGAGCGCCTTGGCCTGCTCCATCAGCCACCACTCGTACCCGGTGCCGCAGTCGACGGCGGAGGCGGTGTGCATGTGGCTGGACTCGGAACCGTCGGTGGAGTTGGTGTCGCCGCCGATCTCCACCTTGAGGATCTGCAGGTCGGCGCCGTAGCCGGGCTTGAACAGGTAGTTGAGGATCTGCTGCTGCTGGGCCGCGGGGTAGTCGGTGAGCAGCCGGGTGTTGCCGCCGCCGCCGCTGATCGCCCCGATTCCGTCGAAGGTCTTGCCCGCGCTGGTCCCGTTGACCGAGACGGTCGTGGTGGTGGCGGCGTGCGCCTTGGGCGCGGTCGGACCGAAACCCATCGCGATCAGCAGGAGTGTCACCACCCCGAGCACTGCCGGTATCTCTCTGCCCCAACGCCGCGCACCGATCACTGCGATCACCTCTCAGCAGGTGGAAGCGACCAGTGGTCGCATTGGGAGGAAAATGTTGGTCGCTGTTGGAATTGACGCATCGTCACCTGGACATGTCAAGGTTTCCGACAGAATCCGACAGGGCGGTCAGCGCCAGGTGCGGCGGGCCACCAGCTCGGCCCACTCCCGGTCCTGCAGTCCGGGCAGCGTGCGCCCGGTGCCGCGCCACTCGGCCGCGAGCTGCGAGTAGATCGGCTCGTCCTGCGGTCTTGTCGGCGGCGTCGCCGATACGGCCGGTGCGGCCCACTGCGGGGGCAGTTCGGCGAGGGGCACACGGGACCAGCGGGGCTCAGGCATGTCGAGCCCAACGAGGCGGCGGGCCCGGGGGTCACCGCGGGTTGGGCCGAACGGGCGGGCGCGGTCCGTGCCCGGTCGGCGTTCGCGCGGTTCTCCGCTCACCCGTTCGGCCCAGTCACGTTGCAGTGAGCGACTCCCGGTCACACGCTGGAGTCTGAGCGACAGCTCAGTCACTGCTGGGAACTCTTCTCCCCGGCAAACGGCGCCCCCGGGTTCAGCCCCCGGGGGCGCCGGTGCGTCCCGGGGGCGGAATTCACACGGCGCACCGGGGCGGGTAGTTGAGTCTATAAATACGATTTGTCATGCTTCGAGGCATGGAACCACCGCATGGGCCGACCAGGGTGCGCAGGGGTGTGCCGTGCGGCGGCAAGTGAGCCGGTGCCTGGCGGCAGCCGGCGCACTGGTGGTGGCCGGTGCGGCGGTCGTCGCCGTGCCCGCGGTCGGCCAGGGGGTGTCGGTCCGGGCGTTCAAGGTGCACGCGGTGGATCTGCGGTCCACCGCGCAACTGACCGGGGTGCTGCGGGCGGCGGTGACCTGGCGGTTGTACTTCGGGGCGAGCACCGCGGTGCCCGGCGGCGGCTCGGCCGACGCCGACATGTGTGCGGCGGCCGCGCACGCCGCGCCCGGGCTGGGGCCGGTCTCCGAGCTGCCGGTGGTCCCTGGCCAGCTGGTGACCAAGGGTCAGGTGCTGGCCCGCGCCGACACCGCGGCCGTCCACCAGGCCCTGGACTCCGCCCAGCAGGACCTCGCCCAGGCCCAGGCGCTGCTGGAGCAGCACCGCAGCGCCGCCGCCGACACGGCCGCCGCGACCGGCTCGGCAGCCGGCTCCCCGACCGGCGCCGCGGCCGATCCCGCCGCCACCGCCCAGTCGCTGCTCGGCCCGGACCTGGACCGGGTCGCCCGGGAGCAGCAGCGGGTGACGGCCCTGCAGCGCACCGTGGACGACGCGACGATCACCGCGCCCGCTGACGGCGTGGTCGACCAGCTCGGCACCGCGCTGGGCGCCAGCCCCGACTGCCGCGCCCCGGCGCTGGTGCTGCGCTCGCGCGACCTGGAGGTGCACACCCAGGTGGACGGCGGGGTGCGCGACCGCCTGCGGCCCGGCCTGCCGGTCGACGTGGTGGTGCCGGACTCCGCCGCCCAGGTGGCGACCCGGGTGGTCGCACTTCCGTTGAGCGCGACCACGGCCGCCCCGGGGTCCGGGTCCGCGCCCGAGCCGCCCCCCGTCCCGACGTTGACGGGTCAGTGGACCCCCGGGCCGGTGGCGTATCCGCTGGACCTGGCGCTCCCGGCGCCCCCGGTCGGCGCGCTGCCGGGGATGCCGGCCACGGTCACGATCACCCTGGAGGCCCGTCCGGGGGTGCTGGCCGTGCCCGAGTCGGCGGTCCACTCCGACGGTGCCGGCGCGCATGTGACGCTGCTTCACTGTCCGTTCGCCGGCCGTGCCGGCCGCTGCGGCCGGGCCCGGGCCGCGGTCGAGACCGGCATCACCGTGGACCAGTTGACGCAGATCACCGCGGGTGTGCAGGCGGGTGACACGGTCGCCGTCCCCTGACCCGTGTGGCGTGGTGGTATTTGTTCACCTATGCCCTAGTTTGGCGAAATGAGTGTCTGGAACAGTCCCAAGCGCCTGCTGTTCGGGACGCCGTTGGACAGCGCCCGGCTGGGGGAGACGCTGCTCCCCAAACGGCTGGCTCTGCCCATCTTCTGCAGCGACCCGCTCTCCTCGGTCGCCTACGCCACCGAGGAGATCCTGCTGATCCTGGCGCTGGGCGGGGTCGCCCTGCTGCACCTCGCCTGGTACGCGGCCGCCGCCATCGTGCTGCTGCTGGTCGTGGTGGTCGCCTCCTACCGGCAGACCTGTCACGCCTACCCCGGTGGTGGCGGGGCCTATGTGGTCAGCGCGGAGAACCTCGGGCCCACCGCGGCGCTCACGGCAGCCAGCGCCCTGCTGGTGGACTATGTGCTGACGGTCGCGGTCTCGGTGGTCTCCGGCGTCGCCGCCATCACGTCCGCGATCCCCGCACTGGACCGCTACCAGGTGCTGCTGTCGGTGGTGTTCGTGACCGTGCTGACCCTGCTGAACCTGCGCGGGGTACGCGAGTCCGGACGTCTGTTCGCCATCCCCACCTACGGCTTCATCGCCGCGATCTACCTGATGTTCGGCTATGCCGCGGTGCGGCTGGCCTGGGGCGCCACCATCCGCGCCGAGTCGGCCCACCTTCCGATCCACGCCACCGGCTCCTACACCGGACTGGCCGTGGTGCTGCTGGCGATGCGCGCCTTCGCGTCCGGCTGCACCGCGCTGACCGGGGTGGAGGCGATCAGCAACGGGGTCCCGGCGTTCCAGGAGCCCAAGAGCCGCAATGCGGCGACCACGCTTGCGGTGATGGGCGTGTTCTCGGTGACCATGTTCGTCGGCATCACCGTGCTGGCCATGGCCTATCGGGTGCATGTCGCGGCCGACCCCGCCGAGTTGGGACTGGCGCCGGGAACCGCCATGCCCACCGCGCTGGCGCAGATCGCACGGGCCACCTTCGGCGGCGCGGACCTGCTGTTCTACCTGGTGCAGACGTTCACCGCCGGGGTGCTGATCCTGGCCGCCAATACCGCCTTCAACGGCTTCCCGATGCTCGCCTCGATCCTGGCCCGGGACCGCTACGCGCCGCGGCAGTTGCACAACCGCGGCGACCGGTTGGTCTACTCCAACGGCGTGGTGCTGCTGGCGCTGGCCGCGATCGGGTTGATCGTGGCCTTCGACGCCAACCTCACCCGGATCATCCAGCTCTACATCATCGGCGTCTTCGTCTCCTTCACCCTCTCCCAGGCCGGCATGGTGCGGCACTGGCGCACCGCCCTGGCCACCGAGACCGAGCCGTCGTCACGCCGCCGGATGCGCAGGTCGCAGTCGATCAACGCGGTCGGCGCCGCCCTGACCGCGCTGGTGCTGGTGATCGTGCTGATCACCAAGTTCACCCACGGCGCCTGGCTGGTGATCATCGCCATGCCGCTGCTCTTCCTCGGGATGAAGGGGGTGCGCCGCCACTACGACCAGGTCGCTGAGTTCGTCGCGGTCCCGGAAGGGGCCCGTCCGCACGTGCCGCCGAGCAACCATGTGCTGGTCCTGGTCTCGGCCGTGCACGCGCCCACGCTGAAGGCCCTGGGCGTGGCCCAGGCGCTGCACCCGACCACGGTCACCGCGATGAGCGTCGCGGCCGACGCCGCCGATGCCGAGGAGTTGCGCCAGCAGTGGGACCAGCACGTCCCGGATGTGCCGCTGGAGATCCTGCACTCGCCCTACCGCGAGGTGGTGGGGCCGGTACTGGCCCGGATCAGACAGCAGACGGCGGCGGACCCGGCCGCGATGGTGTCCGTGGTGATCCCCGAGTACGTGGTCAGCCACTGGTGGGAGCAGCCGCTGCACAACCAGAACGCGCTGAGGCTCAAGGCCCGGCTGCTGTTCGCTCCGGAGGTCACCGTGATCGACGTGCCGTTCCGGCTGGCCGCCGCCGCGGCCCCGGCCGCGCCGACCGCTCCCGGCGGCGGCCGGACCCGGGTCTGAGGACCACTCAGGCGCCGGCCGTCTCCGGGTCCAGGGCGAACCACACCCACTTGCCGTGGGCGTCCACCTCGCAGCCCCAGTGGGCACTGAGCTCCTCGATCAGCTGCAGTCCCCGGCCGTCCTCGGCAGGTGCCGCCGGCCTGGCCACGGCCTGCGAGCCGACGCCGGCCGCGTCCGGACAGGGCAGCCCGGTGCCGGTGTCGCGGACCGCGCACACCAGCAGGCCCGAGAGCTCGTCGTGGCGGATCAGGATGCGCACGTCGGCGGAGTCGGTGTGCTCCACGGCGTTGGCCACCGCCTCGGTCACCAGCAGCCGGCCGTCTTCGACCAGCTCGTGCCCGGGCGCCACCGCGGTCAGTGCCATCCGGGCCTGGGACGCCGCACGGGTGCGACTGGGAAGGGTCATGTCGGCGGCGCTGCTCATCCTGCTGGCTCCCATCGGTGGTTCTGGTCGGTCGCTCGGGGAGGGTCACTTCTCCCCACTCATCCCACCGTAGGAGCTCCCGGGCGCCGGGGCATCGGTCGAAATGCCTCTGCGCACCGGGTCCAAGGGCCCCGGACGGCTCACCCGGTTGCCCGCCCCCGTTGGTCGGCGGCCCCACGCCGAACCAGGATTCGTTGACATGACGAACCGTCCGTCGCCGAGGGCCATGGTGCTGTGGGCCGCTGTGGCGCTGGTGCTGATGCTCCGACCGCTGTCGTCGGGGCAGGGCGGGCCGTGCCCCCGCTGCCGCCGAGCACGGACGTGGCCGGGACGGCCGGCGGCGCGACGGCCGGGGCGCCGACCCGGCGCGGAGTGCCGGCGGTGCGGCCGGCCGGGGTGGTCCCGCAGGTGGGCGCCGTCTTCTCGACCGTCGACGGCCGGCCGGAAGAGCACTTCTGCACGGCGGCGGTGGTGGACAGCCCGGGACGGAACCTGCTGGTCACGGCGGCGCACTGCGCGGTGGCCCCGGGCCGGGGCTCCGCGGAGGAAGCGGCCGGGTCGGGGGCGTCCCTGGTGTTCGTGCCCGGATACCACCAGGGCCGGCACCCGTTCGGGACCTGGTCGGTGACCCGGGTGGTCACCGACCCGCGCTGGTGGCGCGACGGTGACCCGGACTTCGACGTCGCGTTTCTGACCACCCGTCCGCTGGTCGGCGCGCGCCCGGTGGAGGAGGCGGTGGGCGCCGAGGGCCTCGCCTTCCAGCCGCAGTGGCACGGCTCGGTGGAGGCCGTGGGCTATCCGAGTACCGGGGACCGTCCGGTGGTCTGTGCCAGTGTGCTGCTCGGCTTCGGCCGCGACCAGGCGCAGTTCCCGTGCCGGGGGATGACCGGCGGCACCAGCGGCAGCCCGCTGCTGGCCGCGGTCGGCGCGGACGGCCGCGGCACCGTGGTGGGTGCGGTCGGCGGATACCAGTCCGGCGGCTCCACCGCCGACCTGTCCTACTCGCCCGGTTTTGGACCGGGCATCGCCGCGCTGTACCGCACCGCGGTCGACGGTTGACCGGGGGACGGTTTCCGGCCGTTTCGAGTTGCGGCCGAAAGCGGTCCGGTCCTCACTGGTCTGAGTCCCGGGAGAAGCGGAACGGCCCGTATCGGCCAATCCCTCCGCCATCACGCCCCCCGTGCGTACCGGGATCCGGACCTGGGTAGGGCGAACGAGGACGAAAGGAGCGGATGTCATGGGACACCGCCTGGCGGAGAACGAAGCCCGGGAACACGTCTACGGGGTCTGTTTCAAGACCGGCCCGCCCAGGCGGACCGGTCTTGAGCTGGAATGGCTGGTGCACGACGGCGCGGACGGGAGGCTCCCGGTCCGCCCGGAACGGTTGGAGGCGGCCCTGGCGCCGCTGGCGGGACCGGGTGCACTGCCGGCGGGCAGCAGGCTGACCCGCGAACCCGGAGGGCAGGTGGAGCTCAGCTCCCTGCCCAGTACCGATCTGGCCGGCTGCGTCCAGGCGCTCCGGGCCGACACCCGGGTACTGTCCGGGGCTCTGGCCCTGCAGGGCCTGGTGCTCGCAGGAGACGGCCTGGAGCCGCATCTGGACCCGCCCCGGATCGCGCAGCACCCCCGCTACCGCGCCATGGAGGCCTACCTCGACCGCGTCGGCCCCTCGGGCCGGATGATGATGCGGGCCACCGCCGCCGTGCAGGTCAACCTGGACGCCGGGGACGAGACCGCGGGCGTCTCCGGGTACCGCTACAGGTGGCAGCTGGTGCACCGGCTCGGCCCGGTGCTGATCGCGGCCTTCGCCAACTCCCCGCTGTGGCGGGGACGGCCCACCGGATGGAAGTCGACCCGGCGGGCGGTCTGGGAGCGGATGGACCCGACCCGCACCGGCCCGGTGACCCCCAGTGACGACCCCCGGGCCGCCTGGGCCGACTACGCGCTGGACGCACCGCTGCTGTGCCTGCGGCGCGAGGCCCCGGAGGACTGGAACGCCCCGCCGGGACTGACCTTCCGCGACTGGACCCGCGGCGCGGACGGCCTCAGGCCGCCCGCGCTGGACGACCTCGACTACCACCTGACCACACTGTTCCCGCCGATCCGCCCGCGCGGCTGGCTGGAGCTCCGGATGATCGACAGCCAGCGCGGCGAGGACTGGGCGGTGGCGGCTTCGGTCGCGGCCACCCTGATGGACGATCCGGTGGCGGCCCGTGCGGCCTGGGAGGCCACCGAGCCGCTGTGCCCGGGCGGCGCCGCCGTCCCCACGCCGGAGCAGTGGAGCCTGGCCGCCAGGCTCGGACCGGCGGAGCCGGTCATCGGCAAGGCCGTCCGCGCCTGCTTCGGCGCCGCGGAGGCCTCCCTCGCCGACTCCGGCGCCCCGGCCGGCCTGCGCACCGCGACGGCGCGCTTCTCCCGGCGCTACGCCGAACGGGGCCGATGTCCCGCAGACGACCTCCTGGAAGGGATCCGCGGATGAACCAGCACGATTCGACCGACCTGCGCACGAGGATCGCGGCCGCCCTGGAGACCTCGCGGCGCCGCACCCTCGGCCTGACCGACTGCCTGGACGAGGACGGCCTCAAGGCGCAGCACTCCCCGCTGATGTCGCCCCTGGTCTGGGACCTGGCGCACATCGGCAACCAGGAGGAGCTCTGGCTGGTGCGCGACGCCGGAGGCCGGGCGGCGATCCGCCCGGACCTCGACCACCTGTACGACGCCTTCCAGCACCCGCGCGCCGACCGGCCCGCGCTGCCGCTGCTCGACCCGGAACCCGCCCGCGGCTACCTCCGTCAGGTCCGCGAGCAGGCCCTGGAGGTGCTCGACGGCACCGCACTCGACCCCGACGGACCCCCGCTGCTGGCCGAAGGATTCGTCTTCGGCATGATCGCCCAGCACGAGCAGCAGCACGACGAGACCATGCTCGCCACTCACCAGCTGCGCCAGGGCCCCGCAGTACTGGACGCCCCCGCGCCCCCGGCCGCGCCCGCCGACGCGGCCGCCCTGCCCACCGAGGTGCTGGTCCCTGCCGGGCCGTTCACCATGGGCACCAGCACCGACCCCTGGGCCCTGGACAACGAGCGTCCGGCGCACACCGTGGAGCTGCCCGGCTACTGGCTGGACACCACCCCGGTCACCAATGCGGCCTACCAGGAGTTCATCGCCGACGGCGGCTACCGGGACCCGCGCTGGTGGACCCCGGCCGGCCTGCGCCACCGGGAGCAGGCCGGGCTGTCCGCGCCGCTGTTCTGGCAGCTCGACGGTGACACCTGGCTGCGGCGGCGCTTCGGCCGCACCGAGCCGGTCCCGGGTGACGAACCGGTCGTCCATGTCTGCTGGTACGAAGCCGACGCCTACGCCCGCTGGGCCGGACGCCGGCTGCCCAGCGAGGCCGAGTGGGAGAAGGCCGCCCGGCTGGACCCGGCCACCGGCCGCTCCCGGCGCTACCCCTGGGGCGACCAGGAGCCGACCGCCGAGCACGCCAACCTCGGCCAGCGCCACCTTCAGCCGGCCCCGGCCGGCAGCTACCCGCTGGGCAGCGCCCCCAGCGGCGCCCGGCAGCTGATCGGTGACGTCTGGGAGTGGACCGGCAGCGATTTCGCCCCCTACCCGGGCTTCAACGCCTTCCCCTACAAGGAGTACTCCGAGGTGTTCTTCGGTCCCGACTACAAGGTGCTGCGCGGCGGCGCCTTCGGGGTGGACCCGGTGGCCTGCCGCGGCACCTTCCGCAACTGGGACTACCCGATCCGCCGGCAGATCTTCTCCGGCTTCCGCACCGCCCGCGACGCCGCCCCCTCGGAGCTGGGCTGATGTGCCGTCACCTGGCGTATCTGGGCCCGCGGACCACGCTGGCCTCGGTGCTGCTGGAGCCCGGGCACAGCCTGTACCGGCAGTCCTGGGCGCCCCGGCTGCAGCGCTACGGCACCGTCAACGCCGACGGCTACGGGTTCGGCTGGTACCCCGACCCGGACCGCCCCGACTCGGACGATCCGGGCCCGGACGCCCCCGGTACGTCCGCCTCCGGGGAGGACACCTGCTTCCGGCACCGTCGGGCGGTGCCGATCTGGGCCGACGGCAACCTGCCCGACCTCGCCCGCGCCGTCAGCAGCCACTCCTTCCTGGCAGCGGTCCGCTCGGCCACCGCCGGGACCACCCAGGACGAGTCCGCCGCGGCCCCGTTCCGCGAGGGCCGCTGGCTGTTCAGCCACAACGGCGCGGTCCCGGACTGGACCCGGCTGCCCACCGCCGGCACCGGGCTGGACAGCGCCGACCTGCTGGCCCTCGAAGCACACTGCGACTCGGCACTGCTGTGGGCGATGCTGGCGCACCGGCTGCGCCAGGGCGAACCGCCGGGGCTGGCGCTGGCCGGCCTGGTCCGGCGGGTCGCCCGGGACCGCCCGCAGGCGCGGCTGAACCTGCTGCTCACCGACGGCCGCACCATCGCGGCCACCCGGCACGGCGACACCCTCTGGTACCGGCGGGCCCACGGCCGGGTCCTGGTCGCCTCCGAACCGGACGACGACTCCACGTGGGAGGAGGTCCCCGAGCACACCCTGTTGCTGGCCACACCCGACGCGGTGCGCAGCTACCCGCTGCGCCCCGTGCCGCGATCCGTACAGCGCCACCCACACAGCAAGGACGAACTCGTGAACGACCGCTTCAGCATCGAGACGCGACTGCCCTCGGACTACCTCGCCACCACGCTGCGCACGGACGTGCGCCAGGGCCTGTCCGCACAGCCGAAGACCCTTCCGCCGAAGTGGTTCTACGACGAACTCGGCAGCAAGCTCTTCGAGCAGATAACCGAACTGCCCGAGTACTACCCCACCCGGGCCGAGCAGGAGATCCTGCAGCAGCGCGCCCCCGAGATCGCCGCCGCCACCCACGCCCGCTCGCTGATCGAACTGGGCTCGGGCTCCTCCCGCAAGACCCGGCTGCTGCTGGACGCGCTGACCGCGCAGGGCACCCTGCAGCACTACACCCCGCTCGACGTCAGCGCCTCCGCCCTGGTGGAGGCCGGTGAGGCGCTGTGCCGGGACTACCCGGCGCTGCGGGTCACCGCGGCGGTCACCGACTTCGAGCACGACCTGGCGCTGCACGACGAGCCGGGTCCGCGGCTGCTGGCCTTCCTGGGCAGCACCATCGGCAACCTCGACCCGGACCAGCGCAGGGACTTCTACGCACTGCTGCGCCGCGCCCTCAGCGCGGACGACGTGCTGCTGCTCGGAGCGGACCTGGTGAAGGATCCCGAGGTGCTGGTGGCCGCCTACGACGACAGCCAGGGCGTCACCGAGGCGTTCAACAAGAACGTGCTGCAGGTGCTGGACCGGGAGCTGGGCGCCGACTTCGACGCGGACGCCTTCGAGCACCGCGCGGTGTGGAACACCGAGGAGGAGCGGATCGAGATGCACCTGGTCTCCCGGATCGAACAGAACGTCAAGATCCCGGCGGTGGACCTGTCCGTGGACTTCGCGGCCGGGGAGAGCCTGCGCACCGAGATCTCCACCAAGTTCCGCCGCGAGACCCTCACCGCCGAGCTCGCAGCCGCGGGCTTCACCGTCCGCCGCTGGTGGACCGACCGGGCGGCGCGCTTCGCGCTGCTGCTCGCCGTCCCCAGCAGGTGAGGCCCGGCAGGTGAGTTCCGGCAGGTGAGTTCCGGCAGGTGACGTACCGGCGGGCTGCCGGTGCACCCGGGCTGCGGCTCAGTGCACCGACAGCCCGCCG
>NZ_BBPM01000048.1:0-4626 GCF_000787775.1 Streptacidiphilus carbonis | reverse complement strand
GTGCACCCGGGCTGCGGCTCAGTGCACCGACAGCCCGCCGTCGACGAAGACCGACTGGCCGGTGACATAGGCGGAGGCGCGGCTCGCCAGGAACACCGCCGCGCCGGCGAAGTCCTCGGCCAGGCCGTTGCGGCCGACCATCGTGCGGGCGGCCAGCGCCGCGACCTTCTCCGGGTCGTCGGCCAGCCGGGCGTTGAGCGGGGTCATCACAAAGCCGGGCACCAGCGTGTTGCAGGTGACGCCGGACGGGGACCAGGCCTCGGCCTGGGAGCGGGCCAGCGACTCCAGGCCGCCCTTGGAGACCCCGTAGGCGCCGCTCTGGACGAAGGCGCGGTGGGCCTGCTGGGAGGTGACGTGGATGATCCGGCCGAAGCCGCGCCGGGCCATCCCCGGGCCGAAGCGCTGCCCCAGCAGGAACGGCGCCTCCAGGTTCACCGCCATGGTGGCCGTCCAGACGTCCTCACCCAGCTCGTCCATCGGAGGCCGAAGGTTGACCCCGGCGCAGTTCACCAGGATGTCGGGTTCCCCGAAGACCGACACCGCCTCCTCGGCCGCCTTCCGCACGCCCTCGCGGCTGCCCAGGTCGGCGCTGACCCAGGCCGCGCGGCAGCCGTCGGCAGTCAGCTCGTCGACGGTGGCAGCCAGTGCCGCCTCGCCGCGGGCGACCACGACCACGCTCGCGCCCGCTCGGGCCAGGGCGCCGGCGACGGCCCGGCCGATGCCGGAGCTGCCGCCGGTGACCAGGGCGGTCGTGCCGTCGAGCGAGAACAGTTCGGAGAGGTAGGACTGATCGATCATGCACGCACCTTAGACGACGCCGCTGCGGCCCCGAGCGGCCGGGAAGGGGCGGCCGGGGATACCGTTCGTGTGCGAGAGTGTCAGCAGTCAAGTCGTTGAACGGAGTTCGACGTGTCCGGGATCCTGATCATCGGCGGCGGCATCGCCGGCACCGCTGCCGCGCTGGCCCTGCACAAGGCCGGCTTCGAGGCCACCGTCCACGAGGCGTATCCGCACGGCGCCGAGGACATCGGCGCCTTCCTCACCCTGGCCGACAACGGCATGCGCGCCCTGGCGCAGCTGGACGCGGCCGAGGCCGTCGCCGACACCGGCTTCCCGCTGACGGCCATGCGGGTCATCGACGCCGCCGGCGCCGAGGTCGCGGCCGTCCCGCTGGGGGATCCGGCCTCGCCGCTGACCAGCTACCGCTGCCTGCTGCGCAGCGAGTTGAACCGGGTGCTGCAGGCCGAGGCGCGCCGTCGCGGCATCGTGGTCCGGCACTCGGCCCGGCTGGTGGGCCTGGCCGAGGACGCGGACGGGGTTACCGCGAGCTTCGCCGATGGGAGCAGCGCCGAAGGCAGCCTGCTGATCGGCGCCGACGGGCTGAACTCCACCGTCCGCACGCTGCTGCACCCCGGCGGTCCCGAGCCGCGCTACGCCGGCCAGCGCGTCTTCTACGGCTACAGCCCCGGCGCCCGTCCCGAGGACGCGACGGAGCGCATCACCATGATCCGCAGCGACACCGCGGCGTTCGGCTACGCGGTGTCGCCCAAGGACGAGACCTTCTGGTTCGCCCGGGTCAGCGGCGGTCCCGCCTCGGCCGCGGAACTCGCCGCCGGCACCGTGGCCCAGTGGCGCGGGGAGCTGGTGTCCAGGCTGCGCCGGGACGACACCCCGGCAGCGGACATCGTCGCCGCCACCGGGGACCGGCTGATGCTGACCAATGCCTGCGACCTGCCGGTCGGCACGCCCTGGCACACCCCCACCGGTCGCGCGCTGATCATCGGCGACGCCGCCCACGCGGCCTCCCCGGCGACCGGCCAGGGCGCCTCGATGGCACTGGAGGACGCCGTGGTGCTGGCCAAGGCACTGCGCGACCTGCCGTCGACCACTGCCGCGCTCGCCGCTTACCAGCGGCACCGCCGCCCGCGCGTGGAGCAGAACATCACCACCAGCGCCCGGATCACAGCGGGCGCGGCCCCGGCCCCGGCCGCAGCCCCGCCGGGCCCGCCGCAGCAGCGCGACTCCGCGAACCCGGTCTCCCGGGTCCAGGAGCAGCTGGTTCGCCAACTCGACTGGGACACAACGCTGCTGTCCTGCTGACCGGCAACCGCGGGCGTCCACCGTGCCTGAGTTCCCGGACGCGTTCCAGCCCGGCGACGAGAGCTGCGCAGCCAGGGCCCAGTGGCTCCTCCATCGGTCGGCGGTCCGTCGCCGACAGGCCGTCATCCGGGCTGTGACCAGGCCGGATTGTCAGTGGTGCGCGCGACAATGGAGAGCGAGAGAACAGCTGTTCCAGCCATTGGAGGCCACGTTGAAGACCGACATCGGCACCGCCAGGCACTTCCTGCCGCCCAACACCCCCAGCGAGGTGTGCCACGAGTTCAACCGGTCCGCGCTCACGGCCACCATCGCCGCCCGGGCCGTCGCCCTGGGGCTGAGCTCGGACCTGTCGGACGTTCAGATGGCCGGGCTCGCCCAGTTGGTGCGGGACAAGAAGCAGTCCCGTCCACTGTCCCCGGAGACCAAGGCTGCGGTCCGGGCCGCGCTGCGCCCGGCGCTCTCGGCCGAGAACGACCCGCAGCAGGTCGCCGCGGCGGTGTTCAGCTCGCTGCCGGGGACACCGGTACGGGTCAGGGACAGCGCTGGGCGGGAGTACTTCCTGGTCGCAGTCCCGGCGTAACCACCCTGGGGCCTCCACCGCGCACCGGCGGAGGCCCCCTCCTCCCGCGTCCGCGCGGGGAACAGCCGCGAACCCGGGCTGGTTGTCCGCAGGAGTCGGCCGCCGGGGTCGGCGCGGACGAGAGGAGCGGGTCATGGGTGCAAATGCGGGCGTTTCGCGGGGCACGGTCGGGGTGTGGCGGCACAGCGACGGACTGCCGCCCGAACTCGCGGTGGAGCTGGAGCGGCTGGGCTACGGGCGGATCTGGATCGGCGGCTCGCCGGACGGCAGCCTGGACTCGGCCGAGCGGCTGCTCGACGCGACCTCGACCATCGGCGTGGCCACCGGGATCGTCAACATCTGGCAGGACGACGCCCACAAGGTCGCGGCCTCGTTCCACCGGCTGGAAGAGCGGCACCCGGGCCGGTTCCTGCTCGGCGTCGGCGCCGGCCACCGCGAGCACGCCGACCGCTACACCAAGCCCTATGAGGCCCTGGTCGCCTACCTGGACGTGCTGGACGCCGAAGGCGTCCCGCAGGACCGCCGGGTGCTGGCGGCGCTGGGCCCCCGGGTGCTGCGACTGGCTGCGGACCGGGCCCGGGGCGCCCACCCCTACCTGGTCACCCCTGAGCACACCCGGCAGGCCAGGGAGATCCTGGGCAAGGACGCGCTGCTCGCACCCGAGCAGAAGGTGGTCCTGGAGCCGGACCCGGAGCGGGCCAGGGCCATCGGCCGCCCGCGGGTCTCGTCCCCCTACCTGGGCCTGGCCAACTATGTCGCCAGCCTGCGCCGCCTGGGCTGGAGCGACGCGGACCTGGCCGACGACGGCAGCGACGCCCTGATCGACGCACTCGCGGTGCACGGCACCTCGGAGCGGGTGGCCCAGGGCGTCCGGGCCCACCTGGAGGCGGGGGCCGACGAGGTCGCCGTCCAACTCCTCACCCGTGAGGGCGAGTTGCCCGATGCCGGATTCCGGGAGCTGGCCGCGGCGCTCTGGGGCTGACCGCACCGGGGCCGAGGTCGGCCGGGCTCGCGCCGGGTGCTCAGGGGCGCTGCTCGCCGTGCAGACGCAGTGTGTCGGGTGCGGGCAGCTGCTGCTGGAGCTTCAGCAGGGCGGCGGCCTGGCCGACCCGCAGGCGCTCCACGCTCTCGCGGTAGCCGTCGTCGATCGTCCGGGCATGGTCCAGCCACTTCGCCTCCACGGCGGCCACGGCCGCCGCGTGCACGGCCTCCAGACGGGCGACGGTCTGCCGGAACAGCTCCTGTTCCTCGGCGGAGACCCGGCGCTCCTGGGCCGACACCGCGAGGGCCTGCTCCACCAGCCCACGGCAGGCCCTCAGCCTGCGCCGGTGGAGCAGGCTGAACAACGGCCACTGCACCACGGCGAGCGCCAGCACGGCGATGACGACGGCGACCATGCCGACCCCCCTCGGAGACCTGTGGATGGGGTGGGGAGAGCCTCAGCGTTCGGACTGCGGGCCCAGGACGGGCTTGAGGTCAAGGACGGGGGTGCCGTCCAGCGCCTCCAGGTTCCGTACCAGTATCCGGAGGCCGTCGATGGAGACGATCTCGATCCGGTGCAGCCCGATCGGGTTGGGCCGATCGGGTGAGCGGGTGCTGAAGACCCCGGTTTCCGGCCGCGATCCGTCGCCGCGGGGGCGCACTGTGAGGACGTCCCGGTCGGCCCGGTCGAGCCAGGTCAGCAGGATCGCCGAGGCCCCCGGCCGCAGGTCGCGCAGGCCCTCCCGCACGCTCTCCTCGAACACCAGCCAGGCGTCCGGCGCGCCCTCATCGCCTTGCCGGGGCGCGCGGGACCTGTCCTCAAGCGGGGACTCGACCCGCCCGACCGGGCGCAGCACGAAGGTGTCGTCGTTCAACGCGCTCTGTCCCTTCGACGGCGGGCAACGGCCTCACGGTAGCGGACTTCGGGTGCGGCTTGTGCATGGTTGGTCGCGCAGTTCCTCGCG
>NZ_BBPM01000049.1:55166-57622 GCF_000787775.1 Streptacidiphilus carbonis | reverse complement strand
GCCGGGTCAGCTGGAGCCGGCCCTGGCCGTCCGCGATCAGGTCGGAGCTGCCCAGCGGGCCGGGGCGGCCCCCGCCCGGGGCCACCACCAGGGCGGACTCGCCCAGGCCGAGCACCGAGCCCGGCGGCACCGGCACCGGTTCGGCGCCGACCGGCAGGCCGTCCAGCGCGGTGCCGTTGGTGGAGCCCAGGTCGACGACCGAGACCCGGCCGTCCGCGTCCACCTCCAGGGCCAGGTGGAACCGGGAGACGTCGGGGTCGTCCAGCGGGACGTCGGCCTGCGCCGAGCGCCCCACCCGGACCCGGCCCGGCATCAGCAGGTGGATGCCGCCGGCATCGGGACCGCCGACCACCCGCAGCTCGGTCGGGGCGCCGGGCGCCGGGCCGGCCGGGACATGGTCGGGGTCGGGCTCGTCCAGGCGCAGTACCGCGCCGTCCACCAGCGGCGGGTGTCCCAGCACCGCCCGCTCGTCCAGTCGCTGGTCGCCCGCGTAGAGGTGCACATGGGTGGACGAGCGCGTGCCGCGCGCCCCCGGGCGCCCCGCGACCGCGCCCGCGAGGGCGCCGGCGACGGCCCCGAGGCTGGTCCCGACCGGGGCCGTCACCAGCACGTCCGCGATCTGGGCGGACGACCTCGGCGGCCGGCCCTGCGGGCCCAGGGCATGTGCACGTGACGGCGCCGCGCCGTCACGTGCCGCGAGCACGCTCAGCCGGATCTGCATCGTCCCTCGGCCCCTTCCGCAGGCTCCTGGCAGCGGCACTTGCCAACCCACCCGGTACCACTCCACCCGTACCGCACCAGCGGATCCACGCAGTGCTCCCGGGTACTGCGGGGCCAACGATCGGACCCCGCAAGCGGAGTGGACGCCGCGGTGCTGAATGCATCCTCCCATCCGCCACCGACAACTCGCCCCCACCACCCGTCTCAGTGCCGCGACACGCCGGGGGACGACCCCCGGACCGCCGATCATGGGAACTTGGAGCGCCCCTCAGCACGTCCTTCGGGTAGGGGCTTACTGTTGCCTCCCACAGGCACGACGAGAGCATGGCGAGGAGCGCACGGGTGCGGCCGGTCGGCAGTAAGTACCTCCTGGAGGAACCGCTGGGACGCGGGGCCACCGGAACGGTGTGGCGTGCGCAGGTGCGGGACGAGTCCGGCAGCGGGGCGGCGCCCCAGCAGGTCGCGATCAAGGTCCTCAAGGAGGAGCTGGCCACCGACCCCGATGTGGTGATGCGCTTCCTGCGGGAGCGCTCGGTGCTGCTGCGCCTGGTGCACCCCAATATCGTCCGGGTCCGCGACCTGGTGGTCGAGGGCGAGCTGCTGGCCCTGGTGATGGACCTGATCGACGGTCCCGACCTGCACCGCTACCTGCGCAGCCACGGCCCGCTGAGCCCGGTCGCCGGGGCGCTGCTGATGGCGCAGATCGCCGACGCGCTGGCGGCCAGCCACGCGGACGGCGTGGTCCACCGCGACCTCAAGCCGGCCAATGTGCTGCTGGCCACGGTGAACACGGCCGGGGGCGAGCCGGTGATGCACCCGCTGCTCACCGACTTCGGCATCGCCAGGCTCGCCGACTCGCCCGGCCTGACCCGCACCCATGAGTTCGTCGGTACCCCCGCCTATGTCGCGCCGGAGTCCGCCGAGGGCCGCGAGCAGACCTCGGCCGTGGACGTCTACGGCGCCGGCATCATGATGTACGAGCTGCTGACCGGCCAGCCGCCGTTCCACGGGGACGGCCCGCTGCAGATCCTGCAGATGCACCTCTCGCAGGAGCCCGCGCGGCCGCGCAACCTGCCGGAGCCGCTGTGGACCGTGATCGAGCACTGCTTGCGCAAGAACCCGGCGCAGCGCCCCACCGCCGTCCAACTGGCCACCGCGCTGCGCACCGTCGCGGCCGGGGTCGGCGTGCACTCCACCCCGGCCCAGATCGACGCGGCCATCGCGGTCGGCGCGCTGCTGGCGCCGCCGGTGCCGGTGGGGCAGGACCCCACGGTGCCCAACGGCATGCGCTTCGACCCGGGCGCGCCCACGGTGTTCGGCGGCGGCCCGCCGGCCGGCGGTCCCGGGGGCACCGTGCTGAACGCCTTCGGCGCGGCCGACGCGACCCAGGTACTGCCCCCCGGCGCGGCCGAGCGCACCCAGCGGCTGGACCCGGGCCAGGCCCCCGGCGCGCCCCAGCGCACCACGGTGATGCCCGTGCCCCCCGGCGCGGGCCAGGGCGGCGGCTACGGCCAGAACGGCCAGAGCTACGGCCAGAACGGGCAGAACGGCCAGAACTACGGCCGGCACGGCCAGGACCAGCAGTTCGGCCAGGACGCCCCGCAGCAGCCGTCCGGGCCGCACCCCTGGGAGAACCAGCTGCGGGCCGCGCGTACCCGCAACGAGCAGACCCAGGTCGGCTATCCGGCCCAGGCCGGCCCGGAGCAGCAGCCCCAGGTCGCCCCGCCGCCCTACCG
>NZ_BBPM01000049.1:41802-54985 GCF_000787775.1 Streptacidiphilus carbonis | reverse complement strand
AAGGCCGGCCCGGAGCAGCAGCCCCAGGTCGCCCCGCCGCCCTACCGCGGTCGGCCCCAGCCGCAACCGCAGTACCGGCAGCCGCCGCCGTACCAGGAGGCCGGGTACGGCAGCGGGGACTACCAGGAGCCGCAGCAGTCACCGCAGCGACGCGCCGAACCCCCCGCCGCGCGCCCCGAGCCGCAGCGGCCGGCGCCCCGGCGCGAACCCCGACGCGAGCCGGAGCGCGAGCCCGAGCCGCGCCGGGAGCGCGAGCCGAGGCGCCCGCGCCGTCGGATGCGCATCCCGGGCGGCGGCTGCCTGCGCGTGCTGGTGGTCCTGGTGCTGATCGCCATCGCGGTCTGGTACTTCACGCCGATGCAGCACTGGGTCCACAACGTGGAGTCCTGGTACCACTCGGTGGTGAACTGGGTGAAGAGCATCACCGACACGGCGAACACAGTGAAGAAGGACGTGAACAACCTCCCCAGCGCGGTGCCCTCGCTGCCCGGCAGCAAGCGCTGACGACCTGGGCCGGGCAAGTGCCCGGCGGGCAGCCAGGATTGACGCTTTGTCGACATCTGACCTGCGGCAATGGGGTTCCTGTTCCCCCATCCGGCCCCATTCCGCGTACTTTGGTCGCTGACATCCGCCCTACGCGCACGGAGCAGCCTTGGCACGCAAGATCGGCAGCCGCTACACCGCGCACCAGGTGATCGGCCGTGGCTCGGCGGGGACCGTCTGGCTCGGCGAGGGCCCCGAGGGGCCGGTGGCGATCAAGCTGCTCCGTGAGGACCTCGCCTCCGACCAGGTCCTGGTCGGCCGCTTCGTCCAGGAGCGGACCGCCCTCACCAGCCTGGACCACCCGCGCGTGGTCGGCGTGCACGACCTGGTCGTGGACGGCGACGACCTCGCCCTGGTGATGGAGCTGGTGCACGGCAGCGACCTGCGCTCCCGGCTGGACCGCGAGGGCCCGCTGATCCCGCAGGCCGCCGTCTCCATCGCCGCCGACGTCGCCGAGGGCCTGGCCGTCGCCCACGCCGCCGGCATCGTGCACCGCGACGTGAAGCCCGAGAACATCCTGCTCGACCAGGCCTCCTCGCCGGGCCCCGGCGGCGCGCCGCGCGCCAAGCTCTCCGACTTCGGCATCGCCCGCCTGGTCGACGCCCCCCGCCGGACCCGCGCCACCCGGATCATCGGCACCCCCGACTACCTGGCCCCCGAGGTCATCGAGGGCCTGGAACCGCGGGCCGCGGTGGACATCTACGCCCTGGCCACGGTGCTGTACGAGCTGCTGGCCGGCTTCACGCCGTTCGGCGGCGGCCACACCGGCGCGGTGCTGCGCCGCCATGTCACCGAGAGCGTGGCCCCGCTGCCGGGCCTGCCGGACGACCTGTGGAAGGTGATCGGCCAGTGCCTGGCCAAGGCGCCGGCCTCCCGGCTGCGCGCCTCGGAACTGGCCGCCCGGCTGCGCGAGCAACTGCCCGCGCTGGCCGGGCTCCCGGTGCTCAGCGTGAGCCACCCCGACGCCGCGGCCTCCCCCCGCTCCGCCGAGTACGACGACGGGTACGACCCGCACGGTGCGGACGACACCGACGACACCTATGACATGTCCGATCCGGTGCACACCGACCCCGGTCGCCGCGGGGCCGCCCGGCGCCGGGGCCCGGCCGTGCCGCTGGTGCCCGGCGCCCAGCCGGACTCCAGCCGGGACACCCACACCAGCCTGCGCCGCCCCAACCGCGAGGAGCTGGCCGCCTTCGCGGAGGCCTCCCGCCAGGAGCGCACCGCCAGGGAGGGTGCCCCCGGCCGCAGCGGCTCCGGCGGCAGCAGCCACCGCCGCGGCGGACCGCACCGCAGCGGAGTCCGCCGCAGCGCCACGGGCAGCAATGTCCGCCGCCGTCGCCGACTGCTGGTCGGCGTGCTCGCGCTGCTGGTCGCCGCCGGGGCCCTGGGCGCCTACAAGGCCTTCGCCGGCGAGGGCGGCGGCACCGCGGGCTCTCCCGGCGGCAGCCCCTCCGGCTCCGCGTCGGCCGACCCCAGCACCTCGGCCCGGGCCGCCGGCCTGCAGCAGGCCCCCGTCGACGGCAGCACCCGGGCGCCGTCCACGGCCACCGTCGCACTGCCCGGCTGGGCGTCCTGGAGCGACGCACCGACCCCGCCGGCCACCCTGGCCGGCGGACTGCGCGCGGTGGGCCTCGACGGCACCGCCTACCTCTTCGGCACCGGGACCGACGGCTACGTCCGCTACCTGACCCGCGCCGCCGACGGCTCCTTCGGCGGCTGGGGCAAGCTCACCGGCATACAGGTCAGCGGCCCGCCGGCGGTCGTGGCACTGGACGGCGGCAGGCTCCGGCTGTTCGCCCGCGGCACCGACGGCCTGGTCTACCAGCGGACCCTCACCGCCGGCCGCTGGACCGGGAGCGCCTGGGGACAGCTCACCGGCGGCACCCGGATCGACTCGGCGCCGGCCGCGGCGGTCACCGGCGACCGGGTGGACCTGGTCGCCAGGATCGGCACCGACCTCGCCACCTGCTCCTACACCGGCGGCACCTGGACGGTCTGGCAGACGCTGCCGATGGGCGGCAGGGTCTCCGGCGCCCCCTCCCTGGTGGCCGAGGACGGCGGCCGGATCGACGCCTTCGCCGCGGCCCAGGACGGACAGGTGCTGCGCACCCAGGGCGCCAACGGCCTGTGGACCCAGGCACTGCCGGTCACCGGCCTGACCGCCCCGGACGGCCCCCAGGCAGTGCAGGCCGCCCGCGGCACCCAGTACGTGCTGGCCGCCTCCGGCACCGAGGCGGCGGGCAGCGCCACCAGCGCCAACTGGACCCGGGGCACCCCCCCGCCCCCGCCGGCACCGTGGCCCCCTACCGGGCCACCCCGACCACCACCGGCCTCTTCGTACTGACCCCCGCCAACACCCTCCACTACACCCAGACCACCTGAGTACGCCCGCATCACCTGTGTCCGGGCAGCGCCCAAGGGGCGCGAGGAACTGCGCCGGCAACCCACCACTCAGGTGGAGCCCCTCGGAACCCCGCCCCGGCACCGGCAGGCGATCCCCCATCCCGCAAGCCGTTAGGCTTGCTCCGTGGCAGCCATCGATCCTTCCGAAGCAATCAAGTCCCTCGAAACGACCATGTCGTCGATCGAGGCCGTGGTCGATCTCGACAAGATCCGTGCCGACATCGCGATCTTCGAGGAGCAGGCCGCCGCTCCGAACCTCTGGGACGACGTCGACGCGGCGCAGCAGGTCACCAGCAAGCTCTCCTTCCTGCAGGGCGAGCTCCGCAAGGTGCAGACCCTGCGCGGCCGCATCGAGGACCTCTCGGTCATGTTCGAGCTGGCCGAGGACGAGAACGACGCCGACGCCCGCGCCGAGGCCGACGCCGAGCTCGAATCGGTCACCAAGGCCGTGGACGAGATGGAGGTCAGGACGCTCCTGTCGGGCGAGTACGACGCCCGCGAGGCCCTGGTCAACATCCGCGCCGAGGCCGGCGGCGTCGACGCCGCCGACTTCGCCGAGCGGCTGATGCGGATGTACCTGCGCTGGGCCGAGCGGCACGGCTACCCGACCGAGGTCTACGACACCTCCTACGCCGAGGAGGCCGGCATCAAGTCGGCGACCTTCGGCGTCAAGGTCCCCTACGCCTACGGCACGCTCTCGGTCGAGCAGGGCACCCACCGCCTGGTCCGGATCTCCCCGTTCGACAACCAGGGCCGCCGGCAGACGTCCTTCGCCGGCGTCGAGGTGCTCCCGGTCGTCGAGAAGAGCGACCACGTGGACATCGACGAGTCCGAACTGCGGGTCGACGTCTACCGCTCCTCCGGCCCCGGCGGCCAGGGCGTCAACACCACCGACTCCGCGGTCCGCATCACCCACCTCCCCACCGGGATCGTGGTCTCCTGCCAGAACGAGCGCTCGCAGATCCAGAACCGCGCCAGCGCGATGAACGTCCTGCAGGCCAAGCTACTGGAGCGGCGCCGCCAGGAGGAGAAGGCGGAGATGGACGCGCTGAAGGACGGCGGCAACTCCTGGGGCAACCAGATGCGCTCCTACGTCCTGCACCCGTACCAGCAGGTCAAGGACCTGCGCACGCAGTACGAGGTGGGCAATCCGCAGGCCGTCCTGGACGGCGAGCTGGACGGCTTCATCGAAGCCGGTATCCGCTGGCGCAAGCAGAACGAGAAGGCCGAATAGGTCGTCGCCCGACCTCCGGCAATATTCGTAACGATCACGGCGATCTGCCCGCGAAAGCGGACAGATCGCCGTTGACGTTGCCGGGGGTGATTCACCATGCTGGCGCGCAATGCCCGAGAAGGGCGGGACCCGAAGTGGCGAGAGGGGCCGTTGTGGCCATGGCACGACGCGGACACCGGAAGAAATACACCGGCATACGTTCACGTGGGGTGCGTGTCGCCGCAGCGGGACTGGCACTGGCCGGTACGGGGCTGCTGGTGAGCGGGGTGGCCTCGGCCGCGACCACGCCCACCCTGGTGCAGAGCAAGGTGATCGACGGGCCGCAGGGCGGCGGCCTCACCGTGGACCTGGGCCTGGGCGACTCCGCCAGTGCCGGCGCCAGTGCCACCGCGTCCGACGCGGCCGCCGCCCCGGCCGCGAGCGACAGCGCGGCGTCCGGCGGCGGCGGCAGCGCGTCCGCGTCCGCCGCCGCGGGCGACAGCGCCGTTTCGGCCTCCGTTGCCGCGACGCCCTCGGTGGCGCCCTCCGCGAGCTCGACGGCTTCCTCGACGGCTTCGGGGACCGCCGCCGCGTCCGCCTCCTCCTCCGCGAGCACCGCGGCCGGGACCGGCGGCAGCCCCCCCGCGGGCACCGGGACGAGCGCCCCCGAGCCCCGGCAGACCCTCGCCGAGACCGGGACCGACGACAGCGTCCCGCTGCTCTTCGCCGGCGGCCTCACCCTGCTCGCGGGCGGCCTGGTGTTCCGCTTCGGCCCCCGGACGGGCACCCCGCGGCACGCGGCCTGACAGCGGACGTACCGCGGGGGGCGTGGCGCGGAGGGGCGGGCGGACAACTGGACGGGCCCCCGGAACCATGTTCCGGGGGCCCGTCCAGTGCCGTGCTCGGGCAGTGCTGCGATCAGGCTCAGGCGAAGGCGTGCCGGGCTATCAGCGCGCAGGCGACCAGGGCCACCAGCAGGGCGATCAGGGCGGCGGGGGAGAGGGAGCCGAACAGACCCTGCTGCTCCTGCATCCGCTGCCGGCTCGCGCGGCAGGTCGGGCAGCGGCCCTCAGCCACCGGCCCGGCGCAGTTGGCGCACACCAGACGGTCGAGCGTCATTTCGATCTCCTCCTTCGACCTGCCCAACGAGACACCATGCCGGGTGGGTTCCCTCCACTGTGCCATGCCGAACGCGATCCGGTCGCCCCCGGCGAAACGGAGCACGGTTCACCCCGGAACCTGTGCGGGGCGTGATGGTCAGGGACTGATCACCGTGAGTGAACACGATGGCATGTCCCCATGATTCTTACGCTTGATTATTCCGATTTGATGCCGTTTGACCGTGAACTCCCCCACCTTTCCGTGAGCGCGACTGCGAGTCGGCGTCGGGTTCGCGTAAGGTCGGCCAACCGGGGGAGCTGTCCACCGCCCCGCGGTGGAGCTCCGCCACCAGACCTGTCCCTGTCCGCGAGAGGGTGGTGAAGGTTCCGGATACCCGGAGCCGGCCTCATCCCTTCCACCTAGACTGGCCGACCGTGATGCAGCCGTGATCCGATTCGACAACGTCTCCAAGACCTATCCGAAGCAGAACCGTCCCGCCCTGGACAACGTCTCGCTCGAGATCGAGAAGGGCGAGTTCGTCTTCCTGGTGGGCTCGTCAGGCTCGGGGAAGTCGACCTTCCTGCGGTTGATCCTGCGTGAGGAGCGACCCTCCATCGGCGAGGTGCACGTCCTGGGCAAGGACCTGGCCAAGCTGTCCAACTGGAAGGTCCCGCAGATGCGGCGCCAACTGGGCACGGTGTTCCAGGACTTCCGGCTGCTCCCGAACAAGACCGTCGGGCAGAACGTCGCCTTCGCGCTGGAGGTCATCGGCAAGCCGAGGTCCGTGATCGGCAAGGTCGTCCCCGAGGTGCTCGAACTGGTCGGCCTGGCCGGCAAGCAGGACCGGATGCCCGGTGAGCTCTCCGGTGGTGAGCAGCAGCGTGTGGCCATCGCCCGCGCGTTCGTGAACCGTCCGATGCTGCTGATCGCGGACGAGCCGACCGGAAACCTCGACCCGCAGAACTCCGTCGGCATCATGAAGCTGCTGGACCGGATCAACCGGACCGGCACCACGGTGCTGATGGCCACCCACGACCAGGCGATCGTGGACCAGATGCGCAAGCGCGTGATCGAGCTGGACCAGGGCCACCTGGTCCGCGACCAGTCCCGCGGCGTCTACGGCTACCAGCACTGACCCGCACCGCACCCCAGGCGTCCGCACCAGGCCGACGTCCCGACCAGCTAGGAAGTCATGCGAGCACAGTTCGTCATGTCGGAGATCGGAATCGGTCTCCGCCGAAATCTGACGATGACCATCGCGGTCGTCGTGAGCGTGGCGCTCTCGCTTGCCCTGGCGGGGGCGGCGCTCCTCCTGCGCGACCAGGTCAGCACCATGAAGGGCTACTGGGACGGCAAGATCGAGGTCTCGGTCTACTTCTGCAACAAGACCGACGCCAACCAGGGCTCGGTGAACAAGAACTGCGCCGCCGGCGCGGCGACGCAGAACCAGATCGACTCCGTGCAGGCCCAGTTGGAGAAGACCGGGCTGATCGAGAAGATCTACACGGAGACCCCGGCGCAGGCGCTGTCCGAGTACACCAAGCAGGACCCCAACAACCCGCTGCTGGCCTCGCTGACCCCGGACAGCATGGAGTACTCGCTCCGGATCAAGCTCAAGGACCCGCAGCAGTACCAGATCATCACCGGGATGGTGGGCGGACAGCCGGGGGTGATGAAGGTGGAGGACCAGAGCCAGGTCCTGAAACCGCTGTTCAACCTGCTCAACGGGGCACAGGTGGTCGCCCTGGTGGTGATGGGCATCATGCTGGCGGTCACCCTGCTGCTGATCGTCAACACGGTCCGGGTCTCGGCCTTCAGCCGCAAACGCGAGACCGGCATCATGAGACTGGTCGGCGCCTCCAACTACTACGTGCAGATGCCGTTCATCGCCGAGGCCGCCTTCGCGGCCGTGGTGGGCGCGATCCTTGCGTCGGGGATGCTGGCGGTCGGCAAGTACCTGCTGATCGACCGGTTCCTGCGGAACCAGATCCAGCTCATCAACTTCATCGGCTGGGGCCCGGTGTTCCAGGTCATGCCGCTGATGCTGGTACTGGGCGTCGGGATGTCCTCGATCGCCGCGTTCCTGACCCTGCGCAAGTACTTGAGGGTCTGAGCAGCCGCACTTGTCACACCGTCAGACCATCGCCCCGGACGCTGTACTGCGTCCGGGGCGTTCTGACGGGTACGCGCCTTCGCGACGGTCGCGCACCTCTAGACTCACCTGCCATGTCCGGTAGCTATCCGCATCTCCGCCTGCACCTGGCCCTGGGCCTGGTGTTCGGCACCGTGCTCGCCACCGGCGCGGCGACCGGGGCCTGGGGCAGTGAGGGGCAGCCGACCGGGCTGCCCCGGCCGCCCGGGATCCGGCTCAGCAGTGAGGCGGCCGCGCGCGACTGGGCGGAGCAGGGCGGCGACCCCTGGGCCGCGTTCTACACCCCGCAGCAGTACGCGACCATGACCGAGGCGCTGGACGGCCGTTACACCGGCGTCGGGCTGTGGGTCGCGCGCAGCTCCGCGGGCGTGGTCACGGTCTCGAAGGTGCCCGCCGGCGGTCCCGCCGACCTGGCGGGGGTGCGCGTCGGCGAGCGGCTGCTCGCCGTCGACGGCCGCGCGGTCGACGGCCTTCCGGTGACCGAGACGGTCGCGCTGCTGCGCGGCGCCCCCCAGGACGCCGGCAGCACCGTCGTGCTCCGGCTGCGGCGCGGTTCCGCGGTGCGCCAGGTCGAGCTGCGCCGCGAACTCCTGGACACCGACGACGTGGTGGTGGACCGGCCGGCCGCCGGGATCACCAGGATCGCGGTCTCGGCCTTCACCGTCGGCACCGGCGACCGGGTCGAGGAGGCGGTCCGGGCCCGCGGCACCGCCGCGGGCGGCCGGGGCATCCTGCTGGACCTGCGCGGCAACTCCGGCGGCCTGGTGGACGAGTCGGTCCGGGCCGCCTCCGGCTTCCTGGACGGCGGCCCGCTCGGCTCCTACCGGGCGGACGGCGCCACCCACTGGCTCACCGCGGCGCGCGGCGGCGACACCAGCACGCCGGTGGTGGTGCTGGTGGACGGCGGCACCATGAGCGCCGCCGAGCTGCTCACCGGCGCGCTCCAGGACCGGGACCGCGCCGTGGTGATCGGCTCGCGCACCTTCGGCAAGGGCGCGGTGCAGCAGCCCAGCCCGGTCCGCGGCGGCGGCACGCTGGAGCAGACGGTGGGCCACTACCGCACCCCGGCCGGCCGCGACCTGGACGGCGTCGGCATCACCCCCGACGTCGCAGTCCCGCCGAGCGCGGGACCGCAGGCGGCGGAGCGCACCGCGATCACCGTCCTGGACGACCTGGCGGCCTCGGACCCGCAGTAAGTCCCGTGCCGGGACCCGCCCCGGAGTGCGAGAATGGCCCCCATCATGGCCAAGGTAAAAGAACCCGGACGTAAGATCATCGCGCAGAACAAGAAGGCGCGGCACGACTACAACATCCTGGACGAGATCGAGTGCGGCCTGGTGCTGACCGGCACCGAGGTCAAGTCGCTGCGCGCGGGCCGCGCCTCGCTGATCGACGGCTTCGCCGAGATCACCGGCGGCGAGGCCTGGCTGCACAACGTCCACATCATGGAGTATGCCCAGGGCACCTGGACCAACCACGCCGCCCGGCGCAAGCGCAAGCTGCTGATGCACAAGGCGGAGATCCTCAAGCTCGACGCGAAGCTGCGGGAGTCGGGCTTCACCCTGGTCCCGCTGTCGCTGTACTTCAAGGACGGCCGGGCCAAGCTGCTGCTGGCGCTGGCCCAGGGCAAGAAGCTGCACGACAAGCGGCAGACGCTGCGGGAGAAGCAGGACCGCCGCGAGACCGACCGGGCGCTGGCGGCGGTGCGCCGCCGCGCCCAGGGCTGACACCGCGTCGGCCGGCGCCGGTCGGCGCCCCCGTCAGCGGTAATGAGCTGGACCGTCCCCCCGGCGGGGACGTAGGATGACAGAGTTGCGCAGGACCCCCCAGGTCCACGCGGAACGGCACGCAGCACGGAGAGCGTGTCTTGAAAAATGAATAGCACCCCATGGGGGTGATCGGTTTCGACTGGGGATGTCGATCCAGGGGAAGCGAGCCGAGAAACGCGGCAATGATCTCGTAAACCACGTGTCGCAAACTATAATCGCCAACTCCAAGCGCGATTCCCTCGTACTCGCCGCCTGAGCGAGTAACTAAAGGGTGTCAGACCGGGCGCGTTCCCGTCCCGGACCCTGGCATAATCTAGGGAACTCCACCGCAGTGCCCGGTCACGGGGTGCTGCGGGAAATCAAACAGTGACTGGGCCCGTCGGCGGCTTGTCCGTGTGACTGCCGGGGCCGAGAAAAGCACAGCGGACTGCGCTCGGAGAAGCCCTGGTTTTGCACCACAGGACGCGGGTTCGATTCCCGCCACCTCCACCACACTGCTTCTGGGCAGAGCAGCCCCCCATGCGTCACAAGCCGTCCGTCGTATCCGACGAGGCGGCTTTCGGCGTTCCTCGGGGTGATCAGGACCGACGTCGAAAGCTAGGGTTCGGCCATGGCCACCGAGAAGCTGACCGCCCGTTCGCTCAACCGCGCCCTGCTCGCCCGTCAGCTGCTGTTGGCGCGGGAGCGGCGGGGCGTACTGGAGACCGTCCGGTTCCTGGCCGGGATGCAGTCGCAGGTGCCGGGGGCGCCCTATGTCGGGCTGTGGACCCGGCTGCTCGGCTTCGACCCGGAGGAGGTGTCGGGGCTGATGACCGAGCGGGCCCTGGTCCGGGTCTCGGCCATGCGCGGCACCGTGCACCTGCTGGACGCCGCGGACGCGCTGGCCTGGCGGCCGCTCTGCCAGGTCATCAACGACCGTGGCCCGTACGGGAAGAACATCTACCGCAAGGCGCTGTCCGGCATCGACCCGGTGCGGCTCAAGCAGACCGCGGCGGAACTGCTGGCGGAGCAGCCGATGACCAACGCCGCCCTGGGCGCCGCACTGGCCGAGGCCTTCCCCGGCCACGACCCCGGGACGCTGGCCTGGGCGATCCGGGACGGCCTGGCGCTGGTGCAGGTTCCGCCGCGCGGGCTGTGGGGCAAGAGCGGCCAGACCACCTCCACCACCCTGGAGCACTGGCTCGGCCGGCCGCTGGACCCCGACCCCGCCCCGGACGCGATGGTGCTCCGCTACCTCGCCGCCTTCGGCCCGGCCGGCGTCCTGGACGCGCAGGCCTGGTCGGGGCTGACCCGGCTGGTGGAGGTGTTCGAGCGGCTGCGCCCGCGACTGCGCGCTTTCCAGGACGCGGCCACCGGCCGTGAGCTGTTCGACCTCCCCGACGCACCCCGACCGGACCCGGACACCCCGGCGCCGGCGCGCTTCCTGCCCGAGTACGACAACGTCACGCTCGCCCACTACGACCGCAGCCGCATCGTCACCCCGCAGGCCCTGGACGGGCTGCGCCAGGTCAACGGCTACAAGGCGGCGTTCCTGGTGGACGGCCAGGTCCGGGGCCACTGGACGCTCTCCTTCACCAAGGCCGGAGCGGACCTGACCGTCAGCGCCCACACCAAGCTGGACGACCAGGAGATGGAGGCCCTCGACGACGAGGCCGAGAAGCTGGTGCGGTTCCACCGGCCGGCCGTGTCCGAGTCGACGGTGCGGTTCCCCGATCCCGGCTGACGGCGGGCCCCGGTGACCACGAACCCCGGCTGACCGGCCCGAAGGGCGGGACGGATGACGTAGGATCGTCCGTCCCCCTTTGCGCACGGAGGGGTGAGCGCCGCACACCACGTACCCAGGGGGCCTTCTTGACCGCGCCCAGCGACACCGCCGCTGCCAGCCACAACGCAGAGAGCCTGCGCGATCGGGAGATCGCCGTCGAGCAGCAGCACCTGGACCGGGTCTACGACCGCCTGGGGGAGAAGCTGGCGGAGGCCGAGTTCATCCTCAGCGACGCCAGCCGCAAGGCCTTCGTCGGCACCCCCGGCGCGCTCGCCGAGCGCGACGCCCAGGTCTATCGGGCCGGGCGGCACCTGCAGCGGCTGAACAACGAGTTCGAGGACTTCCTGTTCGGGCGGATCGACCTGCAGCAGCCGGACGGCCCGGAGGAGGACGGCTTCCCCTCGCAGACCCCGCTGGACCCGGCCGACCCGGCCGTCGCCGAGACCCTGCACATCGGCCGGCTCGGCGTGCTGGACACCGAGTACGGTCCGCTGGTGATCGACTGGCGCGCTCCTGCCGCCGCACCCTTCTACCGGGCCACCCCGCTGCAGCCCGGACGGGTGGTCCGGCGCCGGGTGATCCGCTCCCGGGGCCGCCGGGTGCTCGGCGTCGAGGACGACCTGCTCCGCCCCGACCTGGAGCCGGTGCTGGACGGCGAGCCGCTGGCTGTGGTCGGCGACGGCGCGCTGATGGCGACGCTGGGCCGGGCCCGCAGCCACACCATGCGCGACATCGTCTCCAGCATCCAGCAGGAGCAGGACATCGTGATCCGGGCCCAGGCGGCCGGGGCCACCCTGGTCACCGGCGGTCCCGGAACCGGCAAGACCGCCGTCGCCCTGCACCGCGCCGCCTTCCTGCTCTACCAGGACCGCCGCCGCTACGCCGGCGGCATCCTGGTGGTCAGCCCCACCCCGCTGCTGGTCTCCTACACCGAGGGCGTACTGCCGGCCCTGGGCGAGGAGGGCCAGGTGGCCATCCGCGCCGTCGGCAGCCTGGTCGACGGCGTCGAGGCGGACAGCTACGACAGCCCCGAGGCGGCCAGGGTCAAGGGCTCCTCGCGGATGGCCGCGCTGATGCGCCGCGCCGCCCGGGCCGCCCTGGACAGCCCCGGTACCCCCGGTGAGCTGCGGGTCAGTGCCCTCGGCGAGGTGCTGCGGATGGACGCCAACGCGCTGCGCAACCTGCGCCGCACCGTGCTGGGCAACGGCGGCACCCCGATCAACCTGCTCCGTCCCCGGGCCCGCCGGCTGCTGCTGGACGCCCTCTGGTCGCTGCTGCTGCGCACCAGGCCCCGGAACGGCCCACCCGTCGCCCACCACCACCCTTCTGACGAGGCGCTCCGCGCCACACCTCCGGCCCGGGCGGACCGGGAGCAGCAGCAGCGCGAGCGGGAGACCTTCGACGACCACGTCGGCGACGACGAGCGCTTCCTGGCCTTCCTGGACGCCTGGTGGCCGCCGCTGACCCCGCGCCGGGTGCTCGCCACCCTGCGCGACCAGCGGCAGCTGGCCCGGCAGGCCCGCGGCTCGCTCAACCAGCAGGAGACCAGACTCCTGGCCGCCTCCTGGAAGCACCTGGACGACGCCGGCCGGGGCAGTGTGACCGCGCACGACGTCGCGCTGCTGGACGAGCTGCGGGTGCTGCTCGGCGAGCCGGCCCGGACCCGGGTCCGCGAGGTCGACGCCGCCGACCTGCTGACCGGCCTGGACGAGGTCACCACCTTCGCAGATCGCACCCGTCGCGGCGTCACCGAGCGGGACCCGGTCGAGCGCAGCGAGTACGCCCACGTGATCGTGGACGAGGCGCAGGACCTGACCCCGATGCAGTGGCGCATGATCGGCCGCCGGGCCCGCCAGGCGACCTGGACCATCGTCGGCGACCCCGCCCAGAGCTCGTGGATCGACCCGGCCGAGGCGCAGGCCGCGATGGACGAGACGCTGGGGTCGAAGCCGCGCCGCCGCTACACGCTGACCACCAACTACCGGAACCCGGCCGAGATCGCCGAGGTGGCCGCACGGGTGCTGGCACAGGCCGCGCCCGGGACGGAGTCGCCGCGCGCGGTGCGCTCCACCGGGGTGCACCCGCGCTTCGTCTCGGTGGCCGCCGAGGCCGAGGTGGGCCGGGCGGCCCGGGCCGAGGTCGAGCGGCTGCTGGGCGAGGTGGACGGCACCGTCGGCATCGTGGTCCCGATGGACCGGCGGGCCGAGGCGGCCGGGTGGATCGCCGGGCTGGGC
>NZ_BBPM01000049.1:0-41649 GCF_000787775.1 Streptacidiphilus carbonis | reverse complement strand
GGCGGGCGGTCGCGCTGGGCAGCCTGGAGGCCAAGGGACTGGAGTACGACGCGACCGTGGTCGCCGATCCGTCCGGCATCGCCGGCGAGTCCGAGGCCGGGCTGCGGGTCCTCTACGTGGCGCTGACCCGGGCCACCCAGCGGCTCACGGTGCTCTCCGGACCGCTGGACCTGCCGGACGCCGGGGGCGTCCCGGCGCTGCTGCACGAGTAGTCAGGAACGCGAAAGGGACTCCCAACTCCGCGAAAGGGCCCCCCAACTCACCGTTGGGAGGCCCTTTCTGACGTATGTACGGCACCGACCCGCCATGCTCGCCTCGCGGCAAGTGGTCGCTCGAAGCGACTAAGGTTGGGCCCGGGGGCTTGGATCGAGCCGGTGCCGTACACCCAGACTAACAAAGCCTCCCGGGAACGCATTCCCTTCCCGCAACAAACTCTCTTCGGCTCCGCTGTGTGGAACAACATTTCCAGTTACGCGGTAGTAGGTGCGACGATCAGACCACCAAGTCAGAAGTCTGAATGAGCGCGCGTACGAGAGAAGGAACGTCGATGGCGACGGTGCCCAGTGTGTCGAACTCGATCACGGTGCGGATGGAGGTCCCGGCCCGCGGCAACGCTGTGAGCCAGGTCACCACCATCGTGGAGTCCTGTGGCGGGACCGTGACCGGCCTCGACGTGACCGCGTCAGGGCTGGAGGCCCTGCGCATCGACGTCACCATCGCCGCGGCCTCGGTCGCGCACGCGGAGGAGATCGTCGACAAGCTCCGCACCATCGAGGGCGTGAGCATCGGCAAGGTCTCCGACCGCACCTTCCTGATGCACCTCGGCGGCAAGATCGAGATGTCCTCCAAGCTGCCGATCCGCAACCGCGACGACCTGAGCATGATCTACACGCCGGGCGTGGCACGGGTCTGCATGGCCATCGCGGAGAACCCCGACGACGCCCGCCGGCTCACCATCAAGCGCAACAGCGTCGCCGTGGTCACCGACGGCTCCGCCGTGCTCGGCCTCGGCAACATCGGCCCCAAGGCCGCGCTGCCGGTGATGGAGGGCAAGGCGGCCCTGTTCAAGCGCTTCGCCGGCATCGACGCCTGGCCGCTCTGCCTGGACACCCAGGACACCGACGAGATCGTCGCCATCGTCAAGGCCATCGCGCCCGGCTTCGCCGGCATCAACCTGGAGGACATCTCGGCGCCGCGCTGCTTCGAGATCGAGGCCCGGCTGCGCGAGGCGCTGGACATCCCGGTCTTCCACGACGACCAGCACGGCACCGCCATCGTGGTGCTCGCCGCGCTCACCAACGCGCTGCAGGTGGTCGGCAAGGAGATGGGCGACGTACGGGTCGTCATGTCCGGTGCGGGCGCGGCCGGTACGGCCATTCTCAAGCTGCTGCTGGACGCCGGTGTGCGGCACGCCACCGTCGCCGATGTGCACGGCGTGGTCCACAACGGCCGCGAGGACCTCAACGACTCGCTGCGCTGGATCGCCGACAACACCAACCGCAGCGGGCGCACCGGCAGCCTGAAGGACGCCGTCCGCGGCGCCGACGTCTTCATCGGCGTCTCCGCGCCCAACGTACTGGACGGCGACGACATCGCGGCCATGGCCGACAACGCCATCGTCTTCGCGCTCGCCAACCCGGACCCCGAGGTCGACCCGGCGGTGGCCCGGCAGACCGCCGCCGTGGTCGCCACCGGCCGCAGCGACTTCCCCAACCAGATCAACAACGTGCTGGTCTTCCCGGGCGTCTTCCGCGGCCTGCTGGACGCCCAGAGCCGCACCGTCAACAGCGAGATGATGATCGCCGCGGCCCGCGCCCTGGCAGCCACCGTCAGCGCGGACGAGCGCAACGCCAACTACATCGTCCCCAGCGTGTTCCACCCGGACGTCGCCAAGACCGTCGCGGCCGCCGTCCGCGACGCCGCGCACGCGGCCGGCACGGCGCAGGCGCCGACCAACCCGGTCGCGGACACCGGGACCTTCCCCGCCGTCCAGCTCTGACCCGCCGTCCAGCTCTGACCCGCACGGGTCGCCGAGTGCCGTTTGGGGGCCATTTGGGGCCATCTGGCCCCAGGGCGTACGGTAGGCCCTGCACCGGCGTGGCGCGCCGTCCTGACGTGGCACGCCGCCCTAGAGTGTGCCGCGGGAGTCAACGAACCGTCACTGCGCGTACAGCGTGGCGCTGTTCGTGTGACGCCCGCTGAAGCCGGATTCGCTTTCCCGGCGGTGGTGGGGGCAGGATTCGTCCCAAGGCAAGAGATTTGCGCAGCCTGGGGCGTCCAGCGGAACCCCCATCGCCTGTCGGTACGGCAGTCGAGGCGGCGGTCCTCCGGGGCAGCCGAGGATCGCAACGCGACAGACCACAATGGAGTACACATGAACCGCAGTGAGCTGGTGGCCGCCCTCTCCGAGCGCGCCGAGGTGACCCGCAAGGACGCCGACGCCGTCCTGGCCGCGCTCGCCGAGGTCGTCGGCGACGTCGTCGCCAAGGGTGACGAGAAGGTCACCATCCCCGGCTTCCTGACCTTCGAGCGCACCCACCGTGCCGCTCGCACCGCGCGCAACCCGCAGACCGGCGACCCGATCCAGATCGCCGCCGGCTACAGCGTCAAGGTCTCCGCGGGCTCCAAGCTCAAGGAAGCCGCCAAGGGCAAGTAAGCCCCTGGCAGCCGCACGCAGTACGGCAACAGGAAGCAAGGCACAGCGCCGGGTCCCGCGGTCCCCCTCACAGGGGCCGGGGAACCCGGCGCTGTGCGTTTCGACGCCCTGCGGCCCGGCCCTGCGGCCCGCGGTGGGGCGGACGGGGGTTACCAGCGGATCCAGACGCTGAGCGGGCCCAGCGGGTCGAAGCCCTGGGCGAGGGCGGCGGTGAGGTCCTCGCCGTGTTCGTAGCCGACCACGGGGAGTCCCGGCCAGTGGTGTGCGGCGGCGGCGGGTGCTCCGGCCCAGGCCTCGGCGAGGCCGCCGGTGGCGGCGTCGGTGGCGAAGACATTGGTGAGGCCGACCACGCCGGCGACGACGGCGCTGCGGTTGGCCACGGCGCCGGCGATCAGCTGTCCGTCGAGGTCGCGCGCCTGCAGCAGGGCCACGTCCGGCTCGACCAGCAGCCCGTCCCGGAAGATCTCCCCGTACCCCTGCCCTCCGTCCCAGGCCGCCGCCCAGGCGGCGAGCCCGGCGGTGTCGCGGACGACCGACCAGCCCGGGGCGGCCTGTGGCCGCTGGTCCGGGGCGCGGATGATCCACTGGGCCTCGAACAGCGGTGAGAACCCGGCACCGGTCAGGTCCAGGCAGTCGAAGGAGTCCTTCACCGACGCGGTGGCCGGGGTGAGCTCGATCCGCCCCACCGCCTGCGCCCCGGTGGCCGCGTGGTCCAGCGTCACCACGTCGGGGTGGAGCGGGGGCGGGGTGCAGTCGCTGCTCCAGAGGCCGTCGGCGAAGGTCCCGCCCCCGGCGGCCGGGCCGGTGCTCCGACGGTGCGTCCGGCAGACGGCGGCGCACCATTCCGCGTTGTTCCAGGCCGCTGCCCGTATCCAGGTACGGCGGTCGGTAGCTGTCCTGATCACTCGTTGGAGTCAACCAGCGGGGACGCCCGATGGCAAAGGATTAACCAATACCGTCGGCGCCGACCCCGCTGCTGCCCCCCGCTGCCGGGTACTACTCCGCTTCGCCCGGGAGTTCCACGTGCGCGCCCAGCGCCCGCAGCTTCTCCATGAAGTTCTCGTAGCCGCGGTTGATCAGGTCGATGCCGTGCACCTTCGAGGTCCCCTGTGCGGCCAGGGCCGCGATCAGGTAGGAGAAGCCGCCGCGGAGGTCGGGGATGACCAGCTCGCCGCCCTGGAGCTTGGAGGGGCCGGAGACGACCGCGGAGTGCAGGAAGTTGCGCTGGCCGAAGCGGCAGGGCGTGCTGCCCAGGCACTCGCGGTAGAGCTGGATGTGGGCGCCCATCTGGTTCAGCGCCGAGGTGAAGCCCAGCCGGGACTCGTACACCGTCTCGTGGACGATGGACAGGCCGTCGGCCTGGGTGAGCGCCACGACCAGGGGCTGCTGCCAGTCGGTCTGGAAGCCGGGGTGGACGTCGGTCTCCAGGGCGATGGCGTTGAGCTCCCCGCCCGGGTGCCAGAAGCGGATGCCCTCGTCGTCCACCTCGAAGGCGCCGCCGACCTTCCTGAAGGTGTTGAGGAAGGTCATCATCTCCAGCTGGCGCGCGCCGTGCACATAGATGTTGCCGCCGGTGGCGAGCGCCGCGCAGGCCCAGGAGGCGGACTCCAGCCGGTCCGGCAGGGCGCGGTGGTTGTAGCCGGTGAGCCGGTCGACGCCGGTGACCAGGATGGTGCGGTCGGTGCCCATCGAGATGATCGCGCCCATCTTCTGCAGCACGCAGATGAGGTCGACGATCTCCGGCTCGATCGCCGCGTTGCGCAGCTCGGTGACGCCCTCCGCGAGCACAGCCGTGAGCAGCACCTGCTCGGTCGCGCCGACCGAGGGGTAGGGCAGCTCGATCTTGGTGCCGCGCAGCCGCTGCGGGGCGGTGAGCACGGTGCCCTGCGGGTGCTTCTCGATGACCGCGCCGAACTGCCGCAGCACGTCGAAGTGGAAGTCGACCGGGCGGCCGCCGATGTCGCAGCCGCCGAGGCCGGGGATGAAGGCGTGGCCGAGGCGGTGCAGCAGCGGGCCGCAGAACAGGATCGGGATCCGCGAACTGCCCGCGTGCGCGTCGATGTCGGCGACGTTGGCGCTCTCGACGTGCGACGGATCCAGGATCAACTCGCCCGGCTCGTCGCCCTCGTGGACCAGGACGCCGTGCAGCTGCAGCAGTCCCCGGACGACCTTGACGTCGCGGATGTCGGGGACGTTGCGGAGCCGACTGGGTTCGTGTCCGAGCAGCGCGGCCACCATGGCCTTGGGCACGAGGTTCTTCGCGCCGCGGACACGGATCTCGCCCTCGAGCGGGTTGCCGCCGTGGACAAGCAGGACATCGTCGGTCATGTTCTCGCGATCCAGGGGAGAGGGAGAAGAGCTTGGGTGGGCAGTCGTCTGCCCGTGCGGGCCTGTGAGTTGATGCCGGTCCGTCACCTCAGGAGATGGTAATCGGGTTGGCCTCGGTTCCCCACCGGCCCAGGACCTTGGTATAGGGGGACATAAACCGCAGGTCGGCGAAGGGCAGTGTGTCGAACAACACACGTACGGGGGACGGCTGTGCCGCCCGCACCCGGTCCGCGACGGTGAATTCGTTGCCCGCCCGCGAGGACTGCGGGATCATGTCGACCATGACCGAGGCCGTCTCACTCGCGGGCAGGCTGCTCGTGGCGACGCCCGCGCTCACCGACCCCAACTTCGACCGCGCGGTCGTGCTGCTGCTGGACCACGACGAGGAGGGGACCCTCGGGGTGGTGCTGAACCGGCCGACGCCGGTCGACGTGGAAGCGGTGCTGGAGCCCTGGGCGGAGCTGGCGGGCGTCCCCGCCGTGGTCTTCCAGGGCGGCCCGGTCGCGCTGGACTCGGCGCTGGCCCTCGCGGTGGTCCCGGGGGACCAGCCGATCGAGGAGATGCTCGGCTGGCGCCGGGTGCACGGCGCGATCGGCCTGGTCGACCTGGAGGCCCCGCCGGAGCTGCTGGCCTCGGAGCTGGGCTCGCTGCGGGTCTTCGCCGGGTACGCGGGCTGGGGCCCGGGGCAGCTGGAGGACGAGCTGCTGGAGGGCGCCTGGTACGTGGTCGAGTCCGAACCGGGGGACGTCTCCGTCCCCGACCCGGCCCGGCTGTGGCGGTCGGTGCTGCGGCGGCAGCGCGGGGAGCTGGCCATGGTGGCGACCTACCCCGACGACCCTTCGATGAACTAGACCCCTGCATGTCCTGGGGTGCGCGGTTCTAGACTGGAGTGCTATGAGCACCCTTGAACCTGAACCCGAGCGTGTAGGCGGCCTTGGCACCCTCGTCGAGCCGGTACCGCAGACGTCCCACGGGGACGGCGACCACGAGCGCTTCGCGCACTATGTGAAGCGCGACAAGATCATGGACAGCGCGCTGTCCGGGTCGCCGGTCGTCGCGCTCTGCGGCAAGGTCTGGGTACCCGGGCGCGATCCGAAGAAGTACCCCGTCTGCCCCATGTGCAAGGAGATCTTCGAGGGGCTCGACGGCGGCGGGGACGACAAGGGCAAGAAGTAGCAGCGCCGCTCGCCGGCTTGGTCTGGACCAATGCGGTTCGGCGGGGCAGGATGAGTCCTCATGGACCTCATACCTGCCCCGCTCGGCCTGCGCGCCGACGCTGACCAGCACTTCCTGCTCGACGCCGGGACGGGGCTGGACGGCGGTCCGGGCACCGAGGGCGTGCAGAGGTGGTTGCGCGACACCGTCGGGGCGGCGACCGGGCTGCCGCTGCCGCCCGGCGCGGGCATCGTGCTGCGGGTGGCGCCCGAGCTGGCGGACGAGGAGTACCGGCTCACGGTCGGCGCCGAGGGCGTGGAACTGGTCGGCGGCCCGGCCGGGCTGTTCTGGGGGGCGCAGACGCTGCGCCAGCTGCTCGGCCCGGAGGCGTTCCGGCGCGCCCCGCTGAAGCGCGAGGGCTGGCGGCTGCCCTGGCTGACCGTCGAGGACGCGCCCCGCTTCGGCTGGCGCGGGGTGCTGCTGGACGTCTCCCGGCACTTCCTGCCCAAGGCGGACGTGCTGCGCTACCTGGACCTGCTGGCGGCGCACAAGCTCAACGTGCTGCATCTGCACCTCACCGACGACCAGGGCTGGCGCGTCGAGATCAAGCGCTACCCGCGGCTGACCGACGTCGGCGCCGCGCGGGAGCGCTCCATGGTCGGCTACCGCTCCGGGGGCAACCGGGACAACCGGCCGCACGGCGGCTTCTACACCCAGGACGACCTGCGCGAGATCGTCGCCTACGCCGCCGAGCGGCGGATCACCGTGGTCCCCGAGATCGACATCCCCGGCCACGCCCAGGCCGCCATCGCCGCCTACCCCGAGCTGGGCAACCACGACGTCGTCGACACCGCGGCCCTGGCCACCTGGACCGACTGGGGCGTCAACCCCAATGTGCTGAACGTCGACGACGGCACGCTGCGCTTCTACGAGAACGTGCTGGACGAGGTGCTGGAGGTCTTCCCGTCGACCTTCGTCCACCTGGGCGGCGACGAGTGCCCCAAGGAGCAGTGGAGGGCCAGCCCCTCCGCCCAGGCCCGGATCAAGGAGCAGGGCCTCTCCGACGAGGACGAGCTGCAGAGCTGGTTCCTGCGGCACTTCGACAGCTGGCTGGCGGCGCGCGGGCGCCGGCTGATCGGGTGGGACGAGATTCTCGAGGGGGGCATGCTCGAAGAGCATTCGGACAAGGGCGGTGGTGGGCGACGGGAGGGCGGACTGGCGCCGGGGGCCGCCGTGTCGTCCTGGCGCGGCTACGCCGGCGGGGTGGCCGCGGCCCAGGCCGGCCACGACGTGGTGATGTGCCCGGAGCAGCAGGTCTACCTGGACCACCGGCAGGCGCCGGGCGACGACGAGCCCGTCCCGGTGGGCTGGGTGCGGACCCTGGAGGACGTGTACCGGTTCGAGCCGGTGCCCCCGGTACTGCGTCAGGACCCGGCGGCGGCCGCGCATGTGATCGGGACTCAGGCGAACCTGTGGACCGAGTTCATGGACGACGTCCGCGAGGTGGACTACCACGCCTTCCCCAGGCTGGCGGCGTTCGCCGAGGTCGCCTGGTCGCGGCTGCCGCAGGAGCCGGCGGAGCGGGACTGGGCCGGGTTCGCGGCCCGGATGGCCGTGCACCGGGCCCGGCTGGACGCGCTCGGTGTGGAGTACCGCCCGGAGTCCGGCCCGCGGCCGTGGCAGCGGCGGCCCGGGGTGCAGGGCCGTCCCATCGAGGGCGCTCCGCCGGAGGTGTGAGCGCGGTTCGGCCGTTGCGGGAGTTGCCGTCAGTGGTCCAAGGGTTCCATAAAAAGCATCAATTCGGGCAATAAGGGCGACTGGTGGCCTCCTTCGGCTGTCACCACGCAGTCGGGGGAGCGGGAGGGTGCGCAGGCCACCCGTTTGCACGTACCGTACGGGCGCGGGCTTGAAAAAGGTCGGCGGCCGAAAACGCAGCGGCGGTGTGCGGAACCCGAGCACGGTGGGACACAGGTGAACCAAACGATCATGCTCCCGGCCTCGCTGGACGAGGCTGTCACGGCGCTGGCGGCCTCCCCGGCCGCTGTTCCGGTGGCCGGCGGCACCGACCTCATGGGGGCGGTCAACGCCGGTCTGCTGCGCCCGATGGCGCTGATCGGCCTGGGCCGCATCAACGAACTGCGCGGTTGGCAGTACCAGGACGGCACGGCGCAGTTGGGCGCCGGACTGACCCACGCCCGGATGGGCCGTCCCGACTTCGCCGCGCTGATGCCCGCGCTGGCGGAGGCCGCCCGCAGCGCCGGACCGCCGCAGGTGCGCAACGCCGGCACGCTCGGAGGCAACATCGTGACCGCCGACCCGGCCGGGGACACCCTCCCGGTGCTGGCCGCGCTGGAGGCCACGGTCACCCTGGTCGGCCCGGAGGGCGGCCGCGAGGTGCCGGTCAGCCACCTGCTCACCGGGCTGGACCCGATGCGCGGCGGCGAACTCCTCGGCTACGTCAGGGTGCCGCTGCTGCACGCACCGCAGGTGTTCCTGAAGGCCACCGGACGCACCGGCCCCTCCCGGGCCGCCGCCTCCGTCGCACTGGTGCTCGACCCGGCCCGGCGCGCGGTGCGCTGCGCGGTCGGCGCGGTCGCGCCGGTGCCGCTGCGGCCGCTGGAGGCCGAGCAGTGGGTGTCCGGCTGCATCGACTGGGACGGTGACCGGGCCATAGACCCCGCCGCCGCGGCGGCCTTCGGCGAGTACGTGGCCGCGGCCTGCGTGCCCGAACCGCCGCAGGCCGACCCGGAGGGCCTGGAAGGGGGCCCGGCTGCGGCCGCGGTGCGACTGCGTCGTACCGTGTCCGTACTGGCCCGCCGCGCACTCGGGAGGGCGTTGAAGTGACGGACGCTGGAACCACCAACGCTGCAACGACCAATGCTGCAACGACCAACACCGCGAGGACCCACGCGGCGACGGCCGACGCGGCGACGACCGGCTACGGCACGGATCCGCTGGATCCGGCCTCCGGGCTGTCCGGCTTCGGCGGCGCTGACGGTTCGCCCCGGGTCTCCTACCTGCTCCGGGTCAACGGTGTCGAACGCCCGGTGAACGGTGCCTGGATCGGCGAGAGCCTGCTCTATGTGCTCCGCGAGCGGCTCGGCCTGGCCGGCGCCAAGGGCGGCTGCGACCAGGGCGAGTGCGGTGCCTGCTCGGTGCAACTGGACGGCCAGCTGACGGCGGCCTGCCTGGTGCCGGCGGCGCTGGCGGCCGACAGCGAGATCCGTACCGTCGAGGGGCTGGCCGCCGACGGCACCGCCTCCGACGTGCAGCGGGCGCTGGCCGGGAGCGGTGCGGTGCAGTGCGGCTACTGCGTCCCCGGGATGGCGATGGCCGTCCACGACCTGCTGGAGCGCAACCACCAGCCGACCGAGCTGCAGGCGCGCGAGGCGCTGTGCGGCAACCTGTGCCGCTGCACCGGGTACCAGGGCGCGCTGGCCGCGGTCGAGGCGGTGGCCAGGTCGCGGGCGGAGGCGGCCGAGGCCGCGGAGGACGCAGCCGACGCCGCCGATGACCCCGACGACGGAACCGGGGGCGCGGAACAGGCCGCCGGCGCGGTCGTTGCGGCTGAGGCGGCCCAGGCGGCTGAGGCTCCCGTCGCGGAGCCGGTCGGGCAGGCGGTCCAGGACGAGTACCCGGTCTACGCCGATGTGGAGATCCCCGGGCAGCAGCAGGGCGAGCCGGAGAACTACGACCCGCTGTTCGGCCCCATGGACGGACTGGGCGCCGAGCAGCAGTTCACCCAGCCGCAGGCCCAGCCGCAGTACGCGTACCCGGGCTACGCCCAGGCGCCGCAGCCCGAGCCGTACCAGGCCGGCTACCCGCAGCCGGGCCACCCGCAGCCGGAGTACCCCGGTCCCGGCACGCCGCCCGAGGGGGCCGAGCCCGGCGTCTACGTCCTGCCGCACCAGGGCACGCCGCAGGGCATGCACCAGAACACCCACGCCCCGGAGGCCGGAGCATGACCACCCCCTCCAGCTCCGGCGACGACAACCTGGTCGCGCCGGGCCCCGGTGTCCGGCAGGGCGACCCCGGCAGCGCCACCGGCGCCGCGCTGGGCGGGGGCCCGGCCGGGGCCGGGACCGCCACCACGGTGGGCGGCGGCACGCTCACCCAGCCGCGGATCCCCGCGCAGGCCGCCGAGCACGGCGAGCGCGCCGACGGGACCGACACCGCCGAGCCGATCGGCCTCGGCACCTCGCCGGTCCGCGCCGACGCGCTGGCCAAGGCCATGGGCACCTTCCCCTACGCCGCCGACCTCTGGGCCGAGGGCCTGCTCTGGGGCGCGGTCGCCCGCTCCCCGTACGCCCACGCCCGGATCCTCTCCATCGACTACGGCCCGGCCCTGGCCATCCCCGGCGTCTACGCCGTGGTCACCGCCGCGGACCTGCGGCTGGGCCCGACCGGGCTGGCGGACGGCGCGCCCAGCGGGCCGATCGTCCAGGACCGCCCGGTCTTCGCCGCCGACGTGGTGCGGCACTTCGGCGAGCCGGTGGCCGCCGTCGCCGCCGACCACCCGGACACCGCCCGGCTCGCCGCCGCCGCGATCACCGTCGCCTACGAGCCGATGGAGCCGCTGACCGACCCGGAGGCGGCGTTCACCGCCCCGCCGATCCACCCCGACGGCAACCTCTTCCGGCACCAGCCGGTGCGCTTCGGCGACCCGGAGGCGACCGGCGACGTGGTGGTCGAGGGCCTCTACAAGGTCGGCCGCCAGGATCCCGCTCCGATCGGCGCCGAGGCCGGCCTGGCCGTGCCGCGCCCGGACGGCGGCGTGGAGCTGCACGTCGCCAGCACTGACCCGCACGGGGACCGGGACCGGGCCGCGCACTGCCTGGGACTGGACCCGGACCGGGTCCGACTGGTCGTCAGCGGCGTCCCCGGCGCCACCGCGGACCGTGAGGACGTCGGCTTCCAGGTCGCCCTCGGGCTGCTCGCGATCCGTACCGGGCACCCGGTGAAGATGGCGCTGACCAGGGAGGAGTCCTTCCTGACGCACCCTCACCGGCACCCCGCGCTGCTCCGCTACCGGCACCACGCCGACGCCGAGGGCCGGCTGGTCAAGGTCGAGGCCCAGCTGCTGCTGGACGGCGGCGCCTATGCCGAGGTGTCCAGCGAGGCGCTGGCGGCGGCCGCCGCGATGGCGGCCGGACCGTATGTGGTCCCGCACGTCTTCGTGGACGCCTGGGCGGTGCGCACCAACAACCCGCCGGCCGGCCGGATGCGCGGCGAGGGCGCGCTGCAGACCTGCTTCGCCTACGAGTCCCAGCTGGACCGGCTGGCGGCGGCGCTGGACCTGGACCCCTTGGAGATCCGTCGGCGCAACGCCATGTCGACCGGCGACCAGCTGCCGACCGGCCAGGCCGTCACCTGCCCGGCCCCGGTGGCCGAACTGCTGGACGCCCTGGCCGCCGAACCGCTGCCGCCGCTGCCGGTGGACCAGCCCGACGACGAGTGGCTGCTGCCCGGCGGCCCCGGCGGCGCGGGCGACCCGGCCGCCGTGCGGCGCGGCATCGGCTACGCCGTCGGCATGGTGCACATCCTGGGCGCCGAGGGCACGGACGAGGTCTCCACCGCCTCGGTCCGGGTCAGCGGCTCGCAGGCCTCGGTGATGTGCACGGCCGTGGACACCGGCACCGGGTTCTCCACCCTGGCCCGGCAGATCGTCCAGGACGTGCTCGGCATCACCGACGTCTACATCGCCCCGGTCGACACCGACCAGCCCCCGGCCGGACCCTCCGCGCGCGGACGGCAGACCTGGGTCTCCGGCGGCGCGGTCGAGCGGGCCGCGCTGATGGTGCGGCACCAGTTGCTGCAGCCGCTGGCCATGCAGTTCGGGATGTCCCCGGAGCTGCTGACCATCAGCGACGGCAAGATCACCTCCTACGACGGGGTGCTGGGCATGCCAGTGCTCCAGGCGCTGGAGGGCAAGGACCTGTGGGCGACGGCGCAGTGCCGCCCGCACCCCACCGAGCCGCTGGACGCGGAGACCGGGCAGGGCGACGCCTTCGTCGGACTGGCCTTCTGCGCGATGCGCGCGGTCGTGGACGTGGACGTGGAGCTGGGCACGGTGCGGGCGGTCGAGCTGGCGGTGGCCCAGGACGTCGGCCGGGCCCTCAACCCCGAGCAGATCGAGGCCAGGATCGAGGCCGGGGCCACCCAGGGCCTGGGCCTGGCGCTGATGGAGGACCTGGTCAGCGAGGGCGGCCGGATCTCCAACGCCTCCTTCACCCGCTACCGGCTGCCCACCTCGCTGGACGCGCCCTCGATCCGGGTGGTCGCGCTGCTGGAGGAGCGCGACGTGGTCGCCCCCTTCGGCGCCAAGGCCGTCGGCGCGGCCCCCGCGACGGTCGCCCCGGCAGCGGTCGCGGCGGCGGTCCGGGCGGCCACCGGGCGGCAGATCAACCGGCTGCCGATACCGGCCGAGGACGTCGCCGGGTAGCCGGCGCGGGCCGCCGTCCCGGCGGTCCGGTGCGGCGGTCCGGTGCGGCGGTCCGGTGCGGCGCGGATAACGGGCCGATCACGGCGGAACGCTCAGGTGCAGCTCATAGCCCTCTCACAAAGCCCCCGCAGGGTGGTGCTCGACGGACCAAGGTCCGCACCATCCGAAGCGAAGGGATCGCGTGATGGCACGGAAAGCAGGGCGTACCCCTGAGAGCGCTCGTAAGGGGGCGAACCGCACCTCGGCGGTGAGCGCGGGCGTCGCCGTGGTGAGCGTGGCCGGGACCCTGGCGCTGATGGCGTCCATGCCGGCGAGCTCGACCACAGCGAGCTCGACCACCGCGAAGAGCAGCGCGACCACGGCGACGAGCTCACCGAGCGCGTCCTCCTCGACGCCGCCGTCCTCCTCGGCGTCGAGCTCCGACTCCTCGTCGAGCTCGACCTCGTCCAGCACGAGCGGGCTGGCAACGCCCAGCTCCACCCCGAAGGCGAGCAGCAGCAGCGCGTCCAGCTCCACGGGCTCCAGCAACAGCAGCAACAACAACAGCGGTTCCGGCAGTACCTCCGACACCACCTCCGGGGGTTCCTGATGAGCGCCGCCACCGCCGCTCCAGCCGCTCCCGCCGCTGCGTCCGCGTCGGCCTCCGCCGACTGGCGCGCGCTCGGGTGCGCCGTGCGCCTGGTGGTCACCGACCCGCGCCGGCTGGACCACTGCCGCCACACGCTGGAGCGGTGGCTCGCCGAGGTCGACGCCGCCTGCAGCCGCTTCCGTGACGACTCGCACCTGGTCGGCCTGAACACCGCGGCGGCCTACGCCGACGGGCACCCCGTACCGGTGGTCCCGCTGCTCTCCGAGGCCCTGGCCGCCGCCCTGCGGGCGGCCGAGCTCAGCGACGGCGACGTCGACCCCACCGTCGGCTCGGCGATGGCGGCCATCGGCTACGACCGCGACTTCCAGCTGGTCGAGCGCGAGGGCCGCCCGGTCCGGCTGCTGGTGCGGCCGGTGCCGGGCTGGCGCAAGGTCGTGCTGGACCCGGCGGCCGGCACCGTCGCCATGCCGCGGGGTGTGCGGCTCGACCTCGGCGCCACCGCCAAGGCCTGGGCCGCGGACCGGGCCGCCGCCCGGCTCGCCGCCGACGCCGGCTGCGGTGTCCTGGTCAGCCTGGGCGGCGACACCGCCGTGGCGGGGGAGCCCCCGGAGGACGGTTGGCGCATACGCGTCCAGGACGCGACCGGCCCGGTCGAGGCCGCCGTCGAGGGCCCCCACGCACTGGTCACCATCCGTGACGGCGGCCTGGCCAGCTCGGGCGTGAGCGCCCGGCGCTGGCACCGCGGAGGTCGCCCGATCCACCACCTGGTCGACCCGCGCACCGGACTCCCCGCCGAGACGCCCTGGCGCACCGTCAGCGTCGCGGCCGGCAGCTGCCTGGACGCCAACACCGCCAGCACCGCCGCGATGGTGCGCGGCGCGACGGCCCCCGAGTGGCTGACGGAGCTCAGCCTGCCGGCCCGGCTGGTCGCCGCCGACGGCAGCGTCACCACCGTGGCCGACTGGCCCGCCGACGCCGAGGTGCCGCAGGGGGTGGCGGCATGAGCTCCTCCTCACCCGTGCTCTGGTACGCGGGCCAGGCCACCGGCATGGTGTCGCTGGCGCTGTTCTCCGCGGTCACCGTGCTGGGCGTGATGGTGCAGGTCAGAACCACGGTGCCGGGGCTGCCCCGGTTCGGCACGGTCACCCTGCACCGCACCCTGTCGATGCTGGCGATGGTGTTCCTGGCGATCCACATCGTGACCGCCGTCGCCGACTCCTATGTCGACATCAGCCTGGTCGACAGCGTCGTCCCGTTCGTCGGCGACTTCCAGCCGCTGTGGCTGGGCCTGGGCACGGTCGGCTTCGACCTGCTGCTCGCCGTGATCGTCACCAGCATGCTGCGGGCCAGGACCGGCCACCGGGTCTGGCGTGCCGTGCACTGGCTGGCCTACGCGTCCTGGCCGGTCGCGGTGGTGCACGGGCTCACCCTGGGCTCCGGCACCGGTGGCATGGCCTCGGGCGTGGCGCTGTGGCTGACCGCGGCCTGCGTCGTCGCCGTGCCGGCCGCCGTCGCCGTACGGATCACGGCCGCGCTGCGGCCCGCCGCGCCGAGGACCCCGGCCGAGCTGCTGGCCCGTTCGACCACGGTCGGCGCCCGGCCGCCGTCGCCCCGGCACCGCGAGTACGCCGCCACGGGCGTCGGAACCGGCGCCGGCGCCCACCGGAAGGGAGCCTGACATGACGACAATTCCCCGGCCCGCAGCGGCCGTCCCGCACGAGGTACTGCCCCGCCTGCTGCCGCGTACCCCGCTCGACCTGGCCGCCCACACCGCCCGGTACGGCCCCCGTGCCGGCACCGGTGCACTGTCCGCGGTGCTCGCCGAGGCCGGGCTGACCGGGCGCGGCGGAGCCGCCTTCCCGGTGCACCGCAAGATCGACTCCGTCGCCGCGGCCGCCCGCCGCAGCGGCAGGGCCCCCGTCGTCGTCGCCAACGGCTGCGAGGGCGAACCGGCCAGCCACAAGGACGCGACCCTGCTGCGGCTCGCCCCGCACCTGGTCCTGGACGGGCTGCTCACCGCCGCCGACGCGATCGGCGCGCGGACCGCGCACCTGGCCGTGGAGCGGGGCAGCGGCCTGCTGCCGGGCCTGCGCGCGGCGCTGTCCGAGCGCCCCGGCGACCGGGTCTCGCTGGCCGAGGTGCCGCGCCGCTTCATCTCCGGGGAGTCCTCCGCGCTCACCGGCTACCTGTCCGGCGGCAACGGCCTGCCCCGCTTCCCGCAACCGCCGACCCGCGAACGCGGCGTCGGCGGGGCGCCCACCCTGGTGCAGAACGTGGAGACGCTCGCCCAACTCGCCCTGATCGCCCGCTACGGCCCCGGCTGGTTCCGCACCGCCGGCACCTCGGCGGAGCCGGGCTCGATGCTGTGCACCGTCCACACGGCCGGCACCGCCCCCCGGGTGTTCGAGGCCTCGGCCGGGACGCCGCTGCGCCGCCTGTTCGGTCCGCTCCCGTACCCGGTCCAGGCGGTGCTGGTCGGCGGCTACCACGGCAGCTGGCTCCCGGCCGCCGCGCTGGAACGCCGCCTCGCCGCGGCCGACCTCGGCGTCCCGCTGGGGGCGGGCGTGCTGGCGGCGCTGCCCGCCGACCGCTGCGGGCTGGTCGAGACGGCGCGGGTGCTGCGCTACCTGGCGCTGGAGTCGGCCGGGCAGTGCGGCCCCTGCCTCAACGGCCTGCCCCGGATCGCCGCCGCCTTCGCCGACCTGGCCGACCCGTCCCGCGCGGCCTGGGCGCCCGGGCTCCTGGACGACCTGGCCCGCTGGTCCGGCCTGGTCGAGGGGCGCGGCGTCTGCCACCACCCCGACGGCACGGTCCGGCTGGTGCGCAGTGCCCTCACCGTCTTCGCCGCCGAGGCCTACGCCCACCAGTCCGGCCACTGCACCGCCGGCAACCCCACCGCCGTACTCCCGGTCCCGTCCGAAACCGCCCCGGAGGCCCTGAGATGACCCCCGACCTGCACCTCGCCGTCGACTGGACCGCCTGCACCGCCCACGGCCTCTGCGCCGAACTCCTCCCGGAGCGGGTCACCCTGGACGAATGGGGCTACCCCCTGCTGGACGACACCCCGCTCCCGCGCGAAGCCGTCCGCCGCGCCGGCCGAGCCGCCGCCGACTGCCCGGTCCTCGCCCTGAAGCTCCGCCGGAACGCCGGGCGCTGACGGTTGTCAGTGCCGGGGATCGGCGTTCGGGTGCGAGAGCTGGGATCCGCTCGTAGCCTCGGCGGCATGACACCTGCTTTTGTGCCCGACGGCTTCGTGGTTCCGCTGGAGTTGACGACGCGGCAGTTCCGGCTGGAGCCGTTGGGGCCCCAGCACAACGTCGACGACCACGCCGCCTGGAGCGGCAGCATTGAGCACATTCGGGCGACACCGGGCTTCGGTGGCCGGGGATGGCCACCGGCGGCCGGGATGACGCCGCAGGCGAACCTCGTCGACCTGCAGCGGCATGCGGACGACTTCGCCCGGCGGGTCGGCTTCACGTACACCGTCATCGAGGCCGTCGGCGGTGAGGTGATCGGATGTGTCTACATCTACCCCTCCCGCAGCGAAGGCCACGACGCCGACGTGCGCTCCTGGGTCCGGGCCGACCGGGCCGAGCTGGACGCCCCGCTGCACGAGGCCGTGATCACCTGGCTGTCCACCGACTGGCCCTTCGGGAAGCTCGCACATCACCCTCGGGCCTGAGCGTCAGCGCCGGGCGGACTTGGCGACGGCCGCCGGGGTCACCGGAGTGAAGAGGTTGACGAGGTTGCCGTCCGGGTCGCGGAGGAGCAGGGAGCGGTTGCCCCACGGCATGGTCGTCGGCTCGTTGACGAAGTCGTCGGTGAACTGCTTGATCCTGTCGTACTCGGCGTCGACGTCGTCGACGAGGAACTCGATGATCGCCGAGCGGTTGTCGGCCGGGTGGGCCGAGCCGGGCGCGAAGAGCGCCACGGTTCGGGTGCTGCCGAGCGCCAGGGTGCCCGCCGGGGTCTCCAGCTCGGCGAAGTCGGGCGTGGACCAGTGCACGGGCAGGCCGGTGACCTGCTCGTAGAACCCGGCGAGGCGGGCGACGTCGTCGGTGATGAGGCGGAGGGACACGAGGCTGGCTGTGTGGGTGTGAGTCGTCATGTCCTGCACGTTAGGACGAATACCGGACAGTATCCGCCCGGTATCGGCGGGACAATCGATCCATGACCCGACCGACCGTGCGAGTGCTCGCCCTCCTGGAGATCCTGCAGACCGGCGGCACGCGTACCGTCGGCGAGCTGGCGGACCGGCTCGGCGTCGACGAGCGCACCGTCCGCCGCTACGCCGCCCACCTGGCCGACCTCGACATCCCGGTCCGTTCGGTGCGCGGCCGCTACGGCGGGTACCGGCTGGCGCCCGGGTACCGCATGCCGCCGCTGATGCTCACCGACGAGGAGGCGCTGGCGGTGCTGCTGGGTCTGACCGCGGCGCGCCGGGCCGGACTGGCGACGGCGTCCGCCGCCGCGGCCGAGAGCGCCGCCGCCAAGCTGCAGCGGGTACTGCCGCAGGCGCTCGGACGCCGACTCGCCGCGCTGCTGCAGACCACCGCCTTCACCCTCCCGCCCCGGCCCGCGACCACCCCGGAGACAGGGGTGCTCCTGCTCCTCGCCGAGGCGGCGCGGGACCGCCGCCCGGTCGCCCTCGACTACACCGCCGCGGACGGCCGACGCACCGAGCGCACCGTCCACCCGTACGGGATCGTCGCCCACTCCGGACGCTGGTACGTCACCGGAGCCGACTCGGCCAGCGGCGGGATCCGCAACTTCCGCCTCGACCGGGTGGCCGACGCGCGACTGCTGGAGGGTGTCTTCGACGTCCCGGACGACTTCGACCCCGCTGCCAGGGTCCTGTCCGGCATCGCCGGGGCCCCGCGCCGCCACGAGGTCTCGCTCCGGGTCCAGGGCACGGCCGACCAGGTCGCCGCCCGCTTCCCGGCCGGGATCGCCACCGTCCAGGACGCCCCGGACGACGACGGCTGGGTCCGGGTGCGGCTGCGGGCCGAGGAACTGCACTGGGTGCCGGGCGTCCTGGCCGCCCTGGGCCTGCCCTTCGTCATCGAGCGCCCGGACGCCCTGCGCGGGCTCGTCCGCTCACTCGCCGCACAACTCACCGCCGCCGCGGGCGAGGACGGGCCAAGATGACCGGAATTACCGCGGGAAAATTGCATGGGAATTTCCGGGCGGTCGAATTCCCCGACCGTCCGGAAATTGTTTCTGCGACAAACCATGGGAGGCCATGACCGGATTCGAACCGGTGTAAACCGCTTTGCAGGCGGTCCCCTGAACCACTCGGGCACACGGCCGTGACTGGGGTGGTGCTGCAGGGTGGTGCGAGGGCGAAGCCGAGGATGCTTCAGCTGATGGCGGGACAACAACACGCCGTACAGCGGAACCGGGTGCGACGGGCGGCGATGTGAACCAGGCTGCTGGTGTTCATCGGTCCTCCCTCAGGTCGCCATTCCCGTACCGCTCGATGCATTCGACTCTACGGTATTCACCCCCGTATTCGTCAACACCTTCCGGGGAATTCAATGGGTCCTAGGGCGGAAGGATGAGCGGCCCTCGGTCGCACGACAGGGGTCAAGGCCGCAGATGACCCTTACACTCGCTTCAGTGACCACCCAGACCACCCACCCCGCAGCGACCGACGGCGAGCTCGGCCAGGACAACGGCAGCGACACCGTCATGAGCGGCCGCTACCGCGCCCTGACCCTCGGCATCGTGTCGACCGTGCTGCTCGTCGCCTTCGAGGCCATGGCAGTGAACACCGCCATGCCGGTCGCAGCCCGGGCCCTGCACGGGTTCGGCCTGTACGCGTTCGCCTTCTCCGGGTTCTTCACCGCCAGCCTGCTGGCGATGGTGGTCTCCGGGGAGTGGTGCGACAAGCGCGGTCCGCTGGGACCGCTCAGCGCCGGTATCACCGCCTTCGCGACCGGACTGCTGATCGCCGGCACCGCCCAGGACATGGGGGTCTTCGTCGCGGGCCGGGCGGTCCAGGGGCTGGGCGGCGGGCTGGTCATCGTCGCGCTGTACGTGGTGGTCGGCCGCGCCTACCCGGAGCGGCTGCGCCCCTCGGTCTTCGCCGCCTTCTCGGCGGCCTGGGTGCTGCCCTCGATCGTCGGCCCGGTGATCTCCGGGACGGTCACCCAGCACCTGGGCTGGCGCTGGGTGTTCCTGTCCATACCGGTGCTGGTCGTGCTGCCGGTCTCGGTGATGCTCCCTCAGCTCCGCCGGCTCCAGGCCCAGGACGGCTCCCAGCGCAGTTGGGCGCTGAACCGCGGCAGGCTGCTGTTCGCGCTGGCGCTGGCCGTCGGCGCCGGGCTGCTGCAGTACGCGGGGCAGCTGCTGGACCTCTACGCGCTGATCCCGGCCGCGGCCGGACTGGGCCTGCTGGTCCCCGCCGTGCGCCGGCTGCTGCCGCGCGGCACCTTCCGGGCCGCCCGCGGCCTTCCCACCGTGATCCTGCTGCGCGGCGTCGCCGCCGGGGCCTTCTTCGCCGCTGAGTCGTTCATCCCGCTGATGATGGTCACCCAGCGCGGGCTGTCGCCGACGCTGGCCGGGCTCTCGCTCACCAGCGGCGGGCTGAGCTGGGCGCTGGGCTCCTGGATCCAGGGCCGTTCCTGGGCCGACCGGCACCGCGGGCTGCTGATCCGCACCGGCTTCCTGATGTGCGCCGCAGGCATCGCCGGGGCGGGCCTGGCCCTGGTCCCGGCCGTCCCCGCGTACGCGGTCGCCTTCGCCTGGGCCGTCGGGGGCATGGGGATGGGGCTCACCATCGCCAGCGTCGGCGTGCTGATGCTGGGGCTGTCGGACGCCGACGACACCGGCGAGAACTCCGCCTCGCTCCAGGTCAGCGACGCCCTGGGCAACGTCCTGCTGGTCGGTTTCGCCGGTGTGCTCTTCGCACTCGTCGGCACGGACACCCGTGGCGGATTCGCTGCGATCTTCGCCACCATGGCCGCGATCGCCCTGGTCGGAGCGGCGATCTGCGGGCGGACGGCGAAACGGCGCGGCTCCTCCAATTTCCCGGGGAGCGACCCCCCGGACCCCCACGGACCCCGCCGGCGGTCGGCGTCGTCCGGATGAAACCGGCCGGGCGAAGCTGAATGAAGACGCGGGGACGACATGTCGTCCCGGTAGGGTAGGCGGGTTGTCCGACGACCCTTGAAGCTGACCCCGCTGACGCACCAGCAGCCGACCCAGCGCCGGCTGACCCAGCAGCAGACCCCAGAAGCGCTTCCCGCCGCCGACCCTGCCGGAGACCGTGAGTACTGCAACCGCCTCCCACCATCTGTCCCCTGCCTTCCCCGGCCGGGCCCCCTGGGGTACCGCGGGGAAGCTGCGTGCCTGGCAGCAGGCCGCCATGGAGCGCTACATCGAGGCGCAGCCGCGCGACTTCCTGGCCGTGGCCACGCCCGGCGCCGGGAAGACCACCTTCGCGCTGACGCTGGCGTCGTACCTGCTGCACAACCACGTGGTGCAGCAGATCACCGTGGTCGCGCCGACCGAGCACCTGAAGAAGCAGTGGGCCGAGGCCGCGGCGCGGATAGGGATCAGGCTGGACCCGACCTACAGCAGCGGCCGGCTCTCGCCCGACTACCAGGGCATCGTGATCACCTACGCCGGCGTCGGGGTCAACCCCATGCTGCACCGCAACCGGGTCGAGCAGCGCAAGACCCTGGTGATCCTGGACGAGATCCACCACGCCGGCGACTCCAAGTCCTGGGGCGAGGCCTGCGCCGAGGCGTTCGAACCGGCGACCCGTCGGCTGGCGCTGACCGGGACGCCGTTCCGCTCCGACACCAACCCCATCCCGTTCGTCGGCTACGAGGCCGGCAGCGACGGCGTCCGCAAGAGCGTCGCCGACTACACCTACGGCTACGGCCACGCGCTGGCCGACCATGTGGTCCGTCCGGTGATCTTCCTCTCCTACAGCGGCAACATGCGCTGGCGCACCAAGGCCGGCGACGAGGTCGCCGCGCGGCTCGGCGAGCCGATGACCAAGGACGCCGTCGCCCAGGCCTGGCGGACCGCGCTGGCGCCGCAGGGCGAGTGGATGCCCAATGTGCTGCGGGCCGCCGACAAGCGGCTGACCGAGGTGCGCAAGGGAATTCCGGACGCCGGCGGGCTGGTGATCGCCACCGACCAGAACGTGGCCCGGGCCTACGCCAAGATGATCAGGGAGATCACCGGCGAGAAGGTCACCCTGGTGCTGTCCGACGAGGCAGAGGCCTCCCAGCGGATCTCCGACTTCTCCGAGGGCGACCAGCGCTGGATGGTCGCGGTGCGGATGGTGTCCGAGGGCGTGGACGTGCCCCGGCTGGCGGTCGGCGTCTACGCCACCTCGATCTCCACCCCGCTGTTCTTCGCCCAGGCGGTGGGCCGCTTCGTCCGGGCCAGGAAGCGCGGCGAGACCGCCTCGGTCTTCCTGCCCTCGGTGCCGACGCTGCTGACTTTCGCCAACGAGATGGAACTCCAGCGCGACCACGTCCTGGACCGGAAGAAGAGCAAGGAGGACGGCCTCTTCGACGAGGAGGACGCGCTGCTCGCCGAGGCCGAGAAGACCAAGGACGAGGCCGACGGGGGCATGGACGAGCTGCCCTGGGAGGCGCTGGAGTCCGACGCCGTGTTCGACCGGGTGCTCTACGACGGCCATGAGTTCGGCATGCAGGCGCACGCCGGATCGGAGGAGGAAGAGGAGTACCTCGGCATCCCCGGCCTGCTCGAACCCGACCAGGTGCAGATACTGCTGCAGAAGCGGCAGACCCGGCAGATCCAGCGCAGCAAGGCCAAGCCGGCCGAGGAGGCCGACCTGATCGAGCTGCCGGCCGAGAAGCGCCCGATCGTCACCCACAAGCAGCTGCAGGAGCTCCGCAAGGAGCTGAACGGGCTGGTGGGCGCCTGGCACCACCGCACCGGCCAGCCGCACGGCACCATCCACAACGAGCTGCGCCGGGTCTGCGGCGGGCCGCTGACCGCCCAGGCGACGGCGGGTCAGCTGCAGGCGCGGATCAAGAAGATCCAGGAGTGGGCCACGAAGATCACCTGACGGCCGGTCACGTCCCGGTCCGTCAGGTCCGGTCCGGTCACCTCTCGGCCGGACCGGTCAGGAACTTTCCGGAGGTGCTGTAGGGCCAGCCGTTGTCGACGCAGCCCTGCATGCCCTTGAGCTGCTGCATCATCACCGGGGCCGGCTGTCCTGCGCCCGGGCAGGTGACATGGTTGTGGCCGAGCGAGTGGCCGACCTCGTGGTTGATCGCCAGCGCGTGGTAGAGGTCGGACCTGCCCTGGTAGGCGGGGGTCAGGTCGATCCAGCGGGCCAGGTTCTCGATCACCGTGTTGCCGCTGTTGCTGCAGTTGACGCCGCCGGGCAGGACCTCGTCGGTCCCGTTCACACCGACCTCGGCGCAGTGGGTGAAGGTGGTGTCGGGTGAGGACAGGTAGATGGTGAAGGCCACCGGTCCCGAGGAGACCCGCTGGAACGACCACAGACCGCCGGCGCTCCACCCCTGCTCGGTGTTGCCCAGGATGGCGTCCACCTCGGAGGCGAACAGGTCCGGACTGACCTTGATCCCGTCCTCCACGGCGACCCGGTAGCGCTTGAGCGTGCCGGACCCGAAGCGCCTGGTACTGCCGGAGGCAAACGTGTAGGTCCCGGCGCCCTTCTCCACATAGGTGGAGGGGAGCACACCGCTCGCGGAGGCCGAGGCGCTGGGGGAGTGCGAGGGGGAGGCGCTCGGCGGGGTGCCGGACGAGGCACGGGGGGATCCGGCGGCGCTGTTCGCGTTCGACGGCGTCGGCACGGCGGCTTCGGCGGCCGTCGGCCCGCCCGTGCCTCTCAGCAGGTAGCCGCCGACCCCGAGGATCGCCACCAGCACCACGGCGGCCAGGGCCTTCGGGCCCGAGCTCCGTTTCTTGGGTTTGCGGCGACCCTGTCCTTGGCCCCGGCGCTGAGCGGCGGAGCGGGACGACTTGCGGCGGGAGCTAGGGGACATGGACCAGTAACTCTCTGTACGGGACGTGGGCCAAGGTGCACCACCCGATACCTGATACGTGTGGGTCACGCGGATGGTTGCACATATTCCTGAGGTACCTGACACGAAGCAGAGTTCGGTTACGATCCGGTAAGGCGGGATGTCCGGTTGCCCCGTATTGCCCCTATCGGTTCCTCGCTCAGCGATAGAAGCCGACCGAATTCTGGACAACCCCTTCCGCTGGGCGGTGCCACCTCACTAGCCTCCTCCCTCACCACACACCCGGCGGAGGAGGAGCTCAGGCCGTGACCGCCGAGACTTCGCAGACCCTGGACCGGGGCGTCCAGGTCCTCAAGCTCCTCGCCGACTCCGAGCGGGGACTCACCGTCACCGAGCTCGCCGGGCGCCTCGGCGTCAACCGCACCGTGGTCTACCGGCTGCTGGCGACCCTGGAGCAGCACGGCCTGGTCCGCCGGGACATCGGCGGCCGGGCCCGGGTCGGCCTGGGGGTGCTGCGGCTGGCCCACCGGGTGCACCCGCTGCTGCGGGAGGCCGCGCTGCCCGCGTTGCGGAGCCTGGCCGAGGACCTTGGGGCGACCGCGCACCTGACCCTGGTGGACGGGAACGACGCGCTGGTCGTGGCCGTGGTGGAGCCGAGCTGGACCGACTTCCACGTGGCCTACCGGACCGGGCTGCGGCACCAGTTGGACGAGAACGCGGCAGGCCGCGCGATCCTCGCCGCGCGGGCGCTGCCGTACGGGGCGAGGCCGGAGCCGCCGTTCGTCGCGAGCGGGGCGGAGGAGCGGTCCGGGGCGTGCGGGGCGGCGGCGGCGCTGCTGGGGTTGAGCGGGATCGAGGGGTGCGTCGGGGTGGTGATGCTCGGGGGGATGGTTCCGGAGCGGGTCGGCCCCCGGGTGGTGGAGGCGGCGGCCGACGTGGCGGAAGCCCTGCGCTGAGCGCGGTGCGGCTCCGCGAGGGGCTCCACGGCGGCGCATCGCTGGTCGCGCAGTTCCTCGCGCCCCCGGGTTGGAGCGTGGCTGAGGAGCGTCGAAGGCCCGCGGTGTGTTTTGATGCGCGGTGTGTTGTTCTCACTGCCTTCATCGATGTCCCGGCGGACCGTGGTCCTGACGGCGTGCGCTGTGCTGGTCGCGGCGCTGCTCGGGGTGGCGGTGTTCGCGCCGCTGCCGTTCACGATCATGTATCCCGGGATCACGGCCAACACGCTGGGGAGCTACCCGGAGAAGGCGGTGGACGGGAAGCAGCCGCAGCAGGTGATCACCATCACCGGCGCCGCCGTCCGGCAGACCAGCGGGGCGCTGCGGATGACCACGATCGAGGCGACCGCGCCGCAGGACTCGGTCAGTCTGCTGAGCGCGATCAAGGCCTGGCCGAACCCGCGCGAGGCGGTCGTGCCGCACAACGCGGTGTACGGGTCCGGCCAGAACGTGCAGCAGGTCAACGCGACCAACCAGCAGGAGATGACCCAGTCGCAGACGGCCGCCACCACGGCCGCGCTCGGGTATCTGCACCTGGACGCCGCCAAGGTGAAGGTCACCATCAACCTCGCCGACGTGGGCGGGCCCAGCGCCGGGCTGATGTTCACCCTGGGGATCATCGACCAGCTGGACGGCAACGGAACCGGTAAGGCCGGCTCGGCCGGTGACCTCACCAACGGCGCGGACATCGCCGGGACCGGCGAGATCGACGGGGCCGGGAAGGTCTCCCAGGTCGGCGGGGTGGCGCTGAAGACCAAGGCGGCGGCCCGGGACGGCGCCACGGTGTTCCTGGTGCCCAGCTCGGAGTGCTCGGACGCGCGCGCGGACACCCCGTCGGGGCTGAGGCTGATCCCGGTGGACACCCTGGACCAGGCGCTCAACGCACTCAAAGCGCTGCAGAGCGGCAGCGGCGCGGTGCCCTCCTGCTGACCTGACCTGACCTGACCTGACCTGACCTGACCTGGCCGGCTTGACCTGACTGACCTGGACCGACCGACCTGGACTGGCCGACCTGGACTGACTCCGTGTCAGCCGGCTGCCGTCAGCTCTTCGGCTTCACGAAGCCCTGGTCGATCAGCCACTGCCGGGCCACCGCCCGCGGGTCCTGGCCGTCCACGTCCACCTTGCTGTTGAGGCTCTGGGCGACGGTGTTGTCCAGCTTCGCCGAGACCGGGTTCAGCAGCCCCGGGATCTGCGGGTACTTCTGCACCGTCCTGGTGGGGAGCACCGGGGCGGCGTTGTAGTTGGGGAAGAAGTGCCTGTCGTCGTCGAGGACCTTGAGCTTCAGGGCCGGGATCCGGCCGTCGGTGCTGTAGACGTCGCCCAGCAGGCAGGAGTGGCCGTCGGCGAGGGTCGTGTAGACGATGCCGGCGTCCATGGTCCTGATGTTGGACTTGGGGATGCGCATCCCGTACGCCTTCTCCATACCGCTGAGGCCGTCGTCGCGGACGGCGAACTCGTTGTCGACGCACAGGGTGAGCGCGGACGGGTCGGACCGGGAGAGCGCGGCCACGTCGGAGAGGTTCGTCAGGTGGTGCCTGCCGACGTTGGCGGCGTTGCCGGCCAGCGCGTAGGTGTCGTTGAGCCGGGACTGCGGCAGCCAGGTGACGCCGTTCCCCAGGTCGGCGTCGTGCACCGCCTGCCACTGCTTCTGCGGGTCGGTGATCGGCTCGGTGTTGCCCTGGTAGGTGATCCAGCCGGTGCCGGTGTACTCGTACATGCCGTCGGCGGTGCCGGAGACGATGGCCTGCCGGGCGCCGATGGAGCCGGAGATGTTGGTCTTGTCGATGACATGGGCCCCGGCGGCCGTCCAGACCAGGCCGATCATCTCGGCGAGGATCACGTTCTCGGTGAAGTTCTTGGACGCGATGGTGAGGGTGACCCCCTTCAGCGGCCGGCCCTGGCCCAGCGAGCCGGGGAGCAGGTCCTCGGGGATCTCGGTGCCGCTGTGCAGCCCGCAGCCGGACAGCGCGAGCGCGAGCAGCAGCGCGAGCGGGAACGCCAGCGCCCGGGCCCGGCTGCGGCTGCGGGTCCTCACCGGCTGACCTCCAGGCCGCGCGGGCTCAGCCGGAGCTCGGCCAGTGAGGCCAGCCAGTCCACCAGCAGGGCCAGACACACCGTCAGCACCGCGCCCACGATGAGCACCCGGGTCCGCTGGGTGGTGATGCCTGCGGTGATCAGGTTGCCCAGCCCGCCGCCGCCGGCGAAGGCGGCCAGGGTGCCGGTGCCGACGTTGAGGATCAGCGCGGTGCGGACCCCGGCCAGGATCAGCGGCACGGCCAGCGGCAGCTCCACCCGGCTGAGCACGCCGACCGGGGACATGCCGATGCCGCGGGCGGCGTCCAGCAGGGTCGGGTCGATCGCCCGCAGCCCGGCCATGGTGTTGCTGAGCACCGGCAGCACCGCGTAGGCGACCATGCCGATCAGGGCGGTGCGCTGGCCGATGCCCAGCCAGAAGGTGAGCAGCGCCAGCAGGCCGATGGCGGGGGTGGCCTGGCCCAGGTTGGCCAGGGCGATGGCCACCGGGGCGGCCGGCCGGGCGAACCCGCGGCTGAGCAGGATGCCCAGCGGCAGCGCGATGACCAGGACGAAGAAGGTGGAGATCGCGGTCAGTTCGATCTGCTGCCACAGGTAGAGCCGGACCTGGCCGCCGTTGAGCGAGTTCTTCTCGATGGAGTCCAGCGGGACATTGGTGATCCACAGGTAGAGCGCCAGCAGCAGCGCGAGCAGCACCAGCGGGGTGACCAGCAGTTTGCCCTTGGTGATCCGGTCCCACCGGGTCCGGGTCCGGGTCGGTGTCCGGGGCGGAGTCGGGGTCGGGGTCCGGGTCGGCTGAGCGGATTCCGAGGGCTTCACGGCCGCCACCCGGTGGTTCCGTGGGGGTCCGGGGGGTCGCCCCCCGGAGCACTGGAGTACGGGCGCTCACCCCCGGCTCCGCCTACCGGTGCGCCCCCTCCCGATGCTCCGCCTCCCGGTGCCCCGCCGCCGGTCGCGTCCGGGTCGCCCTCCAGCACGGCCCGCTGGTGCTGCTGCGACTCCTGGATCCCGGCCAGTTCCTCGCGGTGCTCCAGGGCGGTGAGCCGGTCCGCCTCCAGCAGCTCGTGCACCGAGTTCAGCAATGTCTCCATGTCGACGACGCCGACGTACTCGCCGCGCCGTCCGGTGACCGCGACCCGGCCGCCGTTGTCGGTGAGCACCGCCTCCAGCGCGTCCCGCAGCGTGGCGTCGACGCTGACCGTGTGGCTGACCAGCGCTCCGGCCCGGGCCAGTGAGCCGCGGGCCCGACTCAGGTCGCCGCGGCGGAGCCACTTGTACGGGCGGGAGCGGCGGTCCAGCAGCAGGATCTCGTTGGCGCCGCCGGTGCGGAACCGGTCGAGCAGGTTCTGCAGCGGTTCGTCGACGTCGACGGCCGGGAAGTCGGCGACGCCGACGTCGCGGACCCGGGTCAGGTTGAGCCGCTTCAGGGCCGCGCCGGCGCCGACGAATCCGGAGACGAAGTCGTCGGCGGGGTTGGTGAGGATGGCCTCGGGGGTGTCGAACTGGGCGATGTGCGACTGCTCGCGCAGCACCGCGATGCGGTCGCCCAGCTTGATGGCCTCGTCGAAGTCGTGGGTGACGAAGACGATGGTCTTGTGCAGCTCGTGCTGGAGCCGGATCAGCTCGTCCTGGAGGTGGTCCCGGGTGATCGGGTCCACCGCGCCGAAGGGCTCGTCCATCAGCAGCACCGGCGGGTCGGCGGCCAGCGCCCGGGCCACGCCGACCCGCTGCTGCTGGCCGCCGGAGAGCCGGCGCGGGTAGCGGTCGTGGAACTCGCGGGGGTCCAGGCCGACCAGGTCCAGCATCTCCTCGACCCGGTCCTTGATCCGCTGCCTGCCCCAGCCGATCATCTTCGGCACCTGGGCGATGTTCTCGGCGACGGTGAGGTGCGGGAACAGTCCGGAGGACTGGATGGCGTAGCCGATCCGGCGGCGCAGCTTCACGGGGTCGATGTCGGTGACGTCCTCGCCGTTGATCCGGATCCGGCCGGAGCTGGGCTCGATCAGCCGGTTGATCATCCGCAGGGTGGTGCTCTTGCCGCAGCCGGACGGGCCGACCAGGATCACCGTCTCGCCGGCGCCGATCTCCATGCTGACCGAGTCCACCGAGGGGTTGGCGTTGCCCGGGTAGCGCTTGGTCAGGTTCTCCAGCTCGATGGTGGCCCCGGTGATCGGCGCGGTGTTGGTCACCAGCGGGGCAGGCGCGGAGCCGACTGCGGACGGACTGGACGAGGCGTCAGGCACGGATACCCGCCGATACGGTCAGGCGCCCCAGCAGCACGAGCGCGGCGTCGAAGACGAATGCGAGCAGGACGATGCCCACGGTTCCGGCGACCACCTCGTTGAGCGCGTTGGCGCTGCCGAGGCCGGCGATCCCGCTGAAGATCTCGTTGCCCAGCCCCGGTCCCGAGGCGTAGGCGGCGATGGCGAGGATGCCCATGCTCATCTGGGTGGACACCCGGATGCCGGTGAGGATGGTGGGCCAGGCGATCGGCAGCTCCACCCGCAGCAGCCGGGCCGCCCCGGTCATCCCGATCCCGCGCGCCGCGTCCACCAGTGCCGGGTCCACCCCGCGCAGTCCGACCACGGAGTTCCGCACGATCGGCAGCAGCGCGTACAGCACCAGGGCGGTGACGGTCGGCGGCACGCCCAGGCCCAGGACCGGGATCAGCAGGCCGAGCAGGGCGTAGGAGGGGATGGTCAGGACGGTGCCGGTGGCCAGGGTGGCGATCCGTCCGGCGCGGTCGCTGCGGTAGGTCAGCGCGCCGATGCCGACCCCGAGGACGACGGCGACGACCATGCACTGGAACACGGCGCTGGCGTGCTGGAAGGTGTCCGATACCAGCTGGTCCTGGCGGCTGCTGACGTAGTCCCAGAAGTTCACCCGGCTCTTCCTCCAGCCTCTCTGTCGTGGCGTCAGCTCGTGCCGTCAGTCCCGGGCGGCCTGCTCGACCAGCGGGAGCACCCGGAACGGAACCGGATTTTCCAGGGCGATTGCGGTTGAAGCCCGGACAATGCCATCAAACCCCACAACCCGGTCGATCACCCGCTGGAGATCAGCATTGGAGCGGGCCACGATCCGGCAGAGCATGTCGCCCTGGCCGGTGATGGTGTGCAGTTCCAGCACCTCGGGCACCGAGGCCAGATGGGCCCGGACGTCGGCCCCCTGACCTTGGGAGATCTCCAGGGTGGCGAAGGCGGTGACCGGGTAGCCGAGGGCGGCCGGGTCCAACTGCGGCGCCGAGCTGCGGATCACCCCGTTGGCCCGCAGCCGATCGAGTCGGGCCTGGACGGTGCCGCGCGCGACGCCGAGGCGGCGCGAGCACTCCAGCACCCCGGGCCGGGGCTCCTCGGCGAGCAGGGCGAGCAGGGCGGCGTCCAGCGGGTCGATCCCGGGGGCTGCGGGCACGGAGGTCTCCAGGTGTGCAGAATGTATATCGAGAATGGGGTACGGCTGGCCCAGCTGTACACCGTGTTCAGCGTTTCACGGCACAGTTGCGCAGTGTCGGCGGGGGAGAGACGGTACCGGCATCCGCATCCCACAGCTGGAGGACGCCATGACTGACGAGTTCCCTGTGAAGGGCATGGACGCGATCGTCTTCGCGGTCGGCAATGCCAAGCAGGCCGCGCACTACTACTCCACGGCGTTCGGAATGCGGCTGGTCGCGTACTCCGGTCCGGAGACGGGCGAGCGGGAGACCGCCTCGTACGTGCTGGAGTCGGGCTCGGCCCGCTTCGTCCTCACCTCGGTGGTGAAGCCCGCCACCGAGCGCGGGGCGTTCCTGGCCCAGCATGTCGCCGCGCACGGGGACGGGGTGGTCGACCTGGCCATCGAGGTCCCCGACGTCTACGCCGCCCACGCCTATGCCGTCGCCCACGGCGCGACCAGTCTGGCGGAGCCGTACGAGCTGAAGGACGACCACGGCACGGTGGTGCTGGCCGCGATCGCCACCTACGGCGAGACCCGGCACACCCTGGTGGACCGCAGCGGCTACGACGGGCCCTACCTGCCCGGCTTCGTGGCCCGTACGCCGCTGGTGGAGCCGCCGGCCAGGACCGGGGGTCCGGGGGGCTCCCCCGGAATGCGCTGGTTCCAGGCGGTGGACCACTGCGTGGGCAATGTGGAGCTGGGGCGGATGGACGAGTGGGTGTCCTTCTACAACCGGGTCATGGGCTTCACCAACATGAAGGAGTTCGTCGGCGACGACATCGCCACCGAGTACTCCGCGCTGATGTCCAAGGTCGTCGCGGACGGCAGCCGCAAGGTGAAGTTCCCGCTGAACGAGCCGGCCGCGGCCAAGAAGAAGTCGCAGATCGACGAGTACCTGGAGTTCTACGGCGGCCCCGGGGTCCAGCACCTGGCGCTGGCGACCAACGACATCGTGGCGACGGTCCGGGCGATGCGCGCGGCCGGGGTGGAGTTCCTGGACACGCCCGACTCCTACTACGACACCCTCGGCGAGTGGGTCGGTGAGACCCGGGTGCCGCTGGAGCAGCTGCGCGAGCTGAAGATCCTGGCCGACCGGGACGAGGACGGCTACCTGCTGCAGATCTTCACCAAGCCGGTGCAGGACCGGCCGACGGTCTTCTTCGAGCTGATCGAGCGCCATGGCTCGATGGGCTTCGGCAAGGGAAACTTCAAGGCGCTGTTCGAGGCCATCGAGCGCGAGCAGGAGCGCCGCGGCAACCTGTGACCGGTCGGGCGAACCGGGAGGCGGTGACTGGTCATCAGTTCTAAGCGGGCCTAGGCTGCCTGGATGATCGCTCGCCGCCTCCTCGCCCTCGCTGCGACTCCCGTACTCGCCGCCCTCCTGGCAGGTGCCTCCCAGGGGGGCGGCGCCGCGCCCGGCGCGCCCACCGCCGGTGACCCGTACTTCCCGCAGTCCGGGGACGGCGGCTACCACGTCGTCCACTACCGGCTGGACCTCGGCTACGCACCCGCGTCCCGACGCCTCGACGCGACGGCGGTGCTCACCTCGACGGCGACACAGAAGCTCAGCTCCTTCTTCCTGGACCTGTCCGGACTGACCGTCAGCAGTGTGACGGTCGACGGCCGGAAGGCGGCGTTCAGCCGCAGCGGCGTGAAGCTCAAGGTCACGCCCGCGCACGCGCTCCCCAGGGGCCGGAGCTTCAGCACCGTGATCACCTACGCGGGGGTGCCGAAGGACGTCACCGACCCGGACGGCTCGGCCGACGGCTGGATCACCCAGAAGGACGGCTCGGTGTTCGTCGCCGGTGAGCCGCAGGGCGCGATGACCTGGTTCCCCAGCAACAGCCACCCGCTCGACAAGTCGACCTACGAGATCGCGGTCACCGTCCCCGACGGCTGGAGCGCCGTCTCCAACGGCCGCCTCGAAAGCCAGTGCGCCAGCAACGGCCGGACCACCTTCGACTGGCGCGAGACCAGCCCGATGGCGGCCTATCTGGCCACCGCCAGCATCGGGAAGTTCCAGGTGCAGAGCTACCGAACCGCGTCCGGCCTGCCCGTCTACAACGCGGTCGACCCGGCCGAGGCCAAGGCGGCGGCACCCGTGCTGGCGCAGATCCCGGCGGTGGTCGCCTGGGAGAGCACGCTCTTCGGCCGGTACCCGTTCGACGCGGCCGGCGCCATCGTCGAGCACGCCCACGGCGTCGGCTACGCCCTGGAGACCCAGACCAGGCCGATCTACGACCGCGCGCCGGACATCGACACCCTGGTCCACGAGACGGCGCACCAGTGGTTCGGCGACTCGGTCAGCCTGGACCGCTGGAAGGACATCTGGCTGAACGAGGGTTTCGCGACCTACGCCGAATGGCTCTGGGACGCCCAGCACGGCGGGCCCGGCACCGCCGCGCGGCTCGCCGCCGACTACGCCCTGCCGGCCACCAACGACCTGTGGTCCTTCCCGGCGGGCGACCCGGGCAGCGCCGCGAACATCTTCGGCACCCCGCCCTACGAGCGCGGCGCCATGGTGCTGGAGAAGCTCCGGGAGACCGTCGGCGACAAGGCGTTCTTCGCGATCCTGCGGACCTGGGCGGGCGAGCGCCGCTACGGTCACGGCGACAGCGCGCAGTTCGTCGCACTCAGCGAGAAGATCTCCGGTGAGAGGCTGGACTCGCTCTTCGCGACCTGGCTGTATGGGCAGGGCAAGCCCGCAACTCCGTAACGCTCCAGGTGGGAGAAGACGCCATGAGTGACCTGGTCGACCTGCTCAGGGAGGGCCTGCCGGAGGCCGCGGTCGTCATCGACCCCGAGGTGACCGCCTCCTACCGCCAGGACATGGCCGGGTTCTGCGCCAGCGGGAACCCGGCGGTGCTGGTGTTCCCGGACACGGTCGACCAGGTCAGGCATGTGATGCGGACCGCCACGGCGCTGCGGGTGCCGGTGGTGCCGCAGGGGGCGCGCACCGGGCTCTCGGGGGCGGCCAACGCCGTGGACGGCTGCATCCTGCTGTCGCTGGTGCGGATGAACCGGATCCTGGAGATCGACCCGGTGAACCGGATCGCCGTGGTCGAGCCCGGCGTCGTCAACGCGGCGCTGTCGCAGGCCGTGGGGGCGCACGGGCTGACCTATCCGCCCGACCCGTCCAGCTGGGAGAGCTGCACCATCGGCGGCAACATCGGCACCGCCTCGGGCGGCCTGTGCTGCGTCAAGTACGGCACCACCAGCGAGTACGTGCTCGGCCTGGACGTGGTGCTGGCCGACGGCGAGCTGCTGCGGACCGGGCGCCGCACGGCCAAGGGGGTGGCCGGGTACGACCTGACCCGGCTGCTGGTCGGCTCCGAGGGCAGCCTCGGCGTGGTCGTCGGCGCGACCCTGGCCCTGCGGCCCAGCCCGCCGCCGCAACTCGCGCTGGCGGCGGAGTTCCCCAGCACCGACGCCGCGTGCGCGGCGGTGTGCGCGGTGATGGAGGCCGGGTTCACTCCGTCGCTGATGGAGCTGATGGACACGGTCTCGGTACGGGCCGTCAACGCCATGGCGCAGATGGGCCTGCCGGACTCCACGGCGGCGCTGCTGCTGATCGCCTTCGACACCCTGGACCCGGTGGCCGACCTGGCCGCGGCCGGGGAGATCTGTTCTGCGAACGGCGCCACGGAGGTCGTCCCGGCGGCGGACAGCGCCGAGTCGGAGCTGCTGCTCCAGGCGCGGAGGCTGTCGCTGACGGCGATGGACACGCTGGGCACCACGATGGTCGACGATGTGGCGGTGCCCCGGTCGGCGCTGGCCGAGATGATCAACGGGGTCGCCGAGATCGCGGAGCGCTTCGACCTGACGATCGGTGTGGTCGCGCATGCGGGGGACGGGAACACCCATCCGGTGGTGGTGTTCGACGCGGCGGATCCGGAGGAGACCGCGCGGGCCAGGGAGTCGTTCGACGCGATCATGGGGTTGGGGCTCGAACTGGGCGGGACGATCACCGGGGAGCACGGGGTGGGACTGCTGAAGCGGGAGTGGCTTGCGCGGGAGATCGGGCCGGTCGGGGTCGAGCTGCAACGGCGGATCAAGGCGGCGTTCGATCCGTTGGGGATCTTGAACCCGGGGAAGGTCTTCTGACTGCGTGCGCAACAGCGCACCATGATTGATGGCCTGTCGCGCTGTTCCTCGCGCCCCTGGCGGGGCTCAGCCGGTGCCGGTCTGGACCAGCGGGGGGTGGCCGTTCCAGGTGACGTAGAAGATCGAGTCGGTGCCGCTGCCGTCCTGTTGGAAGTCCACGCGGAGCCAGGTGCTGGTGGTCCACTGGTGCCAGGACCAGCCCGGGTCCGGGGTGACGGAGACCAGGCCGGCGGAGGCGGCGCCCATGTCGACGACTATGCGGCCGCCGGGGCGGGTGAAGGTCTGGATGGTGCCGGAGGTCGCGGAAGCGGTCGGCGGGGGGCTCGCGGACGCGGGGGCCGACGGGCTGCGGGACGGCGTCGTGGAACCGGAGCGGCTCGGCGTGGGCGACCGGCTCGGGGACGGGATGGTCACCGCCGAGCCGATGGAGGTCGGCAGCGGCGGGGGAGTGGGCGACGCGCTGGTGGGGGTGGCCACCGCCACCACCAGCGCACTCGGCTGCTCGTAGGAGCCGTCCCGCAGCACCCGGTGCACGCCGAACCAGGACACGGACACCGCTGCCGCGGTAGCCCCGGTCCATGCCGCTGCCCGTACCAGTCCTCTGCGCACGGGCCTCAGTATGGCGCGCGGGCACGGCTTGACCCGAATGGGCTACCTTCACTGTTCATGGCGACTGTCCTGGTGGTCGAGGACGACCCGTTCGTGCGTTCCGCCCTGATCCGGCACCTGACCGGGGCGGGCCATGCCGTGCGCAGCGTCGGCACCGCCTTGGAGGCGCTGCGCGAGGTCGCGCAGGTCGGCTGTGACGTGGTGATCCTCGACCTCGGCCTGCCCGACCTGGACGGCAGCGAGGCGCTGAAGATGATCCGCGGCCTCACCGACGTCCCGGTGATCATCTCCACCGCGCGCGACGACGAGAACGAGATCGTCCGGCTGCTCAACGCCGGGGCCGACGACTACCTGGTCAAGCCCTTCTCCGGGGAGCACCTCAGCGCCCGGATGGCCGCCGTGCTGCGCCGCTCCGGGACGGCCCCGGGATCCGGGCAGCACCTGCAGGTCGGCGGGCTGCGGATCGACCTGCAGCGGCGCGAGGTGCTGCTGGACGGCGCCGCGCTCGATCTGACCCGGCGCGAGTTCGACCTGCTGGCCTTCCTCGCGGGCCGCCCCGGCGTGGTGGTCTCCCGGCGGGAGCTGCTCGCCGAGGTGTGGCGGCAGCCGTACGGGACCGACCAGACCATCGATGTGCACCTGTCATGGCTGCGCCGCAAGCTCGGCGAGACCGCGTCGCGGCCCCGCTATCTGCACACGGTGCGCGGGGTGGGCGTGCGCCTGGACGTCCCCGCTGCCGACTCCGGGGCGGGGCCGGAGCCGACGCCGTGAGGTGGGCGCTGGTGAAGGTCTGCGTCGCGGTCACCACGATGGTGGCGCTGGCCTTTCTGCTGCCGCTCGGCCTGATGGTCCGGGAGACCGCCCGCGACCGGGCCTTCAGCGGTGCGGAGCGGCAGGCGGCAGCCATCGGCCCGGCGCTGGCCATCACCGGCGACCCCGCCGAGCTCACCCGGGCCCTGGCCAGCACCCAGGCCGGCGCGGCCGGGATGCTGGCGGTGCACGTCCCCGGCCGGACGAACGGCAGCGGCACCGCCGGCGGCAGCAGCACCGGCGGCACGGCCACCGGGCTGGCCACGATCGGGCAGCCGCGCGCCACTCAGGCCCAGATCCTCGGCGCCATCGCGGCCGGGCATCCGGTCAGCACCGGGGTCCCCGGCGGCTTCGCCTACCTGGAACCGGTCGCGGTAGGCAGCGGCGGGGTCGCCGTGGTCGAGGTGTTCATCCCCGACGCCGCGCTCAGCCAGGGCGTGGTCACCGCCTGGCTGGTGCTGACCGGGGTGGCGCTGGCGCTGGTGCTGATCTCGGTGCTGGTCGCCGACCGGCTGGGCACCCGGATCGTCGGCTCGGCCCGCAGGCTGGCCGGCGCCGCGCGGGCGCTGGGCGCGGGGGACCTCGCGGTACGGGTCCCGCAGGCGGACGACTCGCCGCCGGAGCTGCGGGACGCGGCCGCCGCCTTCAACGCCATGGCCGACCGGGTGGTGCGGCTCGTCGCCGCCGAGCGCGAGCTCGCCGCCGACCTGTCGCACCGGCTGCGCACCCCGCTGACCGTGCTGCGGCTGAACGCCGCCGCGCTGGGCCAGGGCGACGCCGCCGAGCACACCCGGCACGCCGTCGACCAGTTGGAACGCGAGGTCGACCAGATCATCCATACGGCCCGCAGCCGCGGGCAGGGGCTGCTCCCCGGTGAGGGAGCGGGGTCGGGCGACGAGGACGCCGCCCCTGAGCCGCTGTCCTGCGACGCCGCCGAGGCGATCCGGGACCGGGTGGACTTCTGGTCGGCCCTGGCCGAGGACGAGGGCCGGAGCTGGCGACTGTCCGGCGCCGACCCCGGGGCGCCGCCGGCCCTGGTGCCGGTGGCCTCGGCGGACCTGGGCGCGGCCCTGGACTCGCTGCTCGGCAACATCTTCCGGCACACGCCGGAGGGCACCGCGTTCACCGTGGATGTGCACCGGGCCGCCGACGCGGTGATCGTCCTGGTCTCCGACGCCGGCCCCGGCATTGAGGACACGGCGGCGGCGATGCGCCGTGGCCACGGGGTCGGCGGGGCCGGCTCCACCGGGCTGGGCCTGGACATCGTGCGGAGGGTCGCCGAGGCGACCGGGGGCGAGGTGGAGGTCGGCCGCTCGGCGATCCTCGGCGGGACGGAGATCCGGGTCCGCCTCCACACCGCGGTGGACGCGGGGCGGCCTGCCGGGGGCCGGAGCCGGCGTCGTCCGTCGCCGCGGGTCCGCCTGGTGCGGTAGGGCTTGTTCTTCGGCTTCGGCGCGTGCCTGGCCGGGCGCGCAGTTCCCCGCGCCCCTGGTGCAACCAGCCCACGGCGGTTCAGTTGCAGCCCCGTCGGGGCGCGGGGAACTGCGTGCCCAGCCATTCACGGTTCGCGGCCGGCATCCGGAGCCGCGGGTTCCTTAACGGCGTCCTAAGGGACCTCTACCCCTGTCTGAGCAGCCGTTCCGCGGGTGGGTCCGGCAGATAGCGTCGGCTGCGGCCGGGTCCGAGGGCCGTCGGTGACGCCGTGTCAGGAAGGCGATGCCACGGCGCCTTCCCCCACGGGGCCCGGCCTCCAGGAACCCATCGGAGGTAGTTTCCGTATGACGTCACATGCCAGGCCCGCAGGCTCGCGCCGCCGCCGTTCCCGCCGCAGCACCGTCCTCGGTGCGTCGGCCGCAGCGGTGGCCCTCGTCGGCGGCACCGTGGTCGCCCTCGCGACCAGTGCCAGTGCGGCGACCGTCGGCGCGGTGTACTCGACCACCAGTGACTGGGGCAACGGCTACAGCGGTCAGTACGACGTCAGCAACAGCAGTTCCGGCTCCATCAGCGACTGGAAGCTGAGCTTCGACCTGCCGGCCGGAGCGAAGATCAGCTCGCTGTGGAACGCCACCTTCACCGCGAGCGGCCAGCACATCACGGTCACCCCGGCGAACTGGGACAGCACCCTCACCGCCGGGCAGCACGCGGTCGTCGGCTTCGTCGTCAGCGGCTCCGGCGCCCCGACCGGCTGCACCATCAACGGGGCCGACTGCTCCACCGGCAGCGCCCCCACCCCGAGCGGGCAGCCGACCACCGCCAGTGCCGCGCCGAGCGCCGGCGCCACCACCGCCAAGCCCAGCGCCTCCGCCTCGGCGAAGCCCAGCGCCAGCGCCGGCGCCGGCGCGTCCAGGTCCGCGACGGCCACGCCCACCCCCAGTGCGACGGCCGGCAGCGGGTCCGGCAGCGGCACCGCCGCCACCAGCGGGTTCTCGCCGTATGTCGACACCTCTCTGTATCCCGCCTTCGACACCGCCGCGGCCTCCGCGGCCGGCGGTGCGAAGAACTACAACCTGGCCTTCATCACCGCCGGCAGCAGCTGCACGCCGGAGTGGGGCGGGGTCGGCGCGCTGGACAACACCGGCGTGCCCGGGCAGATAGCCGCGCTGCGCAAGGCCGGCGGCGACGTCCGGGTGTCCTTCGGCGGCGCCAACGGCACCGAGCTGGCCGAGTCCTGCACCTCGGCCTCCTCGCTGGCGGCGGCCTACCAGAAGGTCATCAGCGCCTACGGCCTGACCAAGGTCGACTTCGACATCGAGGGCGCGGCGACCACCGACACCGCCGGGATCACCCGCCGCGACCAGGCCATCGCCCAGCTCCAGGCGACCGCCAAGGCGGCCGGCAAGACGCTGGAGGTCTCCTTCACCCTGCCGGTGCTGCCCTCCGGCCTGGTCCAGTCCGGCACCGACCTGCTGCAGAACGCCAAGACCAACGGCGTGGCCGTGTCCGCCGTCAACATCATGGCCATGGACTACGGCGACAGCGCCGCGCCCAGCCCCAGCGGCCGGATGGGTACCTACGCGATCGACGCGGCGACGGCCACCCAGGCCCAGGTGAAGAGCATCTTCGGGCTCTCCGACGCGGACGCCTGGAAGCACGTCGCGGTGACCCCGATGATCGGCGTCAACGACACCAACACCGAGGTCTTCACCGTCGCCGACGCCCAGCAGGTGGCGGCCTTCGCGTCGAGCAAGCACCTGGCCTGGCTGTCCATGTGGTCCGCCACCCGGGACAAGCAGTGCTCCGGTGGCGCCCAGGCCTGGGCCGACGCCAGCTGCAGCAGCATCGTCCAGTCCACGTACGCCTTCGCCAAGGCATTCGGCGCTTACACCGGCTGAGGTCGGGTAGGCGGTGACGGGGCTTCCTGGGAACCAGCCCGGGGGCCCCGTCCGTCTCTTCGGGGGTGGTCGCACCGGGGCCGGGTGGGTTCGTCTACAAACTGGCATGATTACCCGATGGCCCCATCGGGCGGGAGCGGCGATCCGCTAGGGTCACGCAGGGTTGGTGACAAGGAGTATTGCGTGACGAGTCTCGGTTGGGACGCCGGAAAGGCCCGCGCGAAGGGCAGAGCCTCTGCCCCCAGGGCCGCCTTCGACGGAGTCGTGAACGCGCTGCGGGAGGCCCCGCGGCGGGAGACCCGCATCGCTTTCCTGGTCGGTCTGGGCTCGCTCGTCCTCTATGCCCTGGTCCGTCACCTGGTCGGCGTGAGCATGGTCGACATGGTGGTCTACCGGGCCGAGGGCGCCGCGGTCGCGCACGGCGGCAACCTCTACGACATCCGGGTCAGCGAGTGGAAGCTCCCGGCCACTTACCCGCCGTTCGCCGCGATGCTGTTCACCCCGACCGCGTGGCTGCCGGTCGGGCTGCTCCGGGTCCTGGTAACCGCGGGCAACCTGGTCGTCCTCGGCGTGTTCGGCTACCTCTCCGCCGTGCTGGCGGGCTGGCCGCGCAAGGCCATGCGCCCGGCCCTGGTGTTCCTCGCCGTCGGCCTCGGCGTGTGGCTCGAACCCGTGTTCACCACACTGCGCTACGGCCAGATCAACCTGGTGCTCGGCGTGCTGGTGCTCTACGACCTCACCCGTCCGGACGGCAGGCGAAGCAAGGGCGTCGCCATCGGCCTCGGCGCCGCGATCAAGCTCACCCCCGGGTTCTTCGCCGTGTACCTGCTGCTCAGCGGCAGGATCAGGGCCGCCGTCACGGCCGGGCTCACCTGCCTGGCGACCATGCTGCTGGGCTTCGCGCTGATGCCGGGCGCCTCCGAGAAGTTCTGGACCAAGTACGTCTTCGACACCAGCCGGGTCGGCAAGGAGTACATCGTCGACAACCAGTCCCTGCGCGGACTGGTCGAGCGCGCGCTGCACACCCAGAACGGCGGGATCGTCGCGCTGCTGCTCACCGCGGTGGTCGGGATCGCCGGACTGGCCGTCGCCGTCGGCATCCACCGCAACGCCGTCGGCTTCCCCCGGGCCCGGGCCTGGTCGGTGCTGTGCGTGGCGATCACGGCGGTGCTGGTCTCCCCGATCAGCTGGACCCACCACTGGATCTGGTGCGTGCCCATGGTGGTGCTGCTCGCGGCCGAGGCGTCCGAGGAGCGCGCCAGGGCCCGGGCCCGGGCCCGGGCCGGGACGCCCAAGCGGCGCAGGGTCTGGCGCGGCACGCTGATCGCGACCGGGCTGGCGTTCTGCTCCTTCGCGATGTGGCTGGTCCCGCACAAGGGCCTCAGCAATCTGCACATCTCCTACCTGCTGCAGCCCTTCGCAGCGCTCTACCCGCTGGTCGGCCTGGCCTTCCTGGCCCTGGCGGGGGAGCGGCTGCGCCGGCACCGGAACCGGATGAGGGCGGCGGGGCCGAGGCCCGACCCACAGCGCCCGGACAGCGGCCGGCTGCCGGGGCAGGCGCAGACCCCCTCGCAGGACGCGCTGGCCCGCTGACGCACCCGCGCCCCGCCGTTCGGCGGGGCGGAGCGGCGGCGGTGCCCCGGGGCGGGGGCGCACGGCCGGGCATCAGTGTCCGGCCAGGAGCGCGGCCAGGGCACCGTCCATGTCCAGACCGGCCTCCTCACGGCCCGGCGGCACCAGCCGCAGCGCGCCCTCCAGCCAACAGGCCACCGCCCCGGCCGGGGCCTCGATCAGCGCGTCGCCGGCCGGCGAGCTGAGCGCCAGGCAGATGACATTGCGGCCGCCCTGCCGGGTCGGCCAGATCCGCACATCACCGTGGCCGCAGGCCCGGAACATCCCCTCCACCAGCAGGTCCCGGGCGAACACCCAGGTCACCGGGGAGTCCTGGCCCAGGTGGAAGGTGATGTGCACGGCGTAGGGGTCGTCGGTGAGGTAGCAGAACCGGGCCGGGACCGGGACGCTGCGCTCCGGCGAGAGGATCAGGTTCACCCGGAGCTCCTCCCTGACCTCGCCGACGTCGGCACCGACGTCAGCACCGATCTCGGCGCTGGTGTCCGCGCTGGTGTCGGCGCTGGTGTCCGCGCTCCGCTCGGCGTCCCCAGCGGGTCCTGTGCTTCCCGGGTTCTCCCTGTCCATGGCTCATTCCTCTTCTCCGCCGGACCGGCGACGGTGCTCCGTCGCCGGTAGTGGAGAAGAGCGGTGCGCGGCCGCACTCTTACACCACTCCGTGCGCTTCTTTCGCGGTTTGTGGGGCATCTCGCCCTTACGGCCCTGCGGTGGTACTACGCTTTGTGACTGCTCGACGACGTGGCGTGCCTGGTGCCTGCACCGCCGCCGCCCGGCAACCCGGACGAAGACGGAGCAGGTCCTTCCCGATGACGGCTGTCCCACCCAGCGCTGGCCCCGAGACCGACCCTTCGGCCGGCTATTACCCCGACCCCTCGATCCCCGGGTTCGTCCGCTACTGGGACGGGCTGGGCTGGCTGCCGGGGACGAGCCGCCCGGCGCCCGGGCCGGGCGAGGTGCTGCCGCCGCCGAGGGCGGCGGCCCGGCCGGGCGGACCGACGATGCGCTTTGTCCCGCCGCCAGTACGGGCGGGCCGCCCGGAGACGGGGCAGGCGCCGGACGACGCCGAGGTGGCGCTGCCCGAACCCGAACCCGGACCCGAGCCCGAACCCGAACCGTTCGTGCCGCAGCGGACGCTGCCCCGGCTGGGCGCTGCGGTGGAGCAGTCCGGGCCGTTCTTCCTGGACGAGACCGGGACGCTGCCCGAACCCCGGGCGGCCGGGCCCCTAGCCGAGGTCAAGGCCGTGGCCGACGCCGACGCCGACGCCGAAGTCGAGGTCGAGGTCGAGGTCCAAGCCGTGCCCGAGGCCGAGAAGGTGTCGGACAGCCGTTGGATCGCCGACGCGGCACAGCAGCGGGGGCTGATGGAGACCGGAGCCGCCCCGCGCTGGGTCTCCTGGGGCGTGTCCGAACACCCTGCCGCCGAGACGCCCGCCCCGGTCCCCCCGACCCCGACCCTGCCGCCCGGGCGGCAGCCCACCCCGGCGCCCGCGCCCGCTGCGGCGCTCCCCGCAGCCCCTGTGCCGACTCCGGCGCCGACGCCGGCGCCCGCTCCCC
>NZ_BBPM01000050.1:23580-57930 GCF_000787775.1 Streptacidiphilus carbonis | reverse complement strand
AAGCCGTTGGGTTTTTGCGTCGGCACGGTTGCATTCGGCAGGTCGGGGTGACCCCGGGGATCGGCAACCCGGTCTATGTGCTCATGTGACAGGTCTGGGACCGTATCTGGAAGATATGGTCCCAGCATTTGCCCAGCTCAGCCCTGGTCCACGATCCGGTCGAAGAGTGTCGTCGTGTGCCGCAGGGTCGCCTTGAGTTCCTCGCCCACCTGCGGGGGCTGGATCTCGCCCGGGAGCCACAGCAGGGACACCTGCATGTGCGGGGGTTCCGCGAAGGCGACCTTGGAGCCGTTCCAACTGAACGGCGAAGCCGTCCGGTTGAGGGTGGCCAACCCGGCGCGGGCGAGGTTCTTGGCGCGCGGGGTGAGGCCGGAGAGGTTCTTGGGGGCTTCGAGCCCCACCCCGTGGGCCGTCCCGCCGGCGACCACCAGCAGGTGGCCGTCGCCGGAGGCGCGGTGCTGGCGGTAGCCGAAGCGGTCGCCCTTGGCCATCGCGTGGACGTCCATGACCGTCCCGCGGCTGTCGATCGCGCCGTGGTCGCCGAGCCACAGCTGGGTGCCGATGCGCGAGCGGAAGTGCACGTCCGGGTAGCGCATCGCCAGTTCGGCGACCTCCTCCTTGCGGAGGTGGCTGACGAACATCCGCTGCAGCGGCAGCCCCGCAGAGCGGAGCAGGTCCACCCACCGCGCGGTCTCGGCCAGCGGGTCTATCCCCTCCGGCCGGTCCATCGGCAGGTGCACGGCGAAGCCCTCGACCCGGACGTCGTCGATGGCCGCCCGCAGCTTGGGCAGGTCCTCGGGAGTGACCCCGTGCCGCCGCATGCTGGTCATGCACTCGATGATCACCCGACCGCCGACCAGGCCGCGCACGCCCTCGATGGTGCCCACGGTGCGGATCACCCGCTGCGGCAGCGGCACCGTGTCCTCGCGGATCCGGTACGGCGTCAGCACGATCAGGTCCCTGCTGAACCAGTCCTTCAACTCGGCGGCCTCGTAGGCGGTGCCGACGGCCAGCACGTCTGCGCCCATCCGGGCGGCCTCCTCGGCCAGCCGGACGTTGCGGAAGCCGTAGCCGTTGCCCTTGGCGACCGGAACGAGCCCGGGGAAGGCCTCCACGACGGAGCGCTGGTGGGCACGCCAGCGGGGGGTGTCCACATACAGAGAGAGCGCCATGGGGTGGAGGGTACCTTCCGAGGAGACAGGGTTCGATGGGCGAGCGGGGAACGGACCGTCAGCGACGGTTCATATACATGTCGAGCGCCTTGTGCAGCAGCTTGTTGAGCGGGAAGTCCCACTCGCCGAGGTACTCCGCCGCCTGGCCGCCGGTGCCGACCTTGAAGCGGATCAGCCCGAACAGGTGGTCGCTCTCGTCCAGGGTGTCGCTGATGCCGCGCAGGTCGTAGACGGTGGCGCCGAGCGCGTACGCGTCGCGCATCATCCGCCACTGGATCGCGTTGTTGGGCTGGACCTCGCGCTTGTGCACGGTGGACGCGCCGTAGGAGTACCAGACGTGCTCACCCACGGTGATCATGGTCGTCCCGGCCAGCGCGTCGCCCTCGTGGTAGGCCAGGTACAGCCGCATCCGGTTGGGGTCCTCGGCGGTCAGGGCCTTCCACTGGCGCTGGAAGTAGGAGAGCGGGCGCGGGATGAACTGGTCGCGCTCGGCGGTCTCCAGGTAGAGCTGGTGGAACACCGGCAGGTCGTCGTAGCCGCCCTGGACGATCTCCACCCCGGCCTTCTCGGCCTTCTTGATGTTGCGGCGCCACAGCTGGTTGAAGCCCTTGAGGACGTCGTCCAGCGAGCGGTTGGCCAGCGGCACCTGGTAGACGTAGCGGGGCTGGACGTCGCCGAACCCGGCGCCGCCGTCCTCGCCCTGCTGCCAGCCCATCCGGCGCAGCCGGTCCGCGGTGTCGATGGCCCGGGGCTCGTACCAGTCGGCCTCGACGTCGCGAAGCCGCTTGGCCTCCTTGCCGGCGATGGCGCTCTTGATCGTCTCGGCCTGCCAGCGGCGGATTATCACCGGCGGGCCCATCTTCACGGTGAAGGCGCCCTGCGACTTGAGGTGGTCCAGCATCGGCTGGAGCCAGCGGTCCAGGCTCGGGTCGAACCAGTCGATGACCGGACCTTCGGGCAGGTAGGCCAGATAGCGCTTGACCTTGGGGATCTGCCGGTACAGCACGAGTCCGGCGCCGACGATCGCGCCGCGGTCGTCGAACCAGCCGATGCTCTCGGAGCGCCACTCCGCCTTGACTTCACCCCAGGAGGGGACCTGCATATGACTTGCGGAAGGCAGGCTCCTGATGAAGGCCAGGTGCTCCTCCCGGCTGATGGTCCTCAGGCGCAGGCTCATATGGGGGTGCTCCTCGGGCTTCAGTTCGCGTCAATCGCGAAGCCTACTGCCCAGCTGGGGCACCCCCATAGGGTCGGGGCCGGTCACCGGCCGGTCATCTGCGGGTCACCGGCCGGGACCGCGTCGGCCGCGGGGTCGGCCGCGCGTCGGCGCGGCGCGGGTCAGTACAGTCCGCCGTGGGCCAGGCCGATGCCGAAGCCGGCCGCGGACGCGACCCCGGCGCAGACCAGCACGAAGCGTTCCCGGGTGGTGGCGGAGACGTACTGGCCCCAGGCCGCGGTGACGATGCCCGCCAGGCCGGTCCAGGAGGCCAGCAGGTGCAGGCTGCGGAACATGCAGGTGGCGATGGCGATGGCGGCCAGGATCAGGGTGACGCCCGCCAGCGTGTCCGCCAGCGGGTGCGCCTTCCCGTCGCCGGCGTGCAGCCGTGAGCCGGGCCCGTACGGGGACATCGGCGCGAGTGAGGGCAGCGAAGAGGACGTCTGGCTCTGCTGCGGCTGTGAGGGACCGATCGAATGTGCCATGGGACCCGCCTCCTTGGGGAGGTTGCCGGGGCCGGCGGCCGGGGGCGGCCGTTCGGCCACGGGTGGAGGATGGCGCACTGTAGCGCGCCCCCTACCCGATGTATACAGATTGCGGCGATTCGGGGGTGGATTTCAAGACCCCATTCGGGTGCCTGTAGGCTGGACCGTCTGCACCGGTGTGGCGCGACTTTCCGTCGCGACCCGTGCGCTGATCCTGGTGGGATCTCGTCGGTCTCCGACGCCCTCTCCCCAGTGTCGTAGCGGTTCTCCGCCTCGTTGTCAGTGCCGACCACTACTGTTGCGACGCGTTCAAAAACCCTCCTGCCACGGAAAGACCGTGGCCGCTGAGTCCAGAGGAGGTGGGTTCCACATGCGTCATTACGAGGTCATGGTGATCCTCGACCCCGATGTCGAGGAGCGCGCTGTCTCCCCCCTGATCGAGAACTTCCTCAATGTCGTCCGCACCGGCGGCGGCAACGTGGAGAAGGTCGACACCTGGGGCCGTCGTCGCCTGTCGTACGAGATCAACAAGAAGTCCGAGGGCATCTACTCGGTGATCGACCTCAAGGCTGAGCCTGCGGTCGTCAAGGAGCTCGACCGGCAGCTCAACCTGAGCGAGCAGGTCCTCCGCACCAAGGTGCTCCGCCCGGACACCCACTGAGGTTTCCCCAAGTGCCCCGTTCCGGGGAGCAGTCCCCGGAGCACATGAGGCACTGCACCGCACGGCCGTCCGTACGGCCGGCGCGGTGAGCACTGCATTGAACGGAACCGCTCCCACCGAGAGGTCGTAAACCACCATGGCAGGCGAGACCGTCATCACCCTCGTCGGCAACCTCGTCGACGACCCCGAGCTGCGTTTCACGCCGTCGGGTGCGGCCGTCGCGAAGTTCCGGCTCGCGTCAACCCCCCGCACCTTCGACCGTCAGACGAACGAGTGGAAGGACGGCGAGAGCCTCTTCCTCACGTGCAACGTCTGGCGTCAGCCGGCGGAGAACTGCGCGGAGTCGCTTCAGCGCGGTATGCGCGTCATCGTCCAGGGTCGTCTGCGTCAGCGCACGTACGACACCAAGGAAGGTGAGAAGCGCACCGTCTACGAGGTCGAGGTCGACGAGGTCGGCCCGTCGCTGCGATCCGCCACCGCGAAGGTCACCAAGGCCCAGCGGTCCGGCGGTCAGGGCGGCGGTGGCTTCGGCGGCGGAAACGGCGGCGGTGGCTACGGCGGCGGCCAGCAGGGCGGCAGCGGCGGCGGCTGGGGTTCGCAGAACTCCGGCGGCGGCCAGTCCGCTCCGTCCGACGACCCCTGGGCGTCCAGCGCCCCGGCGGGCGGCGGACAGCAGTCCGGTGGCAACGGCGGCGGCTGGGGTGCCCCGGCCGGCGGCGGTTTCTCGGACGAGCCCCCGTTCTAGTCCTCAACCAGGACGCATGCAGTGTGCTGGGCCGCTCCCCTCTCGGGGCGGGGCCCGCTCAGACTTGATCCCGTGCGACCCGGGCGCCGTTCTCGCAACCGCGAGGGCAGCGACCGGATCGTGAACACCAGTTGGAGTACATGATGGCGAAGCCGCCTGTACGCAAGCCGAAGAAGAAGGTTTGCGTTTTCTGCAAGGACAAGATCACCTACGTCGACTACAAGGACACGAACCTGCTTCGCAAGTTCATCTCCGACCGTGGGAAGATCCGCGCCCGCCGGGTCACCGGCAACTGCACCCAGCACCAGCGCGACGTGGCCACGGCTGTGAAGAACAGCCGCGAGGTCGCTCTGCTGCCCTACACCTCGACCGCTCGCTGAATAGGAGGGTGACCGAACAATGAAGATCATCCTCACGAACGAGGTCTCCGGCCTCGGTACCGCCGGCGACATCGTCGAGGTCAAGGACGGATACGCCCGCAACTACCTGGTCCCGCGCGGCTTCGCCATCCGCTGGACCAAGGGCGGCCAGAAGGACGTGGACGCGATCCGTCGCGCCCGCAAGATCCACGAGATCCAGACCCTGGAGCAGGCCAACGAGGTCAAGGCCAAGCTTGAGGCCGTCTCCGTGAAGCTCGCCGTGCGCGCGGGCGACGCGGGCCGGCTCTTCGGCTCGGTGACCCCGGGCGACGTCGTCGAGGCCATCAAGGCCGTCGACGGCCCGCTGGTCGACAAGCGCCGCGTCGAGATCGGCTCGCCGATCAAGACCACCGGTGCCCACCAGGTCACCGTCAAGCTGCACTCCGACGTGGTCGCCAAGATCAACGTCAACGTGGTCGCTGCCTGACGCACGCTGTACCGGGCTCTGATCTGATCCGAGCCCGTGGAAAGGCCGGTCCCCTCGCGGGGGGCCGGCCTTTTCGGCGCTCCCGTGCGTACTCAGGGGCAGCGGCGGGTGCGGCGGCGACTGCGGCTGTGGCGGTGGCTGGGGCAGCGGGTTCTGAGTACCGGGCTGAGTACCCGCTTGAGTAGCCGCACCGATTCCAAGCCCCGGGAGAGCGCGCACGATGAAGTGGTACTGACCGGTAACTTACGAGGGAGAGGTCATGGCCATCGAGGTCACCAAGGTGACCGACAAGGAGGCGCTGCGGGAGTTCTGCGACCTGCCGCTGCGCCTCCATCCGCCGTCCCGCTACGTCCCGGTGCCGGAGCGCCGGATCAGGGCCTGGTACGACGGGACCGGCCCGCAGCGCCGATACGGCCCGGTCGACCTCTACCTGGCCCGCGACCGCGGCGGCCGGGTGGTGGGGCGCACCTGCCTGCACCGCAACAGCGCCCTGGAGGCCAGGGTCGGCCGCCCGGTCCAGCTGTTCGGGCTCACCGAGTTCGCCGACGCGTGCACCGACCCGGCCCTGGTGGTGGCCGGTGCCGACCCGGCCAAGGAGCTGCTGGACCTGGCCGAGCAGGCGGCCACCGTCAGCGGCTGCGACCTGCTGCTCGGCCCGGTGGAGCTGCTGCCGGACCAGTCCCCCGGAGTGCTGGTCTCCGGCTTCGACCAGCGCGGCTTCAGTGGCGGCGGCTGGAGTCCGCCCTACTATCCGGCCGCCTACGAGCGGCTGGGGTTCACCCGGCGCTGGCCGGGGCGGACCTGGATCTGCGAGGGCCTGGACGATCCCGGGCGACTGCGCCCCGAGAAGGCGTTCGTGGTGGACGAGCAGCGGATGCGCGACGAGGAGCTGCGGGTGCACCGGGGGAGCCGGCGCTCGCTGCGCCGGGTGCTGCCTGCGCTGCGGCACATCCTGAACGCCTCGGCGGCCCAGGTCGAGCAGCGCACCGAGGTCTCCGCCGCGGACTTCGCCGAACGGGCGGCCGGGCTGGCGCGGGTGCTGGACGAGCGGCTGCCGCTGTACCTGACCAGGGCGGGCGAGCCGGTGGCCTTCCTGTTGGCGGTCCCGGACGTGTCCGCGTTCCTGGTGGCCACCCGGGGGCGGCCCTCGCCGCGGCAGCGGCTGGCGCTGCGGGCGGCGGCCTGGCGCGGCGACCACCCGCAGCAGGCGGCGCTGGTGGCCGCGGGGACGCTGCCGCAGTGGCAGGGGCGGGGCTACCTCACCCTGCTGGCGCGGGAGCTCTACCGCGCGCTCGGCGAGGCGGGGTACCGCACGCTGCGCGGCTACCGGGTCCCGGAGGGGGACCGGGCCGCCGAGGCGCCGTACCGGGGGATGGGCGGGCGGCCGCTGCACGGGACGACCTTCTACGAGCGCAGGCTGCGCTGAGGCCGGCCGATCTTCACGGGGGCCGACCTTCACGGGGCCGTTCTGCGTGGTTGCCCGTCGAGCGGGCCGTCACGCTCGTACCGCACCGGTGACCAGCCAGGCCCCGGTGCGGGCCCGCAGGCCCAGGAACAGCAGCCGGACGGCCATGCACAGGGCGATGGCGCCCCAGAGCGCGTTCAGGCTGCCGCTGCCGACCGTGGTCGCGACCGGCGCGTAGGCGGCCAGCGTGCCCAGCATGGCCCAGGCCAGGTAGGGCCCGTCACCCGCCCCCATCAGCACGCCGTCCAGGACGAAGACCACGCCGCAGAGCGGCTGGGTGGCCGCGGCGATCAGTAGTACGGTGCCGAGCTGCTGCCTGACCGCCGGGTCGTCGGTGAACAGCGGCAGATACAGCGGGCGGGCGAGCAGCAGCAGCGCCCCCAGCAGCACGCCGGTGCCGATCCCCCACTCGACCATCCGCCGGGTCGCGGCGCGGGCGCCCTGGACGTCGTCGGCTCCCAGGTAGCGGCCGATGACGGCCTGTCCGGCGATGGCGATCGCGTCCAGGGCGAAGGCCAGGAAGTTCCACAGCGACATGGCGATCTGCTGGGAGGCCATCGCGGTGTTGCCCAGCCGGGCGGCGACGGCGGTGGCGATCAGCAGGATGGCCCGCAGGCTGAGGGTGCGGACCAGCAGCGGCGCCCCGGCGGTGGCGCAGGCGCGGATGCCGGGCAGGTCCGGGCGCAGGTCCGCGCGGGTGTCGAGGAGTCCGAGCCGGCGGGCTCCGCCGACCACGACGGCGAGGTAGGTCGCGGCCATGCCCCACTGGGCGATCACCGTGCCCAGGGCGGAGCCGGCGATGCCGAGCCCGGCGCCGTAGACCAGGCCGAGGTTGAGCAGCAGGTTGACGGTGAAGCCGGCCACCGCCACGGCCAGCGGGGTGCGGGTGTCCTGGAGGCCGCGCAGTACGCCGGTGGCGGCGAGCACGATCAGCATGGCGGGGATGCCGAAGGCGCTGATCCGCAGGTAGTCGACGGCGTAGGGGGTGGCGGTGGCGGAGGCGCCGAAGAGCCGGATCAGGGCCGGGGCGAGGCCCACGGCCAGCGCGACGACGGGTACGGAGAGGATGACCGCGAGCCAGATGCCGTCGATCCCCTGCTGGACGGCGGACCGGCGGTCGCCGGAGCCGACCCGGCGGGCGACCGCTGCGGTGGTCGCGTAGGCGAGGAAGACGAAGACGCCGACCAGGGTGGCCAGCAGCGAGGCGGCCACGCCCAGCCCGGCGAGTTGGGCGGTGCCGAGGTGGCCGACGATGGCGGAGTCGGCCATCAGGAACAGCGGTTCGGCGATGAGGGCGCCGAAGGCGGGTACTGCGAGCGCGAGGATCTCCCGGTCGTGCCTGGTCCGGCGGGCGGGCGGCGGGGGCAGGGCGGGGGTGGTCGATCGCATGGTCCTACCGTAGTCATCCACAGGTAATGCGCGCATCGTGATTTTGACCATTACGGGTGCGTGCTGCGCGTAGCGGTGCGCGCACCCCTGGTCGTGATCTTCATGCTGCGTGTGAAATTTTTCTCCTGCACAGGACGGGTGGCTGTTGTTCCAGGTCAGCGTGTTGACGGTGGAAAGATCTTCGGGTTATCCACAGGTTGTCCCCCGAACCGTGCACAGCTTGGGGCCGTTTCTCCACAGTCCCGGGCCGGTCATCCACATGGCCTGTGGATAACCATCTTGGCCGATGGGCTGATCCCCCCTTAGCGTGAGCGTTCCGCCGACGCGCCGCAGGGGGTGCAGGTGCCCCCGTGTCAGTGGGGTGCCGTATAGAAGAGAGTGACGGCGGGACGGCAGGGCTACGGGGCGGAAGCATCAGGAGGCGCGGCATGCAGCAGGGACGCGAAGGGGCCTCCGGCGGGGGTGCACGATGAGCGACGCGCCGTACGAGGACCACGACGACGTGCCCCCTCCGGACGAGGAGTGGCCGCCACCCCCGTCGGCCGAAGGGCCGGGCGGCCGGCTGCCGTTCAAGAAGACGTTCCAGAACAAGGGCGGCCCCGGCGGCGGCAACCAGGCGGACCGTTCTTCCTACGACAACGCCGGCGGCAGCAAGGGCGACTCCCGCGGCGACTCCGCCTCCTACGAGCGGGTCCCCCCGCAGGACCTCGCGGCCGAGCAGTCCGTTCTGGGCGGCATGCTGCTGTCCAAGGACGCGATCGCCGACGTCGTCGAGGTGCTCAAGCCGGTCGACTACTACCGCCCGGCGCACGAGCTGATCCACAGCGCCATCCTCGACCTGTACGCGCGCGGCGAGCCGGCGGACCCGATCACCGTCGCCAGCGAACTCGTCAAGCGCGGCGAGATCACCCGTGTCGGCGGGCCGTCCTATCTGCACACCCTGGTCAACTCGGTCCCCACCGCCGCCAACGCCGAGTACTACGCCGAGATCGTGCACGAGCGCGCGGTGCTGCGCCGCCTGGTCGAGGCCGGCACCCGGATCGCGCAGATGGGATACGCCGCCGAGGGCGACGTCGACGAGATCGTCAACGCCGCCCAGGCCGAGATCTACGCCGTCACCGAACAGCGCACCAACGAGGACTACGCCCCCCTCGGCGACATCATGGAGGGCGCCCTCGACGAGATCGAGTCCATCGGCTCCCGCAGCGGCCAGATGTCCGGCGTCCCCACCGGCTTCGCCGACCTCGACTCCCTCACCAACGGCCTCCACCCGGGCCAGATGATCGTCGTCGCCGCGAGGCCGGCGATGGGAAAGTCGACTCTTGCGCTCGACTTTGCTCGTTCCTGTTCGGTGAAGCATAAGATTCCGAGCGTTTTCTTCTCCCTGGAGATGGGGCGCAACGAGATCGCGATGCGTCTGCTCTCCGCGGAGGCCAGGGTCGCGCTGCACCATATGCGGTCGGGGAACATGACCGATGAGGACTGGACCCGGTTGGCGCGGCGGATGCCGGAGTTGAACGATTCTCCGCTCTTCATCGACGACTCCCCCAACCTGTCGATGATGGAGATCCGGGCCAAGTGCCGACGGCTGAAGCAGCGCAACGACCTGCGGCTGGTGGTGATCGACTACCTCCAGCTGATGCAGAACGGCGGTTCGCGGCGGCCCGAGAGCCGGCAGCAGGAGGTCTCCGAGATGTCGCGGAACCTCAAGCTGCTCGCCAAGGAGCTGGAGCTCCCGGTCATCGCGCTGTCACAGCTGAACCGTGGTCCCGAGCAGCGAACGGACAAGAGGCCGATGGTCTCGGACCTTCGTGAATCGGGATGCGTGACTGCGGGGACCCGGCTGCTGCGCGCCGACACCGGCGCCGAGGTGACCATCGGTGAACTGATGGAGTCGGGCGCGCGGGACATTCCGGTGTGGTCAGTGGATGAGCGGATGAAGCTGGTCGCCCGGACGCTCACGCACGCCTTCCCCAGCGGGGTGAAGGAAGCGTTCCGGGTGCGCCTCGCCTCGGGGCGGGAGGTGGAGGCGACGGCGAACCACCCGTTCCTCACCTACGACGGCTGGAAGCCGCTCGGGGAGCTGACCGTGGGTGACCGGGTGGCCGTACCCCGGCGGATCGGTGCCCCGGAGCGCACCACCGCCTGTCCCGAGGCCGAGGTGGTGATGTTGGCGCACCTGATCGGTGACGGCTGTGCGGCACCCCGCCAGCCGATCCACTACACGAGCAACGATGTGGCCAACCTGGACGCGGTCGAGCAGGCCGCCGCGCACTTTGGCATCACTCCTCGCCGTGAGGCGCAGGAGACCCGGTGGCACACCTACCTACCGGCCCCGTTCAAGCTCGCACGTGGACGCCGCAATCCCATCGCCGCCTGGTTGGACGGCTTCGGCCTGTACGGAAAGCGGTCGCATGAGAAGTTCCTGCCGTCCGAGGTCTTCGGGCTTCCTGACGAGCAGGTTCGCTTGTTCCTGCGTCATCTGTGGGCGACGGACGGCTCGGTGACCGTCTCGAACGCGGGGGCGGTCAGGGTCTACTACGCGACGACGTCCGAGCGGCTCGCGCGGGACCTCCAGCAGCTGCTTTTGCGCTGCGAGATCCAGACGCGGCTGCGGAGGGTCGGAAACACCAACGGCCGCCCCGGGTGGACCGTGGACGTCAGCGGCGTGACCGACCAGCGCCGGTTCCTGCACGACATCGGGGTCCACGGCGCACGCGCCGTCCAGGTCAACAAGGCGCTGCACCGGCTGGCGGCGGTCGTCGCCAACACCAATCCGGACACAATTCCCGTGCAGGTGTGGGGCCGGGTCAGGGAAGCGATGAAGGAGAGGGACGTCACCACCCGTGCCTTCCAGGAACAACTGGGCACTGCCTACTGCGGCTCCACGATCTATCGCGCGGCGCCGAGCCGCAGCAGACTGCACCGGGTGGCGGAGATCCTCCAGGACGCGGAACTCGACCTGCTCGCGACGAGCGACGTGCTGTGGGATTCGATTACCGAGGTGGAGAGCATCGGCGACCAGCCGGTCTTTGACGCCACGGTGCTGGGGACCCACAACTTCATTGCCAATGGCATGGTGTTGCACAACAGCATTGAGCAGGACGCCGACATGGTCATTCTGCTGCATCGCGAGGACGCCTACGAGAAGGAGTCCCCCCGTGCCGGCGAGGCCGACCTGATCGTCGCCAAGCACCGCAACGGCCCCACGGCGACGATCACCGTCGCCTTCCAAGGCCACTACTCCCGCTTCGTGGACATGGCCCAGAGCTGAGGTCCGAGTGTCCACACATCGTGTGCAGCCGCGCCGCGTTCCTCATGGTCGTGCCGGCGGTGGGGAGCCTGCCCCCGCGAGATGCGAGCGAGGACGGTTTCCTCAGCCGTCTTCTGAATACGTCCAGCGGACTGGGTGACCGGAGGGGTCCGTGGTGAGCCAGGTGCCGTCTCCGAGGGGATGGATGTCGTAGGGCTTCCCGCCGCGCCCGTCGAACTCGGCCTGGATTTGGCCCGAGGTCGCATCGACCCGGTAGTGGCGGAACCACTCCTGTTCGTCGTCGGTTTCGCCGGTGATGGTGACGATGACGATGTCCGGGCTCAGGTAGCCGCCGCACCATTCCACATAGGCCTCCTCCGGGTCGTGGTCGAAGGCGTCGACGGGGAGGGTGAACGCCACTTCGCCCTCGGGGTAGGTGTGGATGGCGATGTCGGCCTGCGCGTGGTCCACGGTCATGAAGTGGCGGCCGTCGGGCGACAGGTCGATGAGGCATCGGTCGTCCCAGGGGTAGCTGAAGAGGTCCATCCCGGACTCGGTCAGCGAGGCGCGGAAGATGACGGAGCCGTCCTGCCCTTCTCCCACGTCGACGAGGACCTGACCACTCGTCCCATGCAGCAGTTGCACCCCGCCGTGCCCCACGGTCTGAAGATCCGCCTGCGCCATGACCGCGCCGGACGCGGCGTCCAGGGCAACCCACTGGTCGGGCCGGTCTCGGCCGGCCATGGCATCAGGGCGGTAGACCCACACGACTAGGCCATCCAGCGACAGGACACAGCCGGGCTTGTGCCCGTGACGCCGGACTGACTCCGGTTCGAGCCCTGACCGCCAAACCTCAGCTCCGTCCGTCGTCACGCACACGACCGCGTTCAGGGTCGTGTAGTAGGCGCGCTGAAGGTCAGCGGCCACGGCGTGGTCGATGACGTCGTCCCCGACCGAGGGTGTCCAGACCATGGCTGGTGAGAGCACACCCATTGCGTCGGCAGCCGGCTCGTAGGCGCAGATGCGTCCGTCGATGAGCCGCGTGACGATCCCTTGGGGGCGCCGTGATTCAGCCATGTCCGGAGGTTAGCGCCCCCGACGGATGTTCAGCGGACAGTCGCCCATGAGTGCCCTGACTACGTCCAGGCACTGCGAACTGGTGGCGAGGCTTGCAGGTGCCCAGTCTTGATGGCCAGCTGCGGCCACGGGTCCTCCTGCGCCGCTCGCAGCAACAGCGGTACCCGTTCCCGGGCCATATCGACGTCAAGGATGGGTGGTGCTGCTCAGCGCCTGGTCTCGTACCTGGTCAGGACTACGCCGCCGGGAAACGTCCGGGTCTCCACCAGGTTCAGGTTCACCCAGCTGTCCAGCGCGGTGAAGAACGGCGTGCCGCCGCCCACCAGGACCGGATGGGCGGCGATCGCGTACTCGTCGATCAGCCCGGCGCGCATGGCGGCACTGGCGAGCGTTGCGCCGCCGATGTTCATCGGGTCGCCGTCCTCGGCCCTGAGCCGGGTGATCTCGGCGATCGCGTCGCCGGTGACCACGCGGGTGTTCCAGTCGGTTTTGTCGATCGTCGAGGAGAACACCACCTTCGGCGTGTCCCGCCAGTTCCGCGCGAACTCGATCTGCGCCGGCGTGGCGTTGGGCTGCTGGTCGCCGGTCGGCCAGTAGGAGCTCATCGTCTCCCACAGCTTGCGCCCGTACAGCGACAGGCCACTCCCCTGCTCGTGGTCGAGCCACCACTGGAACAGCTCGTCGCTCGGCGGTCCGCTCCAGCCGATGTCGTCGCCGGCCGCGGCGACGTAGCCGTCCAGGGTCAGGTTCATGGCGTAGATCAGTTTCCGCATGGCCGAGCCTTCCGTCCGTGGGTATCCGGCCTACAGACCAGCGTGGCGCGGGAAACTCATCGGCGCGCTATCCGGGCTCACCGGTAGTCCTCGTGCTCGGGGCCCGGCATCGTGCACTGGGCCGATGCCACGGGCGGCGAGACCCTGCACCGGGCTGCCTGGGCTCAGCTTCCGGGGCGTGCCTTCGGCCCCGGGCCGGGCGCGCAGAGGGCGCGCAGAGGGCGCGCAGAGGGCGCGCAGATCGTCGAAGGTCTGGGAGAGGTGTTCGTCCAGGCTCAGGGTCGGGTCGTCGATCCATGCCTGGGCCGGCCGCCGCGTACTTCCCGAGCCCGTTCATGGCCACGGTCTACGGCTTCGACGCACCCGTCTCCAGCTCTCAGACGCAGGAACTGCTCGGCTGGTCGCCCACCCACCCGACGCTGCTCGCCGACATCGAGCACGGCGACTACCTCGCCGCCTCGCGCTGGTCACATCCCGGCCCGGGAGCGGAAGGCGCGGCGGTAGGTGTCCGGGGGGAGGCCCACGGTGCGGTTGAAGTGGCGCCGAAGGGTGGTGGCGGTGCCCATGCCGGTGGCGGTGGCGACGGTCTCCACGCTGTCGTCGGTGGTCTCCAGCAACTCCTGGGCATGGCGGATGCGTTGGGTGAGCAGCCACTGCAGCGGGGTGGTGCCGGTCGCGGACCTGAAGTGGCGGCTGAGGTTGCGTGAGCTCATGTTCGCCCGGCGGGCCAGGTCCTCCACGGTGAGGGGGTGGTCCAGCCGTTGCAGCACCCAGGGGAGCAGGTCGGCCAGCGGGTGGTCCTCCCTGGCGGGCAGCGGCGTGGTGACGAACTGGGCCTGGCCGCCCGCGCGGTGCGGTTGGACGACCAGGTTGCGGGCGACCGCGTTGGCGACGGACGAGCCGTGGTCCAGACGGACCAGGTGCAGGCACAGGTCCATCGCGGCGGCCTTGCCGGCCGAGGTGAGCACGCTGCCGTTGTCCACGTAGAGCACATCCGGGTCGACCTTGACGGCGGGGTAGCGGGCGGCCAGGGCGTCGGCGTGGGCCCAGTGCGTGGTGGCGCACAGGCCGTCGAGCAGGCCTGCGGCGGCCAGGACGAAGGCGCCGGTGCAGAGGGAGGCCACCCGGGCGCCTGCCTCGTGGGCCGCGCGCACCGCGTCGACCAGATCGGCGGGCGGGTCCCGGTCGGTGTCGGTGAAGGCCGGGACGATCACCGTGTCGGCGCGGGCCAGCCGGTCGAGGCCGTGGTCGGGATCCAGGTGGAAGCGGCCGATCCGGGCGGCGCCCGTCCCGCAGAGGCTGGTCTCGTACCAGGGGTCGGCCAGGTCGGTCCGGTCGGCGCCGAAGACCTCGTACGCCATGGACAGTTCGAAGTGCCGCATTCCGTCGGTGACGGCCAGGGCGATGGTGTTCACGTCCGGAATTGTACGGGTGCTGGCGTTCCGGACACTCGTGTGGGAGGGGCGGCCCCGACAGGATGGTCACAACGGATCGGTCGAGCGGGGCGAGCACGGGGAGTGAGTCATGGGATCGGGCCTGACGGTGGCGGTGTTCGGCGCATACGGGCACACCGGGCGGTTTGTGGTGGCGGAGTTGCTGGACCGGGGGTTCGTCCCGGTGCTCTCCGGCCGTGACGCCGGCACGTTGGCCTCCATGGCGGCGTCCGGGCCGGGACTCGACGTCCGTCCGGCGTCGGCGGACGACCCGGACGCGTTGGACCGTGCGCTGGCCGGGGCGGCGGCGGTGGTCAACTGCGCCGGGCCGTTCGCCACCACGGCCGCCCCGCTGGTCGAGGCCGCGCTGCGGGCCGGGATCCCGTATCTGGATGTGGCGGCCGAGATCGAGGCCAATGTCGACACGTTCGGCCGTTTCGCGGACCGGGCCCGCGAGGCCGGAGCGGTGGTCGTTCCGGCGATGGCCTTCTTCGGCGGCCTCGGGGACCTGCTGGTCACCGCCGCGATGGGCGACTGGACGGCGGCCGACGAGGTCCATGTCGCCTACGGGCTGAGCAGTTGGCACGCCACCGCCGGGACGCATGCCGCAGGCCGGGTGTCCCGGCAGCGGCGGAACGGGCGGCGGGTCCGGTTCGCCGGCGGGCGGCTGGAGTACGTCGACGGCCGGTCGCCCACGCTGGAGTGGGCCTTCCCGGAACCGATGGGCCGCCGGGCCGTCATCGGCGAGTTCACCATGGCCGACGTGGTCACCGTTCCCAGCCACCTGGCCGTCCCCGACGTGCGCACGTACATGACGGTCGAGGCGGTCCGGGACCTGACGGCCCCGGACACGCCGGCGCCGACCGCGGTCGACGCGCGCGGGCGGTCCGACCAGACCTTCCTCGTCGATGTCGTGGTGCGCTCCGGCGGCGCCGAACGCCGGGCGGTGGCGAGCGGCCAGGACATCTACGCGATCACCGCGCCGCTCGCGGTGGAGGCGGTGGAACGGATCCTCACCGGACGGACCAGGGCGGTCGGGGTCGTCTCGGCGGGCGCGGTCTTCGATGCGCCCGACTTCCTCCGGGCGCTGTCCGCGCACCTCTCGTTCGAGCTGCACGGGGAGTCGGTCGGCCGGCGCGCTTGAGGACCGCCGGCCGGGCCGCTACCAGGGCAGCGGGCCCTCGGCGTCGACGTAGGTGCCGGTGGGGCCGTCCGGGCCGAGCGTGGCCATCCGGACGATGATCTCGGCGCCCTGCTCGACGGTCTGGACGCCGGTGTTGCCGTTCAGGTCCGTCTTGGTGAAGCCGGGCTCCACCGCGTTGATGCGCATCCCGGGGAACGCCTTGGCGTACTGCACGGTGACCATGTTGACGGCGGTCTTGGACGCCGGGTAGGCGACGCCGGGGTAGCCATGGGTCGGGGTGCCGGGGGTGGTCACCCGGGTGAGCGACGCCAGACCGCTGCTCAGGTTGACGATGACGGGCGCGGCGGACCGCTGCAGCAGCGGCAGGAAGGCGTGGGTGACCCGCACGGTGCCGAAGACATTGGTCTCGAAGGTGCTCCGCATCAGGTCGGCGGTGAGGTCCGCGGCGCCGATGACGCCGTTGTCCTCGGCGCGCTCCTCGATGCCGGCGTTGTTGACCAGCACGTCCAGCCCGCCGTCGGCCTCGATGCGCTTGGCCGCGGCGGCCACCGAGGCGTCGTCGGTGATGTCCAGCTGGACGAAGCGTGCGCCCAGCCGCTCGGCGGCCCGGCGCCCGCGCTCCGGGTCGCGGCTGCCGATGTAGACGGTGTGGCCTGCGGCGACGAGGCGGCGGGCGGTCTCGTGGCCGAGTCCCTTGTTGGCTCCGGTGATCAGTGTTGTCGTCATGCCTCCACGATGCGGCGCGGCGGGGCGGTCAGCCAGATGTCCGGTCTTCCTGGGACTGCTGGTACCAGGCAGGCGGGCGCGGGACTTGGCACAGTGGATCCATGGCGACCACGGAGTTCGGGCAGACGGTGCGGCGCTGGCGGGACCGGGTCCCGCCGGAGGCGGTGGGGCTGCCGGTGGGCGGGCACCGGCGCGCGGCCGGGCTGCGCCGTGAGGAGCTGGCGCTGCTGGCCGGGATCTCGGTCGACTACGTCACCCGGCTCGAACAGGGCCGGGCGACCAGCCCGTCGGAGCAGGTCGTCGAGGCGCTGGGGCGGGCGCTGCGGGTGTCCGGGGCGGAGCGCGAGCACCTGTTCAGGGTGGCCGGGCTGGTACCGCCGGGGCGGGGCACGGTGCCCGCGTACATCACCCCCAGCGTCCAGCGGATGCTGGACCGGCTGACCGGGACGCCGGTCGCGGTCTCCGACGCGGCCTGGAACCTGCTGCTGGCCAACCCGCTGTACACGGCGCTGATGGGCGAGCGGCACGGCAGGGACCGGAACGGCGCGTGGCGCAACTTCCTCGGCTCGGGCACGCGGGTGCGGCACACCGAGGAGTCCCGAAGGGCGCTGGAGACCGGGGTGGTCTCCGACCTCCGCAGCACGGCTGCCCGGTATCCGGCGGACCTGCGGCTGCGGCAGCTGATCGCGGAGCTGCGGGCGGGCAGTGAGAGATTCGCCGAGCTGTGGGACTCCGGCGCGGTGGGGCACCAGGAGGCGTCGCGGAAGACCATCGACCATCCGCAGGTGGGGGAGCTGACGCTGGACTGCGACACGCTCAGCGTCGCCGGGAGCGATCTGCGGATCATGGTCTACACGGCGGAGCCGGGTTCTGCGGATGCCGAGCGGCTTGCGTTGCTCGGGGTGCTGGGGACACAGGCGTTGGTGGAGCGGCGGGGGTAGGGCGGTGGGCTGGTCTGTCTTCTGGTGCGGGCCGCGGGGGGCTTGCCGCGCAGTTCCCCGCGCCCCTGGGGGCTGCAACTGAACCGCCGTGGACAAGTTTCAGCACCGACGCACCCCCGTCAGTTCAGGGATTCCGCCGCACGCAGGGCGCGCCGGGCGAAGACGGCGTCACGCCGCTCCGCGGTCTGGCGCAGGGCGTCACGCCGCTCGCGCTTGGAGAGGCGGTCCAGGTAGAGCTGTCCGTCGAGGTGGTCGGTCTCGTGCTGGAGGCAGCGGGCGAAGTAGCCGCGGCCCTCGACGACCAGGGGGTTGCCGTCCTTGTCGAAGCCGCGGGCGACCGTACGGTCGACGCGGGGGAGGACCATGTCCGCGCCGGGTACGGAGAGGCAGCCCTCGGCGTCGTCGACCAGTCGGCGGGTCGCCGGGTCCGGCTGGTCCAGCACCGGGTTGGCGATGTGGCCGACATGGCGGACGCCGTACTCGTCCAGGCAGTCGTAGACGAACAGCCGCAGGTCGACGTCGACCTGGTTGGCGGCCAGCCCCGCGCCCTCGGCGACGTGCATGGTGCGGAACATGTCGTCGACCAGGCGGGCGAGTTCGGGGCTGCCGAACTCGCCTTCGCCGACCGGGCGGCAGGGCCGGTGCAGGATCTCCTCGCCGACCTCCGTGATCCGCAGCACCGAACCACGGAGCGCCTCGGGCGGGAGCGCCGGGTAGTTGTCGACCGGCTCGCCCTGGACCCGGACCCGGCGGTCCACCGTGCCGCGCGGGGAGGCGTGCTGACTGTGGATCAGCTGCGGGCGGGACAGTGGCGTCTCGGGCGGCGTCGTCTCGGACATCGATTCCTCGCTCGGTGCGGCGACGGGGTCGCTTGTGTATTCCTTTGCAAAGTAGCAGGCTTTGCAAAGTGACCGAGGAAGAACTGCGGAACGGGGCCGGGGCGCTGCCGCGTCATGCGGTGCGTGAGGCGCTGCTGGAACTGCTCGCCGAGGCGGGAACGCTCACGTCCACCGGGGCGGCGGCCCGGCTCGGGTACAGCTCGGGCCTGTGCTCGTTCCATCTGCGGCAGTTGGCGCGCTACGGGCTGATCGAGGAGGTCCCCCACACCGGCGGTCGGGCCCGGCCGTGGCGGCTGCGCCAGGCGGAGCCTGCGGCCGGGCCGGGACCGGAGGAGGCGTCCCCGGTCGAGGGCTTCGGCGCGTTGGCGCGCGGCCTGGAGGACGAGAGCTACGCCCGCTGGCTGGCCCAGCGGACAGCGGCGCCCGAGCCGTGGCGGGGCACGGACGAGGCGTTCAGCGCCGTCGTCTACCTCACTCCGGAGGAACTGGGCGGCGTCGCCGCGGCGGTGCGGCAGGTGCTGGACGGGTACCGGGCGCGCGAGCAGCGTCCGGAGGCGCGTCCGGACGGGTCCTTGCCGGTGGCGCTGATCGCCCGACTCTTCCCGCTGCTGCCCGGTGAGGCGGACAGCAGCGGGTCGGAGCAGGGCCGCTGAGCACCGGTCAGGGCAGCAGCACGATCTTGCCGCGACCGCCGCCCTGCTCGCTGAGCCGGTGCGCGGTGGGGGCGTCGGCCAGCGGGAGGGTGGTGCGGACCGGGGCCGACAGGGTGCCCGCCGCGTGCAGGGCGAGTGCGCGGGACAGGCCCTCGACGGCGCCCGCGGCGTCGCCGCCGCTGGTGAAGCGGACCCCGAGGGGGCCCGCCTCCTGGGCGGCGGAGATGGTGAGCACCCGCTCGGGGCCGCCCACCAGGGCCACCGAGTCCGCCAGCAGACCGTCGCCGGCGGTGTGCAGCACCGCGGCCACCGGCTGGCCGTCCGCTGCCTCGCGGACCCGGTCGAACACCCCGTCGCCGTACAGCACCGGCACCGCGCCCAGCTCGCGCAGCGCCTGATGGTCCCGCTCCCCCGCGGTGCCGATCACCCGGATCCCGTCCGCGACGGCGAACTGGACGGCCAGGGTGGCGACCGAACCCGCCGCGCCGTGGACCAGCAGGGTCTCCCCCGGCTTCAGGTCCAGCAGCCCGAGCGCCCGTACGGCGGTCTCGGCGGCCACCGGCAGCCCCGCCGCGGTGGCGACCGGGAGGTCGGCGGGCCGGGCGGCCAGGGTGGCGGCCTCGGCGAGGGCGTACTCGGCGTAGGCGGCCACGGCCGAGCCGAAGACCTCGTCGCCGACCTGCCAGGAGTCGACACCGGGGCCGGTCGCGACGACCGTGCCGGCCGCCTCCAGGCCGGGGATGTGCGGGAACTCCACCGGGAAGACCGCTTGCATGAAGCCGCGCCGGAGCTTCCAGTCCAGCGGGTTGACCGCCGCGGCGGCCACCCGCAGCAGGACCTGCCCGGGGCCGGGCTTCGGGACGGCGGTGTCGGTGAGCCGCAGTTCGACGGGCTCGCCGTAGGCGCTGAAGGAGACGGCTTTGGCAGTGCTGGGCACAGTGAGATCGGACATGGTTATCGCCTTCGTCCTGGAGAGTTGGACGGGAGTTCGGCTCCCAGGACGAGAGTTCCACGGGATCGGCGGGGCGACGAGCGGAGCGCCTTCCCTAGGATCGGAAGTCCTGGGCTCGGCGCGGGCTCCGGCTGTGGCTCAGCGGAGGAGCGGTTCACCCGGCGGCGCTGAAGCCCTTCAGCGAGGCGGCGGCGATGGACGCCGTGTCGTCGGCGGCACGGCCGCGGCGCAGCAGTGAGAGGCCGAGCGGGGCGAAGGCGGCGGCGTAGAGCAGGGCGCCGACCGGCATCAGGTCCAGGCTCGCTGCCGTCACCAGGGTGCCGACCAGGATGCAGACCGGGGCGTGCGGGCCGATCCGGCGGGGGTGGCCGGACGCGAGTGCGCCGGTGAGCAGCAGCAGGCCGAGGTAGAAGGACAGCGGAACCACCGTGTAGAGCAGCGGGGTGATCCCCGGCTGGCTCCGGAAGTGGTCGAAGCGGGCGTCCATGGCGGAACGGTCCGCGGAGACGGCGCCCACGTACAGGTCGATGGCGGCCTGGCCGAGTACCGCGCCGATGCCGAGCAGGCCGAGGGCGGCGCCGGCCCGGGCGGTGGCCCGGCGGGCCGGCCCGGTATCGGCGGCCAGCCGGCGCAGCGTGAACACGACGGGGATGAAGCAGAGCAGACCCAGGACCAGCAGGATGTGGCCCGCGGTCCAGGCCGTGCCGGGGCCGTGGTGGCCGCCGGCCAGCCGGACCGTCCCGTAGCCGAGCATCAGCACCGGGCCGGCCAGCAGGGCGGTGCCGGTGGTGGTCAACTCGCTTGCGGGGATCGCGGTCCCGGCACCGGGCCGCGGTGTCTGCGTCATGGTGGAAGCATTCCGGGAGCGGCCGCCGGACCGCATCGGTCATGTCCCTGAGACGTCCCCTGAGCCGTCCCTGAGACGACCCCGACGCGATACTGGGGGCATGTACCAGGAGCGGGCGGCGGTCGCGGTGCCTGGCGCGGTGCTGTGGACGCGCCGCACCGAGCGGGACGGTGAGCGGATCAGGGTGCTTCCGGACGGCTGCATGGACCTGATCTGGATGGGCGGGGTGCTGTTGGTGGCAGGCCCCGACACCAGGGCCCAGATGGGCGTGGGCAGGGCCGGGGACGGCATCACCGGCCTGCGGTTCGCGCCGGGGACGGCGGCCGCGGTGCTGGGCGTCCCGGCCTGGGAGCTGCGGGACCGCCGGGTGGCCCTGGACGGGCTGTGGCCGGACCGGCTGGTGCGGGAGCTGACGGAGCGGCTGGGGGCCGCGGCGGCCCCGGGGGCGGAGTTGGAGTCGGTGGCCGTCGCGGCGGCCCGCAGGGGCGGCGCCGAGCCTGACCTGGTCCGCGCCGGGGTGCTGGACGGCCTGCGGCGCGGGGTGCGGGTGGCCGGACTGGCGGACGAGCTCGGGCTGAGCGAACGTCAGTTGCGGCGCCGCTGCCTGGAGCTGTTCGGCTACGGGCCCAAGGTGCTGGAGCGGGTGCTGCGGCTGGACCGCGCCCTGGCCGCGGCCCGGCGCGGTACCCCGTACGCGCTGGTCGCGGCGGAGGCCGGCTACGCCGACCAGCCGCATCTCGCCCGCGAGGTGCGGGCGCTGGCCGGCGTACCGCTGGGGGAGCTGCTGGCCGAGCGGGCGGGTCAGGACGGCAGGGCGGCGAACAGGTCGGTGGGGTTGCCGTCCGGATCGAGCACGACGGCGTAGCGCTGGCCCCAGAACGCGTCCCAGGGCTCCAGGTGCGAGGCGTACCCGGCGGCGGTCAGCTCCGCGTACACCTTGTCGACCTCGGCCGGACCGTCGCAGCGGAACGCCAGGGCACTGCGGTGTCCGCCCTGCGGCGGCGTCCACCCGGGGTCGATGCCGCGTACGGTCTCCACGGTGTCCCAGGCCACCCGCAGCCCGCCGGGCAGGGTGGTCTCCACATGCGGCTCGCCCTCGACGCCCGCCGGGATGTCCAGGCCCAGCCGTCGGTAGAACGCGAGCGATGCCGCCATGTCTGCGGTCACGATGCCGATGAGGTCGAGTCGAGGAGTCATGCCCCCACGCTAGGCCCGCGGGGCGCCCCGGTCTTGAACGAATCGGACACGTCGGCCGCCCTTCGGTTCCCCAGCGGGCCATGAACTGCTGGCCCTCACCGGCGCCTGGTACTGGGGACCCACCGGCTATCTGCTGCGGTTGCGGGACGAGCGCGGACTGGAGCTGGTGCCGGTCACCGGCCAGGCGCGCGGGGTGCCGCTGCGCGCCGAGGCCGACGGCAGCTGGACCGCGACCGACGGCTCCTGGAACGGCGAGAGCCTGCGCGTCGTCCGCGGTCCGGACGGCTCGGTGGGCCACCTCGACCTGGGCACCGTGGTGCTCACCCGTGAGCCCTACCCGGCCACCGGGCCGACCCCCGGCGGTGTCGACCCGGACGGCTGGCGGGGGCTGTAGGACACCCCCCGCCAGCCGGCTCAGGCGCGTGCGTACTGCGGGGTGCGCGGGAGGTCGTGCTCCAGGGCGCGGGCGGCGTTCCGCGGCCAGTAGGGGTCGCGGAGCAGCTGCCGGCCGAGCAGGACGGCGTCGGCGCGGCCGGAGGCGATGACGGCCTCGGCCTGGTGCGGATCGGTGATCAGCCCGACAGCGGCGACCGGGAGACCGGTCTGCTCACGGACTGCGGTGGCGAAGGGGACCTGGTAGTCGGGCCCGACCGGGACGGTGGCGTCGGGGACGTTGCCTCCGGTGGAGGCGTCGAGCAGGTCGACGCCGTGGGCCTGCAGCTCCTTGGCGAGGCGGACGGTGTCCTCGCCGGTCCAGCCGGGGGTGCCGGTGTCCTCCAGCCAGTCGGTGGCCGAGCTGCGGAAGAACAGCGGCAGTTCCTCGGGCCAGACGGCGCGGACCGCGTCCACCACCTCCAGGGCGAAGCGCATCCGGTTCTCCAGCGAGCCGCCGTAGCCGTCGGTGCGGGTGTTGGAGTAGGGCGAGAGGAACTCGTGGACCAGGTAGCCGTGGGCGCCGTGCACCTCGGCGACCTTGAACCCGGCGGCCAGGGCGCGCTCGGCGGCCTCGGCGAACTGCCGGACGACGACCGCGATCTGGTCGGTCGTCAGTTCGGCCGGCGCGGGGTAGGGATCGAAGGCGACGGCGCTGGGTCCGAGGGTCTGCCAGCCGCCGCGGTCGGTGGGGACCGGGCTGCCGTGGTCCACCCAGGGTGCGTTGACGGAGGCCTTGCGCCCGGCGTGGGCGAGCTGGATGCCGGGGACGGAGCCGGCCGACTCGACGAAGGCGGTGATCCGGCGGAACGCCTGCTGCTGGTGCTCGTTCCAGATGCCCAGGTCGGCGGGGCTGATCCGGCCCTCGGGGCTGACGGCGGTCGCCTCGGTGAGGATCAGCCCGGCGCCGCCGACGGCGCGGGAGGCCAGGTGCTGGAAGTGCCAGTCGTTCGGGGTGGCGGTGTCGGGCCCCTCGGTGGCGGCCGAGTACTGGCACATGGGAGCCATCCAGGCCCGGTTGGGGAGGGTGACTCCGCGCAGGGTCAGCGGCTCGAACAGCTTGCTCATGTGGTGTCCTCGGTCGTGGGTGCTCGACAGTGTGCTCAACAGTGCCGCGTTCAACGATAGAAAGCGTGGACAATATTTGCAAGTGCATCAATCTGGTGCTGGCGGCTCACCCGTTCGCACGGGGGAACCGGCGGGGGCAGGCCGATGCGGGCAGTCTTGGGGGACGATGACCGGCGGTTGAGGAGCAGCGATGACGGACAGCGGGAGTGGGACCGGGGTGGAGGTCGAGGTCTTCACCGGGCCCGAGTCGTCGTTCTTCAGTACGTCCGCGCTGATCCACGGTCCGACCGAGGCGCTGCTCGTCGACACCCAGCTGACCCGGAGCGCGGCCCGGGAACTGGCCGAGTGGGTGGCCGGACGGACCGGGCGGCTGGCGGCGGTGCTGATCACCCACCCGCATCCGGACCACTACTTCGGTACCGAGGAGATCCTCCGCCTCTTCCCGGGCACCCCGGTGTTCGCGGTGCCCGAGGTGATCGACGGCATCATCGCCACCGCGCTGGCCAAGGTGGCCCAGTGGCGGCCGGTGTTCGGGGACGACATCACGACCTCCCCGGTGGTGCCGGGCCCGCTGCCCGGGCACCGGCTGCGGGTGGACGGGGCCGTGGTGGACGTGCTGGCGCTGGGCCAGGGCGACTGCTCGGCGAGCAGTGTGGTGCACGTCCCGGCCGCCGACGCGCTGATCGCCGGCGACCTGGTCTACAACGGGACGCATGTCTGGACCGCGGAGACCACACCCGGTCAGCGGGCCGACTGGGCGGCCAACCTGGAGGTGCTCCGCGGGCTGGGCACGGCCAGGGTGGTGGCCGGGCACCGGGCTCCCGGGCAGAACGACGACGCCGGGCGGGTGCTGGACTTCACCGCGGACTACCTGCGCGCCTTCGACGAGCGGCTGGCCGAGCATCCGCGGGACGCGGCGGCGCTGGCGAGCGCGATGAACGAGACCTATGCCGAGCTGACCCTGCCGGCGCTGCTGGAACTGAGCGCCGCAGCCAATACGGCGGGGGCCGCCGGGACCGCGACGGCGCTGTCCGCCGAGTCGGACGGGTCCGCCGGGTCCGCCGGGTCCGTCGACTCGGAGGAGTCGGAGGAGTCCGACGAGCCCGACGAGTCCGAGGAGTAGCTCGGGCTGGCCTTGACGTCGGCGTCAAGGTCTACCGTCGTGGGCAGAGGCACGGCGGAAGACGGGCGGGAACGATGCGGATCGGTGAGCTGGCGCAGCGCGCGGGGACGACCACGCGCACCCTGCGGTACTACGAGTCGCGCGGGCTGCTGCCGGCCCGGCGCGCGGTCAACGGCTACCGCGCGTACGGCGAGGAGGATCTGCGGCTGCTGCGGCAGATCAGGCTGCTCCAGGACTTCGGGTTCGAGCTGGAGGAGACCCGTCCGTTCGTCGACTGCCTGCGCGCCGGGCATCCCTCCGGGGACTCCTGTCCGGCCTCGTTGGAGGTCTACCGGCGCAAGCTCGCCGAGATCGACGAGTGCCTGGCGCGGTTGCAGGCGGTGCGTGAGCAGGTCCAGGGGCAGTTGCTGCGGGCGCAGGTGGAGGCGTCGGCGGAGCATCCGGGCGAACCGCTGTGCGAAGTGAAGCCGAATGCGGCGTCGAACGAATGGGTGGAGGGGAACTGAGATGGTTGTCAGCACGGATGTGGTGGAAGTGACGGACGGGACGTTCGCGTCCGAAGTCCTGGAGTCCGAATTCCCGGTCCTGGTGGACTTCACGGCGGAGTGGTGCGCTCCGTGCCGAATGATCGCACCGGTGCTCGCGGATGTCGCGCGGGAGCAGCAGGGGCGGTTGAAGGTGGTGACGGTCGACGTCGACGCCAACCCGGAGACGCAGGCCGCCTACGGGGTGCTGTCGATGCCGACGCTGATGGTCTTCCAGGGCGGTGAGCCGGTGAAGTCGCTGGTGGGGGCACGTCCCAAGCGGCGGCTGCTGCAGGAGCTGCAGGAGTGGTGCGCCGACTGAGGACGGCCGATCGGCGGCCGGAAGGCGGTCGGGGGGTGCCTTCGGGGCGCGTGGGATCTGCGGACGGTAGCGCGTCCGAGTCCCGCGCGCCCCATTCTTCTCACTATTTATGGGATGAGCTGTTTGCTCATGCCACGCTGCGGTTGGCAGGAGGTCTGCCCGCCGCCGCCGCACGAATCGTCGCTGTCGGACTGCGCTGATACGACGGGAGAAGAAACCGAAAGGTGTCGATCGGAAGCGCTCTCAATCGAAACGGCTTGCCGCGCATGAGGCAGCCGAAACAGTCGAAGTCGTCGTCCGGACAGTCACAGTCCCCGGTTCCCCCTCCGCCGCCGCCACCGCCCGCTCCGCCCTCCGGATCCACCGGGGCCGCGGGGCCCGCGGCGGAGCCGGACGCCGAGGAGGCGATACCCGGGCCGGCCGCGCAACCGGCCCCGGCCCCGGCCCCGGCCCCGGCCCCGGCTGTCACGGACAATCTGCCCGCACGCCCCTCCTATGCGCCGATCATCACCGACGCGCCCGGGCTGAACTGGGTCGGCCCGGGGGACGCCTGGTCCCGGGCCTGGGGTGTCGCCGCGCCGCCGCCGCAGCTCGGACCAGGACTGACCGCTCCGGTGCTGCCCGCCCCCGTACGCCCCGCCGCGGGGACGTTCGGGACCGGCGTCCCGCCGCTGCCGTCGCCCCCGCCACCACCGCTGCGCCCTGACGCCGCACTCGCCGTCGTGCCGCTGGCCGGACGGGCGGGCCGGGCCGGAGCGGGCGGCGCGGCGGGACCCACCGCCGAGGACATCGCACTGGTGCGGCGCAGCCTCGGCGTGCTGGAGTCCGTCGCCGACCGGGCCACCGCGCACTTCTACGCGGTGCTGTTCCTGCGCAACCCCGAGCTGCGCGCCCTCTTCCCGGCCGCCATGGACCTGCAGCGCGACCGGTTGTTCCGGGCGCTGCTGGCGGCAGGCCAGATGTTCGACGACCGGGTGGCGCTGACCGCCTACCTGGACCGACTGGCCAAGGGGCACCGGAAGTACGGGGTGCGCAATGAGCACTTCGCCCCGGTCGGCGAGGCGCTGCTGGCAGCGCTGGAACGTTACTGCGGGCGCTACTGGGATCCGGAGACCGAGATCGCCTGGCGCCGGGCCTACCGGTCGATCTCCGAGACGATGGCGGCCTCGGCCGAGGCGGACGCCCGGGTCGCGCCCGCCTGGTGGCAGGCCGAGGTGGTCGCCGTCGACCGCAGGGCCGGCGACGTCGCGGTGGTCACCCTGCGCACCGACCAGCGCTATCCCTACCTGGCCGGGCAGTACACCACCCTGGAGGTGCCGCTGTGGCCGCGGGTGTGGCGGCACTACTCGCCGGCCTCCGCCCCGCGCGCCGACGGGCTGGTGACGCTGCACGTCAAGGCGGTTCCGGCGGGCTGGGTGAGCAACGCCCTGGTGTACCGGACCAACCCGGGGGACGTGCTCAGGCTCGGGCCCGCGTCCGGGACGATGACCCTGGACCACGACGACGACGCACCGCTGCTGCTGATCGGCGGCGGCACCGGGATCGCCCCGCTGACCGCCATGGTCGAGGCGGTCGCCGAGCACGGCCGGCCCCGCACCGTCGAGGTCTTCTACGGCGCGCGGCATGAGCAGGACCTGTACGCCAGACAGGAGTTGGAGGATCTGGCCCGGCGCCACCCCTGGCTGGCGGTGCGCACCGCGGTGTCCGAGGGGCGCCCCGAGGGGGCCGGCTTCTCGGGATCGCTGCCGGCGGTGGTCGACCGTTACGGGCCGTGGGACGAGTACGAGGCGTACGTCAGCGGGCCGCCGGCGATGATCCGGCGTACCGTCGCGGTGCTGCGGGAGGAGGGGGTGCGGGACGCCCGGATCCACCACGACCTGACGGATCCGGCATGATCCCGCGGCGCGCTACCGCGGGCCGAGGTCGTCGGCGAGCAGGGCGGTGATGCCCTCGATGTTCGCCGCCAGGTATGCGCGCAGCGACGACGGGACCACGTTCACCGAGGTCACGCCCTCGCGGGTGAACGGCAGTCGGACCACCTCGTACTCGCCGTTGGGCTCGTCGACCTCGGGCCCGTGGCGCTGTGCGAGGTCGATCGACTCGACCCGGCAGGCGAAGAAGTGCTGCACCTTCACCTCGTCGGGGCCGGCAGCGGCGGTCCCGCCGTCGACGGCGTCGTGCAGGGAGGTGCTCACCGTGTCGACGAAGGCCGGCACCACGTTTCCCGCCTTGCCGCCGAGTTCCTCGGACAGTTCCCGGTGCAGGGCGTCGACCACGGTCGGGTCGGTCGACTCCACGCAGCCGCCGGGGGTGATCCAGTACGGGGGTCGACCCGGTTTGGTGCGCTTGATCAGGACGAGTTCGGGGCTCTGCGGGTCGCCGTCGAGCAGGATCGCGCGAGCGGTTCGCTTGACCACCGGACGTGGCATGGAGTCCTCCGGGTGTTGCGGCAGTGCGGCGTTCCGTTCCCAGCAGTGTGCCGCGCGGGACCCCTGGTGAAACAGGGCGCGCGCGATTACCCGTGCACTGCCCGGTGTTCCGCTGTCCCACCGGTCGGTGGGCGCGCTCCAGCCTTGCGGGGGGTGTCCCGGATCTGCGAACAAGCCGTTTGGTCGAGGCAGAAGCGGAGGAAACCGTGCATGATGTGAAGAAGTTGGACCAATGCGGTGGTTGTGCACCGTCATTGCATACGTATGTCCGGATATATCGCAGCGCAGAGGGGGACCTGGAGATGCGACCGATGAGTGGCCGAGACTTTCCGGCGCCGCAGGGCGTTTGAGTGTACGGGTGGGGCCGATAAGACGGAGGACATCCAAGCGCGGGACCGTGCGGCCCCGGGGAACGAGAGGTGCGGAGCGATGCACGCAGAGGACGCCGAAAGCGCCGGGAGCCTGATGACGGGACGGCTGGTGATGGGCCTCCAGGTCACCGGCGAGCTCGCGCTCGACGTCGATGTGCGGCTGCGCTACGACCCCGCCGACCCCTACGCGGTCGAGCTCACCTTCCATCTGCCCGGCGATCCCCCGGTCACCTGGGTCTTCGCCCGCGAGCTGCTGCTGGACGGGATCAGCCGCAGCTCCGGTGAGGGCGACATCGTGATCGAGCCGGTGCCGGGCCTGGACCCGGACTTCGAGGACGTCAGGATCCGGCTGCGCTCCCCCGGGGGCGAGGCCGTGCTCTACTCGCCGGCGCTGCCGCTGATCACCTTCCTCGGACGCACCGACCAGCTCCTGCCGATGGGCCGCGAGCACACGGTCAGTGACCTGGACGCGGCGCTGGAGCTCATCCTGAACGGGCACTTCCGCCGCGCGAGCTGATCCGCGGTCGGGAAGTGCCCGCCGGACGGGGACATGTGGACGGGACAGTCGGACCGGGGCTTCCCGCGGCCGGTCAGTCCTCGTCGCGGAAGACCAGGTGCAGGGCCCAGGCGACGACGCTGATGATCAGCGACCCGAGCAGGGCCGGGACGAAGCCGTCCACGTGGAAGTCCAGGCTCAGCTTCCCGGAGGCCCACGAGGTCAGCCAGAGCATCAGGGCGTTGATCACAAAGGTGATCAGTCCCAGGGTGAGGATGAACAGCGGCAGTGAGAACAGCTTCACGATCGGCTTGATCACGAAATTGACCACGCCGAAGAGCAGTGCCACCAGGACCACGGTCAGCGTCTTGTGCTGCCAGTCGCCGGAGGTGAGGGAGATGCCGGAGACAATCGCCGTCGCGACCCAGATGGCCGCCGCGTTGATCAGAGTCTTGACTACGAAGCGCAACATGCGCTGATCGTCGCAGGAGTCACCTGCGTCGCGGAAGCCCCGGCGGTCGTGTGTTGCGGGCTGGGACCGACCTGGTACGCGGTGCGGACGCGACGGGCGGGGCTGGTTGAATACCTGCAGGTTGACCGACAAGAAGCGACCGCTGGGAGTGGGGAACCGATGCAGGTATTCCGGATGGACGACCTGGACGCCGAGCGCGCCGCCAATCAGGGCGCCTACCTGCGCTTTCTCAATGAGCGCCATATGTCCGCCGGTCTGTACGCGCTGGAGCAGGGGGCCCAGGACCCGCAGCAGCCGCACAAGCAGGACGAGGTCTACGTCGTCGTCAGCGGACGGGCCTACATCACCGTCGGCGACGAGACCACGACCGTCGGGCGCGGAAGCGTCGTCTACGTCCCCGCGGGCATGCCGCACCGCTTCCACCACATCACTGAGGACCTGCGGGTGCTCGTCGTCTTCTCGCCCCCGGAGAGCTGAGCCGTGACGGACCGTTCCGCACCCCGTTTCACCGAGGAACTGTGGCAGGCCGCCGAGGGCACCTACCGGGCGATCCTGGACCACCCCTTCCTGCTCGGCCTCGCCGACGGAACCCTCCCCCGGGCGGCCTTCCGCCACTTCGTCGTCCAGGACTCGCACTATCTGCGCGACTACGCCAGGGCGCTGGCGGTCTGCGCCGCCAAGGCCCCCACCGAGGAGGACGTCAGGGCCTTCGCCGCCGACGCGGTGGGCGCGCTCGCGGCGGAGCAGGAGATGCACGCGGCCTTCCTGAAGGAGCAGAGCCTGGCGGACCCCGGGCCGGACGGAACCGGCGCCCCGGTGGACGACGCCGAGGTGCTGCCGACCACCCGCGCCTACACCAGCTACCTGCTCGCCACCGTCTACGGCGGCTCCTTCGCCGAGGGCCTGGCGGCGGTGCTCCCCTGCTACTGGATCTACGCCAGGGTGGGCGAGGCGCTGCTGCGCACCTCCTCGCCCGACCCCCTGTACGCCCGTTGGATCGAGACCTACGGCGACGAGTCGTTCCAGGCCGTGGTCCGCCGCGTGCTGGAGCTCACCGACAGGGTCGGCGCCGAGCTCTCCCCGCTCGAACGGCGGCGCGCGGTGGCCCACTTCGTGACCACCTCGCGCTACGAGTGGATGTTCTGGGACGCCGCCTGGCGCGGTGAGGACTGGCCGGTCTGAGCCCGCCACGGGGTGACCTGCAGGTAACCCGACCCCGACCTGCGGACTACTCTCCCGGGGGTCCGCGGTAGGGGGCTTATCCGGGATCTCTCAGGGGCGCGGAGCGTCCACCGGGGACCCTCGCGGCCGTACGATCGAGTCAACAGGAAGAAGCAATCGGGCCGGTGGCCCCGAGGCCCCGGGACGACAGACCCCGCGGGGGAGGACGGACAACATGAACGAGATCTGGAAGACGCTCCCTGGCTGGATGCGCAACATCGTGGTTCCGGTCATCGTGCTGATCGTGGCGCTCTGGGTGGTGTCCGCCGTCGTGGGCGCGATCTTCGGAATCATCGGCTTCCTCTTCGGCTGGATCATCAAGGTGCTGTTCGTGGTCGCCCTGGGAGCGGTGGTCGTCATCCTGGTGAAGCGGGCATCCCGCTGACGCCCTCCTGACATCTCGTCACAGGAGCCCCGTACCGGATTCCGGTACGGGGCTCTCCGCGTGCTGGGGCGGCGGCGCAGCGGCGTGCCGTCGTACAGGTGCGCCGGCCGTACAGGTGTGCCGGGTCAGCGGCGGTGGCGGTGCCGGCCGGCCGCGGCTGCCGCAGCCGCTGATTCGGCCGGGACCGTTGCCGGGGCGGTTGCCGGGGCGGGGATCGACACTGCCGCCGGGCGGCCGTTGTGGCTGGCCACCACCGCGGCGAGAAGGGTGGTCAGCGGCACCGAGGCGATCAGGCCGATGCTGCCGACCAGCGTCCTGACCACCTCCTCGGCGACGATCTCGCTGGTGGCGACCGTCCAGATGCCCCGGTTGGCGATGGTGAACAGCAGCATCAGCGGCAGCGCCGCACCCGCGTAGGCCATCACCAAGGTGTTCACCGTGGAGGCGATGTGGTCGCGGCCGATCCGGATGCCGGCCCGGTAGAGATCCCGGGTGCCCATGGTCGGGTCGGCGGCGCGCAGCTCCCACACCGAGGATGCCTGAGTGACCGTCACATCGTTGAGCACACCCAGGGATCCGATGATGACCCCGGCCAGCAGCAGTCCGGGCAGCTTGATCCCGGCGAACAGCGAGTGGACCAGGGCGGTCTCGTCCGAGGTGTTGCCGGTGAGATGGGTCAGGCCGATGAACACCTCGCCCAGGACGCCGATCAGGCCCAGCGACACCAGCGTTCCCAGCACGGCCACCGAGGTGCGTGCGGACAGGCCGTGGCACAGGTACAGCGCCATCAGCATGATCGCTCCGCCGCCGATCACCGCGACCCGCAGCGGGTCCTCGCCCTTGAGGATGGCCGGCAGTACGAACTGCGACAGCACCGCGAAGCTGATCCCCAGCGCGACCAGGGCGGCCAGCCCGCGCAGCCGTCCGACCAGCACCACGGCCAGGGCGAAGATCCCGGCCAGGATAGCCATCGGCATCGAGCGGTCGGCGTCGCCGATGGTGTACTGCAGGGCGGCGGGGGCGGTCGGGGAGTAGTCCAGGACCACCTTCTCCCCCACGCTGTAGACGGCGGTCTGGTCCGGGGTGAGGGTCAGCCGGACCGTCCTGCCGGAGTCCTTGCCGCTGGTGATCGCGACGCTGACCAGCGCACAGGCGTCCTGGGCCGCTGTCGACGAGGCCGTGGAGGCAGCGGAGGCCGTGCTGGTCGCGCCCGCGTCGCAGGGCGCCGCCCTGGTCGCGGTGACCCGGCCGCTGACCGTCGGCTGGTCGAAGCCCAGCCCCGTGGACGCGTGCGCGGGCAGCCTCCCCGGCCACATCAGCACCATCCCGGCCACCACGGCCACCGCGAAGGGGATCAGCACGGCGGCGATGACCCGGCGCAGCCGCCGGGAGGCCGGGGTGGCCGGGCCGTGGTCGTGGCTGTGCCCGTGACTGTGTTCGTGCGGGTGGTCGGCCACGGGAACAGTCCCTTCCGGATGTGCTGCGGCAGTGCACCGTATCGGAAGCGGGTGAGAGCCGGCTGGAAGGAGGCCCCCTGGCGCGGTCGGCACCGGGGTCGCTACGGTAGGCGGCGTCTAGATTGCAGACGCGGGAGCTCGGAGCACCGGGCTGAGAGGGCGCTGACCGTCGTACGCGGAGTCGTACGGCAGCTGCTTGCGCCGACCGCAGGAACCTGACCGGGTAATGCCGGCGTAGGGAGAAGTGGGTCTGATGACCAGCACGTACGACGCACAGCAGCAGACTGCCCAGAGCCCGTCCAGCACCGGGACCGGCTACCCCACCCCAGCCTGGACCAAGGCGTACCGCCAGGGATCGCGGCCGGACCTGCGCGTTCCCTACCGGGAGGTGCGGCTGGGCGACGGCCGCACCGTCCCGCTGTACGACACCTCGGGCCCGTACACCGATCCGGCGTTCGAGCCGGACGTCCGGCGCGGCCTGCCTCCGCTGCGGGAGGGCTGGATCGGCCAGCGCGGTGACACCGAGGACTACCACGGCCGCGAGCCGCGTCCCGAGGACGACGGGCTCAAGCACACCGCACCGCGCGGCGGCCTGGGCCTGGCCAACCTCGACGCGGTGTTCCCGGGCCGGCCGCGCCGCCCCCGGCGGGCGAGCGCGGGCGCGGCGGTGACCCAGCTCGGCTACGCCCGCCGGGGCGAGGTCACCGCCGAGATGGAGTTCGCGGCGCTGCGGGAGGGGATGGACCCGGAGGTGGTGCGGGCGGAGATCGCCGCAGGGCGGGCGGTACTGCCCGCGAACGTGAACCACCCCGAGGTCGAGCCGATGCTGATCGGCAGCCGCTTCCTGGTGAAGATCAACGCCAATATCGGCAACTCGGCGGTCACCTCCTCGATCGAGGAGGAGGTGGAGAAGATGTCCTGGGCCACCCGCTGGGGCGCCGACACCGTGATGGACCTCTCCACCGGCCGCAACATCCACACCACCCGGGAGTGGATCCTGCGCAACTCCCCCGTGCCGATCGGCACGGTGCCGCTCTACCAGGCGCTGGAGAAGGTCGACGGCCGGGCCGAGGAGCTGAGCTGGGAGGTCTACCGGGACACCGTCGTCGAGCAGTGCGAGCAGGGCGTCGACTACATGACCGTGCACGCCGGCGTGCTGCTGCGGTACGTCCCGCTGACGGCCCGGCGGAAGACCGGGATCGTCTCCCGGGGCGGTTCGATCATGGCGGCCTGGTGCCTGGCGCACCATCAGGAGAACTTCCTCTACACGCACTTCGAGGAGCTCTGCGACATCCTGCGGGCCTACGACGTGACCTACTCGCTGGGGGACGGGCTGCGCCCGGGCTCGATCGCCGACGCCAACGACGAGGCGCAGTTCGCCGAGCTGACCACGCTGGGCGAGCTGGGCCGGATCGCGCGTTCGCGGGACGTCCAGGTGATGATCGAGGGCCCCGGCCACGTCCCGATGCACAAGATCCGCGAGAACATGGACCTGCAGAAGGAGCTGTGCGACGAGGCGCCCTTCTACACCCTCGGCCCGCTGACCACGGACGTCGCCCCGGGCTACGACCACATCACCTCCGGCATCGGCGCCGCGATGATCGCCTGGTGGGGGACGGCGATGCTCTGCTACGTCACCCCCAAGGAGCACCTCGGCCTGCCGAACCGGGACGACGTCAAGACCGGCGTGATCACCTACAAGATCGCCGCCCACGCCGCCGACCTCGCCAAGGGCCACCCCGGCGCCCAGGCCTGGGACGACGCCCTGTCCGACGCCCGCTTCGAGTTCCGCTGGGAGGACCAGTTCAACCTGGCCCTGGACCCGGAGACGGCCCGCGACTTCCACGACGAGACGCTCCCGGCGGAGCCCGCCAAGACGGCGCACTTCTGCTCGATGTGCGGCCCGAAGTTCTGTTCGATGAAGATCTCGCACGGGATCCGGGAGCAGTACGGCGAGGACGCGGACGCCGGAGTGGAAGGTGAAGCGGAGGCCGGGATGCGCGCCAAGTCGGCGGAGTTCGCGGCCGCGGGCAACCGGGTGTACCTGCCGATGGCGGACTGAGCCTTGAGGTGAGGGCCGGACCGGGCGCCGGGGGCGTCCGGTCCGGCCGGAGGGGAGGAGTCCGGCCGTGTGAGGAATCGGGCGGTACGGATTGCGGCGGTTCGGGCCGGAGGATTTCCCGGGGGCGGATCCGCGCGGCGGAGGTCTTGTGGGGCGGGGCGGGGGCCGGGGGGG
>NZ_BBPM01000050.1:14931-23089 GCF_000787775.1 Streptacidiphilus carbonis | reverse complement strand
GATCCGGGGGCGGAGGTCTTGTGGGGCGGGGCGGGGCCGGGGCGGACCGGTCGGGTCCCGAGGTGTCCGAGCGGCGGATATTCGGGCCGGGGAGTCGGGCGGGCCGCCTACCCTGTGGGTATGAAGATGGGAATTGTGGGTGCCACGGGCCAGGTCGGGGGCGTTGTACGCCGGATCCTCGAGGAGCGGGACTTCCCGGTGACGGAGCTGCGGCTGTTCGCCTCGGCCCGGTCGGCCGGCAGGGAGCTGCCCTGGAAGGACGGCGTCGTCACGGTGGAGGACGCGGCCACGGCCGACTACACCGGCCTCGACATCGTGATCTTCTCGGCCGGCGGTGCGACGTCCAAGGCGCTCGCGCCCAAGGTCGCCGCCGCGGGCGCGGTGGTGATCGACAACTCCTCCGCCTGGCGCAAGGACCCGCAGGTCCCGCTGGTGGTCTCGGAGGTCAACCCGCACGCGGTCGCGGACCGCCCGCTGGGGATCATCGCCAACCCCAACTGCACCACCATGGCCGCCATGCCGGTGCTGCGTCCGCTGCACCGGGAGGCCGGGCTGACCGCGCTGGTGGTGGCCACCTACCAGGCGGTGTCCGGCAGCGGGCTCAGCGGCGTGGCCGAGCTGCAGGGCCAGATCGACGCGGTCGGCAGCAAGGCCGGCGCGCTGACCCACGACGGCGCCGCGCTCGACTTCCCCGAGCCCAGGCAGTACGTCCGGCCGATCGCCTTCAACGTCCTGCCGATGGCGGGCTCGATCGTGGACGACGGCCTCAACGAGACCGACGAGGAGCAGAAGCTCCGCAGCGAGAGCCGCAAGATCCTGGAGATCCCCGAGCTCAAGGTGTCCGGGACCTGTGTCCGGGTGCCGGTGTTCACCGGGCACTCGCTGCAGGTCAACGCCCGCTTCGAGCGGCCGCTCAGCCCCGAGCGGGCCCGCGAGCTGCTCGCCGAGGCGCCGGGGGTGGAGCTCTCGGAGATCCCGACCCCGCTGCAGGCCGCAGGGCAGGACCCGTCCTACGTGGGCCGGATCCGGGCCGACGAGACCGCCGAGAACGGGTTGTCGCTGTTCATCTCCAACGACAACCTCCGCAAGGGCGCGGCGCTGAACGCGGTGCAGATCGCGGAGCTGGTCGCGGCGGAGCTCGCGGCGCGGTAGGACGCTTCTCTCTGCTCTTGTCCGCGGACCGTGCGCGACAAGCCATGCACGGTCCGCGGACAGAAGAGATCCGTCAGCGACTTCGCTCCTCGTCGGCGTCGGCGTCGGTGTCGTCGGCGTTGGGGAGGAAGCGGCCGCCGGTGCCGTTGGGGGCTTCCTTCCGGGGTGCCGGGACGGTTGGGGGCGGGGCCGTGACGCTCGGGTGCGCCGGGTGCTCGAACGGGGCCCGGACCACCTCGTAGGCCGGACTGCTGTAGCCGGGGCTGCTGAAGTGGGTCTCGTTGTCGTCCTCGTCCGCCTCGACCTCCTCCCCGCGCTGGTTGGTGATGCCCTCCGGGCCGGGGCTGGTGAAGCCCGGGCTGGTGAAGTGGGTCTCGCCGCCCTCCTCGGGTTCGACCTCCTCGCCGCGGGGGTTGGTGATCCGCTCCGGCCCCGGGCTGGTGAACCCCGGGCTGGTGAAGCCCAGCCGCGGGCGGGTGCGGACCAGGCTGACGCCGGCCGGGCGCGGCTTCGGCGGGCGCGGGGTGGTGCCCAACTGGGCCAGCAGGTAGGGGAGCAGGCCGCGGTCGCGGAGCGCGCCGTGCCAGGCCTCGCGGGCCTTGGCCAGTTCCGCGTAGAGCTCGGGGTTGCGGCCCTGCGGCGGTGCCGAGGAGTCACGGGCGGCGGTGAGCAGCAGCCCGATGATGTCGGCGGCGATCGCGGCCACGCAGATCACCGCGGCGACCAGTCCGGCGGTGACCAGCGGCTGGCCCAGGCTCTGGCCGTCCGCGCGCAGCCCGTAGCCGAGCAGGAGCAGCAGCAGGGCGCTGAATCCGGACAGGATCGGCAGCAGCACGGCGATCAGCGGCACCAGACCGGCCCGCTCGGCGGCGATCAGCGGGCTCTCCGGCTCCTGCCACTGCGCCGGGTCGTCGCCGCCCAGGCGTTCCCAGTCCGGGACCGGGGCGGTGCGGCGGGCCTGTTCGCGCAGTTCGACGAAGTACGAGTACTCGACCGCGGCGGTGCCGGCGACCGTGGCGAAGTCGCGCATGGCACGGGTGTGCAGTTGCTCGGCGTTGGGTCCCGTGGGCGCGTGGCGGAGGGCCGAGCGGACCTGTTCGTTGTGGAGGAGTTCCTCCAGGATCCGCTCGTAGTCGGTCTTGTCCTCGGCCTGCAGGTACGGAGCGCTGTCCATGTTCTACCCAGCCCTCTTCTCGTCGGCCCTGTGCAGCCCGCCCGGCGATCCGGCCCTACTCGGGTTGCAGGGGTGCGCCCCTCGAACGCTCCGTCAGCATCCGGTGCTGGAAGGCGGAGCGGATACAGCAGGGACTTCGATGGTAGAGGTCGGCGCGGACCCGCTGACAGTCGGTTTCCGGAATTTCCGGGGCAGGTGGGGCACGTGTTGCCAATGGCACGTGCCCCTGGCATAGCCTCAGACCAGCGGGAGGCGGGCGATGAGCAGTCGGCCCTCGCCCTCCATGGTGACCCCGCCGTCCATGGCGATGGCGAGGTCGTCCGCGTACACGTGCGGTCCGGTGACCTGCTTGGCGGGCTGCCCGTCCTCGGACGGGGCGTCGCCGAGCAGATAGGGGATGGGGCTGTGGCCGTGCACCACGCGCCGGCCGCCGAGCACGTCCAGCAGTTCGTGCACCGCAGCCGGTCCGCCGTCGCCGCGGAAGGCGAAGCGCTTGGTCATCCGGCGGAAGCAGTCCCACCACTCGTCGCCGTCACCGCGGTTGAGCACCCCGTGGATGGCGTCGTTGACCGCGTCGACCGAGTCGCCGTACTCCAGGTAGGCGGTGGTGTCGGAGTGCACCAGCAGGTGGCCGTCCTCGACGGTCATCGCCGGGAGCCTGGTGAGCCAGGCGACATGGTGGTCCTCCAGCCGCTCCATGTCGCTCGGCTGTCCGCCGTTCAGGCGCCAGGCGGCGAGGAAGGACGCGGTGCCGGCGCTGGACTGGACCGCGTCGTCGCCGAAGCGGTCGGCGCCGAGTAGCAGCAGCTCGTGGTTGCCCATCAGCGCGCGGCAGTAGCCGCCGGAGGCGGCGGCCTCGGCGGCGAGCTGCATCACCAGGTCGATGACGCCGATGCCGTCCGGACCGCGGTCGGTGAAGTCGCCCAGGAACCAGACCCGGGCCCGGCCGGCCGACCAGTGCCCCTCGCCGTCGATCAGCCCCTCGGCGTGCAGGCCGTCCAGCAGCTCCTGCAGGTAGCCGTGGATGTCGCCGATGACGTAGAGCGGGCCGACCGGGTCGTCGCCGTCGTACGCCGGTTCACGGCCCTCGTGCGGCGCGTGGCCGAGCGCGTCGACCAGGGTCGGCGGGTGGCCGTAGGGGTCGGCGCCGGCGCCGGGGGCGACGGCCACCGGCGCGCCGAGTTCGAGGGTCGGCGGGTCGTGCGGAGCCGGCGGGGGAGGCGGTGGCGGCGGAGCCATCGCCGCCGGCGGTGCGGCGGGGGCGGGATAGCGCTCCGGTGGCGGGTTGAAGAAGTCGTACGTCGTGGACCCGTCGCCGTGGAGGGGCGCCCCGTCGGGGCGCTCTGGCGTACGGGGGCCTGGGTCCGGCAGGTCAGGCCGGGCGTAGGGGTCCACCGATGTCATTCGCCCATCATAGGAAGCTGCTCTTCGCGGTGTACGCACCTGGGGCGCATCAATCCCGCGAGGCGGGTGGGGCGATGCGCCGAAGATGAACGTTTGTCATGATTTCTGCTTCGAATCAGGGCGGTTTGATGCTCCTTATGCTTCGCCGGGTTCGCGCGGTGCGGAGACTGTGGTGCGTGGAGCGCGCCGCTGCGAGGAGCGTCGGACGATCAGCTCGGTGGGCATCAGCTGCCCCTCGGGGGTGTCCGTGGTGGGCGCCGGACCGATGCCCTCGATGGCGTCGATGAGCAGGTTCACCACCGTGGTGCCGATCCGCTGCGGCTTGAGCGACAGCGTGGTGATGGGCGGCTCGGTGGTGGCGTAGACGTCGCTCTCGCTGCAGCAGACCAGGAGCAGGTCCTCCGGCACCCGCAGCCCGTAGCGGCGGGCGGCGGCGAGCAGGTCGGTGCCGTTGGGGTCGAAGAGGCCGTACACGGCGTCCGGCCGGTCCGGACGCGCCAGCAGCCGGTCGGCGGCGACCGCCCCCGCGCAGGGGTCGTGCGCCGGGTACTCCTCGTACAGCGGCTCCTGGCCGACGCGGCGGCACCAGCAGAGGTAGGCCTCGGTGCTCAGCCGGGTGTAGGTGTCGGTGCTGGTCCCGGTGAGCAGGCCGATCCGGCGGGCGCCGGCGGCGGCCAGGTGGTCCAGGATCTCCAGGACCGCGCTGGCGTGGTCGTTGTCGACCCAGGCGGTGACCGGGCAGTTGCCCGGACGGCCGTCGCTGACCACCGGCAGGCCCTGCCGGTAGAGCTCGGCCACCATCGGGTCGTGGTCGGGCGGGTCGATCACCACGGTGCCGTCGAGGGCGACATTGCCCCAGACGTCGTGGCGCGAGGTGGCAGGGAGGACCACCAGGGCGTAGCCGCGGCTCAGCGCCGCGGAGGTGGCCGCCCTGGCCATCTCGGCGAAGTAGGCGAACTCGGTGAAGGTGAACGGTTCCTGGCCGTAGGTGGTGACGGTGAGACCGATCAGGCCGGACCGGCCGGTGCGCAGGGTGCGGGCCGCCGCGGAAGGCCGGTAGCCCAGCCGTTCGGCGACCTCGCGGACCTTGCTGCGGGTCTCGTCGGGGAGTCTGCCCTTGCCGTTGAGGGCATCGGAGACGGTGGTGATGGACACCCCCGCCGCGGCGGCGACATCCCTGATTCCGGCGCGCTCCATGCGCCGGGCGTGGGTGGGTCGCCGGCCGCTCTGGTTGGCTGCTGCTGCTGTCATGTCTGACCGATCGTATGGCTCATCACCGTTAGTAGATGGGGGTCTGGGATGGTTTGGTGAAGATACGTTTCTCCATGAGCATTTATGCCGTTTGCCCTTCCTGAGGCGATCAGTTGGGTTCGTATACCTGCGTTTCGTGTTTGTACCGCAGGCACAGCCGAGGAAGTCCCGGCGGACGGCGGGTGGAACATCTCACCCGCACGGGTGAGATATCGCCGATCGGCTCGTATGGTGATCTCGACCGGGTGCACGGCGAGGTGCACGGCGTGATGTGCGAAGGAAGACCACGTGAGCGAGACTCCGAAGCCGAAGCAGGGCCCCCGTCTGCGGGAGGCCCTCCAGGGCATTCCGGCCTACAAGCCCGGCAAGCCGGCCGCCGGTGGCGAGGGCGTGCCCGCGTTCAAGCTCTCCTCCAACGAGAACCCCTACCCGCCGCTGCCCGGGGTGCTGGAGGCCGCGGTCGCCGCCGCGGACAGCTTCAACCGCTACCCGGACCTGGCCGGCAGCGCGCTGGTCGCGGAGCTGGCCCAGCGGTTCGGCGTACCCGAGTCGCACATCGCCACCGGCACCGGCTCGGTCGGCGTGGCCCAGTCGCTGCTGCAGGCCACCTCGGGCCCGGGCGACGAGGTCGTCTACGCCTGGCGCTCGTTCGAGGCCTACCCGATCATCGTCCAGATCAGCGGCGCCACCTCGGTGCGGGTGCCGCTGGCCGAGGGCGAGGTGCACGACCTGGACGCGATGCTGGCGGCCGTCACCGAGCGCACCCGGCTGATCTTCGTCTGCAACCCCAACAACCCGACCGGGACCGCGGTCCGCCGCGCGGAGCTGGAGCGCTTCCTGGACGCGGTGCCGAGCGACGTCCTGGTGGTACTGGACGAGGCCTACTGCGAGTTCGTCCGCGACGCCGAGGTGCCCGACGGCATCGACCTCTACCGCGACCGCCCCAATGTCTGCGTGCTGCGCACCTTCTCCAAGGCCTACGGCCTGGCCGGGCTGCGGGTCGGCTTCGCCGTCGCGCACGAGCCGGTCGCGGCCGCGCTGCGGCAGACCGCGGTGCCGTTCGGCGTCAGCCAGCTGGCCCAGGACGCCGCGGTGGCCTCGCTGCGGGCCGAGCGGGAGCTGCTGCGCCGGGTGGAGGCGCTGGTCGGCGAGCGTGACCGGGTGGTCGCCGCGCTCGGCGCCCAGGGGTGGACGGTGCCGGACTCCCAGGCCAACTTCGTCTGGCTGCCGCTGGGTGAGCGGGCCCTGGACTTCGCGGCGGCCTGCGAGGCGGCCGGGGTCGTGGTGCGGCCCTTCGCCGGCGACGGGGTGCGGGTGAGCATCGGGGAGGTGGAGGCCAACGACCTCTTCGTGGACGTTGCCGGGGTGTTCCGCAAGGGTATGTAGGGCGGGTGTGCTGACGGACTTCGGCTGCGGACCGTATTGGGCTTGTCGCGCACGCCGTTAGACAAGCAGAGCCCCGCGCCCCTGGGGGCTGCAACTGGGCCGGTTGCATCTGCTCGGCGGCGCGACAAACCCCTGGCAGGGGCCTGTCGGGACGTTAGGGGGTTGCTGGTAGGGGACGGGTCGGGGGTGCTGCCGAAGGTAAGAAGACTGGGCCGACGCACCGGCTTTTGCCGGGGTATGCCGGATTCGCGGCCGGGGCGGTTGTCAGGGAACTCCCAGGATCCGTCCAGCGGATCGCTGGCAAGCCCGACCAGAGTCCCGGCCATGAAGGCGCTTCCACGACGGCGCAGGGCCGTCCTGCTCAACTCCCTGCTCGCGGTGGGTCTGCTGGTCGGGGCCGGGGCTGCGTACGCGGCCGTCGGGACCTCCGGCACCAGCAGCAGGAGCACCACCAGCAGCACGACGGCGACAGTGGAGAAGGGCACCGTGCTGGCGACGGTCTCGGGGTCGGGGACCCTGGTGTCGCCCTCGGACGCCGGCGACAGTTTCGTCACCGGCGGCACGGTGACCAAGGTCCATGTACAGGCCGGTGACAAGGTGACCAAGGGCGAGGTGCTCGCCGAGGTCGATCCCACCGACGCCGACGCGACCCTCGCCTCGGCCGAGGCGTCGCTGGTCTCGGCCAAGGCCAACCTGGTCTCCGCCGAGGCAGGGACGACCACCACCACGACGGTGGCCGCCACCTCGAACACCTCCAGCGGGTCCGGCGGCTCCAGCGGCTCCACGGGTTCCACGGGTTCCACCGGTTCCACCGGTTCGTCCGGTTCCACCGGTTCGTCCGGATCCGGCGGCTCGACCGGGTCCGGCAGCAGCGGCTCCACCAGGACCACGTCCACCACGTCCACCACGTCCACCGCCTCGCCGGCGGCGACGGCCAGTACCAAGAGCACCACCACGGTCAGCGCCACCGCGGTGGCCTCCGCCAAGTCCGCGGTCACCCAGGCCGAGAACGCCGTCACCGCCGCCCGGACCGCGGTGGACGGCACCGTGCTGAAGGCCAGCGTGGCCGGCACCGTGGCCTCGGTCAGCAACAAGGTCGGCGACACGGTCTCCGCCGGCTCCAGCTCCGGTTCCGGCAGCAGCGGGTCCGGCTCCACGTCCAGCAGCAGTTCGAGCAGCACCCCCACCGGCTTCGTGGTGATCACCAACCCCAGTGGCATGCAGGTCACCGCGGACTTCTCGGAGACCGACGCGCTCAAGCTGAAGAAGAACCAGGGCGCCACGGTCACCCTGAACGCCGAGTCCGACTCGACCCTGAACGCCAAGGTGGTCTCGGTCAGCTCGCTGCCGGTCAGCAGCTCCGGCACCGGCAGCTCCACCAGCGCGGTGGAGTACGAGGCCGTGCTCAGGATCACCAGCGACACCAGCGGCCTGCGCACCGGCCTCTCGGCCACCGTCGCGGTCGCCACCGGTGAGGCCGACAACGCGCTGTACCTGCCGACGGCGGCGGTGACCGGCACCGGGACCACCCGGACGGTGTCGCTGATCAACGCCGACGGCAGCACCACCACCAGGACGGTGACCGTGGGCGTGGAGGGCACCAGCGGCATCCAGATCGTCAGCGGGCTGACCGAGGGTCAGAAGGTCAAGGAGACCACCGTCTCCACCTCCAGCAACAACGGCTTCCCGGGCGGCGGCCAGGGCGGGGCCGGTGGCGGGTTCGGCGGAGGCGCCGGCGGTGGCGGGGCTCGCGGCAACTTCGGCGGCGGTGGCAACTGATGTCTCCCCGCC
>NZ_BBPM01000050.1:0-14744 GCF_000787775.1 Streptacidiphilus carbonis | reverse complement strand
GGGCTCGCGGCAACTTCGGCGGCGGTGGCAACTGATGTCTCCCCGCCACTCGGCCCTGGCCAGGCGGACGAAGGCCGACACGGCCGCGGTCGCCGCGCAGGCGGCCGCGCCCAAGGCCAGGCCGCCGGTCATCGCGGTCCGCCGGCTCGTCAAGTCGTACGGCTCCGGTGACGCCGCGGTGCACGCGCTGCGCGGCCCGGAGGACCCGGAGGGCACCCCGCTGGGCGTCGACCTGACGATCAGTGAGGGCGACTTCGTCGCCATCATGGGCAGTTCGGGTTCCGGCAAGTCGACCCTGATGAACATCCTGGGCTGCCTGGACATCCCCACGTCCGGCCGCTACCTGCTGGACGGCATCGACGTCGGCCACCTGGACGAGCACCAGCTGTCGCTGGTGCGCAACCGCAAGATCGGCTTCATTTTCCAGTCCTTCAACCTGGTCCCGCGCACCACCGCCGTCGCCCAGGTGGAACTGCCGCTCGCCTACGCGGGGGTGCGCAAGTCCGAGCGCCGCCGCCGGGCGATGGCGGCGCTCACCCTGGTCGGCCTGGCCGACCGGGCCGACCACCGACCCAATGAGCTCTCCGGCGGCCAGCAGCAGCGGGTGGCAGTGGCCCGTGCCCTGGTGACCAGCCCGGCGATGCTGCTGGCGGACGAGCCGACCGGCAACCTGGACAGCCGCTCCACCGACGACGTCCTTGCGATCGTGGACCGGCTGAACGCCGCCGGCCGCACGGTCGTGCTGATCACCCACGAGGACGAGGTGGCCCGGCACGCCAAGCGGGTGGTCCGGCTGGTCGACGGCCAGATCTACGAGGACATCCGGCAGGCGCCGGTGCGCGGGCTGCCGCCTGCGCTGCTGGACCCGGTCGAGTTCGCCTCGCACACCCTGCACGTCTCGAACGTCAAGGCCAACGCGATCGGAGGGGTCCGATACTCCAATTTCCCGGGGAGCGACCCCCCGGACCCCCACGCAGACCCGTGGTCCGCAGCCGTCGGAGCGCGGACTGTGCGAGGAGAGGCCGAATGAACCCCTTGCAGACCCTGCGCTTCGCCCTCGGCGGCCTGGCCGCCAACAAGGTCCGCTCCGTGCTGACCATGCTCGGTGTGCTGATCGGTGTGGCCGCGGTGATCCTGCTGCTGGCCGTCGGCAACGGCTCCTCGGCGGCGGTCAAGGCCTCGATCACCTCGCTCGGCGCCAACTCGCTGACCGTCACCTCGGGCACCGGCAACAGCAGCACCTCCACCGCGACCAGCACCAAGCCGCTGTCCGTCGCGGACGCCACGGCGCTGTCCGACACCACCAAGGCCCCGCACATCAAGAGCGTCGCCCCGGAGGTCAGCACCTCGGGCACGGCGATCTACCAGGGCGTCTCACACTCGGTCAGTTCCATCATCGGCACCTACACCGGGTACTTCGAGGCGACCAACAGCAAGGTCGACAAGGGCGACTACTTCAGCAACGACGACATCCTGAACGACCGCAAGGTCGCGGTGATCGGCTCGACCACCGCCACCGACCTGTTCGGAACCGTCGACCCGGTCGGCAGGACCATCACCATCGGCAGCACCCCGTTCAAGGTGGTCGGCGTGCTGGCCACCAAGGGCAGCACCGGCCTGACCTCCTCCGACGACGTGGTGGTCGCACCGCTGACCACCGTCGAGAACGCCTTCACCGGCTTCGGCTCGCTCACCCAGATCGTGGTGGAGGCCACCTCGTCGGCCGACATCACCGCGGCCACCAGCGAGATCAGCACCATCATGATGAACCAGCACGGCATCACCAGCGCCGGCGCCGCCGACTTCCAGATCAGCAGCGCCACCTCACTGCTGAGCACCCAGGCCTCGACCAACAAGACCTTCACGGTGCTGCTGGGCGCGGTCGCGGCGATCTCGCTGCTGGTCGGCGGGATCGGGATCACCAACATCATGCTGGTCACGGTCACCGAGCGGACCCGCGAGATCGGCATCCGCAAGGCCATCGGCGCCCCCAAGGGGATCATCCTCAGCCAGTTCCTCTCCGAGGCCGTGCTGCTCTCGGTGTTCGGCGCGGGCCTCGGCGTCCTGGTGGCGCTGCTGGGGACCAACTTCAGGATCGACGGCATCAAACCGGTGATCATGCCGGCCTCGGTCTGGGGCTCGTTCGGGATCTCGGTGGCGATCGGCCTGTTCTTCGGCAGCTACCCCGCCAACCGCGCGGCGAGCCTGCGTCCCATCGAGGCGCTGCGCCATGAGTGACCCGCACCCGGACGGCGCGAACGGCGCCCTGAACGACAAGCACCACCACAGAGAGAGGACCACGCCGACCATGACCGCGAAGCAGTCCGAGGACCTGGTCACCACGGTGCGAGTGCCGGTGGCCAACCTCCCGGTGCCCTACGAGTCCGTCGCCGTCCCGTCGGCGGGCAGCGGGGAGGATCCCGAGTCGATCCTCGCCGAGCCGCCGGACACCCTCGACATCTCGGCGGAGCTGGCCGCGCCCCCGCGCCGCAAGATCCCCTTCATCACCCTGCTGCTGTTCGCCGGCATGATCGCGGGGCTGGGCTTCGCCGGCGGCGCCTACTACGAGAAGCAGAACCCCGGCACCTCCACCGCCGGCGCGGCGGCAGGACGTACCGGGGGCGCGCCGGGCGGCTTCAGTGCCGAGGGCGGCACCGGCGGCGGGTTCGGCGGCGGCGCACCCGGTGGCAACGCCGGTGGCAACAGCGGCAGCGGCTCCTCCACCGGCTCGACCTCCGGCACGGTGAAGCTGGTCGACGGCGACACCGTCTACCTGACCACCGGCTCCGGCTCGGTGATCAAGGTGACCACCAAGAGCAGCACCAAGGTGACCACGACCAGGACGTCCAAGACCACCGACCTGACCCCCGGTCAGACCGTCACGGTCCAGGGCACCACCGACAGCTCGGGCAATGTCGCGGCGACCACGGTCACCGAGGGCGCGGCCACCACGACCAACGGCTGATGCAGCGGTCAGCCGGTGGCGCTGGGGGAGGGGCTGCCGCTCCTGGTCGGCAGCAGCACCTTGCAGGTCTTGTAGGCGGCGGCGGTCTTGGGGTCGGCGGTGTTCAGCGAGCGCAGACCGTTCGCCGCCACGGTCACCCCGTGGTCCTTCATGCAGCTGGTGAACGCCGCCATGGCGGTGCTGTCGAAGCCGCCGCCACGGCCGCCGAACCCGGCCGCCCCGCTCGGGCGGTCCGAGGCGCAGGCCTGGATCGCGGCCCGCATGCTCGGGTTGGCGGAAGCACCGCCGAAGCCGCCGTAGCCGCCGCTGGGCCTGACCCCGCTGGGCCTGACCCCGCTGGGCCGCACGCCGCTGGGCCTGGCCCCGCTCGGACGGCCGCTCCCGCCGAAGCCTCCGGGCCGGCCGCTGGGCAGGGTGACCCCGTGCTGGGACAGGCAGTTGCGGTACGCCGAGTCCTGGGCGCTGCCCGAGGCCGACGAGTCGGGCTGGGCCGAGGCGGCCGTGCCGGAGGAGGAGCAGCCGGACAGCACCAGAGCGCCGAGGCTCAGGAGGCCGGCTGCCGCGAGGGCGCGGGGGTGGAGTGCGGTCATGACGTCAGACGGAACCGTACCGGGGTGGAGGATCCCTGGACACGGTCTGGCAATTGCCTGTGAGCTGCGGGACTGCAGAGAATGCCGGCAGCGGGCTGGACGACGGCTATGCGTTGTATGTCAGCTTATGAGGAGACCGGGACGGACCGCCGCACCCAGCGAACTCCCAGACTGCTGCCAGAGCACGACAGGGGGGCAGGGCCAGTCTGTGCGCCATGAAGGTGCTCCCACGACGGCGCAAAGCCGTCCTGTTGAACTCCGTCCTCGCCCTGGTGCTGGTCACCGGGGCGGGGGCCGCGTACGCGACCGTGAACAACGGCAGTAGCAGCACCGCCAAGAGCACAGCCCGTACAGCCACCGTCCAGCAGGGAACGGTCACGGCCACGGTGTCCGGCTCGGGCTCACTGACTTCGCCGACCGACGCCGGTGTGAACTTCACCACCGGCGGCACGCTCACCGAGGTGGACGTCACCGCAGGTCAGAAGGTCGCCGCCGGGCAGGTCCTGGCGAAGGTCGACCCGACCACGGAGAACGAGACGCTGACCGGGGCACAGGCCCAGCTCAGCTCCGCGCAGGCCAACCTGACCGCGGTCGAGGACGGCACGGCCACCAGCAGCAACAACTCGGGCGGCGGCAACTCGTCCTCCGGTGGCAGCGGTGGCAGCGGTGGCAGCGGCGGTGGCGGCACCTCCGGTGGCACGTCCGGCGGCAGCACCACCACCGGTTACGCCAGCACCGGCGGAAGTTCCGGCGGATCCGGCTCCGGAGGGGCCTCCGGCAGCTCCCGCGGCTCCAGCCCTTCGGCCCGCCCCTCGGCCACGGCCAAGGCGAGCCCCACCCCGAGCGCCTCCGCCAGTGCCTCGGCGTCCGCGTCCGCGTCGGCGTCCGCGTCGAGGACCAGGGCCGCCACCGCCGTGGACGCCGGCTACCTCACCGCCGCCAGCGCCACGCCCACCGTCGACCCGGCCCAGCTGGCCCAGGCCGAGCAGCAGGTCACCACCGCGCAGAACGCCGTCGACGCCGCCCAGCGGGCGGTGGCCGGCACAGTGCTGAGGGCCCCGGTCAGCGGCACCGTCGCCTCGGTCGCCGGCAAGGTCGGCGGGAGCGTCTCCGGAAGCTCCGGCTCTGCCGGCGGCAACAGCAACTCCAGCTCCAGCAACAGCAGTTCCTCCTCACTCAGCGGCTTCGTGGTGATCACCAACCCCACCGGGATGGAGGTCTCCGCGGACTTCTCCGAGTCGGACGCGCTGAAGCTGAAGTCCGGCCAGGCCGCCACCGTCACCCTGAACGCGGAGAGCGGCACCACGCTCACCGCCAAGCTGCTCTCCATCAGCTCGCTGCCGGTCAGCAGCTCCAGCAGCGGCGGTGGCAGCTCCAGCAGCGCGGTGATGTACGCGGCGCTGCTGTCGATCACCAGCGACACCTCCAACCTGCGCACCGGCCTGAGCGCCAGCGTGCAGGTGACCACCGGCCAGGCCACCGACGCGCTCTGGGTGCCGACCACCGCCGTCACCGGCACCGGCGCCAACAGCACGGTGACCGTCGTCAACGCGAACGGCACCACCACCCGCACACCGGTGACGGTGGGAATCCAGGGCGACACCCAGGTGCAGATCACCAGCGGGGTCCAGGCCGGACAGACGGTGCAGCTGACGGTGGTGTCCGCCACCGGCAGCAACGGCTTCCCGTCCGGCGGCTTCCCCGGCGGCGCCGGCCGGGCCCGCACCGGCGGGGCGGCCGGGGGCTTCGGCGGTGGTCGGGGATGAGGCTGCGCAGCAGACCGCAGCAGCCGCCGCCGACCGCGGCGCCGGTTCCGCGCGGCCCGGTGCCGATCCTCGCGGTGCGCAAGCTGGTCAAGACCTACGGCCACGGAGACGCCGCGGTGCACGCCCTGGCCGGCCCGGTCGACGCCGACGGCGTGGAGCAGGGCGTCGACCTGACGGTCCACCAGGGCGACTTCGTCGCCATCATGGGCAGTTCGGGTTCGGGCAAGTCCACCCTGATGAACATCCTGGGCTGCCTGGACGCCCCGACCTCCGGTCGCTACCTGCTGGACGGCATCGACGTCGGCCACCTGGACGAGCACCAGCTGTCGCTGGTGCGCAACCGCAAGATCGGCTTCATCTTCCAGTCCTTCAACCTGGTCCCGCGCACCACCGCGCTGGCCCAGGTCGAACTCCCGCTCGCGTACGCGGGGGTGAAGGCCGCCGAGCGCCGCCGTCGGGCGATGGCGGCGCTCACCCTGGTCGGCCTCGCCGACCGGGCCGACCACCGACCCAATGAACTGTCCGGCGGCCAGCAGCAGCGGGTGGCGGTGGCCCGCGCCCTGGTGACCAGCCCGGCGATGCTGCTGGCGGACGAGCCGACCGGCAACCTGGACAGCCGCTCCACCGACGACGTCCTTGCGATCGTCGACCGGCTGAACGCCGCCGGCCGCACCATCGTCCTGATCACCCACGAGGACGAAGTGGCCCGGCACGCCAAGCGGGTGGTCCGGCTGGTCGACGGCCAGATCTACGAGGACATCCGACAGGCCCCGCTGCAGGGACTGCCCCCGGCCCTGCAGGACCCGGTCGAGTTCGCCTCGCACACCCTGCACGTCGGACACGTCCGGGCGCATGCGAACGGAGGCGACCGGTGAACCCCTTCCAGACCCTGCGCTTCGCCTTCGGCGGCCTGGCCGCCAACAAGGTCCGCTCCGGCCTCACCATGCTGGGCATCCTGATCGGCGTCGCCGCCGTCATCCTGCTGCTCGCCGTGGGCAACGGCTCCTCGCAGGCGGTCAAGGACGCGATCCAGGCACTCGGCACCAACGCGCTGACGGTCAGCTCGGGTTCGGGCTCCGGCAGCTCCACCGCCACCGTGGTCAAGCCGCTCACCGTGGACGACGCCCGGGCCCTGGCCGACACCAGCCAGGCCCCGGACATCAAGGGCGTCGCCCCCGAGGTCAGCACCTCGCAGACGGCGATCTACCAGGGCACCTCGCACACCGTCAGCTCCGTGGTCGGCACCTACCCGGCCTACTTCGAGGCCTCCAACAGCAAGGTCGACAAGGGCGACTACTTCAGCGACGACGATGTGCTCAACTCCCGCAAGGTGGCCGTGATCGGCTCCACCACCGCGACCGACCTGTTCGGCACGGCCAGTCCGATCGGCAAGGTGATCACCCTCGGCGGCACCCCGTTCACCGTGGTCGGCGAGCTGGCCACCAAGGGGGGCACCGGCTTCCAGGACCCGGACGACACCGTCATCGCGCCACTGCCCACCGTGCAGAACGCCTTCACCGGCTTCAGCGGCTCGATCAGCCAGATCCTGGTCGAGGCCACCACCGCGGACGCCACCACCAGCGCCACCAACGAGATCACCACGATCCTGATGGGGCAGCACTCGATCACCAGCCCCAGTGCGGTGGACTTCCGGGTCTCCAGTCAGACCTCGCTGCTGACCACCCGCACCTCCACCGACCAGACCTTCACGGTGCTGCTGGGTGCGGTCGCGGCGATCTCGCTGCTGGTCGGCGGGATCGGGATCACCAACATCATGCTGGTCACGGTCACCGAGCGGACCCGCGAGATCGGCATCCGCAAGGCCATCGGCGCCCCCAAGGGCGTCATCCTCAGCCAGTTCCTCGCCGAGTCGACGCTGCTCTCGCTGGTCGGCGGGGGACTGGGCGTCGCCGCCGCGCTGATCGGGGCACATTTCAAGATCGTCGGTATCAAGCCGGTGGTGATCCCGGAGTCGGTCTACGGGGCCTTCGGCATCGCCGTGGCCATCGGCCTGTTCTTCGGCAGCTATCCGGCCAGCCGGGCGGCGAGCCTGCGTCCGATCGAGGCGCTGCGTCATGAGTGACCGTCACACATCCGAGGGGACAAGGGACATGGCCGGACGACACGGCGGCCCCAGCTATTCAGGTGAAATCGTGAAGGCGGACGACTCGTTCGTCCCCGGTCTGCGCGAGGACCCGACCCAGGAACTCGCCACGGTCACCGACGGCCCGAGCCCGGAGGAGATCCTGGCCGAGCCGCCGGACACCCGCGACATCGCGGGCGAGCTGGCCGCGCCGCCGCGCCGCAAGCTGCCCTGGCTGACCCTGGCGCTGGCCGGCGGCATCATCGCCGCCCTCGGCTTCGCCGGCGGCGCGCTGGTGGAGAAGAACAACAAGCCCGCCGCCTCCAGTGCGGCGACAGCCTTCGCCGGATTCACCCGCGGCGCGGCCGGCGGGACCGGCCGTACCGGTGGCACCGCCGGTACCGGCGCCACCGGCGGTGCCACCACCGGCACGGTCAAGCTGGTCGACGGCGACACCGTCTACATCACCGACTCCTCCGGCAACACCGTCAAGGTCACCACCGGCAGCTCCACCAAGGTCACCCTCTCCAGCACCGGCAAGGTCGGCGACCTCAAGGCGGGCCAGACGGTCACCGTCCGGGGCACCACCGACTCCTCCGGCAACCTCGCCGCGACCACCGTCAGCGAGGGCGCGGCCACGGCTGCGGGCGGCTTCGGAGCAGGCGGATTCGGCGGTGCCGGCACCGGCGGATGAGGACGTTTAGCCGTTCCTCATCCAGGCCCCATACCGTGCACACTGCAACCTTCCTCCGCTCCATCCCCTCACCCTCCGTCCCACCTGTCAGGGGCCGCACTATGGACAGCACCGAAGCCAGCCTCCTGGTCGTCGACGACGAACCGAACATCCGGGAGCTGCTCTCGGCCTCGCTCCGCTTCGCGGGCTTCAACGTCTCCTCCGCCGCCTCCGGCGCCGAGGCCGTGGCCGCCGTGGCCAGGCAGCGGCCGGACCTGGTGCTGCTGGACGTGATGCTGCCGGACATGGACGGCTTCGCCGTGGTCCGCCGGCTCAGGGACGAGCAGCCGGGCGCCCCGGCCGGCCGCGGCGGTGAGCGGGACCGGATTCCAGTGATCTTCCTCACGGCCAAGGACGGCGTCGACGACAAGATCAGCGGTCTGACCGCGGGCGGCGACGACTACGTCACCAAGCCGTTCAGCCTGGAGGAGCTGATCGCCCGGATCCGGGCCATCCTCCGCCGCACCGGCGGCCCGGCCGACGCCGGCCGCCTGGTCGTGGCCGACCTGGAGCTGGACCCGGTCGGCCACCAGGTGGTCCGCGGCGGCCACCAGGTCTCGCTCTCGCCGACCGAGTTCAAGCTGCTGGAGTACCTGATGAGCAACACCGGCCGGGTGGTGTCCAAGATGCAGATCCTGGACCACGTCTGGGCCTACGACTTCGGCGGGGACCTCAGCATCGTCGAGTCCTACATCTCCTACCTGCGGCGCAAGATCGACTCGGGGGCCGACGGCAGCCCCAAGCTGATCCACACGGTCCGGGGAATCGGCTATGTCCTTCGTCGTCCGCCTGCTTAGCAGGGCGCGCACCGCGGCCGGCCGCGGGCTGTCGCTCCGCGGCCGGCTGCTGGTGCTCGCGGTCGCCCTGGTCACCCTCGGCCTGGCGGTCAGCGACACCCTGGTGCTGACCACGGTCCGCTACCAGCTGGTCCAGCGGGTGGACGACCAGATGCGCCGCGCGGCGGCGCCGAACCTGCGTTCCTGGGCGCCCCCGCTGAACCGTCCGGTCGCCTCCGGCGCCAACCTGCCCAGCCGGTTCGTGGTCACCGTCCGTGAACCCGGCGGCACGTACATCCCGTTCAACAGCCAGCTGATGACCTCCTCCGACCCGGCCCCCGACCTTCCGGTGCTGACGGACAGTCAGGCCGCAGCCCGGCTGGAAAGGCCGTTCACGGTCTCCGGCGACCACGGCGGCAGCTGGCGGGTGCTGTTCGTGCAGCGGACCCAGAACAAGATCCCGGTCATCGTGGTGGTGGCCTCCTCGCTGGACGACACCGACGCCACCGTCGCCAAGTTCGAATACGGCTTCCTGGGCATCGGCGCCGCGGTGGTGCTGCTGATCGGCCTGGCCGGCTGGTTCGCGGTGCGCCGGGGCCTCAAGCCGCTGCGCCGGATCGAGGCCACCGCCACCGAGATCGCCACCGGCCAGACCCTGTCGCACCGGATGCCCGAGGGCTCCCAGCGCACCGAGGTGGGCCGGCTGGCCGGCTCGCTCAACTCGATGCTGGCCCAGATCGAGTCGGCCTTCGCGGCCCGCGCCGCCTCCGAGGACCGGATGCGCCGCTTCGTCGCCGACGCCTCCCACGAACTGCGCACGCCCCTCGCGGGCATCCGCGGCTTCGCCGAGCTCTACCGGATGGGGGCGCTGAGCGACGAGGCGGACATCAAGCGCACCATGGCCAGGATCGAGAGCGAGGCGCTGCGGATGGGCGGCCTGGTCGAGGACCTGCTCACGCTGGCCCGCCTGGACGAGCAGCGCCCGCTGGAACTGGCGCCGATGGACCTGCGCACCCTGGCCGCCGACGCCCTGCACGACACCACCGCCCTCGACCCCACCCGCCCGGTCGCGCTGACCGGCCCCGGCGGCAGCACCGCGCCCACCGCGGCCCTGGTCCTCGGCGACGAGGCCCGGCTGCGCCAGGTGGTCACCAACCTGGTCGGCAACGCGGTCAAGCACACCCCGCCGGGCACCCCGGTGCGGATCGGCGTCGGCACCGTCGAGGGCCAGGGCGTCATCGAGGTCGCCGACCACGGGCCGGGGCTCACCCCGGACCAGGCCGCCCGGGTGTTCGAGCGCTTCTACCGCGTCGACTCCTCCCGCAGCCGCCAGGACGGCGGCGGCGCCGGCCTCGGCCTGGCCATCGTCTCCGCCCTCACCGCCGCCCACCACGGCCAGGTCGACCTGCTGACCAACCCCGGCGAAGGCGCCGTCTTCCGCGTGCGGATCCCGGCCGCACGGTAGGGCGTTCTCGCGCCCCTGGATCGGGCAACCCCTCGCAGCGGGACCCCCTGCAGAACCCTGGAACCGCGTAGGTGATAATACTTTGTGAATGTGTTCACGTTCACAAGCGAACGATCGCGTCGTGCCTGCGCTGCGGGAACAGCAAAGGATGCATAACTAGGCGTGGCGATCGTTCAGGACACGACCGAGGAGGCACCGCGTGGAACTGGCACTGGCCCACGAGACGATGGCGCGTTGGCAGTTCGGCATCACCACCGTGTACCACTTCCTCTTCGTCCCGCTGACGATCAGCCTTGCCGCACTCACCGCCTGCCTGCAGACCGCCTGGGTCCGCACCGACAAGGCCAAGTACTTCAAGGCCACCAAGTTCTGGGGCAAGCTCCTGCTGATCAACCTGGCGCTCGGGGTGGCCACCGGGATCGTCCAGGAGTTCCAGTTCGGGATGAACTGGTCCGCCTACTCCAGGTTCGTCGGCGACGTCTTCGGGGCGCCGCTCGCGATGGAGGCCCTGCTCGCCTTCTTCTTCGAGTCCACCTTCATCGGCCTGTGGATCTTCGGCTGGGAACGGCTGCCGAAGAAGATCCACCTGGGCTGCATCTGGATGGTCGCCATCGGCACCGTCCTCTCCGCCTACTTCATCCTGGCCGCCAACTCCTGGATGCAGCACCCGGTCGGCTACACCGTCGGCGCCAACGGCCGGGCCCAGCTCACCGACATCGGCAAGGTGCTCTTCCAGGAGACCACCCTGGTCGTGGTCTTCCACACGCTGATGGCCTCCTTCCTCACCGGCGGCGCCTTCATGGTCGGCATCGCCGCCTACCAACTGCGGCGCCAGCACCGGCTCAAGGAGACCGACCCGGCCAAGATCGGCGCCATGCGCGCCAGCCTCCGCCTGGGCCTGGTGATCGCCGTGATCTTCGGCATCGGCACCGCGGTCAGCGGCGACAGCCTGGGCAAGGTGATGTTCCGTCAGCAGCCCATGAAGATGGCAGCGGCCGAAGCCCTCTGGGACACCCAGAAGCCCGCGCCGTTCTCGATCTTCGCCTACGGCAATGTCAGCGAGGGCCGGAACACGGTGGAGCTCACCATCCCCGGTCTGCTCTCCTTCCTGGCCACCAGCAACTTCCACGACCCCGTCCCCGGCATCAACGACGTCCAAGCCCAGGAACGGGCCAAGTACGGCGACAAGGCCCCGAGCTACGAACCCAACATCCCGACCACCTTCTGGGGCTTCCGCTGGATGATCGGCTTCGGGATGACCTCCTTCGCCATCGCCGCCGCCGGCCTCTGGCTGACCCGCAAGCGCTTCTGGCTTGCCCCCGAGCACCGCCGCGGCGAAACCGAGATCCCGCTCCTCATGCTCACCAGGACGAAGGAACTCAACCCCTTCCTCAACAAGTGGGCCTGGCGGGTGGCCATCCTGACCATGGGCTTCCCGCTGATCGCCAACTCCTGGGGCTGGATCTTCACCGAGATGGGCCGCCAGCCCTGGGCCGTCTACGGCCTGATGACCACCGCCGACGCCGTCTCCCCCACCGTCTCGCTCGGCGAGCAGATCACCTCCCTGACCATCTTCACCCTCCTCTACGCCGTCCTGGCCGTGATCGAGATCCGACTGATGGTCACCTATGCCAAGGCCGGCCCCACCGACGAGGAACCCCCCAGCCAGGATCCCACCCTCCGCGGCCCGTCCGGCGACGCCGACCAGCCCCTCGCCTTCGCGTACTGAGGAGAGAGAACATGCAACTCCACGACGTCTGGTTCGTGCTGATCGCCGTCCTCTGGATCGGCTACTTCTTCCTGGAGGGCTTCGACTTCGGCGTCGGCGTCCTCACCAAGCTGCTGGCCCGCGACGAACCCGAGCGCCGGGTGCTGATCAACACCATCGGCCCGGTCTGGGACGGCAACGAGGTCTGGCTGCTCACGGCCGGCGGCGCCACCTTCGCGGCCTTCCCGGCCTGGTACGCCACCCTCTTCAGCGGCTTCTACCTGCCCCTCCTGGCGATCCTGGTCTGCCTGATCGTCCGCGTGCTGTCCTTCGAGTACCGGGCCAAGCGCAGCGACCCCCGCTGGAAGCGCAACTGGGAGCACGCCATCTTCTGGACCTCCCTCCTCCCCGCCTTCCTCTGGGGCGTGGCCTTCGCCAACATCGTCCACGGTGTGAAGATCAACGAAGCCGGCGACTACGCAGGCAACGTCCTGGACCTGCTCAACCCCTACGCCCTCCTGGGCGGCCTGGTCACCCTCTCCCTGTTCACCTTCCACGGCACCGTCTTCGTCGCCCTGAAGACCCTCGGCGACATCCGCAGCCGCGCACGCGTACTGGCCCGGACCACCGGCCTGATCACCGCAGCACTGGCAGCGGCCTTCCTGATCTGGACCCAGGCCTCCAGCGGCGACGGATGGTCACTCGCCGCGCTGATCGTCGCCGTCCTCGCCCTCCTCGCGGCGCTCGGTCTCAACGAATCCGGCCGCGAGGGCTGGGCCTTCATCTGCTCCGGCGTCACCATCGTCGCCGCCGTGGCGATGCTCTTCCTCGCGCTCTTCCCGGACGTCATGCCCTCCAGCCTCGACCCGGCCTGGTCGCTGACCGCCGCCAACGCGTCCTCCTCGCCGTACACCCTCAAGGTCATGACCTGGGTCGCCGGCATCATGACCCCGCTCGTCCTGGTCTACCAGGGCTGGACCTACTGGGTGTTCAGCAAGCGCATCGGCGTCCAGAACATCCCTGCCCACTGAGGTGACCTGATGAAGCCCGTCGACCCCCGCCTCCTCCGCCACGCCCGCGCGACCAGGGGCTTCCTCCTGCTCTCCACGGCCCTCGGCGTCCTCAACGCCGCCCTGGTCATCGCCCAGGCCGTGCTCGTCGCCGACATCGTGGTCGACGCCTTCCAACAGCACCGGACGAACCTCACCACCCCCCTCCTCGCCCTCGGCGCCGTGGCGATATGCCGCGGCCTCACCTCCTGGGCCACCGAGACCGCCGCCCACCGCGCCTCCGCCGCCGTGAAGTCCGAGCTCCGCTCGCAACTCCTGGCCCGTGCCACCGCACTGGGGCCCGACTGGCTCACCCGCCAACGCAGCGGAGAACTGGTCACCCTGGCCACCCGGGGCATCGATGCCCTGGACGACTACTTCGCCCGCTACCTGCCCCAACTGGCCCTGGCCGTAGTGGTCCCGGCAGCCGTCATCGCCCGCATCCTCAGCTCCGACTGGCTGTCGGCCCTGATCATCGTCCTCACCCTCCCCCTGATCCCGATCTTCATGGTCCTGATCGGCCTGGCGACCCAGAGCCGGATGGACCGCCAGTGGCGCACCCTCGGCCGCCTCTCCCACCACTTCCTCGACGTAGTGGAAGGCCTCCCCACCCTCAAGGTCTTCGGTCGCGCCAAAGCCCAGGCGGACGCCATCCGCCGAACCACCGACGACTACCGCCAGGCCACCCTCCGCACCCTGCGCATCGCCTTCATCTCCTCCTTCGCCCTGGAACTGCTCTCCACCATCTCGGTGGCCCTGGTCGCCGTGGGAATCGGCACCCGCCTGGTCGACGGCAGCCTCGACCTCCGCACCGGCCTGCTGATCCTGGTCCTGGCTCCCGAGGCGTACCTGCCGATCCGTCAGGTCGGCACCCACTACCACGCCAGCGTCGAAGGCCTGGCCGCCGCCCAGCAGATCTTCGAGGTCCTGGAGGAAACACCCCGCCCCACCACCACAACCGCACCTCCCCGCCCCACCATCCGACTCCGCAACGTCACCGTCCCCCACGCCCCAGCCATCAAGTCCCTGGACCTGACGATCCATCCGGGCGAGACCCTGGCCGTAACCGGCCCCTCAGGAGCAGGAAAGACCACCCTCCTCTCCCTCCTCCTGGGCTTCACCACCCCCACCACCGGCACCATCACCCTCAACGACCAGCCTCTCGACCAAAGCTGGCACCCCGACATCGCCTGGGTCCCGCAGCACCCCTACCTCTTCGCCGGCACCATCGCCGAGAACGTCCGCCTCTCCCGCCCCGAGGCCACCGACGCCGAACTCGCCACCGCTCTCCACCGCGCCCACGCCCACGAGTTCATCGCCGCCCTCCCCCTCGGCACGGCAACCCCCCTCGGCGAACACGGCTCCGGCCTCTCCGCGGGCCAGCGCCAGCGCCTCGCCCTGGCCCGGGCCTTCCTCGCCGACCGCCCGATCCTGCTCCTGGACGAACCCACCGCCAATCTCGACAACACCACCGAACAGGCCGTCGTCGAAGCGATCCGCAACCTCCCCCCGGACCGCACCGTCATCCTCACGGCGCACCGCCCCGCCCTCCTCGCCCTCGCGGACCGCACCATCACCCTCACGGCGCCGCCTCCCCTTTCCACCCCCC
>NZ_BBPM01000051.1:3437-54491 GCF_000787775.1 Streptacidiphilus carbonis | reverse complement strand
GGGCGGGGGCGGTAGTGGTGGCAGGAAGGGAAGTCCGACCGGTTCGCCGTGCAGCGCCGCGCCCAGGGCGAGCAGGACACCGGCCGTTCCGGTGGCCAGGTCCATCGACAGCCGCATGATCTGGTCGCCGGGGAAGGCCAGGTGACCCCGGAAGTCCATGGCGTGCCAGGAGAGCGCGGCGATCTGGGCGTCGAGGTCGGCACGGACCGCCGTCGGCGCGCTGGTGCGGCCGAGGTGCAGCACCAGCCCGGCCCGGCCCGCGAACAGGCCCGACTGGGCGTAGAAGCGGGCGTGCGCGGCCGGCAGCGCGGCGGCGCGGGCGGCCTCGAACCCGGGATCCTGACGGTGCGTCAGATAGTCGTCCAGGACCATGGCGATGCCGGCGCTGCCCGCTCCGAGATACGGCATGGTGCGGAAGCCCTCGTCCACGACCAGCGCGTCGTAGCTGTTCCTGACGCAGCGGGCCAGGTCGAGGTGGAGCGCCGCAGCCGCCAGGTCGAGCAGGGCCGGGTCGGCCCGCCGCTCGTACATCCGCAGGAAGAGCAGTGCCGGCCCGGTGGCGCCGTTGAGCAGACCCGCCCTGGTCGGCGGATCGTCCCGGAGCCGCTGGGCGAGCAGCCCGGCGGCCTCCGCGGCCCGCTCGCGCAGCACGCTCTCGCCGGTGCGCTCGGCGAGGTGGTCCAGCACCAGCCCGATCCCGGCCAGGCCGCCCTCCAGCCCGCTGCCGAGCTGCTGCCACCGCTCGGCCAGCACGCGTTCGGTCAGGTCCAGGGCGCGTTGGCGGTGGCCGAGCCGTTCGAGCACGTACGCGGTGCCGAGCAGTCCGTCGTACAGCCCGAGCGGAGTGCCGACGGGTATCCGGCCCGGATCGGTGTGCCGCAGCAGCCACTCCTCCCCGGCCTCGTGCCGGGGCGCACCGGTCTCCGCCAGCGCGTACAGCACCCCTGCGGCGCCGTTCGCCAACCCGAGGCCGCCGCCCTCACCGAACTGGTCGATGTCGCCGGGGTAGAGCCGGTCGTCACGATCCGGGGTGGCCGAGGCGAGGATCGCCGCGACCATGGAGTCCCGGCTCCGCGGCCAGTCGGCCGGGTCCACCACCGGGGCGGGACGGGCCCCCGCGTCGGGCCGCCGGCCCCGTCCTGAAGCCTCGGACGTACTGCTGCCCCGACCGTCGACGAGCCGGCCGTCGATGGTCCGCCCGTCGATGATCCGCACGGCCTCGTCGAAGTAGCCGTCAGGGGTGGGGAATTCGCTCGCCGCCACCTCGGCGAGGTGCGCGGCCTTGCCCCGGTCCATGGCCAGCAGCTGGGTCAGCGGCAGGAACAGCGCCAGGCGCAGACATGCGAGCGCGTAGCGGTCGACGTCGAAGCCCCGCAGCTCGGCCGGTGCGACGAAACCCGGGTGGGCCAGGGACTGGCGCTGTCCCCGGTCGACCGGTGCGGCGGCCTCGAAGTCCAGCAGGAAGACGGACTCCCCGTCCCCGTCGACCATCACATTGAAGAGGTGCAGGTCGTTGAAGACCACCCCGCGGCTGTGCACGGCGGCGACCGCGCGCTCCACCCCGTCGCAGACCCGCATCGCCCACCGGGTGTACCCGGCCAGGCCCTCGGGGTCGGGACGGGCGGCGAGCAACGGGTGGCGCTCGGCGAAACAGCTGTTGAGGGTGCGTCCCGGCAGGAAGTCCATGACCAGGAACCGGTGCCCGCCCAGGGTGAACCAGTCCCGCACCTCGGGAGCCACGCCCAGTCCGGAGAGCCGCTCCAACGCGTCCATCTCCCGCTCCAACCGGGTCGGCGCGTCCGCTCCGTCCGAGGCCAGTCCGGCGTACGGGCGGGCCTCCTTGAGCACCACCCGGTCCCCGCTGCGCAGGTCCCGGCCCAGGTACACCCCGCCGCCGTTGGAGAAGTGCAGCGCACTCTCGACCCGGTACGGCAGCTCCTCGGTGGTGGTCGCGTTGCGGGCGGCCACCTGCGGTTCCAGGAACGCCGGCAGCTTCACCCACTCCGGCAGCCGGAACGACGGATCACGCCGATCGGGCACCAGCTCCCCGCTCGGGTCCTGGATCGCGGGCACCAGCTCCCCGGCGGCGTCCAAGCAGTGCCGCAACGCGAACCCGCCGTAGCGGACGTACAGCGGCCCGTTGTTCCAGCGCAGGTCGGAGAGGATGTAGGGCCCCGGCTCCCCGTCCAGCAGCTCACCCAACTCCCGCAGCACGGTCTCAAGTCGTGCCTCGTCCCCCGGATAGACGGTGACGAACTTCCCGCTCGACCCGCGCGGGGCGTACTTCGAGTTGCGCAGGTGCAGCAGCCGGGCGCTGGGAATGAACTTGAACGGCAGCCCGCGCGGGACGCAGTAGTCCCACACCCGGGCGGCGGTCTTCTCGGCGGAGTCCAGCGTGGCCGAGACATGCACCTTCCACCCCTGCGCCGCCGACTCGGCATCCACCGGCCGCAGCTGCAGCCAGTCCCGGTGCCGCACCGAACGCCACCCCTCCGGCACCGCGCGCTCCGCGGCAGCGAACAGCGACTCCCGGCCCCGCGCAGAGGCGGCCCCGTACTCCGGACGCTCGTAGAAGAACCGGTCAGCCAGGCAGAAGACCTCGTAACGCTTGTCCATCCCCCAGCCCCTCCGGCTCCCTCAACGGCGATGAACCAGACACTTCCACGGGCCGCCGAGGCGGAGTAGTCCCAGTTGTCACGCACCACCCGTGCAGAATCCACACCCGGTCGGGGAGGCTGCGCGGCCGGTAAGCCGGGGCGTTCCAGCAGGTCACAGCCTCTGCAGCTGACCCATCGTCCGATGCCGGCCGTCAGAAGAGGGTCGGCGGCCCGGTGGGGACGGGCTCGGGCAGTGGCTCCAGGGCGGGGACCAGGGTGCGGACGTCGTCGTGGAAGCGGCGGGCGAGGGTGAGGGACTCGTCGTTGTCCGGGGTGTGGATGAAGACCGTGGGTGAGCGGCCCTCGCGCAGCCAGTCGGCGACCGTGCCGGCCCAGTGGTGCCAGCCCTCGGCTTGGGGCTGCCCGTGGTCCCGGCCGATGTAGCGGACCACCGGGTGCTCGGTGAGCGCGCGCGACCTGCGCGGCAGGCGGGGCTTCTTCGCCCAGGCCTCGCGCTCCGCCGCGCTGGTCGGCGGGGCGGAGAACAAGTCGGTCGTGTCGAAGGACGTCCACTCGGCACCGACGTCGCCCAGGACCCGCTCCAGCCGCTGCTCCCACCGCGGTTCCTCGAAGAACGCGGGGTGCCGGACCTCGACCGTGCAGCGGAGCCCGCGCGGCACCCGGTGCAGGAACGCGGCCAGGGTGCCGAGGTCCGCGGGGCCGAAGGACGCCGGCAGTTGGACCCACAGCGCGTGCACCCGCGGGCCCAGCGGCTGCATCACGTCGAGGAAGCCGCGCAGCGGACCCTCGGCGTCGGCCAACCGCAGCACATGGCTGATCTGCTTGGGAAGCTTGAGCAGCAGTCGGAAGTCCGGTGCGGTCTGCTCGACCCAGGAGTCGACCGTGGCGGCGGACGGCGTCGCGTAGAAGGTGGTGTTGCCCTCGACCGCGTTGCACCAGCTCGCGTACGCGCGCAGGCGTTCCCGGGGTGCGAGCGGGTGCGGCAGCCGGCTGCCCTGCCAGGCGGTGTGTGCCCACATCGCGCATCCGACGTGGAGTCTCATGTTTCCGAGCCTATCGGCCCCGCCGCCGGCGTCCGCGATCAGGCCTTTTCCCGGAGCCGCCCCCGCAGGCCCGCGCTCCCCCGCACTACAGCTCGCCCCACCCCCACCAGGGGGCTGCCCACAGTCGGCGGCCCACCCTCCAGCGGCGTATGGAACTCATCCGCCGGAACTCATCCACCCACCAGCGGCACCAGCCTGAGGAACACCACCTCCGCCACCGTGCCGAGCTCCACCATCTCGTCCAGCTCCAGCACCTGCCGGTCGCCGACCAGCAGGAAGAAGCCGTTGGCGAGGAAGGCACGCTCGGCCTGGTCCGCCTGCCGCTCGCGATCGTGCTCCGGCGCGTCGGGAAAGGTGCGGGAGAACTCGTCCCGGGCTCGAAGCCGTATCAGCTCTCGTGCGGTCATGGCTTCCGGCACGTCCCCGACCTCGACGGCTGCCACTGGCGCCCCGCCCACCGTCTCCGTCCGCAGCACCACTGTGGCCATCAGCCATTTCTCCTGATCTGCGCGAGGATCGACGGATCGGTGATCTTCGCGTCGGCGGCGAGCATCGCGGCCTTGCTGAGGATCAGCGACAGCCGCTCGTCCTCGAACGGGAGGAACACCTTCTCCACACCTCTGCTTCGCGCCTGAACGATGCACAGGTAACCGCCGCCGGGCTCCATCAGCACATTGGCCGACCCCAGGTGGATCCGGTAGGTCGCCAGCCGGCCGCTGACCACCAGGTAGCGGCCCTCCAGCCTGCACTGCTTCGCGAGCCTCAGTCGCGGCAGGAGCCGCGCCAGTACCTCGCGTCGGACCTCCGCCGATGCCGTGAGGTGCTCTGTCGCGGCCCGGCTCCAGTAGTCGGCATGGCGGTCCTCCCCCCGATCCGACCAGGTCGGGTCCGCGGCGATGGAGGTCACTGCCACGAACAGGTCGACATCCCGCATGGCCTCGCTGAGTACCTCCGGCGGCACCTCCGCCACCCTGACCGGACGCCACCGGCGTCCATCGCGGCGCTCGAACCGTATCTGGTCGGTGGCGGCGAGGTCAGGGGTGAAAGCGAAGCCGTCCTCGGCCGGCTCGTGGTGGAACCGTGCCCGCCACTGCCCCTCGCCGAACTCGGCCCGGGCGTCCCCCTCATAGCCGCCGTCGTGGTTGCTGAGATAGTTGGCCTGCCACCCCCGCGCCTTGAACAGCGCGTACAGCTGCTGGTAGTGGACGATGTGCCCGGCGAACCGGTTGGAGTAGCTGCCGGTCGCCTCCTCCGCCGGGGTCGACAGGTACACCTCGCGGAACGCCTGTTTGAACGGCTGCCGCAGCTCGGCCGCGAGCATGTGCTCGCGCCACCCGGCGACCTCGTCCGCCGAGGCGCGCACCGGATGCCACAGCCGCACCCGCACGGTGGCGCCGCCCGGGTCCGCCCCCGGCGCGACTGCCGTCCAAGCACCGTCCCCGTCCTCGAACTCCCAGATCAGCGCACGGCATATCGCCCCTGTGACGGGGTGGTCCCGGTAGTACCGGCACCACTCGTCGTAGGGCCACGATCGGTCCGTCGCCAGTAGCCCCTCAACACGGGCCCGCTCACCCGCCACCGTCTTCCGCAGTTCCTTCACCACGGCCTTGAGCGGTCCGAGCTCGTCCCGGATCGCTGGCGGCGCCGTGGCGGTCGTCCTCCCGTCCGGAGCGGTGTAGGTCGTTCGGACGACAGCGCCGTCCACCACGGCCAACCGCACCCGGTGGCCGTCCACCACCCAATCCGCCGAGCCGTCCGCCGCCAGCCCGTGATCCGGCACACCACGCTCCACCAACTGTGCCGCCGTGATCCCGAGCCGCCGGGCCGCGGTGGCCAGCGCGGCCGCGATCTGCTTGCGCAGGCCACGATCCTTGATCGCCGTCTGCAGCCGGCCCAGGGCTTCCAGCCCGGTCGGTCCGTCCACCTCGGCCAGGGCGTTGACGGTCGCATTGACCAGTTTGGGGCTGTCCAGCATGCCGTTGCGGGGGACTCCCAGGCGCAGCGCCAACGCGGTCAGCCGCGGAACCGCGGCCGCGCCGCCTTGGAGCGCGGCCGCCCACACCAGCCCGCGCGCCAGATCACCGTGCTCCATGCGGACCAGGTACGCCCAGGAAGAGCCGGGCCGCCACTCCTCGCGGCCCGGGTCTCCCTCTGCCAGGGCACCCAGCACCTCCCCGACGACCTCGCTCGCCGAAGCCGCCCCTACCAGGCGGATGCACTCGCTCCGCCACCGCTGCGACGGCCGCGGTCCGGACAGGGCGACGAAGTGCCGCAGGAGCGCTGCGAACTCCGCGGTGGGAGCCTGCGCCCGGAGCGGTGCTGCCCACGGGTCGTGCGGGGGGATCAGTCCCTCCGGAATCGTGGCCTCATCCGCACAAGTGAGCAGTGCCTGCACCCGGCCGACCAGCGCCTTGCGCCGGCGGGCGTCCACCTCCGTCGACATCAGCAGCCCGTGTGCATGCCGCAGCCAGGGCTCGACCGCGCGACACCCGTCCGCATCCAACTGCTCCGCCGCAGTCAGCGCGATCGGCAGCCGGGCGGTGAGCTCCGTCTGGTGCGCCTGACCGCAGGCGTAGCGCAGCATCACCTCGACCTCACCGGCCGACCAGCCGCCCACCCCCGGCAGCAGCACCCCGATGGCGTCCCGGGCCCGCAGCACGTCCGTGGAGTCCAACCCGTCAGCGATCAGCAGGCACACGACCGCCGCCCGCCGCTCCTGCGCGGTGCACCCCGCCAGCCGCTCGCCAAGCTTCGCCCACGTGGCCGCCGCCCGCGCCTGGTGATCCCGGAACACCTCCTGGCCGGGCCAGTTCGACCGTCCGAACCGGCGCGCCCCGCGCCGCTCGTCCAGAAACGCCGCCACCCACGGCACCCGCGCCTCCGCGGTCGCCACGACCCCACCACCGTCGACCTCGCTCATGCCGCGATCCTGGCAGCACCCACTGACAATCCGCCCAACCTCCCGCACCTGGGAGCCGACCCGAACCAGCCCCGCAATGTCCCCCGAGCAGATAATATGACGTACCGTCAGATCGTTCCTTGTTGTGCCCGTGAACCACTGCCGCCGGCCTGACGCGACCTCTAGCATCCGACTATGCGAAACCCCCGGACCCTAGCGGCTGTCATGGCCGTACTCGCGCTCCCGCTCTCCGCATGCTCCAGTGGCGGCAGCAGCAGCGGCGGCGGCAAGGAAACAACCAACCTTCCGGCAGCCGCGCAATTGCTGGGCAGCGGTGCGACGGCGATGACCGCAGTGCAGACGGTGCGCTTCTCGATCAATGCGAGCGGCCAGATCGCGGGCCTCGCCCTGCGCAGTGCCACCGGTCAGCTGACCCGGGCCGGGAACGCGCAGGGCAAGGCGTCCGTGTCCGAGAGCGGCGCCCTACTGGAGATCAACTTCGTCATCGTGGGCTCCACTGCCTACATCAAGGGCGCGACCGGTGGCTACAGCAAGGTCCCGCTCCAGGTCGCCACCTCCGTCTACAACCCCGAAGCGATCCTGGACCCGGACAAGGGGGTCGTGAAGCTGCTGCAGACGGCGACGGGTGCGCGGACGGTGGACCGGGAGACGCTGGACGGGCAGTCGGTCTACCACGTGAAGGCGCTGCTGGCGCAGCCGGTGCTGGCCACGCTGGTTCCCGGGGACTCGCAGAGCGAGCAGGGCGATCTGTGGCTGACGGTGTCCTCGTCGCAACTCGTGCAGGTCTCGTTCCCCGTAAGCACGGCATCGGGAGGCAGCGGCTCGGTGACGGCCACGTTCTCCGATTTCGACGCGCCGGCGACGATCACCGCTCCGCCGTCGTGACCGACGTCGACACCGGGACGGCCCAAACGGGGCGGCACGCCGTCCTGGGCGTCACCGGCGTGGTCGTGCTGCTCGGGTCGCTGGACACCTACGTCATCGTCACCCTGCTGAACTCGATCACCGATGACCTGGGGATCCCGCTCAACCATCTGGAGCGGGCCACCGCGATCGTCACCGCGTACCTGCTCGGCTATGTCGCCGCCATGCCGCTACTGGCTCAGAGCGCGGACCGGTTCGGCCCGCGACGCGTGCTCCAGGCCTGCCTCGTCGTCTTCGCGGCCGGCTCGGCGCTCACGGCGAGCGCGCACAGCCTCCAACTGCTGGTCGCGGGGCGGCTGGTGCAGGGCATCGCGGCAGGTGCGCTGCTGCCGGTCGCACTCGCGCTGGCCGGGCGCCTGTTCCAGGGCCGGGCAAGGCCGGTGGCGCTCGGTTCCGTGGGCGCAGCGCAGGAGCTCGGGAGCGTGCTGGGCCCGCTGTACGGGGCCGGCGTCGCGTCGCTCACGGGCTGGCGCGGGGTGTTCTGGGTCAACGTCCCGCTCGTGCTGGTCGCGGCGGTGGTGACGGAGTTCACGGTTCCCGCCGCGGCCTCGCCCGAGCAGGGCGGGCCGGACGAGGGCCGCCACACGGACCTGGTCGGCGGCGCCCTGCTGGCAGTGGCGCTGGCGCTGCTGGTGGCGGCCCTGGACAACCAGGACCCGCAGAAGTCGGTGCTGCCGAGCTGGGGCCTGCCCATGCTGCTCGGCAGCGTGGTGGCGCTGGCGGCCTTCGCGTTGTGGGAGCGCCGCAGTCGGACGCGCCTGATCGATACCCGACGGATGCGACGGCGCCCCTTCGCCGCAGCGATGGCGACGAGCTTCTGCGCCGGCGTGGCGCTGCTGGTCACGCTGGTGGACGGGGAGTTGGTGGCGCAGTCGCTGCTGGGCGAGAGCTCGGTGGGCGGCGCACTGCTGCTGATGTGGTTCCTGACGGCGCTGCCGGTGGGCGCCGTCATCGGCGGTCTGGCCGGACGTCGGCTGACCCACTCCGTCGTGGCCGCGGTCGGCATGGCGGTGGCGGCCGCGGGCTACTTCCTGATCGCGGCCTGGCCCCTGGCACCTCTGGCCGCCCGTCTCGGCCCGCTTCCACTCGCGCAGAGCGACCTCGTGATCGCAGGCTTGGGGCTGGGCCTGGTGATCGCGCCGGTGGCGGGCGCGGTGCTGGACTCGACGGAGCCCGGCCAGCACGCGACGGCCTCGGCCGCAGCGGTGGTCTCCCGGACGATCGGCATGCTGGTCGGCGTGGCGGCGCTGTCGGCGTGGGGGCTGCACCGCTTTCAGACGCTGACGGCTCACCTCGACATGCCGGTCCCGGGCACGTCCGACTTCAAGAAGGCTTGGCCCGCGTACCAACATGCACTGAAGGTGGCGCTCCACACCGAGTACAGCGACATCTTCCGGGTGACAGCCGTGGTCTGCGTACTGGGCGCCGTATGCGCACTGGGACTTACCGACCGGACGTACGACGAATCGCGACGTTGACCCGCCTGCCGACGGCGCCGTCACGAAGTCCGACGATCTGTGAACCGAGACTGGGCGAGCGCGCTACCGGGCAATTGTCATCCGCGTTGCCGCAACTACTCTCGCCGGTCGGCGAACTGGGAGCTGCCTCAGTGACCGCCCAGCCGGATCGGAGCAGCGTGTTCTCGTCAGCTCTGGGCTGATGGCAGGTACCGGTCGACAACGTGGACCAATTGCTCGATCCACTCGTTGAGCCGCGAAGCCCGGCGTGTGCTCAGCCAGCAGCGGGTGACGGTGCCGTCCTGGTGGTGAACGGTGATCCTGAGCCGTTTGCGTTCCGCCGTGTACTCGACAGAGCGGACTTCTTCCCAGCTGAGCTCGACGCTTTGCGTCTCGGAGTCGACCCAGACGCCGCCGTAGTCGATGGCGATGCCGCCTCTGCGGTCCGCGGCGATGAAGGCGAGCGCGTCCGCGTCCGCGTCATCGCCGGAGTCGTCAGGGCGTGCTGCGCGCGGAGGCCCCGAAGGGCTGGCTGCCGGTGGCGCGACGTACGCGTGCTCGGCAGCCACGACCACCGTCGGCGTGTAAGGCGCCGAAGAGGGCACGAACAGGTCCAGCAGCTGCTCCGGTGCGGGCCGCTGGGCCGGTACCTTGGCCAGGCAGGCGGCGAGGACCGGGCGGATGCCGGGCGGCACCGCGGACAGATCCGGCGATTCGTGCACTGAACGGTACATCAGACCCATGGGTGTCCCCGCGCCGAAGGCGCTGCCGCCGGCCGCTGCGACCAGAACCGCGCCCAACGCGAACACGTCGGCGGAGCCGTCCACATCCAGGCCCTGGGCCTGTTCGGGGGCCAGGAACCCGGGCGTGCCGAAGGCGACTCCGGTGCTGGTCAGCCGGGTCGACTCCACTGCCCGGGCGATTCCGAAGTCCAGGACCCGCGGGCCGTCCTCGGCCATGATGATGTTGCTGGGCTTGAGGTCACGGTGAACCAGACCGCACTGGTGGATGGCCTGCAGTGCCTCGGCCAGAGCCGCGCCCAGCATCCGCAGCCGCTCCTCGTCCATCGGCCCCTGGGCCTCGATCAAACGGGACAATGTGGGACCTGGCACGTAAGCGGTGGCCAGCCACGGCGCGTCCGCCTCCGGATCGGCGTCGACGACCGGGGCGGTGTGGAAGCCGCCGACCCTGCGCGCAGCAGCGACCTCGGCGCGGAACCGTTCACGGAAGTGCGGGTCAGCGGCAAGCTCCGGCCGCACCACCTTGACGGCCACCGAACGACCTCCCCGCGAGCGGGCCAGATACACGGTGCCCATTCCACCGACGCCCAGTTCACGCTCGACGGCATAGCCACCGATTCGGCCGACGGCGCCCGCTCCGAAGTCCATATGCCGTACGCCTTCCTCCCTTTGACAGGACGCGCACCAGTATGACCGACCAACTCCCGCAACAGCACAGCGTCTTCCGCCTCAGCGACGGGAGCCATCCACCTGACGCAATCCCCTACGCGGCAGCGTTCGGCGACGTCGAGGCCGCCTGCGACCGGTGAAGGAACGATTCCGATCGCTCCGTCATGAACTCCGACGGCCGGTGGACCGAAAGGCAGATGTACTGTGCAGCCGTGATCAGCCCAGGGCAGCGCCCACTTCTCTTCCTCGACGTGGACGGACCACTCATCCCGTTCGGGGCGACGTCGGAACAACTCCCCGGGGGATACCCGCTCTACCAGGCCCGATCCGAACGACGCGATGCCGAAGCCAGTCCACTCCTGGCCCGCATCAATCCCGCACTCGGCCACCTCCTGGCGGCCCTGCCGTACGAGCTGGTGTGGGCCACGACCTGGATGGCCGACGCCAACGAGTGCGTCGCGCCCCGGCTCGGACTGCCGCAACTGCCGGTGGTCGACTGGCCAGACCCCACGAATGACGACGAGTTGGGCGCGCTGCACTGGAAGACGCGCCCGCTGCTGGCCTGGGCCGCCGGCCGCCCCTTCGCCTGGGTGGACGACGAGATCACCGACGCGGACCGTGCTTGGGCAGTTGCCCACCATCCCAGCCCCTGCCTGCTCCAGCGCATCGACCCGAGCTTCGGCCTGCAACCGGAGGACTTCACCCGGCTCGGCGCTTGGGCCGCCGCACTCGACCCACGCTGAACGCCTGCGTCAGAAACCCAGTGCCGTCCCTTTCCCACCGTAACTAGGCTGCCGCCATGGTTCGTGACCAGCGGGTGACAGGTGCCGTGGTCGGCTCGGCGGTCGGTGACGCGCTGGGTGCGCCCTTCGAGTTCAGCAGGGAGCGCACCTTCTCCACTCGCTTCCCTGAACCGGATCCCGACAAGGAGATGTGCGGAGGCGGCAGTTGGGAGCCCGGCGAGGCCACCGACGACACCCAGATGGCCGTCCACCTCGCCGTGTCCCTGCTCGAACGCAGCGGCTTGGATCTGCCGGACATCTTCGACCGCTTCCAGCGCTGGGCCACCGACGACCCCATGGACATCGGGCTCCAGACCCAGAGCGTGCTGACCAACGGCCACCCCTGGGACCTGGCCGCCGCCATCCACTTCCAGACCAACCACCGCGCCGCTGGCAACGGCTCGCTGATGCGCGCCACCACCTCCGCCGTCTACTTCGCCCGCGCCGGACAGCAGACCACCATGGACGCGGCCCGCCGCATCGCCGCCCTCACCCACGGCGACCCCGCCGCCTGGGAGGGCACCGCGATCTGCCACGAGCTCATCCGCATCGCCTTGGACGGCGGAGACCCCCTCACCGCCCTCCCCGACATCCTCCCCCTGCTCGACCCCGACCAGCGCGAGCGCTACGCCGTCGTCCTCGCCCCCGACTGGCACCCCGACCAGGCCACCGAGTTCAACGGCGCCGTCTGGCCCTGCCTCGGCTCCGCCGTCTGGGCCCTCCGCACCACCGACACCTTCGACGCCGCCCTCCGCGCCGCCGTCGACCTCGGCGGCGACACCGACACCGTCGCCGCCGTCACCGGCGGCCTCGCCGGCGCGGTCTACGGCCTGGACGCCATCCCCGAACCCTGGACCCGCCCACTCCACCTCCTGCTCCCGGGAACCGGCGGCCGGGAGCTGAACCTCGCCGACCTGAGGGCACTCGCCGCACGGCTGGACCAGTAGATCAACTGTCGGGTGGCCACGGCCCGTGCAGGAGGGTGCGGGCCTCCTGAATGATGCGGTCCTTGCAGGTGTCGCGGGGCACGGTGTAGTCCGGTGTCCAGTCGTCGTACTCGCTGGTCCAGCCGATGATGGGGCGCAGCGCGGCCGGGCGGCCGAGCCTGTCCCAACCCTCGTACCAGATGAGGTCGCCGCCCTTGACGGGGTTCAGGCTGCCGTTGGCGATCAGCTGAAGCCACCAGCGCACCAGGGCCCAGCCAGCGGCCGATTGCGTGTCGGGGATGGTGGGAGCGAGGTCGAGTTCCTCGATGACCTGGACGAACAGGTCGTTGGCCAAGGGTTCCTCGTTGCGCGTCAGCCCGGCCAGAACCCGCAGGGCAGGGGTGTCGACGTCCAGGACGAGGGCGACCAAGGCGGCTTGGATGAGCTGGTCGGCACCTACGATGCGGCCGAGGCGCTGCTCGATGGCGAGCATGCGCAGGTGGTCGACTGCCTCGCCCGCACTGACGGCGTAGGGGTCGTGGGGCGTGGTGATGACGACCTCTCTCGGCATCCCGGTCTCGCCGAGGAAGTAGGACCAGAAGGGCACGCTCGCTCGGGTGCGGCTGAGGTCGACTGCGACTCCGCCGAACTCGTGGTGGAGGTAGTCGGCGAGGTGGTTGCCGTAGTAGATGATGTCGGTCTGCATGACGGAGAGCACGGGGTGGCCGCTCTGCCCGCTGCCGGCGGGCAGGTATCGGTGCCCGAAGACCGGAACCAGTTGCGGGACGTTGAGCAGATGCTCGCGGGCGAGCCGCAGAGCCACGTTGCGATCCTCCGGCCGCTCGCCCCAGGCGGGGTACCAGAAGCCGGCATGCTCGACGTCGAAGAGGACCCCGGCGGCCGGGGCGTCCAAGCGATTGCGAAGCTCCTGCGGATCACCGTCACGCCAGTCCGGCCAGGACCGGCCCAGTGGCAACCCGGCGTGGAGCAGGACCCGATGGTCATCCGCAAAGGTGAATCCATACCCGCACTCGATCGCCTCCAGCTCGGCTTCGCTCAGTCCGGGACCGATCTCAGCGGGCAAGGCAGCGAGCAGGGCGAACGCCGTTTCATGGGTCAGGGGCTCGGGCCGGATGACAGTCACAGGCCGGAGCATAGCTGCGGCCCTTGCGCTGGCCAGCGTTGGCGCAGGCATCGCAGTGAGCACCACTTTGTGGACTGTCGCCAAACCGGCGCGGCAGTCGCGATCAGAGAGCACCTGCCACTTCAAGTGACTCAGGTCACAGAAAGTCCGTCTCACTATTTGGGATAGTCGCATGCCAATCGACCACCGCCGCACGAACAGTGACCATTTCTGATCGAATCTGACTGTCCGTTAGTCTCAATCTGGCACGCAACTGGCACGACCGCATACAGTTGGTCTAGACAACGACGAAGTCCCAGGTCACTGACCTGGGACTTTCATATGGAGCGGGGACGAGAATCGAACTCGCGCTCTGAGCTTGGGAAGCATTGCCCCGATGACCATGGAATACTGGCCCTGACCTGGTCATTCAGCCCGCCCGAGGCCGTTGCTCCGCTGATCGAACGACCCTGATTTCACCGTGGTTTACCGCTCGGCTCTGCTCGTTCGGGCACGCGAGGGGCACGATGGCTCACACCTTCTCGTCCCGAGTCTCCGGCTGCTGGGGTCGCGCCTCGTCAGCATGACCGCAAGGGGAACCTCCAGGTGCTTCGACGCGATCTGACGCTCACGGAGCTGGGCACGGGACCGCGGTCGAAACTTGGGCTCTCTGGCGCACCCGCAACCGTCCCGCTCGTCGAAGCGCAGCCCCTCGGCGAGAATCGGCTTCCACTGGTGCGCTAGCGGTGCGTGGGAGCGAGAGGAGGATGGCATCGCTTGAGGTACTTAGGTACCATCTGTCATGGAGGTGGTACGGATGACGACGGCTTCACCGAAGACACCCCGGCAGTCACCGCTGAAGGTAGACCCGGAAACCGACAAGCTGATCAGCCAGGGCGCACATTTCCTGGGCTTGACGAAGAAGGACCTTGTAGCCGATGCCGTACGGGTCTACTTGGAGCAGCGGCGCGAAGACCTACGAATTGGCATGGCCGAGGCGTTGCAGGTGCTCGACGGCTCTCTCAAGTCCGACGTGATGCTGCTGACTGGGCTGACTGCGGAAGAGATCGATTCCGTCGGCGGGATCGACGAGTAACCGGGGGAACACGATGCACCCTGCCCGCCCCACCCTGCGCTGTCTCGCCGAGGATCTGAAGCTGGCACTGCCCGCTGTGACGCTGCCGCTGAACGAGCTGGCTCATCCGCTCCTCGGCAAGGCTGCGGAGCAGTTCGCCGAAGCAGAGACCAAACACGAACGGATTCGGTCGATCGATGACACGGTGCTGTTCAAGGTCAAGGTGCAGCGCTGGCGCGGAGCCGTCTGGATCGACGCCGATCTTCCCTGGCTGGTCGCAGCGGGTCTACGGGAAGACGGTTCCAGCGACGACTTCTACGCCGCCCTCGAAGCCCAAGCCAAGGCGATGCGCTCCCGCTACAACGCCACGCATGCCGACGGGTTGAAAACCTCCACGTCCAGCGCGCACCTGCTGCCGACCCGCGAAGACCACATCCGCTACCGCGCCGAAGCCGGAGTCCGCTTCGCCCGGCGTCTGCGCGCAACGATCCAGGAGCTCACCAGGGCCACACTGCGCGACGGCCGCGAACACACCTCGGACTTCGACACCTTCACCCTTGGTCTCCAAGTTCGGGCCGACAACGGGCACGAAACCTACGCCGCCGTCCGTATCACGGGCTCCGTACCCGCCAACCTCGCCACCGTCGTCCTCGGCAACATCCCCGGCTGTGACACGGACGGCTGGTACCCCGAATACGCCCTCCCCGAACGCGACCTCCTCCCCGCCGAGCAAGCCTGGTCCAACATCATGGATCCACGCGCAGCGGCCAGACTTCTGGACACCGAGACCTGATCTCCGCCCCGCCAACGGATCGGTGGTCTTCGAGCGGTAGCGCAGAGTCGCACGGCCGGTCACGTCCGAGCCACCCTCTGCTCCCCGGCAGGAGAAGACATCGCACCCGGATACGGGGGTTACAGCTATCGAGGACGGCGCTTCGGTGGCACCGGACCGGGAATGACGTCGAGACCCATGTGCTCCTTGAACAAGTGCACCAAGTTGGCACCGTCTAGAAGTTCGAGCCGCCCATGCTCGTTGGCGAACGCTTCACTGGCCCTTCCGAACCACGAGGTGGTCACGAGAATCCCCTTCGCCGCCCGCTTGTGTTCAACCGTGCCGGCAAGCGCGGACACCGTCTCGTACGGCACCACTTTGGCGGTGCGCTTCGCCTGGATGACGCACAGCCCCTTCATGACGGGATCTGTGTTCATGGCGATCGCGTCCACGCCTTCGTCCTGGGACGGCCGCGTGTTGACGCTCTCCAGCCCGATCGCCTCGAACAGCTGCCGGACGAGATGCTCGAACTCCGTAGGTGTCAGGTCCAGCAGAACTGGTCGGCTGTCCAACCCCGCGACGACATCCATGCCGTCCATGAGTCGGAATTTGGTCAGGTCGAACGTCACCAGAGGGCGCACCGGTTCCAGCTCGTACGGGTTGGGCGAGATCAGCGACCGAAGGTGCTTCAGGCAGGCCCTCGGATCGACCTGGGTGAGGACCAGTTGGCCGAACTCCTCCTTACTCGCCTGAAGAGTGATCAGGCACGGGTGAACGTCGCGGCCAGTGGCACGGTCGATGGTGGCCACGTGCCCGTTCAACGCGATGGACAGCAGTGCGCCCTCGGCGTCGGAGGCGAACAGCTCGTAGACCGTCCGCAAGGCTGTCTGCGCGAGGACCGACGCGAACAGTTCATGGCGTTCCTTCTCGGGGCGGGGAACGGCTGTCAGCTCGTCGCGTGTCTTCACGTACTTGTACGCGCGAGCCGCGGGCACTACGTCTTCCAACGGCAGGTCGATCTCGACAAGCAGGTCCCCTGTGTCGGCCTGGTAAGAGACCTGGTGGGCCTTCGGGAAGCCCTGCGGATAGACGGAGGCTGCGAGGACCTGATCGACGAACCACTCGACGGCTTCGACGTCCCTGTCCCGGTAAGCGTTTCGCCGCTCCTCGACACCGGCGTTCCATTCCGCGACCCGCACCGACTCTCTTTCGTTCCGCTCCTCATGCCGGGCACGAGCCCTGTCGAGCTTCTCCAAGCGCCTCTGCTCATCACGTTCGCGATTCCGCAGGGCCCTGTCGAATTGCTCACGCCCCGACGCCATCTCCGCGTCGTAGCCGCGGCGCCCGAATCCAAGGGCTCCTCGCAAGCCCCTTGGAGGTTCAGGCTCGTAGTCCTCCCAGCGAGGGACCGGCGTCTCTCGCGACAGCCCAGCCTTCGGAGCAAAGATTGACCGGACAAAATCCTGCCTGAGCGCAGGGAAGGTCAACGCCTGGTTCGCCGATACCGCCGTACGTAACAGCGCCGTGAGCTGTTCAACCTCGTGCTCGATCACACTGGTCTGGTCAACGGCTGCTTGAGCGCGGGCTGCTTCGTAAGCCAGCTTCTCGTCACGACCCCGCCGCTTGGCTTCCGCCTCAGCAGCCCGACGAAGCTTCTCTTGCTCCCGAGCCTGCCGTGCAAGCTCCCGAGCGTATGGATCGGTCTCACCCACCACCATGCCCCCTTTGGCCTGTACATGATTGGTCTAGGTTCGACGGTATCCCGCACTGAAGACCGATGCGTCGCCGGACCTTCTCAGAGCTGCCCCTGATAGGAACTGCCCCATCCGACGTGCAATTGAACGTGACCAGCACCGACTGGAGACATGCCAACGGAGACCATGGAACGCTGCGACTACCCCCCATTGACCCTGGCTGACCGCTACTACTGGTGCGGCAGTGGTGCGTCACTTGAAATTGGTTTAGACAACAAAGAACCCCCGGGCCGCTGGCCTGGGGGTTTGCGTGGAGCGGGTGACGAGAATCGAACTCGCGCTCTGAGCTTGGGAAGCTCATGTTCTACCATTAAACTACACCCGCGTGATCGGCCGTCAGGTATGGCCGACGGCTTCACTCTACCCCATGGCCCCGGTCGGGTGCACCGACCGCGTGGGCCCCGTGCGGCGGGTGGTGGGGGAGGGGCGCTGCGGCGTACTGTGGCGGGCGGCTTCCGGGTGAGTATCGAGGTGGGTTCCGGTCGGCGCGCCATCGGGCAGGATGTCCGGAACATCCCCTAATGTGACAACGCCGTACCCGGGGCGACGCGGTCGGTCGAGCACTCGGACAGCAGTGCGTGCAGAGCGAGTTGGGCCTGGTCGGCCGCCGCTCGCGCGGTTGGGCACGGCATGTCGTCCGATGGGGAAAGGAAGCAATGGAGCGCACAGTCGTCCGTTGTGCCGAGGGGCACCTGTTCAGCACCGCAACGTTCCCGCTGCAGAATCTCGGGCCGGGGAGACTCGGCCCCGGCCGGCTCATCCGGTGTCCCCTCTGCGCCAGACTGCGCAGCTCCGTACCGGCCGATCTCGGCACCCTCACCGGTGAGCAGATCCAGCAGGCCCTGCGGCGGGAAGCCGCCGAGTTCCTGGCCTGAGGTAGGCCCAAGGGAGCGCAAGACGTCAAGCGGGCCCCCGCCGGATTGGGCGGGGGCCCTTCGGTGCACGTAACCTCGTGGCGTGCTGCTCTCAGACAAGGACATCCGAACCGAGATCGAGTCCGGTCGCGTGGTCATCGACCCGTACGACCCGGCCATGATCCAGCCGTCCAGTATCGATGTACGGCTCGACCGGTTCTTCCGGGTGTTCGAGAACCACAAGTACCCGCACATCGACCCCTCGGTCGAGCAGCCGGACCTCACCAGGCTGGTGGAGCCGGACGGCGACGAGCCCTTCATCCTGCACCCCGGTGAGTTCGTGCTGGCCTCGACGTACGAGGTCATCTCGCTGCCGGACGACGTCGCCTCGCGCCTGGAGGGCAAGAGCTCGCTGGGGCGGCTGGGGCTGCTCACGCACTCGACCGCGGGGTTCATCGACCCCGGCTTCAGCGGGCACGTGACCTTGGAGCTGTCCAATGTCGCCACGCTGCCGATCAAGCTCTACCCGGGGATGAAGATCGGACAGCTCTGCCTGTTCCGGCTCAGCTCCCCCGCCGAGCACCCGTACGGCTCGGAGAAGTACGGCTCGCGCTACCAGGGGCAGCGCGGGCCGACGCCGTCACGCTCGTACCTGAATTTTCATCAGTCGAAGATCTGAGCGAGTAGCCCGAAAGTAGTCCGAAACCTCAACGTCGCTTGGGCGTGGTGACGGCGATCAGTTCGGTGCCGTCCTCGCTCAGGCGCAGCTCGGTGCTGAGCGCGGCGAGCTCGCCGAGGTGGTGCAGGTGGGTGCCGCCGCAGAAGATCGAGGCGCCGCCCTCGGGCAGGTCGCAGGCCCAGCGGCGGCGGGCGGTGAGCTCGGGGCCGGGGGCCTCGACGCGGACCGGGGCGTCGGCGGCGACCCAGGAGGCCAGCCGGGCGTTGACGGCCTCGGTGAGCGCGGGCAGATCGGCGGCGAGGTCGTCAGAGGTGAAGCCCTTCTTCCGGAGCGACTTGCCGATCCGGTAGGTGTCGGTGCTGGCGTCGGTGTCCATCCGTGAGGTGTCCATCGCCAGGCTGTCGAAGTCGGGGTGGCCCAGGGCGTCCGCGCGGCCCGGGTCCTTGCGCCAGCGCGGGGCCAGGGCCTCGTTGAGGGCCAGCGCCAGCAGGTGGCAGCCGGTGTGCGCGGCGCTGAGCGCGGCCCGGCGGTCGGCGTCCACTCGTAGCTCCACCTCGGCGCCGACGGCGACCGGTTCGTCGGTGACATGGACCACCAGCCAGGCCCAGCCCTCCTCGCCGCGCCGCACCGGGATGTCCGCGCCCAGCAGCAGCGCCCCGCCCTCCGGGCCCGGGCCCGGACCCACCGCGCCGGTCACGCAGTCGCGTACGGCCACGCCGCCGAGGCTGCCGGTATCGGCCGGCTGGTCTGGCCAGCTGTGGTCCAGCGGGTGGAACGGCGTCTCGGCGGTGACCACCGCGTAGCGCCCGTCGCCCAGCGGCTCGGCGGCGAGGACGGTCGAGCGGCCCTCGACGGCCCCGGCGGGGAAGGTCACCTGGGTGGACGTGCTGGGCAGCGGCATACGGCTCTCCTGGACGGATCGGACGGACCCGTCCATCTTCTCCCATCGGACCCGCAGCGATCAGCTGAGTGTGGGCAGCTTGATCACGACCAGCAGCAGGATCAGCTGGATCGACGCCGCCATCGCCGCCTTGCCCCAGGGCAGGTCGTGCAGCTGCCGCACCATCGCCGTCAGCAGCCAGGCGCAGAACAGCCAGGTGGCCCAGCCCAGCAGCTGGACGAAGCCGTTGTCCGCCGGCAGGAACAGCGAGAACAGCAGCCGGGGCACATCCGTGGCGAAGGAGATGATCATGGCGAAGCCGATGGTGGGCGCCCAGGCGCCGTCCCCGCCCAGCCTGCGGCCCAGCACATGGGTGACCCCGCCGAACATCAGCCCGGCGATGACCATGCCCACGGCGCTGGACAGCACATAGGTCAGCGCCAGCGAGAAGGTGGAGTTCAGCACCGAGTCCCGGGTGTCCCCGAAGCCGAAGACCGCCAGCGCGCCGTAGACGGCCGAGACGGTCAGCGCCACCGCCCAGACCTGGTGTCCGCGCATCTGCGCGAAGGTGCGGTGCGGATGCCGGAAGACGCCGGCCAGCAGCGGGCGCCAGGCCAGCCGTGCCGAGCTGACCTGCGGGTGCGCGGTGCCGGCCCGGTAGGTGGTGACATGCGTGCTGCCGCTGCCATTGCTGCTGCCGCTGCTGCCGTTGCCGATGCCATTGCCGTTGCCGGTAGCGGAGGCCGCCGCGCCGTTGTAGGCGCCGTCGTAGTAGGGCTCCGCCAACGGCTCGTCCGGGACCTGGACGGCGAACGCCCTGGTGTGCCCCGGCATGTCGTCATATCCGTTGTCCGACTCGGGACGGCCCTGCTCAGGAGTGTGGGCCGGCGCCACCGGCACCTGCCGGCCGCCGCCCCTGCCGAAGCTGAATCTGTTGCTGCCCACGTATGGACGGTACCCGCCGAACGGCCGCTGTTCCCATCGGAATGATCGACAGCGGCCGCTTGCAGCGCAGTTGTGACACCGTCACACCGACGGGGCCTCAGCCCCGTGCGGTGCTCAGGCCGACGGCACCGGCTCCGGGTCGCCCGCGGCGTCGGCCGGGGCCTCCGGGGCGGCCTTGACCGAGTCCAGCAGCAGTTGGGCCACGTCGACCACCCGCAGGTTCTCCTTGGCCGCGCCCTCGCTCTTCTTGCCGTTGGCGCTGTCGGACAGCATCACCAGGCAGAACGGGCAGGCGGTGGAGATGATGTCGGGGTCGAGCGACAGCGCCTCGTCCACCCGCTCGGTGTTGATGCGCTTGCCGATCCGCTCCTCCATCCACATCCGCGCGCCGCCGGCGCCGCAGCAGAAGCCGCGCTCCTTGTGACGGTGCATCTCCTCGTTGCGCAGTCCGGGGACGGCGGAGATGATCTCGCGCGGAGGCGTGTAGACCTTGTTGTGGCGGCCCAGGTAGCAGGGGTCGTGATAGGTGATCAGACCCTCGACCGGGTTGACCGGGACCAGCTTGCCCTCGTCGATCAGGTGCTGCAGCAGCTGGGTGTGGTGGATCACCTCGAAGTGGCCGCCCAGCTGCGGGTACTCGTTCGCGATGGTGTTGAAGCAGTGCGGGCAGGTGGCCACGATCCGCTTGACCGGAGCGTCCTCCAGCACCGTGTTCAGGGTCTCGACGTTCTGCGCGCCGAGCATCTGGAACAGGAACTCGTTGCCCAGCCGTCGGGCCGAGTCACCGGTGCAGGACTCCTCCTTGCCGAGGATGGCGAACTTCACGCCCGCGGTGTGCAGCAGCTCGGCGAAGGCCTTGGTGGTCTTCTTGGCCCGGTCCTCCAGGGCGCCGGCGCAGCCGACCCAGTACAGGTACTCGACCTCGGCCGGGTCGATGTCCTCGCCGATGACGGGGACCTCGATGCCGGTCTCCTTCTTCAGCTCCTTCACCCAGTCCAGCCGGGCCTTGGTGGCCATGCCCCAGGGGTTGCCCTTGTTCTCCAGGTTCTTGAGCATGGTCCCGGCCTCGGTCGGGAACGAGCTCTCGATCATCACCTGGTAGCGGCGCATGTCGACGATGTGGTCGATGTGCTCGATGTCCACCGGACACTGCTCCACGCAGGCGCCGCAGGTGGTGCAGGACCACAGCACGTCGGGGTCGATGACCCCGCCAAGCCCATTGGTTGCAGCCTCGGCGGTGCCGATCAGCGGGCGCTCGGCCTCGGCCAGGGCGGCCGCGGGGACGTTCGCGAGCTGCTCCGGCGTCGCGGTCTCGTTGCCCTCGGCGTCCTTGCCGCCGCCCGCGAGCAGGTACGGGGCCTTGGCGTAGGCGTGCTCCCGCAGGTTCATGATCAGCAGCTTGGGCGACAGCGGCTTGCCGGTGTTCCAGGCCGGGCACTGCGACTGGCAGCGTCCGCACTCGGTGCAGGTGGAGAAGTCCAGCAGGCCCTTCCAGGAGAACTGCTCGACCTGGGAGACGCCGAAGACCGCGTCGTCGGCCGGGTCCTCGAAGTCGATCGGGGTGCCGCCGGAGGTCATCGGCAGCAGCTCGCCGAGGGCGACCTCGCCGCTCTCCTCGCGCTTGAAGTAGATGTTGAAGAAGGCCAGGAAACGGTGCCAGGCCACACCCATCGAGGGGTTGAGGCCGATGGTGATCGCCCAGGTGAAGGAGATCGTGATCTTCAGCATCGCGAAGAAGTAGATGAGGTTCTGCAGCGTGGCGGCGCTCAGCCCCTTGAACGCCAGCACGAGCGGGTAGCTGACCGCGTACTGGACCTGGTAGTGGCCGACTCCGGCGAGCGCGCCCTCCAGGCCGCGCAGCACCAGGATGCAGATGCCGATGCCGAGGATCACGTACTCGACGAAGAACGCCTGCCAGGCGATCGAGCCGGCGAAGCGGCTCTTGCGGCCGGCCCGGCCCGGCAGCGACAGCAGCCGGATCACGATCAGGGTGATGATGCCGAGCGTGGTGAACAGGCCGACGACCTCTTCGAACAGCTCGTACGGCCACCAGTTGCCGATCAGCGGCAGCGCGAAGTCGGCCTGGAACAGCTGGCCGAAGGCGGTCACCAGGGTGAGCACCAGGCAGAAGAAGCCGGTGGCGACGAACCAGTGGGCCACCCCGACGACGCCCCAGGTGGTCATCCTGGTGTGGCCGAGGAACTCCTTCGCCACCGTCCTCACCCGCTGCACCGGGTTGCCGGTGCGCAGGCCGGCCGGCACATCTGCGCCGAGCTTGACGAACGTGTAGATGTAAAGGGCGGCTCGCGCGGCCAGCGCGGTACCGACCAGTGTCGTGACCAGTGAGATCACGATCGCGGCGAGCTGCATCGCTCCGTCTCCTAGGGCTGGCGTATAGCTGCTTGAGCCGAGTGTACCCGCCGGTAACTTAGCCGGGAACCGGCAGGTCCCGATCAGCGGGACCCTACCCCGCACCGGGCGCCCCCGTTCCTATGCCGCCGGTCACATGAACCCATTCGGTGTAGGGGCTATATAAAGTTGAGCCAGCTCCACTCAGCTCTGTTGACGCATCGAGATCGGCAGGGCATGATTGAGCCCGTCAAGCTCAACTTCCCCTCTGGAGGGTTCCACGATGGCTCGTGCGGTCGGAATCGACCTCGGAACGACGAACTCTGTCGTCAGCGTCCTCGAAGGCGGTGAGCCCACCGTCATCACCAACGCCGAGGGCGCCCGGACCACACCGTCCGTCGTCGCCTTCGCCAAGAACGGCGAGGTCCTCGTAGGCGAGGTCGCCAAGCGCCAGGCGGTCACCAATGTCGACCGGACCATTCGGTCCGTGAAGCGGCACATGGGCACCGACTGGAAGGTGAACATCGACGGCAAGGACTTCACGCCGCAGCAGATGTCCGCCTTCATCCTGCAGAAGCTCAAGCGCGACGCCGAGGCGTACCTGGGCGAGAAGGTCGCGGACGCGGTCATCACCGTCCCGGCCTACTTCAACGACTCGGAGCGGCAGGCCACCAAGGAGGCCGGTGAGATCGCGGGCCTCAACGTCCTGCGCATCGTCAACGAGCCGACCGCCGCCGCCCTGGCCTACGGCCTGGACAAGGACGACCAGACGATCCTGGTGTTCGACCTCGGCGGTGGCACCTTCGACGTGTCGCTGCTGGAGATCGGCGACGGCGTCGTCGAGGTGAAGGCCACCAACGGCGACAACCACCTCGGTGGCGACGACTGGGACCAGCGGGTCATGGACCACCTGGTCAAGCAGTTCCAGAACGGCCACGGCGTCGACCTGTCCAAGGACAAGATGGCGCTGCAGCGTCTGCGTGAGGCTGCCGAGAAGGCCAAGATCGAGCTCTCGTCCTCGACCGAGACCACGATCAACCTGCCCTACATCACCGCCTCCGCCGAGGGCCCGCTGCACCTGGACGAGAAGCTCTCGCGCTCCCAGTTCCAGCAGCTGACCTCGGACCTGCTGGACCGCTGCAAGACCCCGTTCCACAACGTCATCAAGGACGCCGGCATCCAGCTGTCCGAGATCGACCACGTGGTCCTGGTCGGCGGCTCCACCCGGATGCCCGCCGTCGCCGAGCTGGTCCGCGACCTGACCGGCGGCAAGGAGCCCAACAAGGGCGTCAACCCGGACGAGGTCGTCGCCATCGGCGCGACCCTCCAGGCCGGCGTGCTCAAGGGCGAGGTCAAGGACGTCCTGCTGCTCGACGTCACCCCGCTGTCCCTCGGCATCGAGACCAAGGGCGGCATCATGACCAAGCTGATCGAGCGCAACACCACGATCCCGACCAAGCGCTCCGAGATCTTCACCACGGCCGAGGACAACCAGCCGTCCGTGCAGATCCAGGTCTACCAGGGCGAGCGCGAGATCGCGGCGTACAACAAGAAGCTCGGCATGTTCGAGCTGACCGGTCTGCCGCCGGCCCCCCGTGGCCTGCCGCAGATCGAGGTCACCTTCGACATCGACGCCAACGGCATCATGCACGTCTCCGCCAAGGACCTCGGTACCGGCAAGGAGCAGCGCATGGCCGTCACCGGCGGCTCGGCCCTCCCCAAGGAGGACATCGCGCGGATGATGCGCGAGGCCGAGGAGTTCGCCGAGGACGACCACAAGCGCCGCGAGGCCGCCGAGACCCGCAACACCGCCGAGCAGCTCGTCTACACGACCGAGAAGTTCGTCAAGGACAACGAGGACAAGGTCCCCGGCGAGGTCAAGGACGAGGTCGCGGCCGCGGTCACCGAGCTGAAGGAAGCCCTCAAGGGCGAGGACAGCGCCGCGATCCGCGAGGCCACCGAGAAGCTCTCGGCCACCTCGCAGAAGCTCGGCCAGGCCCTCTACGCCCAGGCGGGCGAGGGCGCGGCCGCGGCCGGCGGCCCGACCGACGCCCCGCAGGACGCCGCCGCCGCCGATGACGACGTCGTGGACGCCGAGATCGTCGACGACGAGAAGCGCGAGGGCGGTGCACAGTGACCGAGGAGAAGACGCAGGGCGACGAGAAGGAGCCCGGCGCCGACTCCGCCGCGAAGGCCGCGGAAGGTTCCGGGGGCTCCGGGAAGGACGGAGCCGCCGAGGCCGCGGCGTCGGGCGCTGAGGAGCTGGCGGAGGCCCGCAAGGCGCTCGCCGAGCGCACCGCGGACCTGCAGCGGCTCCAGGCCGAGTACCAGAACTACCGCAAGCGGGTCGAGCGGGACCGGGTGACGGTGCGTGAGATCGCCGTCGCCGCGCTCCTGGAGAACCTGCTCCCGGTGCTGGACGACATCGGCCGGGCGCGCGAGCACGAGGAGTTGACGGGCGGCTTCAAGTCCGTGGGCGAGTCGCTGGAGACCGTGGTCTCCAAGCTCGGGCTGCAGCAGTTCGGGAAGCAGGGCGAGCCCTTCGACCCGCAGCTGCACGAGGCCCTGATGCACAGTTACTCGTCCGACGTCTCCGAGACCACGTGCGTGCAGATCCTGCAGCCCGGGTACAAGATCGGTGAACGGATCATCCGGCCGGCGCGGGTCGCCGTGGCGGAGCCCGAGCCGGGCGGCTCGGGCGAGTCCGAGGGCGACGTCAGCGACGCCCGCCAGGATGACGCGGGTTCGGCTGCCGGCGCCAAGGGCGACGGTGGCGACGAGGACTGACCCGATGGCGCCCGTGGGACCGCATGCCGGAGCTGCCCGCTCCGGGGTGCGGTCCCACGGCACCATCCCCGTCAGCGTCGTCTTCGACAGCAGCGCCATCCGTGACAGAACAGCCGGTGAGGGAAGGAGGCGATTCCGTTGAGCAGCAAGGACTTCGTGGAGAAGGACTACTACAAGGTCCTCGGCGTGCCCAAGGACGCCACCCTCGCGGAGATCAAGAAGGCCTACCGCAAGCTGGCCCGGGAGTTCCACCCGGACGCCAACAAGGGCGACCGCAGTGCCGAGGAGCGCTTCAAGGAGATCTCCGAGGCCAATGACGTGCTGTCCGACCCCAAACGGCGCAAGGAGTACGACGAGGCCCGGACGCTGTTCGCCAACGGCGGCTTCCGTACCGGCGGCGGCGGGACCGGCGGCTTCGGCTTCGACTTCGGCGACCTCTTCAACGGCGGCCAGGGCGGCCAGTCGGGCACCTTCGGCGGCGGTGGGGGCGGCGGCGGTCTGGGTGACGTCTTCGGCGGCATCTTCAACCGCGGCGGCACCCGTACGGCCCAGCCGCGGCGCGGCGCGGACGTCGAGTCCGAGGTCACGCTGAGCTTCATGGAGGCGGTCGAGGGCACCACCGTCCCGCTCCGGATGACCAGTCAGGCCGCGTGCAAGACCTGCGCGGGGACCGGCGCCAAGGCCGGCACCACGCCGCGGGTCTGCCCGACCTGCGTCGGCACCGGGCACGTCCAGCGCGGCCAGGGCAGCTTCGCGCTGTCCGACCCGTGCCGGGACTGCAAGGGCCGCGGGCTGATCGTCGACGATCCCTGCGAGGTCTGCCACGGCAGCGGCCGCGCCACCTCGGCCCGCACCATGCAGGTGCGGATCCCGGCCGGTGTCGCGGACAACCAGCGGATCCGGCTCAAGGCCAAGGGCGCCCAGGGCGAGCGCGGCGGCCAGCCGGGCGACCTGTACGTCACCGTGCACGTCCAGGACCACCCGGTCTTCGGCCGCAAGGGTGACAACCTGACCGTGACCGTCCCGGTGAGCTTCCCGGAGGCCGCGCTGGGCGGGACCATCCGGGTACCGACCCTGGGCGGACCCGCGGTCAGCCTCAAGATCCCCGCGGGGACGGCCAACGGCCGTACGATGCGGGCCCGCGGGAAGGGTGCGGTGCGCAAGGACGGCACCCGCGGAGACCTGCTGGTGACGGTGGAGGTCGCGGTGCCGCCGGAGACCGACGGCGAGGCGCTGTCGGCCCTGGAGAAGTACCGCGAGGCCACGGCGGACGGCGACCCGAGGGCAGCACTGTTCAAGGCCGCAGAGGAGGCGTGAGGTGATGGACGGCAAGAGGACCGGCTCCGCCGGACAGGACCGGTCCCAGGACCGGGCCCGGTCGATCGGTGTCGGGCTGGGCGACGGCCTGCCCGGGGGCGTTCCCGGGCCGGGCCGGGGACGCGGCGCGGGGCGCGGCGGTGCCGCGTACCAGCTGACCGAGCTCACGCCGGTGTACGTCATCTCCGTCGCCGCGCAGCTCAGCGGGTTGCACCCGCAGACACTGCGGCAGTACGACCGGCTCGGCCTGGTCTGCCCGGACCGCACGGCCGGGCGCGGGCGGCGGTACTCCGCGAGGGACATCCAGCAGCTGCGGGAGGTGCAGCGGCTGTCCCAGGAGGAGGGGATCAACCTCGCCGGGATCAAGCGGATCATCGAGCTGGAGAACCAGGTGACGGCGTTGCAGGCGCGGGTCGCCGAGCTCCAGGGCGAGGTCGCCTCGGCCGGCGTGGCTGCTTCGCAGCGGGAGGCGGCGGTGCACGCTTCCTATCGGCGGGACCTGGTGCCGTATCAGCAGGTGCAGGCCAGTAGCGCGTTGGTGGTCTGGCGGCCCAAGCGGTAACGGTGCGGGCCGGCACATGGTTGCTGTTCGCGCAGTTCCCCGCACCCCTGTAGGCATGTGCAACTGAGCCAGTTGCAGCACGTAAGGGGCGCGGGGAACTGCGCGAGAACCATTTACGGGGGTTCAGACGGCCGGTAGCAGCACCCCCGTGGCGAGGCCCCGTACGGTGCGGACGCCCACGACGGTCCAGGCTGTGAGCAGCAGGGCGTAGAGGCTGACGGACAGCACCGCGAAGAGGTCGAGACCGGTGAGGTGCCACAGGCCTGCGGTGCCGGTGACGCAGGTGCCCACCGGGAAGGTGAAGGCCCACCAGGTCATCGCGAAGGGCATGCCGGACCGCAGGGTCCGGACCGTGGTCGCCACGGCGACGCCGAGCCAGAGGAGGGCGAAGCCGATCACCGTGGCGCCGTAGAGCAGGGCGAACCCGCGCAACGCGGGGGCCGCGGTGGTGAACTGGGTGGCTGCGGTGACCGACTGGCCCAGCGGGCCGAGGACCAGGAAGAGGGTCGGCACCAGAGCCGGCGGCAGCGGGCCCTCGTGGATGAGCCGGCTCCAGATCCCCGGCAGCAGCACCAGGGTCGCCAGCAGGCTGACGCCGAAGAGCCCGACGCAGAGCGCCAGCATGGTGTCCCTGGCCTGGCCGCCGGCCGGCAGGTGCGGGATGAGCGCGGGGCCGAGCGCGGCCGACACCATCGGGGCGACCACCGGCAGCAGCAGCGTCGGGGCCGCCTCGGCCCGCTCCACCCGGTAGCGGTTCAGCAGCAGGTACATGATCCCGGCCGCGGCGCCGACGGCGTAGACCGTGCCGCCGATCCACAGCGCGGCGTCCAGGGCGACCGCGTCGCTGCCGTGTCCGACCAGCGGCGCTCCCGCGCCCAGCGCCCCCGCGCCGACGGCGAGCATCGCCATCGGCGGGCAGCCGAGGAAGACGGCGGTCGCCGGGTCGTCCAGCGCACGGATGCGGTTCGGCAGCCGCCGGGCGGAGAGGCGGAGCGCCGCCAGCGCGGTGAGCATCAGCAGCGACAGCAGCCAGACCGCGGCGGCGGCGTCGGCCAGTGCACGGCTCTGGACGGCGGCGGGCAGCGCGTGCGCGCCGTTGGCGACGATCGCCGTGCCCATCACGGCCGCGTACCAGTTCGGCCCGAAGCGGCCCGGTAGTCCGGAGAGCCGGGTCGCGGGAGCGGGGGAGAGGGTCCGAGGAGCAGCAGCAGTCGCGGTGGTGGCCATGACTCCACGGTCGTCGCGCGGACGGCCCCCCGGTAGAACCTCCCGGGCGATGAGGCCATAAGCGTCCTCTATGAGCGGAGCTCTACCCTGGACCCATGAGCAGCTCTCCGCACCCGCACCCGCACCTGTCGCACCGGATGCCCGACCTGGGCGCGATGGAGCTGCTGCTCGCCGTGATCCGGCTGGGCAGCCTGGGGCGGGCCGCGGCCGAGCTCGGGGTCACCCAGCCGGCGGCGTCCGCGCGGATCGCCGGGATGGAGCGGCAGATCGGCGTGCCGCTGCTGGAGCGCTCCCCGCGCGGCTCGCGCCCGACCGAGGCGGGCTCGCTGGTCGCCGAGTGGGCCGCACCCGTGCTGGCCGCCGCGCAGGCGCTGGACGCCGGGATCGGCGCGCTGCGCGAGCGCCGGGACGGCCGGCTGCGGGTCTCGGCCAGCCTCACCGTCGCCGAGTACCTCATGCCCGGCTGGCTGATGGCCCTGCACACCGCCTTGCCCGACACCGCGGTGACGCTGCGCGCCGCCAACTCCGCCGATGTCGCGGCGCAGGTACTGGCCGGGGAGGCGGACCTGGGGTTCGTGGAGGGGCTGCGCACCCCGCCCGGCCTCGACGAGGTCCGGATCGCCGCCGACCGGCTGCACCTGGTGGTCGGCCCCGGCCATCCGTGGGCGCGGCGGGGCCGTCCGGTCGACGGCGCGGAGCTGGCCGCGACGCCGCTGGTGCTGCGGGAGCAGGGCTCCGGCACCCGGGAGGTGCTGGACCGGGCCCTGGCCCCGTACGGGGGTCCGGCCGCGCCGTTGCTGGTACTGGCCTCGACCACGGCGCTGAAGGCGGCGGCGGTGACCGGCGCGGGGCCGGCCGTGCTCAGTGAGCTGGCCGTCGCGGACGAGGTGGCCCGGGGCCGGCTGGTCTCGGTCCCGGTCGCCGGCCTGGACCTGAGTCGTCCGCTCCGTGCCGTCTGGCCGACCGGAACCCGCCCGGCGGGTCCGGCCCGGGAGCTGCTGTCGCTGACCCGGGTGAAGTGACGGTCCGTAGTGACAGCCCGTCGGCCCCCACTCAGAACTTCGGCACGCCGCGCGCGTCCCGCGCCGTCGCCACCGCCTCGGCCAGGCCCGCGCCGGTGGAGGCCAGCACCGCTGCGGCCACCGCCCCCTCCACGAACGGAGCATCCACCAGCACGACGTCCCCGCGCTCCAGGTCCTCCAGGACCATCCGGGCCGTCAGCACGGAACTGCCCAGGTCGGCGAGGACCAGCACCCCGGCGCCGCGGTCAGCCTCCGCGACGGCCCCGGCGATCCGCCCGTAGCTGGTGCCCAGCCGGCCGTCGTCGGTGCCGCCCGCGACAGCGACCGGGACCAGGCCGGCGCTCAGCTGGGCCAGCAGGTCACGCAGGCCCGAAGCCAGCTCGGGGCTGTGCGAGACGAGTACGATTCCGACCGACGGAAATGAAACACCGTCACCTTCGCTCATGTGTGCTGATGCTAGGTGATGCTGGAACCTCCCACCGCTGAGGAGCCGTCGCGTGAAGAAGCTGATCAACTCCCCCGACGAAGTCGTGACCGATGCGCTGGCGGGGATCGCCGCCGCGCACCCCGGGCTGAGCGTGGACACCAAGGCCCGGGTGATCACCCGGTCGGCGCAGACCAGGATCGGCAAGGTCGCCCTGGTGTCCGGCGGCGGTTCGGGACACGAACCGCTGCACGGCGGGTTCGTCGGGACCGGGATGCTCGACGCCGCCTGCCCCGGCGAGGTGTTCACCTCCCCGGTGCCCGACCAGATGCTGGCCGCGGCCAAGTCCGTGGACGGCGGCGCCGGGGTGGTCTTCGTCGTGAAGAACTACACCGGCGACGTGCTCAACTTCCGGATGGCCGCGGAGTACGCCGAGGAGGAGGGCATCTCCGTGCAGACGGTCCTGGTGGACGACGACGTAGCCGTCCAGGACTCCACCTTCACCGCGGGCCGGCGCGGCACCGGGGCGACGCTGCTGGTGGAGAAGATCGCCGGCGCGGCGGCCGAGTTCGGCGGCAGCCTGGCCGAGGTCGCGGCGACCGGACGGCGCGTCAATGCCGCCTCGCGGTCGTTCGCGGTGGCGCTCACCTCCTGCACCACCCCGGCCGCGGGGCGTCCCGGCTTCGACCTGCCGGAGGACGAGATCGAGGTCGGCGTCGGCATCCACGGCGAGCCCGGCCGCAGCCGGGAGAAGATCCGGCCGGCCAAGGAGATCGTCGCGGACGCGATGGCCGCGATTCTGGAGGACCAGCCGCTGGAGTCCGGTGAGGAGGTGATCGCGCTGGTCAACGGGCTGGGCGGGACTCCGCTGCTGGAGCTCTACATCGTCTTCGGGGAGGTCGCCTCGGTGCTGGCCGCGCGGGGCGTGCGGATCGCCCGGAGCCTGGTCGGCAACTACGTCACCAGCCTGGACATGGCCGGGGTGTCGATCACGCTGTGCCGGGCGGACGAGGAGCTGCTGGCGCTGTGGGACGCGCCGGTGAACACCCCCGCGCTGCGGTGGGGGGTCTGACCGTGACGGTGCTGCTGGATGCGGACGGGGTGCGCGGCTGGATGGCGGGAATGGCGAAAGCCGTGGACCGGGAGCGGGACCGGCTGACGGAGCTGGACGCGGCCATCGGCGACGGGGACCACGGGATCAGCCTCCAGCGCGGGTTCACTGCCGTGGAGGCGGCGTTGTCGGCGGCTTCGGCGGGGACGCCCGGGGCGGTGCTGATGCTGGCGGGGCGAACACTGGTGTCGAGTGTCGGCGGGGCGTCAGGTCCGCTGTACGGCAGTGCGTTGCGGGCCATGGGCAAGGCGCTGGCGGATTCGGGGGGCGCGGACGCCGAACAGGTGGTGGCGGGGCTGGCGGCGGCGCGTGATGCGATCGCGGCGCTCGGCGGGGCCCGGGGCGGGGACAAGACCATGCTGGACGCATGGATCCCGGCCGTCGACGGGTTCGACTCGGCCGTCGCCGCGGGGGAGGCCTTGCAGGCGGCCGCACTCGCCGCTGCGGCGGCTGCCGAGGGCGGCGCCGAGGCGACCGTCCCGCTGGAGGCCCGGAAGGGGCGGGCGTCGTACCTGGGCCCGAGGAGCGTCGGCCACTTGGACCCGGGGGCGGCGTCCACCGTTCTGCTGTTCCGGGCGTTGGCGGATGCGGTGCAGGTCACCGGTGGTTGATGTTCGCGCATGCCCCTGCGCAGTGCGTGGTTGCTGTTCGCGCAGTTCCCCGCGCCCCCAGCAAGTGCAACCGGGCCGGTTGCAGCCGCTCAGGGGCGCGGGGAACTGCGCGAACAGCAACCACCCTCGTGGGAAGGCGTCGGCAGGACCTCAGCCAGGCAGTCCCCCAGGGGCGCGAGGAACTGCGCGAACAGCAACCACGCAGTGGGGAGAGCGGCAGCAGGCCCGGACCCAGGCAGTGGCTCAGCCGCGCGGCGTCAGCCGCGTTCCGCCGGGGCCGGGATCCCCATGATGCGGTCCCTCAGGACGGGGAAGGCCTCCCGGGACTTGGCGACGGCGGCCGGGTCCAGGTCTACGGTGAGGATCTCCTCGCCCTCGCCTGCCTCGGCGAGCACCTTGCCCCAGGGGTCGACGACGATGCTGTGGCCGCCCTGCGGCACCCCGCCGTGGGTGCCGGCGTTGTTGCAGGCCAGGACGTACGCCTGCTCCTCGACGGCCCGTGCCCGCGCCAGCAGGGTCCAGTGTTCGACCCGCCTCGCGGGCCACGCCGCCGGGATGGTGAAGAGCTCGGTGCCGGCGTCGAGCAGGGCCCGGAAGAGCTCCGGGAAGCGGAGGTCGTAGCAGGTCGCAAGACCGAGCGTGCCGAAGGGCGTCGCCGCCGTGACGATCTCGGTGCCGGCGCCCATCGCGACGGCCTCCCCGCTGTCGAAGCCGAAGCGATGGATCTTGCGGTAGGTGTGCACCAGTTCGCCGGTCGGCGAGAACAGCAGCGAGGTGTTGAAGATCGGTCCGTCCGGGTCGCGTTCGACGATCGAACCCGCGTGCAGCCAGACCCCGGCGTCCGCCGCGGCCGCGGCCATCGCCTCGGCGGTCGGGCCCTCCAGCGTCTCCGCCCCGGCTGACCAGGCGTCATAGGCGAAGCCGCCCAGCGGCCAGAGCTCGGGGAGCAGTACCAGGTCGGAGCCGCGCAGCCCGCGGACCAGGGCCGCGGTACGGGTCCTGCGGTCGTCCGGGGACTCCGCCGGATCGACGTCGAGCTGGATGAGCGAGGCACGCACGTTGTCACCCTCCCAGGTGAGCGGACTACGATCGGTGCGATCAACATGTGAAAGCGCTGACCCGGTAACACTGGTGAGCGTAACGTGCCAATAGCGCATTCGTCGGTCCGATCGGCCCTGGTCACTGCACGGCAGCGACCGGAGCCCGGGGAGCGGGCCGCGAGACCACACCTGTAATGAACCGCAGCCGACCGAACACACCGCCGCCCTGTGGCCGAGGGGTCAAGAAACGTGACCGACACACAGATAGTCCAGGCCTATGCCGACGCCTGGACCCAGTCCATCGAGGCCGTCTCCGAGCTGGTGGCGCCGCTCCCCGAGGGTGAGTGGAACCGTCCGACGGAATGCCCTGGCTGGTCGGTGAGGGACGTGGTCTCGCATGTCATCGCCATGGAGACGGAACTGCTGGGCGACCCGCGTCCGATCCACACCCTGCCGCGCGATCTGCGGCATGTCGTCGACGAGTTCACCCGCTACTGCGAGGTCCCGGTCGACAAGCGGCGCTGCCACACCGCGCCGGAGATGACCGCGGAGCTGGAGTACACCATCATCCGGCGCTCGCGCGCGCTGCGGGACAACAGCCGCTACCAGCCCACCGACGAGGTGCGCTGGCCGATGGGCCCCTACAGCCGCGACATCCCGTACTTCCACCTGCTGCGCAACCGGGCCTTCGACGTGTGGACCCATGAGCAGGACCTGCGCCGTGCCCTGCGCAAGCCCGGGAACCTGGACTCCCCCGCCGCCGTGGTCAGCCGGGACAACCTGATCGAGATGCTGCCCAAGGCCGTCGCCAAGCTGGCCGGCGCCCCGGCCGGCACCGCCGTGGTCTTCGACGTGCACGGCCCGCTGGAGTTCATGCGGACGGTGCGGGTGGACGACGACGGCCTTGGCACCGTGGACGCGACCGTACCGCTGGCCCCGGCGGTGCAGCTGACCACCGACTGGGAGACCTTCGCCCGGCTGGCCTGCGGCCGCATTCCCGCGATGTCGGCCAACGTCAAGATCGAGGGGGACGAGGCCCTCGGGCGGCGGATCCTGGAGAACTTCGCCGTCACGCCGTAGATCCGTCACGCCCTGGATTCGGACCTGAGCTCGGCCTCCCGGCGGGCCGCCTTGGGCCGCAGCCGCAGGATCTGGGTCAGGCCCAGCGCCATGGGCAGGTAGAGCATGCAGAACGCGAGCCGGAAGGCGTGCGGGGTGTAGTCGTCCCCGCCGCCGGGGGTGAGCAGGTCCAGCACCAGGCCGATGCCGAACAGGGCCAGCACGGCGGCGATGAAGCCGCCCATGTTGACGATCCCGGAGGCCGTGCCGATCCGCTCCGGCGGGTTCACCGGTCGGGCGTAGTCCAGGCCGACCAGGGAGGCCGGGCCGTTGCTGCCCATCACCACGGTCAGCAGCACCAGCAGGCCCATCGGGATGTGGTCGCCCGGCCAGCTCAGCACCAGGCCCCAGAGGCCGCCGGTGGTGAGCACCACGGTGAACACCAGCGGGGTGCGCACCCCGGGGCGGCGGGACACCAGCTGCCCGAACAGCAGCGCGAAGCCGACCCCGCTGACGATGACGAGGCTGAGCAGTGAGCCGGCCAGCGCCCTGGACATCCCCTGACCGGACATCAGGAACGGCATCCCCCACAGCAGCAGGAAGGCCGAGGCCGGGAAGGCCGTGGTGAAGTGCACCCACAGGCCGAGCCTGGTCCCGGGCTCGCGCCAGGCCGCGGCGATCTGCTCGCGCAGCGGCAGCCGGGCCGGCGCCGCCGCCGGGGCCGCCTCGGTCAGGCCGTCCAGCGAGGCCACCACCGGCAGCCGGAACAGCGAGGCCCGGCGCGGGCTGTCCGGGGTGTCCCGCAGGAACAGCAGCACCATGGCGAGGACGGCGACGCCGAGCAGCGCGGTGGTGGCGAAGGTCGGCGTCCAGCCGGCGCTGTGCAGGACCTGGGACAGCACCAGGGTGCTGACCAGGTTGCCCATGGTGCCGACCAGGCCGGTGAGCTGGGCGATGAAGGGGTTGCGGCGGGGCGGGAACCAGCGCGAGCCGAGCCGCAGCACGCTGACGAAGGTCATCGCGTCGCCGCAGCCGAGGACCGCCCTCGACACCAGCGCCGGGGTGAACGCGGTGGAGAAGGCGAAGCCGAGCTGGCCCGCGGTGAGCAGCAGCAGCCCGCCGCTGAGCACCCGGCGCGGCCCCAGCCGGTCCACCAGCAGGCCGACGGGTATCTGCATCCCGGCGTAGACCAGCACCTGGAGGATGGAGAAGGTCGACAGCGCGGAGGCGCCGATGCCGAAGCGGGCCGCGGCGTCCAGTCCGGCCACGCCCAGGCTGGTGCGGTGCACCACGGCGAGGACGTAGACGGCGACGCCGATGCCCCACGCCGCCCAGGCCCCCGGTACCGCGGTGGTCCGGGCGGCTGCTGCCCTGAGCGGCTGGGCCGGTACCGCGGCCGATGCGGACGGGGACACGGTTGCGGACGTGGAGACGCCGGGGTCGGCAGGCATAGTGCCGCCATCCTATGGTGGGATGAATTCGCTCCCGGCAGCGGGGCACACGCTCAGCCCCGCAGGCTCCAGGTGACCGTCCGGGTCATCGAGCCCGCCCGGAAGGCCTCGTCCCGCACCCAGGGCGTGGTGTCCCGTACCGTCACCGCGACCGTGCAGGTCCGCCCGGGGCCGATGCCCAGCCGGGTCGGGTCCAGGGTGTCGCCGCTGACCGCGGCCGCGGGGGCGGGGCGCCCGTCCACCCGCCAGCTCACCTGGAGCCGGCGGCCGCCGGCCAGCGCCAGCGGGAAGACCTGGAGCTTCGGCAGCCCGGCCACGGTGCCGGCGGCCGGGGCGACATGGTCGACCGGAGAGACCTGGCGGTAGACCGACTCGATGATCGCCTCCCGGGACGGCAGGTTGTAGACGCCGCCCAGGGTCCGCATGATCGAGTCCTTGGTAGGCCGGTACAGGCCGTTGCCGCTGCGGTACGCGCCGACCGTGCCGCCGCTGGGGTCGGCCGCGCCCAGCCAGCGCCACCACTTGACCCGGTCGGCGCGCATCGCGCCGGCGCCCTTCGAGGAGAGGTTGGGGTAGGAGCTGTCGGCGGGGGCCGAGTCGTACTCGTCGCCCAGGGCGCCGACGGTGTGCCCCATCTCGTGCTGGATGATCTGCGCCGCGTCCGGGGACCCGGCCGCCAGCGTGGTCGTCGCCCCGCCGCCCTCGCCGCCGTACTCGGTCGAGTCGGCGAGCGCCAGGGTGTACTGGGGACCGGACGGTTCGCCCGCGTGGCCGGCCACCGCGGAGTCGTCGGCGCACAGCAGCCGGGCGATGCCGTCGCAGCCGAAGTGCATGCCCAGCGGCGAGCCCCGGTGCAGCCCCGACTGCGGGGAGACGACGTCCACCCGGCGGACGTCGAAGAAGTGCTGGTACGTGCGGAAAGGTTCCACCTCGGTCAGCGCCTGCCACACGGCCGCCGCCTGCTCCCGGAAACGGGGCAGGTCGGCGGCCGTATAGCCGTCGCCCAGAAGGACCAGGGTGATCCGCTTCCCCGGATCGCCGTTGTTCACCACCAGCGTTCCGGAACCGGCCGCCGCGGCTCGTGCCGGCCCCCGCGCCAGCAGCGCGAGCACCATCAGCAGCACGGAAACGGACAGGACCAAGGCATGGGCCTTCGGTCGCATCGGGTACTCCTCCACCCCTCGGGAAACGTGGTCCGCGAAGGAGTACCCACCGGCCTCGGGCGACCACGCGTCACCCGATCAGCCTTCACCCGTAAGTGGCGAAGCCCGTCAACCCCAGCTGATGAGGCGTTTGGGCTGCTCCAGAATCGCCGCCGTGTCGGCGAGCACCCGGGAGCCGAGCTCGCCGTCGACCATGCGGTGGTCGAAGGAGAGCGCCAGCGTGGTCACCAGTCGCGGCACCACCCGGCCCTTGTGCACCCAGGGCAGCTCCCTGACCTGGCCGAAGGCCAGGATGGCGGCCTCGCCCGGGTTGAGGATCGGGGTGCCCGAGTCGACGCCGAAGACGCCGACGTTGGTGATGGTGACCGTGCCACCCTGCATGTCCGCCGGCGAGGTCCGGCCCTCGCGGGCCGTCTCGATCAGCGCGGTCAGCGACTGCGCCAGCTCGGTCAGGGTCTGCGAGCCGGCGTCCTTGATGTTGGGGACGATCAGCCCGCGCGGGGTGGCCGCGGCGATGCCGAGGTTGACCCGGCGCTTCACCACGATCTCCTGGTTGGCCTCGTCCCAGGCGGCGTTGGCCTCCGGGTGCCTGCGGATCGCGGTCAGCAGCGCCCGGGCGACCAGGAGCAGCGGACTGACCCTGACGTTCGGGCCCAGCTCGCCGCTGGCCTTGAGGCTGCGCACCAGCTTCATCGTGCGGGTGACGTCCACCTGCACCCACTCGGTGACATGCGGCGCGGTGAACGCCGAGGCCACCATGGCCTGCGCGGTGGCCTTGCGGACACCCTTGATCGGGACCCGCAGGTCACCGTCGGCACTGGTCACGGCGGTGGTGACGGCGGTGGCCGCGGGGGCGGCGGCCGGCACCGGGGCGGGGGCGGCGGCCGGGGCTGCGGGAGCCGCGACGGCGTGGACGTCCTCCCGGGTGATGGTCCCGTGCGGGCCGGTCGGGGTGACCGTGCGCAGGTCGATGCCCAGGTCCTTGGCCAGCTTGCGCACCGGCGGCTTGGCCAGCGGGCGCTCCCCGTCCGCCGGGGCGGCCGGGGCTGCGGGCGCGGCGGCCGGAGCCGCCGGGACCGCCAGGGCCGGCGCAGGGGCCGGCGCCTGCACCGCTGCCGGGGCGGTCGCCGGGACTGTCGCGGGCGGGGTGAGCGCCACCTTGCGGGGGCGGCGCCGGGAGGCGCCGGAGCGGGGGCCGTAGCCGACCAGCACCTCGCGGCGCTCGGGCTCGGACTCCTCGGACGCGGCCGCAGGCTCGGAGGCGACCTCCGCCGGTGCCTCGGCGGGGGCGGAACCCCCGGCCACGGCCACGGTGATGATCACCTGGCCGACGTCGACCGTGGTGCCCTCGTCGAAGAACAGCTCGCGGACCACCCCGTCGAACGGGATCGGCAGCTCGACGGCCGCCTTGGCGGTCTCGACCTCGCAGACCACCTGTCCGTCGCTGACCGTGTCACCGGGCTGGACGTACCACTTCAGGATCTCGGCCTCGGTCAGCCCCTCGCCCACATCGGGCATCTTGAACTGCCGTACCGACTCGACTGCTGTCGTCATGACGTCTCCTCAACCCCTCAGAAGGCCATGGCGCGGTCGACGGCGTCGAGCACCCGGTCCAGGTCCGGCAGGAAGGCGTCCTCGACCCGTGACGGCGGGTAGGGGGCGAAGTAGCCGCCGACGCGCAGCACCGGGGCCTCCAGCGAGTAGAAGCAGCGCTCGGTGATCCGCGCCGCCAGCTCCGCGCCCATGCCCAGGAAGACCGGGGCCTCGTGCACCACCACGGCGCGGCCGGTGCGCTTGACCGACTGCTCCAGGGTGTCGAAGTCGATCGGGGACAGCGAGCGCAGGTCCACGACCTCCAGCTTCAGCCCGTCCTCGGCGGCGGCCTCGGCCGCTTCCAGGCAGACCTTGACCATCGGCCCGTAGGCCACCAGGGTCAGGTCGCTGCCGGAGCGGGCGACCCTGGCCTGGTGCAGCCCCAGCGCCGGAGCGCCGGTCGGGTCCAGCACGGCCTTGTCCCAGTAGCGCCGCTTGGGCTCCAGGAAGACCACCGGGTCGTCGCTGGCGATGGCCTGCCGCAGCATCCAGTGCGCGTCCGCCGGGTTGGAGGGGGCGACCACCTTGAGCCCGGCGGTGTGCGCGAAGTACGCCTCGTGCGACTCGCTGTGGTGCTCGACCGCGCCGATGCCGCCCGCGAACGGGATCCGGATGGTGACCGGGAGCTTGATGTGGCCCAGCGCCCGGGCGTGCATCTTGGCCAGCTGGGTGACGATCTGGTCGAACGCCGGGTACACGAACCCGTCGAACTGGATCTCCACCACCGGGCGGTACCCGCGCAGCGCCAGGCCGATCGCGGTGCCGACGATGCCGGACTCGGCCAGCGGGGTGTCGATCACCCGCTCCTCGCCGAAGTCCTTGTGCAGTCCGTCGGTGACCCGGAACACGCCCCCGAGGCGGCCCACGTCCTCGCCCATGACCAGGGTCTTGGGGTTCTCGTCCAGGGAGCGGCGCAGCGCCTCGTTGAGCGCCTTCACCATGGTGACCGGCTTATCGAATTCCGGCTCGACCGCCATCAGTCGTCCTCCCCGTCCGTGATCTCAGCCGCCGCGCCCACGAAGGAGGACGCGTAGGCCAGGTAGCCCTCGCGCTCCTCGTCCACCAGGGCGTGCCCCTCCGCGTACACGTTCTCGAAGATCGAGCTCGGGTCGGGGTCCGGCATGGTGCGCACGCCCTCGCGGACCCGGCGGGCCAGCTGCTCGCTCTCGGCCTCCACCGACTCCAGGAAGGCGCTGTCGGCCCAGCCCTCGCGGACCAGGTAGGCCTTCAGGCGCTCGATGGGGTCCTTGAGCTTCCAGGACTCCAGCTCCTCGGCGATCCGGTAGCGGGTCGGGTCGTCCGAGGTGGTGTGGGCGCCCATCCGATAGGTGAACGCCTCGATCAGCACCGGACCCTGCCCGGTACGGGCGTGGTCCAGCGCCCAGCGGGTGACCGCCAGGCAGGCCAGCACGTCGTTGCCGTCCACCCGCACACCGGGGAAGCCGAAGCCGGAGGCGCGCTGGTAGAGCGGCACCCGGGTCTGCTTCTCGGTGGGCTCGGAGATGGCCCACTGGTTGTTCTGGCAGAAGAACACCACCGGGGCCTGGTAGACCGAGGCGAAGGTGAACGCCTCGGACACGTCGCCCTGGCTGGAGGCGCCGTCGCCGAAGTAGGCGATCACCGCGTCGTCCGCGCCGTCCTTGGTGATGCCCATCGCGTAGCCGGTCGCGTGCAGCGTCTGCGAGCCGATCACGATGGTGTACAGGTGGAAGTTCTTTTCGTTGGGGTCCCAGCCGCCGTGGTTCACACCGCGGAACATCCCCAGCAGGTTCAGCGGGTCCACGCCCTTGCACCAGGCCACACCGTGCTCACGGTAGGTCGGGAAGGCGTAGTCGGTGGGGCGCATCGCCCGTCCCGAGCCGACCTGGGCCGCTTCCTGGCCCAGCAGCGAGGCCCACAGGCCCAGCTCGCCCTGGCGCTGCAGCGAGGTCGCCTCCGAGTCGAAGCGACGTACCAGGACCAGGTCCCGGTAGATGGAGCGCAGCTCTTCCGGAGTGGTCTCCAGCGAGTAGGCGGGGTGGTCGACCCGTTCCCCCTCGGGGGTGAGCAGCTGTACCAGCTCCGGTGGACCCGCGTCGGCGGGGCTACCGTGGGCGGGGGCGGTGGTGGGCGCCCCGGCCGTGCTGTCGACGGTCACGTTCACTCCTCGGTCTCTCCGGTCTCCGCCTGCAACCCTGGGTAAGGGCCAGTGCCGGCCACCGGTCCGGTCGCCGTCTCCGTACTCGCTGCGCGGGGTGTGCGCGGGGTGCGGACCAGCGGTTGGTGGTGCCCTGATCCTGCAGGAGAACGTTACCCAGCGGAAGGGCCTGCCGCTCCGCTGGTAGGACGTCCTTGTAACCTCCGAGTACCCCGCCCCATGGCAAATCAGGCTATTTCCTGCCATTCCCGCGCGTGGGCCGGGATGTGCTGTGCGAATCTTGTGCCATGACACAATCCGGGCATATCAGGGTTTTTCTTCTGGATGACCATGAGGTGGTCCGCCGCGGCGTCCATGAGCTGCTCTCGCTGGAGGACGACATCGAGATCGTCGGCGAGGCCGGCACCGCCGCCGAGGCGCTCAACCGCATCCCGGCGACCCGCCCCGACGTGGCCGTGCTGGACGTGCGGCTGCCGGACGGCAGCGGGGTGGAGGTGTGCCGGGAGATCCGCTCGCGGCAGCCGGAGATCAAGTGCCTGATGCTCACCTCCTTCTCCGACGACGAGGCGCTGTTCGACGCGATCATGGCCGGGGCGGCCGGCTACGTCCTCAAGGCGATCCGCGGCACCGACCTGCTGTCGGCGGTGCGCGACGTCGCCGCGGGGAAGTCGCTGCTGGACCCGGTGGCCACCGGCCAGGTGCTGGCCCGGCTGCGCGAGGGCTCGCAGGAGGACGAGCGGCTGAGCGGGCTGACCAAGCAGGAGCGGAGGATCCTCGACCTGATCGGCGAGGGGATGACCAACCGGCAGATCGGCAACGAACTGCACCTGGCCGAGAAGACCGTGAAGAACTACGTCTCCAGCCTGCTGGCCAAGCTCGGGATGGAGCGCCGCACCCAGGCCGCGGCGTACGTCGCGAAGCTGCACGCCGAGGAGCGCTGACACCGGATCAGATCGACGGCTCCGCTGTCAAGTGAACACGTGTCCCACGCGCATCAGCAGTAGCATCGGCACCGTGACGCAGGCTCAGACGCGGGCGGGGCTGCTGGACAGGGTGCACGGGATCCCGGTCGCCGGGGTGCTGGAGCGCTACGACCTCCCCGACGCCTACCCGGAGCTGACGGTGGAGCGGGTCAGCCAGGGCCTGCTCAACCGGGGGGTCCGGATCAGCGGGCCGCACGGCGGCTACTTCCTCAAGCAGTACCTGGACGACGCCGGGCACGCCTCCGGCGCGGCGATCGCGGCCCAGCACCGGGCCATAGCGGCGCTGCGCGACCGCGGCCTGCCGACCGCTCCCCCGCTCACCGCCAGGGACGGCCGCAGCAGTGTGCTGCTGCGCGGGCGCCGCTACGCGCTGTTCCCCTGGGTCGAGGGGTCCCACCGCACCGGCCGCTCGCTGGACCGGGAGCAGTGCGCGGCGCTCGGCACACTGCTCGGACGGATCCACGCCACCCTGGCCGAGCTGCACCCGCCGGTGCCGCAACCGCGCTCGCTGCCCTGCGCCGATCCGGCGCGGACCGAGCAGACCATCGCGGAGCTGCTGGAACGCTCGCAGCTGCGGACCCCGCAGGAGCCCTTCGACGCCCTGGCCAGGGAGCGGCTGCGGGAGCGCCGCGAGCTGCTGGCGCGGTACCGGCACCGCAGGCCGCAGCCGGACGCGGCGCCGCCGTCCGGCTGGGTGCACGGCGACTTCCACCACCTGAACCTGCTCTATCCGGCGTCCGCCGCGGGGGACCCGGGGCACGGAGCGGCGGAGCCGGTGGCGGTGCTGGACTGGGACCGGCTGGGGGTCAAGCCCTGCGCCGAGGAGGCGGTCCGGGCCTCGACGCTGTTCTTCAACCACCCCGAGACCGGGGTGCTGGACCTGTCCCGGGTGCGGCACTACGCCCGCGGCTACCGGGAGGCCTCCGGCAGCAGCCCGGAGCACCTGGCCGCCGCGGTGCACCGGGTCTGGTGGGAGCGGCTGAACGACTTCTGGATCCTGCGCTGGCGCTACCAGCGCCGGGACGAGCGGGCGGACCCGCTGTTCCCGGCGGCGGCGGCGCAGCTGGTGTGGTGGTGCGAGGAGTACGAGCAGGTGCTCGACGCCTGTGTGAACTGAGTGCGGCTCAAGAGACCTTCGCGGTGCTGGACGACGACGGGCCGCCGCCCGCCGCCGGGTTCGAAGCCGTGCTGCTGGGCCCGCCCGTGTTGCTCGGAGGTGCGCTCGGGCTCTTGGACGCGCTGGCCGAGGCGCTCGCCGAAGCGCTGGCACTGGCGCTGGCGGAGGCCGACAGCGACGGCGAACTGCTGGTGGTCGGGGCCGTGTTGGTGTAGGTCTGGGTGCTCGGCGGCACGGTGCTCGGGCTCGCCGAGGGCGTGGGGGAGGCCGAGTCGCTCGGGAGCTCCGAGGACGCCGTGTCCGACGGCGTGGCACTGACCGACGAGCTGGTCGCGACGCCGGGGTTGTTGCCGTTGTCGCCGGTGCCCTGCATCGCCAGCACCACCCCGATGGTGATCGCCGCGATCGCGACCAGCACCGCGACCACCGCGAAGAACATCCGGCGGTTGCCGCCCTCGCCGGCCTCGTCGTCCCGGTCGTTGTACCGGGGCGGGACCGCGCCGGCGGCGCCGGCGGACATCGCCCTGGTGCCCATCGGCGGGGTGCCGACGGTACGGCCGACCACGGTCGGCGCCATCGCCGCGGCCGCGGCGCTCGGCAGCAGCTCGGTCGGCCCGGTGGCCGACCCCAGGGTGCGCAGGGCGTGCTGCAGGTGGGCCCGGAACTCGTCGGCGCTCTGGAACCGGTCGTCCGGATCCTTGGCCAGCGAGCGCAGCACCAGGGCGTCCAGCGAGGCCGGGACCCGGGAGTTGGCCTGCGACGGCGGCACCGGCGGGTCCTGGACGTGCTGGTACACCACCGACAGCGGGGTGTCGCCGGTGAACGGCGGACGCAGCGTCAGCAGCTCGTAGAGCATGCAGCCGGTGGCGTAGAGGTCGGAGCGGTGGTCGACGGACTTGCCGAGGGCCTGCTCCGGCGACAGGTACTGGGGGGTGCCCATGACCATGCCGGTCTGGGTCATGGTGCTGGTCGCACCGGTCAGCGCGCGGGCGATGCCGAAGTCCATCACCTTGACCGCGCCGGTGTTGGTGATGATGACGTTGGCCGGCTTGATGTCCCGGTGCACGATGCCGTGGCGGTGGCTGTAGGCCAGCGCCTCCAGGATCCCGGCGGTGATGATCAGGGCCTGGCTGACCGGCGGCGGCTCGTCGCCCTGCAGCAGCTCGCGGACCGTGTGGCCCTCGACCAGCTCCATCACGATGTAGGGGACGGTCTCGCCGCGCTGCGCCTCCTCGCCGGTGTCGTAGACGGCGACGACGGCGTGGTGGTTCAGCGAGGCGACCGAGTGGGCCTCGCGGGTGAAGCGGATCCGCGCGGTGGTGTCCTCGGCGAGCTCGGGACGGAGCACCTTGATGGCGACGGTGCGGCCCAGCCGTACGTCCCTGGCGGCGAAGACCTCGGCCATGCCGCCCCGGCCCAGACGGTGCGTCAGCCGGTAGCGGCCCTCGCCGAAGACGGACAGCCCGCTGGTGGAGGTGACCAGCGGCTCGTCGGCGCCGAGGCCGGGATCGCCGGGGAAGGCGCCGCCCTGTGTCGGCGTCCGGGCGGGGTCGCCCTGACCCGGGGCACCGTAGCCGCCGCCGTCCGAACCGCCGCCGCCGATCATCGGGTTTCCGACGGTGGGGGTGTCGCCCGGGCCGCCGCCCTGGGGGGCACCCGGTCCGGTGCCTTCCCCGTGGTCGGGCCGCTCGTTGTCTGCCATTACTCTCCGCCGTCGGTCGTTCGCCTGCGCACCGCTCCCGCATTCAGCTCGGGGCGACCCAGCATCTGCACGCTACTGGTTTTTCGCCGTGTCCGGGCCCGCCGATCACCGTGTGGACCATGTGAGAGCCCGTTTCGGCCCAGTTCAGCCCAGTAGCGCCGGGCCTCCGGATGCCTGCTCCGCGGCGACCGGTCCGAGCCGGCCGGAACCGTTGTCGGTGGTGTTCGAGCTGGACCCGTTGTTCTGCAGCACCAGCACCAGGATCAGCACCAGCAGCACCAGTACGCCGACGATCACGCCGACCACGGCCGCGGCGGCGCCGCAGCCCCGGCCGCCCTTGGGAATGGGGGTGTGCGGCTGCTGCCCGGTGTTGACGGGCCTGCTTACCGGACGCGGGACGGGCGTCCCCGGCCGCGGCGGCTGCGGCATCGGCGTCGGTCGCGGCAGCGGGGTGGGCGCCGGCGTCGGCCGGTAGGGCGGCGGCGTCTGCACGCCCTGCTGCATGCCGCCGTGCATCCCCTGCATGGCCTGCGGATACGGGGTCGGGGTGGGCGGCGGCGTGGGCATGCCGGGACGGCCGCCCTGCGGGTACGGAGTGGGAGGCGGCGTCGGCCCGGGGACGTAGCTCTGCGGTGGCGGGGTGCCGGGCATCGAGGGGTGCGGCATCGGCTGCTGCTGGTACGGCTGCTGCGGCGGCATGGTGCCCAGCTGGCCCTGCGCGGGCGGGAAGACCGCGTTCGCGCCGGAGCCGCCGATGTTGGTCACCCGCGGGCCCTCGCCGATGATCAGCGGGGTGTTGGCGCCGCCCGCCCCGGCCAGCCGCTCGCACTCCTCGCGCATCTCGTCGGCGGTCTGGAAGCGGTGCCCCGGGTCCTTCCGCAGCGCCCGCGCCACCAGCGCGTCCACCGCCGGGGTGACCGCGGCGTTGAAGGAGGACGGCGCCGGGGGAGTGTCCTGGACGTGCTGGTAGGCCATGCCCAGCGCGGTGTCGGACTCGAACGGCAGCCGGCCGGTGAGCAGCTCGAAGAGCAGGCAGCCGACCGAGTAGAGGTCGGAGCGGGCGTCGACCGCCTTGCCGAGTGCCTGCTCCGGCGACAGGTACTGCGGGGTGCCCACCACCATGCCGGTCTGGGTCATCGAGGTGACCCCGGACTGCATCGCCCTGGCGATCCCGAAGTCCATCACCTTGACGGTGTTGCGCCTGGTCAGCATGACGTTGGCGGGCTTGATGTCGCGGTGCACCAGCCCCTGCTCGTGCGAGGCGCCGAGGGCGGCCAGCACATCGCCGGTGATCTTCAGCGCCTTGTCGGTCGGCATCGCGCCGTGGGCGGCGATGTCGTCCCTGAGCACCGAGCTGAGCGAACCGCCCTCGATGTACTCCATGACGATGAAGGGGGCATGCACCCCGTCCTCGTTGACGTCCTCGCCGCTGTCGAACACCGAGACGATATTGGGGTGGTTGAGCCTGGCGACGGCCTGCGCCTCACGGCGGAAGCGCTCGCGGAAGGAGGGCTCCGCGCTCATGTTGCCGAGCATGCTCTTCACCGCCACCGGGCGGTCCAGAACCGTGTCGTCCGCGAGGTGGACCGTCGCCATCCCGCCCTGCCCGAGCAACTCCCGGAGCAGGTAGCGGCCGTGACCGACCGTTCGTCCAGCTGCGCCGCTCTGCTCGGTGGTGCCCTGCTCGCTCATCTGTCTTCTCTTCTCCCCCACGGCATCAGGGGATCAGGCTAGCGGTCCGCACGGACAGTCGTCGCGGCGCCATAGGACCGATTCCGGTCCGTGACCGCCGCGCCGCCACCGGAACTGCTACAGGTAGGGGCCCGAACGGAGGTGCCCCTGGCCGTCGTCGCCCTCGTCCAGACCGCCCTGGCCGGGCGGCAGCGCCCGCCGCATCTGCTCCAACTGCGCCCTGGCGGCCATCTGCTGGGCGAAGAGCGCGGTCTGGATGCCGTGGAAGAGGCCCTCCAGCCAACCCACCAACTGTGCCTGGGCGATCCGGAGCTCGGCCTCGCTGGGGATGGCCTCCTCCGTGAACGGCAGTGACAACCTCTCCAGTTCCTCCACGAGCTCCGGGGCGAGACCCGCCTCCAGCTCCTTGACCGAACTGGCGTGGATCTCCTTGAGGCGGACCCGGCTGGCCTCGTCCAGCGGCGCCTGCCGGACCTCCTCCAGCAGTTGCTTGATCATGCTGCCGATCCGCATGACCTTGGCGGGCTGCTCGACCATCTCGGTGATCGGCAGCTCGCGGGACTCGCCCTCGCCGCTCGCCCCCTCCTCCGGGGCGGGGCGTCGGGCGCCGCCGGGGAGGCCCCCGACGGGCATCCCGTCGGGGCCGACGATCAGGACCTGGGGGCCGTGGGGGCCGTCTTCGGGCCGCGCGTTCGGGCTGTTCATAGCCGTCATTCTGCCCCAACGGACCGGGTTTGGGGCGGCAGCCCGGAGAACACCTGTACGGCCGCGGGCGTTCTGCCGCCCCATCCGGCGCCGCACACCGCCACGGCACAGCGGTGCTGCGTCCGGTGCTACATGCGGCGCAGCCGCCAGCCGAACAGCGCGGCCCCGCAGCCGATCAGCGCCAGCCCCACCCCCAGCGGCAGCAGCCTGCGTTTCAGCAGGTCCCGCGCGGAGTCCGCGTTACCGGTGCGTACGGCGGTCACCTGGTCCGGAACGGCCTGTCCGGCCAGCGCCCCCGGCCCGAGCGGCGGCGGCCCCTGCGAGGGCGCGGTCCAGGCGGGGTCCTGGTCGGCGGACGGCCGCCGGGAGTGGCGCGAGGCGCCCGGGGCCGCTGCGGCATTGCCCGCGGCGGGGGCGGGCGCTGGGGGTCCGGCCGGGGTCCGCTGCGGCTCCACCTGCACCGGGAACAGCGAGCTGACGGACGGCGCCGGGGAGGCCGACGGCGACGGCGCATGCCTCGGCGAGGGTGACACCGACGGCGACGGGCCGGCCGGGGTCCGGGCCGGCGAGGCGGACGGCGACGGCCCGGCAGGCTTCGAGGCCACCGGCGCCGACGGGGCGGGCGGCGAGGGGTCCGGCGGCACGGACGCCGACTCCGACGGTGCGGGCGCCGCGTCCGCCCCGAACCCCGCGCCCGGGATCCCCGCAAGAAACGGCAGACCCGGCCACTCCACCCAAATCTCCGAGCCCCCCGGCAGCTGCACGACCATCCCGTCCGGCCAGTACGGCGCGGGCCGCCACCCCCTGGCCGTCGCACCGCCCGCCGCGGCGGCATCCGTCGGAGCGGTTCCGACGGCCAGCGCGACACCCAACCCCAGCGCCAGCGCGGCAGCCCTGGCCGCAACGGAGGAAGAGGACATGGCCACGCTCCGCACCCTCCCGCCCGACGCCGACCCGCATCCGACAACACCTGCTCAGTCGACTTTTACACATGCCCTTATATCCGGCATTCCAGACATCCGTTGCTGCGGCCGGTCGGAGGACGAGGAGAGGGGGCTGGGCACTCAGACCGTGAGCAGGATCTTGCCGATGTGGGTGCTGGACTCCATCAGGCGGTGCGCCTCGGCGACCTCCGGCAGCGGGAAGGCCCGGTCGACGACCGGCTTGACGACGCCGGACTCGAACAGCGGCCAGACGTGCTCGCGGACCGAGGCGACGATCGCGGCCTTCTCCACCAGCGGGCGGGCCCGGAGACCGGTGCCGGCCACGGCGGCGCGCTTGGCGACCAGCTTGGCCAGGTTCAGCTCGGCCTTGACGCCGCCCTGCATGCCGATGACGACCAGGCGGCCGTTGACCGCCAGCGCGTCCAGATTGCGGTCCAGGTACTTCGCGCCCACCACGTCCAGGATCACATCTGCGCCGCCGACACCCTGAAGCACCTCGACGAAGTCCTGGTCGCGGTAGTTGACCAGGACGTCCGCACCCAGCGCACCACACGCCTCCAGCTTCTCCGCGCTACCCGCGGTCACCGCCACCCGGGCGCCGATCGCCTTGCCCAGCTGGATCGCCATCGTCCCGATCCCACTGCTCCCACCGTGCACCAGCAGCGTCTCGGCCGGCCGCAGATGCGCCACCTGGAACACGTTGGACCAGACCGTGCAGACCACCTCGGGCAGGGCCGCCGCGCTCACCAGGTCGACGCCTTTCGGCACCGGCAGCAGCTGCCCGGCGGGCACCGCCACCAGTTCCGCGTAGCCGCCGCCGGCCAGCAGTGCGCAGACCTCGTCCCCGACGCCCCAGCCGGAGACGCCCGCGCCCAGCGCGGCGATCCGGCCCGAGCACTCCAGGCCGGGGTAGGCCGAGGCTCCCGGCGGCGGGTCGTAGAAGCCCTGCCGCTGGATCACATCGGCCCGGTTGACCGCCGAGGCCGCCACCCGGACCAGCACCTCGCCCTCCCCGGGGACCGGGTCGGGGACCTCGCTCCAGGTCAGCACATCGGGTCCGCCGGGCTCTGTGATCGTGATCGCTCGCATGCGCCCGACGCTACCGGAAGCGCGGCTGTCGGCCGGGCAACGCGAGGCTGCTTCAGGTACTGACAGCCAGGTCCTGACGCTCGTTAAGCTGGACTGCAGGAGCGATCCCACAGGGAGGTCCGGCATGGGCGGTTGGCTGTGGTTGTTGATCCCTGCCGTGATCGTGGGCGGCGGCCGGCTCGGCGAACTCCTGCAGGGCTCGCTGCGCACCCGGCACGAGCGCAGGCTGGAACTGCTCAAGGCCACCGAGCAGCGCCAGCTCGCCCTCGACGCGGCCAACCGACCGCCGGAACCGGTCTGCGGCTGCACCCACCATCTGGCCAAGCACGACCGCAGCGGCAAGTGCCACGAGGTGGTGGAGGCGCCGACCGCCTGGGACGCCGCGCGCAAGCCGCTGAAGTACGAGGCCCGGCCCTGCAACTGCCAGCAGTACATCGGGCCGGAGCCGCTGGGGATGGTGTTCGCCCAGGACATCGTCGATCCGGCGAACAAGCAGAAGTAGCCGGTCAGACGAGTGCCGGGTCCACCCGTCGGATGGCGATGACCCGGTCGGTCGACTGCAGGGCGGCGGCCTCCGGGTCGTCGTAGGGGAGCCTGCGGTTGCCTCGGACCACGCAGATCACCAGGTCGCCGCAGTCCATCGGGGAGCCGCCGACCTCGGCGGCGGTGACCGGGCGGTCGATGACGTCCAGGCCGTTGCCGACCGTCAGCAGATCGTCCAGCACCGCACCGGCGTTGGGGCTGAGGGTGGAGACGCCGAGCAGTCGGCCGGCCGAGCTGGAGCTGGTCACCACCACGGTGGCGCCGCTCTGCCGGAGCAGCGGCGCGTTCTCGTCCTCCCGTACCGCGACCACCACCGTGGCGTGCTTGTTGAGCTGCCGGATCGTCAGGGTGACCAGGACCGCGGTGTCGTCGCGCTGGGTGCCCACGATGATCTGTTCGGCGCGCTCCACCTGGGCACGGCGCAGCACGTCGGTGCGGGTGGCGTCGCCGAGGATGCCGACCAGGCCGTCCTCGTTGGCCGCCTCGATCGCCTTGTGCTGGGGGTCGACGACCACGATCCGGTCCTTGGCGATGCCCTTGAGCAGCAGCGTCTCCACGGCGTTGCTGCCCTTGGTGCCGTATCCGACGACGACCACATGTCCTTGGGGCCCTTGGCTCATGGCGGCCTCCCAGTGCTTGATCCGCCAGAGCTGACGGGTGCGGGTGGTCAGCACCTCCAGGGTGGTGCCGACCAGGATGATCAGGAAGAGCACCCGCAGCGGGGTGATCACCAGGATGTTGGCCAGCCGGGCACCGTCGCTGACCGGGGTGATGTCGCCGTAGCCGGTGGTGGAGAGGGTGACCGTGGCGTAGTAGGCGGAGCCCAGCAGGTCGAGGTGGTCGTGGGCGTTGTCGTGGTAGCCGTCCCGGCCGAGGTAGACGATCAGGATGGTGACCACCATGACCAGCAGGGCCAGCACGAAGCGTCGCCGCACCTGCTGCACCGGGGACGCCGCCGGCTCCGGCAGCAGGATCTGACGCAGCTGCAGCTCGCCGGGGTGCCGGCGGCCGCGGCCGGTGCGGACGGTACGGACGTTGCGGGAGGTGCGAGAGCTACGGGCGGTGCGGCCGTCGCGGGAAGTGCGGCCGGAACGGCCGGTGCGGCTCATCCCGTGGGGACCTCCAGTACCTCCACCCTGGCCCCCGCCTCGACCCCGCCCGGCGGCACCACGGCCAGCCCCTCGGCCAGGGCCAGCCCGCGCAGCATCGCCGGACCGTCGAAGGCCAGCGGCAGCGCCCCGCGCTCGGGCAGCACCACCGGCAGCAGCCGGGTGTCCACCGCGTGCCCGGGCAGCGCGACGGCGGCCTCGACCAGGTACGGCTCGCTGCGCGGGAAGCCGGCCAGGGTGCGCAGCAGCGGCTCGGCGAGGGTGACCGCACCGGCCACCGCCGCCAGCGGATTGCCCGGCAGTCCGACCAGGTGACGCGGGGTCACATCGCCTTCCAGCGGCGGCAGCAGGGCCAGCAGCATCGGATGTCCCGGACGTACCCGCACCCCGTCCACCAGCAGCTCGGCGCCGATCTCGGCGAGCGCGCGGTGCAGGTAGTCGACCGGTCCCGCCGCCGTCCCGCCGGTGGTGACCACCACGTCGGCGGGGCTGCGCCGGAGCGCGTCGCGGAGCAGCCCGAGGTCGTCCCTGACCCGGCGTACGTCGGTGATCCGCGCGCCGTGGGCGCGCAGCCAGGGCGGCAGCAGCGGGCTGAGCGCGTCCCTGGTGCGGCCCGCGCCGGGCAGCCCGGAGTCCAGCAGTTCGTCGCCCAGCACCAGCAGTTCCACGGTGGGACGCCGGTGCACGGTGAGCGTGTCGCAGCCGGCCGCGGCAGCCAGGCCGAGGACGGCGGGGGTGACCGTGGTGCCCTGCGGCAGCAGCGGCTCGCCGGTACGGCACTCCTGACCGCGCGGCCGGATGTCGCGGCCCTGCTCCAGCGGGTGGTCGCCGCGGTCGTGCAGCAGTTCGGCGCCGCTGCGGTCGCGGCGCACGCCGCCGTCCTCGCGCCGGAGCACGGCGGTGGCGCCCGGCGGCAGTTGCGCGCCGGTGGCGATGCGCACGGCGGTGCCGTCCGCCAGCGGCACCGTGCTGCCGCGGCCGGCCAGCAGCTGGTCGCTGTTGTCGGCGCGGGCCGGACCGATCCGCCACGGCCCCGGCCCGGACACCGCCCAGCCGTCCATGGCGGAGGTGTCGAAGGCGGGCAGGTCGGTAAGCGCCTCCAGGGGGGCGGCCAGCGCCGCCCCGAGCGCGTCGGCGAAAGGCAGATGCTCCGGCG
>NZ_BBPM01000051.1:0-2954 GCF_000787775.1 Streptacidiphilus carbonis | reverse complement strand
CCCCTCCAGGGGGGCGGCCAGCGCCGCCCCGAGCGCGTCGGCGAAAGGCAGATGCTCCGGCGGCAGCGCGCGCACCACGGCGCGCAGCGCCCGCCCGCGCGCCTGCGCCCAGCCGAGTGGCGCCGTCGGCGCCCCCTGTGCCCCTGCCTCGGCGGCGTCGTAGTCGTACGGCGCGGGGCCGGCCGGCGCGGGAGCGGCCGCCCGGCCCGGCGCGGACGGTCGACCGGGTTCGGGGACGGGTGCTGCCGGGACGGGCGCCGTGTAGTCGAACGGGGCGCCCCCAGCCCCGGCCCCGTGCTCCGGCCCGGGTCCGGCCGCCCCGCCCCCGCCGTTCACAGCGGCCGAACGGACCAGGAACGGATAGGCGTCGAGCAGGTCCCCATCGCTGGTCTCCTCACCGCCCATCAGCCGGACGTCCCACCGCTCGGCTGCTCGCCGCTCGCGCGCTCGTCGGCCCGGCGCCGGGCCAGCTCCACGATCTTGCGGTTCGCCTCCGCAACGGCCCCGGCGCCACCGCCGGCCTGAGCGGCGGCATAGCCGACCAGGAACGCCGTCAGCGGTGCGGCGGGACGGGCCACACCATGGGCCACGTCCTTGGTCATGTCGAGCAGTCCGGTTACATCGACCTCCAGGTCGATCCCCAGCACGGCCTTCGCTTCGGTGATCCAGTCATCCAGCACCCTCCCATCGTCCCCGATCCCGGTGCCGGGAGCGTGCAAGGCAACGTTTCGCAGCCGTGTCACTTGTCTCGCGGAACGTGATCACGTGCGTGAGCACGTGCGCGGGCGGCTTCGAGGTCGTCCCAGGTGTCGCAGTCGAGCGAGGCCCCGTCGGCGTCGGCGATCCGACGGGTGGTCAGCCCGCCGACCAGGCGGCGCAGCGGGAGCCCGGCCGGGTCGCCGAGTTCCGCGAGGGCTGCCCGCAGCGGAGCGGTGCGGTAGGCAGCGGCGAGCGGCTGGTCGCGCCCGCCGGCGTCGACCAGGACCGCCGCGTCGACCGGCGCGTCCGGGTCCGCACCGCTGTCCCCGCCCTCGTCCCCGTCCAGCATCCGCAGCAGCGTGTCAGCGGTCGACGGTCCGAAGAACGGCAGGTCCCCGGCGAGCAGCAGGACCCGGTCCGCGGTCACCGACGGCAGCGCCGCCGCCACCGCCGCCACCGGTCCGCCGCCGGGCGGCTGCTCGCGCACCCAGTCCACCGGTCGGCGGGTCGGCCGGGCCGGACCGACCACGACGGTGGTCCGCGCGCCCGCGCAGCCGGCCAGCACCCGGTCCAGCAGCGCGGTGCCGTCGACCTCCAGCGCCACCTTGTCCGTCGCCCCGCCGAACCGCCGGGCGGCGCCGCCGGCCAGCACCACCGCGTCGTACGCTCCCACCGAACCGTCCATCCGCCCAGTATGGGCGCGCCACGCGGGCCTGCGCCGGGCGCTCAGAGCCGGGCCGCCAGAGCCGGGCCGCTCAGTGCCGGGCCGGGCCGCTCAGAGCTGGTAGGCGGCCAGCACCGTCGCCACCTCGTCCTCGAACGCCGCGGCCGGGCCGAGGTACAGCTCCAGGTGCTTGGCCCAGGCGTGGTAGCGGTGCAGCGGGTAGTCGAGGTCGGCGCCCATGCCGCCGTGCAGGTGCTGGGCGCTCGCCGCGACCGAGCGGACGCCCTCCGCCGACCAGACCTTCGCGGTGGCGAGGTCCGCGGCCAGCGGGATCCGGTCCGGGTCGTCCGTGCCGTCCGCCGCGGTGACCAGGCCGATCCGCCAGGCCGCCTGCCAGAGCGTGACCTCCATCGCCCGCAGGTCGATGTACCGGTCCGCGACCTGCATCGACACCGCCTGGAAGGTGGCGATGGGATGCCCGAACTGCTCGCGCCTGCCGGTGTAGTCGGCGGTGATCCGCAGGATCTGCTCGCCCAGGCCCAGGCACAGCGCCGCCGTGCCGACGATCAGCAGACCGCGTAGGTACAGCCAGTTGGCGCCGTCCGGGTCGACCTCGCCCAGTTGCGCCGACGCGTCGACGGCGACCCCGTCGAAGGCCATCTCCGCGGCGAGCTCCCCGTGCGCGGTGACCTGGCGGCGCAGCTCCACGCCGGGGGCGTGCGGGTCGACCAGCAGCAGCAGGGAGCCCTGCTCGCAGCGGGCCGGGACCACGATCCGGTCCAGCAGCTGGGCGCCGGTCACTCCGGTCTGCACCCCGTCCAGCACCCACCCACCGCGCGGGCCCCCGGCCGCCGGGTCCGCCGCCACGGCGCGTACGCCCTGGTCGGCCGGCTCGTGCCCGGTACGGCCGTGCGGGGCGACGCCGAGCAGCAGCCGTCCCGCGGCGACCTCGGGCAGCAGCTGCCGGCGCTGGGCCTCGCTGCCGTACCGCTGGACCGCGAGCGCGGCGGCGCCGGTCTCCAGCAGCGGGACCCGGGCCAGCACCCGCGCCGACTCGCGCAGCACCAGGCACCAGGCGACCGGGTCGAGACCGGACCCGCCGTACTCCTCGGCCAGCGCGATCCCGGTCAGGTCGGACTTGGCCAGCCGCTGCCACAGTTCGCGGTCGATGTCCTCGGCGACGGGCTCGGCATTGACCGCGGGGCTGGGCACACCGTCCGGAGCGACATCGGCGAAGGCCGCACGAGCGGCTTCGACTGCGGCCTGCTGCTCCTCGGTGAAGGTGAAGTCCACGGCTCTCTCCCCTTTTGCTGCCCGACCCCATGACGGATCGTCAGATTAGAACGGGTTCTAGTGGATGGGAAGGGCCACGGCGGCCCGGGGGTGCCCGGTCGATTCCGGCATTGCCGCTAAACCGGTCAATGGTTCATCCCTACTGTCATACGCACCACCGGGTCAGTACCTTCGTACGCGTGCCAGACCATCCGAACCAGGCGGCGCAGGACCAGGCGGTGCTGCCGCCGGACCCGGGCGCCCCAGCCGACCCCGCGCCCCCCGGCCCGGTGCCGCCGCCCGACGCGCAGGTCGCGCC
>NZ_BBPM01000052.1 GCF_000787775.1 Streptacidiphilus carbonis | reverse complement strand
CCCGGTGGCCACCGGGACGCTGCGCCGCGACGACGGTGGGCCGGCCCGTTTGCTGGCCTCCCTGGCCGAGGTCCACGTGCACGGCGTTCCCGTCGACTGGCCGTCGGTTCTGCCGACGGGAGCCCGGGTCGACCTGCCCACCTACGCCTTCCAGCACCAGCGCTACTGGCCGTCGTCGCTTGCCGGAGGCGTGGGGAATCTGCGGTCGGCCGGCCTGAACTCGGTCGGGCATCCGCTACTCGGCGCCGCAGTGGAACTCGCCGACGGTGATGGGCTGGTGCTGACCGGGCAGCTGTCGCTGGCAGCGCAGCCCTGGCTGGGCGATCACCTGGTCGGTGGGACCGCGTACTTCCCCGGGACCGGCTACGTGGAACTGGCGGCCGTCGCCGGACACCTGGTCGGCTGCACCCGGATCGACGAACTGACCCTGAGTGCCCCGCTGTTGCTGCTCTCCGACGAGGAGGTGCAGATCCAGGTCACCGTGGGTGACCCGGACCAGGACGGTCTGCGCCAGGTGGAGATCTTCGCCCGGCCGGCGGACCTCGGGGGCGAATGGACCCGGCACGCGACCGGACGGGTCGGCGTGGTGACACCGGCCGATGCGGACGCCGACGACTTCGCAGTCTGGCCGCCGGCGGGCGCCGATCCGGTCCCGCTCGACGGCCTGTACGAAACGCTGGCGGCGGCCGGGCAGGGCATCGGCCCGACCTTTCAGGGAGTCGACGCGGTCTGGCGACGCGGCGACGACATCTTCGCGGAGGTGGCGCTGCCCGAGCAGGCGGCAGGCAGCGCGGCGGTCTTCGGGTTGCACCCGGCCGTTCTGGACGCCGCGCTGCAGGCGGTCCGGCTGACGCCGTCAGCCGAAGCGGGCCTGCGGATGCCCTACCTGTGGTCGGATGTGTCGCTGTACGCGGCGGGTGCGACGAGGCTGCGGGCCCGGCTGCGGCAGGACCCGAACGGCGCGGTTTCGCTGCTGGCGGTCGACGGTGCCGGGGCGCCGGTCGTCTCCGTCGGAGCGCTGGAACTGTGTCCGGTGGCGGCCGAGTCGGCACAGACGGCCGGAAACGCGCTGCGGGACGCGCTGTTCGGCGTGGAGTGGGTCCCGGTTCCGGTGTCGGCGGCACCAGTCGGGCGCTGGGGCGTGGTCGGCACCGACTCCCTGGGCCTGGCCGCAGGGCTGGCCGGGGCCGGGGTGGAACTCACCCTCTACCCGGACCTGGCATCGCTCACGGCGGCGGCCGAGTCCGGTGACCTCATGCCCGAAGCGGTGCTGGTCGGGATCGAGAGCGGGATGTCCGCCGACGGTGACCAGGCGTCGGCGGCCCGGCGGCTCACGGTCGAGGCACTGGAGGCGGCGCAGCACTGGCTGGCCTCGGAGCCGCTGCTCGACGGCCGTCTGGTCCTCGTCACCCGTGGGGCGGTCGCGGCGCTGCCGGGCGAGGACGTGGTCGACCTCGGGGCGGCGGCGGTCTGGGGGCTGCTGCGGTCGGCGCAGTCGGAGAATCCCGGCCGGTTCGTCCTGGTCGATCTGCCCGCAGGCGAGGACGCCGACGGGACATCGGAGCCGTCGGTCTCGGTCGGGGTGCTGGCCGGTGCGCTGGGCTCGGCGGAACCGGAACTGGCGATCCGGGAGCAGCGGGCTCACGGACGTCGCCTGGTCCGTGCGGCTGCCGTCCCGCCGTCGACCGAGCCCGACACAGCCGTGCGGATCCCCGGGACGGTGCTGATCACCGGCGGTACCGGAACCCTTGCAGGGCTGACGGCTCGTCATCTCGTGGCCTCCGGCCGGGCCCGGCAGCTGCTGCTGGTCAGCCGCTCCGGTCCGGCCGCGGCCGGGGCAGCCGTCCTGGCCGCCGAACTCGCCGAGACCGGCGCCGAGGTGCGGATCGCTGCGGCCGACGCCGCTGATCGCGACGCTATGGCCGGCCTGCTGGCCGGGCTCCCCGGGACGTGCCCGCTGACCGGCGTCGTCCACACCGCCGGGATCGTCGACGACGGCGTGATCGGATCGCTCACCCCCGAGCGCATCGAGGGGGTGATGCGGCCGAAGACCGATCCCGCCTGGATCCTGCATCAGTTGACCGAGGGTCAGGACCTGGACCTGTTCGTGCTGTTCTCCTCGGCCGCCGCCACCTTCGGTGGGCCCGGCCAGGGCAACTACACGGCCGGTAACGCCTTCCTGGACGGGCTGGCCGCCCACCGCCGGGCGCTCGGGCTGCCCGGCCTGTCACTGGCCTGGGGTTCGTGGGTCGCCGGGGCCGGAATCGGCCGGAACCTGAGCAAGGGCCTGCTGGCCCGCGCCACCGGCAGCGGCACCGCCGAATTGGGGGCCGAGGAGGGCCTGCTCCTGCTCGACCGGGCGTTGGGCCGGGAGGAGGCGCTGCTGGTCCCGTTCCGGCTGGACGTCGCGGCTCTGCGGACCGCGGCTGCCCGGGGCGGGGTGCTGCCGCCACTGTTGCAGGCACTGGCCGGACCGGTCCGTCCGGGCGTCGCGTCGGCCGCGAACACCGGCGGCGGGTCGAGTGCTCTGCATCAGCAACTGGCCCGGGTGTCGGCGGCCGACCGCGACCGCATGCTCACCCAGCTGGTCCGCACCCATGTCGCCGCCGTGCTGGGGCACGCCTCCCCGGACGTGATCGATCCGGACCGGCCCTTCGTCGAGCTCGGATTCGACTCGCTCACCGCAGTCGAACTGCGCAACCGCCTGAACGCGGCCACCGGCCTGCGGCTGGCCACCACCCTCGTCTTCGACTACCCCACCCCGGGCGCACTGGCCGGTCACCTCGGCGACCAGTTGGTCGGCGTCGGTGCGGCGGCCGCCTTGACCCCGGTGACCGCGGTGACCGGCGATCCGATCGCCATCGTCGGCATGGGCTGCCGGTTCCCCGGCGGCGTGGACACACCCGACGACCTGTGGCGGATGCTCAGCACCGGCGCGGACCAGATCTCCCGGTTCCCCGTCGACCGGGGCTGGGACACCGCCGCCATCTTCGACCCGGACCCGGAGAATCCCGGCACCTCCTACACCGACGAGGGCGGATTCGTGGACGGCGCGGGCGAGTTCGACCCGGCGTTCTTCCGGATCAGCCCGCGCGAGGCCATCGCCATGGACCCGCAGCAGCGGCTGCTGCTGGAGACCTCCTGGGAGGCGCTGGAACACGCCGGCATCGATCCGACCTCGCTTCGCGGCTCGATGACCGGCGTCTACGTCGGCGCCGCCGCGTCCGGGTACTCGGCCCTGGGCGTGACCGGCGACGGTGCCGAGGGGCACCTGCTCACCGGGAACGTCCCCAGCGTGATCTCGGGCCGGGTCTGCTACACCCTCGGGCTGGAGGGCCCGGCGGTGACGGTCGACACGGCCTGCTCCTCGTCCCTGGTCGCGCTGCACCTGGCCGCAGCCGCGCTGCGGACCGGGGAGTGCACGCTGGCGCTGGCCGGCGGTGTGATGATCATGGTCGACGCGGCCGAGTTCCTCAGCTTCGCCCAGCAGCGGGCCCTCGCCGCCGACGGCCGGTCCAAGGCGTTCTCCGCCGGCGCCGACGGGATGGGGCTCGGAGAGGGCTCCGGGATGGTGGTTCTGGAACGCCTCTCCGACGCCCGCCGGAACGGCCACCCGGTCCTGGCCGTGCTGGCCGGCAGCGCGATCAACCAGGACGGCGCCTCCAACGGGCTGACCGCGCCGAACGGTCCCTCGCAGCAGCGGGTGATCCGGGCGGCGCTGGCAAGCGCCGGACTCTCCGCCGCCGATGTGGACGCCGTCGAGGCGCACGGCACCGGTACGACGCTGGGCGACCCGATCGAGGCGCAGGCCCTGCTGGCCACCTACGGCCAGGACCGGCCCGAGGGTCGTCCGCTGTGGCTGGGTTCGGTGAAGTCCAACATCGGTCACGCCCAGCAGGCCGCCGGCGTGGCCGGGGTGATGAAGATGGTCCTCGCCCTGCAGCACAGCGAGCTGCCGGTCACCCTGCACGCCGCAGAGCCGTCCGCGCACATCGACTGGACCATGGGCGACGTCCGGCTGCTCACCGAGCCGGTGCCCTGGCCGGCGAACGGCCGACCGCGCCGGGCCGGCATCTCCTCCTTCGGCATCAGCGGCACCAACGCCCACCTGATCCTCCAGGACCCGCCGGTGGACACCGCCGTCCCGGCTGTGTCCCTCGCCCCGTCCTCGTCCCCGACGACGGCGTGGCCCGTCTCCGCGCAGACCCGGGACGGCCTGGCCGCGCAGGCCGAGCGCCTGATCGCGCGGGTCAGCGCCGACCCGGAGCTGGACCCGGCCGACGTCGGCTGGTCCCTGGCCGCCACCCGGACCACGTTCGAGCACCGCGCCGTCGTCCTCGGGGCGACCCGTGACGACCTGCTGAGCGGCCTGTCCGCGGTGGCGGCCGGCCAGCCGGCCGCCGGCCAGGTCACCGGCGTGGCCGCCGCTGCCGGTCCGACCGTCTTCGTCTTCCCCGGCCAGGGCTCGCAGTGGGCCGGCATGGGACGCGAACTCGCCCTCACCGACCCGGTCTTCGCCGCTCGACTGGCTGAGTGCGAGCAGGCGCTGCGTCCCTACGTCACCTGGTCCCTGACCGAGGTTCTGGACGGCGCGGAGGGCGCGCCCGGGCTGGACCGAGTCGACATCGTGCAGCCGGTGCTGTGGGCGGTGATGGTGTCCCTGGCCGCGGTCTGGCAGGCCGCCGGGGTGCGGCCGGACGCGGTGGTCGGCCACAGCCAGGGCGAGATCGCCGCCGCCGTGGTCGCCGGAATCCTCGGCCTGGACGACGCCGCGAAGGTGGTGGCACTGCGCAGCCAGGCGCTGACCGTGCTCTCCGGTCGCGGCGGCATGCTCTCGGTCGCCGAGCCCGTGGACCTGGTCGAGGCCCGGTTGGTCCAGTACGGCGACCGGATCGCGGTCGCGGCCGTCAACGGCCCGGAGGCGACCGTCGTCTCGGGCGACCACGATGCGCTGCGGGAGTTGCTGGCCGCCTGCGAGCGCGACGGTGTCCGGGCCCGGATGCTGCCGGTCGACTACGCCTCGCACGGCCCGCAGGTGGACGACATACGGGACGAGGTGCTGCGGCTGCTGGACGGGATCAGCCCGCAGCCGGCCACCCTGCCGATGATGTCCGCACTGACCGGCGAGCAGTTGGCCGGACCCGAGGCCGACGCGGAGTACTGGTACGCGAGTCTGCGCGGGTCCGTCCGCTTCGACCGCGCGATCAGGGAGCTGCGTCAGGGCGGGTACGGGGTCTTCATCGAGGTGTCGGCCCACCCGGTTCTCACCGCGGCCGTCGGCGCGACCTTGGAGGCCGCCGAAGCCGACGGCGGAGCCCGGCCCGGATCGACACCGGTCGTCGCCGGGACGCTGCGCCGTGACGACGGCGGCACCGACCGGATGCTGGCCTCGCTGGCCGAGGTCCACGTTCGCGGTGTCGCCGTCGACTGGCCCGCGGTGCTGGCCGGCGGGAACCGGGTCGACCTGCCCACCTATGCGTTCCAACACCAGCGGTTCTGGCCGCTGCCGCAGGCGGCGGGAGCAGGGGATCTGCGCGCGGCCGGACTGAGCTCGGTCGGCCATCCGCTGCTCGGCGCGGCGGTCGAACTGGCCGACGGCGACGGCCTGGTGATCACCGGACGGCTCTCGGCGCGGACCCAGCCGTGGCTGGCCGATCACGTTCTGGGCGGGACGGCGTTCTTCCCCGGAACGGGCTATGTGGAGCTGGCGGTGGTGGCCGGACACCTGGTCGGCTGCACCACGATCGACGAGCTGACCCTGGCCGCCCCGCTGATCCTGCTCCCGGACACGGAGATGCAGGTCCAGGTCACGGTGGGCGGCCCGGACCAGGACGGCCTGCGAGAGTTGGAGATCTTCGCCCGGTTGCAGGACGCCGGCACCGGGTGGATCCGGCATGCCGCCGGGCGGGTGGGCCCCACCGATCCGGCGGCAGCTCCGGATCCGGCCGATTTCGCGGTCTGGCCGCCGGAAGGCGCCACCCCGCTGGGAGTTGACGGTCTCTATGAATCGCTGGCGGCGGCCGGACAGGGTTTCGGCCCCGCGTTCCAGGGCCTGAACGCCGCCTGGCAGCGCGGCGGCGACGTCTTCGCCGAGGTGGCGCTGCCGGACCGGGCCGACACCGGTGCGGCGGCCTTCGGTCTGCACCCGGCCCTGCTCGACGCCGTACTACAGGCGGTCTGGCTGACGGCGTCGGCCGACGCGGGGCCGCGGATGCCGTTCGTCTGGTCGGATGTGTCGCTGTATGCGGCGGGTGCCACGAGGCTGCGAGCCCGGCTGCGGCAGGACGCGAGCGGGGCGGTGTCGCTGCTGGCGGTCGACGGCGCCGGGTCGGCCGTCGTCTCCGTCGGGTCGCTGGTGCTGCGGCCGGTGGCGGCTCACCCTTCGGGAGCCGAACAGGTGGTGCGGGACGCGCTGTTCGCTGTGGAGTGGGTACCGGTCCCGAGCGCGAAACCGACGGCTGCTGCCGGGCGTTGCGCCGTCGTCGGCAGCGACACCCTCGGCTTGGTCGAGGGTCTGACCGCTGCCGGAGCGGAGCCGGCTGCCTACCCGGACCTGCCCGCGCTGGCCGACACCGGTGATCCGGTACCCGAGGTGCTGCTGGTCGCTGTCGATACCGGCGAAGTCGGTGAGCGCGACGGCTTCAACCAGGGGCAGGCGGCCCGGCGGCTCACCAACGAGGTGCTGCTCCTGGTGCAGCAGTGGATGACGCTGGAGTCACTCGCCGACAGCCGGTTGGTGGTCGTCACCCGTGGAGCGGTCGCGGCGCGGGCAGGTGAAGGTGTGACCGACCTGGGGGCCGCGGCGGTCTGGGGTCTGCTGCGCTCCGCGCAGTCGGAGAACCCCGGCCGCCTGGTACTGGTCGACCTGCCCACCCACGAATCCCCGGACCCGATGGGTGTGCTGACCGGGGCGTTCGGCTCCGCGGAACCGGAGTTGGCCGTTCGGGACCAGCGTCTGCACGGACGTCGCCTGGTCCGCCCGGCCGATCCGACCGAAGGTGACGATGCAGCCGTCCGGGACCCCGGTGCGGTGCTGATCACCGGTGGCACCGGCACACTGGCCGGATTGACGGCCCGTCATCTTGTGGTCACCGGCCGGGCCCGGCTGCTGCTGCTGGTCAGCCGCTCGGGTCCGGCTGCCGACGGGGTCGCCGTCCTGGCCGCCGAACTCGCCGAAGCCGGCGCCGATGTGCGGATATCGGCGGCCGATGCCGCCGACCGCGACGCCGTCGGCGGACTGCTGGCGGGGCTCCCCGGGACATGCCCGCTGACCGGCGTCGTCCACACCGCGGGGATCGTCGACGACGGCGTGATCGGGTCGCTGACCCCGGGGCAGGTCGACGCGGTGATGCGACCCAAGACCGATGCGGCCTGGATCCTGCACGAGCTGACCAAGGGTCAAGAGCTGGACCTGTTCGTCATGTTCTCGTCCGCCGCGGCGACCTTCGGTGGCGGCGGCCAGGGCAACTATGCGGCCGGTAACGCCTTCCTGGACGGCTTGGCCGGCCACCGCAGGGCGCTGGGCCTGCCCGGCCTCTCGCTGGCCTGGGGAGCCTGGGTCGCCGGGGCCGGGATCGGCCGGAACCTGAGCCAGGGCCTGCTGGCCCGGGCCACCGGCAGCGGCACCGCCGAACTGGGCGCAGAAGAGGGCCTGGCCGTGTTCGACGCGGCCCTCGGCCGCGACGAGGCCCTGCTGGTTCCGTTCCGGCTGGACGTCGCCGGGCTCCGGGTGGCGGCCGCCCGCGGCGCAGCGCTGCCGCTGCTGCTGCACGGGCTGGCCGGTCCGATCCGTACCGGGGTCGCCTCGGCGGTCAACGCCGGTGCCGGGTCGGGAGCGTTGCGGCAGCAGCTGGCCCGGGTGCCGGTGGCCGAACGCGACCGGATGCTGGTCCAGTTGGTCCGCACCCATGTCGCGGCGGCGCTCGGGCACGCGTCGCCGGATCAGATCGAACCCGGCCGGGCCTTCAGCGATCTGGGCTTCGACTCACTCACCGCGGTCGACCTGCGCAACCGGCTGAACGAGGCCACTGGGCTGCGGCTGCCGGCCACCCTGGTCTTCGACTATCCGACGACAGCCGTCCTGGCCGGACACCTCGCGGCGGAGCTGCTCGGCGTGCTGGTCCAGGACGTGTCCGCGCCGGCGGTCAGCGCGGCGGAGGCGGGAGAGCCGATCGCCATCGTGGGGATGGGCTGCCGCTTCCCCGGCGGCATCCACGACCCCGAAGGACTGTGGGAGTTGCTCTCCGCAGGCCGCGACGCGATCACCCACCTGCCGGACGACCGCGGCTGGAACCTGGAGGCCCTCTACGACCCCGATCCGGACAAGGCCGGTACGTCCTACGCCCGTTCGGGCGGATTCGTGCACGACGCCGCCGAGTTCGACCCCGGCTTCTTCGGGATCAGCCCGCGCGAGGCCCGAGCCATGGACCCGCAGCAGCGACTGCTCCTGGAGATCTCCTGGGAGGTCCTGGAGCGGGCCGGAATCGACCCGGTCAGCCTGCGGGGATCGCAGACCGGGGTCTTCGCCGGCGGATCGTCCTGGGGCTACGGGGCGTCCGGTGGCGGTGGCTCCGAGGGGCACCTGATGACCGGGGCCTCGACCAGCGTGATCTCGGGACGGGTCTCCTACACCCTGGGCCTGGAGGGCCCGGCGGTCACTGTCGACACCGCCTGCTCCTCGGCGCTGGTCGCCCTGCACCTGGCTGCCTCCGCCCTGAGGTCGGGGGAGTGCTCGCTGGCCCTTGCGGGTGGCGTCACCGTCATGGCGACACCGGGGGCGCTGGTCGGCTTCTCCCGGCAGCGCGGCCTTGCCGAGGACGGGCGCTGCAAGGCGTTCTCGGCTTCGGCGGACGGCATGGGCATGGCCGAGGGCGCCGGGCTGATCCTGCTGGAGCGGCTGTCGGACGCCCGCCGCAACGGACACCCGGTGCTGGCGGTGGTCCGTGGCAGCGCGGTGAACCAGGACGGCGCGTCGAACGGGCTGACGGCGCCGAACGGTCCGTCCCAGCAACGGGTGATCCGGGCCGCGCTGGCCAACGCCGAATTGTCGGCCGCGGACATCGACGTGGTGGAGGCGCACGGAACCGGCACGACGCTGGGTGACCCGATCGAGGCACAGGCACTGCTGGCGACCTACGGTCAGAACCGGCCGCAGGATCGTCCTTTGTGGCTGGGCTCGGTGAAGTCCAACCTGGGCCACACCCAGAGCGCGGCTGGAGCGGCCGGCGTGATGAAGATGGTGCTGGCGCTCCAGCACCAGGAGCTGCCGCTCAGCCTGCACGCGGACCAGCCGGCGCAGAACATCGACTGGGAGGCCGGTGCCGTCGAGCTGCTGGCCGAGGCCAGGCCGTGGCCGGTGAACGGACGGGTGCGGCGCGCCGGGGTGTCCTCGTTCGGGATCAGCGGCACCAACGCCCACGTCATCATCGAGGAGGCCGCACCCCCGGCCGAGAGCCCCGAGCCGACCGCGCCGTCGGTGCTGTCGAGCGGTACGGCCTGGCTGGTGTCCGGGCGCACCGCTGCCGGTCTGGCCGAGCAGGCGGCCCGGCTGACCGACTTCCTGGGCACCGACGCGACCGCCAGGTCGGCCGATGGCGCGGAGATCGGGTGGTCGCTGGCCACCACCCGGTCGGTGTTCGAGCACCGGGCCGTCGTCCTGGGGCAGAGCCGGGAGGAACTGCTCTCCGGGCTGACAGCGGTCGCAAGCGGCCTGCCGACGGCCTCGGCCGTGACCGGGACGGTCCCGGCCGGTGGCGGCAACGGCCGGGTGGTCTTCGTCTTCCCGGGGCAGGGGTCGCAGTGGGTCGGCATGGGCCGGGAGCTGGCCGCGGCTTCGCCGGTGTTCGCGGCCCGGCTGGCCGAGTGCGAGCTGGCCCTGTCGGCCTTTGTGGACTGGTCCCTGGACGACGTGCTCAACGGCAGGGAGGGCGCGCCCGGCCTGGACCGGGTCGACGTGGTCCAGCCGGCCCTGTGGGCGGTGATGGTGTCGCTGGCGGCGGTGTGGCAGGCCGCCGGCGTGCACCCGGACGCCGTGCTTGGGCACTCCCAGGGTGAGATCGCCGCCGCCTGCGTGGCCGGGATCCTCAGCCTGGAGGACGCGGCCAGGATCGTGGCGCTGCGCAGCCGTGCGCTGACCGCGCTGTCCGGGCGCGGCGGCATGCTGTCGCTGGCCGAGTCCGCCGAGGCGGTCGCGGTCCGGCTGGGCCGTTGGGCCGGCCTGGTGGACATCGCCGCGGTCAACGGACCGGACGCCACCGTCGTCTCCGGCGTCCCGGAGGCCCTGGACCAACTCGCCGCCGAGTGCGAGGCGGCCGGGATCCGGGCTCGTCGGCTCCCGGTCGACTACGCCTCCCACGGCCCGCAGGTCGAGGAACTCCGCGAGGAGATCCTCGAGTTGCTGGCGCCGATCACTCCCCGGGCCGGGCGGGTGCCCATGGTGTCGGCCATGACCGGCGAGATCCTGGCGGGCACCGACGCCGACGCCGACTACTGGTACGCCAGCCTGCGCGCCCCGGTCCAGTTCGCTGACGCCGTCCGAGTGCTGGGCGACGCAGGGCACACGGTGTTCGTCGAGACCTCGGCGCATCCGGTGCTCACGACCGCGGTCCAGGCCACCCTGGACGACTCCGACTCCGACTCCGACCCCGACCAGCGGTCGCTGGTGGTCACCGGCACCCTGCGGCGGGAGGACGGTGGCCCGGACCGGGTCCTGGCCGCCCTCGCCGAAGTGCACGCGTACGGCGTCGTCGTCGACTGGGCCAAGGTCCTTCCGGCCGCGCGCCGGATCGCGCTGCCGACCTACGCCTTCCAACACGAGCGGTACTGGTACCGCCCGACCGGCTCCGGCGCCGGGGATGTGAGCTCGGCCGGGCTCGACCCGGTCGGCCACCCGCTGCTCGGCGCGGCGGTCGAACTCGCCGACGCCGAGGGGCTGGTCATCACCGGGCGGCTCAGCCTGGCCGAGCAGCCGTGGCTGGCCGAACCGGCGGCGGCCGCGACCGTCCTCACCGAACTCGCGGTGGTGGCCGGCTACCAGGTCGGCTGCCCCAGGATCGCCGAACTCGTCCCCGGGCCGCCGCTGGTGATCGCGGCCGGTGCGCCGCTGCAGGTCCAGGCCGCCGTGGGCGATCCGGACAGCGACGGGCAGCGGACGGTCGAGATCTACGCCCGACGCGCGCAGTCCGACGAACCCTGGACCCGCTATGCCCAGGGCCGACTCGCCCCGGACCGACCGGCCGACCCGGCCCTCGCCGCCGCCTTCGCGAGTTGGCCGCCGCCGGACTCGGTTCCGCTGATCGACAGTGATGGCGCCGCCGACGGCCCGCTCAGGTTCGCCTGGCGGGACGGCAACGACCTCCTCGCCGAAATCACCCTTCCCGACGGCTCCGGCTCGGCGACGTTCGGGCTGCACCCGGCGCTGTCGGCCGCACTCCTGGATGCCGTCGCCGTCGCCGGGGACGGCTGGCCGACCGCAGGTCCGGCCGAGACCATGCTCCCGTCCGGCTGGACCGGGATGACCCTGCACTCCGCCGGTGCCTCGACACTGCGCGCCCGGCTGAGCCGTTCCGCCGACGGACGGCTGTCGCTGGTCGCGGTCGACGCCACGGGCACGCCAGAACTGACGGTGGAGTCCCTGACGCTGCGTCCGGTCCCGTCCGAGAGGCTGCGGACCGGCGCCGACCGGCTGCGTGACGCGATGTTCGGCGTGGACTGGGTACCCGTGCCGGTTCCGGTGGCCGCCTCGGCCGGTCGCTGGGCCCTCATCGGTGCCGACCGGTTGGGCCTCGCCGGCTCACTGGCTGCGTCCGGGGTCGACGTGGAAGCGCACCCTGACCTCACCGCGCTGGTCGAGGCGCTCGAATCCGGCGATCCGGACCGACCGCGCCCGGAACTGGTGCTGGCCTGCATCGGTGACGAAGCTGTCGATGACGAGGGCATGGCTGAGGCCGCGCGCCGGACCACCGTCCAGGTGCTGGAGCTGGTCCAGCAGTGGCTGGCGCTGGACACCCTGGACGAGGCCCGGTTGGTCGTCGTCAGCCGCGGGGCGGTCGCCACCCGGCCCGGCGACGCGGTGACGGACCTTCCGGCCGCCGCTGCCTGGGGCCTGGTCCGCTCTGCGCAGTCCGAGCACCCGGACCGGCTGATCCTCGCCGACCTGCCGCCCGCCTCGACCGCTGCGGGCGACGAGACCGCTGCGTGCGAGGAGACCGCTGCGGCGATCGGTGTGCTCGCCGCCGCTCTCGGCTCGGGCGAACCCGAGCTGGCGATCCGGGCCGGCCGTGGTTACGGACGCAGGCTGGTCCGCCCGGCCGCTGCCCCCGCGCCGGCGAAGCCACGCGATCCGGCCGGGACCGTGCTGATCACCGGTGGCACCGGCACCCTGGCCGGTCTGGTCGCCCGGCACCTGGCGGTGACCGGCCGGGCCGGCCGACTCCTGCTGGCCAGCCGCAGCGGCCCGCTGGCCGTCGGCGCTGCGGGCGTGGCCGCCGGCCTCGCCGAAGCGGGAGCCGAGGTGCAGATCGTCGCCTGCGATGTCGTCGACCCGGTCGCCCTGGCCGGGCTGCTGGACCGGATCCCGGCGCGGACCCCTTTGACCGGGGTGGTGCACGCCGCCGGGGTGCTCGACGACGGCGTCATCAACTCGCTGACCGCCGACCGCATTGACGCCGTCATGCGGCCCAAGGCGGACGCCGCCTGGCACCTGCACCGGCTCACCGCCGGGCTCGACCTCGACTTCTTCGCCATGTTCTCCTCGGCCGCCGCGACCTTCGGCGCCGCCGGGCAGGGCAACTACGCGGCCGGGAACGCCTTCCTGGACGCTCTGGCCGCCCACCGCCGCGGCACCGGACTCACCGCGGTCTCGCTGGCCTGGGGCCTGTGGGCCGCCGCCAGCGGTCTCACCGGCCATCTCAGCGCCGGCGACCGCGAGCGGATGACCCGCGGCGGCGTCGGCGCGATGTCCGCCGAAGAAGGGCTGGCGCTGCTGGACCAGGCCCTGGGCCTGGACGACGCCCTGCTGGTCCCGGCCCGGCTCAATGTGGCCGCTCTGCGCACCCAGGTCGCGCAGGCCGGTACCAACGCCCTGGTCCCGGCCCTGCTGCGGACCCTGTCCGGCGGGTCCAACCGCGCGGTGGCGGCGAGCGGGACGGTGGGTCAGGCGCTCCGGGCGCAACTGGCCGGCCTGTCCCGAGCCGAGGCGGACCGCACGCTGGCCGACCTGATCCGCACCCATGCCGCGGCCGTGCTCGGACACGCCCCGGCCGAAATGATGGAGAGCGGACGGGCTTTCCGGGACGTCGGGTTCGACTCGCTGACCGCCGTCGAGCTGCGCAACCGGCTGGCCGCCGTCACCGGGCTGAAGCTGCCGGTGACCCTGGTGTTCGACTACCCGACGCCGACGGTGTTGGCCGCCCAGCTGCGCGTCCAGCTCCAGCAGCAGGGACGTTCGGGACAGCTTGAGGGAGTGGGACCCGAACTTCCGGCTGTGGTCGCGGCGGCACCGGACGAGGCGATTGCGATCGTGAGCATCGGCTGCCGGTTCCCCGGCGGCGCCGACAGCCCCGACCACTTCTGGGATCTGCTGCGGAACGGCACCGACGCCGTCGCCGGATTCCCGACCGACCGGGGCTGGGACACCGACGCCGTCTACGCGGCCGGTGCCGACGGAGCGGCCTCCTCGACCACCCGACTCGGCGGATTCCTCTACGACGCAGGCGAGTTCGACCCCGCGTTCTTCGGGATCAGCCCCCGCGAGGCACTCGCCATGGACCCGCAGCAGCGGCTGCTGCTGGAGGTCTCGTGGGAGGCGCTGGAACGCGCCGGGATCGACCCGGCGACCCTGCGGGGCAGCGCCACCGGAGTCTTCGCGGGCGGATACGGCGGGTCCTGGTACGGCATCGGCCGCGAGGGCTACGGGATCACCGGCAGCGCGGGCAGCGTGATCTCCGGCCGGGTGTCCTACGCCCTCGGGCTGGAGGGCCCGGCAGTGACCGTGGACACGGCCTGCTCCTCCTCCCTCGTCGCCATCCACCTGGCCTGCCAGGCGCTGCGGTCCGGCGAGTGCACGCTCGCACTGGCGGGCGGCGCGACGGTGATGGCGACGCCGGGGCTGTTCACCGAGTTCTCCCGGCAGGGCGGGCTCGCGTCCGACGGCCGTTGCAAGTCCTTCAGCGCCTCGGCGGACGGCACCGGCTGGGGCGAGGGCGCCGGGATCCTGCTGCTGGAACGAGTCTCAGACGCGCAGCGCAACGGCCACCGGATCCTGGCCGTGGTCCGCGGCAGCGCGGTGAACCAGGACGGCGCCTCCAACGGGCTCACCGCGCCCAACGGTCCCTCCCAGCAGCGGGTGATCCGGGCGGCCCTGGCCAACGCTCGGCTGCGGGCCGGCGATGTGGACGCGGTCGAGGCGCACGGCACCGGCACGGTGCTGGGGGACCCGATCGAGGCGCAGGCGCTGCTGGCCACCTACGGGCAGGGTCGGCCGGAGGGCCGACCGGTGCTGCTGGGATCGGTGAAGTCCAACATCGCTCACACCGGCGCCGCCGCAGGTGTGGCGGGTGTGATCAAGATGGTGCTGGCGCTGGAGAACGAGGTCCTGCCGCGCACCCTGCACGCGGACCAGGCGTCCCCGCACGTGGACTGGGCCGAGGGCGACGCCCGGCTGCTGACCGAACCGACGCCCTGGCCGGCGGGCGTGCGTCCGCGCCGCGCCGGAGTGTCCGCGTTCGGGATCAGCGGCACCAACGCCCACCTCATCGTCGAGGAGACACCGGGTGATCCGGCAGCCCCGGCGCAGCCCGGAAGCATCGCCGACCGGCCGGAAGTGCTGCGTGACGCCCCCCTGGCGTGGCTGCTCTCGGCCCGGACGGCAGACGCCCTCGCCGCGCAGGCGGGACGGCTGGCGGGTCGGGTCCGTGCCGGCGAGGGCCTGGACCCGGTCGATGTGGGCTGGTCGCTGGCCACCACCCGGTCCGTGTTCGAGCACCGCGCCGTGGTGCTGGGAGCCGGACCGGCTGAGCTGCTGTCAGGTGCGACGGCACTGGCTGCGGGCAGGTCGGCGGCCCATGTGCTCGCGGGCGCGGTCCCGACCGGCCGGGCGAGCCGGGTCGGCTTCCTGTTCGCCGGCCAGGGGGCCCAACGGGCCGGGATGGGACGCGAGTTGTACGCAGCGTCCCCGGTGTTCGCGGCCGCGTTCGACCGGGTCGTCGATGTGCTGGAGGCCGAGCTGGGGCTGGCCGTCCGGGACATCGTGCTCAGCGCCCCCGATGTGAGTGGTCTGAACGGCTCCTCGGGCTCGGGCGACCCCGTGAACGCGGCGCTGGCCGATCAGACGGTGTTCGCCCAGACCGGCCTGTTCGCGATGGAGGTCGGCCTGCTCGCCGTCCTCGCTGCGGCCGGGATCGTGCCGGATGCGGTGGCCGGCCATTCGGTGGGCGAGATCGCGGCGGCGCACGCGGCGGGAGTGCTGAGCCTTGAGGACGCCTGCGCGCTGGTGGCGGCCCGGGCCCGGCTGATGCAGGGGCTGCCGCTGGGCGGGGCGATGGCGGCGATCGAAGCGGGTGAGGCCGAGGTGCTGGCCGGCCTGGAGGACGTGGAGGGGGTGTCGCTGGCGGCGGTGAACGGGCCGACGTCCGTGGTCGTCTCGGGTGACGAGGCTGCCGTCGACGCGTTCGTGGAGATGTGGCGGGAGCGGGGACGCCGGGTGCGCCGGCTGCGGGTGAGCCATGCCTTCCACTCGGCCCGGATGGATCCGGTGCTGGACGAACTGGGAGCTGTGGCCGGTCGTCTGCAGCATCGAGCGCCGACGGTGTCATGGGTGGGATCCCTGACGGGCGCTCAGATCACGGCCCCGGACGCCGGATACTGGCCCGCCCAGGCCCGGCAGCCGGTCCGGTTCGCGGACGCGGTGCAGGTGATGGCCGATCAGGGCGTCTCGGTCTTCATCGAGATCGGCCCGGACGGAACCCTCTCCGCGATGGGATCGACAGCGCTCACCGCCGCCGACGACAGCGGGCAGGGCGACGACACGGAGTTCGTGCCGATGCTCCGTCCCAAGACGTCGGCCTCGACCTCGGTGCTGACCGCCCTCGGCCGCGCCCACATCCGGGGAGTCGACCTGGACTGGACCGCGGTCCTGCCCGTCGGGCAGCAGATCGAGCTGCCGACCTACGCCTTCGCCCGCAAGCACTTCTGGGCTGGGACGGCGGCGGCTCCGACCCCGACCGCGGCGGGTAGCGGCACGGCGGCGGAGGCGCAGTTCTGGGCCGCGGTCGAGCACGGCGATCTGGCCGCACTGGCGGGCGCACTGGATGTGGACGCGCAACGGCCGTTCAGCGAGGTGCTGCCGGTCCTGGCGTCCTGGCGGCAGCGCGACCGCGAGGAGTCGGCAGTCGCGGACTGGCGCTACCGGATCGCCTGGACGCCGGTCCCCGACCCGGAATCGGCCGCACCGACCGGCACCTGGCTGGTGGTCACCGGTCCGGCCGGCCTCGGCGTGGCCGAGGAGTGCGTACGGGCGCTGACCGCTGCGGGGGCGGAGACCGTCCTGGTCCCGGTCGCCGCCGGGGCGACCCGGGACGCCCTGGCGGCCCGGATCGGCGACGTGCAGACCGGGCCGGTGGCCGGGGTGCTGTCCCTGCTCGCCCTGGACGAGGCACCGCTGGCCGACTGCCCCGAGGTGTCGGCCGGTCTGGCCGGGACGGTGGGCCTGGTGCAGGCGCTGGGGGACGCCGACGTCGCCGCGCCGCTGTGGGTGCTGACCCGGGGCGCTGTCGCGGTCGGGAGTCAGGAACTGCTGACCCGACCGGTCCAGGCCCAGGCCTGGGGGCTGGGCCGGGTGGTGGGCCTGGAGCATCCGGACCGTTGGGGCGGGCTGATCGATCTGCCGCCGGTCCTGGACGACCGGGCCGCGGCTCGGCTGGCCGGGGTGCTGGCAGGGTGCGGCGAGGACCAGGTGGCCGTACGGGCGACGGGCGTTCTGGCCCGCCGGCTGGTACGGGCCCGCAGTCCGCTCGGGGTGGCGGGTTCGGCCGGCCTGTCCGGATCGCCCGTCGGAACGAACCTCACGCGGGGGAGCGTGCTGGTCACCGGCGGAACCGGGGCGATCGGCGGGCAGGTGGCCGACTGGCTGGGCGAGTCGGGCACGGCGCGGGTGGTGCTGTGGAGCCGCTCCGGTCCCGGAGCGCCCGGGGTCGCCCGGCGGGCGGCGCGGCTGGCCGAAGGCGGAACAGCGGTGGCGGTGCTGGCCGGTGACGTCGCACAACGGACCGACGTGGCCGGGCTGCTGAGCTGGATGGCCGCCGACGGCCCTGCCCTGACCGGGGTGATGCACACCGCGGGCGTGGTGGACGACGGAGTGCTGGAGGGCATGACTGCGACGCGGCTGGGCGGGGTGCTGGCGCCGAAGGCCGGTGGGGCGGTCCACCTCGACGAGTTGACGGCCGATCAGGACCTGTCGGCGTTCGTGCTGTTCTCGTCCGCGACCGCGACGTTCGGTGGCGGTGGGCAGGGCAACTACGCGGCGGCCAACGCGTTCCTGGACGCCCTGGCCGAGAACCGGCGCGGGCGCGGCCTGGTGGGCACCTCGGTGGCCTGGGGGGTGTGGGCCGGCGGCGGGATGGCCGAGGCCGACTCCACGGTCCGCGGCCGGGTGGGGCGCGGTCCGCTCCGGGCGATGGATCCCGAACTGGCGCTGCGGGTACTGGGGCAGGCTCTGCGGGCCGCCGACGGCGTGCTGAGTGTGATGGACGTGGACTGGGCCCTGGCGGCGTCGGCGATGGGCGATCTGAGGCAGGTTCCGCTGCTGCGGGAACTGCCCGACGTCCGCGAGCTGGTGCCGGCCGCCGGTGCCGGTCCAGAGCCGGTCGCGCTGGGAGAACTGATCACGCGACTGGCGGCCGAGACCCCGGCCGAGCAGGACCGGATCCTGACCGACCTGGTCCGGGCCGAGGTCGCGGCGGTGCTCGGGCACGAGTCCGCGGACAGCGTCGGCGCCGAACAAGCCTTTACGGACCTGGGCTTCGACTCGCTGACCGCGGTCGAGCTGCGCAACCGGCTGTCGATGGCCACCGCTCGGCGGCTGCCCGCCACGCTGATCTTCGACTATCCGACCCCGGCCGGGCTGGCCCGATACCTCAAGGCGGAGCTTCTCCCCACGCTCGGCGTCAGCGGCTCCGAGAACGGCGAGGAGGCCGAGCTCCGGAAGGTGCTGTCGTCGGTCCCGCTCAGCCTGTTGCGGAGTGCCGGGCTGCTCGACTCCCTTCTCGCGCTGGCCGGTGCCACGGACGGAGAGCCGGGGCCGGACGAGGAGGCCGTGGGCATCGAGGAGATGGACGTGGCCGACCTGATCAGGATCGCCCGCGACCGGGCCGGCTCCGAGGATCTCCGCTGATGGCCGCCGTCCGCGTCGAAACGACTGAACAGGAGCCCACGGTGGCATCGGATACGCAAGACCTGGTTGCGGCGCTGCGGGGATCGCTGGTCGACAACGAGCGCCTGCGGCGGCAGAACAGGCGCTTCATGGCGTCCCTGAACGAGCCGGTCGCGATCGTGGGGATGGGCTGCCGTTTCCCCGGAGGCGTCCGCAGCCCGGAGGACTTCTGGGACCTGCTGGTCTCGGGCACGGACGCGGTGACGGGCTTCCCGGGGGACCGGGGCTGGGACAGCGGCGTGCTCGGCGCCCTGGGCCTGGACGGCGCGACCTCGTCCGCCGCGCAGGGCGGCTTCATCCATGACGCCGCTGACTTCGACCCGGCCTTCTTCGGGATCAGCCCGCGTGAGGCACTGGCGATGGATCCGCAGCAGCGGCTGCTGCTGGAGACCTCCTGGGAGGCGCTGGAACGGGCCGGGATCGAGCCCCGTTCGCTGCACGGCAGCCGGACCGGGGTCTTCGCCGGCGGCAGCTACCTCGGCTACGGCACCGGCCTGGAGGGCAGCGGCTCGGAGGGATACCTGCTCACCGGGACCGCGGCCAGTGTGATCTCGGGCCGGGTGTCCTATGCGCTGGGCCTGGAGGGGCCGGCCGTCACCGTGGACACCGCGTGCTCGTCCTCGCTGGTGGCGCTGCATCTCGCGATCCAGTCACTGCGCTCCGGGGAGTGCACGCTGGCGCTGGCCGGCGGGGTGACCGTGATGGCGACGCCGGGATCGTTCGTCGGGTTCGCCCTGCAGCAGGGGCTGGCCTCCGACGGGCGGTGCAAGTCCTTCGGGGCCGGTGCGAACGGCACGGGCTGGGGCGAGGGAGCCGCCGTCCTGGTGGTGGAGCGGCTGTCCGAGGCGCGCCGGAACGGGCACCAAGTGATGGCCGTGGTTCGTGGCAGCGCGGTGAATCAGGACGGCGCCTCGAACGGGCTGTCGGCGCCCAACGGTCCCTCGCAGCAACGGGTGATCCGGGCCGCGCTGGACAGCGGCCGGCTGTCGCCGGCCGAGGTGGACGTGGTGGAGGCGCACGGGACCGGGACGACGCTGGGCGATCCGATCGAGGCGCAGGCGCTGCTGGCGACGTACGGTCAGGACCGGCCGGAGGGCTGGCCGTTGTGGCTGGGGTCGGTGAAGTCCAACATCGCGCACACCCAGGCCGCGGCGGGGGCAGCCGGGGTGGTGAAGATGGTGCTGGCGCTGCAGCACGGTCTGCTGCCGAAGTCCCTGCACGCCGAGGAGCCGTCCCCGCAGGTGGACTGGGACAGCGGCCAGGTCCGGCTGTTGGCCGAGGCAGTGCCGTGGCCGGCGACCGGCAGCCCGCGGCGGGCGGGGGTGTCGGCGTTCGGGATCAGCGGGACCAACGCCCACGTGATCATTGAAGAGGCACCCCCGATCGGGGCCGAGGGCGAGGCCGAACCCGTCGCGCCGTCGGACCGCTCGCCCCGGGTACTGGTGGGAGTCCCTGCGGCCTGGCTGCTGTCCGGGCACAGCGAGGCCGCTCTGGCGGCACAGGCCGCACGGCTGGCGGCCTCGGTCCAGGCGCGCGCTGGACTGGATCCGGTGGACCTGGCCTGGTCGCTGGCGACGACGCGGTCGGTGTTCGGACATCGGGCCGTCGTCCTGGGTTCCCACCTGGACGAACTGGTCCCGGGTGTCCGGGCGTTGGCCGCGGGCCAGCCGGCGGCAGGCGTGGTCGCCGGGGCGGCTCCGGCCGGCCGGCCCTGCCGGGTCGGGTTCCTCTTCGCCGGGCAGGGTGCCCAACGGGCGGGAATGGGACGTGAGTTGTATGCGGCGTCGCCGGTCTTCGCGGCGGCGTTCGACCAGGCGGCCGGTCTGCTGGAGGCCGAGCTGGGAGAGCCGATCCGGGACGTCGTCCTCGGCGCGAGCGACGCGGACGCGGACCGCGCGGATCAGACCCTGTTCGCCCAGACCGGTCTGTTCGCGGTGGAGGTCGGGCTGGTCGCGCTGCTGGCGGCGGCCGGGATCGTGCCGGATCTGGTGGCCGGTCACTCGGTCGGCGAGATCGCTGCCGCCCACGCGGCCGGGGTGCTGAGTCTGCAGGACGCCTGCCGACTGGTGGCGGTTCGGGCCCGGCTGATGCAGGGGCTGCCGGAGGGCGGGGCGATGGCCGCCATCGGGGCCGGCGAGGCCGAGTTGGCCGCCGTCCTGGAAGGGGTGCCGGAGGTTTCGCTCGCGGCGGTGAACGGCCCGGAGTCGGTGGTGGTCTCGGGTGAGGCCGCCGCCGTCGACGCGTTCGTGGAGATGTGGCGGGAGCGGGGACGACGGGTGCGCCGGCTGCGGGTGAGCCATGCCTTCCACTCGGCCCGGATGGATCCGGTACTGGACGAACTGGGCGGACTCGCAGAGCAGTTGGAGTACACGGTGCCGAAGGTGCCCTGGGTGGGGGCGTTGCACGGCGAACTGGTCGCGAAGCCGGAGGCCGGGTACTGGGCCGCTCAGGCCCGGCAGCCGGTCCGGTTCGCCGACGCCGTGACTGCCATGGCCGCGCGGGGGGTCTCGGTGTTCATCGAGATCGGTCCGGACGCGACGCTGTCGGCCCTGGGCGCGGCCGTGCTCGACCCGGGCGCGCGGTTCATCCCGATGCTGAACCCCGACCTCCCGGCGGCCGAGGCGGCGCTGACCGGGCTGGCCCGGGCGCACGTCCAGGGCGTGCGGGTGGACTGGTCGGCGGTCCTGACACCGGGGAACCGGACCGAACTGCCCACCTACGCGTTCCAGCACCAGCGGTTCTGGCCGCAGGGCGCGACGACGGCGACCGCCGGGCAGCGTCACACGGGCGGCGGGACGGAGGCGGAGGCGCAGTTCTGGGCGGCCGTCGAGCACGGCGATCTCACCGGTCTGGCCGGCGCCCTGGAGGTCGACGGGGAGCAGCCGTTCAGCGAGGTGCTGCCGGTGCTGGCGTCATGGCGGCGTCGGGACCGGGAGGAATCCGCGGTCGCGGACTGGCGGTACCGGGTCTCCTGGGTACCGGTCCGGGATCCGGAGCCGGCCGCGCTCACCGGAACCTGGCTGGTGCTGACCGGTATGGCCGGGCGGGACCAGGCCGGCGCCATGGTCCGGGTGATGACCGATCAGGGTGCCCGGCCCGTCGTGGTCCGGGTCGACGCCGCGGACGTCTCCCGCGAGGCGCTGGCGGCCCGGATCGCTGACGCCCTTTCCGATGGCCCGCCCGCAGGTGTGCTGTCCTTGCTGGCCCTGGAGGAGTCCCCGCTGCCCGGCTTCCCCGAGGTGTCGGTGGGGTTGGCCGGTTCGACCGGCCTGGTCCAGGCATTGGGCGACCTCGGTGTCGCGGCCCCGCTGTGGCTGCTGACCCGGGGCGCGGTGGCCGCGGGCGCCCAGGAGGTGCCGGCCGGTCCGGTTCAGGCGCAGGTGTGGGGTCTGGGACGAGTGGTGGGCCTGGAGCATCCGGACCGCTGGGGCGGGCTGGTGGACCTGCCGGCGGTCCTGGACGAGCGGGCCGCCACCCGGTTGGTCGGCGTGCTGGCCGGGCGCGCCGAGGACCAGGTGGCCGTCAGGCCCACCGGGATCCTGGGCCGGCGGCTGGTGCGCGCCCGCCGTCCGGCCGGTTCAAGCGAAACGGTCGTGGAGCAGCGGTTCTCCCGGGGAACGGTGCTGGTCACCGGGGGTACCGGAGCGATCGGCAGGAAGCTGGCCGACTGGCTCGCCGAGCGCGGCACCGCCCGGACGGTGCTGACCAGCCGCTCCGGACCCGCTGCCGCCGGTGTCGCCCGGCTGGTCGCGCGATCGGCCGAGGCGGGGACGGCGGTGGCGGTCCTGGCCGCCGATGTGGCCCGCCGGGGCGAGGTGGCCGGGCTGCTCGGCTGGATCGCCGCGCAGGGGCCGGCGCTGACCGGGGTCATGCACACCGCTGGGGTCCTGGACGACGGGGTGCTGGACCGGCTGACCCCGGAGCGGCTGACCGGGGTGCTGGCGCCCAAGGCCGCTGCGGCGGTCCATCTGGACGAACTGACGGCGGGTCTGGACCTGTCGGCGTTCGTGCTGTTCTCCTCGGCAGCGGCGACGCTGGGCGGCGGAGGGCAGGGCAACTACGCGGCGGCCAACGCCTTCCTGGACGCCCTGGCCGAGAACCGGCGCGGACGTGGCCTGGTCGCCACCGCACTGGCCTGGGGACCGTGGGCCGGCGGCGGCATGGCCGAGTCCGGCGCGGCGGTCAGGCAGCGGCTGGACGGCGGGCTGCTGCGGGCCATGGACCCCCTGCAAGCCCTGAAGGTGCTGGGACAGGCGATGGAGGAGGCCGAGACCGCGCTGACCGTGATGGACGTCGACTGGATCCAGATCTCCGCGGCGCTGGGCGATGTGCGGCAGGTCCCGCTGCTGCGGGAACTGTCCGACGTCCACGCGCTCGTCCCGGTCAACGGGCCGGTCCCGGAACCGCCGGGGGCCGGACAGGCGCTCGCCGAGTTGGCCGGGCTGCCCGCTGAGGAACAGGAGCGCAGGCTGCGCGCCCTGGTCCGGGGCCAGGTGGCCAGGGTGCTGGGCCACTCGGACGGCGACCAGGTCGGCGATCGGACACCGCTGCGGGAGCTGGGCTTCGACTCGCTCACCGCGGTGGAGTTCCGCAACGCGCTCGCCGCCGTCACCGGGCTGGCGCTGCCCACCACGTTGATCTACGACCATCCCACTGTCGCCGCGCTGGCCGCCCATCTGCGTGCCGCGCTGGCTCCACCGGCGGTCGACCGGTTCGTCCTGCTCGCGGAGTCCATCGACCGCATCGAGAACGACCTCAACCGACTGGCCGCCGGATCCAAAGAACGCGACCACCTGCTGGACCAGCTGCGCGGCGTCCTCTCCCGGGGCGCCGAGACCGGTACCCGGACCGCAGCCGCAGAGCTGGCCGACGCCGGCGCGGACGAACTCTACGACTTCATCGACACACAGCTGGGTCTGTGACCGGTGGCACCCGCCGGCGTCCGCGCCCGAGGAGGACTTCATGACCGACGACAAGATGCTCGGCTACCTGAAGAAGGTCACCGCCGAGCTTCAGGACACCCGGCAACGGCTCGACCACCTGCGCGCCGAGGCGCGCGAGCCGATCGCCGTCGTCGGCACGGCCTGCCGGTTCCCGGGCGGCGTGGACTCCTCGGCCGCGCTGTGGGAGCTGGTGGCCGGCGGGGTCGACGCGATGACCGACTTCCCCGCTGACCGGGGCTGGGACCTGGAGGGGTACTCCGCGTGGGGACCGCTGCCGGTGGGCGGCTTTCTGGACGACGCCGCCGGTTTCGACCCCGGCTTCTTCGGGATCTCGCCGCGCGAGGCCTTCGCGATGGACCCGCAGCAGCGGCTGGCGCTGGAGTGCTGCTACGAAGCGCTGGAGCACGCCGGCCTCGACGTCTCCCGGCTGCACGGTTCGGACACCGCCGTCTACCTGGGCACGAACGGCCAGGACTACCCGGTGCTGCTCGGCGCGGCGACCGACGCCGCCGACACCGAGGGCCATGCCGCCACCGGGAACATCGCCTCGGTGCTGTCCGGCCGGGTGTCCTACGTACTCGGCCTGGAGGGGCCGGCCGTGTCGGTGGACACCGCGTGCTCCTCATCGCTGGTCGCGCTGCACCTGGCGGCGCGTGCACTGCGCGCCGGCGAGTGCTCGCTCGCGCTGGTCGGCGGAGTCACCGTGATGTCCACCCCGGGCGCGTTCGTGGAGTTCCAGCGGCAGGGCGGACTCGCCTCCGACGGCCGCTGCAAGGCGTTCGCCGAGGAGGCGGACGGCACCGGCTGGGGCGAGGGCGCCGGAGTACTGGTGGTCGAACGGCTGTCGGACGCACAACGCCTCGGGCACCGGGTACTGGCCGTGGTGCGCGGCACCGCAGTGAACTCCGACGGCGCGTCCAACGGACTGACCGCGCCCAACGGCCCCTCCCAGCAGCGGGTGATCGCCCGGGCGCTGGCCGACGCCGGGCTGCGGGCTGCGGACGTCGACGTGGTGGAGGCGCACGGCACCGGCACCGCACTGGGCGACCCGATCGAGGCCCAGGCACTGCTGGCCGGCTACAGCGGCGACCGCGCCGAGCCGGTCCGCCTCGGTTCGGTCAAGTCGAACATCGGACACACCCAGGCCGCCGCCGGCGTGGCCGGTGTGCTCAAGATGATCGAGGCGCTGCGCCACGGCGAGATCCCGCGCACCCTGCACGCCGAGCGGCGCACCCCGCACGTGGACTGGTCGGCCGGTGCGGTGGAACTGGCCACCGAGCACCGGCCGTGGCCGGAGACCGGCCGGCCCCGCCGCGCCGCGGTGTCCGCGTTCGGGATCAGCGGGACCAACGCGCATGTGATCGTGGAGCAGGCGCCCGAGGCCGAGGCGGATCCGCTCCCGGCGCGACAGTCCGACCTGCCGGTGCCCTGGGTCGTGTCCGGTGCCGAGCCCGCCGCAGTCACCGAGAACCTGGCCCGGCTGTCCGGGGTGGACCGGGATCCCGTCGACGTCGGCTGGTCGCTGGCCACCACCCGGGCGCCGCTGGCCGAACGCGCCGTGGTGGTGGGCGGGTCGCGGGCGGAACTGCTCGGGGCCGCGCCGCTGCGCGGTCGGGCCGGCGGCGAGCGACGGGTCGCGGCGGTGTTCTCCGGCCAGGGGGCGCAACGCCCGGGGATGGGGCGTGCGCTGGCCGCCCGGTTCCCGGTGTTCGCGGCGGCCTTCGACGAGGTGCTCGCGGAATTCGGCCCGGAACTGCGGGAGGCCCTGGCCGACGAGCGGGTGCACCGGACCGAGTTCGCCCAGCCCGCGCTGTTCGCCTTCGAGGTGGCCCAGTACCGGCTGCTGGAGTCCTGGGGGGTCCGCCCGCAGATGCTGGCCGGCCACTCCGTCGGCGAGCTGACCGCCGCCTATCTGGCCGGGGTGTGGTCGCTGCAGGACGCCTGCCGGTCGGTGGCGGCGCGGGCCCGGTTGATGGGGGCGCTGCCCGAAGGCGGCGCGATGGTCGCCCTGGACGGCTCCGAGGCTGCGGTCCGGGCAGTTCTGAGCGAGGGCGTGTCGATCGCGGCGGTGAACGGCCCGGATGCGGTGGTGGTCTCCGGGGCCGAGGCCGAGGTGCTCGCGGTCGCCGACGCCTGGACCGGCAGGACCAGCCGGTTGCGGGTCAGCCGGGCGTTCCACTCGGCGCTGATGGAACCGATGCTGACGGAGTTCGGCGCGGTGGCGCGCCGACTGAGCTACGCCCGGCCGGTGCTGCCCGTGGTCTCGACGCTGACCGGACGGCTCGCCCGCACCGAGGAGTTGACCGATCCGGAGTACTGGGTGCGGCAGGTGCGGGAGGCGGTCCGGTTCGCCGACGGGGTGACCGCGTTGCTCGACGCCGGGATGGACGCGATCGCGGAGGTGGGGCCGGGAGCGGCGCTCTCCGGCGCGGTGACCGGGATCGCCGGCGACCGGACGGTCACCGTGGCACCGCTGGGCCGGGACGAGGACGAGGTACGCGCCGTGCTGGCCGGGGCCGCACGGCTGTGGGTGTCCGGGGTGGACGTCGACTGGGCGGAGACGTTCACCGGGCTCGAACCGCGGCGGGTGGAGCTGCCCTGCTACGCCTTCCAGCGCGAGCGGTACTGGCCGTCCGCCCCGACCGTGCGGGTGGGCGATGTGTCCGCGGCCGGGCTGGCCCGCGCCGACCATCCGCTGCTGGGTGCGGTGGTGGGCCTGGCGGACGGCGGGTGGGTGCTGTCCGGGCGGCTGGCCCGGGACACCCAGCCGTGGCTGTCCGACCATGCGGTGCTCGGCGCGGTGCTGTTCCCCGGCACCGGGTTCGTCGAACTGGCGCTGCGGGCCGGCGAACTGGTCGGCTGCGACGCGCTGGAGGAACTGACCCTGGCCGCCCCGCTGCTCCTGCCCGAGCGCGGCGGGATCCGCATCCAGGTCGAGGTCCGGGACCGGGAGGTGCGGATCCACTCCAGCCCCGAGGACGCCGGTCCGGACGAGTGGACTCAGCATGCCGTCGGCGTCCTCAGCGACACCGTGTCCTCCGCTGACACCGAGCCCGCCGCGACGGAGTGGGCCGCCGCATGGCCGCCGCCCGGCGCCGAGCCGATCGACGTCACCGGCTTCTACGAGGGCTTCGCCCTCGGCGGCTTCGACTACGGCCCGGCCTTCCGCGGCCTGGTCGCCGCCTGGCGCGGAGCGCCGGACCGCGGTGAGGTGTTCGTCGAGGCCGAGCTGCCCCAGGAGGCGGGCGCGGCCGAGGACTTCGGGATGCACCCGGCGCTGCTCGACGTGGTGCTGCAGAGCATCGGCCTGCTCGCCCAGGGCGGCAGCCGGGTGCCGTTCGCGTGGGAGGGCGTCCGGTTGGCGGCCACCGGCGCCCGGCGGATCCGCGCCCGGCTCCGCCTGGGCGAGGGCGGCCTGGACGGCGGGATCGGGCTGACCGTGGTGGACACCGCCGGGAACCCGGTGCTCACCGCCGTGCGGGTCACCGTCCGGGAGATCGACCGGGACCAGCTCGCCCCGGCGGCGGTCGGCCGCTCCGGTGCGCTGCTGGAGCTGGACTGGACCCCCCTGGAGCTGCCCGAGGCCGCCGAGGCGGTCGCGCGGGCAACCGGGGTGCTGCTCGGCGCGGACGCGTTCGGACTGACGGTGCCGGCGCCGCCGCCGGGTGGGACGCCCGCGTTCGCGGTGCTGACCGTGGCCGGCGGCGAGCCGGGGGAACAGCTGGCGCGGGTGCTGGGTGAGCTGCAGCGGTGGCTGGCCGACGCGTCGCTCGCCTCGACCCATTTGGTGGTGGTCACCCGGGACGCGGTGCTGCCGGACGACGGCGCCCGCGTCGGTGGTCCGGCCCCGGTGGACGTGGCCGGCGCCGCGGTGTGGGGCCTGGTGCGGACCCTCGCCTCGGAGCACCCGGGGCGGGTCACCCTGGTCGACTGCGACGAGGCGTCCCTGCCGGTGTGGCCGACGGCGGTGGCGGCCGGTGTGCCGCAGCTGGCGCTGCGCGGCGGCCGGTGCTGGACGCCGGCGCTGGCCCGGCTCTCCGCCGATTTCGTCGTCCCGGAGGGGGAGTGGCGGGCCTGCTACGGGGGCCCCGGATCGGTGCAGGACGTCCGGCTGCTGCCCGCCGAGCGGCCGGGGCCCCTGGCCGCCGGGCAGGTGCGCATCGAGGTCCGGGCCGCCGGGATGGACGTACGGGATGTGCGCGGCGCGCCGGACGCGGATCGGGACGAGCCCGCGCCGCTGGGGCGGGAAGGCGCCGGCGTGGTCACCGAGGTGGGTCCCGGAGTCGAAGGATTCGCGCTCGGGGAACGGGTGTTGGGAATGTTCCCGGCTGCGCTGGGCTCGTCGGCGGTGGCCGACGCGCGACTGCTGGCAGCTGTTCCGGAGGGCTGGTCGTTCACTGACGCGGCGTCAGTGCCGCTCGCGGTCCTGACCGCGGCGCAGTCGGCGCGGCACGCCGGGTCCGACGTGGTCGAAGCAGACCCGGAGCGGACCGGGGACATGCTCGGCGAGCTCATGGAGCTGTTCCGGTCGGGGGCGGTCGCCCCGGTGCCGGTGACGGTGTTCGAGGCCGGGCGGGTGCGGGACGCGTACCGCTTCCTGCGGGACGCCCCGCAGGCGGGCAGGGTGGTCCTGCGGCTGCCCCGGCCCGTCAGCGGCCGGGTGCTGATCACCGGGGGGACCGGTGGGCTGGGTTCGTTGGTGGCCCGGCACCTGGTGGCCGCGCACGGAGTGCGCGAGCTGGTGCTGCTGAGCCGCTCGGGTGCGGCGCCCGAGCTGCAGCGGCAGCTGGAGGAGGCCGGCGCCGTGGTGCGGATCGCGGCCTGTGACGTGACCGACCGGGAGGCGCTCGCCCGGGTCGTCGACGAGGCCGGCGAGTTGGGCGCGGTGATCCACACTGCCGGGGTGCTGGACGACTCGACCATCGAGGGGCTCACTCCGGAGCGCCTGGACCGGGTGCTCGCGCCGAAGCTGCACGGCGCCGAACTGCTGGACGAGCTGACCCGTGGTCAGGACCTGAGCCACTTCATCGTGTTCTCCTCCATCTCCGGCACAGTGGGCAGCGCCGGGCAGGGCAACTACGCCGCCGCCAACACCGCGCTGGACGCGCTGATCCAGCGGCGGCGTGCGGCCGGCCGGCCGGGCACCTCGCTGGCCTGGGGGCCGTGGAGCACCAGCTTCGGCATGACCAGTGGGCTCTCCGCGGCCGACATCAGCCGGATGCGCCGTGGCGGGGTGGTGCCGTTCACCGAGGACACCGGCAAGGCCGCGCTGGACGCCGCGCTACGGGACGGCGCGGCCCTGCTCGTCCCCTTGCTGACCGCCCCGCCGGGGTCCGCCGTCGATGTGCCGCCGATGCTGGCAGGCGTGGTGCGACCGGCCCGCCGCATCGCCGCCGGGGCCGTGTCCGGCGCCGCGCTGGCCGAGCGGCTGCGTGCGCTGCCGCCGGAGCGGCGCGCCGAGCTGGTGATCGACCATGTGCGCGCCGAGGTGGCCACCGTCCTCGGATTCGGTTCGGCCGAACGGGTGGACCCGCTGCGCTCGTTCAGCGAACTCGGGTTCGACTCGCTGACCGCCGTGGAACTGCGCAACCGGCTCGGCGCGGCTGGCGGGGTGCGCCTGGCGAGCACGGTGGTGTTCGACTACCCGACGGTCACCGCGCTGGCCGGGCACCTGCTCCGGAGGTTCGAGCCGGCCGGCGTCGACCGGCCCGACGAGTACCGCTACGTCCTCTCCTCCGAGCCCGGAACCGGCCGCGGGGACGACGCCGTCTCGGGGCTGCCGCTGGGCGTCCTGTACCGCCAGGCGGCCGTGGCGGGCCGGGCGGAGGAGGCCATGGCGCTGATCACCCGGCTCGCGACGTTCCGGCCGATGTTCTCGGACGCGGGGGACCTCGCCGGCCTCCCGCGACCGATGGCGGTCTCGCGGGGGCCGGCGCCGTCCGGGATGGTCTGCCTGCCCTCGTTCTTCGGCCGTTCCGGCCCCCAGGAGTACGGCCGGCTGGCAGGGCGGTTCCAGGGCATCCGACCGGTGTCGGTGCTCTCCGAGCCCGGATTCCGGCAAGGGGAGCCCCTCCCCGCGAGCCTGGCGGACCTCGTCCGGGTGCACGCCGACATCCTGGGCCGGTCCCAGGGGCAGGTCCCCCTCGTCCTGCTGGGGCATTCCAGCGGCGGACTGGTGGCCCACGCTCTCGCCCGGCACCTGGAGGACACCGGCCGGCCTCCGGCCGCTCTGGTCCTCCTCGACACCTTCCCGCCACCGAAGAAGGGACTCGCCGGCTTCCACTGGTCCGGCTTCCTCGACGTGGCTCTCGACCACAACTCCCATGACATCGACGACGACGCCTGGCTGACCGCGATGGCGCACTACTTCCTGTTCGACTGGCAGGAGATCGGCGAGTCGGCCGTCCCGACGCTGCAGCTCTGGGCCACCGACCCGATCCCGGGGGCGCTGGAACCCACCGCCCAGATGTCGTCCTGGGTCTTCTCCAGCCGCTCCACGGCCGCCGAGGTGCCCGGAGACCACTTCTCGATGCTGGGCGAGCACGTGGACACCACCGCGGCCGCGATCGACCAGTGGCTGACCGAGCTGTGAACCGCAACCGTCCTCAAGGAGTCGAAGCATGAGCACCGATCCGAGCGATCACCGCCTGGCCGTCGTGGGCGGCGGGGTGATGGGCACGAACATCGCCGCCCTGGCGATCGGCCACGGCGTCCCCGTCGTCCTGGTCGACGTCAGCGAGGAGCTGCTGGCCCAGGCGGAGGAGACGATCGCCTTCAAGCTGCGGCACGCCCAGCTGATGGGCAGACTGCCGGCCGACCGCACGCCCGCGAAGCTGCTCACCAGCCTGTCGACGGCGGACACGGCCGACGCCACGACCGTGATCGAGGCCGTCACCGAGATCGCGGACACCAAGGCCGAGGTGATCGGCGAGGTCTCCCGGATCGTCCGGCCCGGGACCCTGCTGATCTCCAACACCTCGTGCATCCCGATCGACGAGTTGGCGTCTGCGGCGGCCCGTGCCGAGGAACTGGTCGGCGTGCACTTCATGAACCCCGCCTACATGATCACCATGGTCGAGGTGATCCGCGGTCCGCGCACCAGCGACGCCACCATGACGGCCGTCAACCATCTGCTGGAGACCCTGGGCCGCACCGGCCTGGTGGTGAACGACGCCCCCGGATTTGTGATCAATCAGCTGCTTCACCCGCTGATCAACAGCGCGGCCAGGCTGGTCCAGGACGGCGTCGCCCCGGTCGAGGTGGTCGACGGCCTGCTGGAAGGCTGCCTCGGCCATGCGACCGGGCCGCTGCGGACGGCCGACCTGATCGGCCTGGACAACCTGGTCGACTCCCTCAACGTGCTCTACGAACGGACCGGCGACACCGCGTGCCGGCCCTGCGACCACCTGCTGGACCTGGTGGACGCGGGCAAGTTCGGCCGGAAGACCGGCGAAGGATTCTACGACTACCGAAAGTTGGCATCATGACCGACCGGACCACCGAGACGACTCCGCTGACGGCCGAGGCCGTCGAGAGCGCGCTGACCGGCTACCTCACCGAGAAGATCAAGACCGGGATCAAGGCCGACGACGACATCTTCGCCTCCGGCCTGGTCTCCTCGATGTTCGCCATGCAACTGGTCGTCCACCTGGAGTCGACCTACGACCTCGCGATCATCGGGCCCGAGCTGAAGCTCGACAACTTCCGAACGGCCCGGGCGATGGCGGCGCTGGTGCTGCGCCTGACCGAGGACGGCGTGGCCGCCGATGCCTGAGCCGGACCGAGTGCCGGACCCAGTGCCGCCGACGCGCGTGCTGGACGACGAGCGCTCCCTGATCGGTGAGCTCATCGGTGACCAGGCCGAGCAGTGGGACCTGGAAGGCGAGCTGCCGGTGGACCTGCTGCGCAAACTCGGCGCCCGGGGCCTGCTCTGCGCCGAGGTCCCCGCCCCGCTGGGGGGCCTCGGCCTGGACAGCGGGCAGAACGGCGAACTCACCGCCTACGTCGGCAGTCTGTGCAGCTCCACCCGCTCCATCATGACCTCGCACGGGATGGCCGCCTGGATGGTCTCCCGCTTCGGGGACCGGGCGCAACGGCGCGCCTGTCTGGGCGAACTGACCAGTGGTCAGCTGGCCGCCGTGGGCTTCAGCGAGCCCGGCGCCGGAAGCGACCTGGCCGCGATGCAGACCCGGATCCGGCGCGACGGTGACAGCGTGGTCGTCACCGGTGAGAAGAAGTGGGTGACCGGAGCCCGGTACGCCGACCACCTGTTGATCCTCGGCCGCCAGGGTGAGGAGGCCGGCGTGGTCGTCGTCCCCGCCTCGGCCCCCGGGGTGGAGCTGGTCCCGATCACCACGCCGGTGCTCGGCTGCCGCGCCGCCGGGCACTGGAACATCCGGCTGAACGACGTCCGGCTCCCGGCCGACCACCTGCTCGGCGGTGGCGGCCAGGACCTGTCGATGCTCTTCACCACCGCCCTCTCCTACGGCCGGATCTCGGTCGCCTGGGGCTGCACCGGGATCGTCCGGGCCTGCCTCAAGGCGGCCACCGAGCACGCCCGGCACCGCCAGCAGTTCGGCAAGCCGATCGGCGAGCACCAACTGGTGGCCCGTCACCTCGCCGAACTCCTGGTCGCGGAACAGGTCTCGACCCGCGTCTGCGAACACGCCAGTGCGGCCTGGCAGTCCTTCGCGCCCGAGATGGTGATGGCGACCGTGCTGGCCAAGCACGTCAGCGCCGGGCAGGCCGCGCACAGCGCCGCCGCCGCCGTCCAGGTCCTCGGCTCGGCCGGGGCGATGGACGGGCATGTGGTCGCCCGTGCTTACCGCGACGCCAAGCTGATGGAGATCATCGAGGGCAGCAACGAGATGTGCCAGCTCATCCTGGCCGAACACGCCCTGGCCAGCCGGTAGTTCCGACACGAGCAGCACCGACCCCGAACCGCGCCGACCCCGAGGATCCCGGTCCCGTACGGAGGCCCCGCATGTCCGAAACACCCGTTCTCGTCAAGTGCCTGGTCTGGGACCTCGACAACACCCTCTGGCAGGGCACCCTGCTGGAGGACCAGGACGTCCACCTGCCCGACGAGGTGCGCGCCGTCATCGTCGAGCTCGACTCCCGCGGCATCCTGCAGTCCGTGGCCAGCAAGAACGACCACGACCTGGCCTGGAAGCGGCTGGAGGAGCTCGGTGTCGCCGAGTACTTCCTGGTTCCGCAGATCGGCTGGGGCCGCAAGTCCGACGCGGTGGCCGCGATCGCCAAGGAGCTCCAGTTCGCGCTCACCACGATCGCCTTCGTCGACGACACGCCCACCGAGCGGGCCGAGGTGACCTACCACGCCCCTGAGGTCCGCTGCTACACCGAGCAGGACGTGCTCTCCCTGGTGGACCGGCCGGAGTTCAGCCCTGCTGTCGTCACCGTCGACGCCCGCCGCCGTCGGGAGATGTACCAGGCCAATGCCCGGCGCACGGTGGAGAAGGACTCCTTCAACGGCCCGGACGAGGACTTCCTGCGCTCCCTCGACCTGGTGATGGCGATCAAGCGCGCCGACGAGGAGGACCTGTTCCGGGTCGAGGAACTCACGCTGCGCACCAGCCAGATGAACGCAACGGGGGTGCACTACTCGGACCCTGTCCTGCGCGGTCTGCTGGCCGACCCCGGCCATGAGGTGCTGACCATCACCCTCTCCGACCGCTTCGGCCCGCACGGCGCGGTCGGCGTGCTGCTGATGGAACGCCACCCCGCTGTCTGGCACCTCAAGCTGCTCGCGACCTCCTGCCGGGTGGTCACCTTCGGCGCCGGGACGGTGCTGCTGAACTGGCTGGTCGACCAGGCCGCGCAGGGCGGTGTCCACCTGGCCGCCGACTTCCGGCCGACCGACCGCAACCGAATGATGGAGATCGCCTACCGCTTCGCCGGCTTCGCCCAGGACCCCTGCGACTGCCTCGACGGGATCGAGAGCTTCACCGACGGCGGCGACATCCAGTGCCTGCACCTGGTCACCGCGCGCCGCGAGGGCCCGACCACCATGCGGCTGGTCTCCCCGGATCTCACCCACCCGGATCTCACCCACCCGGATCTCACGCCCCCGCTCTGACTCACCCGATCTGACCGCGGCGACCTCGAACCAGTACGGCCAGGGAATGTGGAGCACACCATGAGCGAGTCCGATCACCAGCCCCTTGCCGTCGTCGGCATGAGCTGCCGCTACCCCGGCGGAGTCCGGTCGCCGGAGGATCTGTGGCAGCTGGCCGTCACCGGGCGCGAGGTCATCTCGTCCTTCCCCGGCGACCGCGGCTGGAGCCTCGAATCCCTGCACCACGAGGACCCCGGCCATCCCGCGACGAGCTATGTCGACCGGGGCGGGTTCCTGGACGACGTGGCCGGCTTCGACTCGGACTTCTTCGGCATCTCGCCACGTGAGGCGCTGGCGATGGACCCGCAGCAGCGGCTGCTCCTGGAGGTCGCCTGGGAGGCCCTGGAACGGTCCGGCCTCGACCCGCTGAGCCTGCGCGGGAGCCGCACCGGTGTCTTCGTCGGCGGTGAGCCGCGCGAGTACGGCCCGCGCCTGTACGAGGCCCCGGACGGCATCGAGGCGCACCTGCTCACGGGCACCACCACCAGCGTGATGTCCGGGCGGATCGCCTACTCCCTCGGGCTGCAGGGCCCGGCGCTGACCGTCGACACCTCCGCCTCCAGCTCGCTGGTCGCTCTGCACCTGGCCGCCCAGGCCCTGCGCCACGGCGAGTGCTCGCTGGCGCTGGCAGGCGGGGTGTCGGTGATGGCCACCCCGGGCAACTTCGTCGCCTTCAGCCGACTGCGGGGCCTGGCCCCGGACGGCCGCTGCAAGCCCTTCTCCGCCGACGCCGACGGCACAGTGTGGTCCGAGGGCGTCGGCCTGCTCGTCCTGGAACGGCTGCCCGACGCCCTGCGCAACGGCCACCGGGTGCTGGCACTGGTACGCGGCACGGCGATCAACTCCGACGGCGCCAGCGACGGCCTCACCGCGCCCAACGGCCTGGCCCAGGCCGACGTCGTCGCGCAGGCGCTGGCAGCCGCCGGACTGACCCCTGACGACGTCGACGCCGTCGAGGCCCACGGCACCGGCACCCCGCTCGGGGACCGGACCGAGGTCCGCGCGCTGGCCGCGAGCTACGGCCAGGAGCGTTCCGCCGAACGCCCGCTGCTGATCGGATCGTTGAAGGCCAACATCGGCCACACCCAGGCCGCGGCGGGGGTGGCCGGTGTCATCAAGACGGTGATGGCGCTGCGGCACGGTGTGCTGCCGGCGTCGCTCAACATCGGTGAGCCGAATCCGCATGTCGACTGGGCCGCTTCCGGGCTGGAACTGCTCACCGAAGCCAGGCCGTGGCCGGACTCCGGCCGGGCCCGCCGGGCCGGGGTGTCGTCCTTCGGGATCAGCGGCTCCAATGCCCACGCCGTCCTGGAGGAGGCTCCGGCCGGTCCCGGCACCGGCGACGCAGCTGCCGACGTCCATGAGGGGGGCCCGACGGCGTGGCTGGTGTCGGGGCGCTCGGCCACAGCCCTGAGCAGCCAGGCAGAACGCCTGGCCGAGTTCGTCGCGACCGGCCCCGCACCTGCCGATCCGGCAGCCGTCGCCTGGTCGTTGGCCACCACCCGGACCGGGTTCGACCACCGGGCGGTGATCATCGGCGGCGGCCCCGGGGAGTTGACGGCGGGTCTGGACGCGCTGGCCGCCGGCCGCCCGTCTGCGGCAGTGGTCAGCGGCGTCGCCGAACCCGCCGGCGAGCACGGACACCGGGTGGTGTTCGTCTTCCCCGGCCAGGGATCGCAGTGGCTGGGGATGGGCCGTGACCTGGCCGCGGCCTCACCGGTGTTCGCCGCCCGGCTGGCCGAGTGCGAGCGGGCGCTGTCGCCGTACGTGGACTGGAGCCTGTCCGATGTCCTGGCCGGTGCCGAGGGCGCACCCGGTCTGGACCGTGACGATGTCGTCCAGCCGGCCCTGTTCGCCGTGATGGTCTCGCTGGCCGCCGTCTGGCAGGCCGCGGGTGTGGCCCCCGATGCGGTGGTCGGCCACAGCCAGGGTGAGCTGGCGGCGGCCTGCGTGGCCGGGATCCTCTCGCTGGAGGACGCGGCGAAGGCGACGATCGGGCGCAGCAGGATCGTCGGGACGCTGGCCGGGCGAGGCGGGATGCTGTCGATCGCCGAGTCGGCCGAGGCGGTCACGGCCCGTCTGGCGCCGTACCCCGGTCAAGCTACGGTCGGCGTCGTCAACAGCCCCGAGGCGACCGTCGTCACCGGCGACGTCGGGGTGCTGGGCCGGATCGCCGCCGACTGCGAGCGGGACGGTGTCCGCACCCGGGTCCTTCCGGTCAACTACGCCTCGCACAGCCCCCGGATCGACGACGTTCGGGACGAACTCCTGGCCGCCCTGGGCGACATCACCCCCGGCCCGGGGACGACGGCGATGTTCTCGACGGTCACCGGAGAGCTCCTGGACGGCGCGACGGCCGGGGCCGAGTACTGGTTCGAGAATCTGCGCCGGCCCGTGCAGTTCTCGCAGGCCGTCCGGAGCCTGGACCGGGCCGGGTACGACGTGTTCGTCGAGGTCTCCCCGCATCCGGTGCTGGCCGGAGCGGTCAGCGCCACGCTCGACCAGATCCGGCGCGAGGCGGAGGCCGGCTCCCACGGCGTCCTGCCGCGCCCGGCGCCGGTCGTCATCGGGACGCTGCGCCGCGACGCCGGCGGTCAGCAGCGGATCCTCGCCTCGTTGGCCGAGCTCCACGTCCGCGGCGTCCGGATCGACTGGCCGTCGGTGCTGCCGAAGGCACGCCGGATCGACCTGCCCACCTACGCTTTCCAGCACCAACGCTTCTGGCTCGAGGCCGGCACCACCCCCCGGAGCGTCCCCGGGCCAGTGCCGTCGCAGCAGTCGGCCGTGGCCGAAAACGGCGGCCTGCGGGACCGGATTGCCGGTAGCCCGGCCGGCGAACAGGTCCGGGTCCTGCTGGAGCTGATCCAGGCCCACGCCGCCGCCGTGCTCGGACAGCCCACGCCCGAGGCGGTCCACCCGGGCCGCACCTTCAAGGAGACCGGGTTCGACTCGCTGGCCGGCGTGGAACTGCGCGCCCGGCTGAACGCGGCCACCGGCCTGCAGCTGCCCACCACGCTGATCTTCGACTACCCCACCCCGGCCGCCCTGACCGGATTCGTCCGGGCCCAACTGCTCGGCAGCACCGATGAGCCGGCCGCCCCGGCCGTTGCCGCTCCGACTGACGAGCCGATCGCCGTCGTGGCCATGGGCTGCCGGCTCCCTGGCGGCGTCCACGACCCGGACGGCCTGTGGGAGCTGCTCGACGCAGGCGGGGACGCGATCGGGAACGCCCCCGCCGACCGCGGCTGGGACCTGCGCGGCCTGGACGACCTGGACGACCCCGATGCCGACCCGGCCCGGACCGGTGCGGCGCTGCGCGGCGGGTACCTGTCCGACGCCGCCGACTTCGACCCGGCCTTCTTCGGTATCTCGCCGCGCGAGGCACTGGCGATGGACCCCCAGCAGCGGTTGCTGCTGGAGACCTCCTGGGAAGCCCTGGAACGCGCCGGGATCGACATCGAGCACCTGCGTGGGTCGGCCACCGGCGTCTTCGTCGGCGCGGCCTCCTCCGGCTACGGCCACAGCGGCCCCCGGGAACTGGAGGGGCATCTGCAGACGGGCCGGGCCACCAGCGTGCTGTCCGGCCGGATCGCCTACACCTTCGGGTTCGAAGGGCCGGCGGTGAGCGTCGACACCGCCTGCTCGTCCTCCCTGGTGGCTCTGCATCTGGCCGTGCAGTCGCTGCGCAACGGGGAGTGCGCGCTGGCCCTCGCCGGCGGGGTGACCGTGCACGCCACCGCGGACTGGCTGACCTGGTTCACCCGGCAGCAGGGGCTGGCCGCGGACGGCCGGTGCAAGGCCTTTGCGGCCGACGCCGACGGGATGGGCATGGCCGAGGGAGCCGGCGTCGTCCTCCTGGAACGGCTCTCCGACGCCCGCCGGAACGGGCACCGGGTGATGGCTGTTGTGGCTGGCAGCGCGGTGAACCAGGACGGCGCCTCCAACGGCCTGACGGCCCCCAACGGACCGTCCCAGCAACGCGTCATCCGAGCCGCCCTGGCGGGCGCCGGACTCAGTGCAAACGACGTCGACGCGGTCGAGGCGCACGGGACCGGGACCATGCTCGGCGACCCGATCGAGGCCCAGGCCCTGCTGGCCACCTACGGGCAGGGCCGGGACCCGGAACGGCCGCTGTGGCTGGGCACGGTGAAGTCCAACATCGGCCACACCCAGTGGGCGGCCGGAGCCGCCGGGATCATCAAGACGGTGCTGGCCCTGCAACACGCCAGGCTGCCAAGGACCCTGCACGCCGACACGCCGTCCCCGCACGTTGACTGGTCGTCAGGAGCCGTGCGACTCCTGACCGAGCCGGAGGACTGGCCGGACCGGGGACGACCGCGGCGGGCCGGGGTGTCGGCGTTCGGAATCAGCGGCACCAATGCCCACGTCATCCTGGAGCAGGCTCCCGATGGTGACCTCGCAGAGGCCATCCCCAAGAGGAATCTTCCGGCAATTCCTTGGCTGCTGACGGCACGTGATGAGACGGGAACGGCGGCGCAGGCGCAGCGCCTGCGGGAGTTTCTGCTGGCCCGGCCGGAGTTGGACGCGATCGATGTCGGCTGGTCGCTGGCGGCGTCCAGGACCGGTCTGCCCGAGCGGACCGTCGTGGTCGGTGCGAACCGCGACGAACTGCTGGCCGGCTTGGCGGCAGTGCCTGCGGGCGAGCTGTCGGGGTCGGTGGGTGAGCTCGGGTTCGTGTTCACCGGTCAAGGTGCGCAGCGAGTGGGGATGGGGCGGCAGCTCCATGCGGCCTATCCGGTGTTCGCTGCCGCGTTCGACGAGGTGTGTGCCGGGCTGGAGGAGTACCTGGACCAGTCCGTGGCAGCGGTCGTCGACGGTGCGGGTCGCCTGGACGACACGGTATGGGCGCAGGCCGGGTTGTTCGCGGTCGAGGTGGCTCTGTTCCGCCTGCTGGAGTCGTGGGGCGTGGCCCCGTCGGTGGTGGCGGGGCATTCGATCGGTGAGTTGGCCGCCGCGCATGTCGCCGGTGTCTGGTCCTTGGCCGATGCGTGTGCGGTGGTGGCGGCCCGGGGTCGGCTGATGCAGGCACTGCCGGCCGGTGGGGCGATGCTGTCGGTGCGGGCGGTTGAGGACGAGGTCCTTCGGGTCCTGGCCGGGTTCAAGGGTGTGGGCGTCGCGGCGGTGAACGGCCCGGACGCGACCGTGGTCTCGGGGCCGGAGGCGGCGGTCTCCGCGGTGGAGCGGGAGTTCTCGGCGCGCGGGGTGCGGGTGCGGCGGTTGCGGGTGTCGCATGCGTTCCATTCGTCGTCGATGGACCCGATGCTGGCCGACTTCGCCGCGGTGACGGCATCGGTGTCCTACGCCCGGCCGCGGATCCCGATCGTGTCGACGCTGACCGGACAGCCCGTCACGGATGAACTGCTGGATCCGGCGTACTGGGTACGCCAGGTCCGCGAGCCGGTCCGCTTCGCCGACGCGGTCACGGCGCTGCGCGACCACGGCGTGCGGACGTTCCTGGAGATCGGCCCGGACGCTGTGCTCACCGCCCTGACGGCGAACGACGACACCGGCGAAGCCTGGATCCCGGTACTGCGCCGCGACCGCGACGAGGCACACACCCTGGTCTCGGCGGTGGGCCGACTCGGTGCCCGCGGCGGCACCGTGGACTGGCCGCGCTTCTACGCCGGTACCGGCGCCCGGCGGGTGGAACTGCCCACCTACGCCTTCAACCGCCGACGGTACTGGCTGGACGCCGCCACCGGCACGACGGATCCGACCGGTCTCGGCCAGTCCGGGTCCGACCATCCGCTGCTCGGCGCCAGCATGACCATGGCCACCGGCGGTCTGATGCTGACCGGCCGGCTGTCATTGCGGTCCCAGCCGTGGCTGGGCGACCACGTGGTCGCGGGCCGGATCGTCGTGCCCGGCACCGCCCTGGTCGAGATGGCAGTCCGGGCAGGGGACGAGACCGGCCGTCGGACCCGGCTCGTCGAACTGGTCGTCGAGAGGCCGCTGGTCCTGCCTGCCGACCGCGGCACCCGGATCCAGGTCACCCTGGAGGAGGCCGACGAGACCGGGCGCAGCGCCGTCAGCATCTACTCCCAGCCCGAAGAACCCGTCGGCCCGACCGGTCCGGCCCCGTGGACCCGGCACGCCACCGGCGTACTGGCCGCAGCCGACGACCACTCACCGGGCAGTGACGAACCGGCATCCGACCTGGCCCAGTGGCCGCCCGCCGGGGCGATCGAACAGGACCTCCACGACCTGTATCCGGCGCTGGCCCGCTCCGGTCTCGACTACGGACCGACGTTCCGCGCGGTCCGCAGGGCGTGGCGGCGCGGCGGCGAGGCCTTCGCCGAGGTAGCCCTCGACGAGGGAACGGCCGTGTCCGGGTTCGCCGTCCACCCGGCCCTCCTGGACGCCGCCCTGCACCTGGCCGCCCTGCCTGCGGACGACGAGACCAGTACCGGCCCGCTGCTCCCGTTCGCCTGGACCGACGTCGCCGTCCACGCCACCGACGCCGACACGGTCCGGGTCCGGCTGGCCCCGGCCGAGGAGGGTGCCCTGTCAGTCACGCTGGCCGACGCGGCCGGTCGACCCGTCGCGTCGGTGCGGTCCCTGGTCCTGCGGTCACTTCCGGCCGCCGGGCTCGCCGACGCCACCACGTCGAAGGCGGAGTCGCTGTTCGAGGTCGCCTGGGTCCCGGTCCGCCTGGACGCCGGCTCCGACAGGAACACCCGCTGGGCCCTGCTGGCCGCCGCGGACCAGGACGACGGCGGCCTCCAGCAGGAGCTGCCCGGCGCTGCCCGCTACGCCGATGTGGCCGAACTGCTGGCGGCGGTGGCGGCGGGTGGCGAGGTCCCCGAGGCGGTTGTGCTGCCGGCCATCGCTCACACGCCGGCGGATGCCGACGCGGCCACTGCGGCCCGCGCGGTTGCCACCGCCGTGCTCGGCCCGGTCCAGGACTGGCTGGCCGCCGAAAACCTCTCCGAGGTCCGGCTGCTGGTCGTCACCCGTCGGGCCGTGGAGGCCGGTACTGGCGCGGTGCCGGACCCGGGTTCGGCCACCATCCAGGGTCTGCTCCGGGTGGCGACGGCGGAGAATCCGGGGCGCTTCGTCCTGGCCGACATCGACAACGTGGCCGGGGCCCGACCGCTGCTGGCTGCTGGGGTGGGCCTCGGCGAGCCGGAATTCGCTGTCCGCCAGGCAGAGCTACGGCTGCCTCGGCTCGGCCGCCCGACGAACGCGCTGTCGGTGCCCGCGAACGCGGATGCCTGGTTCCTCGACTTCACCGAGCGCGGAACCATCGAGAACCTGGTGCTGACCCCGGCCGACGAGCAACCGCCGGTCGGGCCCGGCCAGGTGCGGGTGGGGCTGCGGGCCGCCGGAGTGAACTTCCGCGATGTTCTGAACGTCCTGGGCAGGTACCCGGGCGAGGCCGGTCGGCTGGGTCTTGAGGGCGCTGGAATCGTGCTGGAGACCGGTCCCGGTGTGAGCGATCTGCGGCCCGGGGACAAGGTCATGGGCCTGTTCCCGGCCGCTTTCGGGCCGACGGCGGTCGCCGACGCGCGGTTGCTGGCCCCGGTCCCTGCGGACTGGACGCTGACCCAGGCGGCGGCCGCACCCGTGGTCTTCCTCACCGCCTACCACGCCCTGGTGGATCTGGCGGGGCTGGCCAAGGGCGAGACCGTCCTGATCCACTCCGCCGCCGGCGGCGTCGGCATCGCCGCCGTCCAGCTGGCCCGGCACCTGGGTGCCGAGGTGTTCGGCACCGCCAGCCCCTCGAAGTGGCAGATGCTGCGGGAACTCGGCCTGCGGGAAGCCCAGTTGGCCTCCTCGCGGACGCTGGACTTCGAGGACGCCTTCCGGGCCGCGACCGGCGGCGCCGGGGTCGATGTGGTGCTGGACTCCCTGGCCGGGCCCTTCGTCGACGCCTCGGCCCGGCTGGCGGCCGGCCCTGGGAGCAGGTTCATCGAGATGGGCAAGACCGACGTACGCGACCCCGAGCGGATCGCCGCCGACCACGACGGTCTGACCTACCGGGCCTTTGATCTGTTCGACACCGCCCCGGACCGGATCGCGGAGATGTTCGCCGCCCTGTCGGAGCTCTTCGCCCAGGGAGCGCTGCAGCCGTTGCCGGTGACCTGCTGGGACGTCCGCCGGGCGCCGGAGGCGTTCCGGTACCTGAGCCAGGCCCGCAACATCGGCAAGGTTGTGCTGACCGTCCCCGCTCCCGCCGACCCGACCGGGACGGTGCTGGTCACCGGCGCGTCGGGGGCGCTCGGCGTACTGGTCGCCCGGCATCTGGCCGACCGTCGGCGGACCAAGTCGCTGGTACTCCTCTCCCGGCGCGGACCGCAGGCCCCCGGCACGGCCGTGCTGGCCGCCGACCTGGCCGGTCAGGGAGTCGCAGTACAGGTCCGCTCCGGTGACGTCGCCGACCGGGGCCAACTGGCTGCGATCCTCGCGGGGGTGCCCGGATCGGCGCCGCTGCGCGGCGTAGTGCATGCTGCCGGGCTGCTGGACGACGGCGTGGTCGGTTCGCTGACCCCGGCCAGGGTCGAGGCGGTACTGCGACCCAAGGTGGACGGCGCCTGGCAACTGCACGAGCTGACCCGGGGTCTGGACCTGGACCTGTTCGTGCTCTTCTCCTCGATCGCCGGGATCTGGGGCAATCCGGGCCAGAGCAACTACGCGGCAGCGAACACCTTCCTGGACGCCCTGGCCGCCCACCGCCGGGCCCAGGGCCTGGCCGCGGTCTCCCTGGCCTGGGGCCCCTGGCGGCAGCAGGAGGGGATGACCGCGGCGCTCGGCCAGGCCGACTGGCAGCGGCTCAGCCGCTCCGGCTCGCTGCCGTTCACCGCCGACGAAGGCCTGGCGCTGCTGGATGCCGCCGACACGACCGGAAGGTCGATGCTGGTCCCGGTCCGCCTCGACCTCCGCGCCCTGGAGGCGGCCGGAGAGGTTGCTCCGCTCCTGTCGGCGGTGGTCCGCAGCGCATCCCGGCGCAAAGCCGGAACGGTCGGGCGCACGAGCGGCAACGCCCTGGCAGGGCAACTGCTGGCGATGCCGGAGACCGAGCAGGATGCGGCAGTCCTGGAGCTGATCCATACTCAGACGGCGCTCGTCCTGGGGCTGCCGGGATCCGAATCGATCAATACCAGGGACACCTTCAAGGACCTGGGCGTCGACTCGTTGACCGCACTGGAGCTGCGCAACCGGGTCAACAGTGTCACCGGGCTGCGGCTGCCGGCCACGCTGGTCTTCGACTACCCCACCCCGACCACGCTGGCCGGGCACATCCGGACCGAGCTGCTCGGACGCGCCGCCAGGACTGCCGGGCCGAAGACCGTCTCCCGCGTCGCCACCGCCGAGGACGAACTGGTGATCGTCGGCATGGGCTGCCGGTTCCCCGGCGGGGTGGGTTCCGCCGCAGAGTTCTGGCAGTTGCTGGCGGACGGCACCGACGCGGTGGCCGGCTTTCCGCAGGACCGTGGTCCGCAGTGGACCGACGTGGTCGATCGCGATCCGGCCGCCACCGGGAAGTGCTACGCCTCCGAGGGCGCCTTCCTCTACGGGGCGGGCGAGTTCGACGCCCAGTTCTTCGGCATCTCGCCGCGTGAGGCGCTGGCGATGGACCCGCAGCAGCGGCTGCTGCTGGAGACGTCCTGGGAGGCGCTGGAGGACGCCGGGATCGACCCGGTCTCCTTGCACGGCAGCGACACCGGCGTGTTCGCGGGGCTGATCTACCACGACTACGGGGTCGGCGGCGGGACATCAGGGGAGGTCGAGGGCTACCTCAGCACCGGCACCTCCGGGGGAGTGGCCTCGGGCCGGGTGGCCTATGCGCTCGGGCTGGAAGGGCCGGCGGTGACGGTCGACACGGCCTGTTCGTCGTCGCTGGTGGCGGTGCATCTGGCGGGGCAGGCGCTGCGGTCCGGGGAGTGCACACTGGCCCTGGTCGGCGGCGTGACCGTGATGGCGACGCCGGGCACCTTTGTGGAGTTCTCCCGGCAGGGCGGGCTGGCTGCGGACGGGCGGTGCAAGGCCTACGCCGAGGCGGCAGACGGCACCGGCTGGGGCGAGGGAGTCGGTGTCCTGGTCCTGGAGAAGCTGTCCGATGCCCGCCGCAACGGTCACCGCGTCCAGGCCGTGGTCCGGGGCAGCGCGATGAACCAGGACGGTGCTTCGAATGGCCTGACCGCCCCCAACGGACCTTCGCAGCAACGGGTGATCCGGGCCGCCCTGGCCAACGCCGGTCTGCGGCCCGGAGACATCGACGTCGTCGAGGGCCATGGCACCGGCACCCGGCTGGGCGACCCGATCGAGGCGCAGGCGCTGCTGGCCACCTACGGCCAGGACCGGGACGCCGAGAAGCCGGTGCTGTTGGGGTCGGTGAAGTCGAACATCGGTCACACCCAGGCGGCGGCCGGGGTGGCCGGGATCATCAAGATGGTCCAGGCGATGACCCACGGCGTGGTCCCGGCGACCCTGCACGTGGACGCACCGTCCTCGCATGTGGACTGGGGGACGGGCGCGGTGAAGCTGGTCACCGGGCCGACGCCGTGGCCGGAGACCGGTCGCCCGCGCCGGGCCGGTGTGTCGTCCTTCGGCTTCTCCGGGACCAACGCGCATGTCGTCCTCGAACAGGCCATGGAGGAGCCGACCAGCGATCGCACGGCCGCCCGCAGTGCTGTGCCCGCCGTTCCCTGGCTGGTCTCGGCCCGCAGCCGGACCGGTCTGGCCGCCCAGGCCGCCCAATTGGCCGCGTTCGCCGCGACCCGCTCGGACCGGCCCGGCGACGCCGTCGACATCGGGTGGTCGCTGGCGACCACCCGGCCGGGGCTGCCGCACCGGGCCGTGGTCGTCGGCAGCAGCCCGGACGAGCTTCGGGCCGCGCTGACCGGCCTCGCCGCGTCACTCGCGGCCGGGACGGAGCCCGAGTCGGACGCGCCGGCCACGGCGACCGGGACCACCGGCAGCGTCGGGCGCATCGGGTTCGTCTTCACCGGCCAGGGCGCTCAGCGCGTCGGCATGGGCCAGGGCCTGTACGCGGCCTACCCGGTGTTCGCCGACGCCTTCGACGCCGTCGTCGCCGGTCTGGAGGAGCACCTGGACCAGCCGGACCACTCGCTCAGGGACGTCATCCGGGGCGACGCCGGGCTCACGGGTCTTCTCGACCAGACAGTGTGGGCCCAGGCCGGGCTGTTCGCCGTCGAGGTGGCACTGTTCCGGCTGCTGGAGTCCTGGGGTGCGACCCCGGCGTTCCTGGCCGGGCACTCGATCGGGGAACTCGCCGCCGCCCATGTGGCCGGCGTCTGGTCGCTGCCCGACGCGTGCGCGGTGGTGGCCGCCAGGGGCCGGCTGATGCAGGCGCTACCGTCCGGCGGCGCGATGCTCGCCGTCGCAGCCACCGAGGAGGACGTGCTGACCGTCCTGGCGGGGTTTCCGGGCGTCGGAATCGCAGCCGTGAACGGCCCGGAGGCGGTTGTCGTTTCGGGACCGGAGACTGAAGTCGAGGCGCTCGCTGAGGAGTTGACAGCCATGGGTTTGCGGGTGCGACGGCTGCGGGTGTCGCATGCGTTCCACTCGTCGCTGATGCAGCCGATGCTGGCCGACTTCGCCGCGGCGACCCGGTCCGTCTCCTTCGCGGCACCGCGGATCCCGTTGGTGTCCACGCTCACCGGCGCACCGGTGAGCAGTGAGGTCCTCGACCCGGAGTACTGGGTGCGGCAGGTGCGCGAGCCGGTCCGGTTCGCCGACGCCGTCGCAGCCCTGCGGAAGGGCGGAGTCAGGACCTTCGTCGAGATCGGCCCGGACGGCGTCCTGTCCGCGCTCGGCGCCGGTGCGGCGGACGAATCCGCCGGAGCCGACGCCGAGGTGTGGGTCCCGGCACTGCGCCGGGGCCGGGACGAGGCCCTGAGCGTGGTCTCCGCCGTCGCCCAGGTCCACGTCCGCGGCGGCGCTGTCGACTGGACCGGGCTCTACACCGACAGCGGGGCCGAACGGATCGCCCTGCCGACCTACGCGTTCACCCGGCAGACCTACTGGCTCACCCCGGGAACCTCCCGGATCGACGCCGCGGGACGGGGATTCGAGCCCACGGACCACCCGTTGCTGGGCGCGGCCCTCGAACTGTCCACCGGTGGCGGTCTGGTGATGACCGGACGGCTGTCGCTGGGCTCCCAGCCCTGGCTGGCCGACCATGTGGTGGCCGGTCAGGTCCTGGTGCCGGGAGCGGCACTGGTCGCGATGGCCGTTCGGGCCGCTGACCAGGCCGGATGCGCGAGCGTCCGCGAACTGGTCATCCAGTCACCGTTGGTGATCCCCGGCCAGGAAGCGGTCCGGGTCCAGGTCACGGTGGCGGTGCCCGGGCCGGACGGCGATCGGGAGATCACCGTCCACTCCCGCCGCGAGGATGAAGCAGGACCCTGGACGCAGCACGCCGCAGGCCTGCTCGCCGCCGGACCGGAGCAACCCGCGCCCGAGGCCGCCGCCATGAGCGAATGGCCGCCGCCGGACGCGCTTCCGGAAGGCCTGGACGGCCTCTACCCGGCCCTGGCCGGTGCCGGGCTGGCCTACGGGCCGGTCTTCCGGGGAGTGCGCGCGGCGTGGCGCCGCGGCGACGAGATCTTCGCCGAGGTTGAGCTCGATACTGCTCTGTCGGTGGCCGGCTTCGGCCTGCACCCGGTGCTGCTCGACACCGCTCTGCACCTGATGGGGACGGCGCACCCGGCCGACGACCAGGCGGGCCCGATGCTCCCGTTCGCCTGGACCGACGTCCAGGTGCACTCCACCGGAGCGACCACGGCCCGGGTACGGCTGGCCCCCGCCGACTCGGGCGAGGGCATGTCGGTGACCCTGGCTGACGGGACCGGCGCGGCCATAGCCACGGTCGGATCGCTGGTGCTGCGCGCCCTTCCGGCTGAAGTCGCCACCGGCAGTGCACGGTTGGCGCAGGAGGCACTGTTCGAACTGGACTGGGTGCCGGCCCGGGCCGCGGACCCCGCAGCGCACACCGACACCGACGGCTGGGTGGTCCTCGGCAGTGCACTGGAACTGCCCGGAGTGGCCCGGTACGCCGACATCGAGGCCCTGAAGGCGGACCGCACCGTCACTCCGCACACCGTGATCGTGCCCTGCGGCCTCGACGGCACCGTGGACGCCGACGTGTCCACGGCCGTCCGGGCAACTACAGCTGACGCCCTCGCGGTGGTGCAGTCGTGGCTGGCTGCGGGTGAACTGGCCGACTCCTGCCTGGTGCTGGTGACCCGTCAGGCCGTCGACGCCGGAGCGACGGCCGTCGACGTCGGCGGGGCCGGCGTGTGGGGGCTGGGCCGAGTGGCCGCCGCCGAGAACCCGGACCGGATCGTACTGGTCGACCTCGACCTGGAGGCGGACGCGGTGCGGGCGCTGACCGCGGCGCTCGCCGCGAGCGAGCCCCAGGTCGCGGTCCGGGCCGGTCAGGTCCTGGTCCCACGGCTCACCCGGGCGACCAGCGGCCTGACGGTCCCCGCCGACCCGGCGGCAGGCTGGCGCCTGGAGTGCACCGGCCGGGGCACGCTGGAGAACCTGGCCCTGGTTCCGGCCGACGGCGGTACCCGCCCGCTGGGCACCGGCGAGGTCCGGGTCGGACTCCGGGCGGCCGGGGTCAACTTCCGTGACGTGCTGAACGTCCTCGGCATGTATCCGGGCGATGCGGGCCTGCTGGGCCTCGAAGGTGCGGGCGTCGTACTGGAGGTGGGCGCCGGGGTCACCGGCCTCCGCCCGGGCGACCGGGTGATGGGCCTGTTCTCCGGCGCCTTCGGCCCGGTCGCGGTCACCGATGCCCGGCTACTGGCGCCGGTCCCGGCCGGCTGGTCGATGGCCGAGGCGGCCGCGGCGCCAGTCGTGTACCTGACTGCCTGGTACGCGCTGGTGGTGCTGGCCGGACTCCGCCGGGACGAGAAGGTGCTGATCCACGCTGCCGCCGGCGGCGTCGGCATCGCCGCCGTGCAGGTGGCCCGCCACCTCGGTGCGGACGTGTTCGGCACGGCCGGCCCGTCGAAGTGGCCGGCGCTGCGCGGGCTGGGGCTGAGCGAGTCCCGGGTGGCGTCGTCCCGGACGGTGGACTTCGAGGACGCCTTCCGCGCGGCGACCGGCGGCACTGGGATCGACGTGGTGCTGGACTCCCTGGCCGGCGAGTTCGTGGACGCCTCGCTGCGGTTGGCCGCCGGGGCGGGCGGACGGTTCGTGGAGATGGGCAAGACGGACATCCGCGACCCGGAGCGGGTCGCCGCCGAGTACAAGGGGTTGTCGTACCGGGCCTTTGATCTGCTGGACTGTGACCCGGCGCTGATCGCGGAGATGTTCGCGGCCCTGTCGGACCTGTTCGTGCAGGGGATCCTGCGGCCGCTGCCGCTGGCCTCGTGGGATGTCCGCCGGGCGCCGGAGGCGTTCCGGTACCTGAGCCAGGCCCGCAACGTCGGCAAGGTCGTGCTCACGATCCCGGCGCCGTCCCGGGGCGGGACCGTGCTGGTGACGGGCGCGTCGGGGGCACTGGGCGGTCTGGTGGCCCGTCGGCTGGCCGCAGCCGGGAACGCCGAATCCCTGCTACTGCTCTCCAGGCGTGGGCCGGCCGCCCCCGGCACGGCCCGGCTGGCGGCCGATCTCGCCGCGTCGGGTGTCGGCGTCCGTACCGTCACCGGCGACGCCGCCGACCGGGCCGGCCTCGGCGCGCTGCTCGCGGGCATCGGTGCGTCAATGCCGTTGCGGGGCGTGGTCCATGCCGCCGGGGTCCTGGACGACGCCGTCATCGGTTCGCTGACCCCGGCCATGGTCGAGTCGGTGCTGCGCCCGAAGGTGGAGGGAGCCTGGAACCTGCACCAGCTGACGGAGGGTCTGGATCTGGACCTTTTCGCCCTGTTCTCCTCCGTCGCCGGGATCTGGGGAAATCCCGGGCAGGCCAACTACGCCGCGGCCAACACGGTGCTCGACGCCCTGGCGGCGGCGCGCCGGCGCGTTGGACTGGCAGCCACCTCGCTGGCCTGGGGACCCTGGGAACTCGACCCGGCAACCACCGGCACGACCGGCGGCATGGCCGGAACCCTGTCGGACGCCGACCGTCGCCGTCTGGCCCGTCAGGGCTTCGCGCCGCTGACCGCAGCCGACGGTCTGGGCCTGCTGGACCTCGTGACCGGTTCGGAGGCCGCGGGCGGCAGCACCCCGGGCGCGGGACGGGCCCTGCTGGTCCCGGCCCGCCTCGACCCGGCTGCTCTGCGGAACAACGTCGGCGCCGGGCTGTCACCGCTGGTCGCCGGTCTGATCGCGAGGACTCCGTCCGGCCCGACCCGGCGGGCGGCGGGTTCAGTAGCCAGTACGAGCGCAGCAGACAGCCGGAACGACGTCGCCGCGCGACTGACCGCCCTGGAACCGAACGACCGTGAGGCGGCGATCCGCGAACTGGTCGTCGAGCAGGCGGCCCTGGTCCTCGGGCTGCCCGGTGCCGAAGCCGTGGACGTCAGCACTTCCTTCCGCGAGCTCGGGTTCGACTCGCTGACGGCGGTCGAGCTGCGCAACCGGCTCGGGACGGCGACCGGGCTGCGCCTCGGTGCCGCCGTCGTCTTCGACCACCCCACCCCCGACGCGCTCACCGAGCACATCGGCCGGCAACTGGGCGGATCCACCGCCGAGGAGAACAGCGTGCTCCAGGTCTTCTCCGGGCTGGAGAAGGTCGAATCCGCCCTTGCCCGGATCCTCCAGGACGACGCCGCCCGGCACCGGGTGGCGTCGCGGGTCCAGGAACTGCTCTCCGCGCTGCGTACGGCCGAAACCGCCGAAGGCACTGACAGCGCGGGGGAGGTCTCGGTCGCCGATCGGATCGAGGCGGCCGGTGACGACGACATCTTCGATTTCATCGACAAAGAGCTTGGCATCTAGAGCAAAAGGGCGTTGCCATGACGAACGAACAGAAGCTCCGCGACTATCTCAAGCGGGTCACCACCGATCTCCACCAGACTCGCGAACGCCTGCGCAAGCTGGAGGACGAGCGGCTGGAGCCGATGGCCGTCGTCGGAATGGCCTGCCGTTTCCCCGGCGGGGTGGCGTCCCCGGACGATTTCTGGACCCTGCTGACTTCGGAGACCGATGCGGTCTCACCGTTCCCGCAGGACCGGGGGCCGGAATGGGGAAGTGTCTTCGACCGTGATCCGGCGGCGGTGGGCAAGAGCTATGCGCGGGAGGGTGCCTTCCTCGGCGACGCCGCCGATTTTGACGCGCAGTTCTTCGGCATCTCGCCGCGTGAGGCGCTGGCGATGGATCCGCAGCAGCGGCTGCTGCTGGAGACCTCGTGGGAGGCCCTGGAGGACGCCGGGATTGACCCGGCGTCCTTGCACGGTACGGCCACCGGAGTGTTCTCGGGGCTCATTTACCACGACTATGCGGCCGGTGGAGTGGGCGACCTCGAAGGCTATGTCAGTACCGGGATCTCGGGCGGCGTCGCCTCCGGCCGGGTCGCCTACACGCTCGGACTGGAGGGTCCGGCGGTCACGGTGGACACCGCGTGCTCGTCGTCGTTGGTGGCGATGCACCTGGCCGCGGCCGCGTTGCGGTCGGGGGAGTGCACGCTCGCACTGGCCGGCGGGGTCACCGTCATGGCCCGTCCGGGCACCTTCGTGGAGTTCTCCCGGCAGGGCGGGCTGGCTGCGGACGGGCGGTGCAAGGCCTATGCCGAGGCGGCAGACGGCACCGGCTGGGGCGAGGGAGTCGGTGTCCTGGTCCTGGAGAAGCTGTCCGATGCCCGCCGCAACGGTCACCGCATCCTGGCGGTGGTGCGCGGCAGCGCGGTGAACCAGGACGGCGCCTCCAACGGGCTGACCGCCCCCAACGGCCCCTCCCAGCAGCGGGTGATCCAGTCGGCGCTGGCCGGCGCCGGGCTGTCGGCCGGCGAGGTCGACGTCGTCGAGGGCCACGGCACCGGCACCCGCCTGGGCGACCCGATCGAGGCCGAGGCCCTGCTCGCCACCTACGGCCAGGACCGGGACGCCGAGAAGCCGGTGCTGCTGGGGTCGGTGAAGTCGAACATCGGTCACACCCAGGCGGCGGCCGGGGTGGCCGGTGTGATCAAGATGGTGCAGGCGATGGAGCACGGCATCGTCCCGGCGACGCTGCACGTGGACGCACCGAGCTCGCACGTCGACTGGGCGTCAGGTGCCGTCGAGCTGGTGACCCAGGCGACGGCATGGCCGCAGACCGGTCGTCCGCGCCGGGCCGCGGTCTCGTCCTTCGGTTTCTCCGGCACCAACGCCCACGTCATCCTGGAGCAGGCCCCCGCCGAGGAGCCTGCGCCCGCGGACGCTCCGTCGGCCGACGACGGTTCGGTTCGACGACTGCCGGTGGTGCCGTGGCTGATCTCGGCGCGGAGTCCGGCCGGGCTGGCCGCGCAGGCACAGCGGCTGGGGGAGTTCGTCCGGTCCCGCCCCGAGCTGGAACCGGCCGATCTGGGCTGGTCGCTGGCTACGCTGCGCTCGCACCTGCCGCACCGGGTCGTCGTCGTCGGTGCCGAGCGCGACGAACTCCTGTCCGGTACGGACGCCCTCGCGGGGGCGCCGGGTGAGTTCGCGACCGGTTCGGCCGGGAGTCTCGGCCAGATCGGGGTCGTCTTCACCGGCCAGGGTTCGCAGCGGCTGGGGATGGGGCAGCGCCTGTATGCCGAATACCCGGTGTTCGCGAAAGCGTTCGACGCTGTCTGTGCGGGCCTGGACGAACACCTGGGCGACCCGGACCGGACGCTGGCCGACGTCATCCGGGACGACGCCGAGCTGCTGGACCGGACGATGTGGACGCAGGCCGCCCTGTTCGCGGTCGAGGTCGCGCTGTTCCGGCTGCTCGAGTCGTGGGGTGTCCGTCCGGACGCGGTGGCCGGGCACTCCATCGGCGAGCTGGCCGCCGCACATGTGGCCGGTGTGTGGTCGCTGGCGGATGCGTGTGCCGTGGTCGCCGCGCGGGGCCGCCTCATGCAGGCCCTTCCGGCCGGTGGGGCGATGCTCGCGGTCGAGGCCAGGGAGGACGAGGTCCGGGCTCTGCTGGCCGACCACCACGGGGTCGGGATCGCCGCGGTGAACGGCCCGACCGCGGTGGTGGTCTCCGGACCGGCCGAGGCGGTCGCGGCGCTGCGGAAGCAGTTCGAGGACCAGCAGGTGCGGGTCCGGAACCTGCGGGTGTCGCACGCCTTCCACTCGTCGCTGATGGAACCGATGCTGGCCGAATTCGCACAGGTCACGGCATCTGTCTCGTATCAGCGTCCGACTGTCACCCTGGTGTCCACGGTCACCGGGCTGCCGGTGACGGACGAGGTCACCGATCCCGGGTACTGGGTACGGCAGGTCCGCGAACCGGTCCGCTTCGCCCACGCCGTCACCTCCCTGCGCGACGAAGGCGTGCAGATCTTCCTGGAGATCGGCCCGGACGGCGTGCTCTCCGCGCTCGGCGCGGCGGACGAGGTCTGGGTGCCGACACTGCGCCGCGACCGGGACGAGGCCGCCACCGTGGTGTCCGCGGTGGGACAGCTGCACACCCGCGGCGCGACGGTGGACTGGGCACAGTTCTATGCCGGCAGCGGCGCGCGGCGGGTGGATCTGCCGACCTATGCCTTTGACCGGCAGCGATTCTGGGCCACTCCCGCGGCTGGAAGTACCGATGCGGCCGCCCTGGGCCAGTCGGTGGCGGGCCATCCGCTCCTGGGCGCCACCGTCAGCCTCGCGGCCAGCGGCGGCCTGATGCTGACCGGTCGGCTCGGCCTGAGTTCGCAGCCCTGGCTGGCCGACCACGTGGTCGCCGGGCGAGTGATCGTCCCGGGGACGGCGCTGGTCGAGATGGCGATCCGGGCCGGGGACGAGATCGGCGCGGCCCGGCTGGCCGAACTGGTCATAGAGGCACCGCTGGTACTGCCCTCCGCTGCGTCGGGCGTCCGCGTCCAGGTCGTCCTCGACGCACTGGAGGCCGGCCGCAGCGAGGTCGCGATCTACTCCCAGGCCGAGGGGGACGACGTCGCCGGTGCTTGGACGCGGCACGCCGTCGGCGTCCTCGAACCGGCCGAACGAGAGCCGGCCGACACCGAGGCCGGCGGCACCTCCTGGCCGCCCGCCGACGCGGTGGAAATCCCGCTGGACGACTTCTATCCCGCGCTGGCCGACACCGGGCTGGCCTACGGCCCGGTGTTCCAGGGCGTGCGCGCCCTGTGGCGGCGTGGCGAAGAACTGTTCGCCGAGGTAGCTCTGGATGCCGGAGTGGACGTCGCCGGGTTCGGACTGCACCCGGCCCTGCTGGACGCCGCCCTGCACGGCATCGGTGTCGGCCGCCCGGAGCCGGTACCGCTGCTGCCGTTCTCCTGGACCGATGTGGTGATCAACGCCACCGGCGCCTCCGCAGCGCGGGTGCGGATAGCGCCCGCTGCGAGCGGCGACAGCGTCACGGTGACCCTGGCCGACGCGTCCGGCCCACTGATCGCCTCGGTGGGATCGCTCTCTCTGCAGGCTCTTCCGGCGGCGGACCTGACCTCGGACGCGGGAGTGGTCCGCGAGGCCCTGTTCGGACTGGACTGGGTGCCGGCCGCCCCGGCTGTCCAGGCCGCGGACGGCCCGGAGAAGCCGTGGGCCGTGATCGGCGCAGGTCTGACGAGCCTGCCCGGCGCCGTCCCCTATGCCGACCTGGCCGCGCTGCTGACGGCCATCGACAACGGCGCCCCGGTCCCCGACACCGCGGTCGTCTGCTTCGGCGCCGCCGGGACCGCCGATGCGGTGCCGGAGGCTGCCCGGACCCTCGCTGTCGATGCCCTGGGCGCCCTCCAGGAGTGGCTGAGCCGCCCGAACCTCACCGACGCCCGTCTCCTGGTGGTCACCGAACGTGCCGTGGATGTCGGCCCAGGGGTGGAACTGCGCTCGTCGTCGGTGACCGGCCTGGTACGGGCTGCCGCTGCGGAGAACCCCGGCAGGCTCGCCCTGGTCGATGTCGACGACGTGAGCGCTGATCCGGCCGCCCTGGGCTCGCTGCTGCGGGCAGGCGTGGCCCTGGGCGAACCCGAGTTCGCCATCCGCCAGGGGCGAGTGCTGCTACCTCGACTGGCGCGGCCAGGCGGGGGCCTGGCCCTTCCTGACGGGATGACAGATGACGGAGGATGGCGGCTGGA
>NZ_BBPM01000053.1:20349-51366 GCF_000787775.1 Streptacidiphilus carbonis | reverse complement strand
GGCAGCGGGCCAGTGGGGCCAGGGCGGGGTCCGCGCCGAAGCGGCCCCAGCTCTCCTCGGCGTCCGCGCCGGTGCGGATCTCGGCGGCGACGGTGGCCAGCCGCCCGGCCATGGGCTCACCGACGGCCTCGGCCACCGCCTCCGCCGCCTCGGCCGGTGCGCACCAGGAGGCCAGGCAGCCGGCCAGCAGGTCAGCGGTGAGCGGCACCTGTGCGCACAGCGCGGCCCGGTCGCGCCGTCTTCGGCGCTGCTCCGGCGAGGACGGCTCTGGCAGGTAGCGGTAGCCCGCCGCCCCGGCCACCACCCCGAGCAGCAGCCCGGTCAGCCCGCCGGCCGAGAGGGCCAGGCCCGCGCCCAGCACCAGTGCGGTAGCCGCCTTCAGCCGCACCGGCGTGGGCCTCCGCCCCAGCCCCACCCGCGACCGTCCGGCCCCCTCCAGTGGCACCCCCGCCGTCCTGGCCCGCCCCCGGCAGCGTCGGACGGCCCGATTCCGCACCGCCCCCACCAGCCCCGCCGTAGCGCCGCTCAGCAGCGCGGCGATCATCCACGTCGTGTCCACGGCCCATGCCCTCCTAGCGTTCCCTTGCCCGGCATTCCTCGGACCGGCTACGCCGGCACGGCCTCCGCGCCCCTGGCGATCCGAGCCGTCCAGGCCAGCCCGGCCCACTCCAGCAGCGCCCCGCCGAAGAGGCACAGCAGCCCGCTGGGGGTGTGCAGCAGCATCCGCAGCGGGTCGGCGCCCAGGGCGATGCCCAGCAACAGGCCGAACAGCGGCAGCGCCGCCAGCAGCCCGGCCGTGGAGCGGGGTCCGGCCAGTTCGGCCTGGATGCTCTCGCCCAGCGACCGTTCGGCACGCAGTCCCTCGGCGACCCGGTCCAGCCCGTCGGCCAGCCCCGCACCGCTGGACGAGGACACCTGCCAGCAGGCGGCGATCCCCGCCGCCCCCTCGGCACCGGGGACTTCGGCCAGCGTCTGGAAGGCCTCCGGGACGCCCCCGCCGTAGCGCACAGCGGCCAGCAGCACGGTGCAGTCGAGCGCCTGGGCGTCCGGGACGGTGCCGTCCGACACCGCCGTCTCCACCGCCTGATGCGGTGTCGCCCCGGTGCGCAACTCCCCCGCCAGCGCGGCACACAGCCCCACCACCGCCCGGCGGCGCCGCTCCGCCAGCCGGGCGCCGCCCCGTCTGCGGCGCAGCCGTATCGCAGGGAGGACGGCACCCGCCGCCACGGCGGCCACCAGCGGTGAGTGCGTGGGCCAGGCCGCCAGCACGCCGAGCGGGAGCAGCAGCAGCTCCGGCGGCGGGCGGCGGCCCCCCGCGCGCAGCTTCGTCCCCAGCCTGTGGACGACCGGTCGGTGCGAGCGGGGGAACAGCCGGACCTGGCGCCGCCGGGTGACATCCCGCTCGGCCAGCCGCCAGGCGCCCCACCCCAGCAGGCAGAGCAGCGCCCCGGCCGCGGTGGCCCGCAGCACCTGCGTCGGCACCCCCAGCACCCCCGCGGCCGTGCCGGCCCACTCCCCCGCCGTTCCCGTCCAGATGCCGATCACGGTGCCGTCCTTCCATTGCTCGCACTGCTGTCACCTGCTGTCATCTGCTGTCACCGGGCCCCGCTCACCGGCGCACACCCGGGCCAGCCGGGCCCAGGCCGGGCCCTCGCGCATCCGGCCGTCCGGGGTGAACAGTGCCGCCGTCTCGGTGCCGACCAGGCCGTCCGGGCCCCGGGCGAACAGCCCGATCTCGGCCACCCTGCGTCGTCCGTCCGGGCCGCGGACCAGGTGGACCACGGCGTCCAGGGCCGCGCCGAGCCTGCTGTGCAGCCCGGCCCGGTCCAGCCCGGCCCCGGCGGCCAACGCCTCCAGCCGGGCCGGGACATCGGCCACCGAGTTGGCGTGCACCGTCCCCGAGCCGCCCTCATGGCCGGTGTTCAGGGCGGCCAGCAGCTCCAGGATCTCCACGCCCCTGACCTCGCCGACCACCAGCCGGTCCGGCCGCATCCGCAGCGCCTGCCGGACCAGGTCGCGCAGGTCCACCGCACCGGCCCCCTCCTGGTTGGGCAGCCGGGCCTCCAGCCGGACCAGATGCGGATGGTCGGGCCGCAACTCCGCCGAGTCCTCGACCACCACCAGCCGCTCGGTCGGGCCCACCAGCCCCAGCAGCGCCGCCAGCAGCGTGGTCTTGCCGCTGCCGGTGCTGCCGCTGACCAGGTAGGACAGCCGGGACCTGACCAGACCGCGGAGCAGCTCCGCGCCCTGTTCGGTCACCGTTCCCGCGGCGACCAGCTCGGGCAGGGTGAACGCCCTGGCCCTGCTGGTCCGCAGGGAGATGTGGGTGCAGCCGACCGCGACCGGCGGCAGCACCGCATGGAACCTGGTCCCGCCGGGGAGCCTGGCGTCGGCCCAGGGCCGGGCATCGTCCAGCCGCCGGCCCGCCGCGGTGGCCAGCCGCTGGGCCAGCCTGCGCACTGCCTGCCGGTCCTGGAAGCGGACCCCGGGCACCGGCTCCAGGCCCGAGCCCCGGTCCACCCAGACCTGGTCGGGGCCGTTCACCAGCACATCCGTCACCCGGGGGTCGGCCAGCAGCCGGTCCAGCGGTCCCGCGCCGACCATGTCCGAGCGCAACTGCCGCACCAGCTCCAGCACCTCGGCGTCCCCGTAGGGACGGCCCTGGGCCCGCAGCGCCTCGGCCACCCGGCTGGTGGTCGGTTCCGCACCCGCCTCGGCCAGCCGCAGCCGCACCGCGTCCAGCAGCCCCGCGGCCTGCGCGTACGCACCCGCACCCGCCCGCTCCCCCGCACCCCGCCCGGGGCTCATGCCGCGGACCCGCTGCCGGCCAGAGCCTCCGTCAGAAAGGCGGAGCAGAACCGGCCCAGGGGTCCCCTGGCCCGCAGGCCCGGCGGCCGTCCGCGCTCCAGGTCGGCGGCCAGCCCCGGCTCGGCGGCCAGCTCACCGGCGAGCGGCAGCCGCAGTCCCCGGGCGATCTCCGCGCCGTCCATCCCGCTGGGAGCGGGGCCGCGCACCACCGCCCGCAGGTCCGTCAGCCGCATCCGCGCCGCCGCGGCGACCCGCCCCGACGCCGCCATCGCCCGCATCTCCGCCGGGATCACCAGCAGCCCCAGATCGGTCTGGTCCAGGGCCTCCCCGGCCGAGTCGTCGATCCGGCGGGGAAGGTCCAGCACCACCACCCCGCCGCGTCTGCGGGCAGCGCCGAGCACGGTCCGCATCGCCTCGGGGGGAATGGTCAGCGCGTCCCCGCGGTCCCAGCTGAGCGCGGACAGGGCGTGCAGCCTGGGCAGCGAGCGCTCCAGCTCCACCGCGTTCACCCGGCCGCGGGAGCCGGCCAGGTCCGGCCAGCGCAGCCCGACCGCGGCCTCCCCACCGAGCAGTACGTCCAGGCCGCCCCCCAGCGAATCCGACAGGTTCCGAGAATCCTGAAGGAGATCGACTGCGAACCCGTAGGCTCCTGCGGTCCGGAGGGTTAGGTGGCCCTCGGGTTCGAGGCGGCAGTGTTGCTCGGCACCGGTCGAGGTGCTGGGGCACCGGTTCCTACCCGATGTGGAACAGGTGGGAGGCGATGTAGGTCACGATCACCAGCGCGATGGCCAACACGAGCCCTTGGACCGACCAGACGACGATCCGGTTGCGCCACTGCCGCAGTGATCTTCGCGCGGTCGAGCCCGGGTGCGCGAGGTGCCGGACAAGCCCGACCCGGTCACTGACCGCCAGCCGGGCGGCATCGCGATGGGTACGCCGCTTATCCCTCGTGGCCTTCCGGCGCTCCTGACGGACCTGCCGATTCTGTGAGCATTCCCGGCAGATCGCGCAGTCGGAGGCCGGATGGGGAAGGGTCGACGTCACGCTGTGGCCTCGGGCTTCTTCCTGGAGGACGTGACCATGGGGCCGGCCACCTTGTACTGGTAGGTGAGCACGGACCCGACCGGCAGCAGCGGCTTCTTCTCGAAGGTCTTCCGGCGCTTCACCAGGCCCACTTCGAGGACCTGTAGGAGACCGCGCTCCGTGGTGTCCTCAGACCAGCCGTACCACTCCTTCAGCCGCTTGGCCGGGTAGGCGGCCCAGTCCTTGCCGTGGGCAACGGTGAGGAGCATGACCAGGCCGGGGGTGTCGAGCTTGCTGTCGAACTCGTCGGTCCAGAACGCGTTGGGGATGCTGAAGAAGCGGTCCTCCGGCGTCTTCCCGTCGGGGCGGTCGTAGGGGTCGCCCGAGCCGTCCTCGCGCAGCAGGGTGACGCTGATCTCGCTACTGCCGCGTCGGCGAGTGCAAGTCAGGAGTTGACGCTCCTGCAGCCGCAGGAGCGTGCGCCACGCCCCGGTGCGAGCGGACTGCGCGGTGACCCCGAGGTGAGTGTCGAAGAGCCTCGCCCAGACCATGCTGTCCAAGGTCGTGGTCCACCCGTCCTCGTTGATCTGGCTGCACGAGGCGATGACCATCAGGTACGCGCGCAGCCCGCGCTTGTCGCCGGTGTGGGCGAAGACCTTGAGCGGACCCGAACGGTCCGCCGGGCCCCGGGGGGCCTGCACGAAGGTGCTCCGCACAGGGACGGCCGCGCGGCGGGCCCGCTTGAGCATCTCCTTGCGCGTGTCCAGGCCTGTGACCTCAGGCCTGCGCCTGATCACTACCTTGCGGGTGCCCTTGCGGGTCACCCTGACGGACGTCTCCGTCTGCTGCATGTCCGGGGATTCCGGCTCTGACTGCTTCATGCCTCCAGGTATAGCCAGATCATGCCCCGATCGCCAAGCCGGTTTCATTAGGCCAATCTGGACGCTCCAGCGGGTCCTATGTTAGATCCATGCGAGACCCTAGATGCTAGAACCAGATGCGATGACCTGAGAGTTCCAGCTTGGGGAGTGTCCAGCGACCGACATCGGCGGGTCCAGCGCGGCCCATCGGATGGCCCCGATGAACACGGTCGCCGTCTTAGCCGATCGGAACAGCGAGGCAGATGTGACCCGCGTCACCTCCTGCGGCGTCCTCGGCATCCCGGAAGCCGACCGAGGAAGTCGATCAGCCGGAGATCGTCACGCCGCCGATACGCTGCCTGGCGCCTGGAAGGGCAGCAGAAGTCTGACGACTGCCCCTTCCAGACGATCATCTCGGCGTTCCAGCTCGGGCGGGTGAACCTGACCCGGGTGCCGGTCAACCGACTCTCGACGCTGGCCCGGTACGGGCTCGCCTCGAAGGCCCGGACGCTGGAGCGCTCGGCGGAGCCGAAGCGCACCGCGCTGCTGACCGCGGTGGTCCGCAGCCTTGAGGTCGCGGCAATCGACGACGCGCTAGACCTGTTCGCGCTGCTGATGGCTACCCGCCTAATCAGCCCGGCTCGGCGGGCCTCTGACCGGGAGCCGCTGGTGATGCTCCCTCACCTGGAGAAGGCCTCGCGCACCGTGGCGAGGGCCGCCCGGGCCCTGATCCGCCAGCTGGAGCTGACCGAGGAGACCGGCGCGGACCTGGACACGGCCGCGCTGTGGCGGGCGCTGGAGGACGTCGCCTCCCGTGCCGCGGTGAACAACGCGGTCCGGGTGGTCGAGCAGCTGGTCCCCGAGGACAACGGCTCGGCGGAGATCGCGCTGCGCGGGCAGCTGGCCACCCGCTACAACACCGTTCGCCCGTTCCTGGCCCTGCTGGGGGAGAGCGATGCGCTGGGCGCCGCGCAGGGCGGGCGCCGGGTACTCAAGGCGGTGCGCCGGTTGCCGGTGCTGGTCCGGCGCAAGGTCGGACAGCGCCCGCTGCTGCCCAAGGAGATCGACGCCGAGCTGGTGCCGCCCGCATGGAAGAAGGCGGTGTACTCCAACGCCGCACTGCCCGAAGGCGCGGTGGACCGCGACGCCTACGTAGTGTGCGTGCTGGAGCAGTTGCACCGCGCACTGACCCAGCATGACGTGTTCGCGGCGCCGTCGAACCGCTGGTCGGACCCGAGGGCGCGGCTGCTGGACGGCGCCCAGTGGGAGGCGGTGCGCGAGGACGTGCTGGCTGGCCTGAGCCTGACCGAGCCGATCGAGGAGCACCTGGACGGCCTGACGCGGGGCTGGACGCGGCGTGGCGGCAGATGGCGGCTCGGCTGGAGGAGGGCGGGCCGACGGCGAAGGTGGAGATCGTGGTGCCCCAGGACGGCGGCCGCGCCCGCCTGAGCGTGGACAAGCTCGGCGCGCTCGGCGAGTCGAGGTCGCTGGGTTGGCTGCGCAGGACCAGGGGGCCCGGTAGTAATGGACCAGAAAACCGGTCCTGCTGTCAAAACTTTTGACGGTCCGTGATCTGGGTGCTGCTACTCAACCCCGTCCATGGCCGCCGCTGAACTCGGCCTGGCCCAGAAGACCGGCGTGGACCTGCGGCGGAAGAAGAAGTACGGGTTCACCGACACGATTGGCCGAGCAGACTCGGGCCCTGTACGCCGGCCAGATCACCGCCTTGGACCAGGCGATCCACGCCACCAGGATCCCGAGCGTGCACGTTACGCGCGGCGGGGGCGGCACCGGGAGCGGGGGCCAGGACGATGGCACGCTCGACATAGGCCAGTTGCTCGGCCTGGACCTGGACGACGCGCTGGACCCGGGGGGCCGGCCCGCAGAAGGAGGACCGCAACTACGCGCGGGCCGTCTGCAGCTGCGAGCCGCCGACCGTTATCCGGGTGTCACCGCGCACCCTGCAGCGCGGACACATCATGTGCGCGCTGTGCAAGTCGGTGTTCACGAAGGCGGAGTGAGCCCCTTGAGGGTGGTCTCCATCCCGAGCAGGCCAGCGTCGAGCGCGGCCTGCTCTATCCAGAGCGTTACCTGCTTCCAGCGCTCGGCGCTGTCGGCGAGGTCGAGTGCCGGGTCGACGAGGAGGTGAGCCCCGTGCGATCCGCCGGCGTTAGGGATGGGCGTCAGAGCGGCGGTGTCGAGGACCTCAGAGACCGGCCGCCCCATGACGATGTGGACGTTGCGCGGCTGCGGGACGGCCAGCGGGTCGATGGCCGCCAGCTCGGCCAAGGGCGCGACGACGCTTGGGTTGACCATCGCATCCACCATCGCATCCACGAGTCCGGCGAGCCGGTGAACGCTGATCCGTTCGCGGGTCGGCTCGATGTGACGCACACCCCGCTGCAGTACGTCGGTGATGTCGCTGATTCTGGCGATGACGTCTAGCTCGACCTTGAGTCGCTGCTCGTGCTGTCCGTACGCCCCGGGAACCTGAAGGTGTGCCATGGCCTGCACTGGGGGCTCGGTCTCCGTCGGCCAGCGCTCAGGAACTGCCGACCACCGAAGCCGAACATCGCGCGAGCGGTTGAAGCCCCATCGCTCGAAGGGGCTGAGACCACCATTCCAGGTCGGGCCCATGCTCAAGCGGCGGAGCATGCTGTTGAGCCGAGACGTGTTGAGCCCGTCGGCGAACGCGTCGACGGTCCGCTCCGAGAGAGGCCGCCATAGTGCCTCCGCGGAGACCGGGAAGTTCAAGCCGGTGCGGATGACGAAGTCGACCGTGGAGTCGGGACCGCCCTGGGAGCTCCGAGGAAGGTCGGGGGCGTGGAGATTCCAGGCCGGCTCCTGCGCCGAGACGGTCTCCGCGAACAGCTCCTTGAGCCTGTGCCAGTTCGCGGCGTGGGTGGTGCTGTGGTCGCGGACATAGGCGACGCCGTCGACCAGGAGCGGGCGCGGGTGCAGGCCGGGGACGATGCGCAGCACCAGCACGTACAGGTCCGAGCCTTGGCCTAGCGGCACCGGGATGATCTCAGGGACCCAGGGAGGTTCGATCTTGGCGTGGCAGTGGTCGGCCACCGCGTCGATGGTCTTCTCGTTGACGCCCTTCGCGGACCTGGTCTTGTCGGTGACCCCGATCAGCAGGAGACCGCCGTAGGTGTTGGCCAGCGCCGCGACTCCTCGGGCGACGCTGTCGGCCATCTTCTCCTTGTACTCGACGGTCGGCGCCTCGGGACCGACCTGGTGCACCAGGGCGCGGACTCGCTCGATGGTGAACTCTGAAGGTGCCGCGTGCAGCAGAGACTGTATTGAAACCACGCCCGCATCATCCTCCAGTCCCACGCTGAGCGCTGGAGATACGGCTAGCCATGATCCCTGGAACGAGTTTTTAAATCGTGGCGGCTCAGCCTGCGAAGAAGCGAGCAACCGCAGGGATTGACCTGATCAGTCGGCAGACACCCTCAGTTCGCTGACGATGGCCGCCGCGGTGAACTCCTTGCCGACGGCCCACCGGTGTCAGCGAGAGGTGTCGGAGAACGGCCGTCGCCAGCGCCTGTGAGCATCTCGACGAGAGCGGGTCCGCCGACGCTGAAAAGGCGAACAGACGCTCTTGAAGCAGCAAGTTCAAGGCATCCGGACATGCATGTGGCCGGTACGCAAATGGTGCATACCGGCCAGGCGCGTGGGATCGTGCGCCAACACGATTCCCACAAAATCCCTGATCACCGTAGGTTCGGAGCCAGTAGGTCCAGGGGAGCGCCGCCGGTTATATCACATCAACCGGACAGCACCTGTTGCTTGCATGCTTGCAAGGCCGGGTGCTCCAAAGCAACCCGAATCTCGCGCACGGATGTCGTTTTCGTCCGCGAAACCGGTCCGGCGAGCCCCGGGAACCCATCAAACCCGCAGGTCACAGTTCCTAACGGGGTACCCGGCAAAACACCTTGATCACCCTGAGGAGTCATCAGAACGGAAGTGCACCAATGTCGTTATGGCGCTCCGGAAAGCCTTCGCGCACCCGTTTGGTTCAGCCGGACTGGAAGGATAGTCACAGCAATCACCGCGAGGCACACGCGAGGGCGACGCCAACCGCCCGTGGGACTTCGAGGTTCGGAGCCAATACACGTCCAGGCGGGGGAACGGCGGACACCGCCGTTCCGCCGCGGAGGGGAACACCCATGTCTACACGTTCAAAGCACCACCCGGAGATGCCGAAGACCGGCACCGGCGCGCCCTGCGCGCAGAGCCCGACCGCGCCCCGGTGGCTGACCTGGCCGGAGGCCGTGGTCGTCATCGTCATCGTCGTGACGGCGGCCGTCCTCGCGGCCAGTGGCACCACGACGCACACGATCCTGGCCCTCCTTGGTGGAGCCGCCGCGATCGGCGCGGCAGCCACCACCAGGTCCGCTGGCCGCATCGCCGCCTTCCTGCGGCGCGCCCTCGCGGCCACCGCCTGAGGAGCGCGCCATGTGTCGTAACGAAGCACCCGTCGACCTGCGGATCCAGGCCGTGGGCAAGCTCGCCACGTACCTCCGCGAGCTCCGCGAGGGCGCGGCCTGCACCAACGCGGAGCTCGCGGAGCTGCTGGACGTCGACGTCGTCACCGTGCGCCGCGCCGCTTCGGGCAGCATGGTCCCGAAGCGCTCGTTCGTCCAGGCGTGGACGGAGCTGTGCGGCGGCAAGACGGATGAGGCAGTCGCCTTGTGGCGTCAGGCCCGCTACCAATACCGGCGGATCACCTCGGGGCGGCCCAGCACCGCCTTGCCCAACCCGGACCTGGTCTCCACCCCGGAGATGCTCAGCGAGGCTCTGGTCGAGCTCTACGAGCGGGCCGGCGCTCCGACCTACCGGGAGATGGAGCAGCGCGGCGGCCAGTTCGGGATACTGCCGCGGAACACCGCGCGGCGCATCGTCCTGCGGCAGACGCTCCCCGTCAGCGAGGGGCAGTTCCGTGCCTTCCTGGATGCCTGCGAGGTCAGGCGCACCAAAGCGTGGATCGACGCCCGCAACCGGATTGTCGCGATGCAGCACCTGAGGTCCGCGGATGGCAATTTCGGGAGCTTCGGGCTGGAGGCGACCATGATGAAGCTGGTCAAGGCGGACAGCCATTCCTCGCTCAGGTGGGATGTCCGATCAGTGATCGAGTGCGAACCGACGGCGGCACCCGCCGCCTGGTTCGACACTGTCAAGCCGTTCACGCAGACTCAGATGAGGTGTCCCACTGGTCAACGGCCCGGAAGGGCGTCGCCGCTGATCCGCTCGGCCAGGCCGGCGGTGCGGGTGTAGGCGGGAGAGCGGTCGAGCAGGTGGCGGCGCCGGTCGTACCGGCGCGTCGTACGCGGGTCTTTGTGGTCCGTGCCGTCCTGCACGTCGGCCAGCGGGATCTGCTTCTCCAGGGCGCCGGAGACGGCTTGGTGCTTCGTCATGTGCGGGTGGATTCGGTCCGCCTGGGGCAGGCCGGCGGTGCGGGCGGCGGAGCCGGATCATCCGCCACACCGCAGGCTCGTCCAGCGGCCTGCCGGTGCTGGTGACGAAGATGAAGCCCTCGGTGCGCTCATCGATCAGGGTCTGGATCGCGTCCCAGACCAGCGGCGGGATCGGCTTCTTCTTCCGGGCTCCGCCCTTGAGGTGGTCGGGTGCTGGGCGAAGGCGTCCGCCAGCGGCAGCAGTGCCTGCAGCGGGTGCACTGCACACTCGCGGACGTACCGCTCCCACGCCCGGAAGTGCCGGGCGTAGTTGACTTGCGTGTGCACCGAGCCGTGGTGCCCGATCCAGCCGGCCGCCGCGAGCGGCAGCGGGTCGCCCTCCCCGTACAAGCCGAGCAGGAACCCGTACAGGTCCCGCGCGGCTGACGGCCAGTCCTCGAGCAGGTCGCGGCGCACCTGGTCCGGCAGCGCGGCCAGCGCCGCCGGCACCCGCTCGGAGGCGGTCACGACGCCGTCCCGGCCGTCGACGCGACCGTCCAGGCCGCAGTCTCCATAACGAGCCAGTTGCCTGCGTCGTCGACGCAGATCAGCGGGTGGGGCGCGGTGGCCAGGTCGAAGCCGCGCGCGAGCGCTGCCTAACGCAGCGCACTGGTGCAACGAGCCGACGTCCGCCTGGTTGCCTTGCGGGCGCTAGGCTGCGCCTCATAGTCGAGGTGCTGCGGCAGTCGGGCTGCGCGCCTGCAGGGGCGGGCGGTGGGTCAGCGGTGAAGTTCAGGATCGGGGTGCGCGTTGCGCCAGGGGTGTCGGTATCCACGTCGGTCGGCGGGTCCGACGTGTCCAATGCCATGCACGCTGTTGGTGGTGCCTTGCATGAGAGCGCTGCCAGGCAGAGGCTCGTCAACGAGCAGACTCGGGGAGCTGTAGCTGCGCGGGTTGCGGAATGGGCGCAGGCCGGTGAGTACAGCAGACTGGCCGAGCCCATCGTGTTCGAGGGCGACGCCCCTGGTCTAAAGGCCATTTGGACGTTCGACGGGCAGGTGATCTGGTTCGATTATCTGTCCAAATTGGTGGCCAAAGCTCACGCCGGGTCGGCTTCCTGGCCGGGGGTGTATGTCGGTGATGTCGCTCGGATCGAGGTGAAGGACGGCATCCGCCGACTGGACATCGTGCTGAAGGACAAGGTGCGCACGGACTGGTGTGAGTTGAAGAAGAACCAGCTCCGCCTTACGTTCAGCCGAAGCCCGGAGACGCTCGCGAAAGCGCGGGAGTTCGCGGACCGGGTGAACGTTGGGCTGTGACCGCCTGTTCGAGCTGCACCGTAGCCACCGAACACGCTGACCACCGTTCCAATGCTCCGAGCAACTCTAGATCCGCAGCGGGCGTGTCCTGGCCCTCGGTAGATCGTTATTCTCGGGCATTTCTCCGGTCGGCAGTCGCTACGCTACCCACCTAACGTCATCGCAGCGCAACAGGGGGACTCATGTCACAGGAGCCGTGGGCGGGATTGTCCGAGGCCATCAGCGCGATACGGGCCGAGCTGGAAAAGGCCATGGACGACGGTCGCGGGCATAAGATCCACTTCCGCCCCGGCCCTGTGGAGATGGAGTTCGCCGTAGACGTCAAGAAGGACGCCCAGGCCGGAGCGAAGGTATCGATCCTGCCCTGGAGCGCCAGCGTCGAGGCGAAAGCCGGATACGCGACCGGTGCCACATCCCGTCTGAAGATCACCTTGCAGCCGGTCGATAAAGACGGTCAGGACCAGAACATCAGCGCCCAGAGCAGCCAGCGTCCCCAGTAACGCCCCGACTGGGACCCGCTTGTGAGATGCAGAGAAGGGGACCGTTAGTGGACGTGCAGCGAGTGGTGGAGGTATGGAATCCGGCAGGCAAGATCGCCGGGACCGGCTATCTCATCACTGACCGCTTGGTCCTGACCGCCCACCACAACGTCCGGGATGCCGACTCCGCCTCCGCGCGGGCGTTGGAGGTGCGGCGGCTCGCCGTGTACGGGGAGCCGCCGGCCACATGGGTGGCAGCCAGTGTGCTGTGGCCCGAGCAACCGCCCGACGTCGAGCAGGACCCGCAAGCCGACGCCGCCCTGTTGCTCATCACCGACGCAGCATGGCAGCCACCGGCCTCAGCAGCACCCGTACGCTGGGGGCGCCTGCCGTCACCCGGTGCCGTCGAGTCGCGTGTCTCCTGCCGCGCGGTGGGGTTCCCCGAGGCTGAACAACGGGACGGGCAGCGGGACACCAAGCAGATCAGCGGGCACATCGAGACATTGACCGGCTTGAAGTCCGGGCTGATCACCGCGCACATCGACGAAGTCGCCACCCCCAGTACTCCTGGTGCATCGTCACCCTGGTCCGGGGCATCCGGGGCAGCCCTGTTCTGCGGGAACCTGCTGACCGGGGTCGTGACCACCGACCGTGCGAGAAACTACCCGGGCACCCAGCTCGTTGCCGTCCCCCTGGCCACGCTCGCCGATCGCCCCGGCTTCGCCAGCAAGGTTGCGGGCAACTCCCTGTCCCTTGAAGACGTTGCCGCCTCCGCCAGTGGTGATCGCCATCCGGCAGGCCGTTACGACGTGGACAAGCCTGTCGGCCTGCACAACCAGCGCAACGCTCTGCGGCGATTCAAAGACACGGAGTTTCTTGGATCCATAGAGTCCAGCTCCGCTCTCCAGCGGGCCCTGTCAGTGCTCGCAGAGGGGACCTTCCTCGGCAACAAGGTCCCTACCGACGTGCTAACGAGTCTTGACGAGTTTGTTACCGTGCGCGAGGCCGATCCACGCGGCTTCCACGACACCGACGTTGAGCGCGCCTACCGCGTGTTCCTGGCCGCCGCCCGCGATCTGCTCACGAGAACCGATGAAGGAATGCTCCCGATGAAGGTGAGGGAAGGGTGGAGCGAGATTCCGGGTGAGTGGTACGACGAGGACCGCAAACGCTGGGACAAGGCGGAGAAGGAGATCCTGGAGACTTGGGGCGGGTTCCTCGACGCCCATGACGCCTTCGCTCTCGCCGGTCATGGTGCACTGCTCAACTAGCATGGAGCCGCCCCGGCATCGGTCAACAGGGCGGCTCTGGCGTGCAGCCGTCCGGCAGATTCAGGAGACCGCTGCTCGCGAGCTTACGGGGGCCCAGTAGTTCTCGCCGAAAAAACAACGCTAAGGGCTCAGCCGCAGGTCAGCGAGAGGGTTCCGTCGCGGTTGCGTGCTCGTCGTGTTCGCGCCTGACCGCCGGGTAGGTCGAAACCGACCCAGCGGTCTTCACAGAGCCCACTGTGGGGCGGTCCCTAGTGCTGGGCCTTCTTGCGGTGGTTTCGAATGCTGGCCGGAGTGCCGAGGTAGTTGCAGTCCGTTCCGGGGCACGCCCCCCAGTAACCGCTCTCGACTGCGGCCTCGCGGATGCCGTTGTCGGGACCGAAGCCATGGTGGGCAATGAGGCGGGCGACGGAGTTCTCATACCGGGCCGCCAAGAGGGCGGCTTCTGCGATCTTGTCGTGTCCCTGGGAGAAGAAGGAGCCGAGCCCGACCTCGGTTCCGCATCCGCACCAACAGGTACCCGTCGGCATCAGCCGATCTTCACTCTTAGTCATGCCTCCAAGCTACTCCTTCTAGAAAGGCAGTCAAGAGTGGTTTTCTAGAACAATGCCCAAGGAGTCATCGCGACGAGCCCTGGCATGACCTTCAAAAAACCTTCGTTATTTGAAGATCGCCCCGCGAAGATCGACAACGCCCCCTGCGGGCCGACACGATCGCTGCGGCCAACGCGATGCTGATCTCCGCCCAGGCCCGGGTGCCGCTCGCGCAGAGCTGTGGCGGCGGGCTGCTGGCATCGGTGGACGGGCTGCGGTTCGTGGTGCCCAAGCGGAGCATCAACTCGGCGCCCTCACCCAAGTATTTTGGCCAGAAGTGGGGTCTGACCTGGCTAAACGCACCTAATGATCAAGTTTCGGGGATCGGCGATGCTGGTGCCCGGCACGCCGCGCGACTCCCTGTTCATCCTGGACACCCTGCTGAACCTGGACGGCGGTGTGCGCCCGGAGATGGTGGCGACCAACAACGCCTCCGACATGGTCTTCGGGATCTTCAAGATGCTCGGCTTCCGCTTCGCGCCGCGCTTCCGCGACCTGGCCGACGAGCGGTTCTGGCGCGCCGAGATACCCGTCGGCGAGCCGCAGGCCGGCTACGGGCCGCTGAAGGCGATCGCCCGCAACAAGGTGAACCTGCGCAAGATCCGCGAGCAGTGGCCGGACATGCTGCGTGTGGCCGGGTCGCTGATCACCAACCAGGTCCGCGCCTACGACCTGCTGCGGATGTTCGGCCGCGAGGGCCACCCCACTCCGCTGGGGCAGGCGTTCGCCGAGTACGGCCGGATCGAGAAGACCTTCCACCTGTTCGACCTGGTGGACCCGGTGGACGACACCTACCGCCGGCGGATGAACCGCCAGCTGACCGTGCAGGAGTCCCGCCACACCCTGGCCCGCGCGATCTGCCACGGCAAGCGCGGCCACATCCAGCAGGCGTACCGCGACGGCCAGGAGGACCAGTTGGCCAGCCTGGAGCTCGTGCTGAACGCCGTGGTGCTGTGGAACACCCGCTATCTGGACGCCGTCGTCGAAACGCTGCGGGCGCTGCCCGCCGAACAGCGCGAGCACGACGGCCTGGACGAGGACGTGGCCCGCCTGTCCCCGCTGAAAGCCGGGCATTTGACCTCCTGGGCCGGTACGCCTTCACGGCCTCCCAACCCGAGAACGGGCTGCGGCCGCTGCGCGACCCGGCAGCGGTGGACGAAGACGACCAGGTCGACGAGTAGCTCAGTCCAGCGTCACGACCGACCACCCCATCGGTCAGGCGCCCCCGGCGGAGCGGAACCGGACCGGGGTGATGTCCTGGGTACGGCTGCGGGCCCCCACCGTGCCGGTGCCGGGCCCGCAGCCGTACCCAGGAGCGGGACTACTCGGACACGGGCGGTTCGAGCTGCGGTGGCGTCGCCGCCTGCTGGGCAATCCGTGCTCGCTCGGTCTCGCCAGCCTGCCGCAGCTGCTCCCGATGGGTCTCGGCACGCTGGGTGACAACCGTGTTCACGACGCTCGCGCCGTACTGCAGGCCGTACTTGGCCGCAGCGCCCACTGCTGCAGGTCCGCCAATCGCGTGGACGGCGGTGATGAGATCGGCGGTGACGCCTTTCTCGACTCCGGCATGAGCTCCACCGGCCACCTTGGTGACCTGCGGAGTCGGGACCTGATTCTGTGTGCGGCCGCCGGGGGCGGCCTCATAGTTGGTATCCATGCGCCCATGGTACGGCTGTGTCACGGCCATACCAAGCCGAGAGGCCGCTCCACCTCATGACATGAGCGGGAGAATTAGTATGGATGTGTCTCGGCCGTACCATAAGGGGGTGACCTCTACAGATCTGACCGCAGAGCCCGACGACCGAGCCGGATGGGTACTCGCCGAACAGGGCTGGGCCTACCCCTCCCGCTTCACGGTGCGCACCGAGATGGACGGCTTCACCGTCGCCATGCTCGTGCTGATCGCCGACCACGGTCCCCAGGTGTCCGTACTGCAGGTGGAACACCCGATAATGGGGATGGGCGCGCCCATCACACAGAAGATCCTCCGCAAGATCCCAATTGAGCGACTGGTCAACGCCGGCATCACGCTGGTCCGACGCCCCGCCGAGATCGTCAACGCCGAGCACGGCTGGTACCAGGTTGAGGGAGTCGAAGGACTCTACGGTGGCCGCCCGGTACGCGAGGGCCGCGGTTCCCAGACTGACGACGAGCGGCTCGCCCGGGTGGCGGCGATCTACAAGCAGGCCGTACTTGAGGGGCGACCGCCCGTGCTCGCCGTGAAGGACGAACTGCCCTGCTCGCGCAGTCACGCCGGACGGCTGGTCGCTCAGGCGCGGAAGGCCGGGCGGCTCCCCGCGACGGCGCCGGGACGAGCCAGCACCGTCCCGGCGGAGGAACTCCACTCTGTCGCAAAGGACTGAGCACGGAGTCCGTGAGCCAGGCGCGGCGGCGATCCTTCTCACAAATGATCAGATGCGCGAGTTCTGAGAGGACCCCGAAACAGGTCTGGTTTGTCCGGGTGTTGTCTCGCAGAAAACCTCTCAGAACTCCGGACTTCTGCGACGCACTTCTGAGAGACTTCCGCCATGGATCTGACGCCCGATCAGGCCGCATCTGCGGTAGAACGCCACAAGTGCCCGAAGTGCGAGGTGCTGGCCGGCAGTCCGTGCCGCACGCTCGGCGGGAAGGTGGCCGCGAAGTACCACACCCCGCGCTTCATCCTGGTACCTGCGCTGCGCGAGGACCTCGACGTCCTCATCCCCGCCGACCGCGGCCCGGGCCGGACCTGGCAGCCAGGCCCGGCGCTGGCCGTCGTCCCCGAGCCCGCCGCCGGGAGCCAGCCGGTACGGATCGGGTACGCCCGCACGTCGATGGTCAGCCAGGAGCTGGCGAGCCAGATCGAGGCGCTGGAGGCCGCGGGCTGCACGAAGATCTTCCGGGAGAAGATCAGCACCCGGGTCAAGCACCGCCCGGAGATGGCGGCCGCCCTCAAGCTCGCCACCGCGTTCAAGGAGGCGGCCCCGGACCAGGTCGTGATCCTGACCGTCCACGAGATGAAGCGCCTGGCGCGCAACGCCGCCGAGCTGATGCAGCTCTCCGCCGACCTGGAGGGAGCCGGCATCCTGCTCGAACTCCTCACTGGCCCGCTGACTGGCGTCTACGACCCCAACGGGATGGGCTCGATGTTGTTCGCCGTGCTGGCCGTCGCCGCCCAGCTGGACCGCAACTACATCCGGGAGAAGACCCTGGAGGGCCAGCAGACCGCCGCGCGCAAGGGCAACCACGGCGGCCGGCCGAAGGTCATCGACGACGACATGCTGACCTTCGCCGTCGCGCTCAAGGACAAGGGCGTCCCGGTGCCGGAGATCGCCAAGAAGCTGGTCATCAAGACCGGCAAGAACGCTGGGGAGAACCCGTCGGTTGCCTCGGTGTACCGCGCGCTCGCCGAAGCCGAGGAGGCCGCCGCCCTCGCCGCGGTGGACGACGGCCGGCCGCTGCGGCCCAAGCCCGCGCGGATCCTGCGGCCCGACGGCCCGCTCACCCCCGAGGAGACCGACCTGCGTGATCGCCTGGTCAGCCAGCGCGCCCAGCTGACCGCCGCCGACCGCCAGGAAGAGACCGCCCGGTGATCCCCGCAGAGCACCGCACCAAAGGCGGCGCCCCGCTCCTCGGCGCCGAGGAGCCCGGCCTGCCCGGCCCCTTCGGCACCTGGGCGGAGGAGGACGACCAGGAGCAGGAGGAGGCCCTTGGAGTATCGGGGCGGGAATTGGCGTAGGCGGGGCAGCGGATCTTCCTGCGCTGGGGGCAGTACCGCGTCTACGTTGCTGACATGGACGACGCTCCCCGACGTTCCGACTCTGCCATCCGGCGCGCGATACGACGCAAGTGGCAGGCAGACGGGTGCCCGCCGTGCTCCATCTGCCGCACTCCCATCGCAGATGACGAAATCAGTTACGCGAGCCAGATCTACAAGACGGTGGTGCACCGGCTGTGCTGCAGTGCACCGATAGGCGCGTCGGCGGTCATCGCCGAGCAGTGCAGCAAAATCCGCGAGACGTTGGATGAGGACGCGGAGGACTATTGCGTGTATCCGCGCTTCTGCCGCTGCCCGTTCGCGGGGGCTGTCAACATGATCGTCTTCGCGCGGGGGATCGGGCTGCCGGTCGTCGAGGTATCCACTGCTGCGAGTCCTGGTTGTGAACGCGAGGCAAGGGCGGCCGGGCTGGGCACCACCTTCGAGAACGTGCCGCTGCGGGAGATTGCCAAGTACCGGCCTGTGTTCGCGTGTGACGAGGCGGAGTGGGACAAGCCAGCGAACTGGTACGAGCCGCCCAGGATGCTGCTGGTGGACGTTGCCGCGTCCCTCCGGGCGGGCCGGATCACGGCCTACGCCGGGGACGACGTCGAGCAGGTGCGTGCTGCGCTCAACGACCTGTTGGGCACACAGCCTTAGGCGGCCCCGGACTCCACGTCGGTCGCGGGCGTACCGCCGACGCGCAGCCCGCCGGGCCAGACTCGCCGCAACACCGGCGGCCGCCAGGGTTACCGGCCGCATGACGCCTGGGCGTCACACGAAACCAAGATCAATCTCAACGTTAACCGCTGTACCGCTGCTACTCAATCCCGATGACGCCACGGCTTACCCCTCCCGCGCACGCCACTCCGGGCGCCGCATCCGATATCACCCGCCGCCAAAGGCGGTCAAGCAGCGCGGTTGGAGTGGCCCGGTCAGCTAGTTCGATTCGGCGGTGTGCTCCACAGGACAGGTGGCGCTCAGGGGCTGGCCAGCGGATAACTCGGGCGAGATCTGGGAGTAGGCTCTGAGCGCCGGCGCACTGCGAGAGCGCTTGGACACCGCGATCGAGTACCAGTTGCATGACGGGTACCAATGGAACACCCGGCCTGCGCCGAGCAGCACGACCGGGGCTTCTCCGCACTGGGCGGTAGCTTCTATGCTCCCAGCAACAACCCGTCACCAATGGCTAGACACAGGCTGCTTGCTCCTGATTGCATCAGCGACTCGGAACGATGACGAGGAGCACTCGGGAAGATGCAACGTTTCTTCTTTGCCGAATCAAGATCATTTGGCCAGCCGGTGCAACGCGCAGTGAAGAGTTGATGCGTTCACTCCTGGAGCCCGCTTGCGTTGCTACGGCGACCTGCGGGAAGTCAGGCATGCCCCGGTGCAGGAGGATGTTGATCGGCCAGCCTGCAACGATGTGGGGTGCGCCGCAGGCTAGCGATGGTCAACCGCCCTACGTTCTCCGACTACCCCGCTGCACTTGCCAGGCGCCACGCGGTCTCACCGCTGATGGTCGTCCAGTGGTTCGTGCTTCGGTAAATTCCGCCCTGCTCAAAGTGATCACGGCCGTAGGCAGCACGTGCGGACCGCTCGATGACGTCCGCGCCAATCTTGGTGGCCCAGCGTCGCTTGGCGACCAGATGGAAGGCCTTCGCCAGGTCGTGTCCCGAGCAGTAGCGACGCGGTTCCTTGATGGCCGCGAGTTCGCGTTGCAGGGTATCTAGGAGGCTCGGGTAGTCGTCTGGGTTCTTGTCAGCCTTCCTGCAAGCAATCGTGATCAGCTTGCCGAGGTCAATTGAGCCATTGTGAACGTTTGCGACCTGGTCGAGAGGGAATTTGCGCAAGGCAAGGCCCAAGCCCTCACGACTCGATATGAACCTGAGGACCCCGACAGCAAGGGCCAGGTCAACACAGGCGGTACTGATGTCGTGGTGTGAGCAACCAGGTGCCCCGCGCTTGAAAGTATGGTCCGTGCAGAACGTGGCTGCGAGCTTCTCGTAGACGCCCGGCGTGAAGAAGATGCACGCGTCCATGTCGTAAAAGTCGGTGTAGGCCACCTCGGAGCGCTTGACTCCCTCCTCCAAGATGCCGACCCAGTCTCGATCCAGGAGCGCGAAGACGTCCAGGACTGTGCCTTCGTCGAGGCGCGCGATCGCGCCGAGCGCGCGGTCCTTACCGAGGGCTGGGACAGTCGTGAAGTGCTCGTCGTTGACGAATTCGTCGAGTACGTGGCAATCAGTTGGTCCTTCAAGGACGATGAAGGCACGCAGATCGTTCGAACGCAACATGATCAGCTCGGCGTACAGGTCGTCGCCGTCAAGGTCGTCGAACACTGGGGCCCTACTCCGCGTCCGGGCCGAGGACAACCATGCGGTCTGCCCATTTTCCGGCGATCTGTGGCGAGTGCGTTGCGATGATTGTCCGGAACTTCACTAGCTCGGCGATCCTTTGCAGATCACGCATGAAGGCCTTCTGCCATGAGACATGCAACGAGATCTCTGGCTCATCGATGAGAACCAGTGCGCCAGGCTCCGTGTTAAACAGCAAGTCGTAGGTGAGAACGAGTTCATGCTGCTCACCAGACGACAGCGACGCCAGGTCCAGCTCCTCCCCGCCATCGCCGATGATCTTAAAGCCCTGACTTCCGTCGATTTCCAGGTTCTTGAAGAGGAAACGACTATTGACGATGTCACGTAGCAGGGAGACACGGTCGAGGATGTCATCGAACGTGGATAGCTTGTCCTCAGTGTCCCGCAGGTACGTCCACAGCACGGCCCGCTGCCAGTACTCCATCTGCTCCGGGATCTCGATCACTTCGGTCTGCTCGTCGACCAGCGATACTTCCCCCAATCGGCGCCGCCATTCCTCCTGAGCCACGTAGCGGTCCCGGATCTCCTGCTCGCTCACGTCCGCCGGCTCCTCCAAGAGCCGCCGCGGATAGGTGCGATCCAGATCCTGCGAGGTGCGAGAGTTATCCTCCAGCGCCTTGGCGAGTCGGCCTCGCAATTCCTTGGAGAACTCCTCCACCTTGGTCAGCGTCGCAGCCGTCCGGGCCCGCCCCGGTCGTTCCTCGGAGCTCTGCAAGCTGCGGAGGCGGTGCGTGTCGATGAAGTGTACTTTGAAATCAGTGAGGAACTCGCGCAAGCTCTCCGGTGCAGGCTCGGTGAGCTCCTGGAGGTCCCGTCGAAGCGCCGGGCCCAGCTCGCTAAACCTGGTCGCGATATCCACATCGAACCCGTGAGCGAGAAGGTTGCGCAATTCTCGCTCGCGTGGGGACAAGGGTGCGCCGGCCGCTGAGGCCGCGCTGAGCCACCGATGCAGTGCATCTGATGTCTGGGCCGATGCCCGTGGAGACCAGGTCTCGGTCTCGACGTGGTCTCCACAGAGATCGAAACGAAGACCGTTAGGTTCTGGTACCTCTGTCTTCTCAACCTTGAGGATCGATTCATCGCTGAACCGCAATTCCAACGACCTGAAGGGAATGCGGGTCAGTTCGGTGAAGTTCACGGGCCACGCGATAGCGCCCACAAGATCCAGCAGCCTGGTCTTCCCGACCCCATTGGGGCCGTGGACGATCACGAAGGTATCGCCTGCGGGGAAGTCAACTTTGTGGTTGAACCGGTCGAACAGGCCTTCCACCCGCACTCTGGTCAGCCTGCGGTCCTGGCTCATCCGTCACCCTTACCTGGTCCCTGTGATGTGGCAACGCCGATGCTATAGCCGTTCTCCGGCTCCCAACCTATGTTGCGTCAGTTCGATGGGATCCGTCCTGCAGAGTTGGTCGGGGAGACCCGTACTCCGCTGCGGCCCAAGGCTGAACAACTACGACGAGGCGGTGGCCAGCGTGGCGTGCCTGCAGAAAGTGCTGGCCTCAGTTCAGTGACCGTGCTGAACATCGACATGCGGCGGCCTGCGCCCGCGCCAACAGCTGAAGGCCGAGAAACTCCAGCGGAGTACTTGACCCGCAAGGGCTTCCTCAGCCGGGCTGACGTCGCCGCGATCTCCATGCCGGAGGCCCTACCGGAAGGGCCCCTCAGTCAAGCGGCTCGCCGAGGGTGACGGGTGATGGAGCATCCGACCTCGAACACCTTGGCGGACATGCGGGTGTCGTTGACTTCCAGCACGGTGCAGGCTGACTCCGATTCATGGGAGTCGGCCCACAGTCACCGTCATACGGCCCGAAGTCGGCGACCGGCACCAAAGCAGGTGTGGAACTCGCGTGGCTTCAGACCTACAACGGTGGCCAGTTCCTGCTCGCTGTATCCATGGTCGTCGCGGAAGACAGCCAACACGTTACCCAAGATGGTCGGCTCTTCCTGCGGGACTTCACCTGGTTCGTTCTTGCGATATCCGTACTGCGACATCTGAACCATCAGACTTTTATACTTAGCGTCATCGATCTTTCTCAGCGTGTGAGCGCATCGAATGATTGACGACATGGAGGTACGCCAGTGCTGCTTAAGTTGCGCCGCCTTCTGGATACTCATGCCACCCGCAAGGAAGGGCGAGATATCTAGTGCTGGCATCAGGAAAGCGGAGGCGAAAGCATCGGCTTCCTTCTCCCCGTTGTCGCGCGGGATCTGGTGCATGACCATGTGTCCGATCTCATGCATGATCGTAAATCGCTCACGATCAGCGGGCATACCCGTATTGAGAACAATGATGGGCAGGTCCCCTGGCGGATTGATACTGAGGGCCGAGATCTTGGGTGATCGCAAGTCTCGCCTGACCACGACTACCCCGGCGCGTTCGACAAGGCGCACGACATTGGAGACCGGACCGCTGGGCATAAGCCAGGTGGCACGCACCACCTCCGCCGCCTGCTCCGGTGAGTACTCGTCGGCATCGAGGACAGGGAGCCGATGTGCTGGTTCGATCTCCACACTGCGCTCCAGACGCCGAAGCTGCATGACAAGAAACGCAACCTCGGCTTCGATGCGCTTCAAAGCGGTTTGCCCCAGTCCCGACTGCTTGCGGTGGTAGAAGCCGGATGGGCCCAGGCCGAGGTGTTCATCAGCCCAGTCGAAGATCTCGCGTGGATAGTCAAGCACCTCGGAGACTATGTCCAGGCGTTCGGGAGAGAGTGCGGCCACGCCATTCTCCGCCTTCGACAGGATCGGCTGGCCGATCCCCGTGAGCTTCGAAAGCTGAGACTGCGAGAGGCTACGGGACTCCCGCGCGAGGGTCAGCATGCGCGGGATCATGATCTACCTTTCCGAAGGTGTCTGCTGGTCGGCCCCCAATTCATCCTGTTCGGCGCGACGGGGCCGGATGATCGTACCCACCGTCGTGTCGGCCGCTTCAACGTGGGTGACGGGCGCGAGGTCACGCTCGTCAACCTCGCCGCCGACCACGCGAGTGAGGTCCAACTCGATGACCCACTCGATACCGGCTGTCGTCGGACAAGTGATGGCGGCGCGGTCAAGTCCGATGCCCACCTCGTCAGGCAAGTAGCCAGCTATGAGGTGGGTTAGGGATTCCATGCCGGGTAGGACCTGGCTGCCGTACTCCAATGCCTGCCGGGTGGGCGTACTGGAAGTGCGCAAGGTGGCACCGCGGTACTTCTTGAATCGCAGGATGATCCGCTGGCTGAAGGACAGGAGGAGGAAGCCGCGGTCCTCGCTCACCACGACATCCTCAGCGCCGACGAAGGAGGTGAGGGCGGCGTGCCGGATGCAGTCATAGACGATCGAGGCGCGGGTGCGGTTACTCAGGATCGCGCCGAGTTCGGTGTCGCTCTTGACGAGCTTGCGCCATCTCGCCCACCCGTCTGCCAGCACCTGAGTGATGGTCAGGCTATGTCCATCGAGCAGTACTTCGGCTTCGCTCTGGGTCAGCAGTCGTGTCATGAGAGCATCCTGACGACTTAATTTCTTGCTGTCAATTATGCCAAGAACTATTCATCCTTCTACTTGGGGACATGGTCTGGGGCGGGATGCCTGAAAGCATCAAGTCCTGGACAGCGGGCGTCCTTGAGGTGCATGCGCTGGCCCGGCCCCGAGCGTGTGGCTGCTCATCAAAGCCATGGTGATCAACCCAGACCTTCTGACGACGTTGCAGTGGCCCCGCATGCCGGCCACCCACTGACGGGCCGTCAGGATCGCTCACCCGATCGTCCGCCCCTGCGACACCGTCTTGGTGCATCCTTCGCGGTTCCATCGCCCATCGTGGTTCGCCAACTGGTCGGGTGTTGAAGAAGCACGCCACGGACGGTGTGACCCTGATCCAGAAGCTGGTCGAGAAGAGCGCTCTAGCGGTAAGCGAGCACTTGGAGAAGCACACAGGTAGGCCTTGGAAGTCTGGGCGAGACCTGATTCGCCTTCACGGAGCCATCCGACTTGTCCGATGGCCGGGCCCTCTCGGGTAACCAAATGGCAGCCCGGGCAGGGCCCGTGTCGTACTCCTAGCCGCGATCTTGCAAACCGGACGAGGCGGCGGTAGCGGGCAACACAGCGGCTTCTGAATGTTCATGGAGCGATTGGGTCGGGGCGGATGTCCGCAGGGTGGGCGGCGGCAACGTAGCGGATCGCGGTGGCACTGGAAACCCCGAAGACGCGCATGAGATGAACCGGGTCTGCGGTTTCCTTGGCTTCGTCGAGGAGCCGGTCCTCACGTAGTTGCCCGGGCTTCAGGCCGAGTCGACTGAAGGGCCTACGTATTGCGCAGTCACTGAGCGGTGGATTGTGGTCGGAGGCGGCTGTCTGTCGGGTGACGAACAGGTGGGGGTTGGTTGTGCGGCTCCATTGGCGGCTGCGTTCGCAGACCCAGGCCGTGGCTAGGTTGAGGGTGATCTCCTCCAGGAACACGACGTGGTCGGGTCGCCCTTGACGGCGGACGCTCAGGCGCCCGAGGGAGCGGTCGAGATCGTCCAGCAGCAGAGTCCGTAGTTCGCCGGGCCGGAGGGCATGGATGGCGATCAATGCAACTATCAGGCGGCTGCGCGTATCAGGGATGTGGTCGAGCAGGCCGCGCAGCTGGTCGGTGGGCAGAGAAGCTGGCAGGCGTCGGCTGATCTTGAGGATGACCTTGCGGGCGGGGTCGCGAAAGATCAGCCGTTCGCGCTTGAGCGCTCGGAACAGAGAGCGCAGGCCAACGTGAACACTACGGGCGGCTGATCCCTCAAGGGGCTGAAGGGCTGCCTCGATGTCGTCCTTGGTGATCTCTCGCAAGTCTCCGACACCGGCGGCGCTCCACTGGCGCAAGATTGGCACGACGGCCTGGATGTACCCATAGATCCTGGCGTTGGACACAGTCCGGCTGGGCCTGCTGCCCTGCCCTGTCAGCACGTCGATCCACGCGCTTGTCATGTCGGCGAACTTGGGCGTCAGCGAGGCGGCGATGGACCGAGCCCGGGCTAGGTCGGCGTCGACCGCCTGGTCCGAGACCAACAGGCCTTGGCGTCGTAGGTAGTCAATCACCCGGGCTCCTTGGTGGTTGGAGCTTGACGCTGCAAGGGCCCGGACATCGACCTCCCGGATCGGCGCGTCAGCGCCCAAATGGGCCACCAGGATTCTCAGCACCCGGATACTCCCCCTGACGTCCTCGATCTTCCAGCCCCGATCAGTGACGTAGCGGTTGAAGTCTGCGGCCAGGGCAGCAGCCGAGTCAGTCAACCTCGGCAGATCAGCTTCTGTCAGTCGACGCCAATCCCGGATTGCGGCGTCGAACAGGACTCCTTGGGCCGGGTCCACCAGATGCATGGACAGCGGCTGGGCGAGGCGGGCAACGCGTCGGGCCTGTCGTCTCTTGGCTGCGTGGCGCCCCTGGGACCGTGTTGAGGGCTCGGCATTCGCGGTCGACAACTGCAAGGCGAAGGGGCCGCCCAGCCAGAGCTGGTCGCCGCCTACCAGTGCCGCGCCGCTGAGGTCGGTGCTGGTTTCCGCCAGGACCAGTCTGCAAAAGCGGCAGAGCTCTTGGTCCAGCGGCAGTGTTCGGCAGCATCGGCGGCACTGGCCCACGCCATGGTTACGGCTCCAACTCCAGCACAGAGTGCAGATCTTCCGCTGATCGTTTCCCCAGGCCAGGCAGTGGGCACAGCTTCCTTTTTCGAATCGGGACGCCGGCACGACCCGTGGGCGCTTAGGTGCCAGCAGTCCTGCGCGGGCCAAAGCCTGGCCGATAGTCGGGTGCATCTCGGGTAGATCCGGGAGCGTCTCGGCGCGCACGGCTCGCTCTCCCGGCTCCCGAGCCGCCAAGGCGAGAACTGCCATCGGCCGGGTCTCCCGCAGCCAGGAATCCGACAATACGCCTCGTTCCCGGGCAATCTCTTCCAGTGCGGTCACAAGTAAGCGGAGGTCAGAGATCTCACGGCCCTGCAGCCGGAAAGCGTGGGACCTATCGAAGTGTCGGGGTGGGGTGGCGAACAAGCCGAGTTGACTGGCTATCTGCTCAGGACACAGGTCGAGGTCGTCGTGGACCTGCGCAGTGCCGGACCGCTGGAACCATGTGGGGGGTCTAGCACGAAGCCTTGCCTGGTCGGTCTTGCGCACAGGATGCGCCGGCGGCAGCCTGAGGCAGTCCAGGAAGAACGCCAGCTGCCTTGGCCGGTCTGGCGGTAAGTATTCGCGGCGCACCTCGGCCCACATCCACTCCTCATCCTGTCCGAAGCAGACGGCTGCGAGGCAAGGCCGGCAGGTGCCTTCGTAAGCAACGATGCCTGGCCAGCCGCACCGCCTGCAGTTGTCCAAGCGGAAACCACGCGCGCCTGCCAATGCACGACTGTTCTGGTGCTGACACTGCGGGCACCGGTGGTCGGCCGTCACCGTACCCCAGCTCGCACAAAGCCGGCAGCTGCCGACCGGGGGTCTCCTCCTCGCCCTGGCCATCAGGGTCGCCTCCCGTCAGTTCGGTGGCAACGACCGGGGTCCACCGCTCGCTGGCCGGGGCGTGGGCCTGGACGGTCCGGGTCCTGGAGCCGTTTCGCCGCCCACCGCCTGGCGCTCGCGTTCCCGGTTGCCATCTGCCAGGGCGGTCGGCTCGGCTTCTAGTAGGTCGGCGACAGTGCAGCCTAGAGCCGCGCAGATCTTATCGAGGTCGTCCAGCCGCAGCGTGACCGGCTTGTTGGACCATAGGGCTGCGACCTTGCTCAACGAGGGTGTGAACCCCACTTCCTCGAAAGCGACCAAAAGCTGCGTCGGGCGCCAGATGTCGCGTTTGGCCGCGACCCAGCGCAAGTTCCACTTCACCGCTTCACGCCTCCCCACTCAATCGGCGAACCGCTCGCCGGGACGATTCAAGGCTCTGCCGCTCTGGGTCGCCCTTCGCGGTCGCGAGATAGCCGACCGTAGTGGATGCCCAGCTATGGCCGAGTAAGACCTGAACGTCCCACAACGGCATCCCCGCCTCATAGTTGTGGGTCGCGCAGGCATGGCGAAGGAGGTGCGGAAAGAGCAGCGTGACCGACCCCCGCAAGTGCTCGCGGGAGGCGTCTTTCAAGGCCCGACGGAAGGTGTCCGGGCACATCTGCGGCGCGATGGGCAAGTTCAGCGCCTCGATCGCCCTCGGGAGCCGCTCGGAGGGAAACAGCGGCGCGTGTGGGTCTCCAGCGTCGTCGCGGAACTCGCCACGGATCTCCTCGACATACCACCACAGCAGGGCACGCCCCTCGGCAAAAAGATACGCCTCCCGCTCGCGTGGCCCCGACCCGTTTGCGCCCTTGCCCCTGACCAGGAAGCGACCCCACTGGCCATTCTCCCAGTGAACGTCACCCATTCGGACGCCGCAGAGCTCCGAAGCGCGAACTCCCGACAAATAGGCGATCTTGGACATCACGTAGTTCCGCACCGCGACCGGATACTTGCGCGACCCCGGCAGTGCCTCGCGCCAGGAGGCGAAGAACTCCTTCGTCGCCCGAGCCGAAGGTGGGATCCGCAGTCCGAAGTCACCCCGGTGCCGCGGCCGGTTGAACGAGTCCACTGGCGACTCGACCGCAGCCCCGAAGCGGCGTCGGATCTCCCCTGCGTACCGCTGTTCGAGAAAGGCGAAGTAGCTGTCGATCTTGGTTATCTTCGAGCGCATTGTGGAGTGGCGATTCGGCTTACCAACGCCAGCGAAGTAGTGGTCCAGGGCGCCCGGCGTCAGTCGCCACGGCATGACGTCGTAGAACGAGCAGACCTCGATCACCGGCTGGACCAGCGACTGCAAAGTGGTCGGTGCCAGCCCTGCGACATCCCTGGCCCAGCAGTACTCCGCCAGGGTGTCCTGAAACAACGCACGCTCGTCCTCCGACGAGGAACTCTCGGAGGCCCGGCGTTGCAGCGTCAGAACGTCGGCCAGAGCGGGTTCCACCCGTGCTGGCCGCTCGACCGTGCCATCCTCGCCAGCAATCAGCGCGAAGCGGCGTGTCCCGGAATCTGCCATAGCAAGCTATATTAGCAGAAATACTCCTGGAATCTAGCAGTAATCGGCAAAACTTCACGAGACCGCATGGCCTGCCTTCGCAAGCCGCTAACCAGGCTGAACAGGCCTGACGCACCGTCTCCGCTCCGCACGGAACCCGTCGGATCTCCACTTGGGTCGCCGTCGATCAGCACGGCCCGCATCCCCTCCCGGGCGGCGGTGACCGCCAGCGCGCAGGCCAGGGTGGAGGCACCGGCGCCGCCCCGGCCGCCCAGCACGGCGACGGTCAGCGCCGGCACGCCGACCCCCTCGGCGGCGTCGGCGATCCGGTCCAGCAGCCAGGACTCGGCGTCGGGCAGGAAGACCACCTGCCGGGCGCCGATGACCACCGCCCGCCGCCAGACGCCGACGTCGTCCAGGTCGTCGCCGACCAGCAGCACGTCGGGACGACGGCTGAGCCCGGCCATCCGGTCGGCGACATCGTCGCCGACCACCACCAGCGGCGCCGACTCCCAGAGCAGGCGGGGCGGCGGAGCGCCGCAGACCAGTTGCGGCTCGGCGCCCGCGGCCGCGCAGATCCGGAGCAGCTGCTCGATCAGCCGCTCGTTCTCGGTGACCAGGAGCGGTCCCGGCGTGAGCCCCCGGGCCCGGCTCGCGGGCCCGGCCTCCCCCGCCGGCGGTTCCGTGGACGACGTCCCGGCCATGACTGCCTCCCCGTGTTGGAGCGATTGCGTCCTGGCAGCAACGGTGCCGCTTTTGCGGAAGGAGGCAGCACAAAGGACCATCGGCTGTGGAGAACTCGGGGGGTGTGGAAAAGCCGGTCACTCCGGCGAATGACTTATCGGGCGTCGGATTGACGAAAGGCCCGAAAGCGCATCGGACATATGTGTCCGGACATGCGACGACCCCCGCCGGGGGGGAGAGCGGGGGTCGTCCTCCACAGCCTGACTCGGGGGGGAGGAGCCAGACCGGGGCAGCACGGTCGCGAACGAGCCGTGACTTCCATGGTGTACCCGAGCCCCTTCTCAAGCAAACCCACGCGCCTGCCCTTGGGCCGAATGGTGGGCGCTTATCCTCGTGCTCGTGGACAACCACCGGCAGCCCTCCCCGAAGCCCCCGTTCCAGCCGCCCAGGCCGCTGCGGACCGCCGCGTTCTTCGACCTCGACAAGACAGTGATCGCCAAGTCCAGCGCGCTCGCATTCAGCCGCCCGCTGTACCGCGGCGGGCTGATCAACCGTCGCGCCGTACTCAAGAGCGCCTATGCGCAGTTCGTCTTCCTGGCCGGCGGCGCCGACCACGACCAGATGGAGAAGATGCGGGAGTACCTCTCCTCGCTCAGCCGCGGCTGGAACGTCCAACTGGTCCGGGAGATCGTCGCGGAGACCCTGTACGACCTGATCGACCCGCTGATCTACGACGAGGCCGCCTCGCTGATCGAGGAGCACCACCTGGCCGGCCGGGACGTGGTCATCGTCAGCAGTTCGGGCTCCGAACTGGTCGAGCCCATCGGGGAGATGCTCGGCGCCGACCATGTCATCGCGACCCGGATGGCCGAGGCCGACGGCTGCTACACCGGCGAGATCGACTTCTACGCCTACGCCGCGAACAAGGCCTCGGCGATCCGCGAGCTGTCCGCGGCCGAGGGCTACGACCTGGAGCACAGCTACGCCTACAGCGACTCGATCACCGACCTGCCGCTGCTGGAGGCCGTCGGCCACCCCTTCGCGGTCAACCCGGACCGGGGGCTGCGGCGCGAGGCGGTGGCCCGGGAGTGGCCGGTGCTGGTGTTCGACCGCCCGGTCCAGCTGAAGCAGCGGAGCCCCGCGCTGCGGGTCAGCAGCCGCCCGGTGCTGGCCGCCGCCGCGGTGGGCGCGGCGGCCACCGCGGCGGGCATCGTCTGGTACGCGGCCCGCCGGCGCAGCGCGACGGCCTGAGGGGTGACGGCCTGAGGGGTGACGGCCTGAGGGGTGACGGCCTGACGGGTGACGGGGCCGGACATGAAAGTGCGGCGGCACCTTGTGGTGGTGCCGCCGCTGGCACAGCTTCCCAGTGACCATGCGTGCGCCATTTCTTTGCGCATCCGGCTGGAACCATGTCCGTCGGCCGGGTGCGGCGGCCCGATCGCGGGTCGGCTGCACGTGGGTGCTGAGTTGTTGTGCTCGGTCCGTGGGGCCTGATACTCCGATGGATCCTGACTGCTGGTCCATCCGGTCTCGCGGGCCGTCTTCTTCCTTTGTAGCCCTGTTTCGGGAAAAGCGGAACTCGGGGGATCGCTTTTCTTGGCGCGGCCCCGGCGGGTGGTCAGACCATCCCGCGCTGCATCGCCTCGCACACCGCCGTACTCTCCCGGACGCCGAGCCGCAGCGCGGCGCCGCAGTGGGTGATCCACAGCGCCATCCCCTCCGCCGTGCCCGAGGCGTAGCCGCCCAGTGCGTTGCGGTAGGCGTCGGTGCCCAGCTCGACCAGGCCGACCTCGACCGGGCAGATCGCCTGCGGGTCCATGCCCTCGGCGATCAGCACGATCCGCTGGGCCGCGCGGGCGACCAGTCCGCTGTGCCGGGCGAACGGCTGCAGGGTCATCAGCTCGCCGTGCACCACGGCGGCCACCACCAGCGCCGGGGCGGCGCGCTCATTGGGGTTCTTCTTGCCGCCCCGGCCGGCCAGCAGCCCGGCCAGGCCCTCCAGCCGCGCGGCGACCTCCCCGGCCGGGGGCGGCGGCGCCAGGTCGAAGACCGGGACCGGGGCCGGCCGCTCGGCGGCGGGGTCCGCGGGCTCGTCGGCCAGTGCGGGCGGCAGCGGCTTGCCGAAGCGACCGTCCGGCTGCTCCCCGTCCTGGCGCGGGCGGCCCGCCGCGGCGTCGTCGTCGCCGCAGGCCAGCAGGTGCAGCCGGGCCAGCACCTGCAGCGGCGAATGCCGCCAGGTGCCGAGCAGCTGCCCGGCCTCGGCGTTGACCCGCAGCGCGCCGCCGACGGTGCGGGCCTCCGGATCGGTGCCGAAGTCGGTGCGGCGGCGGACCTCCTCCAGCGGCCAGTCGGCGTCCTCCAGCGCGGCCGAGGCGCGGGCCCCGCGCAGCGCGGACTCGGAGGTGACCTCGGCGGCCCGGCGGCGCATGACCCGGTGTCCGTAGAGGCGGTCGACGGCACGGCGGGGGCCCGCCCCCCCCCCCCCCCCCCCGGGGGAG
>NZ_BBPM01000053.1:10211-19911 GCF_000787775.1 Streptacidiphilus carbonis | reverse complement strand
TGACCCGGTGTCCGTAGAGGCGGTCGACGGCACGGCGGGCCTCGGCCACCGCCTCCGGCACGCCGGGCAGCAGCCCGAGCGGGGCCAGGGGGTCGTCGGACGGCTGGGCCGGGGTTGGTGTGCTCACGGGACCGAGCGTACGTAACACAGGGAGGGGGGCGCGCCCCGGGGCACTCTCACCCGAAAGAGTCAACAGTGCACAAAGCCGATCACCGGAAGCCCCGGAGTCGCTAGCATGACCACATTCGGTGACGATAACGATTACCAATAAGGACAGCCCCCATGAAGATCGCCTTCGTCGGCAAAGGAGGCAGCGGCAAGACGACCCTGTCCTCCCTCTTCGTCCGGCACCTCGCCCGGACCGGCGCCCCGGTGCTGGCGGTGGACGCCGACATCAACCAGCACCTGGGCACGGCGATCGGGCTCAGCGAGCCGGAGGCGGCGTCGCTGCCGTCGATGGGCGCGCACCTGCCGGAGATCAAGGAGTACCTGCGCGGCGCCAACCCCCGGATCGCCGACGCGGAGTCAATGATCAAGACCACTCCGCCCGGCAGCGGCTCACGGCTGCTGCGGATCGCCGAGGACAACCCGGTGTACGCGCTGTGCGCCCGGGAGTTCCGGGTGGACGGGGCGCCGCTGCGGCTGATGGCGACCGGCGCGTTCACCGAGGCGGACCTCGGGGTGGCCTGCTACCACTCCAAGGTCGGCGCGGTCGAGCTGGTCCTGAACCATCTGGCGGACGGCCCCGGCGAGTACCTGGCGGTCGACATGACGGCCGGCTCCGACGCCTTCGCCTCCGGCCTGTTCACCCGCTTCGACATGACCTTCCTGGTGGCCGAGCCGACCCGGAAGGGCGTCTCGGTGTACCGGCAGTACAAGGACTACGCGGCCGACTTCGACGTCAACCTCCGGGTGGTCGGCAACAAGGTGCAGGGCCAGGACGACGTGGACTACCTGCGCGAGGCCGTCGGGGAGGACCTGCTCGCGGTCTTCGGCCAGTCGGACTGGGTACGGCGCACCGAGCAGGGCCGCGCGCCCCGCCTGGACGCCCTGGAGCCGGAGAACCTGGCCGCGCTGGACACCCTGCGGGCGGCCGTGGACGCCTCGTACCCGCTGCGGGACTGGGAGCGGTACACCCGGCAGATGGTGCGCTTCCATCTGCGCAACGCCGAGAGCTGGGGGAACGCCAGGACCGGCACCGACCTCGCGGGCCAGGTGGACCCCGATTTCGTGCTCGGCGAGGCGGTGGCGATGACGGCCTGACGCCGCGTCCGACACCCGGTCGGGTGAAGTTCAGCCCTTGGGCTCTCCTTCAGGTAAAGAATTCATTACTCTTCATTTACCTGATCTTGGGAGGCGCGATGATCCACGACCACCTGCGCGGGGTGCGGGACTTCCAGCAGCACACCGCGCCCGGCCTCCGCCCCGAGCTGGCCCGGCTGGCCCGGGAGGGGCAGTCGCCCTCGCAGCTGTTCATCACCTGCGCCGACTCGCGGCTGGTGCCCAATGTGATCACCAGCAGCGGCCCCGGCGACCTGTTCACCGTCCGCAACATCGGCAACCTGGTCTCCCAGCCCGACGACTCGGGGTCCGCCGCCATCGAGTACGCCGTGGAGGTCCTGTCGGTGAGCACGGTCGTGGTGTGCGGGCACTCGGGCTGCGGCGCCATGCAGTCGCTGCTGCGCGGGGCGCACCGGCGCGAGGGCCAGGCCGGCACCCCGCTCACCCGCTGGCTGCGGCACGGCCAGGACTCGCTGCAGCGGGTGCGGCACGCACCGGCCCGGATCCGCGGCTCCGCCCTGTCCGAGGACCCGCTGGAGCGGCTCTGCCTCACCAATGTGGCCCAGCAGGTGGACAACCTGCGGGCGCACCCCTCGGTGCGGCGCGCGCAGGACTCCGGCCGACTGCGGTTGACTGGGCTCTACTTCGATTTCGCCACGGCGCAGGCGTACCGTCTCGCCCGCAACGGGCGTACCTTCAGCCCCGTCCGACCGCGACTGGCCTCAGCGGCTTGACCTGCCCGGATGCTCACCGCCTGGCGAAATCCGAACAGGTCTACACCAATTATCCGAGGGCTCTTGTCAGCGCGCCCGCATCCTGGTGAGCTAGGTCACGACATAACGGGTCGGCGGGGATTATCGGGACGCCCGCACCCAGATCTTGATGAGGAGTGCGCGTTGAGCAGCAATGAGAGTCTGGCCAACCTGCTCAAGGAAGAGCGTCGATTCGCCCCGCCTGCTGAGCTCGCCGCCACCGCCAATGTGACCGCCGAGGCGTACGCCGAGGCGAAGGAGGACCGGCTCGCCTTCTGGGCGGAGCAGGCCCGCCGCCTGGACTGGGCCACCGAGCCCACCCAGACCCTGGACTGGTCCAACCCGCCGTTCGCCAAGTGGTTCGCCGACGGCGAGCTGAACGTCGCCTACAACTGCGTGGACCGCCACGTCGAGGCCGGCCACGGGGACCGGGTCGCCATCCACTTCGAGGGCGAGCCCGGCGACGGCCGCGCCATCACCTACGCCGAGCTCAAGGACGAGGTCTGCAAGGCCGCCAACGCCCTGACCGAGCTGGGCGTGCAGAAGGGCGACCGGGTCGCCGTCTACCTGCCGATGATCCCCGAGGCCGCGGTGGCGATGCTCGCCTGCGCCCGGATCGGCGCGGCCCACTCGGTGGTCTTCGGCGGCTTCTCCGCCGAGGCCGTCGCCTCCCGGGTGCAGGACGCCGACGCCAAGCTGATCATCACCGCGGACGGCGGCTACCGCCGCGGCAAGCCCGCCGCGCTCAAGCCGGCCATCGACGAGGCCGTGCTCAGCTGCCCCACCGTCGAGCACGTCCTGGTGGTGCGCCGCACCGGCCAGGACACCGCCTGGAACGACAGCAAGGACGTCTGGTGGCACGAGATCACCGGCCGCCAGTCCACCGAGCACACCCCGCAGCCGATGAACGCCGAGCACCCGCTGTTCATCCTCTACACCAGCGGCACCACCGGAAAGCCCAAGGGCATCCTGCACACCACCGGCGGCTACCTCACCCAGACGAGCTACACCCACCACGCGGTCTTCGACCTCAAGCCGGAGACCGACGTCTACTGGTGCACCGCCGACATCGGCTGGGTCACCGGGCACTCCTACATCGTCTACGGGCCGCTGGCCAACGGCGCCACCCAGGTCATGTACGAGGGCACCCCGGACACCCCGCACCAGGGCCGGTTCTGGGAGATCGTGCAGAAGTACGGGGTGACCATCCTCTACACCGCGCCCACCGCCATCCGCACCTTCATGAAGTGGGGCGACGACATCCCCGCCAAGTTCGACCTGTCCTCGCTGCGCATCCTGGGCAGCGTCGGCGAGCCGATCAACCCCGAGGCGTGGATGTGGTACCGCGAGCACATCGGCGGCGACCGCTGCCCGATCGTGGACACCTGGTGGCAGACCGAGACCGGCGCCATCATGATCAGCCCGCTGCCCGGCGTCACCGCCACCAAGCCGGGCTCGGCGCAGACCCCGCTGCCCGGCATCGCCGCCACCGTGGTCGACGACGAGGCCCGCGAGGTGCCCGACGGCGGTGGCGGCTACCTGATCCTCACCGAGCCTTGGCCGTCGATGCTGCGCACCATCTGGGGCGACGACCAGCGCTACCTGGACACCTACTGGTCCCGCTTCGGCGCCGGGCACGACCCTGCGGAGACCGACTGGCGCTACTTCGCCGGCGACGGCGCCAAGAAGGACGACGACGGCGACCTCTGGCTGCTCGGCCGGGTGGACGACGTGATGCTGGTGTCCGGCCACAACATCTCGACCACCGAGGTCGAGTCGGCGCTGGTGTCGCACCCCAAGGTCGCCGAGGCGGCCGTGGTCGGCGCCACCGACGCCACCACCGGCCAGGCCATCGCCGCCTTCGTGATCCTGCGCGGCACCGCCCACGACGACTCCGAGCTGGTCGCGGAGCTGCGCAACCACGTCGCCAAGGTGCTCGGCCCGATCGCCAAGCCCAAGCTGATCAAGGTGGTCACCGAGCTGCCGAAGACCCGCTCCGGCAAGATCATGCGCCGGCTGCTGCGCGACATCGCCGAGGGCCGTGCGGTGGGCGACACCACCACGCTGGCCGACTCCACGGTGATGGAGCTGATCCAGAGCCAGCTGCCGTCCGGGGGCGACGAGGACTGAGCCCCTCGAAGCAGCCCCGAGGCCGTTCCCGCGTCCGCGCGGGGACGGCCTCCCGTGTGTCCAACGGATAGCATCGGACAAATGTGACAAACCGTCCGCCAGCCTCCGGAGGGCCCACGCGTGAGTGACCGCCCCACGCCCCGCCCCACATCCAGCCCCACGCCCAGCCGCACCTTCCTCGGCAGGCTCCCGCTCCCCGAGCGGGCATTCCTCGCGGACGCGCTGCGCGCCGAGACCGTCGGCGGCATCCTGCTGCTCGGCGCGGCCGTGGTGGCACTCGTCTGGGCGAACGCCTGGCCGGCCGCGTACCAGAGCGTGCTGGACACCACCGTCGGCCCCTCCTCGCCGCTCCACCTGGACCTCTCGCTGGGCGCCTGGGCCAAGGACGGACTCCTCGCGGTCTTCTTCTTCGTCGCCGGGATCGAGCTCAAGCGCGAACTGGTGGCCGGGGAGCTGCGCGACCCCAGGGCCGCCGTGCTGCCCGTGGTCGCGGCCGTCTGCGGGGTGGCCGTCCCCGCGGCGGTCTACGCCGTCGTCAACAGCGGCCCCGGCGGCCATCCGGCGGGCTGGGCCATCCCCACCGCCACCGACATCGCCTTCGCCCTAGGCGTGCTGGCCGTGGTCGGCTCGCACCTGCCCTCGGCGCTGCGGGCCTTCCTGCTGACCCTGGCGGTGGTGGACGACCTGATCGCGATCCTGATCATCGCGATCTTCTACAGCACCGGGATCAAGCTCTGGGCGCTGGGCCTGGCCCTGCTCGGGCTGGTGCTCTTCTACGGGCTGCACCGGATGCGGGTGCGCGGCTGGTACCTCTACGTCCCGCTGGCCCTGGTGATCTGGGCGCTGATGCACGAGAGCGGCATCCACGCGACGGTGGCCGGCGTGGCCATGGGCCTGATGCTGCGCTGCACCAGGGACCCCGGCGAGCAGCACTCCCCCGGCGAGCACATCGAGCACCTGGTGCGGCCCTTCTCGGCCGGGTTCTGTGTGCCGGTGTTCGCCCTGTTCGCGGCGGGGGTGTCGGTCAGCCCCCGGGCGCTGGGCGAGGTGTTCACCCAGGCCTCGCCCCTGGGCGTGGTGCTCGGCCTGGTGTTCGGCAAGTGCCTGGGGATCTTCGGCGGGACCAGGCTGGCGGCCCGCTTCACCCGCGCCGAGCTCAATCCCGAGCTGGAGTGGGGCGACCTTTTCGCGGTCTCGGTGCTGGCCGGGATCGGCTTCACGGTGTCGCTGCTGATCGCCGAGCTGGCCTTCGCCGACGACCACGGGCTGTCCGAGCGCGACAAGGCCGCGGTGCTGGCCGGTTCGGTGATCTGCGCGGTGGTGGCCGCGGTCCTGCTGCGACTGCGCAACCGCGTCCACCGGCAGCTGTACGAGGAGGAACTGGCCGAGCAGCCGGCTGCGTCACAGCCGGCGTGACCGCCTGCGCGGTCGACGGCCCGGCGGCCGAACGGGGTATGACGCACCGGCAGAAGTCGAGTGGTGCGCTACCGCAGGCACGAGGCATGATCTGAGACAGTGACATGATGCCGTGGACCCATACACGCGAGGAGACCCCCGATGTCAGCTGCTGACAGGTACGAGGCCAGCCCCACGAACGGCAGTGCCGACCGTAGCGTGGGCCAGCTGTTCGCCGCCGCCACCGCCGACCTGTCCGCGCTGGTGCACGACGAGATCGCGCTGGCGAAGAAGGAGATCAAGAAGGACCTGATCCGCGGGGCCGCCGGGGGCGGCGCCGCCGCCATCGCCGCGGTGACCGCGCTGGCCTCGATCCCGGTGCTGAGCTTCGCCGCCGCGTACGGCATCCACGACCTGCTGGGCTCCTCGGGGGTCACCTTCGGCTGGTCGCTCACCATCGTCGGGGTGGTCTACCTGCTGATCGCGGCGCTGCTCGGCTTCCTGGCCTACCGCGCGATCACCAAGGTCTCGCCGCCGGAGCGGACCATCGCGTCCACCAAGGCCACCGTCGACGTGCTGAAGAACACCAAGCCGCATCCGGCCGCGCCGATCGGCCCCGCCGACGAGCACAAGGTGCTCACCCCCTGATCCCTGATCAAGGCCAGGATGTGACACGCTCTCCCCATGTCGTCTGACAGAACCCCGGGCGGGGCCCACAGATCCACCGACACCTTCGATCCGCGCATCGAGGGCCCCTGGACCCACCGCGACGTCTCCGCCAACGGCGGGCGCTTCCACATCGCCGAGCTGGGCGAGGGACCGCTGGTGCTGCTGGTGCACGGCTGGCCGCAGTTCTGGTGGACCTGGCGGCACCAGCTGACCGCGCTCGCCGAGAACGGCTTCCGCGCGGTCGCCGTCGACCTGCGCGGCGTGGGCGGCAGCGACCGCACCCCGCGCGGGTACGACCCCTCCAACATGGCCCTGGACCTGACCGGGATCATCCGCTCGCTCGGCGCCCAGGACGCGGCCCTGGTCGGGCACGACCTCGGCGGCTCCCTGGCCTGGACGGCGGCGGTGATGCGCCCCGCGCTGGTCCGCCGGCTGGCCGTGGCCTCCAGCGCGCACCCGCGCCGCTACCGCAGGGCGCTGATGACCGACCCCCGGCAGATCACCGCCGCGGAGCACCTGCTCGGCCTCCAGCGGCCCTGGGTGCCCGAGCGGCAGCTGGTGGCCGACGGCGCCGCCCTGGTCGGCGAGTACCTGACCGCCTGGACCGCGCCCGGGTGCCACCCGGACGAGAAGGCATTGCTGACCTACCGTCACGCGATGCAGCTGTCCAACACCCGGCACTGCTCCATCGAGCCCTACCGCTGGCTGATGCGCTCCATGGGCCGTCCCGACGGGCTGCAGTACTCGCGCCGGATGCGCAGGCCGGTACGGGTGCCCACGCTGCACCTGCACGGCGCGGCGGACCCGGTGCTGCTGGCCAGGACCGCCGCCGGGTCCGGCGAGTACGTGGAGGCGCCCTACCGCTGGCGGCTGCTGGAGGGGATCGGGCACTACCCGCAGGAGGAGGACCCGGAGGGGTTCTCCAGGGAGCTGGTGAACTGGCTCCGCGACCCGGAGCCGGACCGTCGCTGACCGGTCATCATGACTGCGTCATAAGCGGAATCCGATGACGTGAAAATATGCCAGAAACCGGCCGATTGGCCGCCCCGCACGGGATTACGCCGCGTCCCGTGCGGGCAGTCCTCTACCTATGAGCTGGATGCACGACCGCGCTTTCGCGCCACGTACCCGCCGCCGCTCGCCTCAGCAGACAGCGGCCGCAAGCTCGTTCAACGGCACCTCAGGCGCCGCCCCCGAAGCCCCCGCGACCCGCGGTGACCTCCTCGTCCATGTGGGGATACCGCACATCATCACCCGCCGCGCGCGCTGGGTCACCTCCCGGCTGCGCCAGCGCTGACGCCGCACCCCGGCGCCGATGCCTCCGGCCGCCCGTCAGAGCGAGTTGGGCGAGAGCGCGGTGAACCACAGCAGGGCGACGGTCGCTATTCCCATGATCGGGACCAGTATCTCCGTCTCCAGCTTGTTTCCGCTGCTCTTGATCACCACGATCTCGTAGCGGGTCCGGATCGGCCACAGCCACGGTGCGCCCTGCTTGGTGATCGAGTCGCCGAGCAGGTGCGCCAGGCAGCCCAGGCCGACCGCGTACGGCAGCCAGCCCGGCGCCGAGGGAATGAACTTGTCGATGACGCCTGTCCCGAGCAGCGACATCGCCACGATGGTCCCCCAGGCCGAGAAGCCGTGCCCGGGCGGGCAGAGGTTGAGCGCCCGCACGGCCATGGCCAGCAGGAAGAAGGTCAGTCCCAGGGTGAACCAGCGGCCGACGTAGGTCACCCCGGCCCAGGTCCCCGCCGTCATGAAGGCGATGAAGAACAGCGAGTGGGTGGCGTGCCGGTGGCCGCCGGAGATCCAGGCGACGAAGCGGCACAGCAGCTTGGAGATCGGGCCGAGGAAGTTGGCGATGGTGCCGTCGTGGTGGTCCAGGTCGGGCAGCAGCGCGGCGCCGGCGCACAGCACCGTGCCCATCAGGATCTCCTGCGGGCTGAGATGATGGTGCATCATCAGCGGCGGCAGGTACGGCGCGGTGGCGGCGAAGAGCAGTGCTCCGCTGACCGCGTGCGAGTGACCCATCATGGCGTGGACGCCCTCCCCCTTGTGATGACGGCACCGTCAAGATCCGTCCGAACCAGGCGTCCCAGACGGTATCAGCAGGGCAGGACACCTTCTGACAGCGCCCGCCACCGGAACCCGCGGGGGCTCGGGAGTCGTCCCCCGAAGGACGCAGCCAGCAGGGACGGACAGGTCCCGACGGAGGATCAACTCCGGGCCGGACCTACAGCGCGCAGGACTCGGAGTCGACCTTCTGCGTGGCGCTCGCCCCCTGCTGGGCGTCGGAGCGGACCTCGGCGGCGGTGAGCGCGTACCCGGTCTGGGCGTCGTCGAGGGACTTGGCGAAGACCACCCCGTAGACGTCGCCGTCAGGGGTGAGCAGCGGGCCGCCGGAGTTTCCCTGACGCACCGTCGAGCGCAGCGAGTAGACGTCCCGGGTGACGGTGCCGCGGTGGTAGATGTCCGGTCCGCTGGCGTCCAGCCGGCCGCGGACGCGGGCCGCCTGGACGTTGAAGGGGCCGTTCTCCGGGAAGCCCGCCACGATGGCGCCCGCACTGGTCTTGGCGTCGCCCGCGAACACCAGCGGGATCGCGTGCAGGCCGGGGACGTCCAGCACCGCGATGTCCCGCTTCCAGTCGTACAGCACCACCTTGGCGCCGTAGATCCTCCCGCCCAGGTTCACCGTCGGCGCCGAGACGCCGCCGACGACGTGGGCGTTGGTCATCACCCGCTGCGCCGCGTAGACGAAGCCGCTGCCCTCGATGACCTTGCCGCAGCTGGGAGCGGTCCCGACGACCTTGACGATGCTCTTGTGGGCCTGCACCACCGCGTCGCTGCTCGCCAGCGCCGGGTCCGGGGCCGGCACATCGGTGATCGGCTCGCTCTGGAACGGGTTGAACACCTGCGGGAAGCCGTTGCGGGCCAGTACCGAGGTGAAGTCGGAGAACCACTCGGGCGCGTCCGCGGGCAGTGCCTTCTGGACGTTGCCGAGCACCTTGGAGGTGCGGACCTCATGGGCGACGGTGGGCAGCGAGGTGCCGGCCAGGGCCGTCCCGATCAGCCAGGCGACCAGCAGCATGGACACCACATTGACGATCGCCCCGCCCGCCGCGTCCCAGATCCGGGCCCGGCTGCGGTCGATCGGGCCGCGCAGCTTCCAGCCCCAGTGGGTGGTGAAGGCCTGGCCGACCGACGCGAAGACGATCACCACGACCACGGCTATCACCGAGGACATCGTCCCCGGGGAGAGGTGGTTCAGCAGGAACGGCAGCAGCTGCACCGCGATCAGGCCGCCGCCGAGGAAGCCCACCAGTGAGAGCGCACCCACGACGAAGCCCTGCCGGTAGCCGGAGACGGCGAATCCGACAGCGGCGGCGACCAGCAGGATGTCGAGGACGTTCACGGCGACGGTGGCAGCTTCCTGGGCGGGAGGGTTGGCGCGAAGCGCTACGAGACGAGGGTGGCGA
>NZ_BBPM01000053.1:0-9863 GCF_000787775.1 Streptacidiphilus carbonis | reverse complement strand
GGGCGACGGTCAACCTTCCCACGCCGGGACCGCAGGAACGTGACTCCTAGGGAGGACCTTGTCTCCTTCTCACGCCGGACGGCCCGAAATGGTTCCTTCGTCCAGGCCGGTGGGGTCCGCCCCGGTACGCTGCCGGGCCCGGTCGCGGTCCTTGGCGGCGTCCACCACCGCGTCCTCCGAGAGCTCGATCTCGCGACTGCCGTCCCAGGGCCGCTCCAGCCCCGAGTGGTGCAGCAGCCGGTCGATCACCCCGGCGGTGAAACCCCAGACCAGACGGCCCTCGACCAGGAAGGCGGGACCGCGGAAGCCGCTCGGGTGGCGCAGCCTGGCCCGGCGCTCGGGGTCGACCAGCTCGTCGACCGGGACCCGGAACACCGCCGCGACCTCCGCCGGGTCCACCGGCGCCACCGGGCTGGCCGTGCGCCACCAGCCCAGCACCGGAGTGACCACGAAGTCGCTGACCGGGATGTAGAGGTCCGGCAGCACCCCGAACACCTGAACGCCGGAGGGGTCCAGGCCGGTCTCCTCCCAGGCCTCGCGCAGGGCGGCGTTGACCGGCCCCGGGCCGCGCGGGTCGCCGTCCTCCGGGTCCAGCGCGCCGCCGGGGAAGGACGGCTGGCCGGCGTGCGAGCGCAGCGAGCGGGCCCGCTCGATCAGCAGCAGGTCGGGACGGCCGTCCGGCCCGGTCCCGAAGAGCACCAGCACCGCGGAGCGCCGACCGCCCTGGGCCGGCGGCAGGAAGCGGCTCAGCTGCCCGGGCTGGATCCGCTCGGCGGCGTCCCGCACCGGCAGCAGCCACTCCGGCAGCCCGTCACGGCTCACCTGCGGCCCGGCCACCGCCGCCTGGCTCCCCGGGCTCCCCTGGGCTCCCTGGCCCTCCTGCTCCCCGTCCGCCATCAGGCCGCACCGCCCGCCGCCGGGGCGGGCAGGCCGGGGTAGTCCGGCGGGGGGCTCAGCCGCTGGCCGGGCTGGCCGCCCTTCTCGTACTTGAGCAGCTTCTCCGCCTTCACCGGGTCGGTCTCCCCCTCGCCGTAGGAGGGGCACAGCTCGGCGATCGGGCAGGCCCCGCAGGCGGGACGGCGGGCATGGCAGATCCGCCGCCCGTGGAACACCACGCGGTGCGACAGCATGGTCCACTCACTCTTCGGGATCAGCTCGCCGACCTCGGCCTCGACCTTCACCGCGTCGTCCGAAACGGTCCACCCGAAGCGCCGCGCGAGCCGCCCGAAGTGCGTGTCCACCGTGATCCCGGGCACGCCGAAGGCGTTGCCGAGGACCACGTTGGCGGTCTTCCGGCCCACCCCCGGCAGCGTCACCAGATCCTCCAGCCGCCCCGGCACCTCGCCGCCGAACCGGTCCCGCAGCGCCGCCGACAGCCCCAGCACCGCCTTCGCCTTGGCCCGGAAGAATCCGGTCGGCCGCAGGATCGCCTCCAGCTCCTCCGGATCCGCCGCCGCCATGTCCTCCGGCGTGGGGTACTTCGCGAACAACGCGGGTGTGGTCTGATTCACCCGCAGGTCGGTGGTCTGCGCCGACAGCACGGTCGCAACCAGCAGCTCGAACGGATTCCTGAAGTCCAGCTCCGGATGCGCGTACGGATACACGTCCGCCAGCGCCCGATTGATCTTCCGCGCCTGCCGCACAAGGCCCGTGTGCGTCGTCGGCACCTTCGCCTTCTTGAACCCAGCACCACTCGTCGCCATGGGCCTCAGCCTACGACCCGCCACCGACACCGAACGCCGGAACAGACCAGGAACACCCGGGCCGGAGGCGGGCCCCGCACAGGCTTCCTGAAAGTTGCTGAAATATGTTGCCAACGCTCCAGCCGCCTGTTTGACTCGCCTGTCGGTGATCGCAGCAGGCCGACAGGAGACGTCATGAGCGCTGAGACCGATGTACTCGTCCTGGGAGGCTCGGGGGTCGACACCATCGTCCACGTCCCTGAGCTGCCGCTTCCCTACGCGGACAGCTACATGGTGCCGAGGATCGAGACCAGGGCCGGACAGACCGGCGATTTCGTCACCCTGGGACTGCACGCGCTCGGACTGCGCACCCACCACCTCGACCTGATCGGCGACGACGACGCCGGCGACCTGATCCGGGCGCTCTACGCGGACCGGGGCATCGCGTTCACCGAGGTGCCCCAGTCCGGCGGCACCAAGCGAGCGGTGAACCTGGTCGACCCGGACGGACGCCGGCTCTCCCTCTACGACGACAGCCGCTCACTGGAGCAGGACCGCCTGCCGGAGGCGACGGTCCGCAAGCTGGCGGCGGTCAGCCGCCACGCCCATGTCTCCATCACCTACCCGTGCGGCTTCGCCCTGCCGACCCTGCGCGAGGCCGGGGTCACCGTCTCGACCGACCTGCACAACTGGGACGGCGTCCAGGAGTACCACGAGACCTTCGCCCACCAGGCCGACCTGGTCTTCCTCTCCATCACGGCCCTGGCCGACCCGGAGCGCACGATGCGTCAGATCGCCGAGCGGGGCCGGACCCGACTGGTCGTGGCGACGGCCGGAGCCGAGGGGTCCTACCTGCTCGACCAGGACCGCCTCACCCACGTCCCCGCCGTGGAGCCCCCGTCTCCCGTGGTCGACTCCAACGGCGCGGGGGACGCCTACGCCTCCGGATTCCTCCTCGGCTGGCTGGCCGGCGAACCCCCGCTGCGCTGCGCCCGCTACGGCGCGATCGCCGGCGCCTTCGCCTGCACCGTCCCGGCCACCGCGACCGACGCCATCGGCCGGGACGAGCTGCTGGCCCGGGCAGCCGAATTGGAGGCGGCCTGACCGGCGCGGCGGCGCTCCCGATGCCCGCTGGTTCCGCAAGGACGGCCAGGGGGACGGACGGCGTTGGTGCAGCGCCTGCACGGCGCCTTCGCCGCCGTCCCCGCCAGCCTCGACCTCGCCGCTGCTCCCAGCCCTCCTGCCTACGGTCCTGCTTCTGCTTCTGCTTCTGCTGCCGCACTGCTCAATCCGACGGGCCGTCACCCCCGGTAGGGCGGCGTGATTCCCCACCCCCAGTGCGGCATCGGCGTCTCGGGCAGCGGAGGCGGGTTGGGCCCGGAGTAGAGCAGCGCCATCCTGGTCCCCCACTCGAGGTAGTAGGCCAGGACGGCACGGAACTCCGGGTCAGCGGGCAGGCCCACCTCGTCGGCGGTGTCCAGCAGCAGCTCCACCCAACGGCGGCGCTGGGCCTCGGTGATACCCCGACCGAGGTGCCGCGAGGCCATGTGCCGGTGACCGCCGTGGCCGGTGCTGTAGACGGTGGGCCCGCCGAAGACCTCGCCCAGCCAGGCCGCGACATGCTGGGCGTGGTCGGGATCCTTGCCCGCGAAGACCGGCGCGAGCAGTTCGTCCTCGTCGACCCGCTCGTAGAAGCGGGTGAACAGACGGTCCAGTGCCTCGGCACCGCCCGCCCAGGAGAACAGCGTGGGCAGCGAACCGCCCTGACCGGCGACGCCGGTCGGCTCGTAGTGGCGCATCTCCTCGATGGACTCGACGTAGGGCTTGATCTCGCCGAAGAAGGCGGCGAAATGCTCACCCCGGCGAAAGCCCGTCAGATGGTCCTCCGCCGAGGTCCAGCGGATGCGGAGAATGTAGGAGCCCGGGTCCTCGGCGCAGCGGGAGAGCTCGTAGTCGACGCACTGCTCCGCCGCGGCGAGCGACGCCGCTGCCCGCTGGTACGCCTGCTCGAACTCCGTGCGCCGGGTTTCGGCGATCCGGTACCGGATGTACTCGACAATCATGCGAGGACTCAATCGCACCGCCGGATCCCGGGCAAGGACGCACCGGACGGTAAGTACCCGGAACAGGACAGCGGAACAGAGCAGCAAGGGGGACGGCCACGATGCCGGACAGCGGTCACGACGGCCAACGCTTCTACTGCCCGGTCGAGTTGACGCTCGACCTACTCGGCGGCAAATGGGCGTCGGTGGTGCTGGCCCATCTCAAGGAGGGCGCGCACCGATACGGCGCGCTCCGCCGAAGGATGCCGGGGACCAGCGAGAAGGTGCTGGTCCAGCGGCTACGGGCGCTGGAGGCCAAGGGGCTGGTCGAACGGCGGGAGATCACCGGCACCGGCGTGGGCGCCGTGCCGGCCGTCGAGTACCGGTTGACCGAGGAAGGCCTCAGCCTGGCACCGGTGCTGCAGGCCATGTACACCTGGGGCGAGCAGCGAGCTGCCCGCACCGGCGCCCGGATCGAGCCCGTGCCGGTCACCGCTCCGGAAGGCGGCTGACGGCTGACGGCTGACGGCTGACGGCTGATCACACTGCTTTGAACAGCCAGGTCACCGCCGGCGCGGCACGTCACCAGGGCCGCTCCCCGCCCCCCGCTCCCGGCGACCCCGGGCGGCGGATCGCGGGCAGTAGGAGCAGTACCGCGACGGCCGCGACCAGCCAGAGGGCTCCGGCGGCGAGGACCGGGGCAGTCCCGACGGCTGCGGCGACCGGGCCGGCTGCGGCCAGGCCGAGCGGGCCGAGGACGAAGGCCCCGAGGCTGCCGTAGGCGGAGACACGGCCCCGGAACTCGGGCGGGACCGCCTGCTGCTCCATGGTGCCCAACAGGGTCCCGTAGACGGCCGAGCCGACGCCGCCGACCACAGCCCCGACGCAGACGCAGAGCAGTGGCAGCCCGGCCGCCAGTGCGGCGGTGGGAAAGGCCCAGCCCAGTGAGGCGACCACCGCGACGGCGAGCGGACGGGAGGGCCGGTGGCCCAGCAGGACCAGGCCGCCGCCGACCGCGCCGCCGCCGTAGCAGGCCATGATCGCTCCCCAGGCCCCCGGGCCGCCCAACCGTGCGGCCGAGACGACTGGTCCGAGGACCAGGAACGGGCCCCAGACCAGCAGGTTGAACAGGCAGATGTGCAGCGTGGTGACCCACAGCCAGGTGCGTGAGCGGAACAGCGACCAGCCGGCCCTGAGGTCGGCGAGCAGCGACAGCGAGTTCCGCCGCCCCGGGGCGGTATCGGCGGACACGGCCGCAAACCCGGCGCCGACCCCAGCCCCGGCCCCGACCCCGGCCTTCGGCAGGCGGAACACGACCACGACGCTCACCGCATAGCTGGCCGCGTCCAGGGCCAGCACCAGGGCCGGTCCGCCGGTCGCCGCCAGCACCCCGGCGAGCGCGGGGCCGGCGATCGTCGCCCCCGAACGGGCCATCTGCAGGAGCGAGTTGGCCTGGGTGAGCTCGTCCGGCGGAGACAGCAGCGGTACCAGCGCGGACAGCGCCGGGCCGAACAGGCCCTCGCCGACACCGGCCAGTGCGGCCAGCAGCAGCATCGCCCACAGTTCCGGACGTCCAGTCAGCAGCAGTACGGCGAAGGAGACTTGAGCGCCGCAGCGGAGCACATCAGCGACGATCATGACGATCCGGCTGCCGAAGCGGTCCGCTGACGCCCCACCGAGCACGAGGAGCAGTACCAGCGGCAGGATTCGGGCCGTCATCACCGCACCGAGCGTCGAGCCGCCGCCCCCGGTTGCGAGGACGGCGAAGGCCACCGCCACCCCGGCCATGGAGGAGCCGAGCAGCGAGGTGGCGTAGCCGGTGAAGAACCGGCGGAAGTCGCGCTCGCCGAGCACGACCAGGCGTCGGCGAAGCCCGGGGAGCGGGCCGGAACGGCCCCGGAGATCGGTGGTCACAGTCAGCAGACTGCCTTGATGCAAGCAACTCCCACAAGGCTTCGCGGGCGCTAAGTTGAGTCGATCAGAGGCAATGTGGTGACATGGTGCGTCGGCCGCAGTAAATTCCCTCTTAGATGGCTCTGACATGGGATTTACTGCGGAAGAGCGAGTCGAGGGCGAGTATTTTTTACTGCGGAGGATTGATGGTTCACCCGGTCGAGTACGCCGTCGCCGTGGAACGCCGGCTGGAGGCCGCAGAGCTGTCCGAGGGCTCCCGGCGGATCTACCGGATCGCCCTGGCGACCTGGGCCTGGCCCATGGTCGGCCGCACCCCGCCGAGCGGCGCCGCGCGCCGCCGGGCTGTGCCGCCGGTGGTGCCGCTGAACCTGCTGGACGACCCCGCTTGCGCGGCCCGGCTGCGCGCCGCCTGCGTGCAGCGCGCGGCGGTGACCGATCCGCGCACCCTCAACCGCGAGCTGTCGATTCTGCGCGGCGCCCTGCGCTGGTGGCGCGGTCAGGGGTGGATCACGACCGATCCGCTGGCCGGGACGGATCCGTTCCCGCTCACGGCCCCGACACCGACGGCGCCACCGGCACCCGGGCCGCCCCGGCTGGACGAGGAAGCGGTCCGGGCCGTGTTCGCACTCCGGGTGCCGCTCCGCGAGCAGGCGCTGTGGCATCTGCTGCACGACACCGGCGCATCCATCGAGCGAGTGCTCGCCCTCGACATCCTCGACCTCGACCTCAACCGCCGTCGCAGCAGGGCAGGCCGCAACGCGGGCCGCCCCGAGCTGCGCTGGGAGCCCCGTACCGGGCGGCTGCTGTCACTACTGCTGCTCAGCCGGACCGCCGGACCGGTGTTCCTCACCGACCGGCGCGCTCCGGCCGGCACCCCGGCCTCGGACCGCTGTCCGCTCACCGGGCGGGGCCGGCTCTCCTACCGCCGGGCCGCCGAGGTCTTCACCGAAGCCACCCGAGTCCTCGACCCGTCCGGGGCGGGGTGGACGTTGCGTCAGCTCCGCGCCGGATGACCGCAGTCGCGGCGGCCCCGGCCGCCAGCACGCCGAGCGTGGAACGCCAGGACAGGATCGACCACTTCGACTGCGCGGACAGCAGCGACCCGGTGCTGAGCCAGGAGCCCACCGAGGCCGGCGACGCCGCGCTGCCGATGGACCCCACGGAGAGCACCGACCCCACCGAACCGCTGGAGAGGACGGAGCCGACCGAGCCGATCGAGAGCACGGAGTCCTGGGACCACAGGGAGAGGTACGACTCGGAGGAGTGCGGACACGTCAGCGCTGCGCGCAGGTTGGCCATGGCGCCATCCTCCCCGGGTACGGGCTCCCGGCACGGCCTGTCAGCTCGGGGCGAAGTCCCCGGCATGCGCCTCCGCCCACTGCGCGAAGGTTCGGGGCGGCTGCCCGGTGACCTCCTGGACGGTCGGCCGCACCTGGGACTCGTCCAGGGTCCCGTCCACGTAGAAGCGGAAGAAGGCGTCGACGTACTCCTCCGGCATGGCCCCGGTCATCTCCGCCCTGGCCTCCTCGTTCGACTGCGGCACGCACTCCAGCTTGCGGCCGAGGACCTGCCCGAGCGTGCTGATCTGCTCCTCCGGCAGCAGCGACTGCGGTCCGGTGGGGTAGTACACCTGCCCGTAGTGACCGTCCGTCAGCAGCGCCCGCGCGGCAACCTGCCCGATGTCGTACGGGTCGACGGTCGCGGTGCGGACCCCGGCGAACGGGACCCTGACGACGTCGCCGACGTTCAGCTGCGGCAGCCAGCGGAAGGCGTTCGACATGAACGCGGCCGGGCGCAGGATCGTCCAGGGCAGGCCCGAGTCCCGCACCGCGATCTCCGAGAGGATCATGTAGCGGGAGACGGCGTTGCTCATGTCCCCGTCCCCGGCCGAGCCGCCCGAGAGCAGCACCACCCGGTGCACCCCCGCCCGCGCCGCCTCGGCCAGCAGGCCGGGCATGTCGCGGTAGCCCGGCAGCAGGAACAGCCCGCGGACGCCCGCGAGCGCCGGCGCGAGGCTCTCCGGCTCGTTCAGATCCCCGACGACCCCCTCGGCACCGGCCGGCGCGGGCCGGTCCGCGACCCTGACCAGTGCCCTGACCTGCTCCCCCGCCTCGGACAGCGCCCGGACGACCTCCGTACCGACGTTTCCGTTCGCACCCGTCACCAGAATCATGCGGTCCCCCTCCCGTCCGATGCCGCCCCCGCGGCATCGCTGCGTTTCACGCTACGGCACGACGACCGGCAGGCGGGCGGGGCCGCGCATTCGGAGCAAAGTGATCGTCAGAGCTGCGGCGTGCCGCCAATACTGACAAATCGTCATAACTTAGGCTCGATCCCATGTCGCAGCGACGCCTGGCACCTCTCGCCTGTCTCGCGATCGCGATACTGACGATCGCGCTGCCGGTGACAGCTGTGCTGCTGCACGCCCCTTACCTGGGGGAGGTGGCCGCATGGCGGTCGTCGCACGGGTCGTCGCACGGCGACGCGCTCACAGCGGGGGAAGCCCCCAGCGCGGGCCCGGGCGCGGGCGGCGGCGCCGGGGCGGGCGGGATCGGCGCAGCTGCCACGGGGAGCGCGGGCGCGACGGCGGGCGCGAGCGCGGACGCCGGGAGCAGCGCGAGTGCTGGGGCCAGTGCGAGTGCGAGTGCGATCGCGGGTGCGGGTGCGGGTGCGGGTGCGGGTGCGAGCGTGAGCGCTGGGTCGAGTGCGAGCGCGGCGGCCGGCGGAAGTCCGAAGTCAAGCCCGAACCCCAGCCCCAGCCCCAGTGCGAGCGCCGGGGTCGGCTTGGGGACGGCGCCTGTGGCGGGGACCAGCCTGATTGCGGTGCCCAGCCCGGGGCCCGGGGTCGGCACGGGGCCTGGGGTCGGCACGGGGCCGAGTGTCAGTCCTACGCCCATCGTGAGCAAGGAACCCGGCACCAGTCCTGTGCCCAGCGCCAGCACGGGGCTCCCCATCCCGATCCCGGTGCCGGTCCCCGTCCCCGTCCCCGTTTCGGTGCCGATCAGCGCCAGTCCCGTGCCGATCCCGAGCCTCAGTCCCAGCCCGGTGCCGGTTCCGACGACCTCCGGTCCTGTGCCGAGCCCCAGCCTGATGCCGATTCCCATCCCCATCCCCATCCCGGTGCCCGTGCCGGCCCCGACCACGGTCAGTCCGTCACCCTCGCCCTCCCCGACGCCTTCTCCCACGCTCCCCGCGTCGCCCTCACCCTCACCGTCGCCGTCGCCGAGCCCACCCACTCCCCCGCAGCCGATCGTGCTGCCCTCGCACCCCGTCCCGTTCGGGGCGTTCCTCGGCTCGTACCAGTCGAACGACCGGATCAACCGGTTCTCGGGCTGGCTGAACCACGCCCAGATCCAGGTCGGCCACACCTATCTCCCCGGCAACTCCTGGGACGACATCGAGGGCAGCATCACCCTCCTCGCCCCCTGGGCGCAGTGGCGGACGTCGGCGCCCGACCGGATGCTCGTCCTCGGCGTGCCCATGCAGCAGGACAACGAGGGCGGCCTCGACGACGACGCCGTGCGCGGTCTGCTCGCCCAGGGCGCTGCGGGTGACTTCGACGGCCACTTCCTGGAGCTGGCCCGACGCCTGGTCGCACTGGGCGCCCCCGACACCGTGATCACCCTCGGCTGGGAGATGAACGGAACCACGTACAGCAGCCGCTGCCACCCGGACCCGGCCGCCTGGCGGACCTACTGGCGCCGCATCGTCACCACCATGCGCAGCGTCCCCGGCCAGCGGTTCCGCTTCGACTTCGACCCGACCCGCGGTGCCGACGACAATCCCTGGACCGAGTGCTACCCGGGCGACGACGTCACCGACGTGATCGGGATGGACAGCTACGACATGGAGCCGGGCCAGAGCTTCCAGGACTACGTGACGCAGCCGTACGGACTGCAGCAGCAGGTGACGTTCGCCGCCGCGCACCACAAGCCGGTGTCCTACCCCGAGTGGGGCCTCTACCACTACGGCGACGACCCCGACTATGTCCGGCAGATGCTCACCTGGATGGCCACCCACGACACGCTCTACCAAACGGTCACGGACTACTGTCCGCACGGCGTCTGGGAGTGCTACGACAACCCGGAGTCGAGTCAGGCGTACCGCTCCTTCTTCTGGGCAGTCCCCGCACCGAGCCCGAAGCCGAGCCCGAAGCCGTCCCCGAGCCCCAGCCCGAGTCCCTCGCCGAGTCCCAGCCCCAGCCCGTCGCCGAGCCCCTCTCCGC
>NZ_BBPM01000054.1:38869-48322 GCF_000787775.1 Streptacidiphilus carbonis | reverse complement strand
GCCTTCGGCGGGGCACAGGTCTCCGCTTCGCTTCGACCTGTAGAGCCTGACGGCTCTTCAGGAGTGGAGCCCGGGCCCGCTTCGCGGTCCGGGGGCGAGTCTCGCTGTGCTCGTCTCTTGCCGCGCTAACGCGCGGAGCGACTGGGCGGGGTGCCCGGGGGGTTAGTGCATCAGTTTTGGTGTGTTCGGACTTTGCGAAAAATCTGCCACCCCTGGGTGTGCCTCGGCTTGGACCCCCTTGCTGAGGCATGCCGGCCTGGTGTCAGTGGGCGTGCTGTCAGCATTCCATCCACATGAGCAGCCACTTTCTCACGAGAATCACGAACTCGGGTCTGCGGCGGGGGGTCTGACGTCTCGTTCGATGCTGGTGTTTGGGCTGCGTCGGCTCCATGGGTGGCCCGGGAGGTCCACGCGGGTGGGTGTCGGGTAGCAGAACCGGTTCCGGGGGCCTGCGGTGGTACGGATCCGATAGCAAGGGGGGCAGGCCCGCCGGAACTCCGGGGCCGCGCTGCAGCAGCACCTTCGGGGCGGTCAGTCGCCTCGCTTGGGCCGAGCTCAGTCGCCTCGCTTGGGCCGAGCTTTGGGGTCATCCGCCCACCTTGTCCGCGGCTCCCTGTTACTGATGACAGGGAACGCTGAGGTAGTTGCTAGGAGCGGTGACACTCGAACTCTCGGGCTGCAACGGAAGCAGACCAACACCATGCTAACCACACCCCCGGATTCGCCTCTGCGGCTTCTTCTCCGGTCCTGGCGGGCCCAGACCGTACCCGAAGACGTCGGGGTCGTCCGTGGGCCGCAGCAGACGGAGGACTCCGCGGTGACCCAGGAGCAGACCGCCAGGAAGCTGGGGTGCACCCTGCCGCACTACGCGGCCGTCGAAACCGGACACGTCGTGCCCAGCTACCCCCTGCTGCACGCCCTGGCGGTCTTCTTCGGGCTGGACGACGTCGAGAAGCTGGCGCTGCTGGACGCCCTGATCAGCGCCTCGCGCACCGAGACCTGGGCTGCGCAGGCGTGCTGAGCCGGGCCGGACTGCCGCGGTCCGGGGCGTCGCTGGCGGGCACGGACCCGCTGACGGTGGAACCCGCAGGCAACCCGGCGCGTGCGCGCCCTGGTGGGCGCAGGCGCGGCGGTAATGAGGATCCGTGATTTTGATTCTGACCGCAGTTCCGTGAATCCCCAGGTCAGAGCGTGGGTGCAGGAACGTTCACTCTGGGCAGTTCTCGATCACGGGGGTCCTGTCCCCGAGTGGAGTACTGTGCCAGCGTTCGAAGGCGCGCCGCGGGTGGTCGTGCACCTCAGCGCGTCCGGTCGCCCAGAGCAGTGTGGGCCACCGGTCGGTGTCCCTGGGTGCCTCGGGGAAGAGTCGGGCCAGGGCCCGGTCGCAGAGGTCGGCGGGTGGGGCCCAGGGCAGTGCGAGACCCGCGGCGACGTCGTGGGTGTGCACCAGGGCCTCCACCACTCCCATCGCAGCAAACCCCTCGGGGTCCGACACTCCATACGCATGAAAGGCACGGACCTGCGGGGACACGGTTCGGACCATGGCAGCCAGCAGGGCGCCGCCGGTCTCCAGCACCTGCAGCAGCCCGGCGGGGCCGACGGCGCGGTCCACGAACACCACGTTCGGCGGCCCGTCCGGCCGGTCACGCTGCCATCGCAGCGGGACGAAACCGTCCAACGGTGGTCGCGCCGGGCCGAGTTGCGCCGCATAGGCAAACAACCCGTCAGCGGTGTGCTCCAGGGTCTCCCAGCAGTCCCACGTCAACTCACCGGCTGGGACGCGCCAATCCGCGGTGAGCGCGCTTGTCAGCGTCGCGACCGCTCTCCGAACGGCCTGTTCGACATCGGCTGCCGTGACCGGCCCCGGTAGCAACGCCGGTGCCGTCAACGATCCGACCTGATGCGATCCACGATCCTGTGACATGGGGGCCGACACTACCAGCGCCCATGCGAACCACCTCCGCGCCCTCTTCGCCGCTGATCTTGAGGGAGATCGGCGCGACGTGGTGTCGGGGATCCACGGAACTACGGTCAGAACCGGTTTCGCTCAGCGTGGTCAGCGGGCGGTGCGTCGGCCCCGGAGACGCGCCAGCCTCGGCAGGACGGCGAGCAGCAGCAGGCTGTAGTACTGCAGGACGGGTACGGCGAGCGCGATGGCGAAGGCGGTGATCAAGGCGAGGACGTTGAGGTAGCTCTCGGTATACAGGCCCTCGGACCTCTGGCGGGCCGCCAGGCCGTCTTCCTCGAGGAGTGCCGGCGTGGTTTTCAGGATCCTCAGCATCGCGAACCGGCAGACCATGCCTGCCAGGAGAGTGGAGTAGTAGAACGCCCCCACGAATCGGTCGCGGCCGAAGGCGCCGATCATCTCCGTCGGTAGAGGAAGTACGACCACGGAGAGCAGCCACCCCGTGTTCCATACCATCAGGGAGCGGGTGAGCTTCGTGACCGATGAGAAGGACCGGTGGTGCTCCCTCCAGATGTTCGCGACGACCGCGAAGCTGAGCAGGAAGCTCCAGATCTGGTCGAGATGACCGGTGATCACCTCGCTGGCGCCCTCGTGGGCGGACGCGGCTTCCGGGACGAGGTCCACCAGCGGCAGGATCAGCAGGGTGATGGAGATCGCGGTCACCGCGTCGGTGAAGAGCACCAGACGCTCCGCCGAGACGCCCCCCTCGATCCTGTCCGACGCGGGAGCCGACGGCTCTGCCGGGTCGACCCCTGCGGTCTCGGTCTCATCGACGATGCCGCTGGCACCCATGCGTTTGCACCTCTTCCTTGTTTGGTCCGCCGCGCCTGCCTGGCTACCGGACTCTGCTGGTCGTGGACGTTCCAACGACCTGGGCGGACGCTACCCGTGGCGACAGCGGGAAGTTGACGGTGGTCCGCGGCCGCTGGTCCCCTGCGCGCAGGGCCGTCTTGGCGCGGCGCGGCGAGAGCCCGGCGCCATGGAGGGGGTGCCGGGCGTCCTCCTCCTGTGGAAGGGCCTCCCGAACGCGTGGCCACGACAAGCAGCACGGCGACACGTTTGTGGGACCGCCCGGCAAAGACCGCCCCGGCCCTCGCCCAGCCGCCATATATTCCACACCCAAGCCGTTGACCAGCACTGATGGACAAGTCCGGCTGGATTACCGGACCAGTGGCCTACGTTCGGGCCACCACCGCTGGACGGCCTCGGCGGTTGTCGACGGGCTCACGTTGAAGCAGAGCTTCGCACCGGGTGCCAGTTCGCGGGTGGCGTCGACCAAGACCTCGAAGAGCGGGGTCAGCGCCGGGTCCAGCCGGACGCCGGCGCCGATCACCACGATGTCGTAGTCCTTCCCAGACAGCGCGGCGCGGTAGACCGCCTCGGCCGTGCGGCCGTAGTCGAGCAGACAGACGTCGACGGTGAAGCCGAGTTCCTCGAGCCGGGCCCGCCCGGCAGCCACGCCGGCCCGGACCACTTCGGCGTCGATCTGGGGGAACGCCGCCCGCGACGAGGGCGCGTCGTCCACCAGCGCGGGATCAAGTCCGACGGTGAGCATGGACGGGGACATGCCGCGTTACCTCCTGTGCCTTGGCCTTCCGCTTTCCGGACTGAAGGTAGACATCGGGGCAGCCGCCGGCCATCCCACACTTCTGGGATACAGTTCGGCCGGTGAGTTCCCCGGTGGCCCAGCGCGAGACCGTGCGTGACATCGAGGCGATCTGCCGCCTCGACCTCGGCTCCCGGGAGCTGCGACGCCGGATCGCCGAGCGGCTGACGCGGCTCGTCCCGGCCGACTCCTACTGTTTCGGCGCGATCGACCCCACAACGCTGCTGATCACCGACGACGTGAGTGCGGGGCTCACACCGGCCGCCGCCGCAGCCGCCGTGCACAACGAGTACCTGGTGGACGACGTACTGAAGTTCGCGGCACTCGCCCGCTCCGAGGTGTCCGCAGGCACGCTCGGTGCGGCCACTGGCGGTGACCCGGAGTCCAGCCACCGGTACCGGGACGTGCTCCCGATGATCGACGCGCGGCACGAGCTGCGGGCGAGCTTCGTGGTGGACCACCAGTGCTGGGGCGCCATCGCCCTGTTCCGCGGCGGTGGGCGGCCCGACTTCACCCCGACCGACGTCGCCGTACTGCGGCGGCTGTCCGCCCCGGTGGCTGCGGCCCTGCGCCGGGCCGTCCACCGGGCACCTGCCCACACCGCTCCCGGCCCGGCCGAGGCGGGCGTGCTCCTGCTCGATCAGGACTTGCGGCTGCTCTCGGAGAATCCGGCCGCGAAACTCTGGCGCGACGAACTGGCCTCGTCCGGCGCGGAGCTGCCCATCGCCGTCCTGGAGGTCGCCGCGCGGGGAAGAGGCGCGACGCTGCCGGCCTACGGGCGGATCCGTGGCCGGTCAGGCCAGTGGCTCTCGGTCCACGCCTCGCCACTGAGCGGTGGCCCGTACCCGACACCCCTCGCCGTGACGATGCACCCGGCCTCGACCGCCGACATGGCCGAGGTGCTGCCGCTCGCCTACGGCCTCACGCCACGCGAGCGGGACGTCCTGGCACGGGTCTTCGCCAGCCTACCCACGCGGGCCATCGCCATGGAACTGCATATCACCGCAGCCACCGTGCAGGACCACCTGAAGAGCATCTTCGCGAAGACCGGCGTCCGCAACCGCCGGGAACTGGTAGCAACCATCCTGGACCTGTGAGCGAACCGTTCCGACAACCCCGCCTTCCGCGACGACACGTCAGCACGCCCGGAACCTGCCGTCCATGACGGCCGTCGCCAGTCTCGCCACCGCCGTTGTCCCCGGTGAGGGCTTCGCCGACGAGCCGGCAGGTCGTCAGATCCCAGATCCGCACCGTCCCGTCCCGGCTGCCGCTGATGCCGTGCAGGCGTCCGTCCAGCACCGCCGTCGCCACCGTGCCGACGACTTCGGTGTGGCCGGTCAGGGGGCTGCCGACAGGGTGGCCGGTCGCCAGGTCCCAGACCCGGACGGTCCCGTTCCGGCTGCCGGCGACGACAACGGTACGGCCCCGAAGCACTCCTGTGGCCACCGCACGGACCTCGCTGTCCCCGATGGGGAGTTCGCCGACGGGGCGGCCGGTGGCCAGGTCCCACACCCGGACCGTGCGGTCGTCGCTGCTGCAGGTGACGGCCACCGGGCGGCCTTCGACCACTCCCGTCGCCACCGAGCACACCCGTTCGGTATGGCCGAGCAGAGCGTGCCGGAACCGGTGGTCGACCGTGCTGCCGGTCGCCCATGCGACCCCCCACGACAAGTCCGCCCCGTCACCGACCGGTACGGCAGCGATCCGTGCCGACAAGCCCAGGTCTCCGTAGCGGGCGGCGTCCAGCGCCAGCAGCTGCCGTCGGGACCGCGGACCTGCCTGCCCGTGCAGATGCGCCGAGGCCCGGTACACCGCGTCCGCCAGTCGGCCCGCAGGCCCCGGGGTCCTCACCAGTTCTTCCCGGACCTGCTCGGGGTCGGCGGTCACCAGGAACAACGCATCGGGCAGTGGAGCCTGAGAGTCGCCCGGCAGACCGTCACCCCTCATCAGCGCTTCCCCCCTTCGAGGCGCACAGTGCCGCGGAGCGCCTGCGGTACCGCAGGCGGTGCGCCGGCTGCCACAGGGCGCAGGCCAGGCCGAAGCCGAGCGGGACCTGCAGGGCCCTTTGGACCACGGGGGCACCAGGGTTGCTTCCCCGCCCGACCGTCGCCAGCCCCCGCGGGTCGACGGTGACCGCGTAGGTGCCGCCGACCCTCCAGTGCCAGTCCGTGAAGATGCCGCCCCGAACCGGGGCCAGCGGCGGACCGTCGAGAACGGAGACGGTGTAGAAGTCGATCTCTCCGCCGCTCATGCCGTCCTGGGATTTCTGGACGCTCAGGACCCTGACGTGTTCGGTGCACCCGAAGTGGTGCAACGCCTGCTGGTCCACCTCGGACCGCTGCAGGGTCAGTATCCCGAGCAGGAGGAGTGCGCCCAGCAACCACCTGAGGCCCAGGAAGCGGCAGACCTCGGGCAGGCAGCAGGCGAGTAGAAGCGCGAGCGTACCCGCGAGGTCGATCCACTGGGCGTGCGTGGAGAAGGAGGCTTGTGCGATCAGGCGTACGACCGCCCATAACGCGCACGCCCCTGCGAGGCTCGCCGCCGCCGGAGCCAGTCCTCGGGCCGTCTCTCGTGCGGCTGACCGCTGGTCAGCCGCACTCCACGCGTTGTCCTCAAGGCCCACGCCCATGATCGCCTCCGCCTGTGCCCCGGCAGTCACCGCTCGCGCTGCCCCCTCACACGGTATGGATTGTTCAACGATCCATCAAGGAGTTTTGTTCATAAGCCTGGGAATCACCTCTCCACCTGTTCCTTGCTGGAATGAAGGAGAGTAACTTTGTTCAACGAGATTCCGGCGCTGCCAGCGGATCCGACGACGCCTCAGGACGGGTAGATGACCACGAGCACACCCCTTGGTTGGGTTACGGCACTGGAACGGGCCAAGGGTCCCCTCGGCCGCGGCAGCACCGCCGAGCGGGTCGCCGACGTATTGCGGGTACAGGTGGCGGACGGTCACATCGCGCCCGGTACAAGGTTGTCCGAGGAGACCGTGGGTGCGGCCCTGGGCGTGTCCCGCAACACCCTGCGTGAGGCATTCCGGCTCCTGGCCCACGAGCGGCTGCTGGTGCACGAGTTGAACCGCGGAGTGTTCGTCCGCACCGCCCACGCCGACGACGTGGCCGAGCTCTACCGGTTGCGCCGCCTGGTCGAAGGCGCTGCCGTCCGGGAGGTGGCCAGTGCTCCGGACCGGGCGATCGACGAGATCCGCAGATCCGTGGAAGAGGGAGAGCAAGCGGCAGCCGAGCAGCGCTGGCCCGACGTCGCCACAGCCGACCTGCACTTCCACCGCGGGATCGTACGGCTGGCCGGATCGCCGCGACTGGAGGCCTTCATGGACCGCATCCACGCCGAACTGCGCCTCGCCTTTCACACCATGGGCGATCCGCAGCGTTTCCACGCCCCCTACGTCACCCGCAACCGCGAACTCCTCACGGCCCTGCAGACAAGAGACGCCCGCCAGGCGGAGATCCACCTCTCGGTCTACCTCGGCGACTCCGAACGACAACTGCTGCGCGCATTCGAGGACGTCCCCCGCACCTGACGTGGCAAGGGACCGGGACACCTGGACGCTGGGCAATCATGTTGGCAGGGCGACAGGCTAACGACGCTGACACCTCAGCTGGCTGCGGAGTCCAGGCACAACCCTTGGAGTCCGATGCGCAAGGTGGCGCCCGGGCAGGCTAGTTTGGTCCGGGTGAGCCTCCTTGAAGATGTGGCCCAGCGTGACGGCTGGCGATGCTGGATATGCGACGAACCGGTCGACCCCGACATGTCGGTGAACGACCCGCGGGGGCCCAGCGTCGACAGCCGGACCGCCGACCGCAAAGCCAAGGTCGCCGAGCGGCTCGCGCACCGCGGATGCAACACCCGCAAAGGCGCGGTCAAGGCGGTCATCGCCTGGCCGGACCGCCTGTACGTGGTCGAACCAGCCCCGTTGATCACCGTTGCCGGGAGACTGGAGCGCAAGGGCGGGCGCGAGATAGTGGGCCGCTGCCCGACCAGGAAGGACGCCCAAGAGGCGGCAGACTGGCTGGTGGACCGCTTCTCCCGACTGGTACCGGGACTGCCGGTGACCGCCGGCATCGAGACGGGTGGCGGCCAGTTCCTCGTAATCCTGACCACAGGCCGCCGCTGACCGGGTACGTCCATACTCCCTGCGTATCCGCTGGCCCGGAGGCGCCGGCCGAATACGCTGTCATCATTTGGCCGGCAAGGGGGTCCAAGCACAACAACGGCAAGGGCGACACGGACGCCGCCGACCGATGCTCCGGCGGGGCCTACCCAACGCTTCCAGTGTGGGGTGCGGCAGGGGGTGCCGGGTTGTTGCTTCTGGCGACTGTTCCGGTGACGTCCAGGGGTGCTGGTGACTGTACCGACGCGGAGCAGGCGGGCAGTGGAGAGTCAACCGTTGCCCAGCCCGCAACCCTTGCCGATTCCCCGCGGCGGTGTCCGTTTCAGGAAACTGCCGGTGCAGATGCTCGCCTCGGTGTGGTCGTTCTGGACGTACTACCTCTACACCGGCGACGCCGGCGCCGTCACCGGCGCTTACCGGCGCTTACCGGCGGTCAGGGCGTACCTGACCCTGCGGAGCCTGGACAGCAACGGACCGGTCGCCCACCGCGCCGGGGACTGGGACTGGGACTGGGACTGGGGCAGCAACGTCGACGCCCCGTCCAGAACAACTGCGACACGGCGACGCCCGCTGCCGTCGGGTCCAGGAATGAGCAATGGCCCCGGCTCGCGTGAGCGACCCGGGGCCGGCGTTCTACATCTCGTGCACCTCGCGTCGGGCGTTGCCGCGGCGCAGGCTGTCAGCGGTGCGGCCTCCTCGGGGGAAGGGACGCGGGGCCGGACCGAGCGTGAGGGATTCGGACCGTCTGGTCGGCGTCTACGGCAGCAGGGCGCCGTAGGCGGTCAGTGCCCCGCTTGGCTGGTGACCAGTTCCCTGTAGCCGGTGCTGTGCTCCATGAGGTGGTCGTGCGTGCCGGCTGTCGTGTCGTTGCCCGTTGAGAACATGACGACGTGGTCGGCGTGCTGGACGGTGGTGAGGCGGTGGGCGACGACGATGACGGCGCGGCTGCGGGCCAGTTTGTCGACGACGTCGCGGAAGCGCTTCTCGTTGATCCCGTCCATCTGGGAGGTCGGCTCGTCGAGCAGGACGATGTCGGCTTGGGTGAGGAGGGCCCGCGCGAGGGCGAGGCGCTGGCGCTGTCCGCCGGACAGGTCCATTTCGCGGCCGAGGACGGTGTCCATCCCGTCGGGCAGGGCGTCGATGGCGGTGAGCATGTCGACTGCTCGCAGGGCTGTGCGGAGTTCTTCCAAGGTCGCCGGATCGGTTCGGCCCAGTTGGAGGTTCTCCAGGATGCTGCCTTCGACGAGTGTGAATTGCTGGTCGACGTAGGTGATGCGGCTGCGGAGCTGTGCCAGCGGCCAGCTGGCGATGTCGGTGCCGAGGATGGAGATGGTGCCGCTGTCGGGCGCGATGAAGCGCTCGATCAGGGACAGGGTGGTGGACTTGCCGATGCCGGAGGGGCCGACGATGGCTGTCAGGCCGGTGGCGGGTGCGGTGAAGTTGAGCTGGTTCAGGACGTCGGGGGCCCCGGGGTAGGCGAAGTGGACGCCGGCGAACTCCACGGCCGGGGCCTCGCGCTGCTCATCCGGGGTGCGGGCGTTCGGGGCATCGGATTCGATCTCGAGCGCGAACAGTTCGTCGAAGCGGGCGCGCGCGGCCATGCCTGCCTGGAAGCGGCCGATGCCGGTGGCGGCGATGGTGACCGGGGTGACCAGCTGGAGCAGGTACAGGAGGAAGGCGCTGAAGGCGGCGGTGGTCAGGTGGCCGTGGACGATGCGGGCGCCGCCGGGGATGACGACGACCACGAGG
>NZ_BBPM01000054.1:9501-38688 GCF_000787775.1 Streptacidiphilus carbonis | reverse complement strand
CTGGCCGAGGCCCATGGCGGGGGTGATGAAGGCCTGCAGGCGGGCTCCGATGAGCGAGACGTCGGTCAGTTCACTCGCGTGGTTGCCGAGCTTCTCCGCGGCCTGGGCTTCGTGCCGGCTGGCCTTGATGGTGGTGAGGGCGGCGAGGTAGCTGGTGAAGCGCTGTGCGAGGTCGCCGAGCGCGTTCTGCTGGTCGAGGACGTTCTTCTTGACCTTCTTCAGGACGAAGCCGACCAGGATGCTGGCGACCGCGAACGAGGCGATGGTCAAGAGGGTGAGCTGCCAGTCGAGGTAGGCCATGACGCCGAGGGTGAACGCGACGGTCAGAGCGGACAGCGGGAACTGGACGAGGCCGACGTCGATGACGCTGCGCAGGAGGTAGGCGTCAGCGGTGATGCGGGCGGTCAGATTGCCGGCTCCTTGGCTGCGCACGGTCGCCATCGGCAGGTGGAGGATGTGGTTCATGGCCTTGCGGCGCAGGCTGAGGATCAGCTGCTCGCCGATCCGTCCGAGGAGGTAGCCGGCGATCGCCATGGCTATGGCGCCGCCGATCGCCGCGGCGATGGTCAAAGTGATGGGTTCGGCGACGGACTTGCCGGTCGCGAAGTTGGTGATCAGGTCTTTGACGAGCCAGGGAACTGCCACCGACGCCCCGGTGGAGGCCAGGGCCAGGACGACGATGGCCGCGAGGCTGGTGCGGTGGCCGCGGAGCAGGTCGGATCCGATGCGGAGGTTGGTGTCGCTGCGGGTCATGCGAGTCTCCAGGTCTGGGCGTTCCTCGCCCTGTGCGGATGCGGAGCTTGAGGGGCGCGGACGCCTCCGGTTGGCGTCCCGGGTGGCTCAGCCGGCACGGGCGACGAGGACTGAGGTGCGGGACGCGGTGCGGCCCGGAATGCTTCGCGGCGCTTGGGGAGGGCGCGGCGAGATCATGCGTTGTGCGCGCAGGTGCACGTAGGCCTCGCCCAGGGCGCTCTTGAGTTCGGCCACCTGCTCGAGCAGTTGTCGTTCGCGTTCGTTCTCGAGGCGCTTGTCGTCGCCGACGAGGGCTCTTGAGCCCGAGTCAATAAACTGTCTTCTCCAGTTGCTGACCGCCTGGCCGGAGACTCCGACGCTCCGGCCGGCCTCGGCGATCGTCACCTCTCCCGCCAAGACCTTGAGGACAACCTTCGCTTTTTCGGACGGTGAGATTGCTGGCGGCCTTGCCACAGGTCCTCTTTCTGCTGGGACTGAATGTCTCAAGCGAGGCGTCGTGCGCGGATAGCAGTTTTTTCGCATGCCGAAGGCGCCCTTCGGGGCGAGGAGTTGTTCCATAAGGCTGGGAAACTCTGGAGGATTTATCGACCGCGGCGCAGGGTCCGGCGCCGGCCAGAATTCCGTCAGCGCGCCCGTGCTTCGGGGAGCCTCAGGCGGGGTTGAGTGCTTCGATGGGCGGTGGCGGAGCTGCGGTTCCAGTGCTGCTGGTGGCCGTGCTCGGCGTGGCTTTCCGGTGACCCACCATAAGATCCCCCGATCCTTCGGTGCCTACTCCGCCCGCTGGTCTGCTATCACGGAGTTTCATGCCTGCCTGTACTTCAGCAGGAAGTACTCCTTCGTCGGCATATGCACTGGGACTCGGAAGTTCTTCCATCTGGCACAGACATACTCTCATTCACGAGCGATGTTCTGAAGATCTTTGAGCGAATCTTGAGCAAACTATCATGTCATGAACCGGACATTCACCCCACGCTTCCCTATCCGCCCATATCCTCGGCGCAGACGAGGGAATGTCAAGGCCCCGCGCAGCCGGCTCTGCGCGGGGCCCGGATATACGACGGGGCGTCAGGCAGCCAGTGCCTGGCGCCACTTCACGGTGGCACCGAGCCGGAGAATGGAATTGCGGTAGACCCGCGATCCGATCCAGGCGCACACGAACGCGGTGATGGCCATGATTGCGGCGGCCAGGAGCTGCTGCCCCATGGTGACGATGTGAACGCTGGCCTGCAGGGGCATCAGCAGCCCGGAGAACGGCGGGACGTAGCGCAGCACGTTGACCCAGTGCGCGTCCAGGCTGCCGGCCGCGGCCGTGGCCACACCGACCGGGGCGGTGGCCAGGAGGGTGATCGGGGTCAGGACGGACTGCAGTTCCTCGGGGCGCGACACGGTCGAGCCGGCGGCCGCGAACAGGAATGCGAAGAGGACGAAGGTGAGCAGGAACCAGGCGACCGCGGAGGCGAGCGCTGCGGGGCCCGGGAGTGCGGGGGTGTGGCCGGCGCGGACCTCTTCGGTGATGATCAGGGCCCCTGCCATGGCGAAGACCTGTCCGAGTGCAGCCGTGCCGATGCCGGCCACTTTTCCGATCATCAGCCGGAACGGGGTCAGCGTGGACAGCAGGACCTCCACGATCCGGGTGGACTTCTCCTCCACCACGCCCTGCGCGATCAGCGCCCCCTGGGCGAAGATCTGCATGAAGAGGATCAGCACCATGGCGACGGCCGCGCCGACCCCGTGGTCGTTGTAGGCGTGGCCGCCGGTGGGCAGGGTGACGGTGGAGGGCTGTGCCGCCAGGGTGTCGCTCCTGAGGCGGGCGAGGTCGACGTGCTGGCGCTGCAGGGCGGTGGTGCCGGCCCAGTTCGCGCCGATCTGCTGTGCGGCCTGCTTGGCCGAGGCCGGGGAGTCGCCGCGCTGGACGATCGTGATGCGGCCGTCGGCGGCCGTCGCCAGGGCGGCGTCTGCGTGCTTGTGCTGCACGAGGTCCGCGGCGTTCGCGTAGCCGCTGCAGCCGATGACATGGATCTGTGCGCCGGGCGAGCTGGTGGCGCCGGCCGGGGCGCCGCAGGCGGCGACGGAGTAGGTCTTGGGTGCCCCGGGCGCGAAGCCGACGACCAGGGCGACGATGACGGCGGCGGTGCCGAGCAGGCCGATGAGGTAGCCCTTGGTGGCCATACGGGCTTCGATCTCGCGCCGGTAGACGAGGAAGATGCCCCGCCACGCGGAGTGCTGGCTGCGGGCGCTGTTCACGATGCGGTCTCCAGTGCGGGGGCGGGCTCCACGAGGTCGCGGAACAGCTGGGTGAGGGTCGGCTTGTGCCAGGCCATCTCGCGGACGCGGCCGAATTGGACGGCTTCGAGCAGGAGGTCGTTCTCGTCGGCCCGGGGGGCGAGTTCGAGCAGGGTTCCTCGGCCGTGGGGCTGGTGGGCTTTGATGGCCGGAATCTGGTCGGCCCAGTTCTCGCGCGCGTCCTCGAGTTCCAGGTAGAGGCGGGAGGCGCCGGGGACGTCGCGCAGGGTGTCGAGCGTGTCCCAGGCGAGCATCTTGCCGCCCTGCACGATTCCGACGACGTCGCACAGTCGCTCGACGAGTTCGAGTTGGTGGCTGGAGAACAGGACGGCTGCGCCGCGAACGGCTGCCTCGCGCAGGACCTCGCTCATGTCGTCGACGGCGATGGGGTCCAGGCCCGAGAACGGCTCGTCGAGGACGAGCAGGTCGGGCTCGTGCAGGAGGGCGGCGGCCAGTTGCACGCGTTGCTGGTTGCCGAGGCTGAGGGAGTCGACGGTCTTGGAGCGGTGTTCGTCAATGCGCAGGCGCTCGGTCCAGGTGAGCATGGCCTGGCGTGCTTCCGCGTTGCTCAGTCCGTGCAGGCAGCCCAGGTAGGTGAGCTGCTTCGCGACGGTCATCTTCGGGTAGAGGCCGCGTTCTTCGGGCATGTACCCGAAGCGTTCGGCGGTCTGCTGCGTCAGCGGGCGGCCGTCCCACAGGATGCGGCCGCTGTCGGCGTCCAGGACGCCCACGGCGATGCGCATGGTGGTGGTCTTGCCGGCGCCGTTGGCGCCGACGAAGCCGAAGATCTGTCCGGGCTCCACGGAGAAGGACATGGAGTCGATGGCTCGGTTCGGGCCGTAGCTCTTGGTGATGGAGTCGATGTCCAGCCGGTTCACGTCAGGGTTCCTCAGGTCGGACGAGGCACGCAGGGGTGCCGGTTCAGGGCGCGGTGGGGTCGGAGCGCGCCAGCACGTGTGCGGTGCAGGGCGGTTGAGTCCGCTCCCCCTCAGCCGCTTTCACTGCCGACTGTACTTTCAATATAGGAAAGTAGATCTTATCCTGCAAGTACTTGCCTCTACCTGAAGGACATCGGGGGCGCCGGCACGGCCAGGGGGCGGCTTTCTGCGCGCCCTCTGGCCGTGGTCCACGGCGGCCTGCCGTCGCCGGCGCGGCACGGACCCCCGCCCGGCTCGCGCGGTGCGCAGGCCCTACTGCGGGAGGAGGGACTCGTTCACGTTGTCCTTCGCCCACTCCTGGATGCCCTCGACGCCGATGGGGCTGAAGTCGAAGTCGTCGTCGCCCAGCGGATCGAAGTCGACGATCATCGGGACGGCGGTGATGCCGGAGATGAGGGAGATGAAGCCCAGCTGGGAGCCCTCGGCGACCATCTTGGTCGCCGCCTGCGCCCGCTCCAGGTAGTCCTCCTTCTCCCTGGTGGGGTCCATGAAGTAGCGGACGTAGGTGAGGATGTCGTCGTACAGGCGGCGGTAGAGCGCGTCGAAGCGGCCGAAGGCCTTCTCCTCGTTCTCGGGCTTGCCCAGAACCGTCTCGATGGAGCGGGCGGCGATCCAGGCAGCGGACATGCCCAGCCAGACCCCGGAGGAGAACAGGGGGTCCACGAACGCGGCCGCGTCGCCGACGGAGACCCAGCCGGGTCCGTGGAACGACTCGCACACGTGCGACCAGTCGCGGGCGGTGCGGATCTCGCCCTCGCGCTCGCTGGAGGCGATCATGTTCTTGGCGATGCCGGTCTTGGCGATCGCCGCGTCCAGGATCTGGTCCAGGCTCTGACCGGCCGCGGTGAGTTCCGACAGCTGCTCTGCGGGCAGGACGTAGCCGACGTTCAGCCGCTCGCCCGCCAGCGGGATCGCCCACAGCCAACCGCCGCCGGGGATGGCCTCGTTGAGGATGTCGTTGGCGTCCGGCAGCGGCTCGAAGGTGGAGTAGTAGCGCCACAGCGCGACGTTGCGCAGGTCGTCCTGCCAGGTGACCTCGGTGAGCTTGCGGCTGACGAAGCGTCGCTGGCCGGAGGCGTCGACGACGATCTGGGCGGTGGCGGTGTGCTGGCGGCCCTCGTGGGTGAAGGCGACGCCGGTGACGCGGTCCCCCTCCATGAGGACGGAGGTGGCATCCGCCTCCTCGCGGACGTCGGCTCCCAGTTCGCGTGCGCGCTCCAGGAGCACCTGGTCGAACTCCGCGCGGGTGACGTGCCAGGAGTGGTCGAAGGGGCCGGCGACCCCCAGCGCGGTGCGCCACGGGGTGGAGTCGTTGCCCCAGATGAGGGTGATGCCGTACTTGTAGGCGAAGCGCTCGTCGAGCTTCTCGGTCAGGTCGAGCGCCTCGATGACCGGGTTGATGCCGGTGATCAGGGATTCGCCGACGTGGTAGCGCGGGAACTTGGCCTGCTCCAGCACCAGGACGCGACGGCCCTGCTTGGCGAGCAGGCCGGCCGCGGTGGCGCCGGCGGGCCCGCCGCCGACGACGATGACGTCGTAGTGGTGGCTTTCCATGGTGGTCCTCTCAGGGGCGTGGGTCAGAAGGGGCTGAGGACGTCGACGACCGGCGACGACAGGTTCCGCGCCGGCTCTGCCGGGTCGATGTCGGCGTCCACGAAGGCGGCGTACAAGGTGTCGGTGACCGGCTCGCGGTCGGTCGCGGGCATCGCCGCGTGGCGCACGAGCGCCTCGGCGAAGACCTGGGCGCGGTGCTGCCCGAAACTCACGCCGCGACGTGAACCCCGGGTGTCCGTGGGCTCGAAGGCGCAGCTGACCGAGGCCGTGAGGGCCCGGGTGAAGGGCGAGGTCCCCGCTGCGAGCAGCTCCGTGCCCTGCAGTGCCTGCGCGCAGGCACGGGCGGCGCGCCATCCAGGACGGGGGAGGTAGACCACCACGGCATCGTTGCGGGGGTAGATCGAGCGGTTGGAGGAGATCTTCGCCTGCCAGGGGATGCGGGCGTCCTCGAGGAAGGCCACGAGGGCCCGCCACACCTCGGGGGCGGCGTCCGGGTCCTCCAGGCGTCCGTACATCCGCAGCAGCGCGCCTGTGTGCCGGAAGGGCACGTTGCCGGAGGTGGCGAGGAAGAACCCCGGGGACAGGCCCGGGCGGGCGCAGGGCAGCGTCATGCTTGCCGCGGTGCCGGTGCCCGCCTCCAGGAACTCGTTCGGGACCCGGAGGCGCAGGCCGTCCACGGCCACGATCGTCTCGTCGGTGTCCGCGGCCTCCAGCACCTGGACCTCGACCACGGTCGTCCGCCCGCCGGTGGCGTCGTGCAGCAGGGCGTCGAACGCGCGCTCGCGCAGGCTGCGCTGTTTGAGGTCGGGGAGTTTGTCGCGCCCGGAGTGCATGGTCTCGTAGAACGCGTTGCCGAGTTGGCGTGCCATGCCCGCCGGGGTCTCGGCTTCGAAGACCTCGCCGGCGTGTTCGGCTTTCAGGGCGCCGTCGGCGATCTCGACGGTGTCGATGAGGGCGACGACCTTGGGGGCGAGTTGCAGCTGGGACATCTCAGGCCTCCAGGCCGAGTGAGGAGGTGAAGGAGGCGGGCGAGAGCAAGACCGTGCGTCCGATGCCCGCGGCGGCCTTGGTGATGGGGGACAGGCGGCTGGCGTGGACGGACATGGAGATCATTCGGTCCATCATGTGCCAGCCCGCGTAGGAGGCCGCCCGTACCAGCAGGCCCGGGTCATCGGTGATCCGGGCGGGGGCGGTGTCGAGGTAGGCGTGGACGAAGGCCTTCACCAGCGGGCTGCGCTGCTCCAGCTCCGCGACGCCGGTGGCGACGATCTCCTCGTGGGTGGCCGTGTGCCCCAGGGGTGAGGCGTCGGCCAGGGTCACCGGGATGGTGGCGGCCGCGTGGAAGAGGAATTCCCCGGCGAACGCGCCGATGTCGCGGGCGGGGTCGCCGACGCGGGCCTCCTCGAAGTCGGTCAGGTACAGGGCGCCGCCGCCGGTCAGCAGGAACTGGTCCAGCCGCATGTCGGCGTGGATGGGGCCGCGCGCGGGAACCGATTCGTTGTCGTCGTCGCGCAGTTTGACCAGCGCCTCGATCAGGGCCTGGTCGCCCTGCAGCAGCCGCCACATCGCCAGTTCGGCGCTTACGGCCTCGGTGTAGTGGCGGTAGGACAGCGCCTTGAGGCCGGCGACCGGGGGCAGCGGGTGCGGGCTGGTGTCGAAGCCGGCGGCGTCCAGGCTGTGGAAGGCCGCCACGGTGGCGCCGAGCCGGCCCGCCAGTGGGTCGTCGAACTCCCCCTCCGCGGCCAGGACGTCGGCGGACGTCGCGTCGCCGATGTGGTCGAACGCCAGCAGGAAGTGGTCGTCTTCGGTTCCCAGCAGACGCGGGGTGGACCCGGCGTCGGCGAACGCGTCGCCGGCCACGCGGCTGCGCCGCATCCGGTCCTCGCTGTCACCCTCGTGGAGCTGCTTGACGAACACCTGCGTGCCGTTGGAGGTCGTGCCGCTCCAGTTGTTGTTGCGCCCCGTCGCACTGGTGACGGTCGTGGGGTCGAAGGGCCCCAGGCCCAGGCGGGCCAGGAACGCGTCGACGTGGGGGACTTCACCAAGGTCGGTCGGCTGGAAGCGGACCGTCCGAACCTGGGCGCGGTTTTCATTCGCCATAAGTCCAGGACTTTAAGGAAGGCCTCCGTGGACCGGCAACGAGAAACTTTGATGTTTTCTTGAATGGACCGGCCATCGCCGCAGGTGGAAGGCATGATGGCGTGCACATTCGACAACAAATGGTTGCCTCTACAGGCCTCCTGATATGTAATCAGCGGCATGTTGGACGGGATAGTCGAAACAAGGCTCGCGAATGGTCTGGGCGTTGTTGTTCAGCGGGTTCCGCAGACCAGCGGTGCCGGCGTCGCGGTGAACTACCGCGTGGGGTTCCGCACGGAGACCCCCGGCCGGTCCGGGTTTGCCCACCTGTTCGAGCACATGATGTTCCAGGGTTCGCGCAGCGTCGCGAAGGGGGAGCACTTCTCCCGGGTTCTGGCGCACGGGGGCCAGGTCAACGGCAACACCTTCCCCGACGTGACGGACTATCACCAGGTGGTTCCGTCCCATGCCGTGGACCAGGTGCTGGCCCTGGAGGCCGATCGGATGGCCCACCTGGCGGTCACCCAGCGCAACCTCGATGTGCAGCGCGATGTGGTCAAGGAAGAGATCCGCCTGAAAGTCACCGGGATGCCCTACGGGGGCTTCCCGTGGACGGTCCTGCCGTCGGTGCTGTACGGCAAGTGGGAGAACGCCCACAACGGCTACGGCGAGCTCGACGACCTGGACGCCGCCACGATCGAGGACTGCGCCGACTTCTACGCCGCCTTCTACGCACCGCAGAACGCGGTCCTGGCGGTGTGCGGAGACATCGACCCGCAGGCGACGCTGACGGCCGTCGAGCGGGCCTTCGCCGATGTTCCGGCGCGTCCGGGGCCGCCCCTGCCCGACCTTGCGGAACCGGTCGCCGGCGAGCCGTTGACCGGCGTCCACATCGACGCGTTGGCCCCGCGCCCGGCGCTGGCCGTGGGCTGCCGGCTGCCGGACCCGGCGCGCGACATGCGCGCCTACGCCGCCCATGTCGTCCTGGGCCGGCTGTTGACCAGAGGGACCCATGCACGGCTTCGCCAGGCCGTGGTGCCGCTGACCGCGCAGGTGGCCTCGACGGCCGGGCTGTTCGGTCCGCTGATGGCCGCCGACCCGGACACGTTCGTGATCGTGGTCCACCACCCGCACGGGGCCGCGGAGCGCGCCCTGGCCGTGGTCGACCGCGAGCTGCGGGCGGTCGCATCGGGGGCCGCGTCCGAACCGGAGGTGCAGCGGGCGGTGGCGTCCGCGTTGACCCAGACCCACGTCGGCCAGGACTCCCTGGCGACCCGGGTCCGGTCACTGGCCCGCGGACGGCTGCTGTGGCAGCAACCCGGCATCGCCGACGCCCTGACCCGGGCCCTGGCCGCCACCGACGCGCAGGACATCCGCGCCGCGGCCGCCAACCTCGCCCGCCCCCAGGGCCGCGCCGTGCTGACCCTGCTCCCGAAGGAGTCCACCTCGTGACGGCCCGACCCGCGGTGCAGGCCCCCGACCTCACCAGTCACACCACCGTCAGCGGACTGACCGTCACCGCGTCACCGCTGGCCACCGTCCCCATGGTGCAGGCGCATCTGGCGATCCGCCTCACCCTGGTAACGCACGCCGACCTGGCGGTGTTCGACGTGCTCACCGGCTGCTGGCCCGACTCCCCCGCGTGCGCCCGGTTCGAGCAGCACGGCGGTGTGGTCTCCATCAGCCGCCACAACGAATGGCTGCTGCTGTCCCTGACCTGCGGCAGCGACCGCATCGCCCTGGTCGGCGACACTCTGTCGGCGCTGACCGGGCACGCGTACACCGACGCCCAGGTCCAGGCCGCCAAGGCGAAATCGCTCCAGCAGGCGGTCTTCGTCGCCGCGCAGCCGGGCCTGGAGTCCTCGCGGCGCATGTGGCAGGCCGTCTACGGGCAGGTGCCGCCCAGCGTCGATCCCGCGCCCACGCCCGAGGCCGTCGACCAGGTCGACACCGAGCAGGTGCGCCAGGCCCACCGCCGTGCCATCACGCCGGCCGGCGCGCACCTGGTGATCGTCGGCGACGTCGACCCCGACCAGGTCACCCACGAACTCGCCCGGGCACTCGCCGACTGGTCCACCGGAGGCCTGCGGCAGGCGCCACCCCCGGCCACCCCTCAGCTCCTGCCCGAGCCGCAGGTGATCCACCAGCACCTGCCCGCCTGGGCGCAGACCCAGATCCGGCTCGCCGCGCCCACCGCGGCTCCCGACGACCTGGACGGGTACGCCGCCGCGCTGGTGGCCTCCCTCGTGCTGGCCGGGAACTTCGCCTCCCGCGTCAACATGGTGCTGCGCGAGGACCTCGGCCTGGCCTACCGCACCAACAGCGCCCTGGCCGACGTGCTGGGCCAGAACTTCCTGGTCCTGGAGGCCGATGTGAACCCGGCCGGCACCGCCGCGGCGATGCGGCGCCTGCTGGGCATCTTCGAGGACTTCGCCGCCGCCGGCCCCACCGGAGCCGAACTGGACGCCGCGATCGGCTACACCAACGGCAAGTACGCCCTCACCCTCAGCTCCCAGGCCGGGCGTGCCAGCTGCCTGCTGTCGTATCTGATCGCCGGGGTGGAGCTGTCGGGCATCGTCGAAGTCCCCGCGCGCATCACCGCCACCACCCCGGCCGCCGTCCAGTCTGCCGCCGGCCGCTTCGCGCCGCCCCTGCTGCGCGGGGCGGTCTGCGGTGACACCGGGGCCCTTCCCCGCTCATGGTTCTGACGTCGACGCACACCCCAAGGGATCCCATGCCGACCATCAGTGTCTTGTTCCCCGTCCAGCCCTCGGATCTGGGCAGTGCCGTTCCCTACGCCCGTCTGGCCGAGGCCACCAGCGGGCAGCGTCTTTGGTGCGGGCAGTCGCTCGGCGTCGAGACCCACCACTTCTTCGCGGCCCTGGCCGGCATGGGCATCAACGCGTCCTTCGGCTCCTGCGTGACCCTGATGCCGATGCGCCATCCGCTGACCGCGGCCACCTGCGCGCGCTCGGTGGCGGCCCTGTCCGGGCAGACGTACGTGGCCGGCATCGGGCCAGCCGCGGCCGGCTTCCAGCAGCGCATGCTCGGGGCCCCCTATCCCAAGCCGATCGCCGCGACCCGCCGCTACGTGCAGATGATGCGCGCGCTGCTGGACGGTGAGGAGGTCAAGGAGACCGAGGGCCCGTGGGCAACCGAGGGCCTGGGGCTGATGCCGATGCAGGCCGCCCCCGTGGAGATCGGCCTGGGCGTGCTGCGCGCACCCATGGCACGGCTGGCCGGCGAGGTGGCGGACCGGGGCATCACCTGGCTGACCCCTCCGGGATACCTCCACGAGCGCCTGGTCCCGGCCCTGGACGAGGGCGCCGAGCGGGCCGGACGCACCCGGCCGCGTCTGGCCGCCGTCGTGCACTGCGCGGTCGAGCGCCCGGGCCGGGACCTGGCCGCGATCGCGTTCCACTCCGCCGGACAGCACCTGCAGGCCCCGCACTACACCGACATGCTCAACCAGTCCGGTATCCCGGTCGATCCCGCCGACCCGCACACGGGCGCCGCGCTGCTGGTCCAGCACAATGTCGTCGCCACCGGCAGCCCGGAGAAGATCGCCGAAACCCTGATCTCCTACCACCAGGCCGGCGTCGACGAAGTCATCGTCAACGTCGCAGGCGTGTACCTGGCCCACGGGCCCGGGGCGGCGCTGAAGGACCTCAGCGCGATCCTCTCGGCCGCGGCCACGCTGGGGCTGTCATGACAGCGATCGAAGCTGCCCCGGTGCCGCCCGCTCCCGCCGTCGCGCCGCCGCTGCGCGCCCGGCGCCTGCTCTACCTGGCCACCGGCGGCATCCAGACGATGTTCCTGCCGATGTGGCTGACCTGGCTGCGCTCCAGCTATCCCGCAGCACAGATCCGCTACGCCATGACCTACAGCGCCCAGCGCTTCGTGGGCACCAGCGCGGTCGCCGCCGCCGGCGGCAACGGGCTGCCGCTGATGGACATCTGGCCCGATGAGCCCGACGGCGCCCTGCACACGGAGCTCGCCGCGTGGCCGGACGCCGTCCTGGTCCACCCCGCCACCATGCACTTCGTGTCCCGCTTCGCCCTCGGCCTGGCGGACACCCCGATCCTGCTGGCCCTGCAGTGCACCACGGCCCCCATCGTGGTCTGCCCGTCGCTGCCGCCGGGCGGCCACGCCAACCCCGCCTACCAGCGCCACATCGCCGACCTGTCCGTGCGGGACAACGTCACGGTGCTGCCCCCCATCACGGGGGTGAGCATGTCCAGCGGCCAGCCCGGCATCGGCGCCCCGGCCGCCTTGCCGCAGGCCGTCGCCGCCCTGGACGACATGCTCGCCTGGAGTGAGGCGCTATGACGTCCTCCATCACCACGCCACCGGTCGTCGAGTTCGGGACCGGCTTCCAGATCACCCGGCTGCGCCCGCGCGCCGACGGCCTCATCGACTGGGAACGCGCGCCCGGGCCCGGCAACCGCGTCGCGTTCCGGCCCACTCCCCCGTGGCTCGCGGCACGGGCGGCCGAAGCCGACGGCACACGCGTCCGCTTCGCCCTGCCGTGGCTGGACCAGGAGAGGCAGCGCGTGTGGAAGGTGACCGGCCAACGCAGCATCGCCCAGATCCTGCTGAAGGACGACGACCCCACCGGGCAGCTGCGTCCCCTGTTCAAGGACCTCGGCCACGCCCTGCGCCGGCTGCACACCAGCACCTCGCACCCGGGCGAGGCCGCCCAGGCCGGCCCCGCACCGGGGCCCAGCCGCCTGGCCGCCTGGCTCGCCACCGGCCGCGGCCCGCGCGCAGCCGGCGGCTTCCGCCACCGCCTGCGCACCCAACTGGGCCCCCAGCGCTGGGAAAAGCTCCAGCAGATGACCGAACTTGCGCTGAGCCCTGGGCCGGATCCGGTCGCTGTGCACGGCTGGCCCTCGATGGGCAGCCTCGTGGTCCCCGACCACGACAACGACCTGCCGGCCTGCCTGGTCCTGTCCGGCGCGGAAGCCGCGTACGGGCGCCGCGAGCTGGACCTGGGCTGCATCGTCGGGGAACTCATCGAGTTCCGGATGGTCGCCGAGCGCGACGGCGCACACCGACCCGTCCTGAACCAGCTGCGCGACCTCCTGCTGGCCGGCTACGGCGACCAGTGGGACCCGGTGGGCCTGGCGGCCTGCGCCACCGTGCGGCTGGCCGTCCACGCCCACGACTTCGCCGCCTACGTCGGCTGGCATCCGGACCTGCACCTGTACATCCCCATGCTCGTGGACCTCCTCGACAACGACGGGACGGCGGCTCTACCGCCCGCCCCTGCGGCCGAGGACCTTCTCGAACACCCCTAGGAACCAATGTGCCGCGACCACCAGTGCTTCCACCCGATGAGAAGGCGCGCATCGTCCTCAGCGTCCTGGCGGGCAGGCGCCCGCGGGCTGACCCAGCCGCCCTCGCAAGGGGGCACCGCACGCCGGGAACGTGAACTCCTCAACGAGATCACGCGCCTGCGGGCGGCCCTCGGCGAGGCCCACCTGGCGCTGATCGTCGGACGCCGCAAGCGCAAGCGCCCCTGACCCCGCATCAGCACCCAGTGGAGAACCCGTGACCCTCTCACCCATCCGTTCGCGCTCGCGCAGCGCCTCCCTCCCGCGACCCTTCCTGTTCTGGTCCGGCCTCGCCATGACCACCGCCGGCGTGCTGCTCCACCTGCCGGCCTACTTCGCCATGCGCACCATGGACCGCCGGATGGCCGGCATGGCCATGGGCGCCTCCCCGCCCATGAACATGGGCTCGTCGCCCACCATGAACATGGGCTCGTCGCCGACGATGGTCACCGGGATGATCCTGCTCACCGTGGGCCTGGTGATATCCGTCGCCGGCCTGATCGAACGCCGGCCGACCGCCCCGGTCACCGACCGGTACCAGCTGCTGCCTCCGAGCCAGGACCGTCTCTCCCCGGCCCACGCCCGCCTGATCGCGGCACTGTCCCTCGCCATGATCATCGACATCATGAAGCCCGCGACACTGGCGTTCATCCTGCCGGGCATGCGCAGCGACTACCACATCTCCGTCGCGACCTCGGCGACCCTGCCGGTGGTGGCCCTGACCGGAACCGTCTTCGGCTCGCTGCTCTGGGGATACCTCGGGGACCGGATCGGCCGCCGGGCCACCATCTTGATGTCCTCGATCATCTTCGTGGCCACCACGGTGTGCGCGGTGATGCCCACGTTCACGTGGAACCTGGTCATGTGCTTCCTGATGGGTGCCGCCGCCGGGGGGCTGCTCCCGGTCTCCTACGCCCTGATGGCGGAATCCATCCCGACCAAGCACCGCAGCTTCGTCATGGTCCTGCAGGCCGGCCTGGCCACCGTGCTGGCCTACTTCATGACCAGCGGCCTGGCGGCACTGCTCATCCCCCACTTCGGCTGGCGGATCATGTGGTTCACCCACCTGCCCTTCGCCGTGCTGATCCTCGTGCTGCACCACTGGATCCCCGAGTCGCCCCGGTTCCTGCTGCAGCACGGCCGCACCGCCGAAGCCCTGGAGGTAGCCGAGCGCTTCGGCATGCGCCTGGCGCCGGCCGACACGCCGGGCACCGACTCCCCCACCCGGCCCTCCCAGGCCGCCGGGCTGAAGGCGTCCCGTGCCGGTGTCCTTGCCTCCCTGTTCGAGCGCGGCACAGCAGCCAAGACGGTCATCGTGGGCCTGTACGCGCTGTCCTGGGGCGCCATCAACTGGGGCTTCATGACCTTCCTGCCGTCCCTGCTGAAGAGCGACTCCCACCTCGGCGTCACCTCGAACACGCTGCTCTTCTACTCCTCGCTGATAGCCATCCCCGGTACCGGACTCGTCGCGGTCTTCTACGCCCGCTGGTCCAGCCGCAAGACCATGGCGCTGTTCGGGGCGCTGTCCGCGCTCGCCCTGGGGGTGCTGGCGGTGATCGGCCTGTCCGGCAGCCAAGGACTGACCATCGTGGTGATGGGGGTGCTCATCACCGGCACCAGCGGAGTCATCGCGATGCTCTCGCCCTACACGGCCGAGGTGTACCCGACCCGGGTCCGCAGTGCGGGCAGTGGCTTCGCCGCCGCCTGCAGCAAGGCCGGCGGTGTGTTCGGGCCGCCGCTGCTGGCGCTGCTGCTGGCCCACCATCCCGGCGTCAGCGCGATCGCGCTGGTGTGCGCGGCCCCGATGGCCGTCGCCACCGTGCTCATCGGGCTGCGAGGCCAGGAGACGGGCGGGCAGGACCTCGACCACCTCGACGCCGACCCCGACCAGGCACGCCCCGAAGAACTCGTCCTGCACTGATCAGGGACCTCCCCCGCGCGGACCCGTGTCCGCGCCCGCGGCGCGGCGGGCAGTCGAAGTCAACGTGCCGTATCGCCTGTCGCCGCCGCCCATCACCAGCCCGCGGACCGTATTGCGGCCTGCTCCACCCCCTACGGCCTGGACCGACGGGCAGGGGCAGCAATTTGCCTGCCGCTTTGCCGCAGGCGGCACCGGCGGCGGCCCGGGTTCCTTGGCCGTGGATTCCCCCGGTTGCACCGTTCCTGATCCGGCGCCAGCAATGCGCGCGCGATCGGGAACGGCATAGCAATAGCCTTTCCAACGTTCCCTGGAATGTTTGACTTTCCCCAAGGACTCCGAGGTCAGCCGCCTGCTGGTTAACTTCCACCGCCAAAGGGAGTCGACGGCCACCCGGCGCGGTGGTGAACTATTCCTGCCCCGGAGGACCGGACGGAAATTCAGGGCCTGCACCGCCTGGCAAGCAAGCAGTGCGATGCAGAGGGATGGGATTGATTTGGGCCCGGCTCCGATTCTCGCGGAGTTCCCCCCGCGAGAACGAGCCCCCATTCACCCAGGAACCGGAAGAGAGGAATCGGAAATGAGCGAGGAACTCATCGCCGGTTACGTCGAGTACACCACGCTCGACGAGTACGTCGCGGACGTTGTGACCGAGGCTCCGGCCACCCTCTCCCTGGTGGCGCTCAGCGTCGCCTCGTTCGGGGTGTCCGCCAAGACCGTCACCAGCAACTGCTGACCGCAGTACCGCACATCCACGCCAGTCCCAGCAACGAAAGGGCAGCTCGATGAACGAGGCTCTGATCGCCGGCTACGCCGAGTACACCACCTCCGACGAGTACACCGCGGAGGGAACAGGCGACGCGCCGGGCACCGTGGCCGTCTCCATCGCTTTCTCCATCGGTGTCTCCGTCGGAGAGAGCATCAAGGCCAGCTGCTGACCGGCAGCTACGCAACCCACTTCCCCTGGAAGGGCAGTCACATGAGCGAGAACCTGATCGCCGGCTACGCCGAGTACACCACCGCCGACGAGCTCGTCGCGGACTCGGCGGTCGAGGCTCCGGCCACCCTCTCCCTGGTGGCGCTCAGCGTCGCCTCGTTCGGCCTCTCGGCGAACACGGTCACCAGCAACTGCTGACCGGCTCCACCCCAAGCGCACACTCAACTCTGATCTGAAGGGATTCACCATGAACGAGAACCTGATCGCCGGCTACGCCGAGTACACCACCGCTGACGAGTTCGGCGCCACCGTCGTGGCCGACGCGCCCGGCACCATCGTCCTGACGATCTCCGTCGCCACCGCGTCGGCGCTCAGCGGCGTGAGCGTCTCGGAGACCGTGCGCCACGGCTGCTGATCCCCCGAGGTGGGCCGCGGCAGCTCCTCGCTGCCGCGGCCTACTTCACCTTGGCGCGCTGTTCGATGCGGCCGGCTTCTGCGAGGCCTGGCCCATCGCATGGCGCGCCGCGCTGTCGGCGATCTCCTGCAAGGCGGCCAGATGGTCGGTCAAGGCCTTGCGGCCGAAGTCGGTCAGGGCCAGCCAGGTGCGGGGCATCTTGCCCACGTGGCCCTTGCGGATCGCCAGGTGGCCTGACTCCTCGAGCGCGGCGGCGTGTTTCGACAGCGCCGACGCGCTCAGCTCGACGTAGTCCTGCACCGCCCGGAACTCCGCCTCGTCGCAGCCCGAGAGGAAAGCGGCGATCTTGAGCCTGGCGGTGGCTCGGAACGCGTCGTCGAGAACACCGCTCATCTGTGCCTCCTCGCCAGGGCCCACCAGGTGATCGCACCGGTGACCAGCCCGAGCGCCACGTACACCCAGCGCAGCTGCGCCGAGGCCGTGGTGGCGCTGATGAGGAAAGCGATCCCGCAGATCACGACCGCGGTCCCCGACTCCCGTGCCGGCCCGCGCAGACCCGAGATGCCGCCGCGCGCCCTGGTCTGGAAGACCACTGCGCCCGCGGCCGCGGCCAGGAGGACTCCGCCCAGGGTGCAGGCCAGTCGCGCCAGGCCATTTGACGGAGCGGCACCGACCAGCGCGGTCCCGCCCGCCACCAGTACGGCGCACAGCGGCGGCACCCAACGGGGTAGTACTGGGTGTACGGCGGACCGGTAGGAGCGGTTGGCCTGCTCGAGATCCGCTCGTGCTTGTTCAGCATCCATGGTTGCCATGGTGGCATCTACTTTCCTACAATGCAACTACAGTCGCTACGGAAACGAGGAGCAGGCCATGGGCAAGCGGGACAAGTCCTCCGAGCGGTCCGACAAGCAGGACCAGCCGCAGGAGCAGCAGCGGGACCAGCGATCCGACCAGCCGGCGGACGACGCGCGGGCGCGTCAGGAGGAGCAGGACGCCGCCGTGATCGCCGCGGTCGTGAACACCGCCATCATCTGACCGGCCGCCTCGTCAGGCGGCCCGGTCGGCGGCCGTGATTGCTTCCCCGGAAGTCCTTCGCCAGTTGGCGAAGAGCAGTCGGGGAAGAGCCGGTGTCCGGGTCGAGACCCCGCCGTACCAGTTGTCCGTCCTGTGCCCCACCCAGGACGGACAGCGCCGCCGTTGGCCCTCCGCGACCCGGCCAGTCCTTCGCCGGGATGAGGCACACCGCGTCGGCGCCACCGCCACAGCACAGATGCCGTGGACGCTTCGGCGCCGGTGCCCCCTTCGTCTGCATCCTCAGCCGTCCACCCCCGAGGCGCTGGGGGTGCGGACCTCATCCCCGCGGCCGTCAACCGCTGCCGAGCCCGTGATTACGGGTTTGCCGAACCGTTGGAAGGCGGCCTGGCGGGTGACTCCGAGCAGGTCGCCGAGCTCCCGCCAGGTGTGACCGGCGTCCCGGGACTGCTGTGCGCACAGCTTGAGCACCTGCTCGGCCAGGTCCTCGATGCGCCGAGCACTCCGGACCATGTCGAGGCAGGCAAGTGACGCCGACGGGTTGCCTGCCGCTTGGGCCAGGGCAGTGGCCTGCTCGGCCAGCGAGCTGCTCAGGGCGGTGAGATCCTGGCGGAAATCGTCCATGCGTAAACAATACCTTTACGCCCGTGAGCATCGAGGGATCGTTCACAGCCACGCCGTCGACCCACGGCGTCGACCGGGCTCCAGCCGGTTGGGGGGCGATCCACCACGTGCTCAGCCGGCTCGCGAGGCCTTGGCAGTCGTCGCCACGGCTCACCGAAGCAGTACTGCCTCAAGGATCTGACGGATGCTCGCCTCGTCCTGCACCGAATCCGTGGCCGAGCTGCCGAGGTCCTCCCGGCATTCACGGCACATCCCGTCAGCCGGCGGGTCGGTATAGGAGTTGAACCCGCAATCGCCCCGACACCACCACTTGGACGCGGGCACCGGCGGGCCCGAAGCCGGTGTCGGGCCGGCCTGATTCTGGTGCGCCGGCCGCACGGCCCGTGTTGCTCGCCGGTCCGCCCGACGCCCCTGGCAGGCCTTGCACGGCTCTTCTGAGCCCACGATGACGCCGTCCTCGCACGACAGGTCCGGACACTCCGCCGGGGCGCGCACGAGGGCCACCGCCACCCCCACCGGCGAAGCGATCCCCTTCCCTCCGAACCGCGCCTCCGCGTATCCGTGCGTGAGCCAGCGGCGTGCTACGCGTTGCGCCAACTGTTCGGCTGTTCGATCGGCCAGGGCGGTCAGGATCGCATCGCGGAGCACCGCAGGCCGGTGGCTCGGCAGCAACTCCCTCAATCCCTGGGGGAAGCCGGCCTCGACGACCCGGATCGCGCCAGCCTGCTCCTTGGACAAGCGGCGGGCACGTGCGGGGCTGGTCTTCGGGATGCTGGCTTTTGCGGACGCGGCGGAGCCGGCCCGGGACGTGAGTGGGCTACTACCTGTAGGGGCCCTGCGGGCGTCCGGGGCGCTGGCGCGCCCAAGGGGCGCCAGGTCGTCGTTCGTGTTGTTGCTTGTTCGTCTAGTTACCGCCGCGCTTTCGGGGCTTCCGGAGGCCGCTGGCCCGCGGCCTCCGGAAGCCCCGAAAGCGCGGGGTCCGGACAGCCCATTTTTGGGGTCTCCGGCCTGAGCTGCGGATTCTTGTGACGCGGCCTCACGGGCGGCCTTGCGGGCAGCGTGGAACTCCACCACGGAGGCAAGGCCCTGCCATCCCTGCGGCGGCTCCTCGTGAACGGTGTAGACGTTGCCGCGGCGCGTGTTGTTCTGGCCGTAGCGGTAAGTGTCGACATCCACCAGCCCCAGGGGCTTCAGTTCCGTGGAGATGATGCGGGAGACAGTCTTCTCCGACTTGCCCAGTGCCTCGGCGAGGGCCGCCTGCGAGGGCCAGACCACCCCGTCGCCGGCCTCCTGATTCGCGTGCGCGAGAAGGAGCGAGTAGACCCGGTAGCCCGCGTCCGACAACGCGGGCATCAGCACGGCCCACTGCGGGGTCTGCACGAAGCGGAAGCGAGAGCGGCGCCCGTACTGCACACGTGTCGCAGCCTCACCGGGATCGGGGCGCGTCACCGGGACGTCTCCACGACGGCCCGACCCAGGAAGCATGACCGACCGTCATCCGGCCGCCGTCTGCGGGCACGGGCCGGAGCTCGCCTGCGGGCGCCTACGGGGTGTTTGATCTGCACGTTGTTCCCTCGAACGAGGGAGCCGTGGCCAGCTTTGTGTGAGGCACGCTGCATTGACTCGATACCGCTGGGCAGGGCCCTGCAGGCGCTCTAACATTGGACGCGGGTGGTCGATGTGCTGTGTGCTCAGGCACCTAGCGTGTTTCCCCCGTGCTGACCACGACTCCAGAAGCTTCCAGGCCGGAGGAGTCGTCTTGAGAGAGCCGTCCTGTTGACGCAGGGCGGCTCTCAGGTTTTCTACGTCTGCATTTCACGCTTCATCAACAGGGCCCTCCTGTTCAGCCCATGTAGGCGGCACCTCGCCTGCCCGGAGCCGCAGCCCTGGTTCCTGGGCTGCGCCATGCTGCGCGAGACCCCTCTGCGGTCGCGCGCAGCTCGGGAGCAACTGCCCATCAGTCGGCTGCCTGCTCGTACGCGACGGGGATCTGGTCCAGGAATCCGTGGCAGTCGGAGCTGCTGCGGGTGTCCTGCGCCAGCGCCAGGCGCAGCAGGCCGATCACCGACGCGGGTGGCATCCCCAGTTCCTTCTCGGCGTACCCGACGAGTCGCTCGACCGTGCCCTGGGCCCGCTTCGGGTCGTGCTGGACGAGCCACTCAAGCATGCGAGCCACAGGAGGGGACAGGCCGGGGCCGAGGTCGCTGTCCGACGCGCCTGCCGGGCAGGCACCCAGTTCGTGCTTCATGGCCAGCTCGAACGTCCCCGCGAGATCGGCCATCGGCACGATGTCGTCCAGCCGGTCGGCTACCTGCTGTCCCAGGCCCTGGGCCACCTTCAGCACCGACTCAGGAGTCCGGAAGCGAAGTGCCCAGTGCCTTCGGACACCCGGATGGTCCCACAGCTCCCTGAAGAACCGCCGTGCAAGACGGTCCCGCAGATCATGGCTACCTACCCGAAGAGCCTGCCCGCGGCTGGTCGACGCGGTGCCCGCATCGCTCTCGCGTGCCTGGTTGCGGCGCTCCACCCAGTCCCGGGCCACGGGCTTCGCCCAGGCGCTGCGGCCGCTGAGCACTGCTTGGGGCAGAGGCACCTCGCCTTCATGGCGGGCGATGTAGGCGCGCAGCGTCGAGGCGGCGATCCCCGCCATCCCTGCCAGCTCCGGCAGGCCGATCAGCTGGTCGCCGGCCAGTTCTGGCGCCGACAACTTCACCACGCAGCGCTCGAGCGGCAACGCGTCCGCGCCACTCGCGCCGCGACGAGTTGCCCACAGCGCGAGATGGTCGAGCCATACGGTCGGCGCCGCTGCGTCGAGGTCGAAGTCGGCCACCCTCAGCAGCCGGCCGCCCTGCGGGTCGCCGCTGCCGTCCAGCAGTTGATCGGCCGTCACCGTGACGGCGCCGACGACAGGCCGGTGATCGAACTCCTCGGCCTCCTGGTCGAAGACCTGGTCCGGGCGGAACCACCGGTCCCCGTCCCACCAGTAGCCCCCTTGGCGGAACAAGAGTGCTGTGTTCCACCACTGGATGTGCCTGGGTGACGCATCGTCATCGCGGACCAGGAGCACGCTCCGGCCGTGGTCGGGATGCCATTTCACGCACCAGGCCAGGTCGTGGCGGACCGGATCGGTCGTGACAGCGATCCAGCTTCCCTCGGGGCTGTCGTCCTCGCGCCCCCACATCCCGTCCCCACCGCGGCGGCCGACCTTTTCCAGCTCGTACCTGTCCGCGGTCGGAATGTGCGAATCGTCGACAAATGGAATCCCTGGCACCGGGTGATCAGTTGATATCCCATTGGCCAAAGGAAGCATGACGGGCATCCGGCGCTCCCCCTTGAAGCTCAGGCGCTGTCCCTATCTACAACGTACGCTACGCCATGCTTACAGCAGTGAAAACCTTGTTTGTACAATCGACCTGGCCGCGTCGGGGGAACGAGCGACGTTGGCCGAGTTGACCGCAATGTCCCCTCGCTACCCGAGCGGGCCGTTATGTGACTCCGCGCGGAGAGTACTGCCCCCGCCGGCCCCCCAGTTGCGGTTCCCCGCTGGTCCACGGGTACTTCGAGTCGACCGTCACCTGACCGCCCCGGACAAGGTGCGGCCCTGCCAGGTGATATGAGCGTGCATCAGCTAGCTCTTCCAGCAGCCCCATCACCGAGGCCACCGGCCATCGCCCCATCACCGAAGACGAACTGATCGCCCGAACCCTGCCGCAACGACACCGAGACCATGCTGCTGTCGTTCCTTGTCTTCGATCATCGCGATCCGGAACTGCAGCGGCGCTACGCCGGACCTCCGAGCCGCTGCGCGGCCGGCTGTACGGATTCGTACGGGAAACGTGACTCCGAACAGTCGGGTCGAGCAGCCTGGTCGTGCCTGGTCCAACTGGAGGGCCGGGAGGATACGTGGGAGACATATGATGACTGGTGCGATCAGGACTCTTGCTGCGCTCGCCGTGGCTGGGGCGTCCGTCTTGTGCGTAACCTCGCAGGCGTCTGCCGATCCAAACCCGAACAACTACGGCGACCGTCCGTTGACGATCAAGCTGGACACCAGCGCCCACGTGGGCGTATACGCGTCCGCCGATCCGGCGTCCCCCAAGGTCCACAACAATCTCACACTCTCGCCCGGCGATTACATCGTGGCGACCTGCTGGGTGGTCGGAAAGGACGTCGGCACTGCCGGCGACGTGTGGTACCGCACTGCAAGGGTGCACAACGGGAGCGGGGACATCTACGTGGGGGCTGCCTATACCTTCGCACCGTACGTGGACTACGCGGCGGCGTTCCACAACGTGCCCGGCGTGCCCCACTGCGTCTGAACCTGCCGGTGGACACACAGCGGCCCCGCGACCGGGAAGGTGCGCGGGGCCGCTGATCGGCCTCCGGGCCGGCGCCCAGTGGTGAGGCGGGCGCGGTGGCGCCGGTAGGCGCGCCAGCCGAGGCTGGACCAGCGGCCGATCGCGTCTTGATCCGGGCCAGCGTCCACCGCTCGACCGGCCGCACGCTGGTCCGCCCACGGTCTGAAGCCGCAACCCCTCCCGCGTGGTTCTCCCCCCGTCGGTCAGGCCGCCGCCGTGCGCGTACCTCACACCCCCGTGGGGAACAGCGAGCGCGCCTGGCACGGTGCGCGGGGACGATGGTGCCGGGCGCGTCGGCCACGACGGTGGCGCCGGACTCGTCAGCGGCAGCGGTGTCCACGCGGGAGTTCGGCCGACGGGAGCGGGCTATCCGCGGTCCGGGTCCAGGGGGGCGGGGGTGGTTGGGTCGGGTTTCGCGTGGAGGACCTCGCGGACCTGCTCTGCGGCGCGCAGGATGCTCTCGCTGATGAAGTCGCTGAAACGGGCGATGTTGTCCAGGCGGGCAGCAGCGGGGCTGTCACGGCCCAGGACGCTGACGCCCTGCCGTGCGGTCTCGGCGACCTGGGCGACGCCGCGGGCACTGGCGATCGTGGACTGGTACCAGACGTCGTCGTCGACGAAGTACCGCTCGCGTCGGCGTTCGTCTCGTTCGCGGCGGACGAGGCCCTGTCCTTCGAGGAACGTGACGGCTTTGGAGACCGACGCCGGGCTGACCTGGAGGTGCTGGACGAGCTGCGCCACGGTGACACTGCCCGCGTCGGCGATGAACAGGCACGTAAGCACGCGGGCCGTCATCCTGGGCAGGCCCTGGTGCATCAGCAGGGTCGTGAACGACTCCTCGTACTCGCGCACGGCCTCGTCGTCACGGCTCTGGCTCTGCGTCCCCTGGCTCCGGGCCGCGGGAGGCTTGCGTCGGCGGGCGCGGCGCTCGGTGGCGCGGTGGGCCAGGTCCGCGCGGTAGCCGGCGGGACCGCCGTTGCGGTCCACCTCGCGGGTGACCGTCGAGGTGGGACGTTCCAGCCGCCGGGCGATCTCCGCATAGGCGAGGTCGTCGGCCAACCCCAGTGCGATCTGCTGGCGTTCCGCCTGAGTGAGTCTGCCTCCCGGCACCGCAATCCCCTTCCGCGCGTCCCGACACTTGCAGGATAGCGTTCACCTTCAGTTGAATGCAACGCCGGGGATTCGAGGATTGCGTTAGATGGCAGGTAATTGCAACATGGCATACGCTTTTAGCTGGTGAAACATGCAATCCATGCAACGTTTGTGTTGAGTGATCCAAGAACGCAATGTAGCGTTTTTCTGGCCGGAAACATCGGTCGATCAGCCGGAGGCGGGGGGTTCGAGGAGGCCGGGGGCGTCCCAGGGGGCGATTTTCTGCAGGAGGGTCTCGTCGTGCCAGTCACCGTTGACGTAGGTGTGGCGTCTGGCGACGCCGATCCGTTCGAAGGCGCAGCGTTGGAGTACGGCGAGGGAGGCGGTGTTGGCGGGGCGGACGAAGGCGTCCACGCGGTGCAGGCGGAGGTCGTCGAAGGCGAGGGAGGTCAGCTGGGTGACCGCCCGGGTGGCGTGGCCGGCGCCGGTGGCGGAGGCGGCGAGCCAGTAGCTGATGAAGCAGCAGCGGCGGCTGCCGTGGGCGATGTCGTGCAGGGCTGCCCGTCCCACGACCTGGCCGGTGTCTGCGTCGGTGATGACGCCCGGCCAGTTCCGGCCCTCGGTGTGGGTGCGCAGTGCCCTGTCGATCCGGCGGCGCTGGGCACCGACGTCGAGCAGGTCGTCCCAACTGGTGGGGAAGGAGCCAGAGAGGTGGTCACGGCTGGCCGCCAGGGCCGATACCAGCGGTTCGGCGTCGTCGGGACGGACCAGGCGGACGACCGTGCGGGTCATGCGGCTACCTCCACGTCGAGCAGTCCTGCGGTGTCCGCGCTGCTGCCGGCGCCCCGCGCGGCCGGGGTGATCAACATACCGGCGCCGAGCACCAGGACGGCGAGCAGACACCAGCCGGGAGCGCCGAGGCCCGTGGTCAGCCACACGGTCAGCGGCGCGCCGTAGATCGCGGTGAGGGCCAGGCAGATGTTGAACGCGCCGAGGTACTCGGCCCGCGCGTCCGCCGGCGCGAGCGCGAAGGACAGTCCCCAGCGGCCGGCGGTCTGCCGGAGCTCCCCTGCGGTGATCGCCACGACGGCGACGACCGTGACCGCGCCGCCGCCGGGGCCGCCGATGCCCGCGGTGCAGGCGAGCGCCAGGCAGCCGGCGGCGACCAGGCCGGAGGACTGGCGGGCGGCGCGGGCCGCGCCGGTGAGGCCGTCGGTGCCGCGGGCCATCGGCACCTGGGCGGTGACCGCCAGGATCGTGTTCAGCGCCAGCAGGGCCGGCACCAGGGAGGGGGAGACCGAGGTGTGCTTGAGGATCCACAGCGGCAGGGCCACCGTCAGGATCGCGCCGTGCAGGCCGAGGACGGAGGTCACCAGCACCACGCCGAGGAACCGCCGGTCGCGCAGCGCCGAGAACCTGCGCCTGGTGCGCTTGCGCTCGGCCGCCGCCAGCCGGGGCAGGAGCAGCACCAGGCCGGCGCACAGCACATATGACAGTGCGTTGGCACCGACGAAGACGCGCAGCAGCCAGTGCCGGTCGACTCCGATCAGCAGGGCCGCGGCCGAGGAGCCGCCGAAGAACCCGGCGTTGAAGTAGGAGCGGATCACCGCCCGGCTGCGTACCGCGGTGGGCCGTCCCTGGAGCTGGCCGGCCAGGACGGCGGTGTAGGCGGTGCCCTTGGTGTAGTCGATGACCGCGATCAGGCACAGCAGGGCCGCGAAGGCGGCGAAGCCGTGCACCAGCAGGAAGGCGAGGTAGGTCAGGGCCTGTGCGGCGGTCAGCAGCACCAGGGCGCGCCGGGCGCCCACCCGGTCGACGAGGACGCCGCCCACCATGGAGGCCCCCAGGCCCGCCGCGCCGGCGAGTCCGACGGCCAGGCCGATGGTGCCGGGCGAGAAGCCGAAGACGCGGTAGTAGATGACCGCGCTGCCGGAGAGGAAGACGCCGGTGCCGACGGCGTCGATCAGCTGGATCGCGACGAGCAGGCGGATGCCCTGGTCCGGCAGCAGTCGCAGGGCGGCGCGGGCGAGGCGGGCGGCCGGCGCGCTCATGACCGGACCAGCTCCGGGAGCCGCAGCGGGACCAGGGGGCTGTTGCGGCCGGGCCGGGCCAGCTGGTGGGCGATGCCGACGGCTTCGAGGGCGTCGAGCCGTTTGCGGTCATGGCGCCCGTCGTGGGCCGGGTCGAGCAGGTCGAGCAGGGTGGCGCGGGCTTCGGGGGTCAGCGCGGTGACGTTCCGCCAGGCGGTGTCCAGTTCGTCGAGGGTCCGCGAGCGGAAGTGCAGCCGTGCCGCCGCCCGCACCGCCTCGCGCTCGGCCAGACCGCTGAGTGCGCCGTCCTCGTTGAGTCGCCGGGCGACCCAGCGGACATTGACCAGGGGGAGGGTGATCGGCTGGAACGACAGCGGGTCGAACATCAGGGCGACCTCGGCGTCCGACTCCAGGGCGCCCGAGCGGAAGCTGCGGAACACCCAGCCGAAGCCCAGCATGCCGAGCACGTCGCACTCGGCCGCGCGCAGCGCGCCCATCGAGCCGGCTCCCAGGACCAGCAGGCCCGCGGCTATGGTCTCGCGGATCTCCAGCACGGAGACGGCCAGCTCCTGGCCGAACTCGCCGTCGACGATCAGCACCACGTCCCCCGGCCGGCCGTCCCTGACGGCCTTGAGCAGGTCGCCGCGGCGCACCGGCGGCAGGATCCGGACTTCGAGGTCGCCGCCGGCCTGCTCCGCGGCACGGGCGTGCAGCGCCTGGTGGTCGGCCGACCGCAGCGAGGGGCCGATGAAGATCGTCAGTGTGCGCGTGCTCATGCCGCTGCCTCTCCGTTCAGCAGCGCGCTCATGGCCGTGCCGCAGCGCCGCTTGTCCAGGTGGGTGTACTCGATCCCCGGGACGACCACCCGCACCACGCTCAGCGGGTCCTGAGGGGCCGTCATGATCCTTGCCAGCACCAGCGGAAGCCCTGCCGCCCGCATCCGGCCGAGGGTCTCCCGCAGCTGGTCGGCGACCGTTCCGGCCGGCAGCCCGGGGATGTCGCCGAAGTCGACGGAGGGCCAGTTCCCCGACCAGAGCTCCAGCCGCTCCTTGGCGGCCCGGTAGGACAGCTGCCTGCGGTAGCTCTCCTGGTCCAGGTCCTCCCGCGAGCCGGCGATGACGATCAGCCGGGACTGGGCGGCCTCGCACAGCGCCCGCAGCGCCGCGGTCTGCGGGTCGGCGTCGCAGCCGGCCCCGCCGTTGATCAGCAGCGGATCGGGCACCAGTTCGTCGCGGATGGTCGCGTAGAAGGTCGGCAGACCGGTGCGGCCCGGGAAGTGGTAGAGCTGGGCGCTGACGTCGGCGCGCTCGAAGCGGTCGACCAGGTCGGCGACCGGGCCGGGCAGCGAGTCGCGGGCCACCGCGTGGCCGACGTGGCCGACCTCCCCGAACGCGGTGGCATCGTGCTCCAGCACCTCGTAGAGGCCGTGCAGCAGGGCCTCCTCGGTGGACGCGCCCGAGGCCAGGCCGATGGTGTTCGAGGTGAACATGGAGAGGCCGTCCTCGTACGGGGTGAACAGCGCGGCGGCCGGGACGAGCACCTCGGCCCCACTGGACAGCTCCGTCATCCGGCACCAGGACAGCTCGCTGGACGGGCTCCAGCGGTGTCCGCGCCGCAGGTTCAGCTTGCGCGGGTCCAGGACCAGCTCCTGCTCGGCCAACTGCTGGTAGCTGCCGACCCGGTCGCACGGCCGCGGCTCGCAGAACCTCCGCTCGACGGCCTCCATCGCCGCCGAGACCCAGGCGGCGTCGGGGGTCAGCCCCTTGCCGCTGGTCATGGTGTTGAGGCCGGCGGCGGCGTTCGGACGGACGCTGGTGTACACCGGGATGCCGACCCGGTCGATGTCGGTGACGTCGTTGACCCGGGAGACGCCGGCGCAGCGCAGGTAGGCGTCCGCGATCGCGCGCATCTGACCCGTCGACAGGGTGCGGGAGCCGAGGCGTCCCTCGTGGTCGGGTACGCCGGCGTCGCGGCGCGGTGTCTCGGTCCTCACGGGGCCACCTCCTTGGCCTGCCCGGCGACGATGGATCGCGCGGACACGAAGAACGGGCGGGCGCTGCGCAGGAAGTCCTCCTCGGAGGTGAAGCCGCGGTCGATGAAGCACCAGTCCGACCACGGCTCGCCCCACAGGGCGGCGAAGACGTCGACCACCTCCTGCGCGGCCAGCTGGGCGTGGCTGAAGTGGGCGTAGCGCTCCTCGGCCAGCCGGTTCGCGGCCAGCGCCTGCTCGGTGAACGAGCGCAGTTCCTCGATCTCCTGCGGCTCGAACCCGCAGGACGGGAAGGAGTTGTAGACGAACTTGCCCGGGCCGCAGCGGAAGGTGCGCACCAGGGCGCTCAGCAGCTGCTCGTCGGCGGGCTGTTCCTCGATGTCGAGGGCCTTGGCCAGCTCCGCGCGGTCGTCCTGCCCCTCGGGCCAGATGCCGCGCTCGCGGACGATCTCGGCGACCGGGCGGTCCGGGGCGCAGGCCTGGACCTGCGCACGCACCCAGGAGCGGTGCCGCTCCCTCCAGTCCGGCAGGAACAGCTGGCAGAAGCGCAGCAGTTCGCCGGCCGTGCAGCCGCCCGCCGCCGGCGGGGTCTCCTCCAGCGTCCACTGCTGCTCCCAGGCGGAGGCCGGCAGGGTGGTGGCCGGTGGCTCCGAGTCGCCCGGCCGGGCTGCCGTGATGCGGTCCAGCAGGGCCCGCACGTCCTGCCGCTTGACGTCGTGCTCCGGGGAGTCGGAGAGGTAGGCGCAGACCGCCCGGGTGTCCTCGTGCAGGTCGGTGCCCTCCGGCAGGGAGGCGAGCAGGGCTCGGGCGGAGCGCAGGCTGAACGGGACCGTTCGGGCGTGCTCGACCAGTCGCTGCACCCGCGGCTCGGTCAGCGAGCCGAGCGCCCGGGCGGCGTGCAGCAGCGAGACGATCGGCAGGGTGAGCGGGCGGTGGTCGGCCTCGGCCCGGGCGTGGGCCAGGGCGACGTCCCCGTCGGACTCCAGCTCGCCGCCGGCGTACCACTCGTAGACCTGGCCCACGCCGGTGACGCCCAGCGGGGCCAGCTCGGCGGCGCGCAGCGCCCCCATGCTGGCGGCGCCGTAGACCCGGACGCCCTTGCGCAGTACGGCGATGATCTCCTTGTAGCGGATCGGCGCGTAGTGCTGGTAGACGCCGTCGACGATCAGCACCGTGTCGCCGCGGGTCAGGGCCGCCCGGAACAGGTCGCCGTGTTTCACCGGGCCGTGCCGTTCGAGTTCGGGCCAGCGGGACAGGTCCATGCCGTACAGGCTCGGGCCGCCGAAGATCAGTGTCCGTGTCCGCATGGTCAGACCACCTCGGGTGCAGCGGCGGGGCGGGCGAACTTGCCCTGGGAGTCGTGGCGCAGCCCGGGCCCGATGACGCGGCAGACGTGGAAGTCCCCGTGGGCGGGCGAGAGATCGGTGATAAGCGGCTGATGTCCGGTCATGTCGGCCACCAGCCAGGCCAGTTGATCCAGCTGCTCGGCGGCGCCGGCGGAGACGTCGACCGCGGGCTCACGGGCCGCGGCCTCGGACCAGTCGCGGAGCCGGGCTTCCGGCACCAGGTCCAGGTCGATCAGGACGCGGCGCTCGCGGTAGGTGTCGGCGGGGATGTCGTCGCGTAGGCCGGAGATGGTCGACAGCCGGCTCTGGACGGCCTCGGTCAGCGCCCGGGAGAGCGCCACCGCCGGATCGGCGTGGGCCCCGCCGCCGCCGAACACGTCGGCCATGTCCGAGTTGTAGAGGTAGACGGCGAAGACCGGGAACGCCCCGACCGAGGCGTCGACGATCTCCAGGTGGAAGCCGGCCGACAGGACCGTGTCGATCAGCTGCCCGCAGACGGGGT
>NZ_BBPM01000054.1:0-9419 GCF_000787775.1 Streptacidiphilus carbonis | reverse complement strand
CCGCCGGATCGGCGGGGGCCCCGCCGCCGCCGAACACGTCGGCCATGTCCGAGTTGTAGAGGTAGACGGCGAAGACCGGGAACGCCCCGACCGAGGCGTCGACGATCTCCAGGTGGAAGCCGGCCGACAGGACCGTGTCGATCAGCTGCCCGCAGACGGGGTCGGTGACCGAGTGCGGATCGATGTAGTGGCGCTCGGCCTGCGGGGTCCGGCTGAACCGCAGCGTGCACTCGCGTTCGACCAGCTCCCACAGCCCGTGCAGGGCCGCTTCGGCGAGGCTGTTCCCGCTGGCGAGTCCGTTGCTGGCGCGGGCGAACAGAGCCGGGTACCACGGGGCGGTGCTTTCCTGGTGCAGCGAGACGACCGCGTGCGGGACCAGGGCGGCCGACCGGTCCAGGACGCCCACGGCGGGGCACCAGGCCAGCTTGGTCCGGCGGGTGAGCGCCGACGGCCGGCCCAGCGACAGGTCCTCGGGGGCGAACGCAGGGGCGACCTCCTCGAAGGAGGCCCAGGGCATCCCCTGCGGACGGTACTGCTCGGCGACGGCGGTCTCCAGGTTCTCCATGACCGCCGACACCCGGGCGAGTTCCTTGGTGATGCCCTTGCCCTGGCTGCACGTGACGGTCATCGCGGAGGGCCGGGTCGCGGCGAAGACCGGGATGCCGATCACGTCCAGGTCGGTCACGTCGGCGACCCGGGTGATGCCGTACTCGGGCAGATGGGGGCGTACCCGCTGCCAGGTCTGTCCGGGCGTGTGCTCCCGGTAGGTCCCGCCGAAGCTCTTCATGACCGCCCCACCGGCTGTGCCGTGGCGCCGCGGTCGGGGCCGCCGCCTCGGCGGCGGGGCGCAGCAGGTCGAGCCGGTCGCGGCTGCCGTGCAGGCCGGGGTCGGCGAGGAACTCGCCGAGCCGTCGGTGCAGCCAGTCGGCCTTGGCGTCGGCCGGGACCAGGTGGTGGCGCTCGGCCTCGCCGGTGTCCCGCAGATGGGCGAGGAACCCCTCGGCCAGGGCCCGGCGCAGCGACCGGTCGTCGGGCCGGGCGAAGACCAGCACCAGCAGGCTCGACGGGCCCAGTGCCCGGCACTGCCCGGCGTCGCCGGGGGTGCCGGGGTGCAGGTGGCGGGCGCGGCCGGGGTCGAGGCGCTCGCCGTCGCCGCCCCAGGCGGTGGCGCCGGACAGTTGGACCACCAGGTAGTGGGTCGACCCGCAGTCGAACCGCAGCGACCGCGGCTGCGGGCCGGCCGCCGGCCGCAGGTAGAGCTGGTACCCGGCCAGCCGGCCGGCCGCCAGGTCGTCCCGCAGCCCGGAGAAGCCGCTGAGCAGTTGCGGGAAGCGCAGGTCGGGGCGCTCGACCCGGACAGCGGCGCCGGCGTCCAGCGCCTCGGCGAGCCACCGGGTGTCGGCGTAGCCGGGCAGAGGCCGGCTGGCGACCAGGCGCTCCCGGGTCCGGGGCGGGGCCGACGACCCGATCACCGAGAACTGAGGGGCCCTCAGGTTGCCGTACCTGAGAGCCTCGTCGAACGGCTCCGCCGCGCAGGCGGCGGCGCTCGCGGCGGTCAGTGCCGCGCTGATCGGCGCCGGGTCGGTGGCGGTCGCGCGGAAGTCGTCAAAGGCTGTGAAGAAGTCGTGCAGCGGGTCGGTGCTGCTCATGTCAGCGCCGCCTCCTTCCGGGTCGAGGCGGGCGTTCCGGTGCGCTGCCGCGCCAGGGCTGTGGTGAACCAGGTGTCCGCGTCCAGTCCGGCGGCCGTCCGCAGCAGGTCGTCGGCGGCCCGGCCCAGCAGTTCGGCGCGTCCGCGCCCGGAGGGGAGGGGGTCGCCGGCGGGGTCGGCGGCGCTGTCCAGCAGGGCCGCGACCAGGGATTCCGGGGTGGGCAGACTCATGGTGAAGGTCAGGTGCATCGAGGGGCCGCCGACCGCGCGCGCGGAGTGCGGGTACCCGTGCGGCAGGTACATCACGTCACCCGGCTCCAGCACCAGTTCGCGAAGCGGGTTCTCCAGGTCCACGTCCAGGCCGTGGCTGCTGCGGGTCTCCGCTCCCGGATTCCAGAGCGTCCACTCCTTGCGGCCTTCGAGCTGGATCACCAGCACATGGGAGGCGTCCCGGTGCGGCAGCAGCCCGCGCTCCTCCGCCGGGGTCAGGAAGACGAACGGCTTCACCTCGGCGGGATGGTTCGCCGCCAGGGTTCCGACCTGGCGGTCGGTGGCCCGGTGCCAGTGGTGGACCTGGTTCAGCTTGAGCGTGTAGCCGGCGGCCAGCGCCTTGGTCACCTTCTCGCCGTCGATGTACTCGTAGGCGGCGCCGTCACTGGTGCGCGCCGAGGTCGTCAGCTCGCTGCCCGGGACGCGCCGGCTCTGCTGGACCATCTGCAGGTAGGGCACCTGGAGCAGGCCCTGCGCCAGCGCCAGCGAAATGTCGTCAAGGCTTATGTAGTCGGCGGGCGAGGCTGCTCCGCGGTTCACCAGTGGCTCGGCCTGCGGATTCCCCAGCCCGACGATCTCGGCCGATGCGGCCAGCTCATGAAACGAATACGGCATTTCGCTCACCTTCAGAACGTGAGGCAGGTGGAAAGACGTGAGGCAGGGGGGAACCGTGCTCCGGGAGCGCGGTCCCCGCCCTGCCTTCAACGGCCAGTCGTCGGTCGTCAGTCGTCGATGTTCTCGAGGAGCACCGGACGCGGGCCCTCCAGCTTCAGGCTGACCGAGAGCTCGGCCGAGTCGACCATCTTCTCGGCGGAAGTGGCGGAAAGGGCGATGCGCAGGTCGTTCATGGTTTTCTCCTTCGTTCCGGCTTCACCTCGGGGTTTCCCTCGGTGCCATGAGCATCCGGCACGCCGTTATCGGTCCGGTATCGGGACGGCTTCCCTCACCGCGACGGCCGCGGGCCGACCTCTCTACTCGGGGTGTAGTCCTGGTGTACTTTGGGGTCATGGCTGATTCGACGATCAAAGTCCCCGAGGCGACCCGGGACCACCTCGCGGCCCTGGCCAAGGAACGCGGCACCACGACGGCTCGGCTCGCTGGTGGCGTCGCTGGCCTCGGAGCAGCTGACCGCGGAGCAGGCGCGCGCGCGGGTGGAGCAGGCGCGGCGGGCGGGGCTCCGGGAGCGGATGCACGTGGAGCTGACGGACGCCGAGTTCGATGCCACGCCCGGCGCGCTCGACCGGGTGTACGAGATCGCCGCCGCCAAGGCCAGGGACGCGCTGCGGGGAGCCGCGTGATCGTTCTGGACACCAGCGCGCTGACGGCGCTGGCGGGCGGGCACGGCAAGCTGGCGCGGATCGCGGAGAACGCGGCCGCCTCGCCGTTCCGGCACCTGATCGTCCCCGCGCTGTGCCTGCTGCAGGCGGAACTGCACGACGCCGACGCCGGGCTGCACGTCCTGTCGCTGCCCGGGATCGACGTCGAGTCCCTGGACCCGGTGGCCGCGATCGCGGTGGCTTCGATGGTCCGCGACGGCTACGGCGGCCCCGACACCGTGCACGCCCTGTACTGCTCACTGCCCAGCGCCCACCGCCCCGAGACCGACCTGCTGCTGACCGCCCGCGCGCAGGACTACCCGCCGGGCACCATCACCGTCGACATCGACGACGACCGGCTGCTCGGCTGAGCCCGCCGACCGCCTCCGAGCTGCGGCTCGTCCGGCCTGCCGGCCCCTCCGCCGTGGCGATAGCCGGCGGATAACGGATCGATGCCGAGGGTCCGTAGCTTCGTTCTCACCAGCCGACGAGGGCAACCCCGCCCTCCCCGGCCAGCACCCCCGACCCGGGGGACAGAGGAGGACTACGGAATGAAGCTCATCAAGCGTCAGCCGAAGACCGTCAAGACCAACTTCGCAGTCATGTACGGCGGCAAGGTCGCCGGCTGACACCAGGCTGCTGCGGGGGAGGGCGAACCCGCCCTCCCCGCCGAACACCCCCGACCCAGGGGAAGAGAGGACACCGAGATGAAGCTCATCAAGCGTCAGCCCAAGACCGTCAAGACCAACTTCGCAGTCATGTACGGCGGCAAGGTCGCCGGCTGACACCAGGCCGCTGCGGGGAGGGCCCTTCGGGCCCTCCCCGCCGGCATGTCCGGGCGACGACCACCCGGGCACCGACATCCAAGGGAGTGGCAATGACCACGGAGATCGTTCTCTGTGCCGGCGCGAGCCCGATCGCGTTCGGCCCGGCCAAGGCACTGATCGGGCTGCTGGGGCCCGAGGTCCGGCGGACGCTGCCGCTGCCGGTGCGCCGCAGCATTCTGCACGGGTTCGCCGACCGGGACCCGGCCGCCGAAGCGGTCAGCCTCACCGACGGCGCCAGCCTGGAGGGCCAGATCCGCTACTCGCTCAGTGAGCGCACCGACCGGGTGTTCGCGGCGTACGCGGATGCGGTGAGCCGGGCCGTCGAGGGCCCGGTCCGGGTCCGGGTGACGGCGGCGCAGCACCTGGACGAGGGCAGCAGGGCTCTGTTCACCCTGCTGGCCCGGACCTGCGAGGGGTGGACCGTCAGCCTGGAGCCGGGGCGCCCGCAGGGCCGGCCCCACCCCGCCACCGGGGCCGCCGAGCAGCGGATCGCCCGGCTGCACGCCACCGAGTCGCCGGCCGAGCCCGACGTCGAATGGCTGATCGCCCGGGCCCAGGAGTACCTGCACGTCGGCGACGCATGGACGGCGCTGGCGCTGCTCGAACCCCTGGCCGCCCGCCACGGCCGCCCCAGCCTGCACCAGGTGCTGGCCGTGGGCCATGTGATGCTGGGTCACCCCGAGAAGGCCGAACGGCACTACCAGGCGTGGGCCGACCTCGGACGTCCCCTGGACCGCGCCCGCGCGAAGTACGGGCAGTCCATGCTCTACGCCCGCCACCACCAGCCCTACCTGCACAGTGCGACCCGGGCGGCGGAACTGCTGGACAGCGCGCTCGCCGACCTCGACCAGGTGGTGCCCGGGCTGGAGGACGAAGCCGGGTTCGACCGGGTCTTCAACCGCAACGGCTACGCCCTGCTGCAGTTCCGGGCCGGTGAGGCGGAGGCCGCGATGGCGTTCGTCGACCAGGCGCTCGCCGACCTGGAGGACTCCAGCGAGCGCAACCACCTGCACCGTTCGGTGCTGCTCTACAACCGCGCCCAGATCCTGCGCCGCACCGGCCGGACCGCCGAGGCGGTCCCGCAGTACCGGTCGCTGCTGCAGATCGACCCCCATATGCCGGAGTACCACATGGAGTTGGCCCAGTGCCACATGGAGGCGGGCGACTGGCGCCCCGCCGCCGAGGAACTCGACCTGGCCCGGGACATCGACCCGTGGATCCCCGAAGGGCACTCCCTGCGGGGACAGGTCGCCGCGGCCGAGGGTCAGCCCGAGCTCGCCCTGGACTGCCACCGCCGGGCCTGGAGACTGGCTCCGCAGCGCGCCGACCTCGCCTACGCCTACGCCTACGCCCAGGCGGAGCGTGAGGACTGGCAGGGCGTCCTGGACACGCTGGCCGACTTCACCCCCGCCGCGGTGCGCGGCGACCTCCGCGCCGACATCAGCGCCTGCACCGCGGAGGCGCTGCTGTACCTGGGCCGCGCGCACGACGCCATGCAGGTCCTGCAGGAGGCGGCCGACCTCGACGAGGACGACGAGTCCATCCAGGACAACCTCGCCGCCGTCACGTTCCTGGTCATGGCCGATGCCTAGCACCCGGACCCTGCTCACCCGCCGCTCCACGGCCGCGCTGCTCGGCTTCCAGCTGCTGTTCTTCGCGGGCATGTGGCTCTCCAAGACCGCCCAGCCGCTGTACTACGCGCAGCAGCACGCACTGGGCCGCTTCGGCGCGGGCTACTGCGCGATGGCCGTGACCGGGGCCGGCTCCTTCGCCGTCGGCCGGATGCTGGACCGGTGGGGGCCGCGGACCGCGCTGGCCGCCGGCACCCTGCTGTACGCGGTGGGACTGGCGCTGCGGGTGTTCAGCGGCTCGCTGGCACTGGTCCTGCTGTCCGGCGCGGTGGCCGGGCTCGGCGCCAGCACCGTCCTGGTGGGCCTGCGGACCTGGACCTTCGGCATCACCGACGAGCACACCCGGCCGCGGGTGGTCAGCGCCCGGGTGGTCGCCCAACAGGTGGGCGCCGCCTGCGGGGCCGCCCTGGCGGGCGCAGGCCTGGCCGCCTTCGGCGTGGTGGACGGGGGCCGGACGGCACTGCTGGCCGCCGCCGCACTGGTGGCGCTGGCCTGCCTGCCGGCGCTGTCGGCCCCGGGCCGTTCGACCGCACCCGCCGCGCCGACCGCTGCCGCGGATGCCGCGGATGCGGCGGATGCGGCCCGCCCGGCCGGGGGCCGCGGCGGTGTACTGGCGTGGGCCGTCGCGGCGCTGGGCGTGCTCGGCGGGCTGTACACCAGCTTTGTGACGCCGTATCTGCCGCTGGTGCTGGAGAAGCACGGACTGGGGATCGGGCTGGTCGGTGTCGCGCTGGCAACGGTGAGCCTGACGTCCAGCTTCGTGGGGCCGATGATCGCCGCACGGCTGCGCAGCACCCGGGCGCTGCGCGCCCTGGTCGTCGCCGAGGGCGTCGCCGCCGCCGGCACCCTGCTGCTGGTTCCCGGCTGGGGAGCCCCGGTGGCCATGACCGCGATCACCATCCGCTCGCTGTCCTTCACCACCTCCGCCACCAGCGAGGAGGTACTGCAGGGCCAGATCTTCCCGACCGCGCAGCTGGGACTGCTCTTCGGCGCCTCACAGAGCGGGTTCCTGGCCGGCGACGCGCTGGGCGGCGCGACCAGCGGATGGGTCTACCAGACCCAGGGCGCCTCGGTCGCCCTGCTGGTCTCCGCCGCACTGATCGGGCTCAACTGCCTTGCCTACCCCGTCGTCGCCGCATGGGTGCGACTGCGCACGGCCGCGGCCGCCGACGCCGGTGCGCCGGCCCCGGCCGACCAGGCCCGAGAACCGGCGGGGAGCGTGTCATGACTGCGTACGAGCGGATGCGGCGGCTGGCTCAGGTGTTGGACGAGCACCGGCGCACGGTCCCGGTGGCCGTCGCCCCCTCGGGGACAGCTGTCGTCGAACTCGGCGACAGCGCACTGCTGTGGCGGCTGACGGCCGCGGACGGTACCCACCGGGACGAGCGGGTGCTGTCGCCGGCGCCGGTCGACGCCTGCGTCCACCTGCCCGACCGCGGAGAGATCGTCTGGATCGCGGACACCGCCGACGGCGTCCGCGCCGCCGCGGCCGACGCCGGGGACGGCCGGCCGCTGCGCCGGAGCCTGCTGCCGCAGTGGGCCGCCGAAAACTGGACCGACCTGGTGGCGGCGGACCTCAACGGCAGGCAGACCGCGCTGCTGCTGGTCGAGCCGTCGGCCGGCCGGTGCCTGGTGGACCCGTTCTCCGGTGCGGTGGCCGCACACTGGGCTGCTGCCGAGGCGGAACAGGACGCGGAGGTCGCGGCTTTCGCCGCGCGCGGAGAACACTGGTGGCGCTGGGAGCGCCGCGTGGGCGTGCGTCCGAGCTACACGCTGCACGACGACGCGGGACGGTCCCAGGAGTTCCCGGGCGTGCTGCTGGACGTGCGCGGCACCTGCTCGCTGTGGAGCGTCCCGGCGCGAGGACGAGGAGTTCCCGGGCGAGTACGGGGAGCTGACCCTGTTCGGCGCGGGTGCCGACACGGTGCTGGCCGCCGAGGAGTCGCTGCTCGTCGGGGTCCGTCATCTGGAGATCTCCGGGCGCCGGGTCCGGCCGCTCCGGCTGGGTCCGCAACTCCCGGAGTACAAGGCTGAGTTGGTGGAGCTCGCGGACCGGAGGTGCTGGGCCTGGCTGCCGCAGGACTGCCGCGGGCTGGTGGTGTCCCTGCACGGCGGCCCGGAGTCCGGGGAACGGGACGGTCTGCGGTACGCCGGGCTCTACCGGGAGCTGCTGGAGGCCGGCGTCGCCGTGGTGGTCTGGAACTATCCGAGCAGCACCGGCTTCGGCACCGGGTGGCGGAGCGCGGCACACGGCGACTGGGCCAAGGTCCTGGGCGCCGACCTCGACCTGGTGCTCGGCCGGCTCCCCGCGCGGGTGCGGGGCCTCCCGGCGGGGCTGCTCGGTGTCAGCTTCGGTGCCTGGGCGGGGCTGCAGGCGGTCTGCGGCGACCGCGGCCGGCGGTTCTCGCGGGCGGTGCTGTCGGCGCCGATGCTCGACCTGGAGAGCCACCGGCAGCGGATGGGCAGCGCGGCGGAACTGGCCGAGTTCGTCCGCTTCTTCGACGACACCTTCGGCACACCCGGCGCGGGCGGATACCACACGGCCGGGGAGCTCGTGCGGCACGGCCTGCCGGCGCTGCACGTCGTCCACGGGGAGCAGGACGAGGTGGTGGACCCCGTCGCCACGGCGGCCTTCTGCGAGCGCGCGGGCGCGGCTGCGGCTGCGGGAACGGCTGCGGCTGGGGCCGGGGCTGGGGCCGGGGCTGCGGCTGGGGCTGGGACGCGGGTGGTCCTGGCGGACCAGGGGCACGCGCCGCAGGGCGCGGCGGAGGCCGCGGAACGCTACCAGCGGGTGCTCGGGCTGCTGCTGCAGTGCTTCGGCGAACAGGACTGACGAACAGGACTGACGAACGGGATGTGACGACGACCCTTTGGCAAATGTCGGAACGGAGTAGCCATGACAGTGGGACAGACGCTTGAACGTCGGGCAGTGGAGGTGGACGCGGACCGGTTCCGCGAGGCGATGGCGCGGCTCGCGGCGCCGGTCGTGGTGGTCACCACGCGGTACGGGGAGCGGGACTGGGGGATGACCGCCAGCGCGGTCATGAGCGTGTCGCTCGACCCGCCGCTGGTGACCGTCGGCATCGCCCGCACGGCAGGCTGCCACCGCGCGCTCACGCGGGCCCCCGAGTTCGTCATCAACGTCCTCGGCGACCGGCAGCAGGACCTCGCCCGACGGTTCGCGGGCAGGGGCGTGGACCGGTTCGCGGGCGGGGGCACCGACGCGCTGCCGGGCAGCGGGCTTCCGGTGGTGCGTGGAGCCGGGGTCGTCTGCCGCTGTGAGCGGTGGGATGTGGTGACGGTCGGGGACCACGATCTCCTGATCGGCAGGCCGGTCGCCATCGAGCTGGCCGAGACTGCGGGAGACCCGCTGCTGTGGTACCGGCGCTCCTTCGGCAGGGCGGCACCTGCGCCGATGTGACGGTCGGTCAGGGGGTGCGGCGGGGCCCGGAGGCACGTGCGGCGGAGGCACGTGCGGCAAGGGTTGGGTACGCGCGGGCCGCCCTCCGCGGGGGCGGGGCCGGGCGAGGCGAGCCGGGACGGGCGAGCCGGGACGGGCTGGCCGGGACGGGCTGGCCGGGACGGGCTGGCCGGGCGAGGCGAGGCGGGCGAGGCGAGGCGGGACGGGCGGGACGGGCCGAGCGGGACGGCCGGGCGGGACGGGCCGGAACGGGCTGGGCCGGGCGAGCCGGGCCGAGCAGGACGGCCGGGCGGGACGGACTGGGCC
>NZ_BBPM01000055.1 GCF_000787775.1 Streptacidiphilus carbonis | reverse complement strand
CACAACCCCCGGCCCCAACCCGGCCGCCGAAGCCCCACCGCCCGCCGAAACCCCGACCACGCCGAAGCCCAGGCGCAGCCGCTACCGCGCCGCGGTCCCCACCGCCGTCAGCCGGCACTCCACCCGGAAGCCGCCCTCGCCGGTCGGCTCGGCCGCGAAGCTGCCGCCCAGCGCGGTGACCCGCTCACGCATGCCGATCAGGCCGTTCCCGCCGCTGGGCAGACCCCGCCCGGTCGCCTCCGGGCCGCCGCCCTCCCCCTTGCCCGGGCAGCTGTTGGACACCGCCAGCGCCACCCCGCCCGGGACATACGCGAGCACCACCTCCGCATCGGCCCCCGGAGCGTGCTTCAGCACATTGGTCAGCGCCTCCTGCACCACCCGGTACGCCGTCCGCTCGGTCTCCTCGCTCAGCGCGCGCCGCGCCCCGCCGACCGTCAGCCGCACCCGCAGCCCCGCCGCCCTGGACTCGTCCACCAGCCGCGGCACATCGCCCAGCCCCGGACCCTCCGAGGACGGCACCGCCAGCACCGCCGCGGCGACGTCGCCGCTGACCGCGTCGGTCTCCACGGTCCGCAGCACCCCCAGGATCTGCCGCAGCTCGTCCAGGGCCTGCCGGCCGATGTCGCCCATCAGCTTGGCGCTCTCCGCCGCCCTGCCCGCGTCCTTGTGCACCACCCGCTCCAACGCGCCGGCGTGCACCACCAGCAGGCTCACCCGGTGCGCCACCACGTCGTGCATCTCCCGGGCGATCCGGGTGCGCTCCTCCATCCGCGCCCGGCGGGCCCGCTCGATGGCCTGCTCGGCCAGCAGCGCCAGCTCCGTCTCCAGGCCCTCGGCGCGCTCGTGCAGCGTCTCCCACAGCCGCCGCCGCGCCCCGATGTACAGGCCCAGCATGGTCGGCGCCACGGTGATCCCCACCGCCACCAGCACCGAGATGATCACCAGCGCGTAGCTCGGCACCCCGCGCCGGATCGCGTCCGCCTGCTGGGTGCCGATGGTCAGCGCCGACACCACCGTGGTCTCCGCGATCGCCACCGCGCACAGCAGCGACATCGCCCGCCGCTCGGAGAACTTCCTGGCCACCCCCTCGGTGTTGTACGCGCCCAGCGTGTACAGACCCACCATCAGCAGCAGATAGCCGGCCGACAGCGGAATCGTCGCCAGCGCCGCGAGCACCGGCAGCAGCGGCCAGCGCCGCCGGAACAACAACGTGCCCGCCGCCAGCGCCCCGAACACGCCCAGCAGCACCGAACCGAGCAGCCCCACCCCCTGTTTCGTCGCAAAACTCGCCGCACTGGCAGCGCACTCGGCCGCGGCCAGCGCCATGACCCCCAGGTCGAACCACATACTGCGGCGCCGCGCCCAGAACCCCGTCCACCACCCGGTCCGCATCCCCGTCACGCCCACACCGGGCGTCGCCATGCTCATGGGGCCAGCCTATGCGGCGTCCGGCCCGCTGTGTCCGGCATACGGCCGCCACCTCTGCCCGGGGCACCCGCACACCTATGCTGGTCGCGTCGGACAGCGCCGTCCGGGAGACCGCCACCCACCGGTCACCACCCACCGGTACCACCCACCCGCACCAGGGAGCACCAGCGTGAGCGACGCACACCAGGCCGCCGCAACGGCAGCAGAGCCCGACAACACCGCCCTGCGCGCCGACATCCGCCGCCTCGGCGAACTTCTCGGCGCGACCCTGGTCAGGCAGGAGAGCCAGGAACTGCTCGACCTGGTCGAACAGGTACGGGCACTCACCCGCAGCGACGGCGCGGCCGCGGCCGCGCTGCTGGAGGAGACCGACCTGGAGACCGCAGCCAAGCTGGTCCGGGCCTTCTCCACCTACTTCCACCTCGCCAACGTCACCGAGCAGGTGCACCGCGGCCGCGAACTCGGCGTCCACCGCGCCCAGGAGGGCTCGCTGCTCTCCCGCACCGCCGACAAGCTCGCCGACGCCGACCCGCAGCAGGTCTCCGACGCGCTGTCGCACCTCGCCGTCCGCCCGGTGTTCACCGCGCACCCCACCGAGGCCGCCCGCCGCAGCGTCCTCACCAAGCTGCGCCGCATCGCCGAACTGCTGGAGCAGACCGACACCCCGACCCGGCCCAGCGGCCGCCGCCAGGCCGACCGGCGCCTCGCCGAGGTCATCGACCTGCTGTGGCAGACCGACGAGCTGCGCATCGCCCGCCCCGAGCCCGCCGACGAGGCCCGCAACGCCGTCTACTACCTCGACGAGCTCTACAAGCGCGCCGTCCCCGACGTGCTGGAGGAGCTCAACGAGGAACTCGCCCGGGTCGGCGTGGCGATCCCCGAAGGCGTCCGCCCGCTGAGCTTCGGCACCTGGATCGGCGGCGACCGCGACGGCAACCCCAACGTCACCCCCTCGGTCACCCTGGACGTCCTGCTGCTGCAGCACGAGTACGGCATCAAGGACGCCCTGGACGTCGTCAACGAACTGCGCGACCAGCTGTCCTCCTCGGTGCGGCTCTCCGGCGCCAGCGAGGACCTGCTCACCTCGCTCGCCGCCGACCTGGAGGCGCTGCCCGAGATCAGCCCCCGCTACAAGCGGATGAACGCCGAGGAGCCCTACCGGCTCAAGGCCACCGCGATCCGGCAGAAGCTGATCAACACCCGCGAGCGGCTCGCCAACGGCACCCCGCACGTCGAGGGGCGCGACTACCTGGGCACCGCCCCGCTCCTGACCGACCTGCAGGTGATCCAGGACTCGCTGCGCGAGCACCGCGGCCGGCTCATCGCCGACGGACGGCTGTCCCGCTCCATCCGCACCATCTCCGCGTTCGGACTGCAGCTCGCCACCATGGACGTCCGCGAGCACGCCGACGCCCACCACCACGCGCTCGGGCAGCTGTTCGACCGGCTCGGCGAGGAGGCCTGGCGCTACACCGACATGCCGCGCGAGTACCGGCAGCGGCTGCTCGCCAAGGAGCTCAAGTCCCGCCGCCCGCTGGCGCCCACCCCGGCCCCGCTGGACGCCGCCGGAGCCAAGACCCTCGGCGTCTTCGAGACCGTCCGCGACAGCTTCGAGCGCTTCGGCGACGAGATCGTGGAGAGCTACATCATCTCCATGTGCCAGGGCGCCGACGACGTCTTCGCCGCCGCAGTGCTGGCCCGCGAGGCCGGACTGATCGACCTGCACGCCAGCGTCGCCAGGATCGGCATCGTGCCGCTGCTGGAGACCACCGACGAGCTCAAGGCCGCCGACACCATCCTCGACGAGATGCTGCGCGACCCCTCCTACCGCCGCCTGGTCTCACTGCGCGGCGACCTCCAGGAGGTCATGCTCGGCTACTCCGACTCCTCCAAGTTCGGCGGCATCACCACCAGCCAGTGGGAGATCCACCGCGCCCAGCGCCGGCTGCGCGACGTCGCCCACCGCTACGGCATCCGGCTGCGCCTCTTCCACGGCCGCGGCGGCACCGTCGGCCGCGGCGGCGGCCCCTCCCACGAGGCCATCCTGGCCCAGCCCTACGGCACCCTGGAAGGCGAGATCAAGGTCACCGAGCAGGGCGAGGTGATCTCCGACAAGTACCTCATCCCCGCCCTGGCCAGGGAGAACCTGGAACTCACGGTCTCCGCCACGCTGGAGGCCAGCGCCCTGCACACCGCGCCGCGGCAGTCCCCCGAGGCGCTGGCCCGCTGGGACGCCACCATGGACACCGTCTCCGACGGCGCCCACAGCGCCTACCGCCGCCTGGTCGAGGACCCGGACCTGCCGGCCTACTTCTTCGCCGCCACCCCGGTCGACCAGCTCGCCTCGCTGCACCTGGGCTCCCGCCCCAGCCGCCGCCCCGACAGCGGCGCCGGACTGGACGGCCTGCGCGCCATCCCCTGGGTCTTCGGCTGGACCCAGTCCCGGCAGATCGTCCCCGGCTGGTACGGCGTCGGCTCCGGCCTCGCCGCCGCGCGGGACGCCGGACTCGGCGACATCCTCGACGAGATGCAGAACGAGTGGCACTTCTTCCGCAACTTCCTGTCCAACGTCGCCATGACGCTGGCCAAGACCGACCTGCGGATCGCCCGCCACTACGTGGACCAGCTGGTCCCCGACAACCTCAAGCACATCTTCGAGCTGATCGAGGCAGAGCACGCGATCACGCTCAAGGAGGTGCTGCGGATCACCGGCGAGAACGAACTGCTGGAGCACACCCCGGTGTTGAAGCAGACCTTCGGCATCCGCGACGCCTACCTGGACCCGATCTCCTACCTCCAGGTCGCGCTGCTGCGCCGTCAGCGCGAGGACGCCGCCCAGGGACTCCCGGAGGACCCGCTGCGCTCCCGCGCGCTGCTGCTGACCGTCAACGGCATCGCCGCGGGGCTGCGCAACACCGGCTGACCCGGCGTCACCACCCTTGAACGAACGAGGCCCGTACCGCCTTCCGGCGGTGCGGGCCTCACGTTGTGACCGACTGTCAGGCGTGGCTGCCCGCGGCCCGACGACGCAGGAAGAACACCGTGGCGCCACCGGCGGCGATCAGCACAGCACCGATCCCGGCGAACAGCCCGGTGTCGCTACCGCCACCGGTGCTGGCCAGCACGGAGCCACTGGGCGAGGCAGCCGCCTCGACGGTGCCGGACGGGGACGGCGAGGTCGTGGCCTCGACACTGCTGGACGGGGAGGCCGAGGACGAGGGCACGACCACGACCGGCGCGGAGGAGGACGCGGAAGCCGAGGCGGACGCACTGGCCGAAGCCGAGGCACTGGCGGAAGCCGACGCCGAGGCACTGGCCGACTGGCTCGGCGGCGGCGGGGTCTTCGTTCCGCAATCGCCCTTGCCGGCCGGGAAGTTCAGGGTCTGGTCGAGCTGGCCGCTGACCACGACATGCACCGAGTAGCTGCTGACGTCCTTCCAGGGCAGGCCGGTGAAGACGGCCTTCTGCGCGTGGTCCTGACCGCCCTTGATGCCCTGGGTCACCGGCGGGACGACGTCCTTGCCGTCCTTCTGCAGGGTCAGCAGCGCATAGCTGCCGTCCGAGTCGGTGACCGTGACGGTGGCGGTGCCATCAGTGCTCGCACACTTCACGGTGGCCTTGAAGTCCGCGATGTTGCACGCGAAGGCGCTACCTGCAACGCCGAGCGCGAGAGCGCCAGCAGCGGAGGCAACACCGAGAGAACGCACTGCGAAGGCAGTGCGGCGGGATATGGACACGTCTTCCCCTAACTGGACAAAACCAGAGCGGTTGCAGCCACATGGGCTCACCAGCGCCACCCGCGCAACGGGCGTCGAGCCGGGAAATGTGGCGATGCCATGCACGCCTCCCCCATGAGCACCACACATCGTCTTTTCGCCAGGGAGTCTTGTCAATTCACTCCAAACCCGGCAACACGGAGGCCCACCAGGGGTTTTGACGGGGCAAAACCCACCAAGCACCGCAAAGCGGCCAAACATCCGCCGCATAACAATTCGATAGCCCTGCCGGCCGACCGCGTCAGGAGTTGTACGTCCCCTGCGCCCGCTCAAGGCCCTCGGAGATCAGCGCTTCCACCGCGTCGGCCGTACGGTCGACGAACCAGTCCAGCTCCTTGCGCTCGCCGGAGGAGAAGTCCTTGAGGACGAAGTCGGCGACCTCCATGCGGCCCGGCGGGCGGCCGATCCCGGCCCGGATCCGGTAGTAGTCCGGGCCCATCGACCTGGTCAGCGACTTCAGCCCGTTGTGGCCGTTGTCGCCGCCGCCCAGCTTCAGCCGCAGCGTCGCGTAGTCGATGTCCAGCTCGTCGTGGACCACCACGATCCGGTCCAGCGGCGTCTTGTAGAAATCGCGCAACGCCGTCACCGGGCCGCCGGACACGTTCATGTACGAGTTCGGCTTGGCCAGCACCACCCGCTGCCCGGCCAGCCGGCCCTCGACCACCTGGTTGCGGCTCTTGTGCGCCTTGAACTTCGCGCCGATCCGCGAGGCGAGAAGGTCCACCACCATCGCGCCGATGTTGTGGCGGTTGCCCGCGTACTCCGGGCCGGGGTTGCCGAGGCCCACCACGAGCCACGGTCCCGTGTACTCCTCGCTCGTGCTCACAGCGGGACTCCTTCGGGTATGCCGCTGCCCCGGTCACGGTGGACCGGGGCAGCGGGCGGGTACGACAGGGCAGGACTGCCCGGGAGGCTCAGGGCCTGCCGGAGGCTCAGGCCTCGGCGGCGGCTTCCTCGTCCTCGGCGGCGTCGGCGGCCGGGGCCTCGGCCTGGGCGGCGACGATGTGCAGCACGACGGTCTCCGGCTCGACGGCCAGGGTCGAACCCTGCGGCAGGGTGACGTCCTTGGCCAGCACCGAGTCACCGGCGGTCAGGCCCGCGATGGAGATGGTGACCGACTCGGGCAGGTGGGTGGCCTCGGCCTCCAGCGGGAGGGTGTTGAGCACGTGCTCCACCAGGTTGCCGCCGGGGGCCAGCTCGCCCTCGGTGTTGATCTGGATCTCGACGGTGACCTTCTCGCCGCGCTTCACCAGGATCAGGTCGACGTGCTTGAGGCTGCGCTTGATCGGGTCGCGCTGCACGGCCTTCGGCAGCACGAACTCGTCCTTGCCGTCGATCGGCAGGGTGAACAGCGCGTTCGGGGTCTTCAGCGCCAGCATCAGGGCGTGGCCCGGGAGGTTGATGTGGACCGGGTCGGTGCCGTGGCCGTAGACGACCGCGGGGACCAGGCCCTCACGACGGGCACGGCGAGCGGCACCCTTGCCGAACTCGTTGCGGGGCTGGGCTTCCAGGCGGATCTCGGCCATGACGGCACTCCTTGCGCGCGGGGCGGGTGCCATCCGGCTCGACTCAACAGAAAAGCCGCCGGCAGAACCTCACCCGAAGAATCAGGGATGAGTCGCCCGGCGGCATCGGTACCACGGACCACTACCGGCACAGCCACACCAGAAGTGGAGCAGCGCGTCGATAACGGAGCGGGAACTCCCTCGCCGAGCAATTTCAGCAGTCTAGCCGATACCCGGCGAGGGGCCCAAAACGATCACATACCGGCGGTCAGTGCGCGCCGTCGAACAGGCTGGTCACCGAGCCGTCGTCGAAGACCTCGCGGATCGCCCGGGCGATCAGCGGGGCGATCGACAGCGTGGTCACCTTGTCCATCTGCAGCTCACCCGGCGTCGGCAGGGTGTTGGTGAACACGAACTCGCTGGCCCGCGAGTTCTTCAACCGGTCCGCGGCCGGGCCCGACAGCACACCGTGCGTCGCCGCCACGATCACGTCCGCAGCGCCCTGCTCGAACAGCGCGTCGGCGGCGGCGCAGATGGTGCCACCGGTGTCGATCATGTCGTCGACCAGGACGCAGACCCGGTCCTTGACGTCACCGACGACCTCGGCCGACATCACCTTGTTGGCGACGTTCGGGTCACGGCGCTTGTGGATGATCGCCAGCGGCGCGCCGAGCCGGTCCGACCACTGGTCCGCCACCCGCACCCGGCCGGCGTCCGGCGACACGATGGTCAGCCGCTCGCGGTCGACCTTGCCGCCCACGTAGTCCGCCAGCAGCGGCAGCGCGAACAGGTGGTCCACCGGGCCGTCGAAGAAGCCCTGGATCTGCGCGGTGTGCAGATCCACCGACATCAGCCGGTGCGCGCCCGCCTGCTTCAGCAGGTCGGCGACCAGCCGGGCCGAGATGGGCTCGCGGCCCAGGTGCTTCTTGTCCTGCCGGGCGTAGCCGTAGAAGGGCATGATCACGGTGATGCTCTTGACCGACGCCCGCTTCAGGGCGTCGATCATGATCAGCTGTTCCATGATCCACTGGTTGATCGGCGCCGTGTGGCTCTGCAGCACGAACGCGTCCGCGCCGCGCACCGACTCCTCGTAGCGGATGTAGATCTCACCGTTGGCAAAGTCCAGCGCCTTGGTGGGTACCAGGTCCACACCCAGCTGCTCCGCCACCTCCCTGGCCAACTCGGGGTGTGCGCGGCCGGAGAAGAGCATCAAGTTCTTCTCACCGGACGTTTTGATCCCGGTCACTGCACCGTCTCCTCATGCGTAGCTGACGCGCGCCTCAGCCCGCCGCATGATGCGGCGCAGCTGCTGGGGGGTTGGCTGGAGCGCCGACGACGAACACAGGCTCGCGGCGCTTGGATGTCCCCCAGGTTACGCGGACGCGGCAGCTCCCGTCGCCTCCGGGTCGGCCCAGGGGACGGGCCCTGGGCCAGTTCGGGGGCTATGAGGGGGCGCGTCAGGGAGCGCTCGGAGCATCCTCCGAGCGCGCGGCCTCCGCCGCGCGGGCCGCCGCCGTCCCCGGGCGCTTGCGCTCCACCCACCCCTCGACATTGCGCTGCTGCGGACGGGTGACACCGAGGGCCCCGGCCGGAACATCCTTGTAGATGACGGAACCTGCCGCCGTGTAAGCACCGTCCCCGACCGTCACCGGAGCGACGAACATATTGTCCGAACCGGTCCGGCAGTGGCTGCCGATCGTGGTGTGGTGCTTGTTCACACCGTCGTAGTTCACGAAGACGGAGGCCGCCCCGATGTTCGTGCCGTCGCCGATTGTGGCGTCGCCCACATAGCTGAGGTGAGGCACCTTGGTGCCCTCCCCGATGACCGCGTTCTTGGTCTCCACATAGGTGCCGATCTTGCCCTTGGCACCCAGCACCGTCCCGGGCCGCAGATAGGCGTACGGGCCCACGTTCGCGCCCTCACCGACCACCGCGCGCTCCGCTGTGGCATTGCTCACAACGGCCCCGGCACCCACCCGCGTGTCCTTCAACGTGCAGTTCGGCCCCACTTCGGCGCCGGCCCCGATCGAGGTCGCCCCCTGCAGTTGGGTGTTCGGCAGGATCACCGCGTCCTGCTCGTACGACACCTGCACGTCCAGCCAGGTGGAGGCCGGGTCGACCACGGTCACCCCGGCCCGCATCGCCTGCTCCAGCAGCCGGTCGTTCATGATCCGCCGGGCCTCCGCGAGCTGCACCCGGTCGTTGATCCCCAGGATGTCCCGGTAGTCCCCCGCAACCAGCGCGCCCACCCGGTGCCCCGCCTCCCGCAGGATGCCCAGGACGTCGGTCAGGTACTCCTCACCCTGACTGTTGTCCGTCCGCACCTGCCCCAGCCCCTCGGCCAGCAGCTTCCCGTCGAAGGCGTACACGGCGGAGTTGATCTCCGCGATGGCGAGCTGCGCCTCGCTGGCGTCCTTGTGCTCGACGATCGCCCGCACCTCGTGGCTCGGCCCGCGAACGATCCGCCCGTAGCCGGCCGGATCCGGCACCTCCGCCGTCAGCACGGTGACGGCGTTGCCGTCGGTCGCGTGCGCCTCGACCAGCCGCCGCAGGGTCTCCCCGGTCAGCAGCGGGGTGTCGCCGGTGCTGACCACGACGGTCCCGTCCAGGGTCACCCCGTCGGCGGCCAACGCCTCCAGGGCCACCCGCACGGCGTGGCCGGTGCCGTTCTGCTGCTCCTGGACGACGGTCCTGGCCTCCGGGTCGACCTCTGCGAGGTGCGCGGCGACCTTGTCCTTCATGTGCCCGATCACCACGACCACCTGCTCCGGCGTCAGCTCCCGGGCCGCGGCCAGCGCGTGCCCCACGAGGGTGCGCCCGCACAGCGGGTGCAGCACCTTCGGCAGCACCGCCGACTTCATCCGGGTGCCCCCGCCAGCGGCGAGAACGACGACAGCGGCCGGCGGGTTGAAGCTCACGACAGGAGGCTCCTCGGCGATACGGGGGTAAGGGTTCGCCGGGTACACCAGAAGGCTCCGCACAGGCGATCCCGGGTCCGTCGAGGATACCGGGCGGGGCTGGAAGCGAGATCCTTCGCGTGGGGGAGAGGATCCGAACTAGCGCTCCGCTGCTAGGACTCGAACCTAGACCGAACACCTCCAAAGGGTGCCGTGCTGCCAATTACACTACAGCGGAATATTTGTCAAGGGATTATCGAACCGGCCCTGACGCTTCCCTAGAGTACGGGTTTAGGCGCCCCACCTCCACTACCAATCCCGACCACCACCCCTCGATCCTTCGATAGAGGTCGGCCCCGCCAAGCACCTTGATGACCAAGCAACCTCTGTAGTCCGCTCCCGTGTTGTGACGCACCGTCTTCGGGTTGTGCTTCTTCAGACTCGACCGCTGCAGGCGGTCAACAGTGACACCCACCAGTTGCGCCCAGAACCGCTCAGCCGCTTCGACATCGGCCGACTCGTGGATCTGCACCCGGAAGCGCAGTTTCGATCGGTCGACTGCAAGCAGGTCCAGCCAGGCCAGACAGACACCGATCAAGCTCGGATCGCTGTTGACCAGGGTTACGCACTCGCGACGTGAGTACTCCTTGTCTTTCGCGCCCTCGGACCAGTAGATCCCCACACCGATGAGAAACAGCTCCCGACTCGTCAGCCGCCCGATCTCGCCCGACGCCACCGACTTGGCGTCCTGACGTTCCCGATCGCGCAGCTCGCGCCGCGGTCCCCAGTACACCCGCTCCATGTACTCCTGCCGATCACCCGCCGGCTTTCGGCGCGGAGGCCTCGGCAGGTCACGCACCCAGAGCGAGACCGAACTGCGTGCGACGCCCAAAGCCTCCTCGATCTCGTCATAGGTGGATCCCCCGACGCGCATCTCGCGGGCCTTCGCACGGAGGTCGTCCTTGGCGTTGGGGCGCCTGGTCCACTCGGGTGGGGGCTCGCCCCGTAGCAGGCGGTTGAGTTTGTCGTTGTTCCAGATCTTGAGCTCGTCCCTGATCTGGCGGCGGCTCATCCCCGCCCGCCGCAGTGCGATCACCTGCTCCCGCAGGCCCGGTTCGTCGTCCATGGGCAGAGCCTCACCCCGCTGGTCAGCGGCCCGCAGGAAAACTCGTTCGGAGCACACGTTCGAGCGATTCCCGCCATGATCGGGAACCCGGTTCGCGAATGTCGACTTGTCCCCGGTTGGGGCGACAGGGCGACGGCGGCGCCACTCCCCGCCACGCCCGACACGGTTGGGGGTGCGCATCCCGGGGCAATCAACCTACGATGCCGTAAGTTACGGACCCGTAGGGACGGCGCGGCCGACCAGGCCTTCTGTCCCGTCTCCGCATCTCTGATTCAGCCACGAGGTAGCCGCTATGACGATCCAGCCCACCGAGGAGACCGTCGCCGCCGCTGCGACAGCCGTACCGGCCGAGCAGCAGCAACAGCCGAGCCCGCAGGCCACAGTGTCGGCCACCCGGGGCGGCGAGAAGCAGGGCCCAGCCGAGCGCTTCGCGCTGGCTTCGTTCATCACCGTGCCGTTCCTCGCCGTGCTCGCGGCGGTGCCGTTCGCCTGGGGGTGGGGCCTGGGCTGGCACGATGTGGTGATCATGGTGGTGATGTACTTCACCGCCTGCCACGGCGTCACCGTCGGGTTCCACCGCTTCTTCACCCATGGCTCGTTCAAGGCCAACCGGGCCCTGAAGATCGCCATGGCGGTGGCCGGGAGCCTGGCCATCGAGGGCCCGATCGTCCGCTGGGTCGCCGACCACCGCAAGCACCACAAGTTCTCCGACAAGGACGGCGACCCGCACTCCCCCTGGCGCTACGGCGAGTCCGTCCCGGCGCTGCTGAAGGGCCTGTGGTGGGCGCACATGGGGTGGCTGTTCGACGAGGAGCAGACTCCGCAGCTCACCTACGCGCCGGATCTGGTCAAGGACGAGGACATCTCCTGGATCTCGCGCCAGTTCGCCTTCTTCACACTCACCTCGCTGCTGCTGCCGCCGCTGGTCGGCGGCCTGTGGTCGTGGTCATGGGAGGGCGCGCTGACGGCGTTCTTCTGGGGCTCCCTGGTCCGGGTGGCGCTGCTGCACCATGTGACCTGGTCGATCAACTCCATCTGCCACGCGGTCGGCAAGCGCCCGTTCAAGTCGCGGGACCGTTCCGGCAATGTGGCCTGGCTGGCGGTGCTGTCCTGCGGCGAGTCCTGGCACAACCTGCACCATGCGGACCCGACCTCGGCCCGGCACGGGGTGCTGCGCTGGCAGGTGGACTCCTCGGCGCGGCTGATCCGCTGGTTCGAACTGGCCGGGTGGGCCCGGGACGTCCGCTGGCCCAGCCCGGAGCGGATCGAGTCGCGGCGCGCGGCATGATGGTCCTGTGAACGAGAGCAGCAGTGGGTCGGACGGGGCGGGGGATCCACCTGTGCCGGCGCGGGCCGGCCGGGGGGGCCGGGCCAGGAAGGCGCCGGCAGCACGGGGCGCCAGGGTCCGGATGAGCGGAAAGCAGCGGCGGGAGCAGCTGCTGGACGTCGGCCGCGCCCTGTTCGCGGAGCGCGGGTACGAGGCGACGTCGGTGGAGGAGATCGCGGCGAAGGCCGGGGTGTCCAAGCCGGTGGTGTACGAGCACTTCGGCGGCAAGGAGGGGTTGTACGCGGTCGTCGTGGACCGTGAGATGCAGTTGCTGCTGGACATGGTCACCGGTTCGCTGACCGGTGGCCATCCACGTGAGTTGTGCGAGGAGGCGGCGTTCGCGCTGCTGGACTACATCGAGACGTCGACGGACGGTTTCCGGATCCTGGTGCGGGATTCGCCGGTGGCGCAGTCGACGGGGACCTTCGCGTCGCTGGTCAATGACATCGCGACGCAGGTCGAGGACATCCTGGGCCATGAGTTCAAGTCGCGGGGCTATGACGCGAAGCTGGCGCCGATGTACGCGCAGATGCTGGTGGGGATGGTGGCGCTGACGGGTCAGTGGTGGCTGGATGTGCGGAAGCCGAAGAAGGCCGAGGTCGTCGCCCATCTGGTGAATCTGGCCTGGCACGGTCTGGAGGGGATGGAGCGTCGGCCCCAGCTGGTGGGGCGGCGGAAGAACTAGGTGTGGTCCGCCGCCGGGCGGCGGGCTTCGGCTTCCGGGCCGACGGCGATCGGTTCCAGGAATTCGATGCGGTTGCCGACCGGGTCGGTGGAGTAGAAGCGGTGGTGTCCGGGGAGGTCGCCGTCCCAGCTCACGGGGGGTCCGAGGGCGGCGATGCCTTCCGCGTAGGCGTGGATGCCCTGGATGCGCAGGGCGGGGTGGGCTTTCCCGGCGGGGACGAAGGGGTCTCCACGCCGAGGTGCAGTTGGACGCCGCCGCCGGGGGTCCGGAACCAGCAGCCGCCGCGGGCGGCGAGTACGGGGGGCTTGGGTATCTCCTGCAGGCCGAGGGTGTCGGCGTAGTAGCGCCGGAGCACGGGCTCGCTGCCGGGCGGGGCGGCGAGTTGGACGTGGTCGAGGGCGGTGATCACGACGGTGTGCTCCTTCTGCTTCTCGGTGGCTACTGCTTCTTCCTGGTGGCGACGACGAAGATCCGGCGGTACGGGAGCACGGTGCCGTGGGGGGTGGCCGGGTAGGCGTGATCGAGCAGGTCGCTGTACTCGGCGAGGAACTCCGCTCGTTCGCCGGCGTCGGTGAGCGCGGCGAGGGCGGGGCGCAGGCCGGTGCCGAGCATCCAGTCGAGGACGGGGTGGGCGCCCTGGAGGGTCTGGTAGTAGGTGGTCTCCCAGGCGTCGACGGTGCAGCCGAGGGCGCTGAGCCGGGCCAGGTAGTCGTCGGGTTCCAGCACGGCGGGCTTCTGGGTCCCGGCCAGCCGGCCGTTCCAGCGCGGGCTGGTGCGCAGTTCTGCCAGCAGGGTGTGGCTGGGGGCGCCGAAGTTGCCGGGGACCTGGAAGGCGAGGGTGCCGCCGGCCGGCAGGGCGTCGGCCCACCGCGGGAGCAGTTCGGCGTGGCCGGGGATCCACTGCAGGGCGGCGTTGGAGAGGATCAGGTCGGGGTTGCCGTCCTCCTCCGGGGTCCAGGTGGTGATGTCGCCGACTCTGAAGGAGACGGCCGGGTGGTCCGCGCGGGCTTTGTCGATCATCTCGGGGGAGTTGTCGATGCCGGTGAGGGCGGCGCCGGGCCAGCGGTCGGTGAGGGTGGCGGTGGTGTTGCCGGGGCCGCAGCCGAGGTCGACGATGTCGGCCGGGGTGCCGGGGATGCGGTCGACCAGGTCGTGGAAGGGGCGGCTGCGGTGGTCGGCGTGGCGGAGGTACTGGGCGGGGTCCCAGGTGGTGCCGGTCATGGGCAGAGTCTCCAGATATCTTGACGTCAAGATACTTCTGGTTCGAGTCTGACCGATACCTTTTCTTGATGTCAAGAGACTTCATGTCGACACACCGCCCACTACACTGATCAACCATGGAGGACGAGGTCGACCGGCTGGTCGCTGCGTGGCGCCGAGAGCGCCCGGACCTCGACGTGGAACCGCTCGAAGTGCTGAGCCGGATCAGCCGGCTCGCCCGCCACCTGGACCGGGCCAGGCGCACCGCCTTCGCCGAGCACAGCCTGGAGCCATGGGAGTTCGACGTCCTCACGGCGTTGCGCCGGGCCGGCTCCCCGTACCAGCTCTCCCCGGGGCAGCTGCTGACGCAGACTCTGGTCACCTCGGGGACGATGACCAACCGGATCGACCGGCTCGCGGTCAAGGGACTGGTCCAGCGGCTGCCCGATCCGGGCGACCGGCGCGGGGTGCTGGTGCGGCTGACCGAGGCCGGCCGCGACCTGGCGGACCAGGCGCTGGCCGGACTGCTGGTGCACGAGCGAGCGCTGCTGGCGGAGCTGTCCCCGGCCCAGCGCGGGGATCTGGCCGGACTGCTGCGGCAGTTGGTCGCCCCGTTCGACAACCTGCCGGAATAGTCGGCCATCCTCTTGACGGAGTACCGGCAACGGGGCCATTCTTGCCGAAATTGAGTTAGGAAGCTTTCCTAACTTAACCGCCCAGCACCTTCCCCCACGAAGGAGAACCACCCGATGGTTCGTCAGTTGCGCTCCCCTGCCCGGAAGATGATCGCCGCAGCCGCGGCGGCCGGCTGTATCAGCCTGGGTCTCGCCGCCACCGGCGGGGCCAGCGCCTCGGCCGCCACCGCCCCGGCGAAGCCCTTCCCCGCCCATGTCACCTACAAGGTCGGCGTGATGCCCTCGGCGTCGCAGTCCAGCCGGGACGCGGCGGTGGAGAAGCAGTACAACTCCTGGAAGAACACCTACCTGGTCAAGGGCTGCGCCTCGAACGAGTACTACGTCTCCACCAAGGGGGACGACGACGCCCCCAACAACGGCACCGTGTCCGAGGCACAGGGCTACGGCATGAACATCGTGCCGCTGATGGCCGGTTACGACAGCAGCGCGCAGACCGAGTTCAACGGCCTGTGGCAGCTGGTCAAGGACCACAAGGACGCCGACGGCCTGATGGAGTGGCAGCTCGACGGGAAGTCCTGCAAGTACACCGACAGCGGCACCCCGGACTCGGCCACCGACGGCGACCTCGACGTCGGCTACGGCCTGGTCCTGGCCGACCGGCAGTGGGGCGGCTACACCGCGGACGCCAAGGCCTGGCTGGCCAGTGTCTACGCCCACGACGTGGCCTCGGACGGCCACCTGAAGTGCGAGGACGACGGCCCCAGCACCGACACCCGCCCGTCCGACATGATGCTGGACCACCTGCGGGCGTTCGCCGCGTACGACACCGCGCACGACTGGAGCAAGGTGGTCAGCCGTACCGAGGCGGTCATCAACGAGTTCACTGCCAAGTACTCCGCGAGCGCGGGACTGCTGTCCGACTTCGTGGTCGGCGCCAACGGCACCAGCCCCAAGCCGGCCCCGGCCGACTACCAGGAGAGCCAGCCCGACAACATCGTCGGCTACAACTCCATCCGGGTCCCCTGGCACCTGGGCACCGACGCCCTGGTGAACGGCTCGACCACGGCCGCGACCGCCTACCGGACCGCCAAGCTGGAGTCGGCCTGCCTGAAGTCGCTGTCCGGCGGCAATCCGGCGAAGGTCCAGCCGCATGTGAAGCTGAACTGCGCCAACGGCAACGTCTCCGGCGACACCCAGGCCGAGGAGGCCGGCGACTCGGTCGGCCCGGCGGCGATGGCCTCCGGCGACCAGGCGTGGACCGACGCGATCTGGAAGCAGTTGGCGACCAACCCGTTCGGTGACGCGTACTACGGCGAGACCATCAAGACGCTGGTCTACATCGTGATGGCCGGCGACTACTGGAGCCCGGCGAGCTGACCGGGCCCTCCCCCGCCGCGTCCCCCCGCCTCCTGGGCCGAGGGGACGCGGTGCCGTCTGCGCCCCGGCGGCACCGGCGGCACCGTCTGCACCGGTGTGTGCAGGGGTCTTGCCACAAGCTACCGGTGAGTTGGGATACTCCCTGGGATCAGGGGCCGCACCGTCGCGGCCCCTCCCAAAGGGGGGCACCACCTATGCCCAGCACTTCCCGGCTGCGCCGCGCCTTCGGCGTCCTCGCCGCCGCGGCCCTCGCCACGGCCGCGATGGCCGGCACCGCCTCCGCGCACGACCAGGGCGGCCGGCACCATCAGCAGCCGCACTACTACGTCTCGCTCGGGGACTCGCTGGCGGCCGGCTACCAGCCGAACGTCCGCACCAACACCGATGTGTCCTACACGGACCAGCTGTACACCCAGCTGAAGAAGCACGACCCGACCCTGGTCCACATCAAGCTGGGGTGCAGCGGCGAGACCACCGAGACCATGATCGCCGGCGGCATCTGCAGCTACCCGGGGGCGAGCTCGCAGCTGGGCGCTGCCGAGGCGTTCCTGCGGGCGCACCGGGGCCGGGTGGAGTACGTGACGCTGGACATCGGCGCCAACGACGTTGACGGCTGCCTCGGCGCGACCGGCATCGACCCGGCCTGCACCGCCAAGGGCATCGCCACCGTGGCCACGCAACTGCCGCAGATCGCCTCCGGCCTGCGCCGGGCGGGCGGCGAGGGCTGGGGTTCGCCGCGGTACGCGGGCATGAACTACTACGACCCGTTCCTGGCGGTGTGGCTGACCGGGGCCACCGGGCAGGCGGAGGCCCAGCAGTCCACGGTGCTGTCGGACACCCTGAACGGCGTCATCAAGCAGGGTCTGCACCGGAACGGCTTCGCGCTGGCGGACGTCGCCAAGGCGTTCTCCACCGACGACTTCACCGACCAGGCGACCCTGCCGGTGTTCGGCACGCTGCCGGTGAACGTGGCCAGGATCTGCTCCTGGACCTGGGAGTGCACCCAGTACCGGGACATCCACGCCAACCCGACCGGGCATGCGGTGATCGCCGGCGTCTTCGAGAAGGTGCTGCGCCGCCGCTGACCCTGTTCCGCGCATCCGCTCCGTAAGACCGGAGTCAGAGCCCGCCCCCGCCGTTCGGGGGGCGGGCTCTCGGCGTTACGGGCGACGTCGTTGCGAAAATGTTATGCAATTATGAAGATGCACCTAAAAGGGATGGGGAGAGACGTGTCGTCCGAAACCGTAACGAACCGGCTCTCGACGTGGCGTCCGCGCGCTGCCGGGTTCGCGGTCTGGTACCTGCGGCTCGCCGCGGTGCTCAACTTCGTCGGAGCCGTCTCCGCCCCCTTCCACAGCCAGGTCACCCGCCACAACACCGGCGACTTCTTCACCCCGTACATGATCACCGCGGGGTTCACGTCGGGTGCCCTGGCGCTGTTCCTGGCGATGATGATGCGCCGCCGCAAGCGCGCGGCCTGGATCTTCAACCTGGTCGTCGTCGGCCTCTATGTCGTCCTGATGGCCCTCCTGCTGGCGGTCTATCCGGAGGTCAGGGAGCACTGGTTCAACTGGATCTCGGCCGGCGTCACCCTGCTGATGTTCATCGCCCTGCTGGTGGGCCGCAGGGAGTTCCGCGCCAAGGGCGACCGCAACAACCCCAGGCTCGCGCTGGCCGCCCTGATCGGCGGCGGCGCGGTCGGTGTGCTGATCGGCACGCTGCTGGTCACCCTGACCAACGAGGCCGAAGGATCGTTCCTGCGGCACCGGGTCCAGTACGCGGCGATGCGGGTCTACACCCTGGCGCCGTCCGGCTCCGGCTACCAGGACATCGTCATCCCGCACTGGGTGGACATCTTCATCAACGCGATGAGTGCGTTGATCTTCCTGCTGGTGCTGTACGCGCTGTTCCGCTCCCCCAAGGGCAAGGAGTACCTGTGCCCGCGGGACGAGGTGCGGCTGCGTGAGCTGCTGGAGCGGCACGGGGAGCGCGACTCGCTGGGCTACTTCGCGCTGCGCCGCGACAAGTCGGTGCTGTTCTCGTCCTCGGGCAAGGCCGCGGTGGCCTACCGCGTGGTCGGCGGGGTCTCGCTGGCCTCCGGCGACCCCATCGGGGACGTGGAGGCCTGGCCGGGGGCCATCGACCGCTGGCTGGACCAGGCCCGCGAGCACGCCTGGGTCCCGGCCGTGATGGGCGCCAGCGAAGAGGGCGGCACCGTCTACGCCCGGCACGGGCTGAACGCCCTGGAGCTGGGCGACGAGGCCATCGTCGAGGTGGACGAGTTCACCCTGGACGGGCGCGCGATGCGGGGCGTGCGCCAGGCGCACAAGAAGGTCGGCCGGGCCGGCTACACCGTCCGGGTGCGCCGCCACGCGGACATCCCCGAGGACGAGATGCGGACCCTGCTGGAGCGCGCCGACACCTGGCGCGACGGCCAGACCGAGCGCGGCTTCTCGATGGCGCTGGGCCGGCTGGGCGACCCCGACGACGGCCAGTGCGTGATGCTCGAGTGCCACGACGGGCAGGGCGAGCTGCGGGCCCTGCTGAGCTTCGTCCCCTGGGGCGGCGACGGGCTCTCGCTGGACCTGATGCGGCGGGACCGGGATTCCGACAACGGGCTGCTGGAGTTCATGGTCATCGAGCTGATGGGCCAGGCCGACACCGTCGGCATCAAGCGGGTGTCGCTGAACTTCGCCATGTTCCGCGCCGTCTTCGAGCGCGGATCCAGGCTGGGCGCGGGGCCGGTGCTGCGGCTGTGGCGCTCGGTGCTGATGTTCCTCTCGCGCTGGTGGCAGATCGAGTCCCTCTATCGGGCGAACGCCAAGTACCGGCCCATCTGGGAGCCCCGCTACCTGCTGTTCGCCCGCAGCAGCGACCTGCCCAGGATCGGCCTCGCCTCGGCCCGGGCCGAGGGCTTCATCACCGCGCCCAGCCTGCCGAGCCTGTTCAAGCGGCGGCACAGCCTGGCCCTGCAGAAAGGCGGGGGCGGGGACGTGAGATCACCTGCTACCAAGGAGCCGGTTTCGTAGTTATGTCCTATTTTCGGGGGATGGGGTACTTCCAGCAGCTGCCCACGCTGTCGGTCGCGCGGTCAGCCGCGAGCACCGAGTGGAGCGGGCTGTACCTGGCGGTACGGGACAGCCTGTCGCGGGAGCGGCTGGCGGCGCTGCGGATGACCTTCGCGGCGACGGCGGCGGTGCTGGGCTTCCAACTGCTGCAGCACACCGCGGGCGGCGCGGCACTGGTGGAGCGAATAGGCGTGGTGCGGGCGGAACTGCCGCTGTGGGAGTCGCTCGCGCGGACGCCGCTGTCGCTCTTCGTCCCGGCGCCGGACCTGCCGGTCTGGGGGGCCGCACTGCAGGTCTTCGTGGTCTTCGGGATCGCCGAGCTCACGCTGGGACGGCGCAGCACCCTGCTGATCGCCTACGCCGGGACGCTGGCCGGCACCCTCTATGCCCGGCACGGGGTCCAGCAGGGGCCCGCGGCGCTGTTCGGCCTCCCGTGGGAGGACGCGTGGGTCCGCGACACCGGCCCCTCCGCGGCGGTGGTCGCTCTGGCGGTCGCCGTCGCCTGGCGCCACCACGCGTGGGTCACCGGGGGCGTGACCGTCGTGGCGCTGGTGCTGGAGCAGGTGCTGTACCCGAATCTGGCGGGGGCGGAGCACCTCGCCGCGATCTTCCTCGTCACGGTGTCGGCGCTGTGCCTGGCGGCGCTGGAGCGGGGGTGCAGGTCTGCCGTGGTCTACGGCGCAGTTCCCCGCGCCCCCAGGTAGGGCACCGCAGGTGCACCTAGTCCGCCGGGCCGACGCCCGCGCGGCGGGCCAGGGCGACAGCCGCAAGCGTGCTGTGGACGCCGAGTTTGCCCAGGACGTTCTGCATGTGCGTACGCACGGTGTGCGGGGAGAGGAAGAGCCGGTCGGCGACCGCCTGCCGTCCCAGCCCCGCGACCATGCAGCGCAGCACCTGCTTCTCGCGCGGGGTGAGCGACTCGACCAGGCGCTCGCTCTCGGTGCGGTCGCGCCGGGCCGCGGTGAGCTCCCTGATGACCCCGGTGAGCAGTAACGGCGGGATGTGCGTCTCGTCCCGCATCACGCCCTTGATGACGGCCATCAGCCGCCCGAGTGAGCTCTCCTTGGCGACCCACGCGCCGGCCCCCGCCTGCAGGGCCTGGACCACCCGCCGCGGGTCGTCGTCGACGGCGAGCACAACGACCTGCAGCGTGGGGTGCGCGGCACGCGCACGCGCGGCGAAGCTGAGGCCGTCACCCGCCGGGACGGCCCCCGCGGAGGCTACGACAGGTGCGGGGGCCGTCCCGCCCACCGCCGGTGCCCCCGAACCGGAGTTGCCGTTGGCGCCCGCCGCACCCCCGCCCGCACCGCCCCCCGCCCGGGGTGCCGGGATCCGGGTGTCGGGCCGTGCCCCCGTGGTCGGCGGCGCGCCGAAGCCCGGCTTGCGCTGGGCGGGAAGGTGGACGACGGGGGCGCGCTGCGGCGGCGCGAGCGGCCTGCGCGCCTCCGGCACCCTCGGCTGGCCCGCCGCCGGCGGCACCGCGGCGCCGGGGCCGAGGTCCGCGTCCACCAGCAGCACCTGGAACGGCCGGTTCTCGGCCTCGGCACGGTCCAGCGCCCGCTCGGCGGCCTGCGCGCTGCCTGCCGCGGCGACGTCCACATCCGGTTCGGCGGCGAGCGCCGTGGCGAGCGCCTCGGCGAAGATGCGGTGCCCGTCCGCGACCAGGACCCGGATACGCGCCACTGCTGCCCCCTGATCCTGCATCAGTCCGGCCCCCCAGCCGGATGTTGATTCAGGGTAGCGAGATCGCGCACCGCCGTCGTCGTTGTTCACGCATGCTGTTCTTCAAAAGGCGTTCACCTTCAGGGCAGCAACCGCCTCGCCCCCGCGGACGGCACCACGGTGAAGTCCCGCGGCTCGGCCCACCCCTGCGCGGCGAAGGCCTCGCGCACCGCCGCGGCGACGCCGTCCGCGTCGTCCTTCTCCACCAGGGCGATGATCGAGCCGCCGAAGCCGCCGCCGGTCATCCGCGCGCCCAGCGCACCGGCCGCCACGGCCGTGTCGACCGCCAGGTCCGTCTCGGCGCAGGAGATCCGGTAGTCGTCGCGCATCGACGCGTGCCCCTCGGTGAGCAGCGGGCCGATGGCCCGCAGTTCGCCGGCGTCCAGCAGCGCGGTGACCCGCTCGACCCGGGCGTCCTCGGTGACGATGTGCCGGACCAGGGCGCGCAGCCCGGCCTCGGGCAGCCGCTCCAGTGCCGTGTCCAGGTCGGCGTAGGGGAGGTCGCGCAGGGCGGGCAGGCCCAGCAGCGCGGCGGCCTTCTCGCAGCCCCGGCGGCGTTCGGCGTAGGCGCCGTCCGCGTGGGCGTGCTTGACCAGGGTGTCGATGACCAGCAGCACCAGGCCGGCCCCGGCCAGGTCGAGCGGGACCTGGCGGGTCCTGCCCTCGGCCGGGTCGATGCTGCGCACGTCCACGAAGAGGGCCATGCCCTCGGCGCAGCAGCTGGAGGCGAGCTGGTCCAGGATGCCGCAGGGCACGCCGACGAACTCGTTCTCGGCGTGCTGGCTCAGCAGCGCCAGCTGAGTGGGCGTCATGCCCAGCCCGCAGAGGTCGTTGTAGGCCGCGGCGACGGCGCACTCCAGAGCGGCCGAGGAGGACAGCCCCGCGCCGACCGGTACGTCGCTGTCGAAGTACAGGTCGGCCCCGGGGACGTCGTGGCCGGCCTCGCGCAGCGCCCAGACCACCCCGGCGGGGTAGCCGGCCCAGCCCGGGACCGAGCCGGGGACGAGCTCGGCCAGGACCAGCTCGGTGACACCGGAGCCGTCCGGGGACTGGGCGCTGTGCAGTCGCAGCACGCCGTCCTCGCGCAGGGCGACGGCGAGGCGGGTGGCGTGCGGCAGGGCTATCGGGAGCATGAAGCCGTCGTTGTAGTCGGTGTGCTCACCGATCACGTTGACCCGCCCCGGTGCCTGCCAGACCACCTGCGGGGCGGTCCCGTACACGGACTCGAACCCCTTGGCCACGGCATGCTGATCGGTCACTGCTACTCCTTGTCGGCTGACGGGACTTACTGGTTGGCGTTGTCTTCCAGGCTGAGCGCGAAGCTCCAGGCGTCGGCGACGATCGCGTCGAGGTCGGTGCGGCGGGGCGTCCAGCCGAGCAGGGTGCGGGCCCGGTCGGCGGAGGCGACCAGCGCGGCCGGGTCGCCGGGGCGGCGCTCGGCCATCACGGCCTTGATCTCGCGGCCGGTGACCCGGCGCACCGACTCGACGACCTCGCGGACCGAGAAGCCGCTGCCGTTGCCGAGGTTGCAGATCAGGTGCCGGCCGGGCTCGGCGGCGGCGAGGGCCAGCAGGTGGGCCTCGGCGAGGTCGGCGACGTGGATGTAGTCGCGGATGCAGGTGCCGTCGGGGGTGGGGTAGTCGTCGCCGTACATGGCGATGTGCGGGCGCTTGCCCAGGGCGGCCTGGATGACCAGCGGGATCAGGTGCGACTCGGGGTCGTGCCGCTCGCCCTGGACGCCGTAGGCGCCGGCGACGTTGAAGTAGCGCAGCGAGACCGCGGCCAGGCCGTGGGCGTTCGCCTCGCTGGTGATCATGTGGTCGACGGCGAGCTTGGTGGCGCCGTAGGGGTTGGTCGGCGCGGTGCGCGCTGTCTCCTCGATCGGGCTGACCTCGGGCTCGCCGTAGACGGCGGCGGTGGAGGAGAAGACCAGCCGGCGGACGTCGGCCTTGCGCATGGCGCTGAGCAGTTCCAGCGAGCCGGCGACGTTGTTGCGCCAGTACTTCTCCGGGTCCGCGACGGACTCGCCGACCTGGGAGCTGGCCGCGAAGTGCAGCACGCCGTCGAAGGAGCCGTCGAGCACGTCGGCGGCGTCCTGGACGCGGCCCTGGACGAACTCGGCGCCCGCGGGGACGGACACGCGGTGCCCGGTGGAGAGGTCGTCCTGGACGACGACCTGGTGACCGGCCTCCAGCAGGTGCGCGGCGACCACGCCGCCGACGTAACCGGCTCCGCCGGTGACGAGGTACTTCGCGGGCTGGTGGGCCTTTGCGGGCTGGGGGGTCATGGGGAGACCTCTCGTAGGCGCTTCGCCGCCGTCTCGGGCGACACGTCGTTGATGAACACGTCCATGCCCGATTCGGAGCCGGCCAGGAACTTGAGCTTGCCCACCGTACGACGGATGGTGAAGAGCTCCATGTGCAGTGCCAGTTCGCCGCCTGTGCCGGGGAGGCCGGAGCGGACCGGCGCCTGGTGCCAGGCCGCTATGTAGGGGGTCTTGTTCGTCCCGCTGCCGTCGGTGTCGAACAGCAGGTCGAAGCGGCGCAGCAGGTCGAGGTAGACGGTGCAGAACTCGGCCCGCTCGGCGTCGTTGAGGGCGAGCAGGTCGCCGACCCTGCGGTTGGGGTAGAGGTGCACCTCGTAGGGCCAGTGGGCGGCGTAGGGGACGAAGGCGGTCCAGTGCTCCCCGGCGATGACGACCCGGTCGCCCTCGGCGCGCTCGGCGGCGAGCAGGTCGTCGAAGAGGTTGCGGCCGGTGCGCCTGCGGTGGGCGGCGGCACTGGCGAGCATCCGCTCGGTGCGCGGGGTGACGAACGGGTACGCGTAGATCTGGCCGTGCGGGTGGCCGAGGGTGACCCCGATCTCCTCGCCGCGGTTCTCGAAGCAGAACACCTGCTCGACGCCGGGGAGGGCGGACAGCTCCGCGGTCCGGTCGGTCCAGGCCTCCAGCACCAGGCCGACCTGGTCGGGGGTGAGGTCGGCGAAGGAGGAGTCGTGGTCGGAGGTGAAGCAGACCACCTCGCAGCGGCCGTTGCCGGGGCGGGCGTGGTGCGGCAGTGTCCCGGTGACGGTGTCGGGCGCGCCCGCTGCGGTGGTGGTCAGCGAGGGGAAGCGGTTCTCGAAGACCACGACGTCGTAGTCGGGCGCCGGGATCTCGCTCAGCCGTCCGTCTCGGGAGGGGCAGAGCGGGCACTCGTCCGCCGGCGGGTGGTAGATCCGGCCCTGGCGGTGCGACGCGATGACGACCCACTCGTCCAGCAGCGGGTCGTAGCGGATCTCCGAGGTGGTGGCGGTGGCGTCGAGCGGCCGCCGGTCGGGGTCGTCGCGCACCGTGTCGTCACGGGAGTCGTAGTAGATCAACTCGCGGCCGTCGGCCATCCGAGTGCTGGTCTTCTTCACTACTCGCTCCATTTTTCACACTACAACGGACTCCCTTACCAACATATTCAAACACAACACATCATGAGTCAACACCCCTGAATGAATGGGTCGCGATCAGTCCTCCTGGGCGGCCCGTTCCAGCAGCCCGGTACGGGCCGCCACCGCCGCCGCCTCCAGCCTGGTCCGGGCGCCCAGCTTCATCAGTACCCGCTGCACATGCGTGCGTGCGGTGCTGGGGGCGATGGACATCCCCACCGCGATCTCCCTGGTGTCCTCCCCCTCGGCGATCCGCATCAGCACCTGCACCTCGCGCCGGGTCAGCAGCCGCAGCAGCCGAACCGCCTCGTCGTCCGGCTCCGCCGACGGCCGCAGCAGGTGCTGGAACGCCGCCTGCAGCAGTTCCGGCGCCACCGCGGCCTCGCCCGCCCTGACCCGGGTCAGCGCGCGCTCCACCACCTCTATCCGGTCGTCCTGCCGTACATACCCGGCCGCGCCGGCCCCGAACGCGGCAGCCACCCCGCCCAGACTCGCCGCGCCCCCCATCACCACGATGCCCACCTCCGGACGCTCGCGGCGGATCCGGCGCACCGCGTCGAACGACGCCCCGTCCTCCGGGTGCGCCACCCCCAGCAGGCACACCTCGGGCCGCCGGTGCAGCACCAGCTCCGCCGCCGCCCCCACCGGCGTGCCCACGGCGAGCACCCGGTGCCCTCTCAGCTGCAGTGCGGTCGCCAGTGCCTCCGCCAGCAGACGGTGGTCGTCAACGACCACAAGCCGCACGCCCACGATTCCCCCTAGAAGTGACGCCTTCGGTGTGACGCACCATCACATCCCATGCCGTACACGTACCGCCAGCATGCCGCGCAGCGGAACCCCCCGAACGGGTGCGGGCGCCGCAATTTCTCGGGGCGCCCCCGAACCCCGCCCACAGCCCCGGCGGCCGGCCCGAACCGGGCGGCCCCCACGCGTGCCACCGGAGCAGACTGGTGCCATGTACTCCGCACCCGAGAATCTCGTCGACGAGGCCGCCCGTCTGCTCGAACAGCCGGGGCGACGGCTCCTCGGCCTGTGCGGGCCGCCCGGGGCCGGCAAGTCCACGCTCGCGGCCGCGCTGCTCCAAGGCGTGGACGCCAGGCTGGGCCCCGGCACGGCCGCGCTGCTGCCGCTGGACGGCTTCCACCTCTCCAACGCCCAGCTGGCCCGGCTCGGCCTGACCGACCGCAAGGGCTCCGCGCCCAGCTTCGACGTGCAGGGGTACCTGGCGCTGCTGCGCCGCGTCGGCCGCGGGGCCGAGGCGGCCGACCACGACGTGTACGCCCCCGACTACGACCGCCTGCTGCACGAGCCGGTGGCGGCCCGGCACGTCATCGCGTCCGGCGTCCGCCTGGTCATCACCGAGGGCAACTACCTCGGCCTGGACGAGCCCGGCTGGCGCGAGGCGGCCGGCGTCCTCGACCGGCTGTGGTACGTGGAGGCCCCCGACGACCTCCGCGAACGCCGCCTCGACCACCGCCACCGCCGCAACGGATCCTCACCGACCCGGGCCAGGTCCCGCGTCGAGGACAACGACCGCCCCAACGGCGACCTGGTGAAGGCCACCCCCGCCGACCGCTACGACCTCGTGGTACCCGGCATCTGAGCCGGGGTCAGCAAACGCCGGCAGCGGCCGACACGACGAAGGCCCCCGCCATGGGCGGGGGCCTTCGGTCCTGCTGGAGCCCCCATGCGGAATCGAACCGCAGACCTTCTCCTTACCATGGAGACGCTCTACCGACTGAGCTATAGGGGCGAACGAGGAAGACAATACCTGGTCACCGCCCCCGCATCAAAATCCACTCCCGCACGCGTTCGACCTCAGCCCGGCGGGGTGGTGACGACGGCGGCGAGGGCGGCGAGAGTGGGGCTGCCGGGGTCCAGGTAGTGGGAGTGCGGAGTGCCGTCGGGGCCGTCTTCAGCAGGGAGGGGGCGGGCTCCGAACGCCGGGGCGACGGGGCGGGTGCCGAACCAGCCCTGGGCGTGGCCGGCGGCGTGGAGATGGACGGGGAGCGCAAGCGCGGGCGCATGTCCGGCCAGCAGGGCGGCCAGCAACTGCGGTGGAGCGGGCAGGCGCTCGGTGACCGGGTCGTCCGGGGCGGCGGCCGCCCAGACGTGACCCGGCTCCACTCCGAGCTGCTCCGCGCGGGCCGCCCCCGTCCCCGGGCTGCCGAGCAGCACGATGTCGTCGGCGGCGATCCCGCCGGGCCGCTGGGCGGCCTTGCCGACCAGGAGTGACCCGTAGCTGTGGCCGACCGCGGTGATGTGGGGCGAAGCCCCGCCCGCCGTGGCGCGCAGACCCGCCAGGAACCGTCCGTACGAGGCGGCCCCGGCCACGGCGCGGGCCGCCGAGGCCCCGCCGGGAAGTCCGGGCGGCGGGTCGTAGCCGAGCCAGACGACGGAGGCGGCCGGCCCCCGCGCCCCGGATGCCGACGCCGCGGCGTCGTGGATGGCCAGAGCCCGCACCCCGTCCTTCCCGGCGACGTCGGCGAGCGTCGTCCCCATGCCGGGGACGTAGACGGAGACATCGGCGGCATGGTCCGGGTCGCCGAAGGCGAGCACCGCCCGCCCCTGCCCCTCGGCCCCGATCGCGAGCAGCAGCGCCGGCGGGAACGCGCCCTGCTGGCGCCGGAGGCGGTCCCTGATGGCGGTGAGAGCGGCGAGCCGGTCGACGTCCCCTTCCGAGTCGATGAGACGGTCGAGCAGGGACCGGTTGGCGCGATCCCGGTCCGCGCAGGGGACGCCGTCCAGACTGCCGATCAGCTGCGGCATGTCGGTGGTGAGCATCCGCCGTTCGTCAGCCCCCAGGTGCTCCCACCAGTCACGGACCTCGGCGGGAGTGCTTCCGCGCGGTGGCAGCTCCGCGGCCACCAGCGCAGTGACAGCGGCGAGTTGCGTAGCCGCTGCCGGCAGATCCAAGGCACTGCCGTCGCGTGCCTGAGCCGCAGAGCTCAACAGCGCAGCGGAGCATCGCCCATCGACCTCCGCCGCCCGCGCCATCGCGGCACGGAGCACGGCGTCGTCCGGGGAGCCGCCGCCGTCGAGGACCGCGCCCACGACCTCGCCGGCTTCGCGCAACTCCTCTGCACACTGCGCCAATAGGACGGCCATCGCCTGCATCTGCTCCCCCGCCGCGATCAGCCGCAACCGGTCGGCGTCGACAACGAGCCCGGCCCGCAGGGCAGCCTGCCCCTGCCAGTCGTCCCCAGTGGCAGCCCGGGCACCGGTCACCACGGCAGCCTGCTCGGCAACCTCCCCCGACAGCACGTCACATGCCCGACCAACAGCGACCACTGCCCCAACCGGCACCGCCGCCACCCGCCCCGGCGCTACCTGCCCCGGCCCCGGACTCACGGCAACACCACCAACGAGGCACGCACCGTCGCGTCGGCCTCACGGTAGTTCCGCGCACTGGCCCGCAGCCGATCAGCATGCCCGTCCAACGCCGCCACCAGCGCCCCCAACCGCCCACCCCAGGCCGCACCCCACTCCTCCAACGCACCCCCCGTCCGCCACCCCGACAGCGCTCCCCCGGCTCCGGCAACCTCCCCGAGCCACCCCCTCACCGCCGATTCCACCTGCAGCGCCGCCGAGTTCAGCGCACCCGCCTCCGCCTCCAACGCCTCCGGCCGCACCGCCAATCCCTCTGCTTCACCGACCCCCATGGAAAACCCCTCCCTCCCTAACGCTCCGTCATCAAAGAGCATAGAAGACAACGGAGAGTGATTGGCGCGTTCGGGCCCGCTTCACCCCAAGGAGTGAGAACAGAACGCGATGCCATAAGGTGCCGTCAGTGAATTCCCTGGACACCCTCGACTCCTTCAATGTCAGGTTCGAGTTCCGCCAGAACGAGACCACCTGGACGGTCTGCGCAGGCAAGATGGACGAGCCGCTCGCCCGGCTGCACAAGCAAGGCGCGGTCAACTCGATCAAGCCGTACGAGGTCTACGGCGGTCCCGGCCTCGACGAACTGCTCGGCCGCGTGGCGATCAGCATCGCCCTCGGCCCGGACGGCACCCGCCTCGGCACCGTCTCCCGCCGGGCCCAGGACGGCCTGGAAGGCGGGCCCCTCACCGACGAGGAGTGGACCTTCACCCAGGAGGGACTCGGCGCGCTGCGTGGTACTCCGCTCGGCCTGGGCAGTCGTGCCAGGCACACCTACGTGGTGAGCAACGTCATCGACAACGGGCTGACCGACGTCCTCCTGGAGCACCGACTGCGCTACCGCGCCCCGGACTCGGAGGGCTTCGAGCTGACCCGCCGCTCCGGCGTGCGTTCCCGCTACGACGTCCGGATCCACGACCCCCGCGTCAGCCGCCTGCTGGTCCTCGCCGCCGTCGCCTACTTCGACGAGGAGCACGGCGACATCGACATCCGCAAGCTCCTCCCATCCATCGCCGGCCTGTTCCGCCACTGAACCCCACCGTCCGGCCGATGAGGGGACGAGAGTGCGATCGGACGGTGGATCATCCCACCCGTTTTCAGACTCGGACCGTCCGTCCGCGAGAGTCAGCACGGCCAGGGCGGTGGTGGTGGCCTGCCGCCCGGTCTCGGCCAGCAAATGCTCAGGCAGTTGCGACCTGGTGCAGCGGCGTGGGTGCAGGGCGGCGTCCAGCAGCGCGACGGCGGTCTCACGCGGCCCTTCCACCACGGCGATATCGCCTGGGGCCAGCGGCAACTGATGCACGATGACGCCGGCAATGGCGTGCCTTCTGCGGTCGAGCCGGGAGTCGGTCAGTTCAGGCCTGCGTGCCGTCTCACCAGGCATGGTCGGGACGTGCAGGCCGTGGAGGCGGGCAGCAGTCCGATGGCTCACCGCAAGATAGGGACGCTGCTGCAGCAGCGCGCGCAGTCGCACCGGTCCCGGATCGCCCTCGGGTGGGGCCAGCATGCCGTGTGCGAGGTGGTTCCAGCCGTGCACCCGCACCAAGGTCCGCAGTTGATGCAAGGTGCAGCCCAGGGACAGTGCGGTGGCCGTGCTGACGGAGCCGCGTGGTGCACGGCGAAGTAGCGCAGCTGCGATTCGTTCATGCCGTCCACCGCGCCTGGTTCTGCGGCAGTGGTTGCGCCCCGAACGGGTGGTGTTCCGGTGATGTGTGCGTGAAACCGTGGCGACATGTACGGATGAATCGGACAAGAACAGCGACAGGAACACGCACCGATCACTGAACCCCAGCCGGCCCACGGTGGGAACCGGGCACGGGCAGGCGGCTCCTCGCCTGGTTGTCGCCGCGAGCGCCCGCGAGCCACCCCAGCTCGCAACTATGCCGACGTGCCCCACGGAGGTGACGGTGGTTCAGCGGGAGCAAGCGCGCACGTCGGGGACGGCGTCGGGACGGGGGCTCGGCCGTCACACCTGCTCCGCACCGCCGCCACCCCCTACGGTGACGCTCCGGCCTACGGTGGCGCACCCCGCCTGCCGGTACCTGCGGGCGGCCCAAGGGCTGCGCGGAGTCCGACAGGGGCCTCGGCTACTGCCGGTAGGGGTCCGGCAGGTGGTTGTAGGGGTTCGACGGCGTTTGCGGCGGCGGGGGCGGACCGGGCCGGTTGCGACGACGGGTGAGACCGAAGGCAATCGCCGCGCCGATGATCACTACGACGCCGACTCCGATGCCGATGAAGAGCCCGGTACTGCTGGACTTCTTCGCGGCCGCCTGTGGAGCGGCGTTGGCCGGTGCACTCGCCGCCGGGTTCCCCGATGCTGTGGGTGCTGCGGCGCTGGCGCTCGGGGTGGCGGAACCGGCGTTCGTGGCCTGGGACGTGAGCGGGTTGACGTCAGCCGGACCGGGGTCGCCCGGGGTGGTCAGGGCGATGCGGGGACGGATGATGCCGTAGCCGAAGTGCGGGTCCTGAACTCCGGGGGTGTCTCCCTGGCTGGCCGTGTTCTTGAGGACCCGGAGTACCTGGTTCGCGGTCCAGGAGGGGTGCGCGGACCAGAGGAGGGCTGCGGAGGCGGAGAAGATGGCGGTAGCGTCGCTGGTCCCCCCCGAGTAGCAGTATCCGCTGGGGCCGTTGCACACGTTGTACATGTGATCGCCCGGGGCCGTGAAGTTCACCTGAGGGCCGTACTCAGAGTAGTCGGCAACACCCCCCTGTTGGTTCGTGGCCCCGACGGCTGCAACCCCGGGGAAGGCAGCCGGATATTCGATCGGATTCCCGATCTTGGCGCTGTTTCCGACCCCTGCAACGACCAATTTCCCCTTGGCTAGTGCATAGGCCACTGCGCTACGAACGCTAGGTTCGTCTTCCATCTGAGCCTGGGAGATGCTCAGGATCTGCGCGTTGCTGTCCGCTGCTGCCCTTATGGCTGCGGCGAGCTGCGGGGAGTAATTCGCGGCAAAGGCTGCCTCATTGGCGCCTTGGCCCACGACACGCAGTGGGAGAATTTTCACCCCTGCGGCCAAGCCGTACATACCCCGACCGTTCAGGCCCTTCCCGGTTCCGGCGATTAGGCTGGCCATTGCGGTGCCATGGCTGTCCTTATCCACATCTGTGGTGGCCCCACCGGGCAACCCCGAAAAGTTCTGCCCTGGCAAGACCTGGCCCACAAGATCCGGATGGTTTGAGTTCACGCCGCTGTCGATTACCGCAACAGTGATGCCCTTGCCCGTCGAGACCGGCCACATCTGGTCAGTCGCGTGCATGGTCGTGAGCCACCACTCCTTGGCACGAATATCTAGGCTCGCCGCCTGCGCTGGGGCTGCGCTGCCCATGAACAGCGCAGCCGCCACACAGAAGGCTGCGACGGCAGGAGGCACCAATCGTCCACCGGACCGTGCCACTGTGCTCTCCTTGCCTTCGCGCTCGATCATCCGCTCAAGAACCTACTTGATCACGGTCGGGTTGGCCTGGACGTCCGGAGCCCAGGTCTCCTCATCTTCTGTGAGGTAGGCCGCTCGCGCACGCTTGCGCTTGCCGCCGCCACCAGCGCCGCCACCCATACCGCCGGCACTCATCGGCATCATGCCGCTGCCGCCGTGCTCGCCTGCCGCAGCCGCTGCGCCCTCGGTGGCCGCGGCGCTGCCGAGCCCGGCTCGTGCCGTGCTCGAACCCGCGCTCTCAGCCATGGATGCCGCTTCGCCCGTGGCCGAGCCCCCGACCCCGCTGAATGCGCCGCCTCCTGCGCCTTCGACGCCCGCAACTCCACCGCCGATGCGTCCTCGACCGAGAGCCGAGGCAGAGCCGCCCGCACCCTCCCCCTCTGCGCCGATGACACCCGACTTCACGCGATTGGGGCTGCTGCCCCCACCGGCTGTGGAGGGCAGACCACCGTGGATCCCGGGCTCGGGTTCCCCACTAGTGCCTCCCGACCGGCCACCGCTGCCACCGATACCTGTGTTATTGGTGCCGCCGGTGCCCGAATCCGTCGGTTTTCCCGAGCCCAGCCCACCTGGGTTGGTGCCACCGGATCCCTGGCCGCCATTTCCCCCGCCGGGTACGGGAACGACAACGCCACCGCCTCCCGTCCCGCCGTTGGTGCCCCCGGAGCCACCGGTCCCACCACCGTTAGTGCTGCCTCCGCCGGAACTTGACGGAGCATTCGGGTCCTGAACACCTTGAAGGGTCGTGGAACCGCCACCGGTGGAACCGCCCCCGGTTCCAGATCCTGATCCCGACCCGGGAGATGCAACCGGCTGAACGGTCTTTGTTCCCGTATTGCCCTCCGAAGTAGAACCTTCGGCGCTTTTCCGGGTGCTTTTGGTTCCACCCACAGTGGTCGCCACACCGCCGGTGACGCCGCTACGGCTCGTGCCATTGTTGACCCCGCCGACGTTGCCAGCGTATGAGTCGATCCCACTCCCCTGCGGCGGCATCAGCGCCGCCGGCGTCGGCGGGAAGGTCGGGATCGTGCTCACCGTCAGTGTGGACTTCGCGCCGACGTACGCGCCGCCCAGCTTCTCCATCTGTCCGATGGCCTCCTGGTGGGCCGCGTCCAGGCGCGTCTGCGCCTGGTACGCGGTCTCCTGGGTGACCTCATGGGTGATCGCCGGGCTCGCGGTGCCGCCGTTGAGCGACAAGTTCGTGTTGAGGAGCGGCTTGGCGACCTTGGCCTCGCCGTCCGGGCCGACGAACGTCTGGGCGCCGAACTGGCGCTTGTAGGCGTCCACCGTCGCCTGGTCGGCTGCCGGGATGGGCGGCACCTGGGTGCTGCTCAACGTCTCGCCCGCCATGTTGATGCCCACCGCGGTGTTGCTGGTGAAGACAGCGAGGGTGTCCGTCGCGGAGACGACCTGACGGGCCCAGGACTTGAAGGAGTCACCCGCCTCGCCGTCCCACTCCAGCCCGTTGATGTGCGCCGCCAGGTCGTCCGCCAGGGTCTGCATGTGCGTACTGGCCTCGGCCAGCGTGCTGCCGACCTTGTTGACTGCCTGCGGGTTGGCACCCGCCATCATCTTGAGCAGATCAGCGTGTGTGAACTGCTCGAAGTTGGTGTTGGCGGTCCACGAGTCGCCACCGCCCTCGTCTGGTCGCATGCCCTTACTCCCCGTTCCCCCGGTCCGCCTACTGCCCTCGGTTGGTCGAACTGCCTGTGTCGCTGCTGCTGGTGGACGTGCTGGTGTCGCTGCTCGGCGTCGTCGTAGCGCTGGTCTGCGGGTGCGGGTGCGGCGGCCGGTCGTCCTGCGCGTTGGCGATGTCGATCTGCTGCTGCACCGTCAGGTTGGTCTGACCCGGCGGCGGGACGTCAGCGGTGGTCTGCTGCTGGATCTTCCACAGCGTGTCCACCTGGCTGGCCTCGACGTTGTTGTAGCCGACCTGGGAGATCTTCACCGTGATGCTCATCGCGTTTATCTGGTCGGTCAGCGTCTGGGAGAGCTTCTGCAGCTGCTCCTGCACCGTGCTGTAGGTCGAGAAGAGGTCGATGACCTCGTCGAAACCCATCTTCCCGTCGTTGGTGAAGACCGTCGTCCCCAGGCTCTCCATGTCGAACTGCTGACGACCCATGGATGTGGTCGAGGCAGGACTGGAGTTCAACGAGGTGAGTAGATCGTCCACCCGGTTGCGGAAGGTGGTGAGCGTGGTGAGCTCAGTTGTCAGGTCCGGCGCTGTCATGGTCCCCCTCCATGTACCCGTCATCTGTGTCAGAGCCAAGACAAAGTTACCTCACACCTACGACAGTTCTCACGCCCCGTCCCCCATCTCGTTCCCCGTCCCGTGGTGCACGAAGCGCCCGCTGTCGGAACGCCGTCCGCACTGCTGTGAGACGTCACACGTCCTCGGCCAGTTCCAGCCACTCCAGCTCCAGCTCGTCCCGCTCCTCCTTCAGGGCACGGAGCTTGGAGTCCAGCTCGCCGACCTTGCCGAAGTCGGCGGCGTGCTCGGCCATCTGCGCGTGCAGCTTGGTCTCCTCCTTGTCCAGCTTCTGGATCAGCCGTTCCAGGCGCTGGAGCTCCTTCTTGGCCGTGCGGGTGTCGCCGCCCTTGCGGGGGGCCGCAGCCGCGGCGCCGCCGGCGGCGTGACCCGAGGCGGCAGCGGCTGCGGCCTCCATCGCGTGCCGGCGCTCCAGGTACTCGTCGATGCCCTTCGGCAGCATCCGCAGGGTCCGGTCGCCGAGCAGGGCGAACACCCGGTCGGTGGTCCGCTCGATGAAGTAGCGGTCGTGGCTGACGATGACCAGCGAGCCCGGCCAGCCGTCCAGGAGGTCCTCCAGCTGGCTGAGGGTCTCGATGTCGAGGTCGTTGGTGGGCTCGTCCATGAACAGGACGTTGGGCTCGTCCATCAGCAGGCGCAGCAGCTGCAGCCGGCGGCGCTCACCGCCGGAGAGGTCGCCGACCGGGGTCCACTGCTTCTCCTTGCCGAAGCCGAAGGTCTCGCAGAGCTGGCCGGCCGACATCTCGCGGCCCTTGCCCAGGTCCACCCGGCCGCGAACCTGCTCGACCGCCTCCAGCACCCGCAGCGTCGCCGGGAGCTCGGTGACCTCCTGGGAGAGGTAGGCCAGCTTCACGGTCTTCCCGACCACGACCCGTCCTGCCGCGGGCTGGACGTCGCCGTCGCTGGCCCAGGCCGCCTGCATGGCGCGCATCAGCGAGGTCTTGCCGGCGCCGTTGACGCCGAGCACGCCGATGCGGTCGCCGGGGCCGAGGTTCCAGGTGAGGCGCTCCAGCAGCACCTTGGGTCCGGCCTGGACGGTGACGTCCTCCAGCTCGAACACCGTCTTGCCCAGCCGCGAGTTGGCGAACTTCATCAGCTCGGCGCGGTCGCGCGGCTCGGGAACGTCGGCGATCAGCTCGTTGGCCGCCTCGACCCGGAAGCGGGGCTTGGAGGTACGGGCCGGGGCACCGCGGCGCAGCCAGGCCAGCTCCTTGCGGACCAGGTTCTGCCGCTTTGTCTCCTCGGTCGCGGCGATCCGCTGGCGCTCGGCGCGCGCGAAGACGTAGTCGGAGTAGCCGCCCTCGTACTCGTGCACGGCGCCGTCCTGGACGTCCCACATCCGGGTGCAGACCTGGTCCAGGAACCAGCGGTCGTGGGTGACCACGACCAGCGCGGACCGGCGGACCCGCAGGTGCCCGGCGAGCCAGGCGATGCCTTCGACGTCGAGGTGGTTGGTGGGCTCGTCCAGGACCAGCAGGTCGGGTTCGGCGATCAGCAGCTTGGCGAGCGCGATACGGCGGCGCTCGCCGCCGGACAGCGGGCCGATGACGGTGTCCAGTCCCTGGGTGAAGCCGGGGAGGTCAAGGCCGCCGAAGAGTCCGGTGAGGACGTCGCGGATCTTGGCGTTGCCGGCCCACTGGTGGTCGTCCATGTCGCCGATGACCTCGTGGCGGATGGTCGCGGCGGGGTCCAGCGAGTCGCTCTGGGTGAGGGCGCCCACCCGCAGGCCGCCGACATGGGTGACCCGGCCGCTGTCGGCCTCCTCCAGCTTGGCCATGATCCGGGTGAGGGTGGTCTTGCCGTCGCCGTTGCGGCCGACGACGCCGATCCGGTCGCCTTCGCTGACGCCGATGGACACGCCGTCGAGGACGGCACGGGTGCCGTAGACCTTGACGACATTTTCGACGGTTACGAGATTGACTGCCACGGGTGCTGCGCTCCTGCGGGGCTGGGGGCTGCGCGGACGGACGCGTCTGCGACCCCTCCAGCCTAGTCGGCGCGGGGCGTGCCCTGGTCGGAGTCGCGATCATGACGTGGGCGCCCGGGCGAGGGCGAGGTGTTCGGGGAGCGACGACCATCGCCTGAACCGCCCCTGCGCAGTCGTGGTTCGCGGCTCAAGCCGGTTCGGGAACGGGTTCGGTGAGGGCTCGGCCGCTGGTCTCCGGGAGGGCGGCGGCGCTGAGGGTGGAGATGGCGCAGACGGCTGCGAGGTAGGCGCCGACTGCTGGACCGCCGAAGGTCGCGGCGATGCGGGTGGCGATGAGCGGGGCGACGGCGCCGCCGACCAGGCCGCCGAGGTTGTAGGACAGGGACGCGCCGGAGCAGCGGACAGCGGTGGGGAAGAGCTCCGAGAGCAGTGCCGGGACCGGGCCGAGGCAGAGGCCCAGGGCGACGAGGGCTCCGGTGAGTCCGGTGAACATCAGCGGGGTGCGGGCGGTGTCCAGCAGGGGGACGAGCATCGGGGACCAGAGCAGCCCTACGAACGTGCCGACCAGGATCATCCTGCGTCGGCCCCAGCGGTCGGAGAGGCGGGCGGAGGCGTAGGTCGCGGCGGCCAGGAAGACGTTGGCGATCAGCAGCAGGCCGAGCATCCGGGTCCGGGGCAGGTGCAGGTCCGCGGTGGCCCGGGCCAGGCACCACGTGGTGGCGGTGTAGAAGAGGACGGAGCCTGACATCACGGTGCCCGCGCCGAGCAGGAGCGGGCGGAGGTGGCCGGCCGCCAGCTCCTTGAGCGGGGTCGCCGGAGCGCCACCGGTGTCCGCCGCCAGGAACGCGGGGGTCTCCTGGACGCGCGACCTGACGACCAGTCCGAAGCCGACCAGCACCATCGAGGCGAGGAACGGCAGCCGCCAGCCCCAGGCTTGGAACCCGGCCTCCGGCAGCAGCGCCGACAGCAGCCAGAACAGGCCGGTGGCCAGCGCGAATCCGATGGACGGACCCAGTTGGACGAAGCCCGCCAGCCGTCCGCGCCGTCCCTCCTCCGCGTGCTCGACGGCGAGCAGCGCCGCCCCGCCGAACTCGCCGCCAAGGCCCACTCCCTGGAGGAAGCGCAGTACGGTCAGGGCGATCGGCGACCAGACGCCCCAGTGGGCGTAGCCGGGCAGCAGTCCGACCGCGGTGGTCGACAGCCCCATCAGCAGCAGCGATCCGACCAGCACCCGCTTGCGTCCCAACCGGTCGCCCAGGTGCCCGAACACCGCCGCCCCGGTGGGCCGCCCGAGAAAGCCGACCGCGTAGACGGAGAAGGCGGCGAGCAGCCCGTTGACCGGGGTCAGCGAGGGAAAGAAGGCCCGGCCGAAGACCAGGGCGGCAGCCGTCCCGTAGATGAAGAAGTCGTAGAACTCGAGGGTGGTTCCGATGAGCACGGCCGCCGCGATCCGCCCGGACGGTTTGGTACCTGACATATCGCCATGATGGCGTCCCGACTACGCCAAACGGCATCACCCGCAAGGGTGGCGACTGCGGGGATCAAGGCGGGGCCGAAGCTGGGGAGTATGGTATTGAGTATGGCGAGTAAGAAGATCACTGTAACCATCCCGGAAGACCTCCTGGAGGAGGTCCGGGCCGAGGCTGCCGAGCGGGGCGTCTCGGCCTATGTCGCCAGGGCACTGCGCCTCCAGTTGGACCGTGATCGACTGCGCGAGCTCGTCACCTGGCTCGAGGAGGAGTACGGGCCCGTCACCGCAGCGGATCGTGCGGCCGCCCGCGAGGAGCTTGCAGAGATCGACGCCGAGCATGAACGCCGTCGCGCCGCGACGGGGGCTCGTGCCGCCGCGCCGCCCCAGGGGAAGCCGGCCCAGAAGGGTGGACCGGGTAAGGGCCGCCGCACGGCGGGAGAGGCGGCGTGAAGAAGCGGGGCAACCCGGCCGAGCAGCTTCGGGTTTTCGTCCTCGACTGCGAGGCCCTGTCGCTCGCAGTACGCGGCGATCGAATGATGAAGACGCGGCTGGACATGGCAGCCAGCGGCGAGGTCGAGGTGGTGACCTCACCGCTGACACTGGTGGAGGCGTACGACGGCAGGACGACCGAACAGCGGTGGGGCTGGGTGCTCTCCCGCGTTCGCGTGGCCGAACTCGGAAGGAACGAGGGCAGGCAGGCACGTCGCCTGCTCGCCGGCTGCGGGCTCCACGGCCACAAGTACGCCATCGACGCGATGCTCGCCGTCGTCGCCATGAATCAGGACGGGCAAGTCACGGTTTTCACGTCCGACGTCGACGATTTGGAGCAGTTGCTTCCGCCACGGATCGTCGTGCGGAAGGTCTGACTGCCCGGTCCTCAGTCCACGCTGAAGCGGATGGTGGCACCGTCCGGGAGGTCGTGGACCTGTTGGGCGATGGGGCCCCGGATCCGCATGGCGGTGACGGAGTCGCGGGCCACGAAGTTGTCGAAGTCGTAGCTGCCGCCCCCGATGAAGAACGTCAGCGGGACCAGGCGTTCGGCCGGGTCGAGGGCGCCGAGCTCCTTCTGGTAGGCGTAGGCGAAGGAGGCCGCGCCGTTCACGTCCTCGTCCGCCAGCAGCCAGGCCGCCCACTCCTCCAGGCTGTTGCCGAGCGGGGCGACCCTGGCCGACTCCGGGTCGAAGACGACGACCTCTTCGCCGCCGATGATCGCGAACTGGTTGCCGAAGATGTCCTGGCCGAAGCAGAACAGGTCGTCGGCGAGCCCGTCGTAGGTGTCCTTCCAGGTGTCCTCGTGGTTCCAGCTCAACAGGTCCGGGCCGTAGCCCTCGTCGCCGACCCGGAAGACCTGGACCCCCGCGTTGAACAGGAAGAACCCGTTGAGCTGGGAGATCACAGAGCCGAGCTCGGCCAGCGGCCCGCTCTCGACACCGAAGTCCAGCTCCGCGGACGGCCCCATCGGGCCCCGGGCACGAGCGAGGAGCTGGGCCAGGGCACTGGTCGCACCGGAATCACTGCCGGTCATCGCTGTTCCTTTGCTGCTTCGGGACCGATCGGACGGGTCAGATAGTACTCACGCACACGTTCGGTGCAGGCCCGGCGCAGGACCGGATCGACAACTGCCATGGCGGGAATCGCATCCCAGGTCTGGAATGGCCACCACCGGCCATGAGCAGCAAGGAGCATGCCTTCGGCTGATGAGATCTCGCCTTCGGTGGCGTACCACCCTGCCATCCAGAGGCACCCGTCGTACTGCTCCGGCGGCTCGCCGGTGGCACTGTGCAGGAGTTGCGCCCGCGGAAAATCGTTGACCTCCTGCAGCGCTTCCCAGAGAACGCCACGCTCCCGTTGCGTCAGCTCTCCGAACGGTCGGTCCACCAGTTCGGCTCCGATGACCGAGTCGTCCAGCGGGAGGACCGGACGGCCCCAGCCATAAGCTCGGTGGATGACCTCGGCGGGTGAGGCCTGGTCAAGGTCCTGCGCGGACAGTCGGAGCGCTTCGCCGAGATTGCTTTCCTCCGGGAGCATCAGCGCCGCTGCCTCCAGCCGGGGCTTCGCTCTCGGGCCGCCCTGCAGCTCGGCGTCGTGGAATGCTCCGACGAAGGGGAAGTCCTGGTCACTCAGTAGCCCGCCGCGGCGGCCGTCCCTGCGGATCAGGTTCTCGACCAGTTCAGCGCCTTCCTCGGACCGATCGTCCCAGGCGAGGATCTCCACAGCGGCGGCAGCGGCCTCCCACGCGGCGTCGGGATCGCCGTCCTCCTGGCCGGTCAGCCTCAGAAGCTCCGGCAGAACCTCGAGGAACCGGCCCTCCCTGGCGGTGCTGACTAGTACATCGACCTGGTCCACCCGCATCACTCCTCCCCTATCACCGTATCGTTATCTTCACTCGCGTCCCGTCCTTGAGACCGTAGAGAGCACTTCCCATAGCTGATCCGGAGCCTCGGTTGTCAGCCTCCGGGATGTACTTCACACTCGCACCGGCGCCGCCCTCCTTGAACATCGCCGGCGGGTACTCGTCACGGTCCTTCGGCGGCCGGGTCAGGATGTTCTTCAAAGACTTCGCCCGGTTCGTCTCCGCCCCGCCACGGTTGATGGTGAGGATCGACGGTTGCTTCTTGGTGTTCCGGGGGTCCCGCGCCCCTCGCCAGTTGATCCCCTTCTGCGCCTCTGCGATGTGCCGAGCCGATTCGGGGTACTTGGCCTTGTCGACGACGAGTTCCACATCGTAGTCACGGTGGCCGCCCAGGGCCTGGTCGATCTTGGAGCGGGCGTCGGCCTGCTGCCGGATCCGCTTGCGGGCGCCGCGGCCGGTCTTGCCGTCGTTCTTGGCGATCTTCTCCGCCAGGGTGACCAGTTCATGGGCGTGCTGGGCGTCGGCCGCGGAGATGTTCTTCGCCACCTGCGCGGCCCCGTGGCCGGCCTGGTGGTACATGTCGCTGACGGCCTTGCTGGCGTCCTTGCTCAGCGTGCGGCCCACCCGGGCTGCGGCGTGTTCCAGGGCCTGGACGATCGGGTCGCTCACGAGAAGGACATCCCTGCTGTCGCGGCTGAGAACCGGGTGGCGTGGCCCACGACCTCGTCGGCATGCCCGTGCAGGGCGGTGGCATGGGTGGTCAGCTCGCCGGGGTGTATTCGGAAACCGTCACCCGCCCCGGCGCCGCCGCTCGCGGTCGGGTCGCCGAGGGCCGCGTCCAGGCCCTTGAAGACCAGTCCGCCCAAGGCCTTCTCCACGACCGACTCCAGCGGGGCCACCGCCTTCTCGATGAGATCGCCGATGATCTGCTGCTCGACCTGCTGCAGGATCGCGTTGATGACCTTCTTGGACGCCTCGATCAGCAACGCCTCCGCCGCCTCGGCGGCGCCGAAGGTGAACACCGCGGCCGCTTGGTCGGCTACGAACTCGGCAGCCATGATGCCGAGTTCGGTGATGACAGCGAGTTTGGCCGCGACGATGCCGTCAGCGGCGATGTCCAGCGCGACCGAGGTCACCCGGCATGCCTCGACCAGGTCGGTCATGTGCGAGTTGGACATCTGGCTCCACCTGGCCACCAACTGCTCGTAGGAGTTGGCCTGGTAGGCCTCGCCCATCTTCTTGATCGTCGCGGTGGCGGCCTGGTGGGTGGTGTCGAGGCTGGTTCCGAAGTCCTTGACGTGGCCGGCGAACTCACGGACCTTGTCCTCGTTCACCTGGGGCCAGTTGAGCCCCAGAAGATTCATGACCCAGACGAATTCGCCGGGCAGCTCGATCGCCATGCTTCCCCCAAGCCGTGAACATGACCATTAGTCAGACACGTGAGCATAACTAGAACACGTAGTCGACCAATAGAGCGGTTCCCAAAGGTCGGAACCCAACGGGGTGCCCGGCCTGCCTCAGTCCTGGCGGGCACGCCAGGTGGCGGCTCCGGCCGGGGTCAGTGCCTCACTCGTGGATATGGTGTTCGATTGTGGCCGGGCATCAGGCACGGCTGCAGCTCGCTGTAGACGCGGGTACTTGTTCGGGACCAACGCAGGCTGCCGCCAATCGGCACCAGGCGATCTCCGTGCGGCGTCAGTAGATGGCGTCAGTAGATGGCGTAGGACTCCATGTAGCCGCCCCAGAAGCTCCCAGGGCCGGCGAACGGAACGGGGTCCCGGCGGGTGATCTTCTCCCGGACAATCGCTTCCGCGTCGACCCAGTCGTAGGGGTCCGGGTCCTCCTCCGGCGGGGGCCTCTCCCCGTCGACGAGGTAGAGGAGGTAGCGGGAGGAGAGGTCACCGTTGATCAGCTCGAACCTGTTCTCCGAGTCCGGGTGGGAGACATGGACGGTGCCGTCCGCTCGACTGACGAACAGTCGGCCACCGTAGAGGGAGCCAAGTCGGGCCAGCGGTCCGCCCGGAGGCGGGGTGGCGCCGCCGTCGCTGACGATCGCGGTGGACGGAGCGGCCGAGTCGGGGGCGGCCAGACCGTCCAGGATCCGGAACAGGCCGTCTGCGTACGGGATGCCGATGGTTGCGGCCAAGCGGATGTCCGCAGGATCGGACCAGAGCTGGGCCGCCGTCTCCGGCCTGACACGCAGCAGGGAGCCAGGCGGGAGGTCCGCGGCGATCGCGTCCCAGTCGACGGTCACGAGCATGTCCGTGCTCTCCCCTCCCCGGCGCCGTCTCGGATTCTCAGTACAGGACGGTGGCGCCCGGGACCGGGCCTGCGGCTGGGTGGGCGGTGCGGCAGGTGCCGGAGGTGGTGAGGGTGGCGGCCAGGGCTGCGGCGGACGGCGCGTCCTTGGTGAGGAAGGCGCAGGTGGGCCCGGAGCCGGAGACCAGGGTGCCGATCGCGCCAGCGTCGGCGCCGGCGCGGAGGGTGGCGGCGAGGGCGGGGCGCAGTGAGAGGGCCGCCGGCTGCAGGTCGTTGCTGAGGGCGGCGCCCAGGGCGGTGGCGTCGCCGGTGCGGAGGGCTTCGAGCAGGGCCGGGTCCGCGGTCGGGACCGGCAGGTCGGTGTCGGCGGAGCCGCCGTCCAGGTCGCGCAGCCGGTCGCACTCGCCGTAGACGGCCGGGGTGGAGAGCCCGCCGTCGGCGACGGCGAAGACCCAGTGGAACGTCCCGCCGGTGGGAACGGGGGTGAGCAGTTCGCCGCGGCCCTCGCCCAGGGCCACCCCGCCGAGCAGGCTGAACGGGACGTCGCTGCCCAGCTCGGCGGCGATCTCCGCCAGGGCGGCGGGGTGCGCGCCGGTGCCCCACAGGGCGTCGCAGCCCACCAGCGCGGCGGCGGCGTCGGCGCTGCCCCCGGCCATGCCGCCGGCCACGGGGATGCCCTTGTCGATGTGCAGGTGGACTTCAGGGGTGATCCCGTAGCGGGCGCCGAGCAGCACCGCCGCGCGGGCGGCGAGGTTGCTGCGGTCGGCGGGTACGGCGGCGGCGTCAGCACCGGCGACGGAGACGGTCAGCCGGTCGGAGGGGGTGACCGTCACCTCGTCGTAGAGGCCCACGGCGAAGAAGACCGAGGCCAGGCCGTGGAAGCCGTCGGCGCGACGGCCGCCTACGGCGAGCTGGACATTGACCTTGGCCGGGACCCGGACGGTGATCGTTGAGGACACGCGCCTATTCTGCCGCACCGTCGGAGGCGCCCCCGGCGGCACTCTCGGCGGGACCCCCTGCAGCGCTGTTCACAGCCGGCTTCGCCTCGGCGATGCGGGCGAACTGCTCCACTGTCAGGGTCTCGCCGCGCAGCCGGAAGTCGATGCCGGCGGCGGTCAGCGCCTGCTCCGCGGCCGCGGCCGAGCCGGCCCAGCCGGCCAGGGCGGCCCGCAGGGTCTTGCGGCGTTGGGCGAAGGCGGCGTCCACGACGGCGAAGACCTGCTCGCGGGTGGCGGTGGTCTCCGGCGGGTCGCGGCGGACCAGTGAGACCAGGCCCGAGTCCACGTTGGGCGCCGGCCAGAAGACATTGCGGCCGATCGCCCCGGCACGCTTGACCTCGGCGTACCAGTTGGCCTTGACCGAGGGCACTCCGTACACCTTGTTCCCGGGGGCGGCCGCGAGCCGGTCGGCGACCTCGGACTGCACCATCACGAGCGTGCGCTCGATCGAGGGGAAGGTCTCCAGCATGTGCAGCAGCACCGGGACGGCGACGTTGTAGGGGAGGTTGGCGACCAGCGCGGTCGGCGGCGGGCCGGGGAGCTCCGCCACGGACATGGCGTCGTCGTGGACCAGGTCGAAGCGGTCGGCGCGGTCCGGCATCCGGGCGGCCACGGTGGTCGGCAGGTGCTGGGCCAGCAGCGGGTCGATCTCCACGGCGGTGACTCGGTCGGCGACCTCCAACAGGCCCAGGGTGAGCGACCCCAGGCCCGGGCCGACCTCCACCACCACGTCCTTCGGCCCGACTCCGGCCGCCCGGACGATCCGGCGCACGGTGTTGGCGTCGATGACGAAGTTCTGTCCGCGCTGCTTGGTCGGCCGGACCCCGAGGGCCGCGGCGAGGCCGCGGATGTCGGCGGCGCCGAGGAGCGGGCCGTGGTCGGCTGGGGGCGCCGGGGTGGTGGAGGGTGTTTCGGGGCTGGTGCTCACGGGGTCAAGACTAGAGGGTGCCGCCGCGCTCCCTCAGCCTCCGGCGCGGTGGCCGCAGCTGGGCCAGGGGGAGCTGCCGCGCTGGTGGTAGAGCTGGCGCGCGCGGGCGGTCTGCTCGTCGGAGGGGGCGTCCTGAGGGCGGCCGTGGCCGCCGAGGTGGTGCCAGGTGGTGCTGTCGAACTGGTAGAGCCCGCCGTAGCGCCCGCTGGGGTCCACCGCGTGCGGGTTGCCGCCGGCCTCGCAGCGGGCCAGGGCGGACCAGTTGAGGTCACCCGTGCCGTGGTGGGTGCTGAGGGAGGGGCCGCCGTCCTCCGACCGGGTGCGGTGGTGACGGAAGTAGTCGCTGGTCGAGCGGTAGTGGCGGAGCGGCGGCCGGGCCGGCTCCTCCGAGCGGGAGGACCGGTCGGCGCCGGCCCGGACCGGGACCGGCATGGACCGGGCCAGCGGGAGCGACGGCACGTCCGGGGTCAGCATGGTGAGCGCGGCCGGCGGGGACGGCAGCAGGTGGTCGCCGCTCTGCTCGGCCCCCGAGATGGGATCCGCGTCCAGCGCGACGCGCTGCGGCTGACCGTCGGCCGTGAGGTGCGCCTGGTGCTGCTGGTTCACGAACGCCCCGGTGCCGCCCACCAGCAGGGCCAGCGCCAACGCCTTGGGCAGCTTCCGCCGCACCTGCTCCGCAGAACCGTTCACTCGAATCCTTACGCCGACCGACAGGGCATGTGCTCGCTTGCTGAAGGATCAACGATCGAGCGGCGAGCCGGTCACCGCCCTGCACCCACCACCGACCATTCGCGTGGGGTACGGGGGTCGCCCCCGGAGAATTGGAGTACTCGAATCCTTACGCCGACCGACAGGGCATGTGCTCGCTTGCTGAAGGATCAACGATCGAGCGGCGAGCCGGTCACCCGTCGGGTGCTCCGCGTCAGTAATCGAAAGCGCGGGCGGTGTTGGCGGCGACGGCGGCGGCCATGGTGTCCTCGTCCAGGCCGCGGACGGCGGCCATCGCGCGGAGGGTGACCGGGATCAGGTACGGCGCGTTGGGGCGGCCGCGGTACGGGGCCGGGGTCAGGAAGGGGGCGTCGGTCTCCACGAGGACGCGGTCCAGCGGGGCCACCGCCAGGGCCTCACGGAGGTGGTGGTTGGACGGGAAGGTGACCGGTCCGGCGAAGGACAGGTAGTAGCCGGCCGCGGCGCAGACCTTGGCCATCTCCGCGTCGCCCGAGTAGCAGTGGAAGACGGTGCGCTCCGGCGCGCCCTCCTCCGCCAGGATCCGCAGGACGTCCTCGTGGGCGTCCCGGTCGTGGATGACCAGGGCCTTGCCGTGCTTCTTCGCCAGCGCGATGTGCCGGCGGAAGGACTCCTGCTGCACCTCGACGCCCTCGGGCCCGGTGCGGAAGTAGTCCAGGCCGGTCTCCCCCACCCCGCGGACCTGCGGCAGCGCCGCGAGGGCGTCGATCTCGGCGAGCGCCTCGTCCAGGGCCTTCATGCCGCCGGGCCCGCGCTTCTGCCCCGACCAGCCGTCGGGGTCGCCGAGGACGATCCGCGGGGCTTCGTTGGGGTGCAGCGAGACCGTCGCGTGGACGTGGGCATGACGCCCCGCCAGCTCCGCCGCCCAGCGCGAGCCGGACAGGTCGCAGCCCACCTGGACCACGGTGTCCACGCCGACCGAGGAGGCCTTGGCCAGGCCCTCCTCCGGGGTGCCGTCCTGCATGTCCAGGTGGGTGTGCGAGTCGGCGACCGCGACCCGCAGCGGCTCGGGGAGCGGCGGCGGGACACCGCGGTCGGCCTGCGACCTCTTCGACCGCGTCTTGCTGGACGGCGTCTTGCTCGACGGCGTCGTATGCGACGGCGTCTTGTCGGAGCCAGTCATCGGCTGCTCAGGCGTCCTTCTTCTCTTCCAGGCGGGGAAACAGGATCTCGCCCTTGACCACCGTCACCCCGGCGGGCAGCAGCCCCCAGGCGGCGGCCTCGCCGATCTTCTGATCGGCCAGCGCGCCCAGCACCGGCTCGGCGCCCAGCGAGTCCCAGAGCAGCCCGGACACCCGCGGCATCACCGGGTTGAGCAGGACCGCGATCCCGCGCAGCGACTCGGCCGCCGCGTAGAGGATGGTGGCGAGCTTTGCCTGGCCGTCCGCGGAGTCGTCCTTGGCGACCTTCCAGGGCTCCTGCTCGGTGATGTAGCCGTTGACCTGCTTGACGAACTCGAAGATCGCCGCGAGGCCGCCGGCGAAGTCCAGCTGCTCGCCGATCCGGTCGTCGGCCTCGGCGAAGGCCTTGGCCAGGCCGTCCGCGAGCGCCTGCTCGGCCGGACCGCTCGCGGTGGCCGCCGGGAGGGTGCCGTCGAAGTACTTGTTGACCATGGCGGCCACCCGGGAGGCGAGGTTGCCGAAGTCGTTGGCCAGCTCCGAGGTGTAGCGCGCGGAGAAGTCCTCCCAGGAGAAGGAGCCGTCCGTGCCGAACGGGATCGCCCGCAGGAAGTAGTAGCGGTACGCGTCCACGCCGAAGTGGTCGGTGAGCTGCTGCGGGGAGATGCCGGTCAGGTTGGACTTGCTCATCTTCTCACCGCCGACCATCAGCCAGCCGTTGGCGGCCACCTTGCGGGGCAGCGGCAGGCCGTTCGCCATCAGCATCGCGGGCCAGATGACGGCGTGGAAGCGGAGGATGTCCTTGCCGACCAGGTGCACGTCGGCCGGGAAGGTGCTGTCGAACTTCGCCGGGTCCGCGCCGTAGCCGACCGCGGTGGCGTAGTTGAGCAGCGCGTCGATCCAGACGTAGATGACGTGCTTGGGGTCCCAGGGGATCTGGATGCCCCAGTCGAAGGTGGAGCGGGAGATCGAGAGGTCCTCAAGGCCCTGCTCGACGAAGCGCAGCACCTCGTTGCGGGCCGACTCGGGCTGGATGAAGCCCGGGTTCGCGGCGTAGTACTCCAGCAGCCGGGGGCCGTACTCGGAGAGCTTGAAGAAGTAGTTCTCCTCCTTCAGCATCTCCACCGGGGTCTTGTGGATCGGGCAGAGCTTCTGCCCCGCGAACTCGCCCTGGCCGTCCAGCAGGTCGCCCGGGGACTTGTACTCCTCGCAGCCGATGCAGTACGGGCCCTCGTAGCCCCCCTGGTAGATCTCGCCCTTGTCGTAGAGGTCCTGGACGAACTCCTGGACCCTCGCGGTGTGCCGGGCCTCGGTGGTGCGGATGAAGTCGTCGTTGGCGATGCCCAGGTGCTGCCAGAGCGGCTTCCACGCCTCCTCGACGAGCTTGTCGCACCACTCCTGCGGGGTGACGCCGTTCGCCGCGGCAGTACGCATGATCTTCTGACCGTGCTCGTCCGTCCCGGTCAGGTACCACACCTTCTCGCCGCGCTGGCGGTGCCAGCGGGTGAGCACGTCGCCTGCGACGGTCGTGTAGGCATGGCCGAGGTGGGGGCGATCGTTGACGTAGTAGATCGGCGTCGTCACGTAGTACGCGTTCGATGCCCCGGAATTGTCTGTAGTGGCCGCCATGGTCCCAAATCCTATCGGCCGGGCGGGGGCGTTCCGAACTGATTACAGACCGTGACAGAACGGTGGCAGAAGAGTCTATGCAAGGGGGTCGGGGCGGTGTTCCCTGGAAAGTGCTCCAACAGGGGAAGGCAGCGCCGAGGGGGGACAGTGCAGGCACTGGAATCGGACGATCCGCCGCAGCTGGGCGGGTACCGGCTGCTGGCGCGGCTGGGTGCGGGCGGCATGGGGCGGGTGTACCTGGCCAGGTCGCGGGGCGGGCGGCGGGTGGCGCTCAAGGTGATCAGGCCGGAGCTGGCGGACGACCCGGACTTCCGGGCCAGGTTCGCCCGGGAGGTGGCCTCGGCCAGGGCGGTCGGCGGGGCCTTCACGGTGTCGGTGCTGGACGCCGACCCGCAGGCGGCGACGCCCTGGCTGGCCACCGAGTACGTGTCCGGTCCCTCGCTCAGCGCGGCCGTGCGCGAGCACGGGCCGCTGCCGCTGGACTCGGTGCGGGCGCTGGCGGCGGGGCTGGCCGAGGCGCTGGCCGCGATCCACGCCGCCGGGGTGGTGCACCGCGACCTCAAGCCGTCGAACGTGCTGCTCGCGGCGGACGGACCGCGGGTGATCGACTTCGGCATCTCCCGGGCCGCCGAGACCACCGAGCTGACCCGCACCGGGATGGTCGTCGGCTCACCCGGCTTCATGTCGCCGGAGCAGATCGAGGGGTCCCCGGTGACCCCGGCCACGGATGTGTTCTCGCTGGGCGCGGTGCTCGCCTACGCGGCGACCGGCGCGGGTCCGTTCGGGGAGGGCGCGACTCCGGCGCTGCTCTACCGGGTGGTGCACAGCGAGCCCCGACTGGACGGGGTGCCCGAACAGCTGCGCGGGCTGGTCGCCGCCTGTCTGTCCAAGGACGCCGCGGTGCGGCCCACGCCGGACGGGCTGCTCGACCGGCTGGAGGAGAGCGAGCCGGCCGACGCCGGGCACGACCCGACCCAGACCTGGCTCCCGGCCGAGCTGACGGGCATGATCGCGCGGGTGGAGGCGGAACTGCCGAGCCGGCTCCGCTCGCTGGGCGGCACCACCGACGCGACGGGGAGGCGGGCCGCGGACGGCTCCCGTGCGGGGGACGGCTCCGGTGCCGCGGGCGGCTCCGGTGCCGCGGCAGCCGCGGGGGCGGCAGGGGCCGCGGGGCTCGCCCTGGGGGCCGCGGCGGGTGCGGGGACGGCAGGAGCGGGGACGGGCGCAGCCACGG
>NZ_BBPM01000056.1:42045-48387 GCF_000787775.1 Streptacidiphilus carbonis | reverse complement strand
GCCCCAAGCCCCGTCCCGCGCGGCGGTCGGCAAGGAGGAGGTCCTCGCCGCCGTCGACCGGGCCAGGGCCCTGCTCGACGCCGGACGCGTCACCGAGGCCGCCGCGGTGCTGGCCGAGGCCGTGTCCGCCGCCGCGGAGGCGCACGGGCACGACTCCGCGGTGGTGCGGCTGCTGCGCAAGCAGTACGCGGCGACGCTGATGGAGAACGGCCAGTACCGGACCGCACTGCCCGAACTCCGGGTCCTGGCGGAGGACCGGGCGGCACAGGCGGGGCCGGCGGACCCGCAGGCGGTCAGCTACCGCTTCGACGCCGCACAGTGCCTGGAGCACCTCGGTGCGACGGCGGACGCGCTCGCCGAGTACCGGGCCCTGCTGCCGGCCGTGCGGCAGCCGGGCGCCGATCCGGACCTGTCGCTGGCGGTCTGTCATCGGACGGCAGGGCTGCTGCTGGCCACCGGCGACCGGGCGGGAGCGCGGGCGCTGCTGCTGCGGCTGCTGGGCGAGGCCGAACGGCTCGGCGGTCCGCAGCACCCGCTCGCCGTCGAGGCCCGCCGCGGCCTCGACGCCGTGGTGCTGTAGCCCCGGGGCGCTGCTGACGGATCGTCGGCTGCTGAGCGCAGCCGGCTGGTCGCGCAGATCCCGCGCTTCTGACGTCGGCGGGTTGTCCCCATCCCTTCAGGCGCCCGTGGGAGTGAGGCGTGCCGGTCTGATTGACAGGGGGGTGTGCCGTACGAGTGACCCTCGAAGGAGTGAGAACGGCCGAGGGCAGTGCCGTGGTCGATTGCCGAGGGCATGTGACAATCGATGATTTCCTTCGGCGATGCTTCCGAAGCGCTTCGGAAGCCGTTCCGGGAGTGCTCCCGGTTATCCCTCTGAGCAGGGTTTTCCCATGTCGAGGACCTGGACCGGTCATGGCGGCGGGCACCGCCGGAAGGAATCCAACCGAGAATGATGGCAGGGCGGTGAAGTTGGGTAAAGGCTCTACGAACACGGAGTATTCGTGCTTCCCTGCTTCTGAGTCCCCGGAATGATCCGCTGCCGCAGGGCAGCCATGCCCCGATGCGCCGGATCCGCACGGCCGTGCGCGTACCCGGCGGCAGTTCCGACCCGGTGCCCTCGAGTGACCCGAGTACGCGGAGCCAAGAATGCTCACCACCCTGAACACCTCCTACACCGACACCCGCGCCGGGGATCTGGCCTGGTGCCTGGGCAGCAAGGAACTGCCCGCGCTGGCGGTCCTGGACCTCCGGATCGGCCCGGTGGACCTCCAGTTACGCCTGCTGGGCGCCTCCCACCAGGTAGTCCTCGGTATGGAGTCCGGCGACTGCTCGGAGACCGTGGCCTGCCTTCCGGGGCGGCGCTCACCGCTGCCGGCCCGGGTCGCCGAGCGCGTGCAGGGACGTGAGTACGAATTCGCGGCGCGAGTGGAAACATGGGAGGAACAATCTTTCGCAGGCAGGGCACAGGAGTTGCTGGCGCTGGTCGAGAACCATCCGTATGGACTGGCCGGGGTGTTCCCGGGCGACCCGACAGCCTTCACCGCATTGCTCGCCGGAGGTGACGCCCAGGGGATCCACTGGCGGACCTGGCACGCCTATCCGCAGGAGGGGCGACTGGTGTGCACCCGTTCTTCGTTGAAAGTCCAAGACTGGTACCGGAGTTGACGGATCGATGATGGTGCGGCAATTCCCGTTCGGGCCTTGGGAACTCGTCCGCTCACATGATCGAAGCGTCAATGAGGAACACATCCCTATCACTCTTGCGGGGGAAGTGGCTGTGACCTGACGTCGCCTAGCGTTTGTTCGTGATCAACCATTCCGCAGGGTCCTCGCAGCCGCCGACCGGGGGCGGGCCGGCCGGGCGCGGGCGTGCCGGCGGCAGACGTGCCGCCCGGCTGCTGGTGCTGCTCGCGGCATTCGTCTGCGCCGCCTGCGGACTGGTGTACGAGCTGGAACTGGTGGCGCTGGGCAGCTATCTGCTCGGCGACTCGGTCACCCAGGCCTCGGTGGTGCTCTCGGTGATGGTCTTCGCCATGGGGGTCGGCTCACTGCTGGCAAAACGCTTCACCCGCCGCCCGGCGACCTCCTTCGCCCTGGTGGAGAGCGCGCTCGCGCTGGTCGGCGGGTTGTCGGTGCTGCTGCTCTACGGCTGCTTCGTCTGGGTCGGCCACTACCGGACCGCCCTGGTCGGCGTCGCGCTGCTGATCGGCGTCCTGATCGGGGCGGAGATCCCGCTGCTGATGACCCTGATCCAGCGGATCCGCCGGCAGGAGGCGGGCCGGGCCGTCGCCGACCTCTTCGCCGCCGACTATGTCGGGGCCCTGGTCGGCGGCCTGGCCTTTCCCTTCCTGCTGCTGCCGTTGCTGGGCCAGGCCACCGGTGCGCTGCTGACCGGCGCGATCAACGCCGTCGCGGGCGCGGTGGTGGTGCTCTGGCTGTTCCCCCGGGAGCCCAGCCCCCGGGTCAGGGTGCTGCTCTGGAGCCTGTGCGGCGCGGTGCTGGTGGTGCTGGCCGTCGCCGCGGCGCTCACCGGCGCGTTCGAGCGCGCCGCCAGGCAGGCGCTGTACGGGGCGCCGGTCCGCTTCGCCAGCCAGAGCCGCTACCAGGACATCGTGCTGACCGGACCGGACCGGGTGCCCCCGCCGCGTACCGCCGCCGACGGCTACCGGCCTTCCGCGACGCCGGCCGGGCCGGGTCGGTCCGCGTCCCCGCTGCGGCTGTACCTCGGCGGCAGGCTCGCCGTCTGCGGCGCCGACGAGGCGCGCTACCACGCCGCGCTGGTCCAGCCCGCCCTGGTCGGCGCGCACGCCCGGGTGCTGGTCCTCGGCGGCGGGGACGGCCTGGCGGCGGCCGAGGCCCTGCGCGAGCCCGGCGTCCGCCGGGTCACCGTGGTGGAGATCGACCCGATGGTGGTGCGGCTCGGCCGCACCGACCCGGAGCTGACCCGGCTGAACCGGGACGCCCTGGCCGACCCCCGGGTGCGGGTGGTCACCGCCGACGCCTTCGACTGGCTGCGCACCGCGGCCGACGACGGGTCCCGCTACGACGTGGTCGTCGCCGACCTCCCGGACCCGGGCCTGGACGAGAGCCGCAAGCTCTACACCCAGGAGTTCTACGGCATGGTCCGCCAGGTGCTCGCCCCGGACGGGCGGCTGGCCGTGCACGCCGGACCGGTCGCCGCCGACGCCTTCTGGGCGGCCGAGGCCACCCTGCGCTCCACCGGGCTGCGGACCGCGGAGTACGCGGTGCCGGCCGACCGCGGCTGCGACGGGCCGACCGACTGGGGCTTCATCCTGGCCTCCGCGGCCGTGCCCCGGCTCCGGCCGCCGACCAGCCAGGACGCCGCACCGGGCAGCCTGGACGCGGCCGCGCTGCGGATCGCCGCCACCCTCGCCGACCTGCGCCGCCCGGCGCACCAGCCGGGCCCCTCGACGCTGCTGAACCCGCGCTGAGTTCACGTTGGGTGAGGTTCACAGCCGTATACCCCCGCCCCAGAGCCCGGTGGTCTGTAGGCTTCCAAGGCATGGAGCATGAGGTTCTGGTAACGCTTCCGCAGCAGGACGTCCGCGCGGCGCTGCGCCGCCCCGAGCTGCTGGCGCGCTGCCTGCCGGGTTTCACCGTGGAGCAGCCCGAGGCCGGCGCCGGGGGCGGGCCGGGCGGCACGCCGGAGGCGGTGCCCGCTCTGTTCGGCCGACTGAAACTGCGGGTCGGCAGCTCCTCGATCACCTACCGGGGCGAGCTGGAGTTCGATGCGGTCACCCCCGGTAACCCCCGCCCGGCCGGCCCTGGTGGTCCCGCCGGCGCCGCCGATAGCGCCGACCCCGCCGACCCCGCCGATCAGGACGACCTGGTCGTCTCCGTCCGGGCGCAGCAGTCCGTCGGCAGCGGCGCGGTGTCGGGGCGGCTGCGGGTCGCGGTGCGGCCGGAGGGTGAGGAGCACACCCGGGTGCTGTTCCGGGGCGACCTCACCGCCAAGGGCCGGGTGGAGGAACTCCACCCGCAGGCGGTCTCGGTTGCGCTGCGCCGTCTGCTGGATCGTTTCTGCGCCGCGATGGTCGCCGACCTCGCCGACGCCGACCTGATCGGCGGCGACGGCGCCGCCCAGGGGGAGGGCGACGAGGCCGATCCGATCCTCTTCGCCGAACTGGCCGACCTGGAGGACCTGGCCGGGCTCGGCGAGCTCACCGACCTCTCCGAGCTCGCCGACTTCGACGACCCGCAGGGACCGGACAGCCCCGAGGACCCCGACGGGATCGAGGGCATCGACGGTGTGGAGGGCGCGGAGGGCATCGACGGCATGGAGGGCATGGACGAGTCCGGGCTGTTCCTGATCGACGAGCCCGCTGATTCCTTCAACGCCGCCGCCGCCCTCAACGAGCCCTGGCCGGACTCCTCGGCGACCCGCCGCAGCATGGTCGGCCGCTCCGCGGAGGAGGTGGACCACGCCCCGCCGAGCGGGCGCTACGGCCCCACCCTGCCCCCGCGCAGCGCCCGCTCCCGGGCGGCGGCCCGCTGGGGCGGTCCGCCCCGCCGGATGGGCGAGCCGCCCTCCGCCGACGGCGAGCCCAGCCGGCTGCCCTGGATGGTCGGCGGGGGAGCGGCCCTGATCGGCGGCGCGGTGATCCTGGCCCGGGTGCTGCGCCGACGCGGGTAGCGTCGACTCCGACGATCCGCATCCCAGGAGGTTCGATGCCCCGCCCCGCCGCCTCTGCCCCCGCCGCCGGCCAGACCGACGCCGTCCTGCTGACGGCGGGTGAGGTGGAGGCGACCGTGCTGCCGGGCGACGGCTGCCGACTGGGCAGTCTCAGGATCGGCGGCACCGAACTGCTGCGGACCCGGACGGACCCCGGCGCGCAGGGGGAGGGCGTCTTCGGCTACGGGTCCTTCCCGATGGTGCCCTGGGCCGGACGGATCGACCACGGCCGCTGGCGCAACGGCGGCGAGATGCACGCCCTGCCCGTCGACATGCCGCCGCACGCCATCCACGGGACCGGCGTCCGCAGCGCCTGGAGCCCGGCGGCGCCGGCGAGGGCCACCAGCGCCGCGTTCTACTACGACCTGGCCGACCCGTGGCCCTACGCGGGCCGGGTCACGCAGCTGTTCGAGCTGACCCCCGAGTCACTGCGGACCACCCTGTCGGTGGAGACCGCCGAGGTCTCCTTCCCGGCCATGGCCGGCTGGCACCCGTGGTTCCGCAAACAGCTCAGCCCGGACGGCGCCCGGGCCCGGCTGGACTTCGAGCCTGCCTGGCAGGAGGAGCGCGGCAGCGACCACCTGCCCACCGGCAACCGGATCAGCCCGACCGGGGGCCCGTACGACGACTGCTTCGGCCTCCCCTACGGGGTCGCCGCGACGCTGGTCTGGGAGGGCGAGCTCAGCCTGGAGATCACCGCTGGCTGCGACTGGCTGGTGGTCTTCGACGAGCTGGACGACGCCCTCTGCGTGGAGCCGCAGACCGGTCCGCCCAACGGCATCAACACCGCTCCGCGCCTGGTCACCCCCATCGACCCGCTGGAGGTCGGCACCGTCTGGACCTGGCGCCGCCCCTGACCGCGGGCGTCGGCGTGCGGCCGGGCGGACCGGGTCCGGCCGATAAGCTGGGGCCTCATGAGCACCCACCGCGACGCGCTTCTCGACCAGATCAAGACCAAGGCCGTGGTCCACGGCAAGGTCACCCTGTCCTCGGGCCTGGAGTCCGACTACTACATCGACCTCCGCCGGATCACCCTGGACGGCCAGGCCGCGCCGCTGGTCGGACAGGTGATGCTGGACCTCACCGCCGAGCTGGACTTCGACGCCGTCGGCGGGCTCACCCTGGGTGCGGACCCGGTGGCCACCTCGATGCTGCACGCCTCCGCCGCGCGCGGTGAGCGGCTGGACGCCTTCGTGGTCCGCAAGGCGCAGAAGGCCCACGGCATGCAGCGCCGGATCGAGGGCACCGACGTCAAGGGCCGCCGGGTGCTGGTCGTCGAGGACACCTCCACCACCGGCGGCTCGCCGCTGACCGCCGTCGAGGCGGTACGGGAGGCCGGTGGCGAGGTCGTCGCCGTCGCGGTCATCGTCGAGCGCGGCGCGGCCCCCACCGTCGAGGCCGCGGGCCTGCCGTACCTGGCCGCCTACCAGCTGACCGACCTGGGTCTGTAGGTCGGCCGATTCTTTGCCGATCGGCCGGTCCGGCGGTGCGGCGGCAGCACCGCCGGTGGCGGTAGCGGGGCGTCAGCGCCTGCGGTGGCGCCCGCCGACGGCGGTCGCGGCGGCCTCGTCCTCCGAGGACCGCTGCACCGGAGCGGCGGAGCCGCCGGTGCCGGCGGGTCGCCCCCGCCGAACGCCCCCCTCCCCCCC
>NZ_BBPM01000056.1:25979-41820 GCF_000787775.1 Streptacidiphilus carbonis | reverse complement strand
GGGGGGGGGGCCGCCGGTGCCGGCGGTCGCCGCCGCGACGCCGCCCTCGCCCGCCGCACGCTTCTTGCGCCGCTCGCGCATCAGCTCCACCAGGATCGGCGTGATCGACAGCAGCACGATCAGGCCCATGGCGGGGATCAGGTACTTGTCGATGACCGGGGCCATCGAGGCGCCGAACTCGTAGCCGATCATCAGCATCGACTCGGTCCAGACCACCCCGCCGACCACGTTCCAGAGGAAGAACTGCCCGGCCGGCATCTCCAGCGTGCCGGCCACCGGGTTCAGGAAGGTCCGCACCACCGGGATGAAGCGGGCCATCAGCACCGCCTTGGCGGGGCCGAACTTGACGAAGTACTGCTCGGCCTTGTCCACGTGCTCCTGGCGGAACAGTTTGGAGTTGGGCTTTCTGAAGAGCTTGGGCCCGGCCTTGGCCCCCAGCAGATGGCCCAGCTGAGCGCCGGCGATCGCGCACAGCGGAGCCGCGACGAGCAGCTCCGCGATCGACATCTGCACGCCGAGCACCTTCATGCCGGCGCTGGACGCGGCCACCCCGCCGAGGATCAGCAGTGAGTCGCCGGGGAAGAAGAACCCGATGAGCAGGCCGGTCTCCGCGAAGATGATGGCGAGCAGGCCGATCGCACCCACCTGGGCGATCAGGGCTTTGGCGTCGAGCAGAGTCGATACGTTCAACGCGAGAGTCGTGGTCACTCGCGCAGACTAACCCGTGCACCTAGGAGCCCCCTAGCTCCGCACTGTGAAGGGCAGGCTCTCGGAGGCGAGCTCGGTGTCGCCGCTCCGCACCGCGAGTCCGGCGGACGCGGAGCCCGCCCCGTGCGGGGCGTCCTTCGCCACGGCCAGTCTGAGCTGCACGGTCTCCCCGGCGCCGGGGGCGAGGGTGAGGCCCTCGGCCGGCAGCAGCGCGGTGCTCATCCCCGGATCGCAGACGCCGGCGGCCAGGGGCAGCCGGACCCAGCCGCGCCCGCCGACGTACTGCTGGAGCACCAGGTCACGGGGTGTCAGAGCCCGTCCGCCGCCCATCCCGTAGGCGTAGAAGAGCGTGGTGAGTGCGGGGTAGGCCCGGTCGGTGGTGTTCCGCACGGTCAGGCCGAAGCGCTGCGCCGGTCCGCCGCGGACCAGGGCGGCGCGGGCCGGCCAGCCGGAGAGGACGGTCTGCGGCCGGGTCACCGCCGAGGCCACGGCCGGGGCGCGGTAGGTGTGGCCGTGTCCGTCGGTGAAGGAGGCGGTGACACCGAGCCGCCCGGGCTGGTCCAGGCTCTGGAGCCGCAGCGGGACGATCTCCGGACGGGCGGCGGTGGCCCGGGTGCTGACCGGGAAGCCGAAGCTGCCCCGGGTGGGGAAGGCGGCACTGCTCGCGGCCGTGGCCAGGTCGACCCACCGGCGCTGGGACGGGACCCAGCGCTGCACCTCGACGGAGTCGGTGCTGAACCCGCGGCTGGTCAGGTCCAGCCGCACGGTGCCGTGGGCGGCGGGGGCGCGCAGCATCAGGGTCGCGTCCGACCACAGCCCGATCGGCAGTTCGGCCGCCTGGTCGTACCAGAGGCTCCGGGCGGCGCTCTCCTTCGACAGCACCATGGTCCGGTCCGGGGAGGGCGCGGCCTCGGCCGGCACCGGCCGCAGCTGCGGGGCGGCGGCCCCGCAGGCGTCGGGGAGCGTACGCGGCCGCGCCTGCGCCGGTGCCTGCGCCCGCTCCCGAGCCGGTGCCTGTGCATGCTCCTGCGCCCGTGCGGTGCCGCCGGCCGGGATCCCGGCGAGCAGCAGCAGCGCCGTGGCCCCCACCGCGGCTTTCAGCCGTCCCCTCCGCCACACGCCTGCCCGAAACACCATTCGGGTGCCCCCGTCCTGTCGATCGCCGGCTGCCTGGGGAGACGCTTCCCGGCTCGGGGCCGGGAATGGCAGGGTTGATCCTTTTTAATCCATTCGGGTGTGCCCGGGAGGATACGTACCCACTGTCCCCCGCGGGGGTGAAGCCGACGGGCCGGGATGGGACAATGGCGCCGGTGCCCGACTCCTGGTCGGGGTCGCAGTGTCCGTAAACGCATCACCGACAGGAGCGGATTCGTCATGGCTATCGCCACCCCCGAGGTCTACAGCGAGATGCTGGACCGGGCAAAGGCAGGCAAGTTCGCCTACCCGGCCATCAATGTCACCTCGACCCAGACGTTGCACGCCGCCCTGCGCGGCTTCGCCGAGGCCGAGAGCGACGGCATCATCCAGATCTCCACCGGTGGTGCGGAGTTCCTGGGCGGGCAGTACAGCAAGGAGATGGTGACCGGAGCGGTCGCGCTCGCCGAGTTCGCCCACATCGTCGCCGCCAAGTACCCGATCACGGTCGCCCTGCACACCGACCACTGCCCCAAGGACAAGCTGAACGGCTACGTTCGCCCGCTGCTGGACATCTCCGCCGAGCGCGTCGCCCGCGGCGAGAACCCGCTGTTCCAGTCGCACATGTGGGACGGCTCCGCCGAGACCCTCGCCGACAACCTGGCCATCGCCCAGGAGCTGCTGGCCAAGGCCGCCGCCGCGAAGATCATCCTTGAGGTCGAGATCACCCCGACCGGCGGCGAGGAGGACGGTGTCTCGCACGAGATCAACGACAACCTCTACACCACCGTCAACGACGCCGTCCGCACCGCCGAGGCGCTCGGCCTGGGCGAGAAGGGCCGCTACCTGCTGGCCGCCTCCTTCGGCAACGTGCACGGGGTGTACAAGCCGGGCAACGTCGTCCTCAAGCCGGAGCTGCTGCGCGAGCTGCAGGACGCCATCGGCAAGCAGTACGGCAAGACCGACCCGTTCGACTTCGTCTTCCACGGCGGCTCCGGCTCCTCCGCGGAGGAGATCGCCACCGCGCTGGAGAACGGCGTCGTGAAGATGAACCTCGACACCGACACCCAGTACGCCTTCACCCGTCCCGTCGTGGACCACATCTTCCGCAACTACGACGGTGTGCTGAAGGTCGACGGCGAGGTCGGCAAGAAGAACACCTACGACCCGCGCACCTGGGGCAAGCTCGCCGAGGCCGGGATGGCCGCGCGCGTGGTCGAGGCCACCCAGAGCCTGCGCTCGGCCGGCAACCGACTGAAGTAGCCGCGGGCGGCACAGTACGCACCAGCGCAACGCAGAGGGCCCGGTACGCGATCACCGCGTACCGGGCCCCTGCTTTCCGCGGGGCTACTGGCCCTTGAGCTCCTCGTAACCCACCAGGCTGCTGTCCTTCAGGAACTGCCAGCAGCGCTCGGCCTCCTCGGTCTCCTTGATCGAGTCGGCGGCCCGGGCCAGCGCCGCGAGGCAGCGCAGGAAGCCGCGGTTGGCCCGGTGCTCCCACGGGACCGGCCCGTGGCCCTTCCAGCCGTTGCGGCGCAGCGAGTCCAGCCCGCGGTGGTACCCGGTGCGTGCGTAGGCGTACGACTCGACGACATGCCCGGCGTCGAAGGCGTCGTCGGCGAGCATGGCCCAGGCCAGCGAGAAGGTCGGGAACTCCGCCGCGACCTGCGCCGGCGACGCGGACTCCTCCGCCAGCATGCGGTAGGGCTGCTCGTCCTCGGGCAGCAGCGTCGGCTCCGGTCCGTCCAGCAGATTCTTGTGGATGCTCATGCCCTGAAGTCTGCCATCCGGCTGTCAAAGTCCTGTAAGCCCCAGCCGTCAGCGCGGAACCGGCGCGCCCGCCGAGAGCGTGTTCCCTGCCGAATGACCCGTTCGGCAGTCTTGGGGGGACTCGCGGATGTATCGACCACTGGCGCTGCTTATGGCCTTTTTGCTATACATCGCGGGAGTTTGGGCCGTCGCCACGACCCCGTGGACGGCGGCCGTCGCCGCCTCCGCGCCAGCGGCCTCCTCCACGACCTCCACCGCACCGTCCGCCGGGCCCTCGCCGATCGCCGCGCCGTCCAGCACCGCTCCGACGGTTCCCGCCGTCTGGACGCTGAGCACGCTGCGCAACTACCTGGTCGCCGAGACCAACGCCAAGGACCCCGGCGTAGCCCTGGCCGACCTGCAGCGGATCACTCTCAAGGACCCCTACGTCGACGGCTTCTGCCACCCGGTCGCGCACGAGATCGGGCATGCCGCGCTGGCCAGGTACCAGGGGAACTTCGCCAAGGCGGTCTCCTTCCTCAACGACGTCTGCGGCTCCGGCTACCTGCACGGAGTGGTCGAGGACAAGCTCCAGCAGGAGCCCGACCCCGCGACGGCGGTGACCACGCTCTGCTCGCCCGCGCAGTCGGCCTCCTGCATCCACGGCATCGGGCACGGCGCGATGTTCGTGTCCCATCTGGACGTCGCGGCCGCGGAGCGGATGTGCGACCGCTTCCCGGAGTCCGGCCAGGTGGTGTCCTGCTCCGAGGGCATCTTCATGCAGCTCTTCGAGCCGGACGAGGGCGATCCGACGGCGCTGGCCAAGCTCCCGGCCGACAAGCTGGCCGCCGAGCCGCAGTACCCGTGCGCCGAGCAGCCGGCGATCGACCGCAGCGCCTGCTACTTCTACGCCCCGATCTACTTCCTGCAGACGCACGACTACACCGCGCACCCGGCCGCCTTCGTCCAGGCCCTCGACTGGTGCCTCAAGGCGCCCACCTCGGATGCCCGCGACGGCTGCTCCCAGGGCACCGGATCGCGGCTGATGAAGTACAACATCGACCGCCCGGTCTGGACCGCTGCGCAGTGCGAGCAGGCTGCGTCCGCCCGGCAGCGGAGCGACTGCGTCTGGGGCATGGCCAATTACTGGAACGTCAACTACGGCAGCAGGTCGGCGGCGAGGACCAGGCTCTGCCCCCAGCTCAGCGGTGACGCGGCCCGGCTCTGCCGCATCTCCGCGCCCGGCAGCAGCTCCGCCGACTGATCTCTGAAGAACCGTCACCATCCGCTCCAGCAGCCCGATCGGACCGCAGTAATGGACAATCCCCCCGACCACTCGACCAGTTCACCCGGTGCCCTCAGCGGCCTCGGCCGCCACGCGCTGCTCCCGCTGCGGCTGTTCCTCGGCTCGACGTTCGTCTACGCCGGCCTCGACAAGCTCGCCGACCCGCACTACCTCGGCGGCCTCGCCGACCCCGCGTCGATGGCCGCCCAGGCGCACGCCGTCGCCGCGCACAGCCCCATCGGCGGGCTGCTCGGCCAGGCGGTGCACTCGCCCACCCCGGTCGGTCTGGCGATGGCCTTCGGCGAACTCGCGGTCGGCTTCGGCACCCTGCTGGGACTGTGGGGGCGGCTCGCGGCGACCGGCGGTGCGCTGATCAGTCTGAGCCTGTGGCTGAGCGTCAGTTGGGGCGTCCACCCGTACTACCTGGGCAACGACCTGGTCTATCTGATGGCCTGGACGCCGCTGGTGCTCGCCGGGACGCCGCAGTTCTCCCTGGACGGGCTGATCGCCGGCCGTGCCCGGGGGACGGCCACCGGCCGGGGCCGCCGCCAGGTCCTGGTGGACGGCGGGATCGCGACCCTGGCGGTCGCGGGCATGGCGCTGCTGACCGGCGCCGGGGTCGCCCGCACCCGGGGCAAGGCCCCGGCCCCGAGCGCCGGGGCCGGGGCGGGGGCCGGGACTGGGACTGGGAACGGGACAGGTGCCGGGGCGGCCGGTGCGACCGGTACCGCCGTCGCGGCGGCGGCCGCCGTCCCCGTCGGCGGGGTGCTGCGGGTGTCCGCTCCGGGCAGCGGCGACCCGGTCTACCTGCAGCAGCCCAAGGCGGGCCAGTACACCGCGCTGTCCGGGGTCTGCACCCACTCGGGTTGCACGGTGAACCCGCCCAAGGACGGCCGCTTCGTCTGCCCGTGCCACAACTCCTGCTTCGACGCCGGAACCGGCGCCGTGCTCCAGGGCCCGGCCACCGAGGCGCTCGCCCGCTTCGGCATCACCCGGTCCGGCGACCAGCTCCACCTGGGCGCGGAGAGCTGAGCCGCCGACGTCATGCGTCAGGTTTCAGGCGGCCGGCGGGACGGTCAGCCGCCAAGCCGCGGGCTCGGCCGTCCAGGTGCGGTGCCGGACCGGGCCGCCGGGCGCGTCGTCGGCCAGATAGGTGAAGCTGGTGGCCGGACCGCCGCTGACGGTGATCCGCCGGACCCGGACCCGCAGCTGTCCGCCCGGCCCGGACGAGGGGCTGAGCCGGACCTCCATCAGGCCGTCGTCGGGCGCGGCGACCAGGTACACCGGGTGGTCCAGGTCGGCCAGCAACTGCCCGTCCGCCTCGACCAGCAGGGCCTGTCCTGGATCGCCGCGCTGCGGGCGCAGCTGCGAGGCGACGGTGCGCGCGACCCGGCCGAGCTGGAGTCCCCAGCCGTGGCAGCGGGACGGAATCAGACCGCCCCGCCCGGCCGCAGCTTTGTTCGCCCTGAGCGAACGTGGCTCGGAATCGGATCCTTCGGGTGACGGTGCGGGTGCCCCGCTGCCGCCGGCCTCGTCGCCGGGGGCCGGTGACCCGTCCGGGTGACCCCGCTCCGCCGCTGCTCCGGGTACGGATCCCGGGTGCCCGCGGCCGGGGATCCGCAGGCCGCCGAGGACCACTCCGCCGCTCTCGTCCACCAGCAGGCCCAGGGTGCGCTCGGCGCCTCCGACGACCGTTCGGGCGGCGTCCACCGGACGCGCGGCCACCCCCAGTGACCTGGTCAAGGTCACCTTTTCGCCATTTCCGATCGAGATGATCCCGAGGGGGCTCGCCGCCAGTTCCGCGCGCTGGTGCAACACCTGCACCACCTGGTGCACGGCACGGTCGTCACCGATCACAACGAGTCGCTTCCCGCCCCTTCGCGAAAGGGTTCGTTCCAGCTCGGCCAGGCTCCCCGGAACCACCAGCTTCACCGCGAAGGCGGCCCCGAGAACGTCCCTGGCCACCCGGACCGATTCCGCGTCCAGGGCCAGGGCGGCGGGGGAGACCACCACCAGGAGTGCCTCTCCCGCCGATCGCGCAGCCGACACCGCGCTCCTTCCTCGGGTAATCTCTCGGTGTAAGAGCCCCTTGCGCTGTTGCGCCAGGGGCTTGGTCTATCCGGGGCCAGAACGGCGGCCTTCCGCCGTCTGTTGTGCCCCGCCCGAAAGGGGTGTACGCCTGTGCCCGCACTCGTGCTGGTCGGCGCTCAGTGGGGCGACGAGGGCAAGGGGAAGGCCACCGACCTCCTCGGTGGCTCGGTCGACTACGTAGTCCGCTTCCAGGGTGGCAACAACGCCGGTCACACGGTGGTCGTAGGCGATCAGAAGTACGCACTGCACCTGCTGCCTTCGGGCATTCTCAGCCCGACATGCACACCGGTGATCGGCAACGGCGTGGTCATCGACCCGGCCGTGCTGTTCTCCGAGCTGGTGGGCCTGCAGGAACGCGGCGTGGACACCTCCAAGCTCCTGGTCTCCGGCAACGCGCACCTGATCACCCCGTACCACCGGACCCTGGACAAGGTGTCCGAGCGGTTCCTGGGCAAGCGCAAGATCGGCACCACCGGTCGCGGCATCGGCCCGACCTACGCCGACAAGATCAACCGTGTCGGCATCCGGGTCCAGGACCTGTTCGACGAGAGCATCCTTCTCCAGAAGGTCGAAGCCGCGCTGCACGACAAGAACCAGATCCTGGTCAAGCTCTACAACCGCCGCGCGGTCCCGGTCGAGCTGGTCGTCGAGGAGTACCTCGGCTACGCCGAGAAGCTGCGCCCGTTCGTGGCGGACACCGTCCTGGTGCTGAACAAGGCGCTGGAGGAGAACAAGGTCGTGCTGATGGAGGGCGGCCAGGGCACCCTCCTGGACGTGGACCACGGCACCTACCCCTTCGTCACCTCGTCCAACCCGACCGCCGGCGGCGCCTGCACCGGCTCCGGCATCGGCCCGACGAAGATCGACCGGGTCATCGGCATCCTCAAGGCCTACACCACCCGCGTCGGCTCGGGCCCGTTCCCGACCGAACTGCTGGACGCCGACGGCGACGCGCTGCGCCGCATCGGCGGCGAGCGCGGCGTGACCACCGGCCGCGACCGCCGCTGCGGCTGGTTCGACGCCCCGATCGCCCGCTACGCGACCCGCGTCAACGGCCTGACGGACTTCTTCCTCACCAAGCTGGACGTGCTCACCGGCTGGGAGCAGATCCCGGTCTGCGTGGCCTACGAGATCGACGGCAGGCGGGTGGACGAACTCCCGTACTCGCAGACCGACTTCCACCACGCGAAGCCGATCTACGAGAACCTGCCGGGCTGGTCCGAGGACATCACCAAGGCCCAGAGCTTCGAGGACCTCCCGAAGAACGCCCAGGCCTATGTGAAGGCCCTGGAGGACATGTCCGGCGCCCCGATCTCCGCCATCGGCGTGGGCCCGGGCCGCACCGAGACCATCCAGGTCCGGTCGTTCCTGTCCTAGCCGGAACGCCAAAGGCCAAGACGGCCCCGCTCGCCCGCGGACAGCGGGCGGGCGGGGCCGTCCGCTGTCCGGGCATCTCTTCATTCGCATGCAAGCATTGAACTAATACAGAAATGAATTGCGCTTAGTTCAAACCTTCCCTACTGTCTGACCATGCCTGCGAAGACACCCGCGTCCACGACGACGCTCACCGGGGCCCATGTCCGCCTTGAGCCGCTGTCCCGCGACCACCTGCCCGGACTGTTCCTGGCCGGGGGCCGGGACGAGGAGGTGTGGCGCTGGTTGACGGTCACGCCGCCGGAGAGCGAGGAGGAGCTGGGGGAGCTGCTGGACGCGCGGCTCGCGGAGGTGGCGGCGGGGGCGGCCGTGGCCTTCGCGGTGATCGACCTGGCCACCGGGAAGCCGGTCGGGTGGACCACCTACCTGGACATCGCCCCCGTCGACGAGCGCCTGGAGATCGGCTGGACCTGGTACGCCCGCTCGGTCTGGCGCAGCGCCGTCAACACCGAGTCCAAGCTGCTGCTGCTCACCCATGCCTTCGAGGACCTCGGCATGGGCCGGGTCCAGTGGAAGACCGACCACCTGAACACCCGCTCGCAGAACGCCATCGCCCGCCTCGGCGCGCAGCGCGAGGGCGTACTGCGACGGCACCGGCTGCGTGCGGACGGGTCCTGGCGCGACAGCGTCTACTTCTCGATGCTGGTGGACGAATGGCCGGCCGCCAAGGCGCGGCTGACCAACCGGCTGCTGGAGGGCTGAGCCATGGGCGAGGCGTCGGAGCTGACCGTCATTCCCGTCCGGGCGGAGGACCGGCCGCGTTGGCGGGAGCTCTATGAGGGCTACTGCGCCTTCTACTCGGTGGAGTTGGCCGATGCCGACTACGAGCGGGTCTGGTCCTGGATCCATGACCCGGAGCGGGAGACCCGGTGCCTGGTCGCCCGGGACGGGGACGGTGTGCCGGTCGGGCTGGCGCACTTCCGGGCCTATGACTCGCCGATGCGCGGGACCAGCGGGTTCCTCGACGACCTGTTCGTGGACCCGGCCCGCCGGGGCTGCGGCGGGGCGGACGCGCTGCTGGCCGCTCTGGCGCGGATCGCGGCGGAGGAGGGCTGGGGGACCGTCCGCTGGAACACCGCCGAGGACAACTACCGGGCCCGGGCCGTCTACGATCGCCATGCGGCCAAGACGGTGTTCCTGACCTACAGCATGGACGCCGCGGTACGGGGGTCCGCCGGCGTTTGACAGGCTGTAGCGCTGCCCCGGTATCGACGAACAGGCTGTCGCTGCCGGGGCGGCGGGCGGCTCCGTAGGCTCGAAGGCATGAGCATCTCTGTCGACTCCGCAGCGGGGCAGGCCGTCAAGGCTGCCGACCGCGCCCACGTCTTCCACTCGTGGTCCGCGCAGGCCCTGATCGACCCCCTCGCCGTCGCCGGCGCCGAGGGCTCCTACTTCTGGGACTACGAGGGCAACCGCTTCCTGGACTTCTCCTCGCAGCTGGTGAACACCAACATCGGCCACCAGCACCCCAAGGTGGTCGCGGCGATCCAGGAGCAGGCCGGCAAGCTCTGCACCTTCGCGCCGGCCTTCGCGGTGGACGTGCGCAGCGAGGCGGCCCGGCTGATCGCCGAGCGCACCCCGGGCGACCTGGACAAGATCTTCTTCACCAACGGCGGCGCCGAGGCCAACGAGAACGCCATCCGGATGGCGCGGCTGCACACCGGCCGGCAGAAGGTGCTCTCCACGTACCGCTCGTACCACGGCGCCACCGCCAACGCGATCGCCATGACCGGTGACCCGCGCCGGTGGGCCAACGAGACCGGTGTCTCCGGCATCGTGCACTTCTGGGGCCCCTACACCTACCGCTCCAACTTCCACGCCGAGAACGAGGCGCAGGAGTGCGAGCGCGCGCTGCAGCACCTGGAGGCGACCATCGCCTTCGAGGGTCCGCAGACCGTCGCCGCGATCATCCTGGAGACCGTGGTCGGCACGGCCGGGATCCTGGTCCCGCCGGCCGGCTACCTGGCCGGCGTCCGCGAGATCTGCGACCGCTACGGCATCGTCTTCATCCTGGACGAGGTGATGGCCGGATTCGGCCGTACCGGCGCCTGGTTCGCGGCGGACCACTGGGGGGTCACCCCGGACCTGCTGACCTTCGCCAAGGGCGTCAACTCCGGCTATGTGCCGCTGGGTGGTGTCGCCATCAGCGGTGCCATCGCCCGGACCTTCGACGAGCGCCCGTTCCCCGGCGGGCTGACCTACTCGGGTCACCCGCTCGCCTGCGCTTCGGCGGTGGCGACCATCGACGCCATGGCCGAGGAGGGCATCGTCGAGCACGCCCGGCACCTCGGCGAGACGGTGATCGGCCCCGGCCTGCGCGAGCTGGCGGAGCGTCACCCGGTGATCGGCGAGGTCCGCGGCCTGGGCGTGTTCTGGGCGCTGGAGCTGGTCCGGGACCGGGCCACCCGGGAGCCGCTGACCCCCTACAACGCGACCGGCGCCGCCGCCGCGCCGATGGCCGAGCTGGCCGCGGCCTGCAAGCAGCGCGGGCTGTGGCCGTTCGTCAACATGAACCGGCTGCATGTGGTGCCGCCGTGCAACAGCACCGAGGCGGAGGTCAAGGAGGGCCTGGCCATCCTCGACGAGGTGCTCTCGCTCGCGGACGCACACACGGTCTGAGCTGCGGTTCCGTTGTTGTAATGACATATGGTCTAGTCCACATGGGCCCCGAATTCCGATGCCTTCTCGGATTCGGGGCCTTACCCTTGGGAGGCCCGAGCACCCGAGCACCGAAGCCACCCGAGGAGGGGTCGTGCCGTCCGACCTGCCGTCCTCGGCACCGCGTTCTCCCCAGCCCCCGTCGAAACCCCAGCCCCCGTCGAAACCCCAGCCCCCGTCGACTCCGCAGACCCCACTGCGGCGCAGCAGCCTGCGCGAGCAGGTCGCCGGAGCCCTGCGCGACGAGATGATGGCGGGCCGGCTCCCGGCCGGGACCCACTTCACGGTCAAGGAGATCGCCGAGCTCTACGGGGTGTCCGCCACCCCGGTGCGGGAGGCGCTGCTGGACCTCACCGCCCAGGGCCTGCTCTGGACCGAGCACCACCGCGGCTTCACCGTCCCCCGGCTGGACTGGGCCGACTTCGTCGAGATCGTCGAGGCCAGGACCCTGGTCGCGGACGGGATGTTCCGCCGCCTCGCGCCGCAGCTCAAGTCCATCGACTGGGAGCGGCTGCCCTCGCTCCAGCGCCGCGCCGACGCCGCCTACCGCGCGGCCCGGGCGGGGCACCTGGACGTGCTCGTCGGCTGCGACCTGCGGTTCTGGGGCGAGTTCGCCGGACTGGTGGCCAACGAGCGGCTCACCGGCTACCTGGACTGGCTCAGGGTGCAGTACTGGATCTTCGCGGCGCCCTACCTCCGCGGCCGTCCCGACGTCGCCGAATACTGCTGGTCCGGGCACCGGGAGCTGATGGAGCACCTGGTCGCCAGGGACCGGGCCGCGGTGCACCGGATGCTGGTCGACTACAACCGCGAGTCGCTCCGGCAGATGGCCGCGCTGTGCGGCGAGAGCGACGCGGACACCCTCGCCGGCTACACCGACATCCTGCCGATTCCCGCTCAGGGCGACTCCCTGTGAGGGCTCGCCGCAGAGCGTTAGGGTGTCTGCGATCAGGTAGTAAGCCCAACCGTCGCCGCAACCGGCGCTAACGCGCCCAGGAGTGTCCGTGGCCTGTGACATCTGGCTCGTCCCGCTCGTCGACGTACTCGTCCACAGCCCCGAGAACCCGTTCGCCGAGGACCTGGAGGTCTACAACGCCTCGCTGGCGGCGCACGGGCTGCCCGCAGTGCCGGTCTTCCAGTACATGCCGGGCCTGAGCGGCGACGTGGAACCGGTCGCCGCCTTCGACTACGAGTCGCTGCACTTCCTGCGCCGCGCCTATCTGCTGCAGCTCACCAACCTGCCGGTCACCCCGGTGGACGAGCTCGGCGGGGACTACGAGCAGCTGCTGGAGATGTTCGAGGACACCGCCGAGGGCTCGCACCTGGTCTGGCACTTCGACCATGCCGGGGCGTACGTCCCGATCGACTTCGAGAGCCCGATCGTGGACGACGCGCTGCTGGCCACCGGCGGCCCGCTGGGCTCGCTGCACGGGCTGCTCCGGGAGCTGGAAGCGGTGGCGCCGTGGATCGGCATCGACCACCAGCTCCCGCCGGTGCCGGTGCGGCCGGTCGCGCCCACCACGCTGGAGGGGCCGGCCTACCCGCCGCCCGCGGACGACGGCCCGTTCTCCCGCGAGCGGCACGCCTGGACCGGCCTGCACGCGGCCGCGGTCCGGGCGCTGGGGCAGGGCTCGATGGTCGTCTTCGCCTGAGCGGGGACCGGGCACCTGAGGCAGCGAGGCAACGAAGAGGTGGGGCGCCCGTCGGGCGCCCCACCTCTGTTCGTATGTTCGTACCGCCTTGGCCCTGGCCCCTAGCGCAGCGGGGACTCCGGCGGGCGCTGCCTCGGCATCGTCGGCCGACCGCCGCTCAGCGACGGCAGCACCCGGACCTGGGCGCCGGCGCCCCCCTCGGTGCGGCCGCCCCAGTTGCCCGCGGCCTGCGTGGGCAGCTGGGTCATCGCGGCGCGGAACTCCAGCATCCACTCCGAGGTCTCCATCCGGACCATGTCCGAGACGTCCTCGCAGAAGCGGCGCAGCACGCCGAGGCAGCGTTCGGCGGCCTCGCTCGCGGTGCCCTCGGTCGGGCCGAGCACCTCGCGCACGCACTCGGAGGCCCAGTCGAACTGGAACGCCTCCAGCCGCCGCTGCAGCGCCTGCCCGGTGCTGACGTCCCGCATCCAGCCGCTGGTCAGGCCGAAGGCCCGGTCCGCCCCCAGGCAGGCCCCGGCGAGCAGCAGCAGCACATAGCCCCAGTCGGCCGCGCCGTGCCAGGCCCCGGTCAGGTGGACCAGCGGCAGCACCGCACCGGCCACGCCGGAGAGCGCGGCAAGATACCGCAGCGTCCGGGCGCCGCGGCGCTTCCAGCGGCGGTCGCGCTGGTACCAGTCGATCGCCTCGACGGCGCGCTCCTCCGACCAGCGGTAGAGCTCTTCCAGGCGCTCGGCGGGCTCGCCCCAGTCACCCAGCGGGAACTGCCGGGTACTGAGATCTCGTCCTCCGGACGCCTCCGGCTGCGGGGGTGCAGCGGTCACCGGTTCCTCCATCCGGGGGTCGGTTCCCCAAGGACTCTCTTCGGGCTGCATTTCGGGCTGGCTCACCGTGGGAACTCCCTGTCCTTCGGCCCATCGGGTCCGATCGTCCCAGGTGCCACTGACACAAGCACTGCCCTCAGCCCTCCTGGTTCCAAGCACCACTTCTTACCGCCAAATGGCTGACCATGTGACCGTTCCGCTCGGATTCGACCGCAAAACCATCAGCGGAACCCGCACAGAAACCCCAGACAGAAACCCGGACGGGCGGCCGAACCGGGTATCCGCGATTCTCACCCTTACGGGTGGGTGGCCCGCTGGAGCGTACCTGACCCCGGCCCTCCCTCCTGCTCCGTACTCGCGGGGTGGGCCGACGGACCGGGGGCCCACCGGCACCGACTAGGCTCATCCCTGTGAAGGTCCTTGTCATTGGCGGCGGTGCCCGCGAACACGCCCTGTGCCGTGCCCTCTCCCTCGACCCCGAGGTCAGCGAGCTGCACTGCGCCCCCGGCAACGCCGGGATCGCGCAGGTCGCCCTGACCCACCCGGTCGACCAGCTCGACGGCGCCGCCGTGGCGGACCTCGCGGTGTCGCTGGGTGCCGAGTTCGTCATCGTCGGCCCGGAGGCGCCGCTGGTCGCCGGGGTGGCCGACGCGGTGCTCGAACGCGGCATCCCGGTCTTCGGGCCCAGCGGCGAGGCCGCCCGGCTGGAGGGGTCCAAAGCCTTCGCCAAGGACGTGATGGCCGCCGCCAACGTCCCCACCGCGCGCTCCTACCTCTGCACCACCCCGGAGGAGGCGGCGCACGCGCTGGACGCCTTCGGCGCGCCGTACGTGGTCAAGGACGACGGCCTGGCGGCCGGTAAGGGCGTGGTGGTCACCTCCGACCTGCAGGCCGCCCTGGACCACGCGGCCGGCTGCGACCGGGTGGTGATCGAGGAGTACCTGGACGGCCCCGAGGTCTCGCTGTTCGCCGTCACCGACGGCATCACCGTGGTGCCGCTGCAACCCGCCCAGGACTTCAAGCGGGCCCTCGACAACGACGAGGGCCCCAACACCGGCGGCATGGGCGCCTACTCCCCGCTGCCCTGGGCCGCCCCCGGCCTGGTCGAGGAGGTCCTGGAGACCGTCCTGCAGCCGACCGTGGACGAGCTCCGCCGCCGCGGCACCCCCTTCTCCGGGCTGCTCTACGCCGGGCTGGCGATCACCTCGCGCGGGGTACGGGTGATCGAGTTCAACGCCCGCTTCGGCGACCCGGAGACCCAGGTGGTGCTGGCCCGGCTGAAGACCCCGCTGAACGGACTGCTGCACGCCGCCGCGACCGGCCGGCTGGCCGACTTCCCCGACCTGCGCTGGCGCGACGGCGCGGCCGTGACCGTGGTGATCGCCGCAGAGGGCTACCCCGAGGCCCCCCGCAGCGGCGACCCGATCACCGGACTGGACGCCGCCGAGGCCCCCGACGGCACCGCGTACGTGCTGCACGCCGGCACCGCGACCGGTGCGGACGGCGGGATCGTCAGCGCCGGCGGCCGGGTCCTCTCGGTCACCGCCACCGGCAAGGACATCGCCCAGGCCAGGACGCGGGCCTACGAGGCCGCCGGACGGATCGGGCTGAAGGGCTCGCACCACCGCAGCGACATCGCCGCCGGAATCTGAGCGGTCCGCGTCCGACAGCCGGACTCCGAGCCGCCGGAATCCGGGCGACCGGCCCCACGGACGCCGGGCCACCCGCAGGGCCCAACGCCCTCCGACCGGAACGTCCGGCTGCCGAGGGTGGGCAACAAGCCCAAGGACCAAGCCCATCGGGTGACGGGAACGTCATCCGGCTGACGTCTGTCGCCCCCCGGCCTTATGGTGCCCCGAAGGCAGCGCAGACCGCTGCGCCCCGTCCGCGCCCGGACGCCGGTGCCGGGTACGCCGGGCGTCGAGGGGGGAGGCTGCGGTTCAGAGGGAATCACTTATCCGAGTGGTTCCGAACCGATCCTGGAACGCCCCGCCCGGGTCGCTCGTCGTCAATAGGCGACGGGGGACGCAGACCGGGCCCGGCGGTCCGCGGCAGAGCAGGCAGGGGGTGACTGATCCATGGCCGGTGTGGAAGCGGCGCGCGGTCGCGCCCAGGCGGTGCTGCGGGTGCGCGGCGCCGCGCTCGCCGTGGCCGTGCTGCCCGCCGCCGTCGCCGCGGTGCTGATCGCCGGCGGTGTCACCGGTCGCCTCGGCGCGTCGGGCTCCGCCGACGCGGCCGGCTGGGACGCCGCCCGCTGGGGGGTCTCCGCGGTCGCGGCCGTGCTGCTGCTGGGCGCGCTGGCGCTGGCC
>NZ_BBPM01000056.1:0-25666 GCF_000787775.1 Streptacidiphilus carbonis | reverse complement strand
CGCCCCCCCCGCCCCGCCGGCGCCCAGCGCCGCGGGCGGCGACGCCCTCGGCCGGGAGGCGGCGGCCCCGCCCGCGCCCACCCTGGTGATCGGCTCCCCGTTCATGTGGTGGATGCGGGTCGCCGAGCTCCGCGCCCTGCTGGCGCCGGTGGTGGCCGGCACCGCCTGCTCGGCCGACCCGGACATCGCCGCCGCCCGCCGCTTCGTCCGGGCCCTGGACGCCGCCCTCGGCGTCGCCGCGGACCGCGGCGCCGCCCCGGCCTGGCAGCGCCCGGCCGCGGCGCTGCTCGGCCGGGTCTCGGCACTGCTGCTCCGGCGCTGCCGGGGCCACGCCGCCGAGATGGAGCGGGCCGTCGCCGGCTGGGCCTCCGAGCAGGCCAGGCAGGTGGACTACGGGCTGCGGATCGCCGCCCAGGAGCAGGTCGGCCTGGCCTACGCGGGCTGGGACCGGCTGCTGACCCGGGTCGCGCTGCCCGCCTGGCAGATAGGCCGCTGGCCGGGACGGCTGGACGCGGGCGTGGTCTCCGCGCTGACCGAGCTGTCCCGGCGGGACCGGCTCGCCGACGGGTTCGAGACCCGGCTCGGCGAGCGCCCGGCCTGCGACCTGCTGGAGGAGCCGGGCCGGATCGACGAGGCGGTGTCACTGCTGGCCGCCAGGCTGTTCCACGGCGGCCCCCAGGCCGGCACCGCGGCCGGACTCCCTGCCGGGCCCCAGGCCGGCCCCCCCGCCGGACCCTCCGCACCGGCCCGCTGGTCCCCGGTCGACTGGCAGGACTACCCCCAGGACGTGGTCGAACGGGTCTGGCGGTCACGCGCCGAGGACCTGCTGGCCGTGGCCGGCCTCACGGAGGACGCGGACCGGGACGCGGACCAGGACACGTACCGGGATGCGGACCGGGGCACCGAGCAGGCTGCGGGCCGGGGCGCGGACCCGGCCGGAGACGACGCCCGCTCCTCAGCGCACTCCTCCGCGCGCCCCTCGGCGCGCGCCATCAGCGAACTGCTGGTCCGGCTGCGCGAGGACGGCGCCGCCGACGACCTCGCCGGGGCGCTGACCAGCCGTCGGCTCCGGGCGGCCGCCGCCGGACCCGGGCAGCAGCCCGCACTGCAGCTGCAGCCGCCCCGCACCGGCCGGGACCTGCTCGGGGAGCACCTCGGCGCGCTGGTCTGCTGCGTCGCCGTCGGCAGCGGCGCCGCCGCGGCCGGCCTGGACTGGCTGGACGGACCGGTGCTGCTGGTGGACGGCGTCCGCCGGACGGACCTCGCCGTGCCGGTCGCGCTGGCGGTGGAGCACGGCGACGGCGAACCGCTGTGGGCCTGGCTCACCGCGATCGGGGTCCGGGTGGAGAAGCCGGTGAGACTGCCCTGACGGCCCGTCTGCCCGGAGCACTCGTCAGCACGTACGATGAAGTACACGGGTGGTGAGCTGACGAACGCATTCCGTGACGATGCGTCACCTCGCCACCGCTATCAGGGGAGGGGCGCGTGGCTGCGGAGCAGAGCCGTCGCTGGGAGTCGGGGGCGCTCGCGCACGGGGCCACGGACCCGTTCGGCCAGGGCCCGCTGCCCTGGCTCCGGGGCGCGGACCAGTACTTCGACGACACCGGCCTGCTGGTGCCCTGGTACGTCGACCTGGGCCAGGCCGAGGGCCAGCTGCCGCGGGCCCGCCGCCCGCCCGGCGCCGACCCGCGCCCGGCCCTGGGCCGGCCGCGGCCCTCGGACGACGTCGGCGGCCAGCTCAAGGGCTTCGCCGCGGCCGCCGCCGACCTGGGCGGCTCGCTGGACCTGCGGGTCAGCGTCAGCACAGCCCGCGAGTTCACCGTCGACGTCTACCGGATCGGCCACTACGGCGGGGCCGGGGCGCGGCACTGCGCGGCGAGCCCGCGGATCTCCGGGCTGGTCCAGCCCGCCCCGCTGGTCGCCGGGCGGACCGTCTCCTGCCACCACTGGTGGATGTCCTGGCGGCTGCAGATCCCCGCGCACTGGAGCCCCGGCGCCTATGTCGCGGTGCTCACCACCGCCGACCACCGGCACCGCAGCCACATCCCGTTCACGGTCCGGGGCCTGCCCCTCGCCCACCACCACCCTTATGACGAGGAGCTTCGCTCCGGACCTCCCTTCGCAGCCGACCTCCTGCTGCTGCTCCCCGACGTGACCTGGCAGGCCTACAACCTCTACCCCGAGGACGGCCGGACCGGCGCCAGCCTCTACCACGCCTGGAACGAGAAGGGCGAGCTGCTGGGCGAGGAGGAGGCCGCCACCACGGTGTCCTTCGACCGCCCCTACGCGGGGGCGGGGCTGCCGCTGCACGTCGGCCACGCCTACGACTTCATCCGCTGGGCCGAGCGCTACGGCTACGACCTGGCCTACGCCAACGCCACCGACCTGCACGCGGGCCGGATCGACCCGGGCCGCTACCGCGGGCTGGTCTTCCCCGGCCACGACGAGTACTGGTCGGCCCCGATGCGCCGCTCGGTGGAGCGGGCCAGGGACGGCGGAACCTCGCTGGTCTTCCTCAGCGCCAACAGCATGTACTGGAAGGTCGAGCTCGACCCGGGGATGAACGGCGAACCGGACCGGCTGCTCACCTGCCGGAAGCGCCGCCGCCCTGCGGACGGTTCGGCCGGCGCCGCCCCCACCGCGCTCTGGCGCGACCAGGGTGCACCGGAGCAGCTGCTGATGGGCATTCAGTACAGCGGCCGGGTCCCCGAACCCGCGCCGATGGTGGTCCGCAACACCGACCACTGGATCTGGGAGGGGACCGGGCTGCGCGACGAGGACCGGCTGCCCGGGCTGGTCGCGGGGGAGGCGGACCACTACTTCCCCCGGGTGCCGCTGCCCTCGCACAGCGAGCGCACCCTGCTGGCCCACTCCCCGTACCGGGACGCCAGGGGGGCGGTGCAGCACCAGGAGACCTCGCTGTACCGGGCCCCGGGCGGCGCCTATGTCTTCGCCAGCGGAACTTTCGCCTGGTCCCCGGCGCTGGACCGGCCCGGTCACACCGACGAACGGGTCCAGCGCGCCACAGCGAACCTGCTGGACCGCATCTGCAAGGTCCACTGACCGGCCCGGCCCCGGCGGCCCGGAGGCAAGCGGACACCGCCCGGGGAAGCCTGTGTGAAACACTCGGGGTCCACCCCTGGTTTCACTTCACTGAGGGACATGTCTTGAGCGGATTCGTCGAGAAGCCCGAGCCGGTGCAGGTGCCCGGCCTGATTCACCTGCACACCGGCAAGGTGCGTGAGCTCTACCGTAATGACGCGGGCGAGCTGGTGATGGTCGCCAGCGACCGGACCTCGGCCTTCGACTGGGTGCTGCCCACGGACATCCCCGACAAGGGCCGCATCCTCACCCAGCTGTCGCTGTGGTGGTTCGACCGGCTGGCCGACCTGGTGCCCAACCATGTGATCTCGACCGAGGTCCCGGTCGGCGCCCCGGCGGACTGGGAGGGCCGCACCCTGGTCTGCCGCAGCCTGGAGATGCTGCCGGTCGAGTGCGTGGCCCGTGGCTACCTCACCGGCTCCGGCCTCAAGGAGTACCTCCAGTACCAGACGGCCTGCGGCATCGCCCTGCCCGCCGGTCTCGAGGACGGCTCCGAGCTGCCCGCCCCGATCTTCACCCCCGCGCTCAAGGCCGAGGTCGGCGACCACGACGAGAACGTGCCCTACGAGGAGGTCGCCCGCCGGGTCGGCGCCGAGGTCGCGGCCCAGCTGCGGCAGACCACTCTGGCCGTCTACGGGCGGGCCCGGGACATCGCCAGGGACCGGGGCATCATCCTGGCCGACACCAAGTTCGAGTTCGGCCTGGCCGACGGGGAGCACGGCAGCAGCACGCTGGTGCTCGGCGACGAGGTGCTGACCCCGGACTCCTCGCGGTTCTGGCCGGCCGACGAGTGGGAGCCGGGCCGGGCCCAGCGCTCCTTCGACAAGCAGTTCATCCGCGACTGGCTGGCCTCGCCGGCCTCCGGCTGGGACCCCGCCTCGGAGCTGCCGCCGCCGGCCCTGCCCGAGCAGGTCGTCGCCGACAGCCGGGCCAAGTACGTCGAGGCCTACGAGCGCCTCACCGGCCAGTCCTGGGTGTGACCCCGCCCTGGGTGTGACCGTCCGCCCCGGACCCGGGCCCGGACCCGGACCCGGGCCCGGGCCCGGGCCCGAGCCCGGCCCGCGCCGGGCCTGAACGGAGCCGCCGGAGCTCAGTGCTGCCGAGCCTCAGTGCTGCCGGACCTCAGTGCTGCCGGACCTCAGTGCTGCCAGACCCTGACCCAGTCGACCGACATCCGGGCGGAGTCCACCGAGGCCGGCGGCGCCTCGGGGTAGCCGACGGCCAGGTTGAGCAGGACCTCCATCGGGACCTGCGGGATGTGCGCGGTGACCCGGTAGCGGGCCACTCCGTCGATGTACCAGGTGAGCGAATCCGGCTCCCAGTCCACCGCGAACACGTGGTAGCCGGCCGAGTAGTCCACCGAGCCGTAGCGGTGCGCGGCGTGCCGGTCCACACCGGCGGCGTCCGCCCAGTGCACGTTCATCTCCATGGCGGTGGTGGACTGGATGCCCTCCATGACGTCGATCTCCGGCGGGGCGGTCCGCGAGGACGGCATCAGCCAGAAGCTGGGGAACATGCCCTGGCCGGCGGGTATTCGGATGGCCGCGGCGAAGTAGCCGTAGGTGAAGGCGGCACGGACGGGGGCGTTCCAGGAGTCCCGTCCGGTGGAGACCATCCCCGAGGTCCACGGGTAGTCGTGGCCGTTGCTGCCCTGGGTCCAGCGCCGCTTCGCCGAGAGCAGCAGCGCGCCCCCGGATTGCGACACCTGATCGGAGGTGTACCACTGCGCCTCGTGGTTGCCGGCGTTGGTGCAGCCGCCGCTGTTCCAGTCGTAGCAGGTGGTCCAGCGGTCGCCGTCCAGGGTCGGGCCGTTGAAGTCGTCGGCCAAGGCCTGCTTCCACGGTCCCGGGGCGCTGGGCGTCAGCCGCAGCGCGGCCGGGGAGGCGGTGGTGGCGGCGGTCGGCGCGGGCGTGGCCGAAGCGGCACCCCCGGAGGACGGTGCGGTGGCCGTGCCGCCCGGCGAGGACGGGGCGAGCACGCCGCTCGGGGTGGCCACCGGGGACGGTGCCGCGCTGCCCCGGCTGAGCGTGCCACAGGCCGCAGTGGTGGCCAGCAGACCCACGATGCCGATCCAGTGCAGCTTGAACCGAGTCACCGCATGCCCCCCGACATCGAACTGGTGCACCGTCAGTTATCAGCCACAGCATCTCCCACTGCGGCTGCCGCGACAAGGTCGTGCACCACCCGGCCACTCCGGCCCGCTCCGGAACCAGCCGGGACAACGCCAGAGGGCGCACTCTGACGAGTGCGCCCTCTGCTTACTTCATGGAGCGGACGACGGGATTCGAACCCGCGACCCTCACCTTGGCAAGGTGATGCTCTACCAACTGAGCCACGTCCGCATGGTGTTCGCCTTCTCGTTCCTCGGGCCTACTGGCCTCCGGCCCGTTCCGGCGAGCTCTACTCTACCTGATCCTTTCGGCTGGTCGCGCCAGCCTTTCGGACCGTCGAGTTGAGCAGGTGACAGGGATCGCACACTGTGCCTCTCCCCTGGAAGGGGAGCGCTCTACTACTGAGCTACACCTGCGAGCCCACCCCGTTGACCTGGCCTTTTCGGCTTCCGTCTCCGGCGTGTTCCGCTGAGGAGAACACTAGCCCATGGATCACCGGCTGATCCACGAGGGTGGGCGGTTTGACCGTTAGGTCAAGAAAAGTCCGGTTTGCTCGGACCCGATGCCGATCGGCTCAGCTCGCCTCGGCGAACGCCTCGTAGACGTGCTTCGGCAGCCGTCCGCGCGCGGGCAGGTCGATGCCGCGGGACTGCGCCCAGGCGCGGACCGTCGCCGGGTCCGGTGCGACCTCGGTCCGGCGGAGGGCCTTGCCGGTCCGGCTCTGCTTGCGGCCGGCCGCTACATACGGAGCCAGCGCCTTCCGCAGCTTTTCCGCGTTTCGGGCAGACAGGTCGATCTCGTACGACTTCCCGTCGACGGCGAAGTGGACGGTTTCCTCGGCCGCCCCGCCGTCGATGTCGTCAGAGAGGGTTACCACTACGCGCTGAGCCATGGATGCCAATCCTCTCGGATTTCCACGCCGCGCTGGCGGCGCCTGAAACCCGCAGGTCGGAGGTACATTTCGGGAGGTCGCGAGGCCGGGTGCGCCGCTTGCCCACCGAGCGCGCGCCGAAGCGGCGGCCGGTGCCCGCCATTCTGCCCCTAAAGTGTCCCAAAATCGAAGAGGCAAGTTTTTCTGCCCCCTATTCCGTGTCGGTTCGAGACCTTGCCGATACCTTGCCGAAACCTCTGGACGGGCTCTCGGCGGGGCTGGTAATGCAAGGCTGAATGTGGCGAATGAGGAAAATTGCGGCGCGCTATCCGCGCCTACCGGTCGGTAGGAGTTTGTGTGAACCTCCGCACGAAGATGCCGTTCTACGCGCGTCCGACCGGGCGATCATCCAAGACCGCCGCTCCGCCCCAGTAGAGTGGGGACTCCCCCCGCACCACCACTCACCGGGAGTACCCGTGGCACGCGTCGTTGTCGACGTCATGCTCAAGCCGGAGATCCTCGACCCCCAGGGCCAGGCGGTGCAGCGCGCGCTGCCGCGTCTGGGCTTCGCCGGGATCGCGGACGTCCGCCAGGGCAAGCGATTCGAGCTGGAGCTGGAGGGGCCGGTGGACGACGCCGCCCTCGCCCGCATCCGCGAAGCAGCCGAGACCTTCCTCGCCAACACCGTGATCGAGGACTTCACCGTGAGGGTGGAGCCTTCCTCTGCCGGTGGTGCGGCGTGACCGCTCGCATCGGCGTCGTCACCTTCCCCGGCTCGCTCGACGACCGCGACGCCCAGCGCGCCGTACGCCTGGCCGGCGCCGAGCCGGTCGCCCTGTGGCACCGCGACAAGGACCTGCACCAGGTCGACGCCGTGGTTCTGCCCGGCGGCTTCTCCTACGGCGACTACCTGCGCTGCGGTGCTATCTCCCGGTTCTCGCCGGTGATGGAGACCATCATCGAGCAGGCCAGGGGCGGCCTCCCGGTCCTCGGGATCTGCAACGGCTTCCAGGTGCTGACCGAGTCGCACCTGCTGCCCGGCGCCATGCTGCGCAACGAGAGCCTGCACTTCGTCTGCCGCGACCAGAGACTCCGGGTCGAGAACGTCGACACCGCCTGGACCGTCGACTACACCCCCGGCCAGGAGATCTCCGTCCCGCTGAAGAACGGCGAGGGCCGCTTCACCGCCGACCCGCGGACCATCGACGAGCTGGAGGCCGAGGGCCGGGTCGCGTTCCGCTACCTGGACGTCAACCCCAACGGCTCGATCAACGACATCGCCGGCATCACCAACGCCGCCGGCAACGTCGTCGGCCTGATGCCGCACCCGGAGCACGCGGTCGAGCCGCTGATCGGCACCGGCGGCACCGACGGCCTCGCTTTCTTCACTTCGATCCTGAAGCGCCTGGTGAACGCCTGATGACTCTCGACACCGTCAAGAACGCCGAACAGACCCCCGACGCCGAGCAGCCCTGGGCCGCACTGGGCCTGAAGCCCGACGAGTACGCGCGGATCCGCGAGATCCTGGGCCGCCGCCCCACCGGCGCCGAGCTGGCCATGTACTCGGTGATGTGGTCCGAGCACTGCTCCTACAAGTCGAGCAAGGTCCACCTCAAGCAGTTCGGCGACAAGAAGCCGGTGACCGACGCCCTGCTGGTCGGCATCGGCGAGAACGCCGGCGTGGTCGACGTCGGCCAGGGCATCGCGGTCACCTTCAAGATCGAGTCGCACAACCACCCGTCGTACGTCGAGCCCTACCAGGGCGCGGCCACCGGCATCGGCGGCATCGTCCGCGACATCCTGGCGATGGGCGCCCGCCCGGTCGCGGTGATGGACCCGCTGCGCTTCGGCGCCCCGGACCACCCCGACACCCGCCGGGTGCTGCCCGGGATCGTCGCCGGCATCGGCGGCTACGGCAACTGCCTGGGCCTGCCCAACATCGGCGGCGAGGTCGTCTTCGACCCCTGCTACCAGGGCAACCCGCTGGTCAACGCGCTCTGCGTGGGCGTGATGCGGCACGAGGACATCCACCTCGCCCAGGCCTCGGGCCCGGGCAACAAGGTCGTCCTCTACGGCGCCCGCACCGGCGGCGACGGCATCGGCGGCGCCTCCATCCTCGCCTCGGAGACCTTCGACGGCACCAAGCCGTCGAAGCGCCCGGCGGTCCAGGTCGGCGACCCGTTCCAGGAGAAGCTGCTGATCGAGTGCACCCTGGAGATCTTCCGGGAGAAGCTGGTCGCCGGCATCCAGGACTTCGGCGCCGCCGGTCTCTCCTGCGCCACCAGCGAGCTCGCCTCCGGCGGCTCCGGCGGCATGCGGGTCGAGCTGGACAACGTCCCGCTGCGCGACAACACGCTCTCGCCCGAGGAGATCCTCATGAGCGAGTCGCAGGAGCGCATGTGCGCCATCGTCGAGCCGGACAAGGTCGACCGCTTCCTGGAGATCTGCGAGAAGTGGGACGTGATCGCGACCGTCATCGGTGAGGTCACCGACGGCGACCGGCTGGAGATCTTCTGGCACGGCGAGCAGATCGTCGACGTGCTACCGCGTACCGTCGCCCACGACGGCCCGGTGCTGAACCGCCCCTTCGCCCGCCCCTCCTGGCAGGACGCGCTGCAGGCCGACGCTCCCACCGCGGAGCGGCTGAAGCGCCCGGCCGACGGGGACGAACTCCGCGCCGCGGTCCTGCAGCTGGTCGGCTCGCCGAACCAGGCCGACAAGTCCTGGATCACCTCGCAGTACGACCGCTTCGTCCTCGGCAACACCGTGCTGGCCACCCCCGAGGACTCGGGCATGATCCGCGTCGACGAGGAGTCCGACCTCGGCGTCGCCATCGCCACCGACGGCAACGGCCGCTACGCCAAGCTGGACCCGTACACCGGCGCGCAGCTGGCGCTGGCCGAGGCGTACCGCAATGTCGCCGCGACCGGCGCCAAGCCGCTGGCCGTCTCGGACTGCCTCAACTTCGGCTCCCCCGAGGACCCGGACGTGATGTGGCAGTTCGCCGAGGCCACCCGCGGTCTCGCCGACGCCTGCCTGACCCTGGGCACCCCGGTGACCGGCGGCAATGTCTCGCTCTACAACCAGACCGGGGACGTCGCCATCCACCCGACCCCGGTGGTCGCCGTGCTCGGTGTGATCGACGACGTCAACCGCCGTACGCCGATGGCCTTCGCGGAGGAGGGCCAGCTGGTCTACCTGCTCGGCGACACCGCGGACGAGCTGGGCGGGTCGGCCTGGACCCAGGTCGCCCACGACCACCTCGGCGGCCTGCCGCCCAGGCTGGACCTGGAGCGGGAGCGGCTGCTCGCCGAGATCCTGATCTCCGGCTCCCGCGACGGCATGGTCGACGCGGCGCACGACCTGTCCGACGGCGGCCTGATCCAGGCCCTCACCGAGAGCTGCCTGCGCGGCGGCAGGGGCGCCCGCCTGGTCGTCCCGGAGGGCCTGGACCCGTTCGTCTTCCTCTTCTCCGAGTCGGCCGGACGCGCGATCGTCTCCGTCCCGCGCAGCGAGGAGCTCCGCTTCACCGAGATGTGCGGGGTGCGGGGCCTCCCGGCCACCCGGATCGGGGTCGTCGACGGCGAAATCATCGAGGTCCAGGGCCAGTTCACGCTCCCGCTGGCCGAGCTCCGCGAGGCCCACACGGGCACGATCGAGGCCCTGATCGGCTGAGCAGGTTTGTCGGGTGCGGCGTGTGCCCGGTCGGTCGCGCAGTTCCCCGCGCCCCTATGGGGCTGCAACTGAACCACTGTGGGCACGTTGCAGCCCCGTTGGGGGCGCGGGGGACTGCGCGCAAGCCGGGCACACGCCGCACCTGGAAATCAGCGCTGGGCCGCGCCCGCCCCGCGCTGGTGCCCGCGGCGCGCATCTCGGTCGAAGATGCCCAGGGTCTCGCACGGGCCGCCCTCCGCGCCCATGGCGTGCGGCAGCATCGTGGGGAACTCCACGGCCTGGTTGGTCTCGATCCGCAGCCGGCGGTTGCCCAGCAGCAGGATCGCGGTGCCGGAGAGGACGACGAGCCATTCGTGGCCCGGGTGGGCGCGCATCCGGGCGGGGTTGTCCGGGGGCGGCTCGGTCAGCCGCTGCCGGATCACGGTCATGCCCGGGTCGGCCTTGACGGTCCAGCGCATCATGCCGTGGGCGCCGTCGACGACCGGGTTGGAGACGACATCGTCGGCCGCGGTCTCCACGAGCTGGTCGAGGCTGGTGTCCAGGGCGCGGGCAAGGGTGACCAGGCTGTCCAGGGCCAGCCGCCGCTGCCCGTTCTCGATGCGGCTGAGCGTCGACTGGCTGAGCCTGGCCCGGGCGGCCAGCTCCTCCAGCGACAGGCCCTGCGCCACCCGCAGGGCGCGGATCCGTCTGCGTACCAGGCTGTCCAGCTCGCCGTCGTTTTGCGTCATGGGCAACACCGTATGTCCGAACCGCAAGCCCTGCCGACGGCGGCCGGCCCGCCGCTGTCACATTCGGCCCGTCTGATCTGTCCTACCTCTGGACACCGCGATCCAAGGAGGCAGCCAGCCATGGCCCGTATCCCGCTCACCCCGCCGCGCACCGTCCTGCTCCGCGTCGGCGAGTGGTACTCCCGGCGCGTTTACAACCAGGTTCTCGACCCGGCCCTCAGGTCGCTCGCGGTGCTCGCGGTCGAGGCCCGGGTCGGCTGCTCCTGCTGCCTGGACGCCGCCCGCCGGGCAGGCCACGAGAAGGGCGTTCCCACCGTCAAGCTCCGCAACGTCCCCTTCTGGCGGGACCGCACCGACCTCTACACCGACCTGGAACTGCTGGTGATGGAGTACGCCGAGGCGATGACCGAGACCGTCCCCGCGGTCACCGAGGAGATGGCGCAGTGCCTGCTGGCCGACCTGGGCGAGGCCGCCTTCGTCGAACTCACTGCGGTCATCGGGGTGCAGAACCTGCGCTCCCGGACGGACACCGTCTTCGGGCTGCTGGGGCGGTCCCTCCATAGGGGCAACCGCAAAGGCCACTGCAGGGACCACCGCAGGGACCGCTGCAGGATCCCGATCGGTCGGGTAGTTTCCCAGGCGTGACGACCAGTGACTCCCTCACGCCGTTCCAGCAGCACCGACCGGTGCTGTTCGGCATCGCCTACCGGATGCTCGGCAGTGCGGCCGACGCCGAGGACATCCTCCAGGACGCGTGGCTCAGTTGGAGCCGGGTCGATCCGACGGGAGTCGCCGAACCCAAGGCGTACCTGGCCCGTACCGTTACCAACCTCTCGCTCAACCGGCTCAAGTCGGCCTCGGTGCAGCGCGAGTCCTATGTCGGCCCCTGGCTGCCGGAGCCGCTGGTGACCGCGCCGGACACCAGCGGCGAGGTGGAGCAGGCCGAGGCCGTCTCGATGGCCATGCTGGTGGTGCTGGAGTCGCTCTCGCCGCTGGAGCGGGCCGTGTTCATCCTCAAGGAGGTCTTCGGCTTCCCCTACGCCGAGATCGCCGGGATGCTCGACCGCACCGAGGCCTCGGTGCGCCAGGTCGGCAGCCGGGCCCGCTCCCACGTCCAGGCCCGCCGCCCGCGCTACGACGCCCCGGCCGAGGTGCGCAGGAAGGCCACCGACGAGTTCCTGGCCGCCTGCCTCGGCGGCGACCTCAACCGGATGATGGAGCTGCTGGCCCCGGACGTCACGGTGTGGTCCGACGGCGGTGGCAAGATCCGCGCGGCGCTGCGCCCCATCGTCGGAGCCGACAAGGCGGCCCGTTGGATCCTCGGCATCATGACCGGCCGGATCCTGGACTTCGGCGTCCGGAGCGTGGACGTCAACGGTCAGCCGGGTCTGCTGGTGACCTCCGCCGGGGAGCCCGACAGCGTCTGCATCCTGGAGCTGGACGAGAACGGGATCTGCGGAATCCGGCTGGTCCGCAACCCGGACAAGCTCCGGGGGGTCACGGTCACCGCTCCGACGCCGCCTCCGGCCCCGGGAGCTGGGTCCGGTACCAGCTGATCTTCTGCTTCAGATGGGCCTGCTGACCGCGCAGGTCGGCGACGGTGCGCTCGACCTGCTCGTCGTGCTCGATCAGCAGCGCCATCCGCTCCGCGATGGTGCCGTCGCCCTCCCGGGCCAGCTCGGCGTACCGGCGCATCTGCGCGATCGGCATCCCGGTGTCGCGCAGGCAGCGGAGCACCCCCAGCCACTCCAGGTCCTCACCGGCGTAGCGGCGCCGCCCGCCGGGGCCGCGCTCGACCCGGTCGAGCAGTCCGATCCGTTCGTAGTACCTCAGCGTGTCCAGGCTGAAGCCGCTGCGTTCCACGACCTGGCCGGGGGAGAGGAAGTCCGTCATGGAGCAAGCGAAGCACCTGGAGTCCGCTCCGGGTCAAGTGGTTTGGGTACGGTGATCGGATGATCGCCCCCCTTGCCGTCGCCCCCGGCGACTACCTCGCCGCTGACGCCGTGATCGACCACACCCATCCGGCCCTGCTGGCCAAGGCCGCCGAACTGCGTTCTGCCGCAGGCGAGGTGGCCACGGCAAGGGCGACCTTCGACTTCGTCCTGGAGCAGCTGCCGCACTCCCGGGATCTCGGCGACTGGAGCGCCGCCTACGTCGCCTCGGACGTGCTGGCCGAGGGCAACGCGATCTGCCACGGGAAGGCGCACCTGTTCGCCGCCCTGCTCCGCGCCAACGGCATCCCGGCCGGCCTCTGCTACCAGCGGCTGGCCGACGACGTACCCGGCGGCTTCGTCGTGCACGGCCTCAACGCCGTGCTGCTGGAGGGACGCTGGGTACGGCTCGACGCCCGCGGCGGAACGCCGGGCGCGGCCGCCCGCTTCAGCACCGACCCGGCCGACGAGCATCCGGCCTTCCCGGTCGACCCGGCCCTGGACGAGGTCGACTACCCCACCGTCCACCCCACCACCCCGCCCGCGCTGCTCAAGGGCCTCCAGGCCGCCGAGCCGAATCGGACCGGCTACGGCTACTACCTCCCCGACGCTGTCTGATCCTGCGTCAGTCCGTGCGGTCAGCCTGTGCGGTCAGCCCGTGGCGTCAGCCCGTGCCCCGGCCGAACCTGAGCCGGGACACCGCCACGCCCGCCAGGCACAGCACGCCGCCCACCAGGGCGATCCAGCCGGGGACCTCGCCGAGGACCAGCCAGCCCAGCAGCACCGAGATCGGCGGGACCAGGTAGGTGGTCACGCCGAGACGGCCCGCGCTGGTGCGGGCCAGGGCGTAGGCCCAGGTGGTGAAGGCGACGGCGGTAGGCAGCGCGCCGAGGTAGACGGCCCAGGCGACCGGGGAGGCGTGTGCCCGCCCCGCCTCGCGGACCAGGGCGGGGGCGAACGGCAGGCAGGCGACGGCGCCCACGGTGCAGGCCAGGAAGGTGATCTGGAGTGCCGACACCCGGGCCAGCAGCGGCTTCTGGATCACCACGGCGGTGGCGTACGCCAGCGCTGCGGCGAAGCACAGCAGCGCGCCCCAGCCGACTGAGCCGCCATTGCCGCCGGAGGACGACAGGCCGATGACCACCAGGCCCCCGAAGGAGAGCAGCATCCCCAGCATCAACGGCCGGGGGAAGCCCTCCTTGAGCAGCAGTCCGGCCAGCAGGGCCATCAGAATCGGCCCCACGCCCACCAGCATGGCCGCCGTCCCGGCGTCCACCAGCCGCTCGGCGGCGTTCAGGGCCACGTTGTAGATGCCGAACCACAGCACCCCGCAGGCCACGATCCCCGGCAGGTCCCGGCGCGCCGGGAAGGGGTCGCGCCGGACCGCGACGATCGCCCCGAGCACCAGGCTGCCGACCAGCAGCCGCGCCAGCGCCAGCGGCCCGGGCTCCAAGGCCCGCCCCGCCGCGCGGATGCCGACGAAGGCGGAGGCCCACAGCACCACCGTGGTCCCGGCGGCGGCCGAGGCCAGCAGCGCCTGCTTGCGGGCGGAGCCCGGCGCGGTCGGCGCCACGGCTGCGGTCGCGGCCGTGCCCGCGGGCGGGACGGCGCCCGGGGACGGGCCGGTGCTGGTCGGGGCGGCTGGTTCGGTGGTCATGCCAGCAGCGTCGCCGCCCCGACGTCCTGGCGGCAAGCGGGATTCGTGCCTACTCTCGCTGACATGCCGCCAGCCGAACGCAAGCCCCGTCCCCGCAGCTACGACCCGGCCAGGACGCGGGCGGCACTGGCCGCCCAGACGGAGGTGCTGCGCGGCGCCGTCCACAGCCTGTGCACGGCCGCCGACGCCGACGCCCTGCTGGCGCGGCCCACCCGGCTCGGCGAGTGGCGGGTGCGCGAGCTTGTGGCGCACCTCGGCTACGTCCTGGACTGGGTCCCGAAGAACCTGGGCGCCGACATCCCGCGCGGCGCCGAGCAGTTGTCGCTGACCGGCTGGGTGCTCGGCGCCCGCAGTGCCGCGACCGTGATCGACCAGGGTGTCCGCGCGTACGCGGCCGACGCCTTCGGCGGCAGTCCGCAGCAGGTCGCCGCCGAGTTCGACCGGGCCGCGGACCTGCTGCTCAGGACGCTCGCCGAGGAGCACGCCCCCGGCCTGGCGCTGCCCACCCGCTACGGACCGATACTGCTCTCCGACTACCTGGTCACCCGGCTGCTGGAGACCGTCGTCCACGGCGACGACCTCGCCGACGCCCTCGGCACCGGGATCCCGCCCGACCGCCAGGCGCTGGCCGCCACCACCCGCCTGCTCGCCGACTCGCTGGCCGCCGCCGCCCCCGGCGGCTCGGTCGAGCTGCGGATCCCCCCGTTCGCCGTGGTGCAGTGCGTCGAGGGCCCGCGCCACACCCGGGGCACCCCGCCCAATGTGGTCGAGACCGCTCCGCTGCCCTGGATCCGGCTGGCCACCGGCCGGGCCTCCTGGGCCGAGCTGCTGGACGTGGCGCAACTCACGGCCTCGGGCGAGCGCAGTGATCTTTCTTCACTACTCCCAGTGATGGGATGATCCGATTCGCCCGATATCTACGCGCGTCAGCGATCCGCTGCGTGACCCGGGCGCGACCTGCGTCCGTCCCCCGTTCAGCCGGTACCGCCGGACTGCCCTAGACTCGGAGGCGTGCCACGCGGTGACGGACGACTCAGCCATGACCTCCTTCCCGGCGAGAAGGGCCCCCAGGACGCCTGCGGCGTCTTCGGTGTCTGGGCCCCCGGTGAAGAGGTCGCCAAACTCACGTACTTCGGGCTGTACGCCCTGCAGCACCGCGGACAGGAGTCCGCGGGCATCGCAGTGAGCAACGGCTCCCAGATCCTGGTCTACAAGGACATGGGCCTGGTCTCCCAGGTCTTCGACGAGACCTCCCTCGGCTCGCTGCTCGGCCACATCGCCGTCGGCCACGCCAGGTACTCCACCACCGGCTCCTCGGTGTGGGAGAACGCCCAGCCCACCTTCCGGGCCACCGCCCAGGGCTCGCTGGCCCTCGGCCACAACGGCAACCTGGTCAACACCGCCGAGCTGGCCGAGATGGTCGCGCAGCTCCCCGGCGAGCAGCACGTCTCCCGCTCCGGCCGCTCCGCGGTCACCAACGACACCGACCTGGTGACCGCCCTGCTGGCGGGCCACCCGGACCTGTCCATCGAGGAGACCGCCCGGCAGGTCCTGCCCAGGGTCAAGGGCGCCTTCTCGCTGGTCTTCATGGACGAGCAGACCCTCTACGCCGCCCGCGACCCGCAGGGCATCCGCCCGCTGGTGCTGGGCCGGCTGGAACGCGGCTGGGTGATCGCCTCCGAGACCGCGGCGCTGGACATCGTCGGCGCCTCGTTCATCCGCGAGGTCGAGCCGGGCGAGCTGATCGCCGTCGACGAGAACGGCCTGCGCAGCTCCCGCTTCGCCGAGGCGAAGCCCAAGGGCTGCGTCTTCGAGTACGTGTACCTGGCCCGCCCGGACACCACCATCGCCGGCCGCAACGTCCACCTGTCCCGGGTCGAGATGGGCCGCCGCCTCGCCAAGGAGGCCCCGGCCGAGGCCGACCTGGTGATAGCGACTCCGGAGTCGGGCACCCCGGCCGCCATCGGCTACGCCGAGGCCAGCGGCATCCCCTACGGCTCGGGCCTGGTGAAGAACGCCTACGTCGGGCGCACCTTCATCCAGCCCAACCAGACCATTCGGCAGCTCGGCATCCGGCTGAAGCTGAACCCGCTGAAGGACGTCATCAAGGGCAAGCGCCTGGTCGTCGTGGACGACTCGATCGTCCGCGGCAACACCCAGCGCGCCCTGGTCCGGATGCTGCGCGAGGCCGGCGCGGCCGAGGTGCACATCCGGATCTCCTCGCCGCCGATCAAGTGGCCCTGCTTCTTCGGCATCGACTTCGCCACCCGGGCCGAGTTGATAGCGAACGGCCTGTCGGTGGACGAGATCGGCGCCTCGCTGGGCGCCGACTCGCTCGCCTTCATCAGCACCGAGGGCATGGTCGAGGCGACCGACCAGCCCAAGGAGCGGCTCTGCTGCGCCTGCTTCGACGGCGAGTACCCGATGGAGCTGCCCGACCCGGAACTGCTCGGCAAGCACCTGCTGGAGGCGGAGATCGCCTCGGCAGGCCGCGCGCCCGGCGTGCGCAACGCCGGGAAGAACCGCAGCGACGCCGACGGCGTGCAGTCCATGCTCGGCGGCATCGGCGCCGCCGACGCCCTGCGCCGCCCCTGAGCCTGTTGTTGCACCCCCACCCCTGAAAGGGCCGTTCCTGTGAGCGACCAGACCCCTCCCACGCCCGGCGCAGGCCCTGGCGGCGGCGCCACCTACGCCGCGGCCGGAGTCTCCATCGAGAACGGCGACCTCGCCGTCGAGCTGATGAAGCAGTGGGTCGGCAAGGCCACCAGGCCCGAGGTGGTCGGCGGCCTCGGCGGCTTCGCCGGGCTGTTCGACGCGAGCGCCCTGAAGCGGTACGAGCGCCCGCTGCTCGCCTCCGCGACCGACGGCGTGGGCACCAAGGTCGCCCTGGCCGCCGCCATGGACAAGCACGACACCATCGGGCACGACCTGGTCGGCATGGTCGTGGACGACCTGGTGGTCTGCGGCGCCGAGCCGCTGTTCATGACCGACTACATCTGCGTCGGCAAGGTCCACCCGGAGCGGGTCGCCCAGATCGTCAAGGGCATCGCCGAGGGCTGCGTGCTGGCCGGCTGCGCCCTGGTCGGCGGCGAGACCGCCGAGCACCCCGGGCTGCTCGGCCCGGACGAGTACGACGTGGCCGGGGCCGGCACCGGCGTGGTCGAGGCCGGCGCCCTGCTGGGCGCGGACCGGGTGCGGTCCGGCGACGTGGTCATCGCCATGGCCGCCTCCGGGCTGCACTCCAACGGCTACTCGCTGGTCCGGCACGTGCTGCTGAACCAGGCCGGCTGGAAGCTGGACCGCCGGGTCGAGGAGTTCGGCCGGACCCTCGGCGAGGAGCTGCTGGAGCCGACCCGGATCTACTCGCTGGACTGCCTGGCGCTCACCCGCGCCACCGAGATCCACGCCTTCTCGCACGTCACCGGGGGCGGCCTGGCCGCCAACCTGGCCCGGGTGATCCCGGAGGGCCTGCACGCCCGGCTGGACCGGGGCACCTGGACGCCGCTGCCGGTGTTCCGGACCGTGGCCCAGGTCGGCCGGATGGAGACGCTGGAGATCGAGAAGACCCTGAACATGGGCATCGGCATGGTCGCCGTGGTCCCGCCGGAGTCGGTGGACGCGGTGCTGGCCATCCTGGCCGACCGCGACGTCGAGGCCTGGCCGCTGGGCGACATCGTCGAGCGCGGCGGCGAGTGGTCCGACGGCGGTGCGGCCCTGTACGGCGCGTACGCGGAGTAGGACAGTTGGCTGCACGAGGGGCGCGGCCGGTCGCGGCGGCGCCCCCGTCCAGCTCGACCCGGCCGGGGCGGCACGCTCAGCCGTCGCACGGCGTCACCGCCCGCGGATACGCCGAAGGGCCGACCCGGTCGGCACCGGATCGGCTCTTCGGTCGGCTCGAAGAGGTCAAGCGTGTTTGCGGACCTGGCGGCCCGCTGGCTCGTCCTCTTCTTCGTCGTCGTCCTCGCCGTTGTACAGCTGTGCGTACGTGGCGTACGGATCGTCGTCGTCATCCTCATCGTCATCAAGGGGCTCCGGATTCACCGGTTCCCTCGTTGGCGATGCGCCCAGCTCGTTGGCCAGACGTGACGGGTCGAAACCCACGTCGCCGTACTTCAGCTGGCGGGCGACCTTTGTCTGCTTGGCCTTGGCCCGGCCGCGCCCCATGGCTCGACCCCCTCAACGACGGGGCTCATGGCCCCGAGTCTTGACACGCGTTCATGATGAGGAACGACCCCTCGCCGGAGTGAGAGGGTCGGTCCTTAGAGCAATAACGGTACCTGCTTCCAGCGCCGTACGGTACGCCGCCCGTGCGACATGCCGCACCCCGGCTCGGGTTGTGACCATATCGATGCAGGTCAGGGCAGGAATGGGTGGCTTTCGCAGGACTCGTCCCGGAGCGCCGGAAGGGGCCGCTCCAGGACGGTTGTCCCCCGTCGGGGCGGTCCGTATCCCTCGGACGGCCCTGTCAGGTGAGAATGCCGTTCTTGTCCCGAACCACTCCTGCGGTCACGGCTGCCGGGGCTACCGCTTCCGGGGCGAGGTGAGCAGGATCGAGCGGAGCCGGCCGACGTCGGCCATCCGGCGCTCCGCGAGCCGGTCGGCGGAGACCGCCGGGGGCACCCCGTCGGCCCGGGCCCGGTCGAAGATCTCCAGAGTGGTGTCGAAGATCTTCGCAGCCTTCGCCCGGGCCCGCTCGAACACGAAGCCGTCGATCTCGTCGGCGACCTGGATCACTCCGCCCGCGTTCACCACGTAGTCGGGCGCGTAGAGGATCCCGCGGTCGGCGAGGTCCTTCTCGACGCCGGGGTGGGCCAGTTGGTTGTTGGCCGCGCCGCAGACGATCCCGGCGGTGAGCACCGGGACGGTGGTGTCGTTCAGCGCGCCGCCGAGCGCGCAGGGGGCGTAGACGTCCAGGTCGGCTCGGATCAGGGCGGCGGTGTCGGCGGCCGGCTCCACCCCGGGGTGGTCGGCGCGGACCCGGTCGACGGCGCCCGCGCGGACGTCGGTGACCACCACGTGGGCGCCCTCCTCGACCAGGTGCCGGACCAGGTGGTGGCCGACCTTGCCGATGCCGGCCACGCCGACCCGGCGGCCCTCCAGCGAGGGGCTGCCCCAGCGGTGCTGGGCCGAGGCGCGCATGCCCTGGAACACGCCGAAGGCGGTCAGCACGGAGGAGTCCCCGGCGCCGCCGTGCTCGGGCGAGCGGCCGGTCACGTAGTCGCACTCGCGGGCGACCACGTCCATGTCCGCGACATAGGTGCCGACGTCGCAGGCGGTGACGTAGCGCCCGCCGAGGGACTGGACGAAGCGGCCGTAGGCGCGCAGCAGCGCCTCGCTCTTGTCGCCGCCCTCGGCGCGGGGGGCCGGGTCGCCGATGATGACGGCCTTGCCGCCGCCGTGGTCCAGGCCGGCCAGGGCGTTCTTGTAGGACATCCCCCGGGCCAGGTTCAGGGCGTCCTGGACCGCCTCCTCCTCGGAGGCGTAGGGGTGGAACCGGGTGCCGCCGAGGGCCGGTCCCAGGGCGGTGGAGTGGATGGCGATGACGGCCTTGAGGCCGCTGTCGCGGTCGTGGCACAGGACGACCTGCTCGTGGCTGTCGCCGGGGGCCGCTTCCTGCTCGGAGGCGAAGATCCGGCGCAGTACGCCGGAACGCTCACTGACATCGGTCACGGTGGTGACTCCATTGTCGGATGGCGCCCGCTGCTGTGGTGCGGGCGTTGTGGGGCCATCGCTGAATTCCGGCGGGATCAGCTCGGGGCGGCCAACGCGGCGAGCGGCCGTGCCAGGCGTCCCGAGCCCCGCCGGAATTCAGCGATGGCCCCAGAAGCGTAGGACTGCTGCGGCCCGCCGTGCGACGATGCGGGACGTGCCTACCTTGCGGACCTCGGTGCGACCCCCCTACGCCGCCTACTTGCGCGTGTACGAGCCGCTGGCTGCCTTCCGGGAGCCCGAGCGGTCCTACTGGCAGGGCTATGCCGCGGCCCGGCGCGGGCCGGCCGCAGTGGCCGGGGCGACCGCGCTGGAGGAGGAGCGCCGGCGGCTGGCCGGCCTGATCGCGGTGCCGCCGGTGGCCGTCCCGGAGCAGGAGAGCCGGGAGGCGTTCGTGCACGAGGTGGACGGCGTGGTGTACCTCTGCCCTTGGCGCACCCGGCTGCGCAGCTGGATGGCCCTGGAAGAGCTCCAGGAGCTGCTCCCGGCCCCGCTGCTGGACGCGGCGATGCCGGCCGGGGTGCGGGAGCGGGCGGAGGCGGACTGGGACCGCTGGCGGGCGCAGAACCCGGACGGGCGGCCGTGGATCCTCACCGAGACCTGGAACGTGCCGGTGCGCTGGTTCCTGCTGTTCGGCGCCGAGGACCGGGAGTTCGAGCCGGGCCGCTGGGAGGCCGGTGAGGCGGGGACCGAAGCGGCGGCGTCCGAGGAGGGGGCAGCCGGGGAGGGCGGCGGGTCCGGGGAGGGCGCGGGCGGCGATTCAGGGGGCGTGAAGCGGCGTACTGCGCCGGTGATGCGCTACCGGACGCCGATGGCGCAGGCGCGCAGAAGAGTCGCGCGTGGATTCCGGGTGCTCCGGGACACCCTGGACGAGGGGCCGATGGTCGCCGGGGTCGAGGAGGTCGGCCGCTGGCTGGAGGAGTTCCACCCCCGTTCGCTGGTGGAACTGGACTACGGCGGCCTGGTGGACGTCATCCCCGAGGAGGGCCTCGCGGGGGACCGCTCGGTCGAGGAGGTCGCCGAGGGGATAGCGGCCCTGCGCGAGGGCGACGGGGCCAGGGCGGGCCGCTCCTACCGGGCCCTGACCGAGCGCTGGCGCCGGGTCCAGGAACTGCAGTACGCGAACTGACGGCGCCTCAGCCGGTTCCGTCCGGCCCCGCCGGGCCGTTCCTGGCGGAGTTCCGCCACGACAGTTCACGCCATGGATGGACCAGACCACTCCAGGGGACGCATGGCATCCTTCCCTCATACGTCACACGGGGGCTTATCTCCCGCCCACATGGGACCAACGTCCTGGATCGGGTCAATACCCCACGAACGTGACGTGACTCACCGTTGACGCGAAGTACTCTCAGGGTGTCAAAATAGGACAACCAGCCTCACCGCAGATCAAAGCGTCCACAACCTGTGGAGATCTGCGGAGGATCGAGAGACTTCGCGGGGGACGCGGGGGGTCTGGTCATGTCATGACTGATGGTCACTAAAGGGTGACTGTCCGCTATGGCATGGTCCGTGGTCATCCGTCGAGCTTGAACCCACGAGGGTCAATTCCGATGGTTTGGCCGTCGGTGTTGGACGGATGGTGTAGTTGTAGTGCCGAGGACATGCCGTTCGTCCTATTACCGACTCGGTCGGCGCATGCCATTTCGGGCATCGCAGACCAAGGTGCAGAATTTGAAGGAAAGAACCGCGTTGGTTCGGTTCTCCCGAGGAGGCCGCTCATGACCGCTCGTACCCCTGACGCCGAACCGCTGCTGACGCCGGCTGAGGTTGCCACCATGTTCCGCGTTGACCCCAAGACGGTCACTCGCTGGGCCAAGGCCGGCAAGCTCACGTCGATCCGTACGCTCGGTGGGCACCGCCGCTACCGTGAGGCGGAGGTCCGCGCCCTGTTGGCGGGCATTCCGCAGCAGCGCAGCGAGGCCTGAGGCCCGTAGCACCACCCTCGATTTCTGCGACGGCACGCAGTAATTCGGGATCTTGCAGGACCTGCAATGCAGAAGAAGCCGCACCGAACTCCGCCGGGTTCGGTGCGGCTTCTTTTTGCTGGTCAGCAGGGGCTTTTTGGGCGGTGCAATTGTACATATAAAATTGATGCCCGCCGGTGAAGTGTCCGGGTGAGAGCATCTCAAGAAAATATGAGTGACCTGCGTCACAGCAGTATCGATTGTAGGCCCGAGTGAACCGACCGCCGCCCCCGGGACGACCCCGGAGCGTCCCCGCTACGCCCCCGGAACGCAGATCAGCCCGAATCCGGTTGGATTCGGGCTGACCGTGTGTGCGACCTCGACGGGACTTGAACCCGCGACCTCCACCTTGACAGGGTGGCGAGCTAACCAACTGCTCCACGAGGCCAGGCTGTGCTGTTCGACTCCCAGACCATACTCCATCCCGGGGGGTGCGGTCTAACCGCAGGTGGTGGCCCGGTCAGGCGCAGGCCGACTGCAGCGCCCGGATGTCGTTGGAGATGATCGCGTCCACCCCGGCGTCGGCCAGCGCCGCCATCCGCAGCGGGTCGTCCACGGTCCAGGTGCTCACCTTCAGGCCCCGGCGCTGGATCCGGGCCACCCGGGCCCGGGTGAGCAGCCGGTGGTGCGGATTGAAGTACTGCGGCCGCACCCGGCGCAGCAGCCCCGCGCGCGGCGGCAGCAGCGACTCCCAGCTCATGGCGATGGCCACCTCCGGCGCCGCCGCCCTTACGTCCACCAGCGCGGCCGGCACGCCGGTGAAGACGCAGCCGCCGAGCAGCCCCATCGACCGCACCAGCTCCACCGACACCCGCGCCTCGGACGGCGCCGGGACGTCCACCATCAGCGGGACCCCGCTGTCGGCGGCGAGCTCCAGTGCCTGACGCAGCGTCGGGATCCGCCAGCCGCCGTCGTGCGACAACCCGTCCAGCTCGGCGTGGCTGAGCGCGTCCACCCGCAACTGGTGCCCCCACAGCCGGGTCAGCGTCTCGTCGTGCAGCAGCACCGGCACCCCGTCCCGGGTCAGCCTCACGTCGATCTCGACCCAGTCCGCCCCGAGCCCGATCGCGGACGCCAGGGAGGGCAGGGTGTTCTCCCGCAGCAGCAGCGGATCGCCGCGGTGCGCGACCAGAAGTGTCATGGGACGGAGTGTGCTCCTGCCCCCGGTTCGCGGGCGAATCGGACAACAGGTGACCGGGCTCCGGCCTGTCAGTGGGTGTGTGTACTGTGAGCGCGCTCCACACTGATCCATCACACTCAAGAACCCCTGGGAGTACGGTGTCTCGTCGCCGCCTCATAGCCCTTGCTGCCACCTGCGCAGCCGGAGCCCTCGCAATTCCCGGTACGGCCCACGCGGCTGGTTCGACCCCCCACCCCGCCGTCTCGCAGCAGGCCGTCCAGCTGCCGAAGCCGGCGGTTCTCTCCTCGACGACCATCAGCGGCGCCTCCCACACCGTGGTGAGCTCGCGCGCTGCCGGTGCCCGAACCGCCGCCTCCGCCCTGGCGTTCACCGCCACCCAGACCGATGCCGGAAACGCCTACGGCGTCGCATTCGACGTCGCCGTCACCGGCAGCGCCGGCGGTGTGACCGTGAGCGCCAGCTGGGACGGCGTCCAGGACGCCACCACGACCACGGAGCCCGGCGACGGCACGGTGACCATCCGGCACACCTTCGCCAAGCTGGGTGTCCACACCTACAGCATCACCGTGACCGACGGGTCCCAGACGGCGACCGCGTCCGGAAGCGTCGCACCGGACGGTTCGGACTACACCGCCTACGGCCCCACCCGGCTGCTGGACACCCGCACCAACAAGACCACGCTCAAGCCCAACACCTCGATCAGGCTGAAGATCGGCGGCAACGGCGGCATCTCGGCGGACGCCGTCGCCGCGGTGCTCAACCTCACCGTCACCCACGGCAGCGCCGCCGGGTACATCACGGCCTACCCCGACGGCTCCACCCACCCGCTCGCCTCCAACGTGAACTTCACGGCCAACCAGACGGTGGCCAACCTGTCCTTCGTCCCCGTGGGCGCCGACGGTTACGTCGACTTCTACAACGGCGGCAGGGGGACCGTCGACCTGATCGCGGACATCGACGGCTACTTCAGCCAGGCCGCGGCCAGCGGCTACACCCCGATCCCGCCGTCCCGGCTGGTGGACACCCGGAACGGCACCGGCGCGGCCAAGGCGCAGATCCCCGCCACGGGTTCCATCGCGGTCCAGATCGCGGGCAAGGCCGGCGTCCCCGCCGGCGTCACCGCGGTGGCACTGAACGTCACCGCGACCGGTAACAAGTCGGCCGGCTACCTGACCACGTACCCGGACGGCAGCAAGCTGCCGGCGACGTCCAACGTGAACTTCCCGGCGGGGGTGACCGTTGCCAACGCGGTCGTCGTGCCCGTCGGTACCGACGGCAAGATCCGCATCGCCAACGGTCCGGGGCTGGGCGTCGACGCCGTCGTGGACATCGCGGGCTACTACAGCACCGGCAGTACGAGCGCCTTCCTGGCGACCGACCCCACCCGGGTGGTGGACACCCGCACCGAGCAGCCGCTGGCCGCCTTTGGCGGCCTCAGCCTGGAGCTCACGAAGAACGGGACGGCGCCGCTGCCGACGGCCTTGGTCTACAACGCGACGATCCCCGGGGCCACGGGGCCGGGCTACCTCGCGGTGACGCCCGAGCCCACGACACCGCCGACCTCGCTCCCCGCCGTCTCCACGCTGAACTTCACGAAGAACCAGACGGTGCCGAACCTGGTCCAGGCCACCCCGGGCAGCCAGACCGGCAACATCGACTTCTGGAACGTCTGCAACACGCCCAACAACCTGGTGGTCGACGTGTTCGGGTACTACCTGACCTACTGATCCCGAATCACTGATCCGCAGGGCAGCCGCCTTTCACGGCGGCTGCCCTGCGGTGCGTTCCGCCGTCTTCCGGAATGCCGGGCGGTGGCGCACCGTGGTCGGATGGGGACTCCTCGGGGCGGGGACGCTGCGGCGGCCGGGACGGCGGACGCGCTGGCGGCGTATGCGGCGGATGTATTGGGGTCGGTGCGGCGCCGCGACCAGCGGGCCAGAGCGGCGGGGTGGCTGGAGCGGCTGGTGCTGGACGGCGGGGCCGGCCACGCCGCGCCGCGGAACCTGCGCTACTTCGTGAACCGTTCGCCGTGGGACCCGGCCCCGGTGCAGCGGCGGATCGCCGAGCGGGTGCTGCCGCTGCTCCGCCCGGAGGCCTGGGTGGTGGAGGACGTGTCCTTCCCCAAACGGGGCCGGCTGTCGGTGGGCGTGGCCCGGCAGTTCAGCGCCGGGCTGGGCCGCAGGGCCGGCTGCCAGGTGGCGGTCGGCGTGCACGCCGTCGCCCCGGCGGCGTCCTGCCCGCTGCGGTGGCGGCTGTTCCTGAACCAGGAGTGGGCCGACGACCCGGAGCGGCGGCAGCTGGCGCGGGTGCCGGTCGGGGTCGGCCACCGGGAGAAGTGGCGGCTGGTCCTCGACGTCCTGGACGAACTGGCCGACTGGGGGCTGCGGCCGCCGCTGCTGGTGGCGGACTCGGCCTACGGCACCGGCGCCGACTTCCGGGCCGGACTCACCGCCCGCGGAGTACCGCACCTGGTCGGCGTCCACGGTGAACTGACGGCCCATCCGGGATCACTGCGGCCCGCAGCCGCGACGGGGGAGCGCGGGCGCGGGCTGCTGCGCTACCGCGAGCCGCCGCGGTCGGTCCGGGCACTGGCCGAGAGCGCCGGGAGGGCCGCCTACACCCGCGTCGACGGCCCCGGCGCGCCGACGGGCTTCCTGGCGCTGCGGGTGCGCCCGGCCGGCGCCCGCCCGCGCCGACTGGTGCGGGAGGCGGCGGTGGCGCGGGAGGGGCGCTGGGACGGGGTGCTGCCGGCCGTAGGGCTGCTGGCGGAGTGG
>NZ_BBPM01000057.1:10461-48241 GCF_000787775.1 Streptacidiphilus carbonis | reverse complement strand
TCCGAGCGCAAGGACACGGTCGTCGAGATCCACCCCTCGACCGCCGGCAACTCCGACGACCTGCGCGCGGCCGACGAGACCAAGGTCGACTTCGTCGACGGCAAGCTGACCATCAGGACCCCCCGGCCCCGCGGACTGCGCGGCCCCCGCGGCTCGGTCCGCGTCGAGGTGGCCCTGCCCGAGGGCTCCAGCCTGAACGGGACGCTGGAACTGGCCCGACTGCGTGCCGACGGCCCGCTCGGCCGGTGCGACGTCCGGGTCAGCGCCGGCGACATCCAGCTCGACGAGGCCCTCGCCGTACGCCTCAAGACCGACCACGGCAACATCACCCTCGACCGCACCACCGGCAACGCCGTGATCACCACCGGCTCCGGCGAGGTGCGCGTCGGCGAGATCGCCGGCAACGCCGACATCAAGAACTCCAACGGCAGCACCTGGATCGACGACATCACCGGTGACCTCCACCTCAAGGTCTCCAACGGCAACGTCACCGTCGCCCGCGCCCAGGCCTCGGTCACCAGCCGCACCTCCAACGGCAGCGTCCGCCTGGGCACCGTCGAACGCGGCACCCACGACCTCAGGACCACGGCCGGCAACCTGCACATCGGCGTCCTCCCGGGGACCCCCGCCTGGCTCGACATCGACTCCCAGGCCGGCACCGCCCACAGCGACCTCGGCACCGACCGGCCGGCCTCCCTGGACGACCGGACCGTGAGGATCCACGCCCGCACCACCCTCGGCGACATCACCGTCGAGCACGCCAAGACCGCCTGACCCGCATCCCCAGAAGCAACGGAATGGAGGGGCACATGAGTGCCACGACCGAACAGATGGCCCCGCCCAAGGGGATCAGCGCAGTCGGACTGCGCAAGTCGTACGGCGACAAGCTGGTGCTCGACGGCGTGGACCTCGAGGTCCGGCCGGGAACGGTGTTCGCCCTGCTCGGCCCCAACGGCGCCGGCAAGACCACCGTGGTGCAGATCCTCTCCACTCTGATCGCCGCCGACGGCGGCCAGGCCTTCGTCTCGGGCCAGCCCCTGGAGGACGCCGACGCGGTCCGCGCCCAGATCGGCGTCACCGGCCAGTTCGCCGCCGTCGACGGCCTGCTGACGGCCGAGGAGAACCTGCTCCTCATGGCCGACCTGCACCACCTCGACCGGCGCGAGGGCCGCCGCCGCGCCGCCGAGCTGCTGAGCCAGTTCGACCTGGCCGGGGACGCGACCAAGCGCGCCTCCACCTTCTCCGGCGGCATGCGCCGCAAGCTCGACCTGGCGATGACCCTGGTCGGCAGGCCCAGCCTGATCTTCCTGGACGAGCCGACCACCGGTCTTGACCCCCGCAGCCGGCGCACCCTGTGGCACCTCATCCGCGAGCTCGCCAAGCAGGGCGTCACCATCTTCCTGACCACCCAGTACCTGGAGGAGGCGGACCAGCTCGCCGACCGGATCGCCGTCCTCGACGGCGGGCGGATCGTCGCCGAGGGCACCGCCGAGGAGCTCAAGCGCCTCGTGCCCGGCGGACACATCCGGCTGCAGTTCGCCGACGCCCACAGCCTCGACGCCGCCACCGCCCAGCTCGGGCTGAGCACCGCCGTCCGCGACGACGAGAATCTCAGCCTGCAGATCCCCAGCGACGGCAGCATCCCCACCCTGCGCTCCGTGCTCGACCTGCTGGAGCGCAGCCGGGTCCACGCCCAGGCGCTGACCGTGCACACCCCGGACCTCGACGACGTCTTCCTCGCGCTCACCGGCAACGGTGCCGCCCACCACACCGCCGCCAGCACCGTGAAGGAGTCCCTCCGATGAGCACCGCCTACGCCATGCGCGACTCGATGACGATGCTGCGCCGCAACCTCAAGCACGCCCAGCGCTACCCCTCGATGACCGTGTCCATCGTGGCCACACCCATCCTGATGCTGCTGCTGTTCGTCTATGTCTTCGGCGGCACCCTGGGCGCCGGCATCCCCCACTCCGGCAGTGGCGGCGACCGCGCCCAGTACACCAACTTCGTGGTCCCCGGCATCATCCTGATGGCCGTCACCGCCGGGGCCATCTCCACCGCCGTCTCGGTGTGCACGGACATGACCGAGGGCATCATCAACCGCTTCCGCACCATGGCGATCTCACGGTCGTCCGTGCTCACCGGTCATGTGGTCGGCAACGTCATCCAGACCATGATCAGCCTGGTGCTGGTGATCGGCGTCGCCCTGCTGGTCGGCTTCCGCCCGCACGGCTCGGCGCTGGACTGGGTCGCCGCCCTGGCCATGCTCAGCCTGCTCGCCTTCGCCCTCAGCTGGGTCTCCGCCGCCATCGGGCTCGGGGCCGGCTCCATCGAGGCGGCCAGCAACGCCCCCATGCCGCTGACCTTCCTGCCCTTCCTCGGCAGCGCGGTCGTCCCGCCCTCCTCCATGCCGGTCGGGCTGCGGCAGTTCGCCGAGTACCAGCCCTTCACCTCCATCACCAACACCCTGCGCGGCCTGCTCATGGGCACGCACATCGGCAACAACGCCGTCATCGCCCTGGCCTGGGGCGTCGGCCTCAGCATCTTCGGCTACCTCTGGGCCCGCAGCGTCTTCAACCGCGACGCGCGCCGCTGACCCGAGGCGCTCCCCCCACCCCCGGTGACGACCGGGCTGCCCCGCCGACAGGCGCGGCAGCCCGGTCGTCGTCGTGCTCCCGGCATGCGTGTCCCGTCGACAGGACACGCTGCGGGCCGCTTGTCCCGACTCCCGCGAAAACCGGACCGCTATTCACATTCCTTGCCCCCTCGGAAAGCCGCTCCTACGATCGCCGCAAAGACTCCGGAGAATCCAGCGGAGCTTCTCGCAGACGACCCCGGAAATGACGCCGCACAATGCTGAGGACATTTTCCGCGGAGGAGCCATGAACACATACACAGGCAATCCGCCGGCGAAACCCGCTGCCAGGCTCGCCGCCGAGAACCCCTTCGTCTGGCGGGCGCGCCGGCCCGGCCACCACCACCAGCTCGTCTGCTTCCCGCCGGCGGGCGGCGGCGCGGGAGCCTTCGCCGACTGGGTGCGGCTGCTGCCGGACGGCGTCGAGGTGTGCGCGGTCCAGCTGCCCGGCCGGCAGAACCGGATCCACGAGGACCACCCCACCGCGGTCGGCCCGCTCGTCCGGGCCCTGATGCAGGCCCTGCGACCGGTCCTCGACGGCCCGTTCTCCTTCTTCGGCCACTCCAGCGGCGCCCTGCTGGCCTATGAGACGGCCCTGGCGCTGCAGGCCCGCGGCGGCCCCCGGCCGACCCACCTGTTCGTGTCGGGGCAGGCCTCGCCCACGGCCTTCATGGACCGGCCGAAGCTGCACGGCCTCTCACCGGAGGAGTTCCGCGCCGAGGTGCTCAGACTGGGCGGCTTCGACGAGGAGGTCACCGGGGACGAGGACGCGCTGGACTCCCTGCTGCCCTCCGTGCTCGCGGACTTCTCGCTCTGGGAGCGCCACCGCCCCGCGGCCGGCCTGCGCCTGGACGTCCCGATCAGCGCGCTGGTCGGCGACTCCGACAGCCGGGCCCCGCTGCACACCGTGGAGAGCTGGCGCCGGCACACCGCCTCCGACTTCGACCTCCGGGTCTTTTCCGGGGGGCATTTCTACCTGTTCGACTCGGGCGCCGGTACAGAGCTGCTCGAATTCATCAACAGCAGGGTACCGGCGTCCTAGGATCCGACCGGGTCACCCGCGAATGACCGAATCTCTACGCCCAACCATTGGGGGATGGTCGCTTTGTGCTCGTTCCATGACACAGGGATACCGGCGGCGACAATTCCTGGGCTCTTCGAGCAACAGGTCGTCGCGGCACCGGACGCTGTGGCACTGGTGTTCCGCGAGGAGTCGCTGACCTACGGGGAACTGGACGCGCGGGCCAACCGGCTGGCCCGGCTCCTGGTGGAGCGCGGCGTGGGGCCCGAATCGGTGGTGGGCGTGGCCCTGCGGCGGTCGCCCGAGCTGTGGGTGGCGGTCCTGGCGGTACTGAAGGCCGGCGGCGCGTACCTGCCGATGGACGCCGCCCACCCGGCCGACCGGCTGCTGTACATGGTCGAGGACTCCGGCGCCCGCCTGGTCCTGGCGGACGCGGAGACCGACGCGCAACTACCGCTGCTGCCCTGCCCGGTGGTGCTGCTGGACAGCCCCGGGACCGCCGCCGGGGCGGCCGGGCACGCCGACACCCCGCTCACCGGGACGGACCCGACCCGACCGGGCCACCCGGCCGGGGCCGCCTACGTGATCTACACCTCGGGGTCCACCGGAAGGCCCAAGGGAGTCGTGGTCACGCACCGCGGACTGGCCGCCCTCCTCGACACCCACATCGACCGGCTGAAGGTGACCGCGGGCAGCCGCGTGCTGCAGTTCGCCTCGCCGAGCTTCGACGCCTCGGTGTGGGAGATGTGCATGGGCCTGCTGTCCGGGGCCACCCTGGTGCTGGCCGGCAAGGAGCAGCTGGCCCCCGGGGAGCCGGTGGCCGCGACCATCGCCGAGCACGGGGTCACCCACGTCACCCTGCCGCCGCCGGTGCTGGCCACCGTCGCGCCCGGCGCACTGTCGAGCGTGCAGGTGCTGGTGGTCGCCGGCGACGCCACCACGCCCGAACTGGTGTCGCTCTGGTCGACCGGGCGGCGGATGATCAACGCCTACGGGCCGACGGAGACCACCGTGTGCGCCACCATGAGCGCACCGCTGACCGCCGACGGCGGCACCCCGCCGATCGGCCGGTCGATCACCGACACCCGGGTGTACGTGCTGGACGACCGGCTCCGCCCGGCCCCGGCCGGGGTGACCGGCGAGCTCTACGTCGCCGGCGCCTCGCTGGCCCGCGGCTACCTGGGCCGCCCGGACCTGACCGCGCAGCGGTTCGTGGCCTGCCCGTTCGACGCCCCCGGCGGCCTGATGTACCGCACCGGCGACCTGGTGGCCGCCGCGCCCGGCGGCGACCTGGTCTTCCACGGGCGCGCGGACACCCAGGTCAAGATCGGCGGCATCCGGATCGAACCCCTGGAGATCGAGGCCGTCCTGAGCGGCCATCCCGGCGTGGCGGACGCGGCGGTGGTCGTGCGCGACGGCCGCACCGGCAAGCAGCTGGTGGCCTATGTGGTCCCGGCCGTCCAGGAGACCGCCGGCCGCGCGGCGGGCGGGGGGCAGGGGACCGCCTACGGCAGCATCGCGCTCGACTCCGGCTTCGCCGTCGCCGAGCTGCGCTCCTTCGCCGCCCGGCACCTGCCGGAGTCCATGGTCCCCGCGGCGTTCGTGCTGCTGGACCGGCTGCCGCTGACTCCGAACGGCAAGCTGGACAAGGCCGCCCTGCCGGAGCCCGCGTCCAGGGGCGCGGCCTACCGGGCGCCGCGCACCCCACAGGAGGAGCTGCTGGCCGGCCTGTTCGCGGAGACGCTCGGGCTGGACCGGGTCGGCATCGACGACGACTTCTTCGTCCTGGGCGGCGACAGCATCAAGTCCCTGCAGATCGCCTCCTGGGCGCGGACGCAGGGCGTGGTGGTCAGCGACCGGGAGATCTTCAAGCACCGGACCGTCGCCGGGATCGCCGAGGCGGCGGCCGGCCGCGAGCCGGGCGCCGGGGCCGCGCCGGTGCTGGAGGAGCTGGACGGCGGCGGCACCGGATGGCTGCCGCTGCTGCCGGTGGCACGCTGGATCAAGGACTGGGGGCCGGGATTCGACCGGTTCCTGCAGGCGATGGTGCTGGAGCTGCCCGCGGACATCACCGGGCCCGGCCTGGCCGGCGCCCTCGCGGCGGTCCTGGATCACCACGACCTGCTGCGCTCGCGCCTGCTGCCCGGCGACGAGGGCATGGTGGTCGGCGCTCCGGGGTCGGTGGCCGTGGAACCGCTGCTCCGCCACGTCGAGTGCGCCGGGGGCTGGGACGCGGAGCCCGGCTCGGCGGCCGCGGAGTCCTGGCGCGCCCTGCTGCTGGACGAGTTGGAGCAGGCGGCGCGGCGGCTGGACCCGGCCGCGGGCGTCATGGCCGGGTTCGTCCGGTTCCACGCGGCCGGTCCCGGCGGGGCCGGGCGGCTGCTGGTCGTACTGCACCACCTGGTCGTGGACGGGGTCTCCTGGCGGGTACTGATGCCCGACCTGGCCGACGCCTGGCGCCAGGTCAGGGCGGGCAAGGAGCCGGAGCTGGCTCCGGTCGCCACCTCGGTGCGGCGCTGGGCGCACGCACTGGTGGACGAGGCGTCCCGGCCCTCGCGGGTCGCGGAGCTGGACCTGTGGGAGTCGATCGTCGAACACGACGACCCGCTGCTCGGGGCGCGGCCGCTGGACCCCGCCGTGGACGTGCGGTCCACCGTGCGCGCAGCGGACGTCCGGCTGTCGGCGCAGGTCACCGAGGCCCTGCTGACCCGGCTGCCGGCCGCGTACCGGGGCGGGGTCAACGACGGGCTGCTGGCCGGGCTGGCCCTGGCGCTGGCGCGCTGGCGGCGCCGCCGCGGCGTCGACGAGGCCGCCGCGCTGGTCCGGCTGGAGGGCCACGGACGGGAGGAGGGCGCCGCGCCCGGCGCCGACCTGTCCCGCACCGTGGGCTGGTTCACCAGCGCGTTCCCGGTGCGCCTCGACCTCACCGGGGTGGACCTGGACGACGCCTTCGGCGGCGGACCGGCCGCGGGCGAGGCCGTCAAGCGGGTCAAGGAGCATCTGCGGGCCGTTCCGGACAAGGGCGTCGGCTACGGACTGCTGCGGCATCTGAACCCGAACACCGCCGCGGTGCTGGAGCAGTACCCGATCGGGCAGGTCGGCTTCAACTACCTGGGCCGCTTCTCCGCCGCGGCGGACATGCCGGAGGAGCTGCGGGGGCTGGGCTTCACCCAGGCCCCCGAGGCGGCGGCGATGCCGGAGCTGGCCGAGCTGGACGCCGCCCAGGACCCGCGGATGCCCGCGCCGGCCCATCTGGACATCAACGCCACGGTCTCCGACACCCCGGCGGGCCCCCGGCTGAACGCCCGGTTCAGCGCCCCCGAGGGGGTGCTCTCCGCGGAGGAGGTGCGGGAGCTGGCGGACCTGTGGGCCACCGCGGTCGAGGGCCTCGCCCGGCATGCGGCCGACCCCGGCGCGGGCGGCCTCACCCCGTCTGACGTACCGCTGGTGTCGGTCCGCCAGAGCGAGATCGACGCATGGCAGAAACGTTTCCCCACGCTCAGCGACATCTGGCCCACCACCCCGCTGCAGTCCGGCCTGCTGTTCCACTCCACCCTGGACGAGGCCTCGTTCGACGCCTACCAGGTGCAGTACGCGCTGCGCCTCGCCGGTCCGGTGGACCCGGACCGGCTGCGGACCGCGGCGCAGCGGGTGCTGGACCGGCACCCCAGCCTGCGGACCGCGTTCGTGTACGACGCCGAGGGGGCCCTGGTCCAGCTGGTGCTGGAGGACCTGCGGATGCCCTGGCACTACCTCGACCTGGGCGGCCTCGGCGACGCCGAGCGCGACACGGCCTTCGAGCGCTTCCTGGCCGAGGACCTGGCCGCCCACTTCGACCGGCTCCGGCCGCCGCTGCTGCGGATGTCCCTGCTGCGGATGGGCCCGGAGGCGTACGAGCTCGTGCTGACGGCCCATCATGTGCTGTTCGACGGCTGGTCGGTACCGCTGCTGATGCAGGACCTGCTGCGGTTCTACGGCGCGGACGGGGGCGCCCCGGCGCTGCCGCGTCCCCCGGAGTACCGGGAGTTCCTGGCCTGGCTCTCCCGGCAGGACCCGGAGGAGTCCGCCCGGGTCTGGCGCGAGGAGCTCGGCGGGGTGGACCGGCCGACGCTGCTCCGCCCGGCCCTGGCCGCTCCGCCGGCGGGGGCGGCCGGGGAGGCCGCGGACGACGCCGGGGCGGTCGCGGACGACGGCGCGGTGATGAGCCAGGCCGAGGTCCCGCTGTCCCCCGGGACCGCCCGTGAGCTGTTCCGGACCGCGAGCGGGCTGGGGGTCACCCTGAACACCGTGGTGCAGGGGGCCTGGGCGGTGCTGCTGGGCCGGCTCACCGGCCGTCAGGACGTGGTGTTCGCCTCCACCGTCGCGGGCAGGCCGCCCGCCGTCCCCGGTGTCGACTCCATGGTCGGCATGTTCCTCAACAGCCTGCCGGTCCGGGTGCGGTACACCCACGGGGAGACCCTCGCCGAGCTGCTGACCGGGCTGCAGGACCGGCAGGGCGCGCTCAAGGACCACCACCACTACGGCCTGGGCGACATCCAGGCGGCGACCGGGCTGGACGCCCTCTTCGACACCATCATCGGCTTCGAGTCCTTCCCGATGGACCGCGCCGGCATAGTCGAGGCGAGCCGGGAGGCCGGGATCTCGATCACCGGCATCCGCTCCTTCACCGCCAGCCACTACCCGGTCAGCGTGCTGGTCTTCATCGAGCCCGACCGCATGCGGCTGATCGTGCAGTACCGGCGGACCGTCCTCGCCCCCGCCGCGGCGGAGGCCGTCGCCGAACGCTTCGGCCTGGTGCTGCGGCAGCTCGCCGCGGACACCGGCCGCCGTGCGGGCGCGGTGGAGGTGCTGGAGCCGGCGGAACGGGACCTGCTGCTACGGACGTTCGAGGGGCCGTCGGCGGACGCCGCCGAGGCGACGGTGACCGGCCTGTTCGAGCGGCGGGCCGCCGCCGAGCCGGACGCGGTGGCCGTGGTGTCGGACGACGGCGTGCGGCTGAGCTACCGTCAGCTCGACGAGCGGGCCGAGCGGCTGGCCCTGGGCCTGGTCCGGCGCGGCGTCGGCCCCGAGACACCGGTGGTCGTGGCACTGCCCCGGTCCGCGGACCGGGTGGTCGCGCTGCTCGCGGTGCTGAAGGCCGGCGGCTGCTGCGTACCGGTCGACCCGGGGCATCCGGCCCCGGGGCTGGAACGGGTCCTGCGGGACGCGCGGCCGCTGCTCGTGCTCACCGGCCCGGGGACCGCGGCGGCCCTGCCGGACCGCGGCGTCCCCGTGCTGACGCCCGACCGGCTCGCGGCGGAGGCGGACCGCCCCGGCGGCACGGACCGGGCGGCGGCGCCGCGGCCGGAGGGCCTCGCCTTCCTCGCCTACCCGGGCGGCGGCTACGGCGGCGGCTCGGAGGGCGTGGCGGTCAGCCACCGCGCCGCGGCCGACCGGCTGCCGGGACTGGCCGAGCTGCTGTCCGCCGCCCCCGGCACCCCCGCCCTGGCGGGGGCCGGGACCGACGCCTGGGTGGATTGCCTGGAGACCTTCGCCGCACTGTGCTCGGGCGGCGGCGTCCGGACGGCCGGCGACCCCCTCGACGGGGACGTCACCGGGGAGACCGCCGGACAGGCCGGCGGAGTGGTCGGCACCACCGCCTCGGCCGTCGCCGAACTGCTCGACCGGGGGACCGGGAAGGTCCGCGCGGACGCCCTGGTGTTCACCGGGGAGCCGCTCCCGGCCGCGCTGGCGCGGCGGATCCGGGCGGCCGTCCCCGGGACGCGCCTGGTCACCCTGCACGGCCCGGCCGAGACCGGCTTCGCCACGGCGTCCACCGTGCCGGACGGCACCGGTCCGGCGGACGACGGCGGCCTGGCGCTGGGGGCCCCACTGCCGAACACCCGGGTGTACGTCCTCGGCACGGCGCTCACCCCGGTGCCGCCCGGCGCGGTCGGTGAGCTGTACGTCGCGGGCAGCACGTCGGCCCGCGGCTACTGGGGCGACGGCGGCCGCACCGCGGCGCGCTTCGTCGCCGACCCCTTCGGTCCCCCGGGGTCGCGGATGGTCCGCACCGGGGACCTGGTCCGCTGGGGCGCCGACGGCCGGATCGAGCAACTGGGCAGCGGCGGCACGGACGTGACGGTCCGCGGCATGCGGTTCGACCCGGCCGCGGTCGAGGCGGTCCTGGCCGGGTACCCCGGGGTGGCCGGGGCGGCCGTGGCCGCCCTCCCCGGCCGCGGGCCCGGCGGGACCGCGCAGCTGGCGGGCTACCTGGTGCCCGCCGAGCCGTCCGGTCCCGACACCGGCCCCGACACCCGCCCCGACGAGCTGCGCGGCTTCCTCGCACGGCAGCTGCCGGGGCCCATGGTGCCCTCGGTGTTCACCGTGCTGGACCGGCTGCCGCTGCGGCCGGACGGCAGTCCGGACCGCTCGGCGCTGCCCGAGCCGGAGTCGGTCGGCCGTGCCTACCGGGCGCCGCGCACCCCGCAGGAGGTGATCCTCTGCGAGCTGCTGGCCGAGGTGCTCGGGGTGGAGCGGGTCGGCCTGGACGACGACTTCTTCGAACTCGGCGGCAACTCCCTGCTGGCGACCCGGCTGACCAGCCGGATCCGCAAGGTGCTCGGCGTGAACGTGCCGCTGCGGGCGGTCTTCGAGTCCCACCTCATTTCAGAGCTTTCGAGCACGGTCAGAAACGCAGGCACGTCGAGCCAGCCTCGACTGCGCAAGATGGACAGGAGTGGACAGTAATGATCCCGTTGTCGTTCGCACAGCGCAGGCTGTGGTTCATCGACCGGTTCGAGGGCCCTTCGGCGACGTACAACGTCCCGTTCCTCCTGCGGTTGACCGGTGAGCTGGACCAGGACGCGCTGCGGTCGGCGGTATGCGACGTCGTGGCACGGCACGAGAGCCTGCGCACCCTCATCGCGATGGACGACCAGGGCGTGCCCTCGCAGCGGGTGCTCCCGGTGGACGAGGCACTGCTCGACGTCCCGCTGGTGGAGGTGGAGCCCGGCGCGCTGGACGACGCCGTCCTGGAGGCGACCCGGCACGCGTTCGACCTGGCCGCGGAGATCCCGGTGCGGGCGACGCTGCTGCGCTCCGGACCGCGGGAGCACGTCCTGGTGCTGCTGGTCCACCACATCGCCAGTGACGGCGAGTCGATGCTGCCGCTGTCGCGGGACCTGGCCACCGCGTACACCGCCCGGGTGCAGGGCGAGCCGCCGCAGTGGCCCGACCTGCCGGTGCAGTACGTCGACTACACGCTGTGGCAGCGGGAGCTGCTCGGCGACGAGAACGACCCGGACAGTGTGGTCTCCGCCCAGGTCGGCTACTGGCGCGACGAGCTGCACGGGGTGCCGCAGCCGCTGCGGCTGCCGACGGACCGCCCCCGCCCCCCGGTGGCCAGCCACCGCGGCGACATGGTGGGCTTCCCGATCGACGCCGGGCTGCTGGCCGACGCCGAGCGGATGGCCCGGGAGCGGGACATGTCGGTCCCGATGGTGTTCCAGGCGGCCCTGGCGGTCGTGCTGCAGCACCTGGGCGCCGGCCAGGACATCGCCATCGGGTCCACGATCGCGGGCCGCACCGACGACGAACTCGCGGACCTGGTGGGCTTCTTCGTCAACACCTGGGTGCTGCGCACCGACCTGTCCTCGACCCCGACCTTCGACCAGGTGCTGCAGCAGGTGCGGCAGAAGGCGCTGGCGGCCTACGACAACCAGGACGCCCCGTTCGAGCACCTGGTGGAGGTCCTGAACCCGGAGCGGTCGACGGCCTACCATCCGATGTTCCAGGTGATGTTCACCTGGGAGAGCGACTCCAGGATCGACCTCGACCTGCCGGGCCTGGAGCAGGCGCGACTGGAGCTGCTCTCCACCTCCACCGCCAAGTTCGACCTGGAGTTCAACTACTTCTCGGACCCCGACGGTCCGGGCATGCAGTGCTACCTGGAGTACGCCACCGACCTGTTCGACCGCTCCACGGCGGAGGCCGTGACCGCGCGCTACCTGCGGGTGCTGCGCGAGGTGGTGGCCCGCCCGGACCGGCCGGTCGCCCTGGCGCCGGTGCTGGACGCGGCGGAGCGGGACACCATCGTCCGGGAGTTCAACGACACCGCGGCGCCGGTGCCCGGGCTGACGGTCCCGCAGCTGTTCGAGCGGCAGGCCGCGGCCACCCCGGACGCGGTGGCGGTGGAGTGCGACGGCGAGTCGGTGACCTACCGCGAGCTCGACGAGCGGTCCTCCCGGCTGGCGCGGGTGCTGGCCGGGCGGGGGGTGGGCCCCGAGGACCTGGTGGGCGTCGCCCTGCCGCGCACGGTCGAGCTGGTGACCGGGCTGCTCGGGGTGCTGAAGGCGGGCGGCGCCTATGTGCCGATCGACCCGCGCTACCCGAGCCGGCGCCTGGACGTCATCCTCGCCGAGGCCTCGCCCCGGCTGGTCCTGACCGACGCGCGGACCGCGGGGGTGCTCCCGGACGCCGGGATCCCGCACCTGTACCTGGACGAGGACCTGTACCTGGACGAGGCCGGCGCCGGATCGGCGCCGCTCGCCGCGGCCCGGCCGGCCCGGACCGCCTACGTGATGTACACCTCCGGTTCCACCGGGACCCCGAAGGGCGTCGCGGTCACCCACGCCACCGTGGTGAACGACGTCCTCGGACTGGCGTCCGCGATCGGCGTGGGCGCCGGCACCCGGGTGCTGGCCGGCACCTCGGTCAACTTCGACGTGTCGGTGTTCGAGCTGTTCGCCACCCTGTGCTCCGGCGGCACGGTCGAGCTGGTGCGCGACATCCTGGTGCTCGGCGAACGCGACGGTTGGACCGGCGGCGTGATCAGCACCGTTCCCTCCGTCTTCGCGAAGCTGCTGGACCAGGTGCGCGGCCGGATCAGCGTCGACACCGTCGTGTTCGCGGGCGAGGCGCTGCCCGAGTCCCTGGTGGCCCGGGTCCGCGAGGCCCTGCCCGGCGTACGGGTGGTCAACGCCTACGGGCAGACCGAGAGCTTCTACGCCAGCACCTTCGTGCTGGAGCCCGGCGACGACCGGACCGGCGCCGGCAGCGCCCCGATCGGCTCCCCGCTGGGGAACGTCCGCGCCTACGTGCTGGGCGCGGGACTGCTGCCGGTCCCGGTCGGCGTGGCCGGCGAGCTGTACGTGGCCGGCGAGGTCGCCCGCGGCTACCACGGCCGCCCCGACCTGACCGCGGACCGCTTCGTCGCCGACCCGTTCGGGCCGGCCGGGTCGCGGATGTACCGCACCGGCGACCTGGCCCGCTGGAACGCCGACGGGCAGCTGGAGTACGCGGGCCGCGACGACGTGCAGCTGAAGGTGCGCGGCTTCCGGATCGAGCCCGGCGAGGTCGAGTCGGTCCTGACCGCCCATCCCGGCGTGGCCCAGGCCGTGGTGACGGTCCGTGAGGGCCGCGGCGGCAGCCGGCAGCTGGTCGGCTACGTCGTCCCGGTGGAGGCCGACGAGAGCGGCCTCGGCAGCGTGAGCAGCCTGGGCGACCTCGACGTCGACCTGACCATCGGCCTGTCGGTGCGCGAGCTGCGCCGCTTCGCCGTCGGCCGGCTGCCCGAGTTCATGGTCCCCTCGGTGTTCACGCTGCTCGGCCGGCTGCCGCTGGCCCCCAACGGCAAGCTGGACCTGGCCGCCCTGCCCGAGCCCGACCTCAGCGTCGGCGAGTACCGGGCCCCGGCCACCGCCGCGGAAGAGGTCCTCGCCTCGGTCTACGCCGAGGTGCTCGGCCTGGACCGGGTCGGCGTCGACGACGACTTCTTCACCGTCGGCGGCGACTCCATCCGCTCCATCCAGGTCGTCTCCCGCGCCCGGCTCCAGGGTGTGGAGGTCACCCCGCGGCAGATCTTCGAGCACCGGACCGTCGCCGAGCTGGCCACCGTCGCGGTGGGCGGCGAGGCCGCCGCCGGCCCGGTGCTGGCGGAGCTGGAGGGCGGCGGCACCGGTGCCCAGCCGCTCCTGCCGATCGGCCACTACCTGCGTGAACTCGGCGCGGGCCGGGACCGGTTCGCCATGTCCGCGGTGGTCGACCTGCCCGCGGGCATCGACCGCGAGGGCCTGGTCGCCACCCTGGCCGCGGTGCTGGACCACCACGACATCCTGCGCTCCCGGCTGGTCACCGCCGACGACGGCGGCCTGCTGGTCGCCCCGGCCGGCTCGGTCGACACCGCGGCGCTGCTGCGCCGGGTCGAGTGCGACGGGAGCTGGGACGAGCAGTGGCACCGCACCGCCGCCGCCGAGCTGGACGCGGCGACCGGCCGGCTGGACGCCGAGGCCGGCACGATGGCCCAGTTCGTCTGGTTCGACGCCGCGCACGGCGCCGGCCGCCTGGTCGTGGTGCTGCACCACTTCGTGGTCGACGGGGTCTCCTGGCGCATCCTGCTGCCGGACCTCGCCGCGGCCTGGGAGCAGATCGCCCAGGGCCGTGCCCCGGAGCTGCCCGCGGTCGCCACCTCGGCCCGCCGCTGGGCGCACGCCCTGGTGGAGCAGGCGTCGGCGCCCGAACGGGTCGCCGAACTCCCGCTCTGGCGCTCGGTGGTCTCCGGCCCCGACCCGCTGCTGGGCGGCCGCGAGCTGGACCCGGCCGTCGACACGGCCTCCACCGTCGAGCACACCTGGCTGCGGCTGCCGGTCGCGGTCACCGAGAGCCTGCTGACCACCCTGCCCGCCGCGTTCAGAGGCGGTGTCAACGACGGCCTGCTGGCCGCGCTGGCCCTGGCCGTCGCCAAGTGGCGCCGGGACCGCGGCGTCGAGGAGTCCTCCGCGCTGGTCCGCCTGGAGGGCCACGGCCGCGAGGAGCAGATCGCCCCCGGCGCCGACCTCTCCCGCACCGTCGGCTGGTTCACCACCATGTTCCCGGTCCGCCTGGACCTGGCCGGGGTCGACCTGGACGAGGCCCTGGCCGGCGGCGCCGCCGCCGGCGCGGCCGTCAAGGCGGTCAAGGAGCAGTTGCTCGCGCTGCCCGACAAGGGCATCGGCTACGGCCTGCTGCGCTACCTCAACCCCGGCACCGCCGAGGTGCTGCGCAGGTACCCGACCGGCCAGATCGGCTTCAACTACCTGGGCCGCTTCTCCGCCGCCGACGCGCCCGGGCAGCTGCGCGGCCTGGGCTTCACCCGCTCCGAGGGCACCGGCGAGCTGATCGCCGCCCTCAACCCGCGGATGCCCGCGCTCTCGGTGCTGGACGTGACCGCGCTGGTCACCGACACCGAGCAGGGCCCGGAGCTGGCCGCCAGGATCGGCTTCCCGGCCGGCCTGCTCGCGTCCGCGGACGTGGAGGAGTTCGCCGCGCTGTGGGCCTCCGCGCTGGAGGCCCTGGCCCGGCACGCGGCCGCGCCCGGCGCCGGCGGACTGACCCCTTCGGACGTGCCGCTGGTCCCGGTGTCCCAGCACGACCTGGACGGCTGGGCGGACCGCTACCCCGGCCTCACCGACGTCTGGCCGCTGACCACCATGCAGTCCGGGCTGCTGTTCCACGCCATGCTGGCCGGCTCCACCTTCGACGCCTACCAGATGCAGCTCGTCTTCCACCTCTCCGGCACGGTCGACCCGGCCCGGATGCGGGCGGCCGGCCAGGCGCTGCTCGACCGGTACGACAACCTGCGGGCCGCCTTCGTGTTCGACGCGGCCGGGGACCGGGTGCAGGTCGTCCAGAAGCACGTCGACCTCCCCTGGCAGTACCTGGACCTCAGCGGCTTCGGCCAGGAGGGGCGCGACGAGGCGCTCCGGCGGTTCCTGGCCGAGGACCACGGCACCCACTTCGACCTGTCCAGGGCCCCGCTGGTGCGGATGTCCCTGGTGATGCTGGCCCCGGACCGCTGGGAGCTCGTCTTCACCGCCCACCACGTGCTCTTCGACGGCTGGTCGGTCCCGCTGCTGATGCAGGACCTGCTGCGGCTGTACGGCTCGGCCGGCGACGCGTCGGCCCTGCCGCGGCCCTCCGGGTACCGCGACTTCCTGGTCTGGCTGTCGGGGCAGGACCGCGCGGAGTCCGCGCGGGCCTGGGCCGGGGAGCTCGCCGGGATCGAGGCGCCCACGCTGATCGCCGCCGACGCCGCTTCCGGGTCCGACCCGGCCGGCATCGGCCAGATCGACATCCCGCTGAGCGCGGACGCCGCCCGTGACCTGGGCCGCCGCGCCGCCGAGCTCGGGCTCACCCTCAACACCCTGGTCCAGGGGACCTGGGCGCTGCTGCTCGCCGGGCTGACCGGGCGTCAGGACGTGGTGTTCGGCGCCACCGTCTCCGGCCGCCCGCCGGTGGTGCCCGGTGTCGACTCGATGGTCGGACTGTTCATCAACACCCTCCCGGTGCGGGTGGACTGCGGCCCCGCGGGCACCCTGCGGGACCTCCTCACCGACCTGCAGAACCGGCAGAGCGCGCTGCTCGACCACCACCACCAGGGACTGCTCGACCTGCACCGGTCGACCGGGCTCAACGTGCTGTTCGACACCCTCGTCGGCTTCGAGTCGTACCCGATCGACGGGGTCGCCATCACCGAGGCCAACTCGGCCGCGGGCATCTCGGTGACCGGCATCAGCCCGCTCAGCGGCGCCCACTACCCGCTGGTCGTGATGGCCTTCGCCGACCCGCACCTGCGGGTGGCGCTGCAGTACCAGCACCACCTCTTCGACCCCGACACCATCCAGGGCATCGCCGCCCGCTTCGCGCGGATCCTGCAGCAGCTGGTGACCGACCCGGACACGGCGGTGGGCGCGGTGTCGGTGCTGGAGCCGGCCGAGCGGGACCGGCTGCTCAGCGGGTTCAACGACACGGCGGTGCCGGCCCCGCGGCGGAGCGTCCCCGGACTCTTCGAGGAGCAGGCCGCCGCCACCCCGGACGCCCCCGCCGTGGTCTTCGGCGGCCGCACCCTCCGCTACCGCGAGCTGGACCGCCGGGCGAACCGGCTGGCCCGGGTGCTCGCCGCGCAGGGCGTGGGCCGCGAGTCCGTGGTGGGCGTGGCCCTGCCGCGGTCGGCGGAGTCGGTCGTCGCCCTGCTGGCGGTGCTCAAGGCCGGTGGCTGCTACCTGCCGGTGGACCCGGACTACCCGGCCGAGCGCATCGGCTTCATGCTCGCCGACGCCCGTCCCGCCCTGCTGCTGACCGACTCCGGCACCGTCGCCGACCTGCCCGCCGGCGACTGCCGCTACCTGGTGCTGGACGACCCCGCCACGGAGTCCGCGGTCGCCGCGGCCCCGGCGGAGCCGCTGCCGGACGACGGCCGGTGGCACCCGGAGCAGCTGGTGTACGTGATGTACACCTCCGGTTCGACCGGGCTGCCCAAGGGCGTCGGCGTCACCCACCGGGCCGTGGTGGGCCTGGCGACGGACCGCAGGTACCGCAACGGCGCCCACGAGCGGGTGCTGGTGCACTCGCCGCAGTCCTTCGACGCCTCCACCTACGAGCTGTGGGCGCCGCTGCTGGGCGGCGGCCTCGCCGTGGTCGCCCCGGCGGGCAAGCTGGACGCGGGCGCGCTGGCCGCCGTGGTCGCCGAGCACCGGGTCACCGCGATGTGGCTGACCGCCGGCCTGTTCAAGGTGGTCGCGGACGAGAACCCGGAGTGCTTCGCCGGCGTGCGCGAGGTCTGGACCGGTGGCGACGTGGTCTCCCCCGCCTCGGCGGCGCGCGCCATGCTGGCCTGCCCCGGTCTGACCGTGGTCGACGGCTACGGCCCGACCGAGACGACGACCTTCGCCACCTGCCACCCCATGGCCTCCCCCGAGGAGGTCGGCGAGGCGGTCCCGATCGGCCGCCCGATGGACAACATGCGGGTCTACGTGCTGGACGCGAGCCTGCGGCCGGTGCCCATCGGCGTGGCCGGCGAGCTGTACATCGCGGGCGCGGGCCTGGCCCGCGGGTACGCCCACCGGGCGGCGCTGACCTCGGAGCGGTTCGTGGCCTGCCCGTTCGGCGGACCCGGCGAGCGGATGTACCGCACCGGCGACGTGGTGGCCTGGGCGCCGGACGGCACCCTGGCCTTCCGGGGCCGGGCCGACACCCAGGTGAAGATCCGCGGCTTCCGGATCGAGCCGGCCGAGGTCGAGACCGCCCTGGTCGCCCACCCCGGCGTGGCGCAGGCCGTGGTCACCTGGAACGAGGACGCCGCCGGCGAGCGGCGCCTGGTCGGCTATGTGGTCCCGAAGGTGGACGCCGCGGACGCCGGCAGCGCCGACACCACCGGCGCCGAGGAGCAGGTCGACGAGTGGGAGCAGATCTACGACGACCTGTACGCCGTCTCGGACGCCGCCTGGGGCGAGGACTTCACCGGCTGGAACTCCAGCTACACCGCCGGGGCGCCCATCGCCCTGGCCGAGATGGCCGTGTGGCGCGACGCCGCGGTGGAGCAGATCACCCGCTGGTCGCCGCGCCGGGTGCTGGAACTCGGCGTCGGCACCGGCCTGCTGATGTCGCAGACCCTCGGCGACGTGGCCGAGTACTGGGGCACCGACATGTCGGGCCCGGTGGTCGAGCGGCTGCGGGTCCAGGTGGAGCAGGCCGGGTTCGGCGACCGGGTGCACCTGCGGCACCAGAACGCCGACGACGTGTCGGGCCTGCCGCGCGAGCACTTCGACCTGGTGGTGGTCAACTCCGTCATCCAGTACTTCCCCGACGCCGAGTACCTGGACCGGGTGCTGGCCGGCGCGCTGGAACTGCTGGCCCCCGGCGGCCGGATCCTGGTCGGCGACGTGCGCAACGCCGCCACGCTGCGGCTGTTCCGCTCCGGCGTCCAGCGGGCGCTGCGGCCCGAGGCCGCGCCGTCGGTGAGCCGGGCCGCGGTGGCCCGGGCGATCCTGATGGAGAAGGAACTGGTCCTGGACCCGGAGTGGTTCACCCGCTGGGCCGAGCGGCACGGCGCGGGCGGCGTCGAGATCCGGCTGAAGGCCGGCCGCCCGCACAACGAGCTGACCCGCCACCGCTACGAGATCGTGCTGCACAAGGCCCCGGTGGCGGCGCTGTCGGTGCTCGACGCCCCGACCCTGCGCTGGGGCGCCCAGGTCGACGACCTGGTCGGGCTGGCGGACCTGGTCCGCGCGCACGGCGACGCCCCGGTGCGGGTCGCCCGCATCCCCAACGCCCGGGTCGCCGAGGAGGTCGAGGCCGCCGTCGCGATGGAGGTGGTCCCCGCACCCGCCGCCTCCGGGCCGGCCCTCGACCCCGAGGACCTGCGCGAGTGGGCCGCCGAGCGCGGCTGGGGCGCGCTGCTGACCTGGTCGGCAGCGGCCGAGTGCTTCGACGCGGTCGTCTTCCCGGCCGGGCTGGACGCCGCCCGCGCCGTCACCGGGGCCTTCGTGCCCTCGGGCCGGCCCGACCGGGTGCTGGCGAACGAGCCCGCCGCGGCGGGCCGGATCGGCACGCTGGTCGGCGCCCTGCGCGGCTACCTGAAGGACCGGCTGCCGGAGCACCTGGTGCCCTCGACGGTGGTGGCGATCGCCGAGGTGCCGCTGACCCCGAACGGGAAGCTGGACCAGAAGGCGCTTCCGGCGCCGGACTTCGCCGGCGCCGCCACCGGCCGGGCCCCGCGCACCCCGCTGGAGGAGGCCCTGTGCGGCCTGTTCGCCGGGGTGCTCGGCCTGGACCGGGTCGGCATCGACGACGACTTCTTCGCCCTGGGCGGGCACTCGCTGCTGGCCACCAGGCTGGTCAGCCGGATCCGCGCGGCCCTGGACGTCGAACTCCCCATCCGGGTGGTGTTCGAGGCCCCCACCGTCGTCGAACTGGTCGGGCACCTCGCCGCCGGAACCCCGGTGCGGGCACCGCTGCGGCGGGCGGCCGAGCGGCCCGAGTCGCTGCCGCTGTCGTTCGCGCAGCGCCGGCTCTGGTTCATCGACCGGTTCGAGGGCCCGTCGTCCACCTACAACGCGCCGTTCCCGCTGCGGCTGACCGGGGCGCTGGACCGCGGTGCGCTGGAGGCCGCGCTGCGCGACGTGGTCGCACGGCACGAGAGCCTGCGCACCCTGATCGTCGAGGACGCCGACTGCGTCCCGTCGCAGCTGGTGCTGCCGGCGGACGAGGCGCAACTGGACTTCAGCGTCGCGGACGTGGCGCCGGAGGGCCTGGCCGACGCCATGGCCGAGGCCGCCGCGCACCCGTTCGACCTCGCCTCGGAGATCCCGGTGCGGGTGAGCCTGCTGCGGCTCGGCGCCGAGGAGCACGTCCTGGTGCTGCTGATCCACCACATCGCCAGCGACGGCTCCTCGATGGCGCCGCTGGCCCGTGACCTCGCCACCGCGTACACCGCCCGCCGGGACGGCGCGGCGCCGCGGTGGGCCGAGCTTCCGGTGCAGTACGCCGACTACACGCTGTGGCAGCGCGAGGTGCTGGGCGACGAGGGCGACGAGGGCAGCCTGCAGGCCGCCCAGGTGCGCTACTGGCGCCAGGAGCTGGCGGCCGTCCCGCAGCCGCTGCGGCTGCCGACCGACCGCCCCCGGCCGCCGGCGGCGTCCCACCGCGGCGAGTCGGTGGAGTTCGCCCTCGCCCCCGAGGTGGTGGCCGCGATCGACGGGCTGGCGCAGCGCCACGGCGCGACCTCGTCGATGGTGCTGCAGTCCGCCCTGGCCGTGCTGCTCCACGCGCTCGGCGGCGGCGACGACCTGACGATCGGTTCGCCGATCGCCAACCGCACCGACGAGGCGCTCACCGAGCTGGTGGGCTTCTTCGTCAACACCTGGGTGCTGCGGGCGGACCTGTCGGGCAACCCCTCGTTCGCCGAGCTGCTCGGCCAGGTCCGCGGCAAGTCGCTGGCCGCCTACGACAACCAGGACGTGCCGTTCGAGCGCCTGGTGGAGGTGCTGAACCCGGCGCGGTCCACCGCCTACTCACCGCTGTTCCAGGTGATGTTCGCCTGGCAGAACTTCGCCCGGAAGGACTTCTCACTGCCGGGGCTGCAGGTGGAGTTCGAGCGGGTCCGCACCGAGACCGCCAAGTTCGACCTGTTCTTCAACATGGCCGACCTGCCCGGCATGGGTGTCATGGGCCAGCTCGAGTACGCCACCGACCTGTTCGACCGGGCGACGGCCCAGCGGATCGCCGACCGCTTCGTGCGCGTCGTCGGCCTGCTGGCCGCCGACCCGGACCGCCGGGTCGGCACGGTCGAGCTGATGGAGCCGGCCGAGCGGGAGCGGGTCCTGCGCACCTTCAACGACACCGCGGCGGCGACGCCCGGGGTGACCGTCGCCGAGCTGGTGGAGCGCCAGGTCGAGGCCACCCCGGACGCGCTCGCGGTGGTGTCCGGCGAGGTGTCGCTGACCTACCGGGAGCTGGACACCAGGGCCAACCGGCTGGCGCGGGAGCTGGCCGGGCTCGGCGTCGGGGCGGAGACGGTGGTGGGGATCGCCCTGCCGCGCTCCGCGGACCTGCTGGTCGCCCTGCTCGGCGTGCTGAAGGCCGGCGGCGCCTACCTGCCGATCGACCCGCGGTACCCGAGCCGGCGGCTGGAGCACATCCTCTCCGACGCGCGGCCCCAACTGGTGCTGACGGACGGGGAGACCGCGCACGTGCTGGCCGGTTCCGAGGTCCCGCAGGTGCACCTCGGCGACCTCGACCTGGGCGGCGGCGCGGACGGCTCGTCCTTCGGCGCCGCGGACCGGGTGGCCCCGCTGCTGCCGGACAACGCCGCTTACGTGATGTACACCTCCGGCTCGACCGGGCTGCCCAAGGGCGTCACCGTCACCCACGGCAACGTGGTCAACGGGGTGCTGCGGCTGGCCGCGTCGGTGGGGATCGGGTCCGGCACCCGGGTGCTGGCCGGCGCCTCGGTCAACTTCGACGTGTCGGTGTTCGAGATCTTCACCGCGCTGACCGCGGGCGGCACCGTCGAGCTGGAGCGCGACGTGCTGGTGATCGGGGAGCGCGGCGGCTGGGACGGCGGCGTGATCAGCACGGTGCCCTCGGTCTTCGCCGAACTGCTCGACCAGACGGTCGGCACGATCACCGCGGACGCCGTGGTGTTCGCCGGCGAGGCGCTGCCCGACGCCCTGGTGCGGCGGGTGCGCGAGGCGATCCCGGGAGTCCGGGTGGTCAACGCCTACGGGCAGACCGAGAGCTTCTACGCCAGCACCTTCGCGCTGTCCGCGGACGACCGGTGGACCGGCGCGCACACCGCCCCGATCGGGGCGCCGCTGGGCAACATGCGCGCCTACGTCCTGGGCGCGGGCCTGGTGCCCGCGCCGGTGGGCGCCGTGGGCGAGCTCTACGTGGCGGGCAATGTGTCCCGCGGCTACCACGGCCGCGGGGTGCTGACCTCCGAGCGGTTCGTCGCCGACCCGTTCGGGGCGGCCGGCTCGCGGATGTACCGCACCGGCGACCTGGCCCGCTGGAACGACGACGGGCAGCTGGAGTACCTGGGCCGCGACGACGAGCAGCTGAAGATCCGCGGGTTCCGCATCGAGCCCGGCGAGGTCGAGGCCGCGCTGACCGCGCACCCCGGCGTGGAGCAGGCGGTGGTGACCGGTCAGCCGGTCCCCGGCGGCGGCACCCGGCTGGTGGGCTATGTCGTCGGCGCCCCGGACTCCGGCGGCGAGGTCGACGCCCAGGGTCGGTTCGAGGCCGACATGACCTCCGGGATCAGCATGCGGGAGCTGCGCCGCTTCATCAGCTCGCGGCTGCCCGAGTTCATGGTCCCCGCGGTGCTGGTGCCGCTGGACCGGCTGCCGCTGGCCCCCAACGGCAAGCTCGACCGGGCCGCGCTGCCCGCTCCGGCCTTCACCGGCGGGACCTACCGGGCCCCGCAGGGCCGGACCGAGGAGGTCCTCGCGGGGGTCTACTCCGAGGTGCTCGGGGTGGACCAGGTCGGCGCCGACGACGACTTCTTCGCCATCGGCGGCGACTCGATCCGCTCGATCCAGATCGTCTCCCGCGCCAAGGCGCACGGCGTCGTGGTCAACGCGCGGCAGATCTTCGAGCTGCGGACGGTGGCCGAACTGGCCGCCGCCGCGGGCAGCCAGAGCCTGGAGCCCGTCCTGGCCGAGCTCGACGGCGGCGGCACCGGCTCCATGCCGCTGCCCCCGATCGCCCGGTACATGCTCGACCTCGGCGGAGGCTTCAACCGCTTCTCGATGTCCGCGGCGCTCGACCTCCCGCAGGGGATCGACGAGGCCGGCCTCACCGCGGTGCTCGCCGCGGTGCTCGACCACCACGACGTCCTGCGCTCGCGCCTGGTCCGCGCGGACGGCGGCAGCCTGGAGATCAGCGCTCCCGGCACGGTCGACCCGGCCGCGCTGCTGCGGCGGGTGGACTGCGGCGGCAGCTGGGACGCGCGGTGGCTGGAGTCGGCCAAGGCCGAACTGGACGCCGCCACCGGCCGGCTCGACCCGGCCGCCGGGACGATGGCCCAGTTCGTCTGGTTCGCCCCGGAGCGGGGCGCCGGCCGGCTGCTGGTGGTCCTGCACCACCTGGTGGTCGACGGCGTGTCCTGGCGCATCCTGGTCCCGGACTTCGCGGCGGCCTGGGAGCAGATCCGGGTGGGCGCCGCCCCGAGCCTGCCGGCCACCGGCACCTCGGCCCGGCGCTGGGCGCACGCGCTGCTCGACGAGGCGTCGGACGCCGACCGCATCGGCGAGCTGTCGCGCTGGTCCGAGCTGTTGGACTGCGACGACCCGCTGCTCGGCGCCCGGGCGCTGGACCCGGCCGTGGACGTGATGTCCACCGTGGACTCGGTCTCGCTGGAGCTGTCCCAGGAGGTGACCGAGGGACTGCTGACTGCGGTGCCCGCGGCCTTCCACGGCGGCGTCAACGACGGCCTGCTGGCCGGCCTCGCGCTCGCCGTGTCGCGCTGGCGCGCGGACCGGGGCGTCCGGTCGTCCTCGACCCTGATCAAGCTGGAGGGCCACGGCCGTGAGGAGCAGGTGGTGCCCGGCGCCGACCTCTCCCGCACGGTGGGCTGGTTCACCAGCCTGTTCCCGGTGCGGCTGGACGTCGACGGGTTCGACGTCGAGGAGGCGCTGGCGGGCGGTGCCGCCGCGGGCGGCGTGGTCAAGGCGGTGAAGGAGCAGCTGCTGGCCGTCCCCGACAAGGGTGTGGGCTACGGTCTGCTGCGCTACCTCAACCCGTCCACCGCCGCCGAGCTCGACTGGCGTCCGGTGCCGCAGATCTCGTTCAACTACCTGGGCCGGGTGGCCGCGGGCGGTCCGGCCGAGCAGCGCGGGGGTCTCGGCTGGACGCTGGCCGCGGACGCCCTGGGACTGGCCGCGGAGCTGGACGCCGACATGCCGGCGCTGGCGTCGGTGGAGGTGAGCGCCTATGTCACCGACACCGCCGAGGGGCCCCGGTTCAACGCCAGGGTCGCCTTCCCGACCGGTCTGCTGTCCCGCTCCGAGGTGCAGCAGCTGGCCGACCTGTGGGGCACCGCGCTGGAGGGCCTGGCCCGCCACGCGGCGGCGCCCGGCGCCGGCGGCCTGACCCCCTCCGACGTGCCGCTGGTGCGGATGCAGCAGAGCGAGATCGAGGGCTGGGAGCAGCAGTACCCGGGCCTGGTCGACATCTGGCCGCTGGCCCCGCTCCAGTTCGGCCTGCTCTTCGAGACCATGCGCCTGGAGGAGAACGCCTTCGACCCGCACATCGTGCAGGTGGCCTTCCACGTCAAGGGCGAGATCGACACCGCCCGGATGCGGGTGGCGGCGCAGGCGCTGCTGGACCGGTACGCCAACCTGCGCACCGCGTTCGTCACCGATGCCAACGGCGACCTGACCCAGCTGGTGCTGGACCGGGTGGAGCTGCCGTGGCGGGTGGCCGACCTGCGCGAACTCGGGGACGCGGAGAGGGAGGCGGAGCTGGAGCGGATCCTCGCCGACGACCACTACACCCTGTTCGACCCGGCCCGGCCCCCGATGCTGCGGGCCAGCCTGGCCCTGCTGGGCCCGGACCGCTCGGAACTGATCCTGACGGTCCATCACGCGGTCTTCGACGGCTGGTCGTTCCCGCTGCTGGTGCGCGACCTCGCGCAGCTGTACGCGGCCGAGGGCGACGGCGCCCTGCTGGAGCGGGTGCCCGAGTACCGGGAGTTCCTGCGCTGGCTGGCCCGGCGCGACGACGAGGCGGCCGCCGCGGCCTGGGCCGAGGAGATGGACGGCGTCAGCGAGCCGACCATGCTCGCCACCGAGGTCCTGGAGGACCAGGACGACGCCCGGGTCGGCCAGGTCGACATCCCGCTGCCGCTGGACGAGGCCCGGGTGCTGAAGCAGCGCGCCGCCGAGCTCGGGGTGTCGATGAGCACCCTGGTCCAGGGCGTCTGGTCGGTGATCATCGGTCAGCTGACCGGACGTCAGGACGTGCTCTTCGGCACCACCGTCTCCGGCCGGACCCCGGAGGTCCCCGGGATCGACCGGATGGTGGGCCTGTTCGTGAACTCGCTGCCGATCCGGTCGCGGTTCGCGCCCAGCGACACCCTCGCCGACGTGCTGCGCAACCTGCAGCGCCGGCAGACGAAGCTGCTGGACCACCACCACTTCGGGCTGCACCGCATTCAGCGCGGCACCGGCCTGAAGGAGCTGTTCAACACCATCGTGCTGTTCCAGTCCTTCCCGGTGGACCGGGAGGGCATCGGCGAGGCCAACACCGCCGCGGGCCTGTCGTTCAGCGGCATCCGCCCGTCCGCGGGCGCCGCCTACCTGGTGGGCCTCGCGGCCGACGCCGAGCCGTACCTGCGGATGATCCTGCAGTACCAGCGGCAGGCCATCAGCCAGGAGTCGGTGCAGCGGATCGCGGACCGCGTCCTGGTGGTGCTGCGCCAGCTGGCCGCCGACCCGGAACTCCCGGTGGGCGCGCTGGACGTGCTGGGGCAGGACGAGCGCGACCAGGTCCTGGCCGCCTTCAACCGGACGGAGGTGCCGACCCCGGCGCTCACCCTCCCGCAGCTGTTCGAGCAGCGGGTCGCCGCGGCGCCGGACGCGGTCGCGGTGGTCTTCGAGGACGAGTCGGTCACCTACGGCGAACTGGACGCGCGGGCCAACCGGCTGGCGCGGGCACTGATCGGGCGCGGGGTCGGACCGGAGACGGTCGTCGGCGTGGCGCTGCGGCGGTCGCCGCAGTGGTGCGCCGCGGTCCTCGCGGTGATGAAGGCCGGCGGGGCGTACCTGCCGCTGGACCCGAAGTACCCGGCCGACCGGCTCAGCTACATGGTGGAGGACTCGGCGGCGGGACTGATCCTGGTCGACGAGGACACCGCGGCCCGGCTGCCCGAGCTGCCGGCCACCGTGCTGCGCCTGGACGACCCGGAGTTCGCCGCCGCCGTCGCCGAGGCACCGCCCGCGGCGCCTGCCGACGCCGACCGGTCCGGCCGGCTCTCGGTGGCCAACACCGCCTACGTCATCTACACCTCTGGCTCCACCGGCAGGCCGAAGGGGGTGGCGGTGACCCACACCGGGTTCGCCAACGTGGTCGCGGTGATCACCGAGCGGCTGGGGGTGGACACCGACAGCCGGGTGCTGCAGTTCGCCTCGCCGAGCTTCGACATCTCGGTCGGCGAGATGTGCATGTCCCTGTTCGCGGGGGGCGCGCTGGTGATGGCGGACGCCGAACAGCTCGCCCCGGGACTCCCGCTGGCCGAGACCGTCGACGCCCACCGGGTGACCCACGCGATCCTGACGCCGACGGTGCTCACCGCGCTGCCGGCGGGCTCGCTGTCCACCGTCCGGTCGCTGATGGTGGCCGGTGAGGCGGCCTCGCCCGAGCTGGTGGCCACCTGGTCGGCCGGGCGCCGGATGTTCAACGGCTACGGCCCGACGGAGACCACCGTCGGTGTGACGGTGAGCGAGCTCACCGCCGACGGCCGGGTGCCGATCGGCCGGCCCATCCGCAACACCAGGGCCTATGTGCTGGACACCGCGCTGCGGCCGGTCCTGCCGGGGGTGGCCGGGGAGCTGTACCTCGCGGGCGCGGGCCTGACCCGCGGCTACCTGGGCCGCCCGGAGCTCACCGGGCAGCGGTTCGTGGCCTGCCCGTTCGGCGGCCCCGGCGAGCGGATGTACCGCACCGGCGACCTGGTGGTGTGGACCCCGGACGGCGAGCTGGAGTTCCTGGGCCGCGCGGACAGCCAGATCAAGATCCGCGGCTTCCGGGTCGAGCTCGGCGAGATCGAGGCCGCACTGACCGCCCACCCGGGCGTCGACCAGGCCGTGGTGGTCGCCCGGGACAACCGGGCCGGCGAGAAGCAGTTGGTCGCCTATGTCATCCCGGCGCAGGACGGGGCCCCGGCCGTCGAGGAGCTGCGCGGGCACCTGTCCGGCCGCCTGCCGGAGCACATGGTCCCGGCGGCCTTCGTCACCCTGGAGCAGCTCCCGCTCACCCCGAACGGGAAGCTGGACCGCAACGCGCTGCCGGACCCGGAGTACTCCGGCTCCGACTACCGCGCGCCGCGCAACCCGCTGGAGGCCAAGCTCGCGGAGCTGTTCGCCGAGGCGCTCGAACTGGAGCAGGTCGGCATCGACGACGACTTCTTCGACCTGGGCGGCCACTCGCTGCGGGTGACCCGGCTGATCAGCCGGATCCGCGCGGTGCTCGGCATCAAGATCCCGATCCGGGTGATGTTCCGCACCACCACCGTGGCGAAGCTCTCCGAGTACCTGGAGTCGCAGCAGCAGGCCAGCCAGGCCCCGGTCTTCAGCGACCCCTTCGCGGCCGTGCTGCCGATGCGGACCGAGGGGTCGAAGGCCCCGCTGTGGTTCGTCCACCCGGGGGTCGGGCTCTGCTGGTCCTACGTCGGCCTGGCCCAACTGCTGGGCGACCGCCCGGTGTACGGCATCCAGGCCCGGGGCTTCGACGGCACCGGCCGGGCCGGGACCACCCAGGAGATGCTCGACGACTACCTGGAGCAGATCCTGGCGGTCCAGCCGGACGGCCCGTTCCACTTCGTCGGGCACTCCACCGGCGGCACCTACGCCCACGCGCTCGCCGCCGAACTGCGCCGGCGCGGGCACGAGGTGGCGCTGCTGGCCCTGATGGACTGCCCGCCCAGCGGGTGGTTCCGGAACATCGAGGACCCGGTGAACATGCCGGAGGTCCGCGAGTTCTTCAAGGAGTTCTTCATCGGCTCCGGGGTGGAGGAGGACCACGAGGCGCTGGTGGAGAACGGCAGCCAGCTCTTCAAGGCGCACTCGGAGATGCTGCTGGAGTTCGACTCGCCGGTCTACGACGGCGACGCGGTGTTCTTCAACGCGACGCAGAACCCGGACGACTCCTACGCCGCGGTCTGGGCCCCGCACATCAGCGGGGCGATCCACGAGTACGACATCGACTCCACCCACATGGGCCTGCCGAAGGCCGGTCCCGCGGCCGAGATCGCCCGCATCGTCAACCTCCACCTCGAGGGAGCTGAACAGTGACCGGCACAGCCATCGGCACGGACGAGCAGAGGGCCGCGGCCCTCGCCGACCGCCTGGGCATCAACCCGGACTTCTTCTGGCTGCGCGGGCGCAGGCCCGCGCACCCGGTCGAGGTCAACGAGTACGACGTCGTCGACGTGTACGGGTACAAGGAGGTGCTGGAGGTCTTCGGCAACCCGGGGACGTTCTCCAGTGACGTCGCCGAGCTGATCGTGGGCGACGCGGAGATCGACCCGGAGTTCAGCGACGGCACCCTGCTGCAGTCCGACCCCCCGGAGCACACCAAGCTGCGCAAGATCATCAGCAAGGCGTTCACCCGGGGCACGGTCGCGGCCCTGGAGCCGCGGATGGTCGAGATCACCCACGAGCTGCTGGACGCGGTGGCCGGCCAGGACCGCATCGAGATGGTGAACGACCTCTCCTACCCGATGCCGATCATCGTCATCTCCGAGCTGCTCGGGGTGCCGAAGAGCGACCGCGACCTGTTCAAGGGCTGGGTGGACCGGATGGCCCACAGCGCGGTCGCCCTCACCTCGGGCGACCACGACCTGGACGACGACGTGGACGCCCAGGCCGCCATGCGCGTGGTCCCGGAGATGTTCGCCTACCTGCGCGAGCACGCCGCCGAACGCCGGGTCAAGCCGCGCGAGGACCTGCTGACCAAGCTGGTCGAGGCGGAGGTCGACGGGGAGCGGCTGAGCGACAACGCGGTGGTGAACTTCGCCAACGAGCTGCTCGTCGTCGGCCACGCCACCACCAGCGCGCTGCTCGGGAACACGCTGCTGTGCCTGGACGCGTACCCGGAGCACCTGGCCGCGGTGCGCGCGGACCCGGCCCTGACGCCGGGTCTGGTCGAGGAGTCGCTGCGCTACCTGAGCCCGATCGCGACGGCCTACAAGGCCTGCGTGGCCAGGACCGAGCTGGCCGGCGTCACGGTGCACCCGGGGCAGCTGGTGGCCATCTCGCTCTCGGCGGCCAACCGGGACGAGCGCCAGTTCGACCGCCCGCAGCTGTTCGACCCGTACCGCGACCCCAACCCGCACATCGCCTTCGGCCGGGGCATCCACTTCTGCCTCGGCGCGCCGCTGGCGCGGATGGAGGGCCGGATCGCTACGGACATCCTGCTGGACCGCTTCCCGCTGCTGCGGACGGACCCGGACAAGCCGCCGACCTTCCTGCCGCTGCCGCACGTCATCTCCACCTCGGAGCTCCCGCTCCTCGTCCGATGAGCGGCGTCCGATGAGCGAAGGAGCGAACCGATGAACGGTCCCATCGGCAAGTGGGACATCCACCCCATGCACTTCTGGCTGCGCGGCACGCGGCCGGAGCAGCCGGTCCGGTACGACGAGGCGATCGGCATGTGGCACGTCTACGGCTACCCGGAGGTGCTGGAGATCCTCGGCGACCCCGGGACCTTCTCCTCCGCGGTCGCCACCCGCTTCGTCCCCCCGGAGCAGGCCGCCGTCGCCTTCGACGGCAACCTGACCCAGGCGGACCCGCCGGACCACCAGAAGCTGCGCAAGCTGGTCGGCCGGACCTTCACCCTGAAGATGGTGGGCGAGCTGGAGTCGCGGATCGCCGCGCTGACCCACGAACTGCTCGACGGGATCCACGGCAAGCGGTTCGACCTGGCCGAGTCGCTCGCCTACCCGCTGCCGGTGATCGTCATCTGCGACATGCTCGGCCTGCCGCGCAGCGACCGGGAGCAGCTGAAGGAGTGGACCGACCAGTCCCTGCTGGCCAGCACCCAGCTGAGCACCCTGGCGGGCGACACCGCGCTGGAGGAGTCGCTGGACACCCAGGCCGAGGCCGCCATGGAGCTGGGCTTCTACCTGCTGGAGCAGGTCACCGACCGGCGCCGGCGGCCCCGGGAGGACCTGTTCTCCAAGCTCATCGAGGCGGAGGTGGACGGGGAGCGGCTGACCGACCGTCAGATCGTCAACTTCGGCAACCTGCTGATCTCGGCCGGCCACATCACCACGACCATGCTGCTCGGCAACACCGTCCTGTGCCTGGACGCCTTCCCCGACGTCGACGAGCGGGTGCGCAAGGACCGGTCGCTGGTGCCGGGCCTGCTGGAGGAGTCGCTCCGCTACCTGAGCCCGCTCGCGGCGGGCTACCGGGTCACCACCCGCGACGTGGAGATCGCCGGGGTGCGGGTGCCCGAGGGCGAGGTGCTGGAGGTCTGGTTCTCGGCCGCCAACCGCGACCCCCGGGTGTTCGAGGACCCGGACGTCTTCGACCCGGCGCGCAGCCCCAACCCGCAGATCGGCTTCGGCCGGGGCATCCACTTCTGCCTCGGCGCCCCGCTCGCCCGGCTGGAGGGGCGGGTGGCCATGAACATCCTGTTCGACCGCTTCCCCGCCCTGCGGGTGGACCCGGACGACCGACCGGCCTTCCTCACCTCCCCCGAGTTCACCGGGGTCTGGCGGCTGCCGGTCCGCGTGGACTAGGCGATCCGGCCGCTGGGGCCGGCGCAGGACAAGGAGCATCTTTTGACCCACTACGACGTGATCGTGGTCGGCGCCCGCTGCGCCGGGGCCCCGGCCGCGATGCTGCTCGCACGCGCCGGCTACCGAGTGCTCATGGTCGAGCGCGCGGCCTTCCCCAGGGACACCCTGTCCACCCTCTACATCCATCAGCCCGGCGTCGCCGCGTTGGCCCGCTGGGGCGTGCTGCCCGAGGTGGTGGGCACCGGGGCGCCCGCCCTGGACAACGTCCGCTTCACCCACGGGGACATCCGGCTCGACGGCTGCTCCTGGGCCGCCGAGGGGCAGCGCGCCGCCTATGCGCCGCGCCGCCACCTGCTCGACCCGATCCTGGCCCGGGCCGCCGTCGCGGCGGGCGTCGAGTTCCGTGAGAACTGCCCGGTGAGCGACCTGGTCTTCGAGGACGACCGCGTGGTCGGGGTCCGGCTGGGCGCCGGCGGCCAGGGCGCCGTGGAGCGGGCCGCGCTGGTGGTCGGCGCCGACGGCATGCGCTCGACCGTGGCGGCGAAGGCCGGGGTCCCGGCCGTCGTCGAGGACCCGACCCTCACCTGCGCCTACTACTCGTACTGGTCCGGTCTGGAACCCGGGTTCCGGCTCTTCGAGACGCCGGGGCACTGGGTCGGCACCGTGCCGACCAACGACGGGGCGACGCTCGTCGCCGGCTACCTCCCGCAGGACCAGTTCCACAGCGTGCGCGGCGACGCGCTCAACGCGCTGCTCGCCAACGTCGAGAAGACCGCCCCCGAGCTGCGCGAGGAGATGGCCGGCGGCGCCCGTCTGGAGCGCGTCCACGGCACCGGTGACCAGCGCAACTACTTCCGGCAGGCGACCGGCCCCGGCTGGGTGCTGATCGGGGACGCCGGCCACCACAAGGACTCGATCACCGCGCGCGGCATCACCGACGGCTTCTACCAGGCCCAGCTGCTCGCCGACTGCATCGGCGACGGCCTGCACGAGCCCGGCCGGCTCGCCGCCGCGCTGGAGGCCTTCGCCGCCCAGCGGCTGGAGGCCCTCGAACCGGAGTACCGGGCCACCCTGAAGACCGCCCGGCTGGCTCCGCCGGCGCACCACCTGGACCTGCTGCGCACCATCGCCGGCAACGCCGAGCTGACGGACCGGTACTTCTCGACGCTGTCCGGCGTCTGCCCGATCGACGAATTCGTCACCCCCGAGCTCCTCGACCTGATGGAGGAGACGGAAATGAAAGGACTGACGGCATGACCGCCGACGACCAGCCCGCACTGCGCCTGCCCACCGACCGCCCCCGGTCCCGGGCACGGAGCGCCGCTGCGGCGCGGCTCGGGTTCCAGGTCCCGGCCCAGGCCGTGCGCGGTCTCGCCGAGGCGGCCGAGGCGTGCGGGGGCACCCTGCTCGCAGGTCTGCTGACGGCCTGTCAGGTGCTGTTCTCGCGCCACACCGGACAGGAGGACCTGGCGCTCGGCACCCCGGCCGGCGCCCTCGGCGACCCGCTGCTGCTGCGGGCCCGGGTCAGGCCCGAGGGACTGTTCACCGAGCTGCTCGCCGAGAGCTGCGCGGCCCTCGCCGAGGGGCTCGCGCGGCAGGACGCGCCCGGCGAGCCCGGCGAGCCAGGCGCCGAGGCGGTGGTGCTGCTGCGCGGGAGCGCCGGACCGGCGCCCGCGCCCGGCGCGCCCGCGGAGTACGACCTGACGGTGGAGTTCACCGGGACCGGCGACGGCGGCCTGCTCGGCGAGCTGGTGTACGACAGCGCGCTGTTCGACGCGGCCACCGTGCAGGTGCTGGCCCGGCACCTGGTGGTGCTGCTGACCGCCGCCGCGGCCGACCCCGCGCTCCCGGTGGCGGAGCTGCCGCTCGCCGACGCCGAGGAACTGCACCTGCTCACCACCGGGTGGGCGGTCAACCGGTCCCCCTTCCCCGCGGACCGGTGCGTGCACGGCCTGGTCGCCGAACAGGCCCGGCTGCGCCCCGAAGCGGTCGCCGTCACCGCCGGCCTGGAGGCGCTGACCTACGCCGAACTGGACGCCCGGGCGAACCGGCTGGCCAACCTGCTGGTCGGCGACGGCGTCCGGCCCGGCACCTTCGTCGCCGTCTGCCTGCCGCGCGGTCCCGAGCTCGTCACCGCGCTGCTCGGCGTCCTGAAGGCCGGCTGCGCCTACCTGCCGCTGAACCCCGACTACCCGGAGGACCGGCTCGGCTTCATGCTCTCCGACGCCGCCGTGCCGCTGTGCCTCACCGAGTCCTGGCTGACCGGCAGACTGCCGTCGGCCGGCACCAGGATGATCGCGCTGGACGAGCTGGACGAGGTGCTGGCCGCGCTGCCGGCGCAGGACCCGGGCGTCGCGGTCACCGCCGACGACCCCGCCTACCTGATGTACACCTCGGGCTCCACCGGCACCCCCAAGGGCGCCGTGATCGGCCACCGCTCGGTCGTCCGGCTCTTCCGCAACGCCGACTGGATGTCCCTGGGCCCGGAGGACGTGATGGCCCAGGGCTCGGACGTCACCTTCGACGCGGCCACGCTGGAGATCTGGGGACCGCTGCTGGCGGGCAGCCGGATGGTCGTCGTCGACAAGGACACCCTGCTGGACCCGGCCGCACTCACCGCCGTGCTGCGCCGACAGGGCGTCACCACGCTGTTCGTGACGACCGCCGTGTTCAACCAGATCGCCGCCGCCGACCCGCACGCCTTCGGCGCGCTGCGCCAGGTGCTCTTCGGCGGCGAGGCGGCCAACTCGGTACGGGTGGCCGAGGTGCTGGCGGCCTCCCCGCCGCAGCGGCTGGTGAACCTCTACGGGCCGACCGAGACCGCGGTCCTCGGCACCTGGCACCTGATCCGCGCGGCCGACCCGGACATGCCCGTCCCGATCGGCCGCCCCGTCGCCAACACCACGGCCTACGTGCTCGACGAGCAGCTGCGGCCGGCGCCGGTCGGAGTGGCCGGCGAGCTGTTCATCGCCGGCCCCGGGGTGGCCGCGGGCTACCTGAACCGGCCGGGGCTGACCGCGGAGCGCTTCCTGGACAACCCGCACGGCAGGGCCCCGGACCACCGGATGTACCGGACCGGCGACCTGGTGCGCTGGACCGCCGCCGGAGTGCTGGAGTACGTGGGCCGGGCCGACCACCAGGTCAAGGTCCGCGGCTACCGCATCGAGCCGGGCGAGATCGAGCTCGTGCTGCAGCAGCACCCGGAGGTCGGGGTGGCGCTGGTGCTGGCCCTGGCCGACGGCGACCACAAGCGCCTGGTCGGCTACGTGACCCCGGCCTCGGCCGACGCGCGGCCGCAGTCGGCCGAGCTGCGGGAGTTCGTGTCCGCCCGGCTCCCCGAGCACATGGTGCCGTCCGCCGTGGTGTGCCTGGCCGAGTTCCCGCTGACGCCCAGCGGCAAGGTCGACCGCAAGGCCCTGCCGGCCCCGGAGCACTCCGCCGCCCCCTCCGCCGCCCAGGAGCCCCGCACCGAGGCCGAGCGGCTGCTGGTCGGGATCTGGTCGGAGGTGCTCGGCGTCCCGTCCGTCGGGGTCACCGACAACTTCTACGAGTTGGGCGGGGACTCCATCCTCGGCATCAGGGTCGTCGCCAGGGCGAAGCGGGCCGGGCTGGTGATCACCGCCAAGGACGTGTTCCGCAGGCAGACCATCGCCGAACTCGCCACCACCGCCGTACCGGCGGACGCCGCCTAGGGCCAGGCCCTAGCAACCGCCCCGAGGAGAGATACCCCATGACCGCGCCCGCCCCGACCGTCCCGGCCGCCGACCCGGCCGCCTTCGACCTCACCGACCCGCAGACCTTCCTCGACAACGACCCGCACCGGATGTGGCAGCCCTTCCGCGAGCACAACCCGGTGTTCTGGCACCCGGCCCGCGGCGAGCGCCCCGGCTTCTGGGTGCTCACCAAGTACGACGACATCATGGCCACCTACCGCGACAACAAGCGGTACACCTCGGAGCGCGGCAATGTGCTCAGCACCCTGCTGCTGGGCGAGGACTCCGCCTCCGGCCGGATGCTCGCCGTCACCGACGGACCGCGGCACCGCGAGATCCGCAACCTGATGATGAAGTCCTTCTCCCCGCGGGTGCTGGCGCCGGTGGTGGCCAACGTCCGCTCCCGCACCGACCAGCTGGTCGCCGCCGCGGTGGCGAAGGGGGAGCTGGACTGGGTGACGGACGTCGCCGACCAGGTCCCGATCCACAGCATCGGCGACCTGATGGGCGTCCCCGAGGAGGACCGCGAGCAGCTGGTGGACTGGAACGCGCAGACCCTGTCCCGCTACAGCGCCGAGGACAGCGAGACGGAATCGCTGATGGCCCGCAACGAGATCATCTACTACATCTCCAGCCTGCTCGCGGAGCGCCGGCGCGACCCGGGCGAGGACGTCCTCAGCACCCTGGCCACCGCCCTCATCGACGGCGTGCCGCTCACCGACGAGGAGATCATCTACAACACCTACAGCCTGCTGCTGGGCGGCGACGAGTCCAGCCGCGCGACCGCCACCGGCGCCCTGCTCGCCTTCAGCGAGCACCCCGACCAGTGGCGGCGGCTGAAGAACGGGGAAGTGGGCCTGGACAGCGCCACCGAGGAGGTGATGCGCTGGACCACCCCCACCATGCACTTCGGCCGGCACGCGCTGACCGACGTACCGGTCCGGGAGCACACGGTCAGGGCCGGCGACATCGTCACCCTGTGGAACGCCTCCGCCAACTTCGACGAGGACGCCTTCGCCGATCCTTACGCCTTCGACCTGGGCCGCACGCCCAACAAGCACGTCAGCTTCGGGCACGGCCCGCACTTCTGCCTCGGCGCCTACCTGGGCCGGGTCCACCTGACGGCCCTGCTGGAGGCGCTGTGCGCCAGGGTCGCCGACAGCGAGGTGCTGGGCGAGCCCACCAGGCTGTTCTCCAACTTCGGCCACGGCTGGAGCGGCATGCGGGTCAGGCTCACGCCCGAACAGGCCTGAGCGCACCGCCCGCGCACCGGAAGGGCCCTGCCGATCGCGGCGATCGGCAGGGCCCTCGTGCGCCGGGGATCCGGCGGGCCGGCGGTCCGGCGGCCGGGTCAGCGGCTGCCCACCAGCGCCTCCGAGGTGAAGGCCCGGAGGTCGTCCCGGATCGCCCGGGCCACCTCCTGCTCGCGCGGCTGGAGGTAGAAGTGGCCGCCCTCGAAGAACCGGGCGCTGAAGGCCGCCGCCGTGTGCTCGCGCCACCGCAGCAGGTCGGCGGCCGGCACGCCCTGGTCGTCCTTGCCGGAGTAGGCGCTGATCGGGCAGCGGGTCATGCCGTCGGGCGCGCCCCGGTACAGCTCCGACGCCTTGAAGTCGGCGCGCATCGCGGGCATCACGGCGGCCATCAGGTCCTTGTCGGCCAGCAGCACCGCCGGGGTGCCGGACAGCGCGGCCATGCTCCGGGTCATGTCCTCGTCGTCGAGCAGGTGCACGCCCTTGTTGGTCTGCAGCGACGCCGCGCCCCGGCCCGAGACGATCAGGCCGGCCGGGGCGTGCTCCAGGTCGAGGCGCTCCAGCCGCAGCGCGACCTCGTAGGCCACGGTGGAGCCCATGCTGTGGCCGAACAGGACCAGCGGGCGCCCGTCCAGCCAGGGGAGCAGTGCCTCGACGGCCCGGTCCGCCATCTCCCCGATGTCCTCCAGGCAGCGCTCCGCCAGCCGGTCCTGCCGGCCGGGGTACTGCGCGACCAGCACGTCGGCGTGCTCGGACAGGGCCTTCGACAGGCCGTAGTAGCCGGTCGCCGCGCCGCCGGCGTGCGGGAAGACCACCAGCAGCGGACCGTCCTCCGGCGCCTGGTGGTACTGCCGCAGCCAGCCCGTGCAGTCGTTTCCGCGTCTGCTGGACGTCGTCATCCCCGTACTCCGTTCTCTCCGGTGTTCTCCCCGGTCCCGCGGGACCCGGAGGTGTCTGCCTGGTGAAGGGGGCGCCCGCCCGGTGCGACCAGGCCGGCGCCGATGTCGGCGAGGGTCGCGCAGCCGGTGAGCGCCAGGGCCAGGTCCAGGTCGGCGAGCAGGCACCGCAGCACGTGCTCGACGCCCAACTGGCCGTCCAGACCGAGCCCGTACACATAGGGCCTGCCGTACAGCACCGCGTCCGCCCCGAGGGCGAGCGCCTTGACCACGTCGCTGCCGGTGCGGACCCCGGAGTCCAGCAGCACCGGGACGTGCTCGCCGACGGCGGCGCGCACCGCGGGCAGCGCGTCCAGGGCGGCCACGCTGCCGTCCAGTTGGCGCCCGCCGTGGGTGGAGACCACCAGGCCGTCCGCGCCGCGCTCCAGTGCCAGCCGGGCGTCGTCCGGGTGCAGGACGCCCTTGATCAGCACGGGCAGGCTGGTCAGCCGGCGCAGCCAGGACAGGTCGTCCCAGCCGAGCGCGGGGTTGGTGGCGATCTGCGCCCAGCGCAGCACGGCCGCCCGGGCGTCGGCGTCGGCCGGCAGCCCGGCCCGGAAGGCGGGGTCGCCGGTGAAGTTGGCGATCCCGATGCCGCGGAGGAAGGGCGAGTAGGCGGCGTCGAGCTCGGCCGGCCGGAAGCCCAGGTGGGTGGCGTCCACCGTGACCACCACGGCGGTGTAGCCGCTCGCCTCGGCCCGGCGGACCAGGGACTCGGCCACCGCCCGGTCCGCGGGCAGGTAGAGCTGGAACCAGCGCGGGGCGCTGCCGGACTGCTGGGCCACCTCCTCCAGGGAGCGGGAGGAGAAGCTCGACAGCACCATCGGCAGGCCGGCCGCCGCGGCGGCCCGCGCGGTGGCGGCCTCGCCCTCGGGGTGCGCCAGCGTCTGCGCGGCCAGCGGCGCCAGCAGCACCGGCGCCGGCAGGCGCTGCCCGAACAGGGACACCGCCGGGTCCGGGCGGGTGACGCCGCGCAGCACCCGCGGCACCAGCCGCACCCGGTCGAAGGCCTCGCGGTCGGACCGGCCGGTCGCGCCGCTGCCCGCCATCCCGGCCAGGTAGGCGTAGGCCTCCGGCGCCAGCACCTTGCGCGCCGCGGCCTCCAGCGCGGTCGGGTCGGTGGGGAGCTGCGGCCTGCGGCCGGCCAGCCCGGCCGTCAGGATCTCCCGTACCAGGTCGGCGGGGGCGGCCCGGGTGCTGCCGGCCCGCACCCGGTCCTCGCGGATGTGGCGGGTGAGCACGGCAGCCGTCTCCGCCGCCCGTTCGATCAGTGAGAAGTGGCCGCCGGAGAGGCTCTCCACACCGTGTCCCTGCTCGGTGTGCCGCCCCCAGTCCTCCATCTGCTCCAGGGAGTTCTTGGGGTCCGCCGCCGCCAGGAGCACGGTGAGCGGGGCCGCCACCGCGGCGCCCTCCTGGCAGCGGTAGCGGCGCAGCGCCCGGTGGTCGGAGCGCAGCAGCGACACCA
>NZ_BBPM01000057.1:0-9852 GCF_000787775.1 Streptacidiphilus carbonis | reverse complement strand
CCCCCATGCTGTGGCCGAGCAGGAACAGCGGCTGGTCGGTGTAGCCGGCCAGGGCCTCGGCCGCACCGGCGGCCAGTTCCTGGATGTCCTCGGCGCAGGGTTCGGCCCGGCGGTCCTGCCGGCCCGGGTACTGCACCGCGAGCAGTTCGATGTCGCGCGGCAGCGCGGCCGACAGGCGGGTGAACGCGTTGGCGGCGCCGCCCGCGTGCGGGAAGCACACCAGCCGGGAGGCGGTGGGGCCGCCGGAGTAGTAGGTACGGATCCACCGCGAGGTGTCCGCGGGTCTTCTCCCGGGACTGCGCGACCCGGTGGGGCCGCCGGCCGGTGGGGCCGTTTCGGTCGTGGCCATGGTCATACCCACGCTGAGGACTCCTTCGTAGAGCTCAGTTCGGTCATCAGGTCGCGCAGCCGCTCCCGCACGGTGACGCGCTGGGCGTCGCTGAGCGGGTGGTCGGCGACCGCGGATTCGAGCCGGGCGATCTCGGCGAGCAGGGACACCGTGTCGCCCAGGTCGCCCCCGGGCGTGTCCCGGCGGCTGTCACGGGCCGGCTCCGGGAGCACGTCGCGCAGGTACGCGACGAGCTCGGTCGGCGTCGGCCAGTCGTAGATGAAGGTGGCGGGCAGTCGGACCCCGGTGGCCTCGGTGATCTGGTTGCGCAGTTCCACCGCGGTCAGCGAGTCGAAGCCCAGTCGGTCGAACGCGCCGTCCGGGTCCACCGCCGCTCCCGAGGAGTGGCCGAGGACGGCCGCCACCTCGGCGAGCACGGAGTCCAGCAGCGGGTCGCCGGTCCGCGCGCCGTCCGCCGGGCCGCCGTCGGCCGGCCCGCCGGCGGTCGGCGTCCCGGGCTCGGAAGCGGGCACCAGGCCGCGCAGCACGGCCGGAACCTCGCCGCCGGACGCCACCCGGTTCCGCAGGCCCTCCAGGTCCAGGCTCGCGGCCACCACCACCGGCCGGCCGCGCCGCATCGCGGCGTCCAGCAGTTCCAGGCCGCGCGCCGCGGTCAGCGGCGCCACCCCCACCCGGGCCATCCGGGTGATGTCGGCGCCGGTCAGACCGGCCCCCATGCCGCCGGTCCCCTCCCACAGGCCCCACACCACGGACACGCCGGGGCGGCCCACCGAGCGCCGGTACTCCATCAGGCCGTCCAGGAAGGCGTTCCCGGCCGCGTAGCCGCCCTGTCCGGGCGAGCTGAGCGTGCCGGCCAGCGAGGAGAAGACGACGAACGCGCTCAGGTCGAGCCCGTCGGTGAGCTCGTGCAGGTTGACCGCCGCGTCGACCTTGGGGCGCAGTGTGCGCTCCAGGCCCTGCGCGGTGATCGAGGCCAGCAGGCCGTCGTCCAGCACACCGGCCGCGTGCACCACGCCGCCCAGCCGCACGCCGTCCGCGGCCAGCCGGTCCAGGGCGGCGGCCAGCGCCTCCCGGTCGGCGGCGTCGCAGGCCACGGTCCGGACGTCGGCGCCCAGGGCGCGCAGTTCGGCGATGTCCCGGGCCGCGTCGTCGCCGGGCAGGCCGCGGCCCATCAGGACCAGCTGCCGCACCCCGTGCGCCGTGGCCAGGTGGCGGCCGGTGAGCCGGCCCAGCCAGCCCAGTCCGCCGGTGACCAGGACCGCCCGGCTGGTGTCCCACGGCTCGTCGGACGCCAGGTCCAGCACCACCTTGCCCACGTGCCGTGCCTCGCCCAGGTACCGGAAGGCCTCCGGCGCCCGGCCCAGGTCCCAGGCGGACACCGGCGGCAGGGCCAGCTCGCCCCGCTCGAACAGGTCGAGCAGCGCGAGCAGGATCTGCTGGACCCGTTCCGGCCCGGGGTCGCGCAGGTCGTAGGTCCGGTAGTCGACCCCGGCGTGGAGCCGGCCCATCTCCGCGCTGTCCCGCCGGTCGGTCTTGCCCATCTCCAGGAACCGGCCCCCGCGCGGCAGCAGCCGCAGCGAGGCGTCCGCGAACTCCCCGGCCAGCGAGTTGAGCACGACGTCGACGCCGCGGCCGCCGGTGCTGTCGAGGAAGGCCTGTTCGAAGTCCAGTGTCCGGGAGGAGGCGATGCGCTCCTCGGGGATCCCGGCGGAGCGCAGCGCGTCCCACTTGGCGGGGCTCGCCGTGGCGTACACCTCGGCGCCCAGGTGGCGGGCGATCTGCAGCGCGGCCGTGCCGACGCCGCCGGTCGCCGCGTGCACCAGCACCGACTCGCCGGCCCGCAGGCCGGCCAGGTCCACCAGCCCGTAGTAGGCCGTCACATAGGTCACCGGCACCGCCGCCGCCTGCCGGAACGACCAGCCCTCGGGGACCGGGCAGACGAAGCGGCGGTCGGTCACCGTGACCGGCCCGATGCCGTAGAACAGGCCCATCACCCGGTCGCCGGGGCGCAGGTCGCCGACGCCCGGCCCCACCTCGGTGACGACGCCGGCGCCTTCACCGCCCTGGCCCGAGCCGGCGGCGTGCCCATCGACGGACGGCGGGATCACCCCCAGGGAGAGCAGCACGTCGCGGAAGTTCAGTCCCGCGGCCCGCATCTCCACCCGGACCTGACCCTCCGCCAGCGTCTCCGCGGCCTCCGGCCAGGGCTTCAGGGCCAGGTTCGCGAAGGTGCCCTTGGCGACGTAGTCGAGGTGCCAGTGCGGTGCGCCGGCCGGCGGCACCAGCGCGGCGTCCGGCTCGGCGGCGGTGAGCGAGGGCCGGTGGGCGGTTCCGCCGCGCAGGGCGAGCTGGGGCTCGCCGGTGGCGAGGGCGGCTGCCACGGCCCGCCGCGAGGCGGAGGTGCCGTCCTCGTCGATCAGGGTGAACCGGCCCGGGTGCTCGGCCTGGGCCGAGCGGAGCAGGCCCCACACCGCGCGCTGGGACAGCTCACCGGTGGGGGTCTGGCCGCCGGTGGTGACGGCGCCACGGGTGAGCACCGCCAGCCGGGTGCCGGCCAGCCGGTCGTCGGCGAGCAGCAGGCGCACGGTCTCCAGCACCTGGTGCAGGGCCCCGCGCACGGCCCCGACCGCGCCCCGGGTCCCGGCGCCGTCGGCGGGGAGCGGGCAGGGCAGCAGCAGCTGGGCGGGCGCGGGCAGGCCGGCCGCCAGCGCGACCGTCAGCGCCGCCAGGTCGGGCAGGGCGGCGCCGGCGCCGAGTTCGGCGGTCCGGCCGACGCTGGCGTCGTAGTCGCCGAGCAGGGTCCACCGGTCGGTCGCGGGCGCGGCCGGCAGCTCGGCCAGCGGCTCCCAGACCGGCAGGAGCAGGCCGTCGTCCGGCACGCCCGCGGCCGCCGCGGCGACCGGGCGCAGCGCCAGCGCGCCGATGGAGGCGACCGGCCGTCCGGCCGGGTCCGCCACGTCGACGCTGACCGAGGTCGGTCCGGCCGGCGCGAGCCGCACCCGCAGCGCCGCACCGGCGGGCGCATGGGTCCTGACGCCCGACCAGGCGTACGGCAGGAAGGTCCGGTGGTCGTCGCCGACCCCGTCGAGCAGGCCGCCGAGCGCGATCGGATGCAGCGCCGCGTCGAGCAGCGCCGGGTGCAGCGGGTAGCCGCCGGGGGCGGGCTGCCGCTGGTCGGGCAGCACCACCTCGGCGAAGAGTTCCTGGCCGCGCCGCCACACCGCCCGCACGCCGCGGAAGACCGGCCCGTAGGACAGGCCCCGCGCGCCGAGCCGGGCGTAGAGGTCCTCGGGCGGTACCGCGACGGGCTCCGCGCCGTCCGGCGGCCAGGCGGTGACCAGGTCGGCGGCAGGCGCGGGGACGGACCCGTCCGGGGCGACGGTGCCGTGGGCGTGGCGGACCCAGTCCCCGCCGTCCTCCCCCGCGCCGAGTCCGTCCCGGGAGTGGACGCTGACGGCCCGGCGTCCGGAGTCGTCGGCGGCGACGAACACCCGCAGCCGGACGTCCGTCCCGGTCGGAACCACCAGCGGCGCCTCCAGGACGAGTTCCTCCACCAGCGGGCACCCCGCGGCCTCGGCGGCCCGCGCGGCCAGGTCGAGCAGGCCGGTGCCGGGCAGCAGCACCCGGCCGCCGACGCGGTGGTCGGCCAGCCAGGGGTGCTCGGCGAGCGAGAGCCGACCGGTCATCAGCACGCCTGCGCCGTCCGGGAGTTCGGCGACGGCGGTGAGCAGCGGGTGGTCGGCGGCGGTCAGCCCGGCCGATCCGACGTCCCCCGTGCGGGCCGGAGCGTCGATCCAGAACGGGCGGTGCTGGAAGGCATAGGTCGGCAGTTCGATCCGCCGGGCGCCGCGACCGGCGAAGACCTGGGCCCAGTCGACCCGGCCGCCGCAGGCGTGGATCCGGGAGACCGCCGTCAGCAGCGCGGTGACCTCCGGCAGCCGCCGGCGCTGCGAGGCGACCAGGGTGCGGCCGGGCCCGGCGCCCTCCAGCACGTCGGCGGCGGTCGAGGTGAGGTCGGTGCCGGGGCCCAGTTCCAGGAACCGGGTGCAGCCCAGCTCGGCGAGGCTGCGGACGCCGTCATGGAAGCGCACCGCTTCGCGGGCGTGCCGGGACCAGTACCGGGGGTCGGCGAGCTCGTCCGCGCTCACCGGACGCCCGGTCAGGTCGGAGACCACGGTGAGTTCCGGCTCGCGGAAGGAGAGGCGGGCGACGACCGCCCGCAGTTCCTCCAGGGCCGGCTCCATCAGCGGGGAGTGGAAGGCGTGGCTGACCCGCAGCCAGGTGGCCTTGCCGCCGTCCGCCTCGAATCCCCGGACGACGGCGGCCAGCGCGTCGCGGTCGCCCGAGAGCACGGTGGCCGCGGGGCCGTTGACGGCGGCGAGCGAGGCCCGGTCCTCGTGGCCCGCCAGCAGGCCAAGGGCCTGCTCCTCGGTGGCGCGCAGCACCACCATCGCGCCGCCGGGCGGCAGTTGCTGCATGATCCGGCCGCGCGTCGCGGCCAGCTCGGCGGCGTCCGCGAGGCCGAGCGCGCCCGCGACGTGGACGGCAGCCAGGGCGCCGACGGAGTGGCCGAGCACGGCGTCGGGCCGGATGCCCCAGGACTGCAGCAGCCGGAAGAGCGAGACCTCGAAGGCGAAGAGCGCCGGCTGGGTGTACTCGGTCCGGTTCAGCAGGTCGGCCTCGGGACTGCCCTCGGCCGCGAGGACCACCTCGCGCAGCGGCCGCTGCAGATGCGGGTCGACGGCGGCGCACACCTCGTCGAAGGCGGCCGCGTAGGCGGGGAACGTCCGGTACAGCTCCCGGCCCATCCCGGGGTTCTGGGAGCCCTGTCCGGCGAAGAGGAAGGCGCCGCGGCCCTCGGCCGCGGTCCCGCGGACCTGGTCGGCCCCCGGTGTGCCGTCGGCCAGTGCGCGCAGCCCCTCCAGCAGGCCGTCCCGGTCCCCGGCGAGCAGCACCGCGCGGTGCTTGAGGTGGCCGCGGGTGGTGGCCAGCGAGAAGCCGATGTCCTGCAGCCCGTCGGCGGCGGGATCGGCGGCGGGGTCGGTGAGCCGCCGGTGCAGCCGGTCGGCCTGCGCGCGCAGCGCGGCCTCGGTGCTCGCCGACAGCACGGCCGGCACGGTCGGCAGCGCTGCGGCCGGCTCCTCGTCCGGGCCGGCGGCGGCGGGCGCCTGCTCCAGGATGACGTGCGCGTTGGTGCCGCTGATCCCGAACGAGGAGACCGCGGCACGCCGCGGGCGGTCGCCGACCTCGGGCCACGGGACGGCCTCGGTGAGCAGTGACACCGCGCCCGAGCCCCAGTCCACGTGCGGGCTCGGCCGGTCCACGTGCAGGGTGCGCGGCAGCAGGCCGTGCTGCATCGCCAGCACCATCTTGATGATGCCGCCGACCCCGGCGGCCGCCTGGGTGTGCCCGGTGTTCGACTTCAGCGAGCCCAGGTGGACCGGCCGGTCGGCGGGGCGCGCGCTGCCGTAGGTGGCCAGCAGGGCGTGGGCCTCGATCGGGTCGCCCAGGCCGGTGCCGGTCCCGTGCGCCTCGACCGCGTCGATGTCGGCGGCGGACAGTCCGGCGGCGGCCAGGGCCTGCTTGATCAGCTGCTCCTGGGCGGGGCCGTTGGGGGCGGTCAGGCCGTTGCTGGCGCCGTCCTGGTTGATCGCCGAGCCGCGGACCACCGCCAGCACGGGATGCCCCAGCCGGACGGCGTCGGACAGCCGCTCGACCAGCAGCAGCCCGGCGCCCTCGGCCCAGCCGGTGCCGTCCGCCGACGCGGAGAAGGCCTTGCAGCGGCCGTCGGGCGCCAGACCCCGCTGCCGGCTGAACTCCACGAAGGGCATCGGCGTCGCCATCACGGTCGCGCCGCCGGCCAGGGCCATCGAGCACTCGCCCTGCCGCAGCGCGGTGACGGCCAGGTGGAGCGCGACCAGCGAGGAGGAGCACGCCGTGTCGACGGTCATGGCCGGCCCTTCGAGGCCGAAGGTGTAGGACAGCCTCCCGGAGGCGACGCTGCCGGCGCTGCCGATGCTCAGGTAGCCCTCGTACTCCTCGGGAGCGGGCGAGAGCCGGGACATGTAGTCGCCGTACATGGTGCCGACGAAGACACCGGTCCGGCTGCCGCGCAGCGAGGCCGGGTCGATGCCCGCGTGCTCGAAGGCCTCCCAGGCGGTCTCCAGCAGCAGCCGCTGCTGCGGGTCGATGGTGTAGGCCTCCCGGGGCGAGACGCCGAAGAACTCGGCGTCGAACCGGGCGGCCTCGTAGAGGAAGCCGCCCTCCCTGGCGTAGGAGGTGTGCGGGGTGTCCGGGTCCGGGTCGTAGAGGTTCGCCAGGTCCCAGCCGCGGTCGGTCGGGAACGGGCCGACCGCGTCCACCTCGTCGGCGACCAGCCGCCACAGGTCCTGCGGAGAGCGGACGCCGCCGGGGTAGCGGCAGGCCATCGCGACGATCGCGATCGGCTCGTCGCCGCGCTCCTTGATACGGGCGTTGTCCGCCTTCAGCCGCTCGTTCTCCTTGAGCGCGGTCCGCAACGCCTCGACGATTTGCTGTTGGGTTGTGGAAGCCATCCTGCTGTCTCCGTACTTCCCTGGTGGGGTGTGGTCAGTGGCTGGATCAGGACGTGGTCGCGCCGAGCACGAGGCGGACCAGTTCATCGGCGTTCATCGCGTCCAGCGGGTTCTCCTCGCCGGTCCCGTCGGGAGTGCCCCCGGGTTCGCTGCCGGGTTCGGTGTCGGGCACCAGCGCGGCCCGCAACCGGTCCGCCAGCGCACCGGGTGTGGGGTGGTCGAAGATCAGCGTCGGCGGCAGCTTGACGCCGGTCGCGGCCGTCAGCCGGTTGCGCAGCTCGACCGCGGTCAGCGAGTCGAAGCCCAGGTCCTGGAACCTGCGGTCGGCCGGCACCCGGTCCGCGTCGGCGTGCCCCAGGACCGCCGCCACCTGGGTCCGGACCGCCTCCAGGAGGAGGTGCCGGTGCTCGTGCCGGGGCGCCCGGTCGAGCCCGGCGCGCAGACCGGCCGCGGTGCCCGCTCCCCCGGCCGCCGCGGCCCGCCGGGGGGCGCCGGCCAGGCCGCGCAGCACGGCCGGGACGGTGTCGGCGTCCGCCTGGCGCAGGTCCAGGGCGGCCGCCGCCAGGGCCGGGCTCCCGGTGGCGAGGGCCGCGTCGAACAGGGCCAGGCCCTCCTCGGCGGACAGCGCCGTGATGCCGGAGCGCGCCATCCGGGTCAGGTCCGCCGCGCCCAGGTCGCCGGTCATCGCGCTCTCCGCCGCCCACAGGCCCCAGGCCAGCGACAGCGCGGGCCTGCCCTCGGCGCGGCGCCGCTGCGCCAGTGCGTCGAGGAAGGCGTTGGCCGCCGCGTAGTTGCCCTGGCCGGCCGATCCCAGGGTGCCCGCGAGCGAGGAGAACAGGACGAAGGCCGTCAGGTCCAGGTCCCGGGTGAGCTCGTCCAGGTGGACGGCGGCCTCGGCCTTGGGCCGCAGCACCCGGTCCAGCCGTTCGGCGCTGAGCCCGGCCAGGACCGCGTCGTCCAGGACGCCGGCCGTGTGGACCACCGCGGTCAGCGGCCGCCCTGCGGGCAGGGCCGCCAGCAGGTCGGCCAGCGCGGCGCGGTCGCCGGTGTCGCAGGCCGCGACGGTCACGCCGGCGCCCGACGACTCCAGCTCGGCCGCGAACTGCTCGGCTCCCGGTGTCGCCGGACCGCGCCGCCCGGTCAGCAGCAGCTGCCGGACGCCGTAGTGGTCCACCAGGTGCCGGGCCACCAGGCGGCCCAGCGTGCCCAGGCCGCCGGTGATCAGGACGTGGCTGTCCGCGTCGAAGGGCGCCGCGACCGGGTCCGCCCCGGCGGCCGGGCGGTGCCGGCGCAGCGCCGGGGCCAGCACCCTGCCGGCCCGGACCGCGAGCTGCGGCTGGTCCGAGGCCAGGGCCTGGACCAGGGCGCGCAGCGAGTCCGGCCGGCCGTCGGCGTCGGCCAGGGTGAACCGCCCGGGGTGCTCGGCCTGGGCCGATCGGATCAGGCCCCAGACCGCCGCCGACGCGGGGTCCGGCCGCTCGTCGCCGCCGGGTCCGGCCGCTCCCTCGGTGAGGACCGCGAGCCGGGAGTCGGCGAACCGCTCGTCGGCGGCCCAGCCCTGGGCCAGCCCCAGTGCGGCGTGGACGGTGCCGACGCCGGCGGTCGCGGCCGCGAGCACCACGACGGGCACCGGCGCGCCCTCGTCCACCGCGCGCCGCAGGCCGTCGGCGTCGGGGTAGGTCCTGACCTGGACGCCGGTGGCGCGCACCGCGTCCGCGAGGTCGTCTCCGGGCCGGCCGAGGACGGCCCACGGACCGGACCGGGCCGGACCGGAGCCGTGCGGCTCGGACCAGTGCAGGTCGAGCAGCGTGGCGCCGTGCGCCGGGCCGGCCTGCACCGGGTCGCCGATGTCGGCCGGGAGTTCGCGCACCGCGAGCTCGTCGGCGGTGAAGACCGGGGTACCGGTCGCGTCGGCGACCAGCAGCCGGTAGCTGTCGCCCTCGCCCCGGCTGAGCCGCACCCGCAGCCCGGTGGCTCCCGAGCCGTGCAGCGCCAGGCCGCTCCAGGAGAACGGCACCAGCAGCCGGTCCCCGGTCCCGGTCCCGGCGAGGGTGGCGTGCAGGGCCGCGTCCAGCGCGGCGGGGTGCAGCGCGAAGCCCTGCGCGTCGGCGGTGCCCTCGGGGAGCCGCACCTCCGCGTACAGGTCCGTCCCGTGCTGCCAGACCGCGCGCAGGCCCTGGAAGGCGGCCCCGTACAGGTAGCCGCGGTCGGCGAGCCGGGAGTAGAGGCCGTCGACCGGAACCTCGGTGGCCTCCGCCGGCGGCCAGACCGAGAGGTCGGCGGGGTCGGCCGGGACCATCGCGGCGAGCAGGCCGCCGGCGTGCCGGACCCACGGTGCGTCAGCCGCCCCGTCGGGGCGGGAGTAGAGGGCCAGGGTCCGGGAGCCGTCGACGCCGGGGGCGCCCACCATGAGCTGGATCTCGGCGCTCTCCTCGAGCGTCAGCGGCCGTTCCAGGGTGAGTTCGGCCACCTGCTGCGCTCCCGTGCGCCGGGCCGCGTGGAGCGCGAGCTCGGCCACGGCCGCGCCGGGGAGCAGCGGGCTGCCCATGATGGCGTGTTCGGCCAGCCAGGGGTGGAGGCGCGGGTCGAGCCGTCCGGTGAACAGCCAGCCCTGGTCGCCCGCGAGTTCCACGGCGTCGTCCAGCAGCGGGTGCCGGCCGGGCGTCGGCGCGGCCGGGGCGGCCGGCGCGTCCAGCCAGTAGCTCTCGCGCTGGTAGGGGTAGGTGGGCAGGTCCACGGTCCGGCCGCCGGGCAGCGCCGCGCTCCACCGCACTGTCACACCGCGCACATACACCTGCGCCAGCGCCGCCGTGAAGGTACGCGCCTCCGGGTGGCCCTTGCGCAGCAGCGGCGCGGCGACCGGCTCCTCGGCCGGGGCCTCGCCGGCGCCCAGGACCGTCCGGACCATGGCGGTGAGCACCGGGTCGGGGCCGAGCTCGATGAAGGCGG
>NZ_BBPM01000058.1:32375-47737 GCF_000787775.1 Streptacidiphilus carbonis | reverse complement strand
ATCAGACCTTCGCCCCCTTCCGGCTGTTGCAGGAGCGGCAGAGGGTGCGCAGATTGTCGAGCTCGTCGCCGCCGCCAAGGGCGACGGGATGGCAGTGGTCAACCGTGAGTCGTTCTGGGGATCCGCATTCCTGGCAGCGGTGACCGTCGCGCGCATAGACGACGGCGCGCACGCCTTCCGGAATGGGAATGCGTCCGACGTTGCACATGCGCCATGCACCCTCTGCGAAGTGGCAGAGCTGGCGGCCGTCGGGGGCGAGGAGGAGGCCGCAGTCGACGAGCGCACGGACTGCCTCGTCGGAGTCGTCGTCGAGCGCCCGGAGGACACCAGCCGGGATGTAGGTGCGCTTGTGATCGGCAGCCCACGCAAGCCCGCGGACGAACAGGCCGAGGGTGTGGTTGTCGACGCGGCCGATGAGCGCGGCGACGAGTAGTTCGAAGTCGAGCTTGAGCGACTCCAGGTGGGCCATGTGGATCTTCTTTCGGCGACGGCTTGAACAAGGTGGGCAAGGGAGGGGTGCGGGGCGGTCGCGCTGACCGCCCCGCGGTGGTGCTACACGGCGATGGCGGTCTGTCCCGGGATCTGCGTGAACTCCCGCAGCGGGCGAGGGGCGTCAAGCTGCGGGTATTCGTCCGGGAGCTGCATGCCGGGGGAGTTGGGTCCGGTGCGGCCGAGGAGATTCGGCTTCAGGTGGACCCGACAGCCGGCCTCGCGGGCCTGGGCGACGATGCGGGCAACCCACTCGAACGGCGGCGCAAACGCGGCGACCTTGCCGGTGGGCTGGTGGGTCTCGGTCTGGGCGCCGATGACGACCCAGTCGAACATCGACAGGTCGGTGAACTGCAGCGGCTCCAGAAGCGGCTCCAGGGACAGCCACTTCACGCGAACGTCGCCGATCTGCCGAAAGGCGTCCTCGGCGATCCGCACACGCTTCTGCTCGTCCACGGAGGTGCCGACCCAGGACGAGGCGGGGAAGTCCAGGCCGATGTACCGCGCCGGGAACTTCGTGAGGTGGATGTAGTCCCACTGCGGGCTGGCCAAGCACGCGCTGTGGACGCGCTCGATCCACTCGTCCGGAACCCAGCGGCCGTACAGGTCGGCCATGGAACACACGAACACGCGCCGCCAGGCCGGGTCGTCGCGGTGGGCTGCCGGGATGGAGGTGTTCGCCGGCGCTTCGAGTCGGTCCTCGCGAAACAGGGGCGTGAAGCCGACGGGGTAGGCGGCGCGCATCTTCTCGCTGGTGGCGATGTCGCGGGCGTAGCAGTAGTCGCAGCCGTGAAGGCACCCGGTGACGGGGTTCCACGACCACTGTGCCCAGGAGATGCCCTCGCCGTTGGACTCGTTGAACACGGCCTTGGACTTGCGCGGCGGGACGAGGACGGGCGCGCCGGTGTTGGTGCGGAGCGTGACCATCACCGGGCCTGCGGGCTCCGGGACGGCGGGCGCCGCCGCGGGAACCGGCTCAGGCTGGCGCCGGGCCTCCTGCTGGCGCTTCTTGCGCTGCTTGTCTGCGGCATCAAGAGCGATCTCTCCGACTCTGACCTTCTCGGCCAAGTCGGGGGCATCCCGCTGTACGGCCTTGGCCTGCTGGACAGCGCGTGGAGACGCACCGGTTACCGCCGCCGCTTTGGCGGCCGAGGTGCGCATGTGCTTCGGACGCAGATCTGCGTCCGACGGTCCGTCACTCTTAGCGACGAACTTTCCACCCTTGGTCTGTCCGACCTCGGCGCGGGGGGCGCTTGCGAGCCGGGCCGCTTCTGTCGCCTTGGCCACGTCGGCGATTGCCGACTCGTAGGCCAGGGCGACCATGGCGCGCTGTCCGAGGTTCAGATGCCGCCGCGCCATGTTCGTGGACACGATGTAGTCCAGCAGCATCGCGTCGGTGTACTGCCCGGCGAGCCGCTCGATCTTGGGCTTGACACCTGCGGCCTCACAGGCGCGCCAGCGGTTCCTGCCGTCGACCAGGACATCGCCCTCATGGGTGACAACGATCGGCTGGCGCAGGCCGTGGCGCTTGACGTCGGAGACGAGCTCCTCGAACTCCTCCGCCTCGATCAGCGGGAACGCGTCAGCGAAGGGGTGGACCTTGTATGGGCCGAGGTTGGTCACGTCAGTTCTCGATTCCGTGCATGGAGGCGTGGCAGGGGCCGCAGAGGACGAAGAGGTTGTCCATGGCGGCAATGGGCTCGGCTGGCCGATAGGTGACGTGGTGCAACTCGACGTCGACTGCCGCCGCGCACATCTCACATGCGCCGTCGGCGCGCTGGAGGATGGCGCTGCGCACCTCGTCGTCGACCACCGACCGAATGGCCATGGCGCACGCGGACTGTCCGTCGCGCATGGGGATGACGGTCATCAACTCGCCTTTCCGTGGATCTCGCAGTGGCAGGGGTGGCAGATCGCCGTGAGGTTCTCGGGGACGTCGAACGCGCCCCAGGGCGGATAGCGCCAGTGGTGCGGCTCGGTCGGAGGCCGCTCGCCGCAGCGCTCGCACTTCCCGCCAGCGCGCTCGAAGACCTGGGCCCGGACGGCGAGGAACCGCGGGTGGCGGAGGTATTCGGCGTACGACCGGTACGGCGCGTCTTCTGGTCGGGGCGGCGAGTAGGGGCGCAGGGTTGTCATGCCGCGTCACCTGCGCCGGATGCTGGGAACAGCGGGTCCTGGGCCTTCTCCCGCTGCTGCGCGTCGGTCAGGTCCAGGCGGTCGAGGATGCGCTGGCCCTTGGAGGAGTTGAGCCGGTAGAAGCCATGGCTCTGCCACTCGGGCATGTCGACCCAGTTCGACCAGAGGACGAACGTCCACTGCCAGGGTCCGCCCGGTTCGCGGATCAGCGCGATCCGCTTGTTCACCGCGCTGACGTGGTCGGAGAACAGCGGCTTGTCGGTCTCCCCCTTCAGTCGCAACTCGCTGCCGCGCCGCCGCTTGTACTGCGTCGCAGAGACGTAGGAGAGAAGATCGACCTGGGGGAGAAGTCGCGCGCACTGGTTGAACAGGGCGTGGGGGATCTCGTCTTTGATCGGGTCGGCGTAGACCAGGCCGAGGCGGCGAGCCTGGGCCCCGTTGCCCCTGAGCCAGCGGGGGAAGCCGGACTCGAAGGACTCGTTGTACACCGGCGAGTTCGTTGCGTCGGGGCCGCCGAAGAGGGCGCCGGGCTCGCTGTAGAGAGCCGACTGAAGGCGCTCGGCAACCTCGCCGTCCTGCTCGAAGTGGACCGCCTCGTAGGGGATGTTGGCGCGAACGAGAAGATCCTGAGCAATGAGTGGGCTGCCCGGGAATTGCTTCCCCTTGTATTCGAGATGCCCGGGTCCCGCATAGAGGTCGGCGTACAGGTAGGGGTGCCCCGGGCGCCGGCGCATGATGCCCTTGCAGATGTTGACGTGCATGCCGAGGATGCCGCGGAAGTCCGACTCCTTGCGTTCGGTCTCCGCGCTGATCCAACTGTCGCGGGATGTGGTCTTGGCCACGCTATTTGCTCCTTGGGTGTTCCGGATCTTGTTTTTGAGCGCACGGAATCAGAGACCCAGAGCGACCGCTCCGGGTCGCCGGAGTGCGCCTCGCCGAAGCGCGCGGGCCTGCTCGGGCAGCTCCACGGGGTGCTGGGCGAGGACTGCGGTGACCGTCGCGCAGGAGCAGGTGAAGGAGCCGCGAGCATCCGGGTCCGGTACGGCGCGGCCGACGGGCCGAACCTCGTACACGTCGCCGTCGCCCATGTGCGCGAACAGGTCGGCGTACCAGCGGGCGCGGGTCAGGTAGACGCGGTGCGGGCTGTAGTTGGGCTGGTTCGGCGAGCGCCCGTGTTCCTTGCCGAGCGAGATCGCGGGGCGCAGCAGATCGCCGACCTTGAGGCCGGGTGCCCCGCCGTGGAAGTACTTCACTGCTGCTCCTGCTTGGTCGGGGTGATGGGTTCGGGCCGTCCAGCGAGCGCCCATGGGCTGTGCGGGTCGCAGCGATGGCCGCAGGGATAAGGCCGGACGTCCTTGCTCCCGCACCGTCCGGCTGCGGTGTTCCAGCGGCACGTGGGCGGATAGACCAGAGACAGGCTCATGTCGGTCACGGGCCACCACCGCGCGAGGCATCCTCCGACTCCTCAGCCAGGACCAAAGGCACGTCGACCCCGGCTCGGCGATGCGTCTGCCGGATGGCCTCCCAGCTGATGCCGAGCCGGACCTCGATCTCCGCGCGGGTGAAGCCGAATCCGGCCAGGTGCTCGGTCTCGTCGATGACCTCGCGGCTGCGGTCGCCCGGAGCGGCCTTCTGGTAGCGCGGGGAGCGGATCTTCCGGTCGGGCTGCTCGTCGGTGTCGATGTCCGTCCACGCCGCTGGTACGGCCCACCGTTGGCCGGCTGCGTAGCGCATGCCACGTCGGCAGATCACCGCGTCGACGCCGTGCTCGACTGGGTTCTGGTCCTTGAGCAGCTCGTACAGGTCGGCGATGCGCTGATGGGTGGAGACCTGCGTGTGCTTCTGGATCAGGAGCGACGACATGCCCTTCTCGCTGAGCCCGGCCCTGCGGCACAGCTCCTTCGCGGGCCAGCCGATTGCGCGCAGTGCTTGCACGCGCCGGACCGCACCGCGGGTCGGGATGTACGCGCCGGCGGGCAGGTGGCTGAAGTGGAGCTCGACGCCGAGGATCGCGCGGGCGGTGTCGGGGCGGATCCGGACTGCGCCGGGGCGCCGGCCGACCGGTCCGCGTACCCGGCGGACGTCTTCGAGGTTCAGTTCGGCGAGGGTTGCGATGACGGGCAGGCTCATTCCGTCTGCGTGCAGTCGGTTGATGTGGTCGCGGGCCGGGCCGGCGTCGACGAACGGCTGCCAGGTTCCGTCGGCGAGCTGCTGGCGCCGGTTGGCGAGCCAGTGGCTGTAGCCGATGCGGCAGCGGTGGCAGCGGCATTTGGAGTGGACGGCGCCGGCCATCGTGCTGGGCCGACTGCGGACTGCCGTGGTCACTGCTCTTCTCCTTCCTGCGGGTCGGGCTGCTTGGGCATGGGCTTGAGGCGTTTGCCGGCGGCGGCGAGGAGGACTCCGAGGGCGCTGGAGCCGATGAGGATGAGGACGGCGATGCCGAGCCAGGCGAGGAAGCTCACTGGTCTCCTCCTTGGGTCCTGCTGGCTGGCCTGCTGGGGTGGGTTGGGCTGCGCTTGACCCGGTGGGGGTCGTCGGCGAGGCCGAGCATCTGCAGGAGCTGGACGCGGTCGTTGTCGTCGGTGGAGCGCTTGCTGACGACGTCGCGGGCGGCTTCGCGTTCCGAGCTGCTGTTCTCGTGCAGGCCGAGGGATTCGGCGCGCAGCAGGGTGTCTTCGGCGCTGTCCTTCACGTCGTCCACCCGCCCTTGGGCCGCTTGGCGTCCTTGGTGATGCGGCGGAACACGATGTCGTCGCTGGCCTGAGCGGACTCGGCTTCCTTGCGCTGGCGGCGGAGTTCGATCTCGTTGACCAGGCCGACGAGTTCACGCAGTGCGCGCAGGGCGAGGCAGATGAACGCGGGTACGGCGACGGCGAGGACTGCGATGAAGTACGGGTGCTGGTCCATGGGGTCTCCAGGTGGGCCGGGCGCCCGGGGAAGTGGGCGCCCGGCGGATCGGGCGGTGGTCAGACCGGGAGTGCTTCCTGGCCGGGGATCTCTTCGCGCTTCGGCGGGTTCTTGATCGCCTCGGACTCGGCGCGGGCGTTGATGTGTTCCTCGTCGAGGTCGTCCATGCAGATCACCCGGCCGTCGACGAGTTCGGTCCAGCCCTGGCCGATGGCGGACTGTCGGGCGCCCTCTTCCGTCGGGTAGCACTGGACGCCTTCGCCTTCCTCGTCCAGGACGTAGGAGCACAGCGGGCAGCGGATCTCGACTACCATGTGCACCGTGTACGGCCCGGACTGCTCGGCGGCGGGCTGGGGGCGCTGCCAGGCGTAGCCGTGGTGCAGCACGATCGCCCAGGTGTTCGGGGTGAGCGGCGAGCCGTCGTGGATGCTGAGAGCCATCGCGTTGTGCTCGGCGGCGACCATCAGCGCGGTCGTCAGGTCGGGCTGGTTGAGGATGTCGTCCATCCCGGTGATCCACACGGACCACTCGGTGTCCTCGTAGCCGGGACGGATGCGGTTCGGGCCGAAGAGCGGGGTTGTGCCGGTCATCGGGTTCTCCTTCGAGGGTTAGGCGTTGACGACTGCGTCGACGGACTCGCGGGCCCGCTCGCCGGTGATCGCGGACACGGGTACGGGCACGGGAACGCTGCGGTCCCACGCGGGCAGGACCGCGCTCACGACGGGCAGCTGGGTGGTGGCCTCGCCGGGCAGCGGCGGCTTCCGTCCGCTGGACGACTTGGCCGCCTTCAGGCCCGCGAGGAGGTCCAGGCGGGGCCGGTCGCCGTCCTCGGCGAGGTCGAGCAGCGACAGGTCCCGGACGGTCTCCGAGGCGGCCTGCGGGGTGTCGCGGCAGCCCTGCTCGATCGGCGCATCCACGTGAATGCAGGGGCGGCCGTCGGAGGCGTCGAGGAGGGACCGAAGGGACTGGAGCTCCGCAACGCGCTCCTCGTACATGGCCATCAGCTCGGCGAACTGGTCCCCGGCGGAGTCGACCACCTCGGCCCAGCGGGTAATCTCGGCGACGTGCCTCTCGGCGCGGGCGTCGGCAGTCTCCAGCCGGGTCCGGTACGAGTCGCGGTGCAGCTCGGCCTGCTGGCAGCGGTCGACCATGGCGGCCCATTCGGCGCTGTGCCGGCCGGGCTGACGAGGCGGCGGGGTGCGGCGGAAGATCGCGAGGAGCTTCACGAAGCCACCGCCGTACTGGCGAACTCGGCGAGGAACTCGTCCACGATCTCGGCCGGCTGGCTGCGCTGCTGCTTCCACAGCAGGTGCCGCCCGGCTTCCGCCGCGACGATGTTGTCGACCTGCCGCAGGGCCTCAGCGAGCGTCCAGCGGTAGATCATCTCCATGGGCCGGTTCGCCGTCGCCCAGCTGGTGCCGGTCCACACGGTCTCGTCGCCGTCACCGCGGCGCTCGATCATCCACGGACCCACACCCATGCGCTGGGGTACCACGAGGATGGTCACGGACTCGTTGCCCGGCACCTCCCACAGGAACCCCGTCGAGTGCTCAGCCATACGCAGCAGGTCCCGGTACGGGACAGGACGGCCACTCACCGGGCACCGCCTGACAGCGCTGCAGCGATCTCCTCGTCGGTGCCGCTGACGAACAGGTCGGCCCACGGCATCGGCTCGTCGTTCTCGTAGGCCAGCTCCGCCTGCGAGTAGTCGCGGGCGCACAGGCCGACCTCCTTGAACTCCATCCAGCCGCGGGGCACCCACGCGAACAGGAACAAGGGCCGGACCTGGCGGCACTTGCCGCACACGCCCTCAGGCGGGGTGGTGGGCTGGTCGGCAGTCACTTCGCACCGCCGAACGTGCCCTTGGGGGCCTTCGCGATCGCCCACCGGTTGTCCGGCAGCTCACGGTCGCCGTTCACCAGGTCGTGGAACCCCTGGCCCGGGCGGAAGCGGGGAACCCAGCGCGCCGGGACGTGGTGGGGCTCGCCGGTCTGCGGGTTGCGGGCGAGACGAGCGGCGCGCTCCACGCTCTCGAAGACGCCGAAGCCGGTCACGCTGACGTTGCCGCCATTGGTGACCTCGCGGACGATCGCGTCCAGGACCGAGTCGACGAACGGCGCGGCCTTCGTCACCGGCACGCCGCGCTCCTTGGCGACGGCTTCAACCAGTTGTGCCTTGTTCATGCTGTGCTCCATGAGGGTTGTGCGGTGAATGGGACTCGCCAGTGGGCAGGCGGATCCCCAGGTCAGGGGTGGTGCGGGTTAGGCGTAGGTGCGGATGGGGCCGGTCTCTATCGGCTCGGTCCGGTGACCCTGAGGGCCGCAGACGAAGTCGGGTCCGTCCCAGCGGCCAGAGACCGTTCCGCCGCAGGACTGGCAGTCGCGGACCGCGGGCCGCTCACACTCGCGGCGCAGAGTCAGCGGGCGACGTGGGGTCATGGGCAGCCACACCTCGGCTCCAGGACGGAGACGTACTGCGGGTGAGCGGGGCAGGTGTTCCACTCCTGAACCAGCAGGCCCCGTACCACCGGCGGCTCTACGGGCGGCGGAGGCGGCGCGCCAAACGTGGCGTAGCGGACCGGCGGTGGGGGAGTGCGGCGCAGGCGGGCGAGGAGGGCGATCACGACTGGCCGCCCGTCACCGCGTCGTACAGGTCCCGCGCCCATCGGGCGTCGCCGAGCGCCGTGTGCGCCACGTCGTCAGCCGGCCGCGGCACACCCATCTGCTCCGAGATGTCGTAGGAGCTGAACTTGATCGGCGGATACGACTCCAGGAAGTACGAGCGGTCGCCGCCCGCCTTGGCCGTCAGCGCACCGTGCAGATAGCCGGCGGCCATCGTCGGCGCGCACAGCGTCCGGTAGTGCCACGGTGCCGCGCCGAGCATCACATGCAGGAATGACGCATCGAATGACGGATTCGAGCCGACCATCACCGCACCCGCCAGAACCGCTGCGACCTCGGCGTGCAGCTCCGACAGTTCCATCGGACGCGGGCCCGGTTCGGCGAGCATGTCCGCCGCCCACGCCCCATCCGGAACCGCGCGGCGCTCCCAGAAGCGGCCAACCTCCAACGCCTTCGGATCCGCATGGACCACGGCGAGCTCCGTCGGACGCCGCTGCCACAGGTGCTCGGCTTCCTGGCCGTTCTCGTCGCGGAGGATGACGGCGATTTCCCAGGTGTCGTGCTCCCACGGGTCCAGGCCCAGGGTCTCCAGGTCCGTGAAGGCGAGGCGCGTCATGAGGTGAACCCCGCTTCCATATCCTCGATGCGCATGGCCTCGACGGAGGCGACTGCGGTGTCGCGCTCCTCGGTGAGGCCGCGGATCGTGATGTCTCGCTCGTCGAGCTTCGCGGCCAGCTGCCCGTTCGCGCCGGACACCTCCGCGACCTCACGCAGCGCGTCCTCCAACTGCGTGCGAAGTTCCCGGTTCTCGCGGGTCAGCCGATCAACCTCACCCCTCGCGGACATCCGACACCTCCCGGGACGGCTGCGAGTTCTGGCGGGCGTAGTGGAGCGAGTAGCCCAGCAGAGCGAAGTAGGCGACCACCGCGGCGGCGATGTAGATGTCGTTCACGACGCGTCACCGCCCCGGGTCTGCCGCGGCAGGTTCAGGACCTCGGCCAGCAGCGGAGGACGCGCCACCGGCACGGGAGCCTCGACAAGCAGACCCGACATCGGCAGCGGCAGCGACAACTGCAGGTCCTCCTCCGCCGCGGCCAACTGGCGTCGTACCGTCACCGCGTAGCGGATCAACTGCGGCAGGACGTAGGCGTGGATCTCCCACCGGTTCGCCAGCGGCCAGAACAGGTGCTCCCACTTGCGGTGCGGGCGCAGGTCCTTCGTGAGGATCCCGCCCTTGGAGAGGAGGTCCCGCAGGCCGGCCGTGTCGATGTCGAAGCCGTACTGCAGGCGGGCGATCGCCGCGGCCTGATCCCACGAGACCGTCGTCGCGGGCTCCGGGGCGCTCGACCCGCTGACGGTGTAGGAGCCGGTCGTCCGCAACGCCGGCAGCACCTTGTGGGTGATCCACCTCTTGAACGACTTCGCCTCCGGCTTCCGCGAGCGAAGGATCAGCGAGTACAAGCCCGGCTCGTTGACGGTGACCATCTGCTGCGGGCCGCCAGGGGTGTCCATGGTGTGGACCCCCTTCTCGTCGTCGTCGAGACGGGCGAGAGAACTGCGGGGATTGCCGAGCTCCAGCGCGGAGGCGACGTCGGCCGCCACCCACCACGGGTCGCCGTTGACGACCAGTGCCCGGACCTCGGCGCCGTTGAACGCGAACACCTGCACTGCGTCGGATGGGATGATGCTCATCAGGTCCTCTTCTTTGGTGAGAGATGGATCGGGTCGAGCGGGGCCGCCGCAGTCGTGGCGGCCCCGCGACCGGGCTAGAACGGCGGCTCGTCCGAGTAGCCGGGGCCGCTGCGGGGTTCCGGCGTCAGCGGCCCCCAGGCTCGGATCGCGTATCGCAGCGACCCGGCGCGATGGCCAGTGCTCCCGGCGTTCCCGTTGGTGGCGAAGATCGGCAGCCCCTCCTGGTCCCGGCTCCCGTGGTGCACCCACTGCGTGCCGTTCCGGTCCCGGTGCGGCAGCGACAAGTCGTAGGTGATGCCGTCCACCTGGAACATCAACGGGTCGCCTTCGGGCCGCGGCCGGTTGTCGTCCGGGTCGGCCCACAGCGCATCCGGGTTGCCGCCGAGGCCCTCGATTCGCTCCCGGGCCGCGTCTGCGATCGACACCCGACGGCTCTCCAAGCTGTACGCCAGACCCCACGCGATCCGCTTCGCGGCCATCGGACCGTCGAACATGAACTCGCCGATGGTGTCCGCGACAACCCGCCGCATCACCGACAGTTCCCGCTCGACCTCCCGCAGCCGCTCCTGCGCAGCCTTGGCCTCCTCGGGCAGCCCGGCGAGCGTGGCGTGCACCTGGGCCTGCGCGAGGAGCAGCGACGCAGTCTGCGGGTCGGAGTACGGCGACCGAGGGTCGCTGCTTCGCCGCCACGAGGCCTGCGACAGGTGACGCTCCGCCTCGGCGAAGTGATTGACGTGCAGCGGGCGGCTCATGCCGCACCGGCCATGAATGCGATGAAGCTCTCCAGCTGCGCGTCCGCGACGGTGCCGATCTCCTCGCCGCCGGACCAGTTCGCGAACTCGACCTCGGTCTGCTCCTGCGACCAGCCCTTCTCGACCCGGGCCGCGTCGATGCGGTCCCAGATTGTCACCGGGGCAGCACCCGCTGCCGGGACCTCCGCCGCGGGCTCGGCCTTCTTGGCGGCCGGCGCTGGCGCCTTCGCCGGAGCCGGAGCGAAGTCGGCGCCCGACACTGCAGCGGTCGGGAACTCCTGCTCGACGGTCACCTCGCCGTTCTTCAACGACCGGTAGATGATCCGCAGCTGCGCGACCTCGTGCGTCGTCCAGTTCACGATCGGCCCGTACTTGCCCGTGATCCGCTGCTCGCTCACCCCCAACTCGCCCGAGAACCGGGCGAGCGCGTCGGCGATCTGCTGCGCCAGCGGCTTCTCCCCACCGCCGGACTGCAGCGTCTGCATGCAGATCTGCTTCGCCTCTTCGACGAACCACGGCGGCAGGATCGCGAAGATCGCCTCACGCACCCGCCGCGCACCGTTGTTCGTGTTCAGCTCGTAGATGTCGCGGGTGTCCGTCAGCTTCTTCGGGCCCTGCTTCGTGTCCCGCAGATGCGGCACGATGAACGTCGAGCTGTTACGGGAGTTCTTCTCCACATCCCACGCGAACGCCTGCATCTCCGACTGCGCGTAGTCGTCGTCGCGCCGCATCTCGACCAGCCCGTACTGGAGATTGCCCCAGCAGCGGGCCAACTCCCGGGCCAGGTGCACCGACGGGCCCGACACCGTCTGGCCGGCGCGCGGGAAGCGGTAGAACGCCTTCTCCGCCAGGAACAGCTGGGTGCACGAGGTGCGCATCTCCGCCATCGCGGCCTGGATATTGCGCGGGCACTGCTGGGCGACGACGATCGCCGCCTGGACCTCCGCCACTGCCCGGGACTGCTCGACGGCGGTTCCCTGACCGAGACGACCGGGAACGGCCACCGGCTTGGACTGGTACTGCTCGACCTGCTGCATTGCGATGACTCCTAGTTGAAGAGACGCTCGACCCAGACGGGGAGCGGGAGGATTTCGATGTCGTCGACGTATCCGGGCCAGCGGCCCTCGTCGACGCAGGTGCGGTAGATGTTCAGTGCGATGGCCCGCTGGGCGGCGCCGATCCGCTGCGCCTCGTGGTCGAGCCGAATCGGGGTGACCACATACGGCGGGGTCTTCTCGACGAACACGAAGATGAACAGCGGGTCCACCGCGCCGAGCGCGGCCCGGACGCCGGACCGGTACCAGGCCTCTTGTAGGTAGTAGCCGAAGTTCCACAGCGCCTTCTGGAGGCTCTCCAGGTCGGCGGCGGCAGCGGACTTCAGGTCCACGATCGCGGTCTGCCCCGTGCGGGTCTCGGTGAGCCAGTCGGGCCTGGCTCGGCAGAGGACCCCGGTTTCCTGGTGCCGCCAGTACACGGACCGCTCCGCGACGCCGGCGGCGAACATGGGTCCGACGTTCGGGTGTCGGCGGATTGCGTCGGCCATGCCGTGCACGGCTTCGAAGTCGCCGCGCTTCAAGGGCACCGCGCCGCGCTCGCGGGCCTCACGGACCGCGAACTTGGCTTCCTTGGTGTCCCAGCGCTCGTGGTCGACCAGGGCCAGTTCCGGGCCGTCGCCAAGGACGATGGAGTGTGCGGCCTGCCCGATGTCGAACGTCTTCTTCGGCGGCTGCGGGTTGTCCTGGGCGTAGCGGAACTTCGCTGGGCACGACGGCGGCAGCAGGAGCTTCGCGCCGGTCGTCGACAGCGACGTCTTGTCGGCGTGGTACTCCTCGATCGAGATGTCGTCGTACACGCCGGGCTCGCGATCCGCGGCGAGCGGAAGGGGCTGGTCGAAGGTGACCGTCACTCGCCACCACCTGGGGTGTAGAACCGGCGCGCGGGCGAGTCGTGCAGCGTCAGGTGCCCCTCGGCGCACAGCTGGGCCAGCAGCCGGCGGATGTTCCTGCGCCACACGTGGGTCAGGTTGTGCTGCGCGTACAGCCGCTTCACCCGGCCTGGGGTCCACTCGCCGCCCTGGTGGGCGATCGCAGCGAGCACCAGGTCACGGGTCGCGTCGCGGGTGGCCTTCACGCGGGGCTGCGTCCGGCGCTTCACTCGGCACCGCCGATGCACTCGCGACACGCGGCCACGAACGGCACCTCGTGCTCAGCTACCGCCGCCAGGACGAGCCGGGCGATCTCCGCGCCCACGCCCTTGCGGAACTCGTCCTCGGACTCGGCATCCCACACCGGAAACGCCTGGGACAGCAGCACGCAGTACTCGTCGTCGACCGGGCCCAGGCCGTAGGTCAGGGACGCGACAACGTCCTGCCCGTCCGGGGTAGGTCGCAGGTCGAGGCAGTAGTGCCGGGCATCGAGCGTGATGCCCGGGTCGGTGATGTCGGTCCAGATGACCATGTAGTCGTCCGGCTCGCGCGAGTCCTCCCGGTCGTAGGGGAAGGCCTCGAAGCCGAGCCCGGCGGCCGTCAGCACAACGGCGGCCTCGGACATCGCGTGTGCCTGACGGAGCCTCATGAGGCACCGCCGGTGATCAGGTCGATGTGCGTGAGGGCGATACCGCCCGCATAGCCCTCGACCGACACGACCGGCTCGCCGTCGCCCAGCGTCCACGCCGGAGTCCGCGTCACCGTCTCCAGACGCGGACACTCGAACCCGCGCACCACGTCCGGCCGGAACCCCGGATACGCCACCACCCGCGTACCGACCGGATGGAACAGGTTGAAGTCGTCGGCGGTCATACCAGGCCGAAGAGCCTGGACCGACAACCGCTCCTCGCCGACCGTCTCGCTCATGCGACGCTCCTCAACGGCAGGGCCTTGCGGTCCGGGTCGACGCCAGCCGTCACCCGCGCGGAGAACAGGCGCCGGGCCGCGACCAGCGCATCCAGCGACAAGTCCCGGGCCTCCTGCTCGTCCAGGCGCACCGTCAGATCCAGCGGCAGATCCTCGGAGAGCGCGGCGCGCACGGCGTTCGCGTGACCGCCGGCGTGGTCCGCGGCCAGGTCGTCCCCGGCGTCCACGCTGGCCTGGGTCTGCTCGTTCAGCTCGTTCAGGGCGAGCAGCTGCGCGGCGATGCGCTCCGGGTCCTCCGCGAACGCAGCCGCCAACTGGTCCAGCCAGTCCGTCGACCTGAGGGCCTGCTCGCTGATGCCCAGCGCCACCCGGAACCACAAGGCGTCCGGCTGAGCGGTGACACGCTGCGCGGTCATGCGGCCACCTGCCCAGCCGGGAGCAGCTCCCGCTCGGCCAGACCCACAGCGATCGCATGCAGCGCGTCCGGCCTGCCCAGCACCGGCAAGTGCTCCGACGAGATCGCGAACACGACCTGGTCCACCGTCACCCCGGGCACCGTCAACCTGCGCGCCACCAGGATCATGGCCATCGCCCGCTCCGGGTCCGGCACGTCACCCGCGGACCTCATGGAGTCCTCGACCCGGCGGATCATCTGCTGGAACGTCACGACGCCACCGCCATCTCCGACATGAGCGCGGCGTACGCGGCCGTCGTGACGTGAGCGTCGACCTGCCACCGCGCACCGTCGTGCTCACCCCGAAGAGTCAGCGAGATCATCGGCAGCTGCGTCGCCGGCGACACGTAGGCGACCGGCGTGGGCTGCTCGAACCCGAGCGCCACCAGCAGCTCGTTCAGCAGCGGCAGCGCATCCGGGTGGGCGATCTTGATGCTCGCCATCAGCAACCCGCTGGGACGCGGGTGCCAGTCGATGCAGTCGACCGCGGCGAACTGCGGGTTGTAGGCCAAGAACCGGGCCATGCTCGCCGCCGCGGTCATCGCGGACGGCGCGGGCGCCAGAGTGAGAGTGGTCGTCATCGCTGGGCCTCCCAGCGGGTGACCTCGTAGCGGCCAAAGCCCTGCGAGCGGGAAGCGCCGACGCCCTGCTGCTCACCGGTGAGCCAGAGCATGGCCCACTCTTCATCGGTGAACTTGTGGTCGCTGATCACCGTGAAGTCGAACGACGCCTCGTCGATGACCTCGGTGTACTGGATGCCGGTCTGGCCGGTCCGCGGGTTCTTCGGGAACGACTGCAGGACCCGGGTGGGCTCGATGACGCCGAGCTGGAGCGTGTCCTCGACGACCATGATGTGCTCGGCGACGAAGCCGTGGACGCCCTTGTTGGTGGCGCCCCAGCGGCCCTTGAGCTTGTCGGTGGCCCGGGCGACTCCGGCGGCTTCCTTGATGGCGGCCTTGAGCTGGCGGCCCTCGATGTAGAGGCCGTGGTCGTTGCGCTTGAAGCCGTTGAGGTGCTTGTTGGTGTCGACGATGCTGGCGGCCTCGTCGGCGGTGACGCCGCGGTCGACCATCGTCTGGGCGACCATTTCGCGGATCAGGTCGTCCTTGTCGGCGAGCTTGGTCCGGAGCCACCCTTCGGCGACCTTGGGGTCGGTGGGGGTGCCGCCGGCGAGGTTGGTGACGGTGATGGTGCCGGAGAAGCGGTGGGGCCAAGCTTGGTTGGTGAAGCTGGCGAAGGCGCTGGTCATGTGGTGAGTTCCTTTCGAGACCTGGGTGGTCGTGTGGGCAGGGCAGAGGCGGAGGCGGAGCGTGGAGGGCAGGGAGGTCGTGTGGGCTGGGGAGAGCCGTCCTGGAACGACGTGGCTCGGGCCGAGCAGTCGGAAGGAAGGGGTCGGACGGACAGGGGAGGGGCGGAGGCGGGTAGTCGCTTAGGGGCGAGGGGCAACGCGTCGGAAGGGG
>NZ_BBPM01000058.1:7355-32089 GCF_000787775.1 Streptacidiphilus carbonis | reverse complement strand
GGGCGAGGGGCAACGCGTCGGAAGGGGTAGTCGGATGGGGCGGGGGAGGAGGTGTCACGAGTGGAGCTGGGTAGTCGACGGGGGCAGGGGCGGGCCGTGGCGAATTGAACTGGGGAGTCGGGCGGAGCGGTTGGAAGAGCGGGGAGGTGGGATGTCGGACGGGCTAGGGACGAGTCACGGCGTGGTGGGTCGGGAAGTCGGTCAGGGAGGGAGAGGGCAGGCCTGGCATGTCGGCTAGGCGCGAGCAGATTTGGCATGGGCCGTCGGTAAGGCTGGGCATGCGGTGGACTGAGACGAGGAGTCGCGTGGGCAGGACTGGGCGGGGAGGAACAGGCATGTCGATCAGAGACGGGGTGGGCCGAGTTACGTAGTCGTTAGGCGAGGCCAGCGAGGAAAGGGAAAGTCGCGCGGCGTGGGTCGTCGATCGGAGCTGGCGCGCCGAGGGCAGAGATGACGAGTCGAGCGATGCGAGGCGCGGTGTGTCGGCCATGGGCACAGGTCAGGCAGCAGCAGGCAGGGACTGACGGGTGATCGACTGGTACAGGCGCGCGTACTGCTCCTCGCCCATCACCTCGGCCGTCCGCCGAACGCCGACCTTCTTCGCCACCGCCAGGTGGAACTTCTCCAGCAGCGCCGCAGTCGCCTTCTGCTCCGCGTAGGCCCCGGCCACGAACTGGTGATCAGCACCAGTCATGTCCGCCACCCGACGCCGCAGGTTCTCGCCGTTCACCACGTACTCCGTCGTGAACGCCGCCAGCGTCACCGGATCACCGCTGCCGCCGAACGACCGAGCCGCCTCCCCGAACGCCTTCCGCGGGGCATGCGCCCGAGCGGCCTGGCGACGACCGTTGGACCGGCGGGCGATCACATCGGCGAGGAACACCGCCGCTCGCAAGTCCAGCCACCCGGCGAGCAGTTCCGGGTCCTTCTCGCGCAGCTGCTCCACCAACTCGGCAGCCACGATCGGGGCCACATAGTCCCCGTCCGGCACCGCCGCCTCGATGGCCTCCGCCATATCGGCGAGGTAGTCCCGATCTGTCATGCTGGTCATGCGGCCTGCTCCTGACTTGTGGTGAGTTCCTGGTGGGCCGTGGCCGGTTGCCTGCGGGCGGCCGGCCTTTGTCGTCTCAGGCGGCCGACGGGCCGTTCTTCTTGCGGGCTTCGTAGGCCGCGACCTCGCTGGCGACCTTCTGGCTCTTGGCCTTCTTCGCTTCCGCGCTGCGGATGCGGCGGGCCTGGAGCGACTTGAGCGCGAGTTCGGCGTAGAACGCCTTGCGGGCGGCTTCGGCGCGCTGGCGGCGCTCCTCGGGCGGCAGGGTGCCGTCCGGGTCGACCTGCTTCTCGAAGCGCTCAAAGTGGCTGACCTTGCGGGCTGCGGCCGTGCGGGCACTGCGGTCGGACGTCTTGGCCCAGCTGATGTGCGAGGCCATTCGCATCCGCATGGAGCGTTCACTCGGGTCCATTGCTGTCCTCCGTGGCTGGATTGTCTACGTCCATGGACATGGACAATCGGGCTGAAAAAAAGGCGCCGGCGTGAGTGCCCACCGCATCGGCGATGCGCAAAGCCTTGTCGGCTGTGGTGATGGGCTTCTCGCCGTTCATGAGGTAGCTGAGCCTGCTCCTGGAGATGCCCGTTTCGCGGGCCAGGTCCCTGAGGGTGAGCGGCCCCCGGGGGGCCCGCTTCATCAGCAGTCGGAGCAGGTCAGGGTCCATGAGACGCCGTTGGTCTACGGGTGGCACATGTACCTCCGTCTTGCTGTCCACGTTGGTGGACAGGCACTAGCTAAGCACAACGTTCGGAGCCTGTCCACGTTCGGAGACAATCTCCCGCGTGTGATTTTTGAGTGTGGCTCGATCCACAGGCGCATCCTTGTCTCCAGAAGTGGACAATGATGTCGGCAGCGGGACCACAGGGGCTACCGTGAGCGGGACGTTTGACATGACCCGTATCGGTTGTTGGTGGACAAGAGTGGCGGAAGGTGACACGCGTGGCGCAGGACAGCAGGGCACTCACGAAGCTCGTGAAGGCCCACGCCGGCCCGGGGGGCCGTCATACGGTGCGGGCCTTCGCTGAGCTTGCGGTGGACCCAGCCACCGGATACTCGCCGAGCAGTTCGCTTATCGGAAAAATTATCAAAGAGCAAACTTTCAAAATCACTCCTCAATTGATCTCGGCGTTGGCGGTGGGTATGGAGCTTGACAGGGAAGAAGTTGCGGCTGCTGCGCATGCCCAGTACATCGGCTACGGCGTTAGCGACCTTGCCCCAGATGCACACGACCGGAACACCACCGTCCGCATGGCCCACGAACCCGGTGCCGACGATGCAGACGTGCCCAAAGCCCGCGCCTGGCTTGCCGCACAGGAGAGCGAAGGGTAGCGCACCTGTGGCCTGATCGAACGTCAGTGTGCCGATCTCGTTTACAGAATCGCCACGAACCGCGATCCCCACAGGACATCGCCGGAACCTCGTGCGCAAATCTGGATGCAGAGGTAACCTGATCGGACCTCGCGATGATCGAACGCGTCACAGGGTTCCGCCCCGACGGAATTCAGCCGTGGGACTGGGGGTTTGGTGGATGATGAAGTTCGGGTGGAATGCACGCCTCTCGATGATGGAGTGCCCGCACTCCTACGTGAGGACGCCCGCGGAGTCCGCATCGCTTGCGACATGGCCCAGGGCATCGACGCAGTGACCGGGGCCCTGGCCGCTCTCCTCACGGACCGGTTCGCGAGCGGCGACTGGAAGAGATCACTGCACGAGTCCTGACACCGTTCAGGCAGAGCCGATGTAGCCGAGACCCCCCACCCCGGGACTCGGCTACAGTCGTATCTGGGCCCGGATTGGTACACCAAATAACTTGCTGAGGGACGCTCCGGGGCGACCAGCGAACATGCAGGTCAGCACATCGCTTGGGCCCTGCATGCCTTCTAAGCACTTGGCCGCAGGTTCGAGTCCTGCCGGGGGCACCTCTCCCATCCCGCTTGGATCCCGCCGTTCTGGCAGGTCAGGCGCCTGTCGAATCCGCTGTGGGCGCCGCCGGACGCCTGCCGATCGATGGGGCGCTGTCCGGCGGTGTCCGGGCCGATCCGGCGTTTTGCGGTTGGCCACGGCGAATACGCGATGAAGTTCCAGCTCAGCTCTCCGGGCGACGCCGGTCCCGGTCCGCTCCGCAACCTGCGCCGACGGGGCCCGCACCGAGCCCGCCCTCCTCCGGGCCGGTCGCTGAGGCCGCGGCGGCACCGGGCGGCCACTCAGTAGCAGGACTCTTCTTACCTGCCAGGGGTCCCCTGGTAGGGGAAGCTCTATAGGCTCCGCACGTGATCCATGCGCCCGTTCCGGACCGACCACCCGCCGCGCGTCGTGGCACCTTCCGCCAGAGCGCCTCATGACCAATGCGGTCCTGGATCCCCGCGACGACAAGACGGCCCGCCCCAGGGTGCCGCGTACGCGTGCACCCGCGTTGTCGATGCGGCTCCCGTCCGGCTCCGCCCCGGTGCGGCGCGCGGTCCTGACGCTGGCTCAGCCACGGATCGCGGTGGCGGTCGCGGTGCTGGGTACGGGACTGCTGATGCTCGTCGGCGTGGCGTCACCCAATGAGCACACCCTCGACACGCGGCTGCCGCTGTCCCTGCTCCCGGCCATGCCCGGGGCGGCCGCCACGTACGTCACGGCCTCCGCGATCGGGCTGCAGTTGGTCGGCCTGCTCGGGATGCTCGCGGCGCACACCGCGGGCTGGCGCCCCCGGCACCGTCGGCTGCTCGCTGCCGGGGCGGTGGCGGTGGCGGTCTTCTCCTGCCTGTCGCCGGTCGGCTCAGGGGACGTCGCCAGCTACGCCGCGTACGGCCGCCTCGCAGCCCTGGGCGCGGATCCCTACACCGCCGCTCCCGACTGGCTCGGCGGGGCCTACGCGCACTTGGTCAGCGCCAGTTGGATGCACACGCCCACGGTGTACGGTCCGCTCGCCACCTGGATCCAGCAGGGAGCCGCCATGGTCGGCGGGAGCCGTCCCTGGCTGACCATATGGGTCCTGATGATGGCCAACGCAGTCGTGTTCCTCGCCGTCGGCCTGCTGCTGGTGCGCGTGGCCGAGGACAAGTCCCGTGCCGCCCTGCTCTGGGCGGCCAACCCGCTGCTGATCGGCCAACTCGTGGGCGGCGGTCACCTGGACACCTACACCTCGGCCCTGGGCATCCTCGCCGTGATGTACGTGAGACGCGGCATGCTGGCACGCCACGACCTGGTCGCCGGGGCGTTCCTCGGTCTGGCCTGCGGCGTCAAGGTCAGCGCCGCTCTGCTGGGGCTCGGACTGGTGTGGCCGCTGCTCCGCGTCCGCTGCTGGGGCCGCGCCCTGCGCCTGTCCGCTGCCGGCGTGGTCACGGTATCAGTCCTCTACGCCGGCTACGGCCTGCACGCGCTTGCGCCACTGTCCTCCGCTTCGAGCCTGGTCTCGGTGCCCTCGATCTGGGAGGCGCTGCAGTGGTTGGGCCAGTGGACGTTCGGGACGTCGGCAGCCGCTTCCGACATCGGCATGGCCTGGCCCCTTCTGCTGCTCCTGGTCGCCTTCGTGATCCAGCGTCGGGTACCGCTTGCCGCCCCGGCGCTGCTGGCGTTCCCGTTCACGCTGGTCTTCGCCTGGATCCTGGTGGCCCCGTGGTGCATGCCGTGGTACACGGCGCTGGCCTGGCCGTTGGCCGCGCTGCTGCCGCGCAGCCCGATGACGCGGTGGCTGGCGGTGGCCACCGCGGTGCTGGCGCTGGCCCACAACACCGGCGGTCACGGCTGGACCTGGTGACGGGCGAGCCGCGGCCGGCGGGACCTGGGCGGCTCGCGCCGGTTCAGGTCTGAGCCGGTACCGGGTTCGCGTTCGGTTCCCGCTGTGGCTGTGGCTGCGGCCAGCAGGGTGGCGATGGCCGCCCACACGTATGCGTTGCCGAGGATCTGCTCCCACCAGTTCCAGTGGGGCTCACCGCCGCCTCCGCCCGGCAGCCAGCGCTGCGGGGCGACGACGAACAGCACCACGCCGCCGTAGGTCAGAGCCCGGAGGCGCCGACTGCCGCTGTGCCGGGTGGCGACCGCGGCGGTGAGGAGGACCGGCGCCGCCCACACCCAGTGGTGCGACCAGGAGATCGGGGAGATCAGCAGCGCCGCGCACGCGGTGAGCGCGAGCGCCTGCACGGGCCGACGGGCGCGGGCCGCGCGGGCGACCGCGACCAGCGCCAGGCCGCAGACGGCTGCTGCGGCGCTCAGCCACGCCACGTGCAGCGTGGAACCGGAGAGCTGGGCCCGGGCGAGGACACCGTTGAGCGACTGGTTGGCGACCAGGTCGATCGAGCCCACCCGGCTGGTGTCGAAGACGGCGGCGGTCCAGTAACGGACCGAGTCGTGCGGAGCCGTCAGCGCCCCCAGCGCGCCCACGGCCAGGAAGGTTCCGGCGGCGGTGGCAGCCGCACGCCACTGGCGGTGCGCCAGGAAGTAGAGCACGAAGACCGCCGGGGTGAGCTTGATCGCCGCGGCGAGGCCGACCAGGGCACCGCGGGGCCAGGCCGCCCGCGGCGACAGGCAGTCGAACGCCACCATGGCCATCAGCGCCACGTTGACCTGCCCGTACCCCAGCGTCGTGCGGATCGGCTCGAAGACGACGGCCGCCGGCAGCAGCGCGACCGCCAGGCGTACCGCGGCCGGACGCGGCAGTACGCCCGCGCGTTCGAGCATCAGGGCGGTGGTGGCGGCCAGCAGGCCCAGGGTCGCCGCGGTCACCAGGATCGCGGCCGCCGACGCGGGGATCAGCGCCAGTGGTGCCAGGACGACAGCGGCGATCGGCGGATAGGTGAAGCCGAGGTGCAGGCCGTCCTGGGTGGCCGGCAGCGTCCCGTACAGATCGCGGCCAGACAGCCACGCCCGCGCCCCCAACCGGTAGACGTCCAGGTCGATGGAGTACCCCGACAGGTTGGGCCTGCCGTGCGGGAAGCGCGCCAGGCTCACCACGAGGACCCCGAGCACGAGCAGGACCAGAAGCCGGTCCCGCCGGTCGAGACGGAAGGAGGCGCGCCGAAGAAGTGTCACCCTGGGATTCTCCTCGAACGCCTCCCGCACCCTCCACGAGGCCCCCGACCGGCCGGCTGCGCCGCGCGAGACGCCGCCCCCGGGGCCGGTCAGTACTGGGCGAACTGCTGCGGGCGTCACCTCGTGTCAGGCTGAGCCATGATTGCGGTCAACGCCCTTGTGTGTGTGGTGTTTTCAGGCCTGCCCTCGGGCCGCTCGGATCCTGATGCCGATGGGCGACAACCAGAAAGAGGCTGCCGTGACGACTGCTGAATGATACGGGTGGTCGCGCACGGTGAAGCGGCTGCTAGGCGGGCTACGTCCAGGTGGGTTGCCCGAGGTGCGTCGTCGTGGTCAGGACTTTGCAGCCCATGCGGCGCACGGCTGCGAACAGGATTGTGCGGGCCCGGTCGGCGTCGTGAGGGGGGAAGGCGACGCGGATCTGGTGTCCGTAGGCAGTCTCGTAGGTGAGATTCCAGCCGAGTTCGGTAGCGGAGAAGTGGTCCTGTCGATCGCCCTCGCCGTCGTCGTACCCGCCACGATCGGCGGTCGGTGCGAGTGCGTCGCGCAGAATCCGCAGGCGCTCCGGGTAGGGGCGCTTGCCTTCGGACAGCTTGATGTAGACCTGGTCGCGCTCGATAAGGGGTTCGAACCAGGGGGTCGGCGCTTCAGCGTCAGGGAAAACCGATGTCGTGACCTGCCCGTTCAACCAGGCGAGCAGGAACTCGACCGCACTCAGGTCGTGGGCTTCGTAGTACCAGCCGCGCGGATTCCAGACGACGGTCGTCCAGCTGTCGGGCTCTCCACCGGTCAGCCAGCAGAGCCGGTCCCCGTTGTCCGTGGCAGCCCACTCGAGCAGCCCGCCGGGCTCCGGGTAGAACGGGTAGGGGCACTTGTCAGGATGCGTCCTGCGGAACGAACGCTCGCTGTCCAGCAGCCGATGTGCGGACTGGACCAGCAGATCGCGAGGCCCGAACGGTGTCAGCGGCGTGATGAAGTCGACGAACTGGCCCAGGCCGTAACGTTCGATGAGGGCCTTGAAGTCGGCGGGCAGTCGTAGCCCGAGGTCGGCCTCGACCCGCTGCCAGTCGCCGATGGCGCCGACCGGCTCAGCCGGCGGTGGAACCAGTCGGATCAGGTCGTCGATCGTGGTCATGGGCGGAGTGTAGTGAACGTCGGGCTGGCGGCCGACCAGGGGCGAGTGGCTCATGACAACCCCCCATCTCGACGTCGTTCTCGGTCCTGGTGGTCCGACCGGGGGTCGTGAGCCGGACATCCCGGTGACTCAAGAGCTAAGAGCCGAGAGCTACAGGACGGCTCGCAGGGCCTCGTCGATGGTGGGGGTGGTGTAGGTGAAGCCTGCTGCCTGGAGGCGGGTGGGGAGGGCGCGGCAACTGTCGGTGATGCTGGAGGCGAATTCGCCCAGGGCGATTGCGAGGGCGAAGGCGGGGACCGGGGTGAGGGTGGGGCGGTGCATGGCGCGGCCCATGGCTTGGGTGATGTGGCGGTTGGTCAGTGGTTCGGGGGCGGTGAAGTTCACCGGGCCGGAGAGGGTGTCGGTGTCGACGGCGAAGCGGAGGGCGTTGATGTGGTCGGCCAGGGCGATGAAGGGCCAGTACTGATCGCCTGAGCCCAGCCTGCCGCCGAGGCCGAGGCGGAACAGGGGGAAGAGGCGTCCCCAGGCGCCGCCCTCGGCCGCGAGCACGAGTCCGGTGCGGGGGTGGACCACTCGGATGCCGGCCTGGGCTGCCGGGGCTGCTGCGGCCTCCCAGTCGACGCAGACGCGGGCCAGGAAGTCGTCGGCGGGCGGGGTGTCCTCGGTGACCTCGCGGTCGCCGGTGTTGCCGTAGTAGCCGGTCGCCGAGGCGGAGATCAGTACGCGCGGGGGCGTGGCCAGTGCGGCGCACGCCTCGGCGATGGTGCGGGTGCCGAGGGTGCGGCTGTCGCGGATCTGCTGCTTGTAGGCCTTGGTCCAGCGCTTGTCGCCGACGCCGGCCCCGGCCAGGTGCACCACGGCGTCGGCCCCCTCCAGGGCGCCCGGCTGGACCCTGCCGCGGGTCGGGTCCCAGGTTGCCTGCTCGCTGCCGTCCTCCGGGGCGCCGGTGTCGGCTCCGCGCGTCAGTCGGACGACCTGGTGGCCGTCGGCGAGCAGCGAGCGGGTGAGGGCCGATCCGATGAGCCCGCTGGATCCGGTGATGGCGACTCGCATCTGTGGTCCCTTCCTGAACCCTCGGCAGTAGTGCAAATTTGAATAATCACCACAGTAGCAGATAGTTCAAATTTGGACATGATGGAAAAATCTCGGCCGGCCCCACTGCACCGGTGGAAGAGTGGCCCCATGACTGACATACGTCCCCTGGACCACCGCGCGCTGGCAGTCACCGAGGAGATCGTCGATCAGGTCAAGCCGGTGCACCTGAGTCGGCCGACCCCGTGCGCCGACTGGTCGCTCCGGCAGCTGCTGGCCCACATGATCGGCCAGAACTACGGCTTCGCGGCAGCCGCTGACGGGGAGTCGAGCGATCGCACCGTCTGGGCCGACCGCGACTTCGGCGACGATCCCGCACCGGCCTTCCGCGCCTCCTCGGCGCGGGTGAGCGCGGCGTTCGCCCGGGAGGGCCTGCTGGCGGGGGAGTTCTGGCTGCCGGAGGTGCGCGGTGGCATGAGCTTCCCGGCCCGCACCGCCATCGGCTTCCACTTCGTCGACTACGTGGTGCACGGCTGGGACGTGGCCGCCTCTCTCGGCGTGCCCGCCCCGTTCGACGACGAGGTGCTCCTCGCTGCCCTCCCGATCGCGGAGGCGGTGCCGGACGGCCGGAGCCGGCGGGAGCCGGGTGCGTCCTTCCAGCCGGGGTTGCCTGCGCTCGGCAACCGGCCGCTGGAGCGGATTCTCTCCGTTCTGGGACGCTCGCCCGGCTGGCCCGCGTGACCACGCACCAGTTCTGACCCCGAGTCAATTGGGCACCGGGCACCGGGCACCGGCTCGTGGTCGACCCGGTGCCCGGTCTGCCCGGTATCCCGCTGCCGCTGCCTGGTTCTGTGGGGAGCTCCGTCGAGGTGTCAGGCGGGCGGGTGCTCGTCGAAGCTGGCGAAGTAGGCGGCGGCCATGTCCTCGTCGGCGTGGCCCTGGGCGGCGGCGCGGGTGAAGCGGGCCGCGCCGGCCTCGGCCAGGTCCAGACGGACGCCGTGGGCCCGGCCCGCCTCGACGATCAGCAGGGCGTCCTTGGCCGCGGTGGCCACCGCGAACTGCGCCGGGGACAGCCGGTCGTTGAGGATCATGCCGCTCTTGGCGTGCAGGTAGCCCATGTCCAGCGGGCCGCCGGCGATCGCGTCGAAGAAGCCCTGCGGGTCCACGCCGAGGGCCTGAGCCAGTGCCAGGGCCTCGCCGGCGGCGTTGGTCGCGGCGAGCACCCAGCTGTTGGCGACCAGCTTCAGCCGGGTCGCACTCGATTCCGCCCCGTCCTCGCCGGTCCACACGGTACGGGCGCCGACCGCGTCCAGCACCGGCGCCACCGCCTCCCGGGCCGCGGACGGCCCTGCGGCGAGCACCAGCAGTTGGCCGGCCTCGGCGGGCTGGCGGGTGCCGAGCACCGGGGCGTCGAAGAAGACCAGGCCGTGCTCGGCGGCGAAGCCGGCCAGCTCGCCGACGCCCGCGATCCCGGCGGTGGTCGACTGCACCCAGGGGGTGCCGGGACGGAGCGCGGGGGCGGCCTCGCCCATGACCTGCAGTACGGTCTCGCCGTCGTAGAGCATGGTCAGTACGACGTCGGCGCCCCGCACGGCCTCGGCCGGGGTGTCCGCGACGAACACGCCGTCGGCGGCCAGCGGCTCGGACTTGGTGCGCGTACGGTTCCAGGCTCTGACGGTGTGCCCGGCGCGGGCCAGGTTGCGGGCCATCGCGGCACCCATGATGCCGGTGCCCAGGACGGCTGTGCTCAGCTTCTCGGTCATGGCTTCAACCTTCTCATCCCGGTGGCCTGTTGATTCGGCGGCTCCACTGTCGACGTGCCGTCAGGCGCTTCCGTCCGGGGCCGGGGCGGCGATCCGCCGGGTCTCCTCCGCCGGCTCGGTCCCAGTTGGGCCGCCTCCTCGGCGTTTCCGCTGGTGAAGGAGCCGCGCCAGGACGCGGACAGCCGACGGTACGACACTTCGTCGCAGAGCGCGTACTCCAGATGGCGGGACATCGCGGTGCCGTCCTCCGCGGTGCGGTAGACGGTGGCCTCGCCCGGGTTGGGGCCCGATTCCAGGGCATTGGCGATCCGGGAGCTGCCCGATTCGGCCGCCTGACCGGGAACCCCGGCGGACGGCTTCGATGCCGTCAGCGGGTCGTCCTTGGGCATGGCCGAGCGGAACTTCTCGGCGAGCGCGCTCTCGTTGGCCGCGTGCTCGCGGTCGAAGCGTCGGAATTTCATTCGGGAGCGCGTTCTCGAATGGCAGGATGGTTCGTGATCGACAAGTGGCCGGGCGGATTGCCGAGGGGGCTTGGTGTGACGCGGACCGAGGAGCGGGCGGGGGAGTTCCAGGAGCTGCGGCCGTTGTTGTTCTCCATCGCCTACCGGATGCTCGGCAGTGTGAGCGAGGCCGAGGACGCGGTGCAGGAGACATGGCTGCGGTATCAGGGCTCGTCGACCGAGCCCAGGTCGGCCAAGGCGTTCCTGTCGGCCACGGTTTCCCGGATCTCGATCGACGTGCTGCGCTCGGCCCGGGTCCGGCGGGAGGAGTACGTCGGGCCGTGGTTCCCCGAGCCGCTGCTGTCCGACCCCTACCAGGACCCCGAGCGGTCGGCGGAGTTGGCCGAGTCGGTGTCGATGGCGTCGCTGCTGCTGCTCGAACGCCTCAGCCCGCTCGAACGTGCGGTGTTCGTCCTGCGCGAGGTGTTCGGGTTCGGCTTCCGGGAGGTCGCCTCGGCCGTTGAGCGCTCGGAGGCGGCCTGCCGCCAACTGGCGATGCAGGCCCGCCGCCACATGGAAGCGGGCCGGCCCCGGTTCGAGGCCGGCCGCAAGCAGCGCGAACTGCTGGCCGAACGGTTCTTCGACGCCTTCAAGGACGGCGACGTCGAGGGGCTGCGGGACCTGCTTGCCGCCGATGTGCAGATGGTCGGCGACGGTGGCGGCAAGGCGCCGCAGTTCGCCCGCCCCTTCGTCGGCTCCGAGAGCGTGGCCCGGTTCCTCGCGGCGGCCTATGCCCCGCTGGGCCGGATCGGCGTGGCCGTGGGACTGCAGGAGGTGAACGGCCAGCCGGGCGCGGTGTTCAAGGACCGGGACGGCAAGGTCGTCAGCGTCTGGACGCTCGAAATCCTCGACGGAAGGGTCCAGGCGATCCGCTCGGTGCTCAACCCCGACAAGCTCGGGCACCTGGGCCCGGTGGCGGACGCCTGGGAGATCGCCCGTGAGGCGGACGCGGCCCGGCTGCCCACGGACTGAACGCGGCCGCGACGGCGGGCGGACGGGACACGCTGCCGTGGGTCACTCACGGCAGGTGGCCGGTCCGCCCGGTTCGCTCGCTCCGTCCGATCCTCCCGGAGGTCAGCGCGACTGAGCGGCGGGCTGGTACGCACCGCCGCGCTGGCGGTTGATGACGGCGAAGCGGTTGGTGGCGTTGATGAGCGCGATCAGGCACACCAGGTCGGCGAGTTGGTCCTGGTCGAAGTGCTCGGCTGCGTTCTCCCAGGCCTCGTCGGTGACCCCGCCGGCCGCATCGGCGATACGGGTGCCCTGCTCGGTCAGTTCCAGCGCGGCCCGCTCGGCGGCGGTGAACACCGTGGCCTCCCGCCAGACCGCGACCAGGTTGAGCCGGGTGGCGCTCTCCCCGGCCTGCGCGGCGTTCTTGCCGTGGACGTCGGTGGCGTAGCCGTCCCCGTTGATCTGGCTCGCCCGGAGCATGACCAGGTTCTGGGTCGCGGACGGCACCGTCGACTCCGCGATGAGCAGTGGCCCCGCCTGGCTGTAGTGCTTCAGGGCCCGGCCCGCGACGGGGCTGGCGAGGAGGTTCAGCCGTGTATCCATGGTGCGCTCCTTGGCGTTGGGTGCCGCTACACCCCTTGAGACGAGACAGCCCGGTGACCCGTGAGACGCCCGGATGTGACCTGCGTCTCCCGGCGGGGTGGAGGTCGGGCCGTCCCCCGACTCGGGCAACCTTTTGCGGCTGCGGGGCCACTGAGAGGTGAATCAGTCGTTCCGCAGGCACGGGAGGCCCCCTATGAGCCGCAGTCCGAGTTCCAACTCCACCACCGGTCCCCGGCATCGGGCGCTGCGGCGGCCGCGCCGTCTTGCGGCGGTCGGCCTGGGGACGGTCACCGCGCTGATCGGCGCCGGGTTGGCGGTGCACAGTGCGAGTGCCGCCACGATCACCAAGGGGACCGGGTACAACTTCGGGTCCGGGTACTCGGCGATCAACGGAAGCTTCACCGCCGTCACCGCGAACTGGATCCAGCCGACGGCGATCTGTGCCGGCGGCAACCAGCAGACCGGCTTCTGGGTGGGGCTCAGCGGCAGCGGCACCATCGCGCAGACCGGGACCGCCGCGAACTGCAACGGCACCACCCCGGACTACTACTCCTGGTGGGAGATGTACCCGGCGGCCGGTGTGCCGATGACGGTGAAGACGCAGCCCGGCGACCACATGCACGCCTCGGTCACCTACAAGGGGAACAATGTGTTCACCCTGACGCTGGCGAACGTCACCCAGGGGTGGACCAGGACCGAGACCGAGACCCAGGCCTCCAGCGGCGGCACGCCCACCTCCGCGAACGTCATCGTCGAGGCCAACTCCGACACCGGCGCGGCCGGTTCGTCGGGCAATGTCACCGACTTCGGTTCGGTGAGCTTCGGCGGGGCCACCGCCAACGGCCAGAACCTCGGCAACTTCGACCTGTGGACCGGCAACCTGCAAGACATGAAGGGCGTCCAGGAGGATTCCATCTCGTCCCTGATCAGCGGCCGCGGCTTCACCGCTACTTGGCTCAGCACCGGCTGACCGGGGCACCGCCTCGGTCGTCCGGCAACCTGGTCCGCCTGTCGCCCGTCCGGGCGGACCAGGGGCCGAAGGGTTCAGGGAGTGCGGCGCAGAAGGAGGAGCCGGAGCACTCGCTGGGCGTCGCGGCGACGTTGGGGAGTGCGGGAGGTGACGGCGGTGAGTGCGATGGCGGTGACGGTCGCGCTGTAGGTGAGGGCGAGGACGCCCAGGCTGTGGGCGGTGGTCGCGGTGTCGAGCACGGTGCTGTCCTAGGGTCTCGGGTCGGTCAGGTCAGGTCAGGTCAGGCCGGGTCAGTGCGGATCAGGTCAGGTCAGGGCTTCGAGGCTGCGGGTGAAGCTGGGGTCGGGCCGGGCGGCTATGCCGTCGAGGTCGACCCCGAGGTCCTCGGGGTCGGAGCGGACGACGAGACGGTCCAGTGCGGAGGCGAGGTCCCGGCAGGGAATGGGGGCGGTCGGCCCGGAACGGTGGGGCGGCAGCAGCCGGGGCAGGATCTGGGGCCAGTGGTCCATCCCGGGGAGAGTGGGCGGCGGGGTACGGGGGTTGGCTGCGTGTTCCAGGGCGATGGCCTGGTTGAGCCACAGGAACGCCTCCCGGTTGTCGCCGCGCAGGACATGCTGCAGGTAGAGGCAGGTGGCCGCGGTGCGATCGCCCGCGCCTGCGGCGACCTTCCACCAGAAGACCGCGCTGATGGGGTGCGACGACAGGTGGAGCAAGCAGCCGAACAGCAGCGCCCCCTCGATCTGGAGGTCGAGATCGGGGCCGGAGCTGGAGCCGGGCCCGCAGTCGCCGACGGTGGCGCGGCGGGGGCGGCGGCCCGGTAGCTCCTGCTCGTCCGCGAAGCGGATGAGGATGCTGAGAGCTCCGGGGGTCGACAGGGTGTTGTGTGCCGCCTCGTCCAGATGGGCCCGGGTGGCACTGCGATGACGGCCGTGCTCGTCGCGGCGGCTGCGAAGTCGGCGGACGTGCTTGGAGATGGTGCGCAGGGCCTCGGGGACCTCCGCCTCGGCGCACTGATGGACGGTTCGGGTGTGTCCGGCGAAGGCACGAAGGCGCTCGGCGGCCTGGTCTTTGGCGGAGTGCTGGGTCACGGCGTGGCTCCGGAGTGGCGTCGGGTCCGGGCGGGGGTGGCGGAAGGCGCGTCCCTCAACAGGCGTCGCAACTGCATCTCGCCGCCCACATAGGCCTTGGCGCGGTTGAAGTTGCGGTCGATGGTGCTGGGATGGGTCTGCAGGAACCAGGCGATGAACGCGGAGGAGCAGCCATGGGCCTTCAGCATCAGAATGGCGAACTGGCGCGGTGGGAGCAGCCGCAGCGTCCGGTACAGGCCGACCTCGGTGTCCGCGTCCGGCTCGTCCAGGGCGAGGCGCAGGTCGTGCAACAGGGTGCGGGCTTCCGTGGCCAGGTCGTCCAGGACCTGGGCCCGACCCATGCCGTGGGCTTCGACCACGACTTCCTCGACGAGGCGCTCCAGGCCTCCCGCGGCGAGGTCCGGACTGAGGGTGAAGGCGTCCCAGTCCACGGCGATCTCCGTCAGAACGGATATCGCCACCTGACGGGCGCGCTCGAAGTCGCCCAGGACCTGGTGGGCGAAGGCGGTGAAGTTCGCGTAGTGCTCGACGATGTACGCCTCGCACTCCAAGGTCAGTGTCAACTGGCCCTCGGGACAGGAGAACCAGCCGCGCAGCCACTTCTGGTCCTCGGGGTCCAGACCCATACCGTCGAAGGGGAAGGAGTTGTCGGTCATCCGCGTGCCCTTCCGCTGGGGGACGCGGCGGTGCGGGGCGCGGGAGGGCGCAGTGAACGGAACTGACGCTGGTTCATCGCACTCGTCTCAGTGAGGAGTTGGGGACTTCGCCACCCGCTCGGGGTCCGAACGGCGGTCTCGGCACCAAGCCAACCGCGACGGACGCCCGAATCACGCACGACCGTACTGATGATTTTCTACCGCTCGAACACACTCCGGTACCATCAGTGATGACCGCGTCCGACTGATGAACACATCTGTGCACGTCATACCCAGCACCCCGGCGCGGGGTAGCGGAGGGCGGGACGGCCGGCGTCGAACATGTATGTGATGTACATCACGGTTTGCCTGCTGGTGCGTCTCCTCGGCCCGGTCCGGGGACCGGCGGCGGCCCCTGGCGGGCCTCGTCCAGGGGCCGCCCTTGCGTATGGTGGCCGCGACAGCCGATGACGACAGCCGATGACGACAGCCGAGGAACCGTGTGATGCCCCGCGCCCACCGCTATGAAGTGACTGTCACCTGGACCGGCAACACCGGTACCGGCACCAGCGGTTACCGCGACTACGGGCGCTCGCACCGGGTGGACGCGGACGGCAAGCCGTCCGTCCCCGGCAGCTCGGACCCCTCCTTCCGGGGTGATCCGGAGCGCTGGAACCCGGAGGAGCTGCTGGTCGCCTCGCTGTCCCAGTGCCACATGCTGTGGTTTCTGCACCTGTGCTCGGCCGAGGGCGTGGTGGTCACCGACTACACCGACCGTCCGCAGGGCACGATGACCGAGGGCACGGACGGGGGCGGCCGGTTCACCGAGGTGGTGCTGCGTCCGGAGGTCGGGTTCGCCGCACCCGAGCAGGCCGCCCGCGCAGCGGAGCTGCACGAGCGGGCCCACGGGCTGTGCTTCATCGCGAATTCGGTGAACTTCCCGGTCCGCTGCGAACCGGTTCAGCTGTGACATCCGGAGACTCGGTCTCGGGCCCGGCTGCCGGCCGCGTGGCGCCGGGTGCCTCCAGGGCCGGCCTGGGCAGCAGCCGGTCCAGGCCGCGCGGCAGCCACCAGTTGGCCGGCCCGATCAGGTGCATGGCCGCCGGGACCAGCACCGTGCGCAGCACGAAGGCGTCCAGGGCCACCGCCGCGGCCAGGCCCAGACCGAACTCGGCGACGGCGCGCTGACCGCTGAGCAGGAACGAGGCGAAGACGCAGATCATGATGGCCGCCGCGGCGCTGACGACGCGTCCGGCGGCCCGCTGGCCGGTGTTGACGGCACGTCGGTTGTCCCGTAGCCGCCGAGGTGGACGTCGGTCCCGGTGGACCGCTCGACCTGCGGCTCGGTCACGGTGCGCAGCCGGTGCAGCAGGTCCGAGGTCTGCGCGGACTGCGGCGCGGTGGTGGGGATTACCTGCACCACACCGACGGCCGAACCGGGGCGCAGCGGCAGCGCGGTGGCCGAGGCGACGCCGGGGGTGGCCCTGGCCGCCCCGGCCACGGTGTCCAGCGCGGTGTCCAGCGCGGCGCGGCCGTCCGGACGGCGGGCGTCGACCACCAGCTGCACCGGCCCGTCGAACCCCGGGCCGAAACCCCGCGACAGCAGGTCGTAGGCCTGCCGCGTGGTGCTGCTCGCCGGGTCGTTGCCCTGGTCGGTGATGCCCATCCGGATCGCGCCGAGCGGGACCGCCAGCGCGGCCATCACCACCACCGCGACCAGCGCCAGCGCGCGCGGGCGCCGCTCCACCACGGCGGCCCAGCGGGCCCAGCCGGGGTTGGTCTCCGGGGTGGAGCCGGCCCGGCGCTCGCGGCGTCCCAGCACCCGCCGGCCCAGCAGGCTGAGCAGCGCGGGCAGCAGGGTGACCGCGGCGACCACGGTGAACAGCACCGTGACGGCGGCCGCCACCGCCAGCCCGTCCAGGAAGGTCTGGCCCAGCGAGAACATGCCGAGCAGCGCCACGGTCACGGTCGCCCCGGCGAACAGCACCGCCCGGCCCGAGCTGTTCATCGCGGTGACCAGGGCCTCGGTCCCCATCCCGGCCCGCAGCCCGCTGCGGTGCCGGGTGACCACGAACAGCGCGTAGTCGATGCCCACGCCCAGCCCGATGAGCGCGCCCAGGGTCGGCCCGAAGTCGCCGATCGAGACGGCATGGCTGAGCAGCGTCACGGTGGCCAGCGCCGCACCCACCGCGGCCACGCCCAGCACGATCGGCAGCACCATGGTCAGCAGCGAGCCGAAGGCCAGGAACAGCACCACCGCCGCGGCGACCACCCCTACCAGGGCGGCGTTGGAGAGCGGGTTCTGCTGGGCCTCCTCCACGGCCCCGCCGCCCAGGTCCACCTGCAGCCCGGGCTGCCGCGCCGACTGGGCGGCACGGATCACCGCCAGCACGTCGGACTTGGGGAGCTGCGCCGCCTGGCGGTCGAAGCTGACCCGGGCGTAGGCGGTCTGCGCGTCCTGGCTGATCTGCGCGGCGCCCTGGGCGCCGTAGGGGCCGGCGACGCCGGTGACCGACGGCATCCGGGAGATCCGGTCCAGCACGGCGCCCATCCGGGCGACCACGGCCGGGTCGCGGACCGTGGCCGGGGTGCCGCTGACGTGCCAGACCACGGTGTCGGTGTCCCCGGCCCGGGTCGGGAAGTTCTGCTGGAGCAGGGCGGTGGCCTGCGCGGACTGGGTGCCCGGCAGGCTGTAGTCGTTGTTGTAGGCACTGCCGGCCAGCTGCGACGCCCCCGTCAGGGCGACCAGGGCAGCCAGCCAGAGCAGCAGGACGGCGACGCGGTGCCGGTGGCACCAGCGCGCGAGAGCGGACATGGAGGACCCCGTTCACGGTCGGCACAAGAGACCTGACGTTGGATCAGAGCACGGCCTCCGCCGACGGGTTGAGCACCACGGTTGGCGGCGGCCGCATCGCCACGATCACAGTCCGGCGTGGTCGCTGTCGTCCTCCGCCGACGGGCCGCCGAGGCTACTGCGGGCGCGGTAGCACGCGGTACCACGGCTGCGGTAGTGCCGGGGAGGAGCGTGGGCCGCGGGTGTGACCCGGGTCTCTTCGCCGCCGCGGCCGTCACATCCGGCGGCCTGGGGGCGACAGAGCGGTGACGGGGACTCCGTCAGGGTTCAGCCGGTTCAGCCGGGCTCACTCCCGAGAGGGGTACGCAGATGAAGATCGTGGTTTTCGGCGCCAACGGTCCGACCGGACGTCAGCTGGTCCGGCAGGCGACCACCGAGGGGCATGCGGTGACCGCGGTGACCCGCCGGCCCGAGGCCTTCCCGCCCGGTGGCCCGCTGCTGCGGGTGGTCGGCGCGGATGTGCACGACCCGGTCGCGGTGAAGGAGGCGGTGGCGGAGCAGGACGCGGTGGTCTCGGTGCTCGGCGTCCCCTTCGGCCGCAAGCCGGTCACCGTGTACTCGGCCGGCCTCACCCACATCACCCGGGCCATGGCCGGGCACGGGGTGGCCCGACTGGCCTGTGTGACCTCGACCTCGCTCTCCGACGAGGAGTCGCCCGGCGAGGGCCTGTTCTTCCGCAAGGTGCTGGAGCCGTTCATCGTCCGCTACGTGGGGCGCACCGTCTACGAGGACATGCGCCGCTCGGAGGAGATCGTCCGCGACAGCGACTGCGAGTGGACGATCGTGCGCCCGGCCGGGCTCTTCGACGCCCCTGCCGTCAGCGCGTACCGGATGGCCGCGGGGCCGCGGCTGCCCGGACGGTTCACCTCGCGCAGCGACCTCGCCGATGCGCTGCTGCGTCAGGTGGTCGACGGCCTGGACCCGCGCGCGGTGGTGGAGGTGCGCACCGTGGAGGGGACGCCGGGCTTCATCGACATCCTGCGCAAGGAGGCGATGGGCGGCAAGGACCGCTGACACCGGACGCCGCACCACCGGACGCCGCATGACCGGACGCCGCGTCACTGCACGCCGCATGGCCGGACGCCGCGTCAGGCGGCCTGCCTCAGCGGGCGTCCCGGGGCAGGCAGCGGGCCGCGAGCACCGCCACGTCGTCCTCGGCGTCGGTGCCGCAGCCCATCAGCCGCTCCAGCAGGTCGTCCAGCAGCCGTTCCAGCGGCGGGTCGGCCGGGAGCTGAAGCTCCGTCAGCCGTTGCAGCGAACGGTCGATGTCCTCGCCGCGGCGCTCCACCAGGCCGTCGGTGTAGAGCAGCAGGGTGTCCCCGCCGACGCACGGCCGGCTGTAGGAGGCGTAGCCGCCCTGACCGGTGCCCAGCGGCGGCCCGGTCGGCACGTCCAGCAGCTGCAGCCGGTTGCGGCGGTCCACCACCGCCGGCGGCAGATGGCCCGCGCTGGCATAGGTGCAGACGCCGTGGCGGGCGTCGACCAGGGCCAGCAGGCAGGTGGCCGGCCGCTCGGCCGCCACCCGCGCCATCAGCGCGTCCATCCGCTCCAGGATCTCGTGCGGCGGCAGCCCCTCGTCGGCGACCACCCGCAGCATCGCGCTGTAGTGGCTCATGTCCACCGCGGCGGCGACGCCGTGGCCCATCACATCGCCGATCACCAGCAGGGTCCGCTCCGGGGACAGCCGGACGCTGTCGAACCAGTCGCCGCCGACCAGGGCGCTGGTACCGGAGGGCAGATAGCGGGTGGCGATCTCCAGCCCCGCGTGCGGATGGCTGGGGCCGGACAGCAGGGCGCGCTGCAGCTGCAGCGCGATGTGGTGCTCGCGGGTGTAGCGGCGGGCGTTGTCCAGGCTGATCGCGGCGCGTCCGGCCAGGTCCTGGGCGGTGACGATGTCCTGCTCGGTGAAGGCGGGCGAGCCGCCCGAGCGGACCATGGTCAACGTGCCCACCGGCGCCCCGCGGGCCGACAGCGGGATCACCATCGCCGAGTGGATCCCCGCCTCCCGGTAGCGGGCCACCCGCTGCGGGTCGGGGGCGGAGCGGCTCAGCGCCTCGTCGTCCGGCAGGTTCTCGACGATCGGCCGGCCGCTCTCCAGGCAGCGCGGGATCGCCGATCCGGGCTGGTAGTCCACGTACTCGCCCGGCGCCTCGAACATCCGCGAGCGCTCACGCAGCCGCGGCAGCGCCGCCATCGCGGCCCGGCGCAGCCGGAGCACCCCGGCCGGCGGCGGCCGCAGCCCGCTGACACCGTCCACCGGGATCACCTCCACCGTGGCGATGTCGGCCAGCGCGGGCACCAGGAAGGTGGCCAGCTCCTCGCAGGTGGTGTCCATGTCCAGGGTGGTGCCGATCACGGTCGCGGCCCGGTCCAGCATCGCCAGCCGGGCCCTGGCCTGCTCCAGGTCGCGCTGCTGCTCCCGCGCGTCGGTGACCTCCAGCACGATGCCGATGATGCCCAGCACCTGCCCGTCGTCCTCGATCCGGTGGTAGGCGCCGTGCCAGTACCGCCGCTCGCGGTCGGACCCGGCCCGGGTGTGCCCGCTGGACGTCACCTCCCGGGGCACGCCGTCGCGCAGCACCTGCCACAGCACGTCCTCCCTGGCGTCGATCCCGGGCAGCACCTCGCCGATGGTGCGGCCCATATGGTCCTCCGGCGGCACGCCGTTCATCCGGGCCAGGGTCGGGTTGACGTAGGAGTAGCGCAGCTCGCGGTCCAGCACCGCGACCCCGGCCGTGGTGCCGTCCAGCATCTGCCGCAGGATCTCCTGCGCCAGCGGCGAGGAGGCGTCGTTCAGCACAGCCGTCCCCGACCGCCGTCACGCGTCCCGCGGGCACAGCCGGCACGGTTCCTTCGACAGCTCTCTCGGCCGAGCATTGCGGGATCCCCTCGCCATCCGGTCCCGGCTCACGTTAACCGACCACCCGTCGGTCCACCGCCCGTCAGGGCCGTGGACCACCGGAAAAGCCCGGGAAGCGGGCCGTCCGGCTCTGCTACGGTCGGCTGGCCGGCCGCGGGACTCCGGCGCGACTTCCGGAACCTGCCTCTGAAGCAATGATTCGCAGCTCGCGCCCCCATTCCCCGGCCGGCGTCCGCACGGACCCGGGATCCGGGCGGCGAAGGACTGGGGGGCCCAGGTGGAGACGCTGCGCGAGCTCGTCGCGGCCGAGGACGTGCTGCTTTTTGTCAATGCCGCGATCACCGCCACCGGCCAGCGCGAGTTCCACACCGGCGCGCGGGAGCAGCAGCTGTCGCTGGACTTCCTGCACGCCTACATGCTCGGCAACTACCGCGACCTCTACGCGGCAGCACTGGCGCTCGACATCAACGACCACAACGCTGCCCTGATCATCCACGGGCTGCTGGCGAGCGGGGGCGACGCCACCGCCGGGCAGCGCCGCAGCGAGGGGCAGCTCATCGCCCGCCGGCTGGCGGTGCTGCCGCCGCAGCGGGTCTACCGGCTGTTCCGGGCACTGCGGAAGGCCGGGGTCAACAACCGAAGGACCCGGGCGGTGATCCGGGACTGGATCGCGGCGCGGCCGGACCTGGCCTTCGACGCGGTCAAGTACCGCGGCGGCCTCAAGGACGCCCTGCGGCACGCCCATCTTCAGCCTGCCGCCGATGAGTTGGGAACCTTCCTGTTCTCCGGGCGGCTGCCGGCACGGTTCGCCACCCCGATCCTGGAGACCTGGCGCCGGGCGCACTACGAGCAGGCTGCCGTCTACGAACTCCCCTACACCGTGGCCGAGGGGTTCGCGGCCCGGCGCGGTGTCGCCAGGGCCGACTTCCTGGAGCGGATAGCGCCCCGGCTGACCCGGCTGGAGCAGCTGCGGCTGCAGGAGTCCGGTCGGAGCGAGGGGGCCGACTCGGTCCGGGCCGCCCTCGGCCGGATGCCGCTCACCCGACTGGCCACGTACGTGCTGGCGCTGCCGCCCTCCGATCGGGTGGCCCGGCGCGCCGAGCTGACCTCGGCCCTGCGCACCGCGGCCCGGCGGGCGGCCGGCGCGCAGCAGGGGAGCTGGGGGCGGGTCGCCGCGGTACTGGACGACAGCTACTCCGCCTCCGGGTCGGGGCAGAAGCGCCGCCGACCGCTGGCGGTGGCGCTGGCCTGCCACTACCTGCTGCAGGCACTCGCCGCCGAGTACACCCCGCTGTGGACCTCCGGCAGCGACGACGCCCTGCTCAGCCGCCCCTTCGGTGCGACGCCACTCGGTCGCCGGATCATCGACGCCCTGGACATCGCGCCGGACCGGATCCTGATCGTCTCGGACGGCTGGGACAACGCACCACCCGGCCTGGCCGCCGAGGTGCTGCGGATCTGGCGGACCCGGCTGGACCCGGACCGGCGCACCAGCATCGTGCACCTCAATCCGGTCTACGACGCGGAGGACTTCGACGTCCGGCGGCTGTCCCCGACCGTGCCGACGGCCGGGGTCCGGGACGCCGAGGACCTCCCCGCGCTGGTCGAGCTCGCCGCCTTCGCCGATGGGCGGACCGGCCTGCCCGAGTTGACGCGGCATCTTGAGGCAAGGACGGCGCAGTTCACAGGGAGGCCGACATGAGCGCACCGGACCCGATCGGGAAGGAACCGACGGGGCTGGACCTGACCGGGCTGACCGCGGGTCCCTCCCAGGTCTGGGGCGGGGTCCGGCTGGTGCCGCTGCTGCGCGCCGAGCCGGTCACCGATCTGCGGCTGCACCAGCAGGTGTACGGCGACGTGCCCGGTGTCGTCGAGCTCGGCCCGCGCGATCACTACCTCTCCTACATCCCGCACGGCTTCGTCGCCGACTGGACCGGTGACGGATCCCCGGTCGCCGCCTACGGCACGCAGCTGGCCACCGACCGTCCCAACGGCATGCCGCTGCACTTCCACCGCCGGATGGCCCGCCGAGAAGGGCGCAACCGGCTCCGCTTCCTGCCACTGCACCTGGCGCTGGAGGGATATCTGGCACTGCACTTCGGCGGACCCTCGGTTGTCTGGGAGCAGTGGTCGCAGCAGGCCGTCCGCCGCGGCCTGTCGCCGAGGGTGGAGGAGGCCTTCTGCGGCGCGGCGGTGCAGGGGCTCGCCGACGCGCTCCGGGTGTTCGAGATCCATCCAAGCCAGTGCGGGGTGCTGCTGTACGTCGCCGACACGCTCACCGCGGCCTTCGCCGTGCCGCACCCGGCCGACTACCGGGCGCTGCACCCGAGCCTGGTCCAGGACCTCTACGGCGAGCTGGTCCACCACGGCGCGACCCTGATGATGCCGCTGCCGGACTTCCGGGCCCGGATCAGCGACTCCGAGGTCCACTCGCTCGCCGACCTGCGCGCGGCGGCCGGGCGGGAGGAACGGGAGTGGACCGGCTTCCACGACGCCACCATGGCGGACGGCCTGCTCGACGCCGCCTGCACCTGGCAGCGGATCCACCGGATGGGCCGGTTCACCCTCTCCCGCTTCCTGCCGCCGTTCCGGCCGAAGCAGGAGAGCCACATCGGCGAGGCGATCACGGACCAGGCCGGGCGGGTGGTCTACCTGAAGACCTTCCGTCTCTCCGAGGCCCAGGTCCGCCGTGGCCACCTGCTCGACCGACTGGCCGCCCACGACTGGCACCTTGCCGACACCGCAGCCGAACTGGCCATCACCGAAGCCCAGTTGGGCCTCCGCCTGGAGTCGTCCGGCTTCGGCTTCCTACTCCGCCAGGACATCCTGGACGGCTACCGCGAACGGTCCGGCCGACGAGGCGTCAGCTGACTGCCGTCCAGCGCTGGAAGGCGGCGTCCAGGCCGTCGACCAGGCGGGCGAAGCTGGTGTCGACGGACTGGGCCAGGCCGAAGCCGCCGGCGGCTTCCAGGCTGGTGAAACCGTGCAGGGCGGCCCGCAGGGCGCGGACGGCGTCGACGGCGTCCGCGCCCTCGATGCCGTAGCCCTTGAGGACCGAGGCGAGGACGGTGACTGCGGCGGCTCCCGCTTCGGCGTGCTCGGTGTCGTCGGGGGCCGGAGCGGCCACCCCCGCGGCGGCCAGGCCGGGGCGGGTGGCGGCGAAGGCGCGGTAGGCATCGGCCACGGCGTGCAGGGCGTCCCGGCCGGCCAGGCCCGCCGCGGCCATCGCCATCGTGGCGGTCAGCTCGCGGACGGCCTGGACGGCGAGGTCGCGCTTGACCGCGTCCAGGCCCTCGACATGCTTGTAGAGGCCGGGAAGTGAGACACCGCAGCGCTTGGCGACGGCGGCCAGGGTCAGTCGTTCCAGGCCGTTCTCGTCGGCGACGGCGGCCGCCTCCGCGGTGATGCGGAGGCGGTTGAGACCGGGGCGTGGGGGCACCTGCGGATCACCGGGCCTTGCGGGAGAGGCTGATGCCGGTGCCGGTGACCCAGAGCATCAGCAGTGGCAGGGAGAGGTAGGCGAGCGAGGTGAAGCCGCCGAGCAGCAGCAGGTAGCCGATGCCGGACCCGGCGATGGTCACGGCCAGTGCGTAGCCGGGGTGGCGCAGCCAGCGGGCGGCGACGCCGGACCGGGACAGCGAGGCGCCGGCCAGGGCGAGCACGGCGAGGACGAGCATCTTCACGCCGTCCATCCTATTGACGAGCTCGAACAGCAGATGTGCCTCCCCGGTCGCGCCGCTTGGCACCGCGGAGAGCACCAGGAACACCCCCAGCAGGCACTGCACGGCCGAGATCGCCGCCGCCGCGACGGCCGCGAGCGCGGTGGTGCGCGCGGCGCGGAGCAGTCCGGCCCGGCGGGCCGCACCGGCCAGCGCCAGCCCGACCACGGCCAACCCCACGGCCGGGAGCCCTTCGGAGAGCAGGTACTGCGCCGTCGCGCCGGCCGTCTGCCCGGCGTAGGCGGCGACGACCTGGTGCCCGTCGGCCGTCGCGCTGACGTTGCCGGGCCCCACCGACAGCGCGGCGACCCAGGAGAGCGAATAGGCGACGCCGACGACCGCGGGAGCGGAGGGCCGGCGGTGCGGTCGGACGGCGGGCACGGTGCCGGCGGCGGGTACGGGGACGTCGATCGTGGTCATGGCTGGCTCCCTGGAGTTGGTTAAGCTCACTAGCTATAAGTTAGTGGCATTAACCACGAGACGCAAGGGCTTTGCCGCGGGAGCCGGACAGGCAGCTCCCGCCGCCGGGCCCGGGCCCGGCGGCGGGAGGGGTGGGGAG
>NZ_BBPM01000058.1:0-7129 GCF_000787775.1 Streptacidiphilus carbonis | reverse complement strand
GGGCCGGGCCCGGGGGCGGGAGGGGTGGGGAGGGGTCGGGTCAGGACACTGCGAGGGCGAAGACGTGCAGGGCGCCGGAGGCGGGGGTGGGGGCGGGGAGTACCACCATGGCGACCGTCTTGCCCGCGGTGAGCGGGACGCCGGTGTAGTAGACGTTGGTGGCGTGGACCTGTTGGACGTTGCCCGCGCGGTTGCGGTAGGCGGTGGCGATGGCGACGTCGCTGCCTGCGGGCGGGGTGGCGTACCAGTCGGGGACGGTCACGGTGTAGGACTGGGTGCTGCCGTCGGTGTAGACGATCTCGCCGGTGCCGGCGCCCGCCCCGCTGGTGCCGGCGGCCAGGAAGCCGAGAGTGGTGCCCGACCCGGTGAGGTCGATCGGCTGGCCCTGGGCCACCACATTGTCGGGCCGGCCGGAGGCCGCGCCGGGCCAGCTGAAGCTGACACCGCCGTGGCTGAGGGCGGTCCCGGGGGTGACCCCGGCCGCGGCCAGGGCCTGGGCGGAGTAGCTGGACCCGGAGCCGTCGAGGTTCCCGGCCGCGGTGGCGGAGTCGTCGGTGACGCCGACGTTGTCGAACGCCGCCGCCAGGGAGGCTGCCGGGACGGCGACCTGGCTGGTCGCCCGCAGCCCCTGGTGCTGCCCGCCCTGGTCGAACTGGGCCAGGACGAGCAACTGCCCGGAGCCGGTGGCGTCGGCAGGAACCGTCACCTTCCAGGCCGCATTGGCTGTCGCCCCCGCCGCCAGCCTGCCCAGGCGATGGGCGGTGTTGCCGACGGTGTAGCCCGTCGGGGCGATCAGGGTGAGCTGCGCGCCGGTCAGGGCGCTGCCGCAGCCGTTGCTGAGCGTGCCGGCGACGGTGACGGTGCTGCCCGGGGCGGCCAGTTGGCCGGTCGGCGTCAGCGTCAGCGCGGCGCCGGTGCAGGCGGTGGTCGGTCCCGGCACCACGGTGACGCCCACCGGGGCGCTGGAGCCGGCCGCGTTGTCCGCGGTGATCTGGAAGGTGTAGCTCCTGGCGTTGCTGAGGCCGCCCAGCACGGTGAAGATGTTGCGGCTGCTGGTCGCCCACAGATAGGTGTGCCCGGTGACGTGGACCGGGGCCCGTCCCGGTGTCCTGACGGTGTATCCGGTCACCGGCGAACTGCCCACCGAGGCGGGCGGGTTCCAGGAGAGGCCCGCGGTGCCGTCGCCCGGCTTCGCGGCGACCGCGGTGGGTACCCCGGGCACCGCCGCGGTGCGGACGGCCGGGGTGACCGGAGCGGTCGGCAGTGAGGCGGCGCTGTCTCCGTGCGCGTTCCTGGCGGTGACGGTGAAGGTGTAGGCGGTGCCGTCGGTCAGCCCGGACAGCACGGCGTAGCCCGGGACCTGGAACTGAGCTGCCGTCACTGTGACATGCTCGCCGCCGGGTTGGGCGGTGACCGTGTACGAGGCGACGGCCGCGCCGTGGTCGACCATGCTCGGGTTCCAGTCCACGTGGGCCGAGCCGTCGGTGGCGAACGCGGCGGTCTGGGTCGGCGGTTCGGGGACGCCGGCCGGGGTGCGGGCGCCCAGGACGTCCCGGTAGGCGGGCTCGATCCCGGCGGCGGAGGTGATGGCCTTCGGTGCCTGCGCGATCGAGGCGATGACGTGGTTGCCCGCGACCGTCACGTTCTTGGAGCTGGAGTCGGCGTCGCCCTGCTGCCAGTAGTTGCCGGTGATGGCCAGCGGGTCGTCACCGGTCGCGCCGGGGCGGTAGTCGGTGTGCCGGGCGCCCCAGTCGTTCTCATTGCCGACCAGGACGTTGCCGTCCGCGGTCCAGTTGGTGCAGCCGTTGTCGCAGTAGAGGGTGTGGCCGTGGCCGAGGGCGCCGGTGATGACGTTCCCGGTGAGGTGCTCGCCGCTCGCGAGAGTCGGCCCGGTGATGCCCTGGGTGTAGATCCCGCCGCCGTCGGAGAGGACCTGCATCGGGTCGGTGATCAGGTTGTCGGAGACGGTGTTGTCGTGGGAGAAGTTCGCCGTCGCGGCCTGTCCGATCTTGTCGGGCCAGCCGCCCCAGCCCAGCGAGATGCCGGTGTAGGCGGTGTGGTCGATCTGATTGTGCGAGATCAGGGTGTCCGCGGCGTACCCGACGTCGATGGCCACCCCGCCGTGGTACTCCACCGGCAGCGAGTAGAGGTGGTTGTCCAGGATCCGGTTGCCGTCGGTCTGGTCGGCGCCGGTCGCCGTCGGCTGGTCGACCCCGCCCAGCTCCAGGCCGTTGCCGGAGATGTCGGTGAAGACGCTGCCCCGGACGGTGGCGTCGTGGGTGCCGTCGCCCAGGGCGAGCCCGGCCGCGCCCAGGTGCTCGAAGGCGTCGCGCTCGAAGGAGATGCCGGTGTCGTGGCTGAAGCTGACATTGCCGGGCAACTGGGTCCAGTCGCCATAGGGGCAGGTGCCGCCGGCGATGAACTGGCACAGGCCCTGGGTGGCGTAGCCGGTGGCCCCGGTGACGGTGTAGTCGGCCTGGATCTCGGAGAAGCCCTCGGGGGTGGAGGGCGTCAGCCAGGTCGCGTAGGAGAACTGGATCCCGGTGAAACCGATGTCGTGGACCGGCGCCGCGGCCGTGCCCTGTCCGCTGACCAGGGTCTGCAGCACCGGTGCCTCGACGTCGGCCTGGGTGAGCTTCTCGCCGGCGCGCGGGATGTAGTACACGGTGTGCGCGGTGCGGTCCAGGTACCACTGGCCGGGCTGGGTGAGCAGCTCGTAGGCGTTCTCGACGTACGCGGGCCGTTCGCTGTTGCCGAGGCTCTCCGGTCCCACCAGGTTGACGGTGCGTCCGGAGTTGTCGGTGCGCATCACCCGCTTGTTGGAGTTGTCCCAGCAGGGCTGGGCCATGGTGATGGTGGTGCCGCTCACCGAGGCGATCGGGCAGCGGGGTTCGGTCCAGCTGCCCTGGCCGCCGGTCCTCAGCGACCACATGCCGTCGCCGCCGGTGTAGACGAACTCGATGTCGCTCGGGTTGCGCCAGTGCGCGAGGGTGTCCGCGGACGCGGTGTAGCCGGTTGCGGTCGCGGTGAGGGCGACCGGTACGGGGCCGGAGGCGCGCTGGGCGCGGACCCCGTTGACGTAGAGCTGTCGGGTGTCCAGTCCGGCCGGTACCGGTGCTGACCAGATCGTGCTGCCGGGGGCGGTCTGCCGCCAGCCGGAGACCCGTTGGCCGCCGGAGAGGACCGGGGTAGCGCCGGGGGCGGCGGTCCACAGCACCCGGTGGCCGTTGCTGCCGGAGTCGCGGGCGTCCAGGGTGAGCGGCTGGTCGAGCCGGTAGGTGCCGTTCGCCAGGACGACCTGGACGTCGCCGGTCATCGTGCCGTCGACGGCCCGGACCAACTGCTGGGCCCGCTGCGGTGTGCGCACCGCCTGGGCGGGGGTGGTGCCGGTGCTGCGGTCGTCCCCGCTCGGGGACACATAGAAGGTCGCCATGGTGGCGGAGTGCGCTGCGGTGCCGGCGGTGGTGCTCGTGGCGGCTGCGGCTGCGGCTGCCGGGTCAGGGAGGGCGGCGCCGCCGAGCAGCAGCCCTGAGGTGGCGAGCAGCCCGGCGGCGAGCCGGGCGCCGGCTCCGGGGGCGGATCGAGACCGGAACATGGTGGTGGTCCTCTCTCGGGTCACGGGATGTTCCGGGCATGACAGCAGAGGCGACCCTGTGCGCCGCTCGGAACATACATCGGATGACTTTCGGAGCCTAAGTTTCAACTGATGAGCAGTCAACAGTGCTGTAACGGTCCATTACATTGGTAAGTCCTCCGATGTATTCATCCCGGCAATCGCTGAACCAGGCACCTGCTCGCACCGTTCCCGCAACCGCCTCCGCGGGGCTACGCTCGCGGGCATGAAAGCCACCACCACGCACCGCACCTGCCCGCTGTGCGAGGCGACCTGCGGGCTCACCGTCACCGTCGGTCCCGGCCCGGGCGGCGCCGGTGAGCAGATCGGGGTGCGCGGGGACGCCGAGGACCCGTTCAGCCGCGGCTACATCTGTCCCAAGGGCGTCGCCCTGGGCCAGCTGCACTCCGACCCGGCCCGGCTGCGCACCCCGCTGGTCCGGCGCGGCAGCAGCTGGACCGAGGTGGGCTGGGACGAGGCGTTCGCCGAGGCCGGACGGCTGCTGGCGCCGCTGCTGCGCGAGCACGGCGCCGACAGCGTCGGCGTCTACCTGGGCAATCCGGTGGTGCACAACCTCGGGCTCAGCCTCTACGGCCGGACCCTGATCCAGGCCCTCGGCACCGGCTACCGCTTCAGCGCCAGCACGGTCGACCAGATGCCCAAGCAGGTCGCGTCCGGACTGATGTACGGGACCGAGCTGTCCATCGCGGTCCCCGACCTCGACCGCACCGACTACCTGCTGGTCCTCGGCGCCAACCCGATGGTCTCCAACGGCAGCCTGCTCACCGCGCCCGACCTGCCAGGACGGCTCCGGGCCCTGCGCCGCCGCGGTGGACGGCTGGTCGTGGTCGACCCGCGCCGCACCCGCACCGCCGAGATCGCCGACGAGCACCTGGCCATCCGACCGGGCACCGACGCGCTGCTGCTGGCCGGAATCGCCCGGACGCTGATCGAGGAGGGCCTGGCCGACCCGGGGCCCCGGGTGTCGCCGCACCTCAACGGGCTGGCCGAACTGGGTGTCGCGCTCAAGCCCTTCACCCCCGAAGCGGTTGCCGGCGCGACCCGGATCCCGGCGGCTACGGTACGCCGGATCGCCCAGGAACTCGCCGCCGCCCCCAGCGCCGCCGTCTACGGCCGGATCGGGACCACCACCACCGCCTTCGGCACCGCCGCCAGCTGGCTGGTCGACGTCGTCAACACGCTGACCGGCAACCTGGACCGCCCCGGCGGCGTGATGTGGCCGGAGCCGGCCGCCGGCTCACCCACCACCACCGGCGAGCCCGGACGCGGACGCGGAGTACGGGTCCCCGGCTCGCGCCGAACCCGGGTCCGCGGGCTCCCCAGCGTCTTCGGCGAGTTCCCGGCCGGGACGCTGGCCGAGGAGATCGACACACCGTCAGCGGCAGACGGTACGACGGGTGGAACGGCGGACGGTGCCCGGCTGCGCGGCCTGATCACCGTCGCCGGCAACCCGGTCCTGTCGACGCCCAACAGCTCCCGGCTCGGCGCCGCGCTGTCCTCCCTGGACGCCATGGTCAGCGTCGACGCCTACCTCAATGAGACGACCCGGCACGCGCACGTCGTGCTGCCCGCCGCCTCCCCGCTCGCCCGCAGCCACTACGACCTGGTGTTCGCCTCCTTCTCGATCCGCAACACCGCCCACTGGTCGCCCCCGAGCCTCCCGCTCGCCCCCGGCGACCTGGACGAGTCCGAGGTGCTGCTGCGCCTCGCCGCCGCGGCCCTAGGCGGCACCGTCACCGCCCAGCAGCTCGACGACCTCACCGCCGCCGACACCGCCCGCCGCATCGCCGCCGACCCGTCCTCCCCGGCCCACGGCCGCGACCCTGAGGACCTGCTCGCAGCTGTGGCCCACCGCACCCGGCAGGAGCGCCTGCTCGACCTGATGCTGCGCGGCGGCCCTTACGGCGACGGCTTCGGCGCCAAGGCGGAGGGCCTCAGCCTGGACGCCCTGGCCGCCGCCCCGCACGGTCTCGACCTCGGCCCGCTCCGCCCCCGACTGCCCGGAGTCCTGCGCACGCCCAGCGGCCTGGTCGAACTCGCGCCCCCGCAACTGCTGGCCGAGGCCGCCCGCCTGGCCGACCACCTGGCCGAGCTCGGCGCGGCCCCGTCGGACGGCCTGCTGCTGATCGGCCGCCGCCAGCTGCGCTCCAACAACTCCTGGATGCACAACGTCCCGCTGCTCGCGGGCGGCAGCAACCGCTGCACCCTCCAGCTCCATCCCACCGACGCCGAACGTCTCGGCATCGACACCGGCCGGCAGGTCCGGATCCGCTCCCGGGTCGGCGAACTCCAGGCCGAGGCGGAGGTCACGGACGGCGTCATGCCGGGCGTGGTCAGCCTCCCGCACGGCTGGGGCCACGACGACCCCGCCACCCGCCTCCCCCTCGCCGCCCGCGAACCCGGCGTCAACAGCAACGTCCTGACGGACGAGGCCCCACTGGATGTGCTGTCGGGAACGGCAGTCCTGAACGGGATCCCGGTGGAGGTGCAGGCCCTGGCGACGACGGCACTCCGCCCCGCCGTTCTCTGACGGGAGGTCGGAGAACAGCGGGGCGGAGTCGGCGGGCGGAGTCGGCTGGGAGGGCCGGAGTCGTCCGAGGACTGGCTACCAGCCGACGGCCACCTCCAGCCACTGCGGGTCGGAGTGGGAGATGAAGGAGGACTGGCCGTCCACGTCGTCGTACGGGAAGCCGTAGGCGAGGTTGTTGATGTCGTGGTCGTGCCAGAACTTGGCGTAGTAGTTGGCGGGTGCGGCCAGGTAGTACTGGGTCGGGTCGGACTGCTGGGCCGCGGACAGGGTGGCCACGTGGCGGTTGAGGGCGGCGCACTCGGTCGGGTTGTTGGCCAGGACGCCGGCGCAGCCGAAGATGTCGGAGGTCGGCGCGTTGACACCGACGGAGTTGGCGTAGGCGGTGAAGTACCCGGCGTTCACGCCGCCGGTCTGGAAGCTGGGGTCGCTGCCGGGGGCGATGATCCGGTACGGGGCCTGGGTCTGGGCCAGCACCTTGAACTCGGCGGGCACGGAGTCGATGAACTTCTGGAAGGTGACCGACCGGTCCTCGGCGAAGGTCTGCTGGTCCTCGCCGACCTGGACGTCGTAGCCGTCCTTGGCGTGCAGTCGCATCGCGAGCTTCAAGCCGAAGGCGTCCACGCGGGTGGTGTTGCCGTTGAAGACGTTGGCGCCCACGGTGAACTCGATGAAGTCGAAGTACTGGCTGGTCGGTGAGCCCAGGTAGAAGTACATCCGGCCGGCCGAGTTGGCCGGCATGTCCAGGTAGGGCTGGTCGGCGATGGAGTGGGTCTGGCCGTTGAAGCTCCAGTAGACCTGGCTGTCCGGGTACTTGCCGTTGGTGCGGTTGAGGATCTTGACCTCGACCACGTTCTGCGCGGCCGGGATGGTGCTGGTGTCACCCCAGAAGCCGTTGGGGTCGGGAGTGGTGGAGGGCGTCGGGCTGGCCGAGGCGGTCGGGCTGGAGGTCGCGGAAGCCCCGGTGC
>NZ_BBPM01000059.1 GCF_000787775.1 Streptacidiphilus carbonis | reverse complement strand
CGGCTTTGTGCACGCGCGCCGACGCAAGCCCCACCCGCGCTCCAATGCGCTCCCCGACGACCACCAGTTCTCCGTGCAGCAGGAGTTCCGGGACGATGTAGGCCGCGACGGACCAGACCTCGTCGGGAGCGGCGATCCGCGACTGCCAAGAGGCGAGGTATTCCGGTGCCGTACGCGGAGGGGCAACTGGCGGGACCTTCGGCATTGGCTGCTTCGGGATGCGAATGGTGCCGACGAGGCCGACAACCGTCTCGGTCAGGCGCTGGATTGCCTCCAACGAGACCCGATGCGATTCCATGACCGCCCGGTGGGACTCCATCAGAGCCTCGTGCGCGCGTTCTGCTCGATCGTCCACCACGGTCGCCGGCGGATCGACGAAGATCGTCCTCATTCGTGGAAGATCTACAGAACCGACAGACCTTCTCGGGAGTTCGTAAGAGCCGTCGCGCTGGATAGTGGTGACTAGCTCCGCGACCCAACGCTTGAACGGCCGGGCCTCCGGCTTGGTCGACCCGTTGACCAGCGCGACCAGGCCCTGCAGATTCACCATCAATGCATGCTTCTGCCAGCTCCGACCTGCAGGAATGTGAAGGTATAGCGTCCAGTTAGACCTTGGAGGTCTGTCCGGTCCTGGTCGGGGACATGGTCCGCGACCGTCTTTGCGGAGTTCGCATAGCCCAGGTGATTGCAGACGTCCGCTGCCGGGAACCAGTGCGATCCGTCCGGCATCGTCAGCCGGCGGATCCGGGCCCCGGTTGCCGCGTAGACGAAGTCGCTGATCTCGATGGCGTCGTGGCTGGGTTCGGGCTCGGGCTCGGGCTCGGGTTCGACCGGGTTGACGACGGCCGTGCCGGGGTGGGTGGGCGGCTTGATCACTGAGCTGCGGACCCAGTCCGCGAAGAGCGGGACCGCCGCGCCCACCGGGGAGTCCAGCAGGGCTTCCACGCCACGGCGGGAGAGCAGCGGGAGCTCGGTGCCCCAGGTCGCGTGGGTGGGGATGGGCAGGCCGTGCAGAGCGCACACGCTGCCGAGCGTGGTGCGCATCGCGCCTGGGACGTAGGTGCGGACGGCGAAGGCCTCGTCCGTTGCGTCGAGGCCCCCGCAGATGTCTGCGGTGGGGAACCACCAGCGGCCGTCGGGCATGGTGAGGCGGCGGACGAAGCCGCTGGTGGAGCGGTGGGCGAAGCTTTCGATCTCGATGTCGCGGCGGGGCGCGGCCTCGGGCAGGGCGGAGTTCTCCTGGGACACGGCGGATCTCCCTCGGGCAGGACGGATTGACGGGCCGTCGGGCCGTGCCCGTCGATGGCATGGCGGAGGAGCCCGTGAGGGTGGTGGGGTACCCAGTGCGTCGTCAGCTGGCAGGGCCCCAGGGCGGGCCGCCGGGTCGTACGTTCGTGGACCCGCCCGGTCTGAGGCGGTCAGGCCGGACAGCAGGCTGCCGGGACGGTGATGCCCCGTAGCGCGGCGCGGACGACCGCTGCGCCGCGTCGGGTGGCCGCGACGGCCGGGTTGGGCGGCGCGGGGACGTCGGGGGCCGCACAGGCCCGGCACAGCCCCGGCGCGGGCAGCGGGGCCCGGCAGTCGTCGCACTCGTGCCGGCGGGGGACCGGGGTCACAGCCACTGGATCCGGCTGCTCGGGCACCCTGGCCGGCGGCCGCTTGTGGATCAGCCGGTGCTTCAACAGGCCGACCGGCGCCAGGATCACCCGGGGCAAGCCGGTCGTCAGGGCAGCCCTGAGCTCCGCCTCGGTCGCCCCGTCGGCGAGCCATTCGGCCACCAGCGGCGCGAGTTTGGCGGCCTCGGGCACGCCGAGCCGCAGCCGCGGCTCGCCCCGGACGATCCGGTGCAGCAGGGCGGCGGCCCCGCTCAGGGCCGTGCTCGGCTCCGCGACCGGCGGCGAGGGCGGAGGCGGCTCGTCGTCGTGGTCGTCGTGATCGTGGCCGTCACCGTCATCGCCGCCATCGCCGTCGTCATCGCGATCCCCGCGATCCTCGTTGACGGCGTCGCCCCGGGGGGTGGTTTCTTTCTCCCGGTTCTTTACGGGTTTCGCTCCCGCCCCACCCTCGGGCCGCTCACCGGGACCCGGTGCCGGGGCCTGTTGCTGCGGGGTGTCGTAGACATGCGTCTCGGTGCAGAACCGGCCGTCCCTGCTCTTCCAGGTCACCACGAAGTAGTAGCCCGCGGCCTTGAGTTCGTTGAGCGCGTCGGCGACGCCGCGACGGCCCTCGGGGTGCTCCTCGGCGAGCCGACGGCAGTCCTCCTGCGCGCCGTCGGGACGGCTCAGCAGGTACCCGAGCAGACCCCGGGCGCGGAAGGAAAGTGTCTTGTTCTGGAGGGCGCAGTTCGCGAGAACCGTGAAATCGGCATGCTGGTTGGTACGGTGAACGTGCATGGGAGGTCTTGTCTCCTGTGTCGAGCCCCGGGGTGTTTGCCGCACCGCCGGGGCGTCTCGTTTCTTGGTCGGCACACACACCGTAACCGTGGAATCACTTTCTGCAACACTGATCAGTCCGGTTCATCCGATCGTGTGTGGTGCCCGAAATGTTCCCGATCGCTCGCACGGAAGTACGCCTCAACTACCCCTCCCGTACACCGTGTTGACGTACATGGAACCGCCCCTGTGGACAACTTGTTGTCCACAGGGGCGGGGTGAGTTATCCACAGGGCCGCTCCGTGCTCAATCCGGCACGGTGTCCTGGTACTTGGTCGCCGCACTTCGCCTCGCGCGCCCTGCGAAGATGTCAACTGCCCTGTCCAGCACACCTCCTGACGGATCGTCACTACCGTCCCAGCGCACCGAGTCGTACTCCGGCATCAGGATGTCGCGGATGACCATGACGCACAGGTAGAGGGTCCCCAGGATGTGGACAACGATCGCGCCGTGGTACCAGTCGGTGGGCAGCCCCTTCTGTGCGGAGGCGGAGGTGTAGGCGAAGTTGTACCAAATAGCAAGGAAGTACAGGACCTCGCAGGCCTGCCAGACCAGGAAGTCCCGCCAGCGCGGCCGGGCCAGCGCGGCCAGCGGCAGCAGCCAGAGCACGTACTGCGGCGAGTAGACCTTGTTGGTGATGGTGAACGCGGCGATGATCAGGAACGCCAGCTGCGCGAAGCGCGGCCGCCGCGGCGCGGCCAGGGCCAGCCAGGCGATGCCGAGGCAGCACAGCGCGAGCAGCATGGTGATGATCGTGTTGACGGTGCCGACCGACCAGTTGATCACCCCGTTCTGGCTGAGGATCAGCCAGAACGAGCCGTAGTCGATGGTCCGGGTCTGGCTGAAGGTGTAGAAGGTCGCCCAGCCCTTGAAGTTGAGCAGCATGAACGGCAGGTCCACGGCCAGCCAGGCCACCGCGGCACCGGCCAGCGCCTGGCCGAAGGCGCGCATCCGCCCGGCCCGCCAGCACAGCACCAGCAGCGGGCCGAGCAGGAACACCGGGTAGAGCTTGGCAGCGGTGGCCAGGCCGATGAAGACGCCGGCCCACACGGTGCGGCGGCCGGCCCACAGGGCCATGGCGACGGCGGTGAGGGCGACGGCGAGCAGGTCCCAGTTGATGGTCGAGTCCAGGGCCAGTACCGGCGCCAGGGCGAACAGCAGCGCGTCCCAGGGGCGGCGGCGGTGGGTGCGCATCACCGCGACCACCGCGACCACCGCGCAGATCATCAGCATGCCGGCGTTCAGCAGCCAGAAGACCTGCTCGCGGTGGACGTCCCCGCCGCCCGACGGGGTCAGCCAGGCGGCCAGCCACATGAACAGGCCGGTGAGGACCGGGTACTCCAGGTACTGCATGTCGGGCGAAGCACTGGGGATCTTGTCCAGGTAGGGGATGTTCCCGATGGAGAAGCCGCGCAGCGTGAACAGGTGCGGGATGTCGCTGTAGCAGGCGTGGTCGTACTGGGCGGTCGCCCCGTAGAACCAGCCGCTGTTGTAACAGGGGATCTTCTGCACCATGCCGAGGGCGAAGACGATGATCGTGCAGATCGCCAGCACCCGGGCCGCGGTCCACCAGCCGACGCCGAGCAGGGCCCGGCGCCCGGGCGCACCGCCGAACAGTTCGCTGCCGGCCGCCGAGACCGGGTCCTCGTCGGCGGGCACCACGACGGTGTCCTCGGGCGGCGCGGCGGGCATGGTCACGGTGCCCCGCCCGGCCCTGTGCCCAGGGGTGCTGTCAGGGGTGCGGTCCGGCTCGGGCGCCGCTGCCTCGTCACGCTCGCTCGACGTCATGCCGGACATCCTGCCGCACCTTCCTGTCGCCGCACTGGGCACCCGGCAGTTGGACATGGGCCCGGGCCCGGAACGGGCTAACTGTCCGGCTTTTGCCGGGTGCTCCCGGGGAAGGAACGCCCCTGGCCCCGGCGCGCGCCACCTGAGTGGCTCGTACCGGGGCCGGGAGGGCCGTCCGAGCGGGACCGGACCGCTGTCCGCTTCCGCTATCCGCCGAACTTGTTCTTCGAGGGCGACGCGGACGCCGAACTGCTCGCCGAGCTCGAACTCGCCGGGGCCGACGGACCGCCGCCACCGCCGCACTTCCAGTTCAGCACACCGCAGGTGTTCGTCGCGGACGGGCTGCTCGACGGCGAGAGGCTCGGGGACAGCGAGATCGTCGGCGACGCGCTCTGCGACTGCACCGGCGGCTGACTGGAGGCACTCGGCGTGGCGCTGGCGCTGGCCGACGCGGACGGGGACGGGGCCCCGGACTCGTTGGCGCCCTTGCCCAGCTTGGGAGCGGCCGGGAAGTCGACCGTCGGCGTGCCGTTCAGGGCCGACTCCATGAACGTCAGCCAGGCGGTCGCGGGCAGCGCCCCACCGAAGAACTTGCCGGTCCCGGAGTCGCCGGTGCCCTTCATGCTCTCCAGGGTCGGGCTCTTCGGGTTCTCACGGAACATCGTGACCGCGGTCGACAGCTGCGGGGTGTAGCCGATGAACCAGGCCGACTTGAACTCGTCGGTGGTACCGGTCTTGCCGGCCGTGGGGCGGCCCAGCGGCTTCACGCTAGTGGCGGTGCCCTTGTCGACGACCTCCTGCAGCATGCTGTTGATGGTGTTGGCGGTGTCCGCCGACATCACCGCCGCCGACTTGGGCTTGGCCAGCACCGGCTGGTCCGCGGTGGCGACCCCGTTCACGCTGAGCTTGGTGACCGTGTAGGGGTCGTGGTAGACCCCGCCGTCGGCGAAGGTCGCGTAGACGTTGGCCATCCGGATCGCGCTCGGGGTCGAGGTGCCGATGTAGAAACCGGGGGTGTCCGGCGCGAAGATGCTCTTGTCCAGGCCCAGGTTGGTGGCCATCGACGTGACGTCGCTGTAGCCGACGTACTCGCCGAGCTGGACGAACGGGGTGTTCACCGAGTTGTCCATGGCGGTGCGCAGGGTGATGAACCCCGGCATGTCGGTGTTGTCGTTCTGCTGGTGCAGCAGCCCGTCCGGTGACTTGTCCTTGGGATCGGTGTCGGTGATCAGCGTGCCCGACTGGTTCCTGATGGTGATGCCGTTGTCACCGTTGAACTTGCTGTCCGGGGTGATCGCCGAGCGGGTCGAGCCCGGCGTCAGCAACGCACCCTTCTCCAGGGCCGTGGCCATCACGATCGGCTTGAACGTCGAGCCGACCGGGACACCGGAGGAGTTGGCGTTGTTGACGTAGTGCCCCTTGTCCATGCCGGGGCCGCCGTAGAGCGCCTTGACCGCGCCGGTGGCCGGATCGACCGCGGCCGAACCGGTCTGCACGTCGGTGTCGTACTGGGGCCGCTTCTTCGGGTCGATGTGGTCCTTGTTCATCTTGTCGACCGCGTCGGACATCTCCTGCACCTCCTTCTTGTCGAAGGTGGTGTAGACCCGGTAGCCGCCGTTGGCGAAGTTGCCGTCGGTCAGCTTGGGGGTGGTGTGCTCCTCGACGTAGTTCTGCGCCGTCTGCACCAGGTAGCCGATCTGGCCCTTCAGCGTCGAGTTCTGCGCCCACTTGACCGGGGTGGGGAACTTGTCCGGGGTGTAGGTGGCCCGCTCGGCCGCCGTCATCCAGCCGTTCTTGGCCATCCGGTCCAGCACGTAGGTCCACCGCTGCACCGCCGCGGCCTTGACCTTGGCGTCGCTGTCGACGTCCTGGTAGTAGCTGGGCTGGTTGACCGTGGCGGCGATGAAGGCGCCCTGCGAGACGGTCAGCTGCGAGGCGTGCACCCCGTAGTAGGCCTCGGCCGCCGCCTCGATGCCGTTGGCGCCGCGGCCGTAGTAGTTGCTGTTGAGGTAGCCCTCCATCACCTCGTTCTTGGTGTAGTGCCCCTGCCCGATCTTGATCGAGATCATGATCTCGTTGAACTTGCGGGACACCGTCTGCTGCGAGTTGGACAGGATGCTGGTCTTCACCCACTGCTGGGTGATGGTCGATCCGGACTGGATCTGACCGCCCGTCACCATGTTCTTGACCGCGCGCAGGATGCTGGTGGCGTCGATGCCCGAGTTGGTCTCGAAGGTCTCGTCCTCGGCCGCCATGAAGTCGTCCTGGACCTTCACCGGGACCTGGGCCAGTGAGACGTTCTGGCGGTTCACCGTGCCGGTGGTGGCCATCACCGAGCCGTCGGCCCAGTAGAAGATGTTGTTCTGCTGCTGGGTGGACGGGTTGACCGGGGGCACGGTGGTGTTCGCGTAGGCGTAGCCCACCACGCCCACCGATGCGGCGAAGAACAGCAGGGCGCCGCTGAGCAGTTGCTTGAACGAGGGCATCCAGTGGCGGACCCCGGACTTGCCCCAGCGCGGGTAGTCGATCAGGCGCTTCGGCTTGGGTCCGGCGGGGGCGGCGGCCGCCCCGGCGCCGCGTCCCTTGCCCTGGGCCGCCTTGCGCATCTCGGCGCGGGTCAGCCGCGGCTGCTGCCCGGTCATCCCGTTGCGCGCGGTCTGGCCCTGCGGGCGAGCGGTCCGGCGCGACGCTCCCGGCCCCGGGCCCTGGCCGCCCTGGGGCGGCCCCTGCGGCCGCCCGCCTCCGGGGGGCGGCGGCTGCGGGCCGCGGTGCCCGGCAGAGGGGCCGTCCGGGTTCGACTGTTTGCGCCGATGTTCGCTCATGCTTCCAGCTGCTCCTCGAACAGGCCGCGCGGCCTGAAGGCGGTGGTCCACTTCCGGTTCGTCGCGGCCCGGCCGGCCGCGCCAGGAGCAGCCGCGCCCCTGGCGTCACTTCGGTTACCGGCTTTCTGCATAGGCGACAGAGTACGCAGCCGTTCAAGGTGGATAAACGGGCACTCCACGTCAATCGGTGCAAACCACCCGCAGATACTTACGAAAGCCCCAGTCCTTCCCCACCTTCGACGCACCGTGGGAGGCGCTACTCACGGGCCGTCCGGAAGCCGCTGTGATCACCTTCACCGAGTCGCCTCTTGCCCGAACGGCGCTCGCGGCCTATCGTCTCGATGTATCGACTCGATACATCGGGTCGGCATAGCGGCAGCGACGGAGAGGTGAGGACAGCGTGAGCAGGCGCTCCGGCATCCTTGAGTTCGCCGTCCTCGGGCTGCTGCACGACGCCCCGATGCACGGCTACGAACTGCGCAAACGCCTGAACGTGCTGCTTGGTTCCTTCCGTGCCTTCTCCTACGGCACGCTCTACCCGTGCCTGAAGGGGCTCGTCGCCCAGGGATTCCTGGTCGAGGACAACCCCGGCACCGAGTACATCCCGGCCACCGCCCTCAACGGCAAGCGGTCGAAGATCGTCTACCGGCTGACCCCGGAGGGCAAGCAGCGCTTCGAGGAGCTGCTCGCCGACTCCGGTCCCGACGCCTGGGAGGACGAGCACTTCGGCGTCCATTTCGCCTTCTTCGGTCAGACCGACCGAGCGGTGCGGATGCGGGTCCTGGAGGGCCGCCGCAGCCGCCTGGAGGAGCGGATGGAGCGGATGCGCACCTCGCTGGCGCGCACCCGGGAGCGGCTCGACGGCTACACGCTCGAACTCCAGCGCCACGGCCTGGAGTCGGTGGAGCGCGAGGTCCGCTGGCTCAACGAGCTCATCGAGACCGAGCGCGCCAACCGCAACGGCGGCGTGGCCCCACAGATTTCGGACGGCAGGGAACGGCCGGCAGGCAATGCCGCACCGCCCCCCGACCGCCCGGCGCACTCCCCAGAGGAGCGCTGACCCCGGAGCGGACCGGGTTGACGAGTGGCACTGCATGTACCGCCGAAGTACCGCACTGAACCATCTTTTCCAGGTGGGCATATCAGCCCAAATCGATCACAACAGGGAGCAGCCGAAATGAGTTCGGTTCGCGTAGCCATCGTAGGTGTGGGCAACTGCGCCGCCTCGCTTGTCCAGGGCGTCGAGTACTACAAGGACGCCGACCCGAACAGCCGCGTGCCCGGCCTCATGCACGTGCAGTTCGGTGACTACCACGTCCGCGACGTCGAGTTCGTCGCCGCGTTCGACGTCGACGCCAAGAAGGTCGGCCTGGACCTCGCGGACGCCATCGGCGCCAGCGAGAACAACACCATCAAGATCTGCGACGTGCCGACCACTGGCGTCCAGGTCCTGCGCGGCCCGACCAACGACGGCCTGGGCAAGTACTACCGCGAGACCATCGAGGAGTCCTCGGAGGAGCCGGTCGACGTCGTCCAGGTCCTGAAGGACCGCCAGGTCGACGTACTGGTCTGCTACCTGCCGGTCGGTTCCGAGGTCGCGGCGAAGCACTACGCCCAGTGCGCCATCGACGCCAAGGTCGCCTTCGTCAACGCCCTCCCGGTCTTCATCGCCGGCACCAAGGAGTGGGCCGACAAGTTCACCGAGGCCGGTGTCCCGATCGTCGGCGACGACATCAAGTCGCAGGTCGGCGCGACGATCACGCACCGCGTGATGGCGAAGCTCTTCGAGGACCGCGGTGTCCTGCTGGAGCGCACCATGCAGCTGAACGTCGGCGGCAACATGGACTTCAAGAACATGCTGGAGCGCGACCGGCTGGAGTCCAAGAAGATCTCCAAGACCCAGGCCGTCACCTCGCAGATCGTGGACCGCGACCTGGGCGCCAAGAACGTCCACATCGGCCCGTCCGACTACGTGGCCTGGCTGGACGACCGCAAGTGGGCGTACGTGCGCCTCGAGGGCCGCGCCTTCGGCGACGTCCCGCTGAACCTGGAGTACAAGCTCGAGGTGTGGGACTCCCCGAACTCGGCCGGTGTGATCATCGATGCGGTGCGCGCGGCGAAGATCGCCAAGGACCGCGGCATCGGCGGACCCATCCTGTCGGCGTCCAGCTACCTGATGAAGAGCCCGCCGGTCCAGTACTTCGACGACGAGGCCCGCGACAACGTCGAGAAGTTCATCCGCGGCGAGGTCGAGCGCTGAACGACCGGCGCTGAGGTCCGACAACTCCGTTATGGGCGGCTCCTGGTCACCTGTTTCACGTGAAACGTGAAACAGGTGACACGGGGTCGCCCGCTGGCGTTTGGGCATGCACATCTCCGCTGCGGCGTGGCACGCTGTGCACGTGTCGATCACCCGCGGTGCGCCCGCCCCCCAGGGCCGCGCCGCGGCCCTGCTGCGACTGCCCGACTTCCGCCGCCTGCTGCGCACCCGGCTGCTCTCCCAGCTCACCGACGGCGTCTTCCAGGTGTCGCTGGCGTCCTATGTCGTCTTCTCGCCGGAGCGCCAGCCCACCCCCGGCGCCATCGCCTCCGCCTTCGCGGTGATGCTGCTGCCGTTCTGCGTCATCGGCCCCTTCGCCGGACCGCTGCTGGACCGCTGGCGCCGGCGGCAGATCCTGCTCTACGGCAACCTGGTCCGGCTGCTGCTCTGCCTGGGCACCGCGGCCCTGGTGCTGATGCGGGTGCCCACCCCGGTGTTCTTCGGAGCCGCGCTGCTGGTCACCGGCGCCAACCGGTTCGTGCTGGCGGGCCTGTCCGCCGCGCTGCCGCAGGTCGTCCCGGCCGCCCTGCTGATCGGGGCCAATGCCATCGCGCCCACCCTGGGCACCATCGCCAGCACCGTCGGCGGCGGATCGGGATTCCTGGTGCGGCTGGTGCTGCCGGGCGGCCCGGAGGCCAACGCCGCCCTGCTGGTGCTGGCGGCGCTGGGCTACGGCAGCGCCGCCATGGCCGCCGCCACCATGGGACCCGACCTGCTGGGACCCGACCTGTCGGAGCGGGCCGGCCGGGCCCGGGAGCCGCTGCTGACCGTGGTCGCGGCCACCGGACGCGGACTGCTCGCCGGGCTGCGCCACCTGGTCCACGACTGCCGTCCGGCGGCGTGGGCGCTGGGCGCCGTCACCGTCTGCCGGTTCTGCTACGGACTGCTGCTGGTGCTGCTGCTGATGCTGTGCCGCAACACCTTCGCCGCCCCCGACGACCAGGCGGCCGGCATCCGCTGGCTGGGCCTGGCGCTGGCCGCCTCCGCGGCCGGCTTCTTCGCCGCCGCGCTGTTGACCCCGGTGGCCACCCGGCGGATCGGGGTGTCCGGGTGGCTGGTCGCCTGCGCGGCCATGGCCGCGGTGCTCACCCCGGCGCTGGGCCTGTCCTTCGCTCCCGTGCCCATCATCACCGCCGCCTTCCTGCTGGGCCTGGTCTCCCAGGGCATCAAGATCAGCACGGACACCGTGGTGCAGACCTCGGTGGAGGACGACTACCGGGGCCGGGTCTTCGCCGTCTACGACGTGCTGTTCAACGCGTCGCTGGTGGCGGCCGCCGCCGTCGCAGCCGTGGTGATGTCACCGAGCGGCCGCTCGGTGGCGCTGGTGCTCGGCTCCGCCGCCCTCTACGCCGCCACCGCCGTCGGCTACGGGCTGACACTCCGCCACAGACCGCCCCTCACTCCACCGCTGTGCCCACCGGTACCTTCTGACAGATGACCAGGAGTCCGCCCCGCGGGCTCCCCCGGACGGATAGCGTGCCAACGTTCCTCCCGTACCCGTCAACCCTCCCTCCGCAGAGGATCCACATGGCCACCCCGCCTCCGCCCATGCCGGGCAACCCCTACGCGAAGCCGGGCAACCCCTACGCCCCGCAGCCGCCGCAGGCGCCCCAGCAGCCCAACCCCTACGGCGGCGCCGTGCCCCCGCAGCAGGGCTACGCCCCGCCGCCCCCGCAGGGCTACGCGCCCCCGCCGCAGCAGGGCTACGCGCCGCCCCAGGGTTACGCCCCGCCGCCCCAGGGCTACGCGCCGCCCGCGCAGGGCTACCCGCCGCCGCCCGCGCAGGGCTACCCGCCGGCGCCCCAGCAGGGATTCGCCCCGCCGCAGCAGCAGGGCTACCCCCAGCCGCAGCCGCCCCAGCCGTCTCCCTACGGCGGCCCCGGTCCGGGGCAGGCCCCGCAGCAGTACGACCCCAACGCCCCGACCTGCCGCGTCTGCGGCGGCTTCCCGGCCGCGAACGTGACCTTCCACGGCCACAAGGGCATGATCCTGGTCATGCAGTTCCTGAAGTCCCGCGGCCCGTTCTGCCGCACCTGCGGCACCGCGGTGATGCGGGACATGTCCGCGAAGACCATGGTCCGCGGCTGGTGGGGCTACAGCTCCTGGCTGTTCAGCTGCATCGCGCTGATCCGCAACGCCATCGGCTTCAACAAGGTCAAGGCGCTGCCGGAGGCCGTCCCCGCGCCCGGCGGCCAGCAGCTGAACCCGGGCGAGCCGCTGTTCAAGCGGCCCCAGGCGCTGGGCCTGCTGGTCCCCGGCGGCCTGGTGCTACTGATCTTCGTGATCCTGCTCGCGGGCGCCGCCTCCAGCTGAGGAATCGGACGGATCCCGCGGCTCACTGCTGGTCGCCGTCGGCGGGCCCGGCCGGTTCCACCCCGTGCACCAGGTGGAACCGGCGGGGCCCCGGCACGCCGGAGCCGTCCCCGTCCACGATCAGCAGCTCCAGCTGCTCCAGCCGGCAGCGGACCTCGCCCAGCGTCAGCTCCTGCGTCCCGGCCTGCTCCAGCAGCGCGTTCAGCAGCGGCACCACGGTGCTGCCGATCACCGAGCGCAGCGCCGTGGAGGCGACCTCCACCGGGTCCGGCTCCGGGCCGCCGGACCGCTCCCGCAGCGGATTGTCCACCGGCAGGAACCGCGCCCCCGCCTCCAGGTCCAGCAGCCGCGAACGCACCTGCCGGGCGATGTCGCTCTCCCTGAGCAGCATCGCGGCGCAGAGCACGGTACGCCGGTTGAACAGCGCCAGCTGCCGCGCCCTGGACTGGATTCCGCTGGCATTCTTGAACGCCGTCAGCCGCGCCCCGGTCAGCACCTGGTAGCCGTACGCCTCCAATTCCTCGCGGTGGTCCAGCACCAGCGAGTGGACCGCTCTGGTCGGCACGGCGAAATAGTCGGCGACGGCCTCCGTGAGCAGGTGCAGCCCATTGGGAAGGGTCAGTGCTCCCAGCGGTTTGACCCGTTCCAGGGCCTCGATCCGTCCGGCGAGGGCGGCGCGCATGGTCCGTGATTCCAGCAGGACCTGATCGCCTGTCATCGCATTCCCTCCGATTCCGGGAGGTTCAGCGCCTCCCCGAAATGGAGTAACGAGAATCAGGCAGGACAGTTACATCGCCCATGAATCCTGGATTATGGGCGATGCATTCGTTGTTGGTATCAATTTTTATTCGCGGCGAAAAGGAAAACCCCTACTACTCGCGGCCGGCCCACCATTCCCGCAGCGCCGCCTCGGCCGCCTCCGGCCCCAGCGGACCGTGCTCCAGCCGCAGCTCCAGCAGGAAGTCGTAGGCGGCGCCCACGTCCCGGCCCTTCACGCCCAGGATCGCCATGATCTGGTGGCCGTTGAGGTCGGGCCGGATCGCGTCCAGCTCCTCCTGCTCCTGGAGTTCGGCGATGCGCTGCTCCAGGCCGTCGTAGGAGCGCGAGAGGGCGGCGGCCTTCTTCTTGTTGCGGGTGGTGCAGTCGGAGCGGGTCAGCTTGTGCAGCCGCGAGAGCAGCGGCCCCGCGTCGCGCACATAGCGGCGCACCGCCGAGTCGGTCCACTCGCCGCTGCCGTACCCGTGGAACCGCAGGTGCAGCTCCACCAGCCGGGACACGTCGGCGATCAGCTCGTTGGAGTACTTGAGGTCGCGCAGCCGCTTCTTGGTCATCTTCGCGCCGACCAGCTCGTGGTGGTGGAAGGAGACCCCGCCGCCGTCCTCGAAGCGCCGGGTGCGCGGCTTGCCGATGTCGTGCAGCAGCGCGGCCAGACGCAGCGTCAGGTCCGGGCCCTGGTCCTCCAGGGCGATCGCCTGCTCCAGCACCGTCAGCGAGTGGTCGTAGACGTCCTTGTGGCGGTGGTGCTCGTCGCGCTCCAGCTGCAGCGCCGGCAGCTCCGGCAGCACCCGCGCCGCCAGCCCGGTGTCGACCAGCAGCAGCAGGCCCTTGCGCGGGTGCTCGGACAGCAGCAGCTTGTTGAGCTCGGCCTGGATCCGCTCGGCGGAGACAATGTCGATCCGCTCCGCCATCCCCGTCATCGCGGTGACGACCTCGGGGGCGACCCCGAAGTCCAGCTGCGCGGCGAAGCGGGCCGCCCGCAGCATCCGCAGCGGGTCGTCCGAGAAGGACGCCTCCGGGGTGCCCGGGGTGCGCAGCACCTTCGCCGCCAGGTCCTGGAGACCGTGGTGCGGATCGATGAAGGCGACCTCGGGCAGCGCCACCGCCATGGCGTTCACCGTGAAGTCCCGGCGCACCAGGTCCTCCTCGATGGTGTCGCCGTAGGAGACCTCCGGCTTGCGCGAGTCCCGGTCGTAGGCCTCGGAGCGGTAGGTGGTGATCTCGATCTGGAAGTCGAACAGCTCGCCGTGCTCCGGGTCGGCCGTGGGCCTGGCCTTCTTGCGGGCGCCCACGGTGCCGAAGGCGATGCCGACGTCCCAGATCGCGTCCGCCCACGGCTTCAGCAGCGCCAGGATCTGCTCCGGGCGGGCGTCGGTGGTGAAGTCCAGGTCGTTGCCGAGCCGGCCCAGCAGCGCGTCCCGCACGGAGCCGCCGACCAGCGCAAGGCGGAAACCGGCCTGCTGGAAACGGCGGCCCAGCTCCTCGGCGACCGGATAGGCGCCCAGTACCCCGCTGACGGCGGTGAGCTGGACCTCGCTGAGCGCGGCGGCGGAGGAGTTCGGGGGGAAATCGCTGGGATCATTGTCGTACGGCACGACAGACAAGAGTACGTGCCGTGACGCACCGGCCGCGCCTCGTTATAGCTCGTAGGAAGGCGTGCGGCCATCCGGGCTCGCCCGGACGATCCTGCTGCACCCGTTGCCAGGCAACGTCGTTACGATGCCGGGGGCTGGGTGGCATCCCGGGATCGGGCAGTGGCGGCAGCGGCCGAGACACCGTAAGCGACGAGAACGGCGAGGGCGCGTGGACGTGGCGGCACGGCAGGCGGGACGCGGCTCCGGGCCGCGCAGGGGCACGGGCCGCGGCGGGGCACGACTTCGGGGCGCACGCCGGGCCGGCGCGGTGGCACTGGCCTCGGGGCTGGTGCTGGGCACCGGCACCACGCTGGCCCCCGCCGCCGCCTTCGCGGCGCAGACCCGCTACACCGTCGGCGACGTCCACGCCCTCGGCACCGGGGCCGTCGACGCGTCCGCCACCAGCAAGGCCCCCGAGGCGAGCGGCGGCGGCGGCCAGGCCGTGGTGACCCTGGACACGATCACCCCGCAGACGCCCTCGGTGACCAACACGGTCACGCTGACGGGCACGGTCACCAACAAGGGCAGCACCTCGATCAGCTCCCTGCACGTGGGGGTGTGGGCGGACACCCAGCCGCTGACGAGCCGTTCGGAGATCTCCGCGGTGGCCGCGCTCACCGGGCCCAACGACCAGGACCCGGCCGAGCTGGACAAGAGCGGTCTGCAGCCGGGCCTGGGCACCCTGGCGCCCGGCGCGACCAGCGCCCCGTTCACCATCGCCGTGAAGATCAGTGATCTGGGCCTCAGCGCCGGCCATGTGTACGAGCTGGCGGTGGACGCCCAGGGCAGCGTCTCCGGCTCCTCGGTGCACCCGCTGGGCGTCGCCCGCACCTTCCTGCCGCTGTACGACCCCGGCAGCGGCGCCCAGCCCACGAAGATCGCCACACTGTGGCCGGTGGTGGCCGCGCCCCGGGTGCAGCCGCAGACCTACAGCGACTCCAAGGCCTCCGACCAGGCCGTGCTCAGCGACGACACCCTGGCCGACGACCTGGGCACGGACGGCCGACTGGGTCAGCTGCAGTCCCGCGGCGCCAGCATCGCCGCCCTGAAGCCGACCTGGGTGATCGACCCGGACCTGATCACCAGCGTGCTGGACATGGAGTCGGCCTACCAGGTGGCCGGCTCGGGTGGTGACGCCAAGGGCGCCACCACCGCCTGCAAGTGCACCACGGCCGGCAGCGGCTCGGCCGCGGCCAAGACCTGGCTCGCCGACATGCAGCAGACCCTCTCCGGCCTCAGCAGCCAGCAGGTGCTCTCGCTGCCCGCCGGTGACCCCGACCTGGCCTCCATCGCCCACAACGGCTCGGGCTCGCAGTCGCTCAAGGACGCGCTGAAAGTCGCCACCAGCGACCTGGGACAGGTCGGCCTGAACCCGCTGCAGGTCAGCGCCTCCCGTACGGTCGCCTGGCCGTACCAGGGGTACATCGACAGCTCGGTGGTCTCGCTGGCCCGCAGCATCGGCAGCACCCAGATCATCACCGACAGCAGCAGCCTGCCGGACTCCCGCAGCCTGACCTACACCCCCAATGCCGCCCGGTCGCTGGGCAACGGGACCACGGCTGTGGTCGCCGACTCCACCATCGACGACATCTTCGCCGGCAACCTGTCCACCCAGAGCGCCCAGACCATGGCCGAGCAGCGCTTCCTCGCCGAGACCCTGGCGATCACCCTGGAACGGCCGAACGACCAGCGCAGCATCCTGGTCATGCCGCCGCGCGACATGGTGGCGAGCACCGCGCAGACGCTGGCCAACTCGCTGGCGGCGGCGGTGACCGCCAAGTGGGCCAAGGCCGCCGGCTACGGCGAGGTGGCGTCGGCGACCCCGACCCCGCACGCCGGCACCATCGTGCCGTCGGTCTCCGACTACCCGTCCGCCGCCAGGAAGACCGAGCTGAGCAGCGGCGACCTGACCGCGGTGACGAGCACTCAGGACAATTTGGCCGAGCTCGGCAAGATCATGTCGAACCCGGCGCCGATCCGCACCGCCTTCAGCTCCGCGGTGCTGCGGTCGGTGTCCACCCAGTGGCGCGACCAGTCGGACCAGGGGACGGCCTACCGGGAGAACGCCACCGAGTACCTCGACAACCTGCATGACGCGGTCTCGATCCTGCACAAGCCGAACAACTCGATCACCCTGTCCGGCAGCGGCTCCGCCACCATCCCGATCACGGTCCAGAACGACCTGCCGCAGCCGGTGCTCAACCTGGAGGTGGAACTCACCTCCTCCAGCCCGACCCGGCTCAGCCTGGACAAGAGCAGCCCCAACTTCAAGCTCATGGCGGTGCGGGCCAACGGCGACACCGTGGAGACCCTCAGATTCCCGGTGACGGCCACCGCCAACGGGCAGGTCGAGATGACCGCCCAGCTGTACACCACGGCCGACCAGAAGCCCTACGGCAACCCGGTCAGCTTCACCGTCGACATCAAGCAGCTGCGCAACGGCGTGATCGCCGTGGTGGCGGGCGGCGTGCTGCTGGTGCTGCTCGCGGGTGTCCGGCTGTACTCGAAGCGTAAGCACGCCAGGAGCGGGGAAGGTGCAGACGGCGGCGCGGCCGAGGGCGACGACGCCGAGGACGCCGACGCCGAGCGCGACGACGACGCCCGGGACGACGACGCCTGGGACGAGGACGGGAACAGCACGTCGGACGAGCGGACACTGCACCGGGAACGGGAGTGAAGCACTGGCTTTGGGCCGCCGGATGAGAGGGTGGACTCCATGGACGGCCAGGTGACACCCGGCCGCCCCGTCCAAGGATCCGGAGAGGTGGCATGAGCGCCGCGCGTGACGGCAGAACCCAGCAGGGACGCGATGGACGCGGCCCCAACCGAGGTACGCCCCCCGCCGCCCCCGGCCAGGACCAGCAGCCCCAGGCCGCCGACCCGTACCTGGACGAGACCTATGCGCGCGACCCCTACGCCCAGGACCCGTACGGCCAGGACCCCTACGCGCAGGATCCGTACGCCCAGGACCCGTACCCGCAGAACCAGCAGCAGCAGTATCCGCAGCAGGCCCAGCAGTACGGACAGGACCCGTACGCGCAGGACCCGTACGCCCAGCCGCAGCAGCAGCCCCAGCAGTACGCCCAGCCCCAGCAGCCCTACCACGAGCAGCCCTACCAGCAGCCGCCCTACCCGGAGCAGTACAGCCAGGAGCAGGCGTACCAGCAGCAGTACAGCCAGGAGCAGTACAGCCAGGAGCAGAACTACCAGCAGCCCGGCTACGCCGCTCCCCAGTACCCGCAGCAGCCCCAGCAGCCGTACCAACAGCCCTACCAGGAGCCCCCGCCCCCGCAGCAGCCGTACGGCGGCGGCGTCCCGGACGGGGCCACCGTGCCCGGCTTCGGGCCGGCCCAGACGCCGCAGGGCTTCCCCCAGGGATACGGTCCGTCCGTGCCGCAGCCGGCCCAGCCGCCCGCCGCCGAGGTCGGCGTCGACGAGCTGCTCAGCAACGCCACCCGCAGCAAGCAGGACAGCGACCCCTACGCCTACCTCTTCCGCGAGAGCGACCAGGCCTCCTACGCCCCCGGCTGGTACGGCGAGGCCGGCGGCGGAGACGCCGAGGCGACCGGCACCATCCCGCTGCTGCGGTTCAACCCGATGGCACCGCCGCCCCCGGGCGCCGTCGCCGGGACGCCCACCGCCCCGGCGGAGGCGAAGCCCGCAGGCAGGGGCGGCGGGATCCTCGGCTCCAGCGCCATCATGGCGGCCGGCACCCTGGTCTCCCGGGGCACCGGCTTCGTCCGCACCATGATCATCACCTTCGCCATCGGCGTGGGAGCCATGGGCGACTCCTACAACGTCGCCAACACCCTGCCGACCCTGCTCTACATCCTGGTCGGCGGCGGCGCGCTGAACGCCGTCTTCGTACCGCAGCTGGTCCGCAGCATGAAGAACGACGAGGACGGCGGCGAGGCCTACGCCAACCGCCTGCTCACCCTGATCGTGGTCGGGCTCGGCGGTGTGGTGTTCGTCACCGTGCTGGCGGCACCGCTGCTGGTCCGGCTGGTCTCCGCCTCGATCATGAGGGACCCGCAGAGCGCCGATGTGACGGTCGCGCTGGCCCGCTACTGCCTGCCCACCATCTTCTTCATGGGCGTGCACGTGGTGATGGGTCAGATCCTCAACGCCCGCGGCCGCTTCGGGGCCATGATGTGGACCCCGGTGCTCAACAACGTCGTGGTCATCTTCACCTTCGGCATGTACGCCTGGGTGTACGGGTCGTTCAACAAGACCGGAGTCACCCCGCACAGCATCTCGCCCGAGGGCGCACGGCTGCTGGGTATCGGCACCCTGCTCGGCCTCACCGTCCAGGCGCTGTCGATGATCCCCTACCTGCGGGCCGCCGGGTTCAGGTTCCGCCCGCGCTTCGACTGGCGCGGCCACGGCCTGGGCCACGCCGCCAAGCTGGCCAAGTGGACCTTCCTGTTCGTGCTCGCCAACCAGGCCGGCTACCTGGTGGTCACCCAGCTGGCCACCGCGGCGGGCAACGCCTCGGGCCGCAACGGCGCGGGCCTGTCCGCCTACTCCAACGCTCTGCTGATCTGGCAGCTCCCGCAGGCCGTGATCACCGTGTCGGTGATGAGCGCCGTGCTGCCCAGGATCTCCCGCGCGGCGGCGGACGGCCGGGCCGCGGCCGTCCGCGACGACCTCTCCTACGGGCTGCGCACCTCGGCGGTGGCCATCGTCCCGGGCGCCTTCCTCTTCCTGGCGCTGGGCCCGGTCATCGGCTCGGTGATCTACGGCTTCGGCAACTCCTCCCAGGGCACCTCCGTGGGCTGGATGCTCTCCGCCTTCGCGCTCGGCCTGATCCCCTACTCGGCCCAGTACGTGCTGCTGCGCGGCTTCTACGCCTACGAGGACACCAGGACGCCCTTCTACAACACGGTCTGGGTCGCCGCGAGCAACGCCCTGCTCTCCGGCTTCTGCTACCTGGTCCTGCCGGCGGACTGGGCGGTGACCGGCATGGCCTTCGCCTACGGCTTCTCCTATTTGGTCGGACTGCTGGTCGCGCTGCCCCGGCTGAAGCGCCGGATCGGCGACCTGGACGGCCCCCGGTGCAAGCGCACCTACGGCCGGCTGATCGCCGCCAGCATCCTCCCGGCGGTGCTCGGCTTCGCCGTCTCCACGCTGATCGTGGACTCCCTCGGCCAGGGCCTGCTCCCGGACATCGCCGCCCTCGTGGTCGGCGCAGGACTGCAGATCGGACTGTTCGTCGTGATCGCCCAGCGGATGCGCATCGAGGAACTCAACGGTCTGATCGGCATGGTGCGCAGCAAACTGGGGCGCTGATACCGACTCACCCCGATTTGGCGAAGAGGGGACCTCCCCGGAGCAACCTCCGAGGGGGATCGTGGGTCGTAGTCGGATAGCGGGCATTGGCACAATTGACCGCGGCCCGGAATGATCGAGGGCACAGCACAGGGGAGGCAGGACGACGGTGGCGGATCGCAGCAAGGCTCCGGTCGAGACGATCGCGGAGAGCAGCGCGGACGCCTGTCCCGCGGAGCCCGCAGCGGAGCTGACAGCCGAGCTCACCGCGGAGGAGATCGCCGGCGAACTCCGCGCTGACGAGGGGTCACCCGCCGACGGGCAGCAGCACGCTGTGCCCGACGCCCCGGCCGACCGGACCGAGGACGGCGACCAGGCCGAAGGCCCCGAAACCGAAGGAGCGGCCGCTGCCGGCGGCGCCGCCGAGGACCACACCGAGGACCCCGCCGACGACGCCACTGACGACGCCACCGTGGCCATCACCCCGGCGGCCGTGAAGGACGCCGCGGCGTCCGAGGAACCGGCCGGGGCCGAGGAACCGGCCGGGGCCGTCGAAACCACCGCACCCACCCGGGCCCTCCGGCCGCCTGAGGCGGCCGCACCCGCCGGGCCGGTCCCGCTGCTGCCCGCGCCGGTGCGCCACAGCGGCGACCGCATCGCCGACCGCTACCGGCTGGAGGAATGCCTCACCCAGGCGGGCGTGTTCACCAGTTGGCGCGCCGTCGACGAGAAGCTGCGCCGCGCGGTCGGCATCCACCTGCTCGCCTCCGGCCACCAGCGCTCCAAGGACGCCGTCGCCGCCGCCCGGCAGGCGGCGCTGCTGGGCGACCCGCGCTTCGTCCAGGTCCTCGACGCGGTCGAGGACGGCGAGTTGGTCTACATCATCCGCGAATGGCTCCCCGACGCCACCGATCTCGGCACCCTGCTCGCCGAGGGGCCGCTGGAGTCCTACGAGGCCTACCAGATGGTCCGTCAGGTCACCGACGCCATCGCGGCCGCACACCGCAAGGGCCTGTCACACCTGCGGCTCACCCCCTCGTGCGTGCTGCGCAGCGACAGCGGCCAGTACCGGATCAACGGCCTGGCCATGGAGGCCGCGCTGCACGGACTCGTGCCCGAGGACCGGGCGGCGGCCGAGTTGGACGACACCCGGGCCATCGGCGCGCTGCTGTTCGCCTCGCTCACCCACCGCTGGCCCTACCCGGAGGACCGCCACGGACTGCAGGGCATCCCCAGGACCGTCGGCGTCGTCCCGCCCGAGAAGGTCAAGGCGGGCATCCACCGCGGCCTGTCCGACCTGTGCTCCCGGATCCTGTGCGAGACCCCGGCCCGGCACCTGGAGCCGCTGACGTCCCCTCAGGAGCTGGCCAGGGCCATCGGCCAGCTGCCCAGGATCAAGCAGCCCGAGCCCGAGCCGCTGGTGCTGCCCGAGTACCCGGCCGCCCGGTCGGTGGCCTACCCGCAGCGCGACCAGGGCCCCACCGTGCCGCTCCCGCCCAGGCGCGCACCGATGCCGCCGCCCCCGCCGCCGGCCCTGCCCGGACGCACCGGGAAGGCACTCAAATGGGGCATCTCCCTGGTCCTGCTGGCGGCGGTCGGCCTCGGCAGCTGGGGGACGGCCCAGGCGCTGATGGACAAGCCCGACACCGGCAGCAGCCAGCTCCCGGTGACCGCCGGGGTCGGCGGTCACACCTCCGCGTCACCCAAGCCCTCAACCGCGACGCAGCAGTTGCTGAAGATCGCCGGGGCGACCGAGTTCTCCCCGCTCGGCGCGCCGATACAGGCCGATCAGGTGCCGCTGGCCATAGACAGCAAGAACAACACCTCCTGGATCACCGCGGAGTACCAGCACTACCCGAACTTCGGGAACCTCGGCAGCCGCGCCGACGGCAGCGGGATCATCGTCGACCTCGGCAGCGTGCAGAGCGTCTCCGGCGTCAAGCTCGTCCTGCCGGTGGCCGGGCAGACCCTGGAGGTGCTGGCGGCCCCCGCCGACGCCGCCTCCGAGCCCACCTCCTCCAGCTCCGCCTTCACCCAGCGGATCGCCAACTCCACCACGGCCGCCACCACCTTCAACAGCGCGCTGCTGGCCACACCGGTGCGCACCCGCTACGTTCTGATCCACATCACCAGCCTCCCGCCGGAGGCCGGAAACTCCTCGGCGTACCGCGGCGGGATCTCGGAGATCCAGATCATCGGATGACAGCCTCCGAGGGGGGAAGCACGCCCGTGGCCGGAACGCCGCAGGAAGTCAGCGACGCCGAACTGCTGGCACGGCACGTCGCGGGAGACCACGACGCCTTCGGCGAGCTGGTCCAGCGCCATCGCGACCGGCTCTGGGCGGTGGCGCTGCGCACCCTGGGCGACCGCGAGGAAGCCGCCGACGCCCTCCAGGACGCCCTGGTCTCCGCCTTCCGGGCCGCCCACACCTTCCAGGGGCGCTCGGCGGTGACCACCTGGCTGCACCGGATCGTGGTCAACGCCTGCCTGGACCGGGTCCGCCGCAACGCAAGCAGGCCCACCCGCCCGCTCGACGAGCAGACCACCCCGGACGACCTGCTGGGCCACGGCGAGGGGGCCGACGTGTCGGCGGAGCGCAGCGAGCTCCGCCGCGAACTCGGCACCGCCCTCGCCACTCTCCCCCCGGAGCAACGGGCCGCCCTCGTCCTGGTCGACGTCCAGGGCTACCCGGTCGCCGAGGCCGCCCGGATCCTCGACATCCCGATCGGCACGATCAAGAGCCGCTGCGCCCGCGCCCGGGCCCGGCTGCTCCCCCAGATCGCCCACCTCCGCCGCCCCGTCCCGCAGGCTCCGATCCCCCGGGGGACGACCCCGGAACCCCCGGCGGACGGCGCCGGTGTTTCACGTGAAACAGATGGTCCGGTGCTTCCGCACGCCCCCACCGGCGGGGATACCGCGCCACCGGGACGGGAAGGGAACCCGAACGAGGGACCGACCGTCCCACTACTGGCCAATCGACGACCCGACGCAGGAGGGGAGCAGCCGACATGAGCCAGACCACCCCGCCGTTCGGCCTGGACTCCTCCGGCCACCCCCCGGTCGAGGCCATCGCCGACTACCTGGAGGACCTGCTCCCCGACGAGGCCGCGGCCGAACTGGGCGAGCACCTCGCGGGCTGTCCCGAATGCCTGGACACCCACGCGGCCATCGAGGAGATCCGGGCCCTGCTCGGCGAGGCCGCGCCGGTCGCGCTTCCCGGCGACATCGCTGTCCGGATCGACGCGGCCCTCGCCGCCGAGGCACTGCTCAGCTCGACCGCACCGACCGCGACCGGCGAGCCCGCTCAAGCCCCTGACGCCGACGATCCCGACGGAGCGGCCGAGCCCGCCGAAGCCCCTGAGACGGCCACAGCGCCGCTGCAGACCGCCGGCAGCTCCCATGGCGCCGGGCGCCGCTCCGGCGCCGCCCACGGCCCGGCAGGCCCCTCGGGCCCCTCGGGCCCGCCCGCGCCTTCCACCGCGAGCACCGGTCCCGGCCGCAACCGCCGCCGGATCCTACGCCGGGCCGCCATGGGGCTGGCCGCGCTCGCCGTCGTCGGAGTTGTCACCGTCTCAGCGCTCCAGATCCACACGCCGCACAGCTCCAATGGAGCCGCATCCACCGCTGCGGGCCCCGGAAACGCGGCAGGACTTGTGCCCGGAGTCCAGGCGTACATCGACTTCACCGACGCCGCGCTGACCCAACAGGTACAAGCGCTGCTGCGCCACACGTCCCCGAGCGGGGGGACGCCGAGGACCGCCGCTGGAGCGAACGCGACCGAACACTCCGCGGCCACTCCGGCCTCCACCGTCCCCGCGTGTGTCCTCCAGGCCGCCGACCGCAGCGGGGACCGACCCCTGACCTCGGGCCAGGGCAGCTACCGGGGCACCCCGGTCTTCGCTCTGGTCTACGCCGACGCCACGAACCCCCAGCAGACCCTGGACGTCTATCTGATCTCCTCAGCCTGTACCGCCGCCACCGGGTCCCAACCCGGCCAGGTCCTCCTGCACAGCACCGTGCCGCGCGACTGAGCGCCCCGGGAATGCGAGACACTGGGGAACCGTTGAGCGATGTGGGCAGCGACCCGTCCACTCGACCGCCCCAGGCTTGCGAAGCGATTCAGGAGATGTGCAGTGAGCGACGTCCGTAACGTGATCATCATCGGCTCCGGCCCGGCCGGCTACACGGCTGCGCTCTACACGGCACGTGCCTCGCTGAAGCCCCTGGTCTTCGAAGGGGCGGTTTCCGCCGGCGGCGCTCTGATGAACACGACCGAGGTGGAGAACTTCCCCGGCTTCCAGGACGGGATCATGGGCCCGGAGCTCATGGACAACATGCGCGGACAGGCCGAGCGCTTCGGCGCCGAGCTGATCCCGGACGACATCATCGCGGTGGACCTCAGCGGCGACATCAAGACCGTCACCGACTCCGAGGGCACCGTGCACCGGGCCAAGGCCGTCATCGTCACCACCGGATCCCAGCACCGCAAGCTCGGCCTGCCCCGCGAGGACCAGCTGTCCGGCCGCGGCGTCTCCTGGTGCGCGACCTGCGACGGGTTCTTCTTCCGGGACCAGGACATCGTCGTGGTCGGCGGCGGCGACACCGCCATGGAGGAGGCGACCTTCCTGTCGCGCTTCGCCAAGTCGGTCACCGTGGTGCACCGCCGCAGCGAGCTGCGTGCCAGCAAGACCATGCAGGAGCGCGCCTTCGCCGACCCGAAGATCAGCTTCGCCTGGAACAGCGAGGTCGCCGAGATCCACGGCGACGCCAAGCTCAGCAGCCTGACGCTGCGCGACACCGTCACCGGCGAGCTGCGCGAGCTGGCCGTCACCGGGCTGTTCATCGCCGTCGGCCACGACCCTCGCACCGAGCTCTTCAAGGGCCAGCTCGACCTGGACGACGAGGGCTACCTGCGGGTCCAGGCCCCCTCCACCCGCACCAACCTGGAGGGTGTCTTCGGCGCCGGCGACGTCGTCGACCACACCTACCGCCAGGCGATCACCGCGGCCGGCACCGGCTGCGCCGCCGCACTGGACGCCGAGCGATACCTGGCCGCCCTGGCCCACGCCGAGAGCGCGCACAGCGAGAGCGCCGCGGCCGTCGCGGTCTGAGCCGCCCCCTTCACCATCCCAGTCACCCCCCGCACACCCGAGGAGCCCCCGTGGCCGGCGCCACCATCACCGTGACCGACGACACCTTCGAGACCGAGGTGCTCAAGAGCGACAAGCCCGTGCTCGTCGACTTCTGGGCCACCTGGTGCGGCCCGTGCCGCCAGGTCGCCCCCGCGCTCGAGGAGATCGCCGCCGAATACGCGGACAAGATCACCATCGCCAAGTTGGACATCGACGCCAACCCCAATGTCCCCGCCACCTACGGCGTCCTGTCCATCCCCACCATGAACGTCTACCAGGGCGGCGAGGTCGTGAAGACCATCGTCGGCGCCAAGCCCAAGAGCGCGCTGGTGCGCGACCTCGCCGAGTTCCTCGCCTAGGTCGCCCGCAGTCGGCACTGCGAACGCCGGGACCGCCACCACCCCGTGGCAGTCCCGGCGTTCGCATGTTCCCGCACGTTTCACGTGAAACAGTTCTCCGAGGAGCGACCCCCAAGCTCCCACGTAACAACCACAACGGCAGGCGTCGACGCGGCCCTGACGGCGCGTACGATCATGGGATCCGATGAGGAGGGGACCCTCGCGTCATGACCCAGCAGCAACCAGCGCACGCCTACCACTGGCAGCTCGGCGACAGCGGACCGGCAGTGGCAGAGATCCGGTTCAAGCTCGGTCTGCTGGGGCTGCTGCCCGCCGTGGACAGCACCGTGGGCAGTCCGCTGGCCTCCGCCAGCTCCCTGTTCGACTCGCTGGTCGACGCCGCCGTGCGCTACTTCCAGCAGCAGCGCGGACTCACCGCGGACGGCATCGTCGGGCCGGAGACCTACCGGCACCTCAACGAGGCCCGCTGGCAGCTGGGCGACCGGGTGCTCAACCACATCGTCGGCAACCCCCAGGTCGGCGACGATGTCGCCCAGCTCCAGCAGCGGCTGCTGGACATGGGCTTCACCCCGGGGCAGGTGGACGGCATCTTCGGCGCCACCACCGCCCAGGCGCTCAGCGAGTTCCAGCGCAATATGGGCCTCTACCCCGACGGCACCCTGGGCCCCGCCACCTTCACCGTGCTGGCCCGGCTGGCCCGGACCGTCGTCGGCGGAGCACCGCACGTGATGCGGGAGACCGAGATGCTGCTGCGCTCCGGCGCGTCCCTGCCGGGAAAGGTCATCGTCATCGACCCCGGGCACGGCGGCGACGATCCGGGCGTGAGTGCCCACGGCCACACCGAGGCCGCCATCGTCTGGGACGTCGCCACCCGGCTGGAGGGCAGGCTCACCGCCCTGGGCGTGCGCACCTATCTCACCCGCAACGCCGAGAACGGCGGCGACGAGGCCCAGCGCGCCCGCTTCGCCAACTCCACCGACGCCAATCTGATGCTCTCGCTCCACCTGGACGGGCACCACAACCCCTGGGCCGCCGGCGCCTCCAGCTACTACTACGGAGACGAGAGCCGGGGCCGCTGGTCCCACACCGGCAAGCAGTTCGCCGGCCTGCTCCAGCGCGAGCTGGTCGCCCGCTGCGGTCTCGGCGACAACCGCAGCCACGCCCGCACCTGGACCCTGCTGCGGTCCACCCGGATGGCCGCGGTACGCCTGGAGCTCGGCTACCTGACCAACCCCGAGGACGCCATGCGCCTGGTCTCCCCCCAGGTGCGCGCACAGGCCGTGGAGGCGATCGCGGTGGCGGTGCAGCGGCTCTACCTCCCCCCGGAGGAGGACGCCCCCACCGGCGTCCTGCACCTCCCCGCCGACATCCGCAGCAACTGACCCGCCGCTGTTTCACGTGAAACAGCGCGGCTTCCCAGGGGGGGTGCCCCCGGGAAGCCGTTTCACGTGAAACATCAGAGCGGCCGCAGTGAGGGCTCCTTCTGGACCGCGCCGAGCAACCGCTCCAGCGCGACCTCCATCTCGCCCTTCCAGGAGATCGCAGAGCGGACTTCCAGCCGCAGCCGCGGATAGCGCGGGTGCGGCCGCACCGTCTTGAAGCCGACGGCCAGCAGGTGGTCGGCCGGCAGCACGCAGCTCGGCCCGGTCCACTTGGCGTCGCCGAACGCCTCGATGGCCTTGAAGCCGCGCCGCACCAGATCCTTGGCCACCGCCTGTACCAGAGTCCGTCCGATTCCCTGCCCCTGAAACTCCGGCAGGATCCGGGATGTCATCAACTGCACCGCGTCGGGGGAGACCGGACTGGTGGGAAAGGCCAGCGACCGGGGGACATACGCGGCCGGCGCGTAGAGCACGAACCCCACCGGCACATCGTCGACATAGGCGACCCGGCCGCAGGATCCCCATTCCAGCAGCACCGCCGAGATCCAGGACTCCTTCTCCTGCTCCGCCTGCCCCGCTTTGATCGCCGCCTCCCCGTTCACCGGGTCCAGTTCCCAGAAGACACAGGAGCGGCAACTGAGGGGGAGTTCAGCGAGAGAGTCGAGAGTCAGCGGTACCAGCCTGCGTCCCATGCACCACACCTTCGGGCCCGGCGGCCGCCGCCCGCGCCGCCTCCTGCTTCCACGATAGAGCCGCATCCCGCTCGGCAGCACCCTGCCGGGACCGGTCCAGGATCATCGTGGAGACAAAGCCGCAGACTGCCCCGGCCACCAGTTCTCCGGTCAGCAGCACCGCTCGTCCTTGTGCGCGCATGACCCCTCCCACGGGCTCAACGCAGTACCGAGAGAACCTTCGGCGCCATCGTAGCCACCACTCGGGGCGACAAGAAGGGCCTTCGTTCCCTCCAGAAATGGAGCACCTGGAACGAAGGCCCTTCCCTGTCTCTGCCGTTCGGGTCAGCCCTCTGACTCGGCCGCCTCGCCGTCCATCCCCTGCTTCAGTAGCTGGCCCTCGCCGGGAGCGAAGGAGCCGAGGATCCGGTCGAGATCCTCCACCGAGGCGAACTCCACCACGATCTTCCCGCGCTTCTGACCGAGCTCGACCTTCACCCGGGTGTCGAAGCGGTCGGAGAGCCGACTCGCCAGACTGGCGAGTGCGGGGGACACCAGCTTGCCGGCCCTCGGGCCCCGCGCCCGGCGCTCGGGGTGCCGCTCCTCCGACATCAGCTTGACGATCTCCTCCACCGCACGCACCGAGAGTCCCTCGGCGTTGATGCGGTGCGCCAGCCGGTCCTGCTCGGCGGGATCGTCCAGGGCCAGGAGTGCCCGGGCATGCCCTGCGGACAGGATCCCTGCGGCGACCCGGCGCTGCACCGGCGGCGAGAGCTTCAGCAGCCGCAGCGTGTTGGACACCTGCGGGCGGGAGCGCCCGATCCTGTCGGCCAACTCGTCATGGCTGCAGGAGAAGTCGCGCAACAGCTGGTCGTAGGCGGCAGCCTCTTCCAACGGGTTGAGCTGCGAGCGGTGCAGGTTCTCCAACAGGGCGTCAAGGAGGAGCTTCTCGTCCTCCGTTGCCCGGACGATCGCCGGAATGGCCTCCAGCCCGGCCTTGCGCGACGCCCGCCAGCGGCGCTCGCCCATGATCAGCTCATAGCGGTCCGGCGAGGTCTGCCGGACCACCACCGGCTGCAGCAGGCCCACCTCCTGGATCGAGTGGACCAGCTCCTCCAGAGCTTCCTCGTCGAAGATGTCACGCGGCTGGCGCGGGTTGGGAGTGATCGCGTCCAGCGGAATCTCGGCGAAGTAGGCGCCCTCCACCGCCTGCAGCTCGGGGACGGCCGCGGCGGCCGCCGCCGTTTCACGTGAAACAACGCTCTCGGCGGTGCGCTCCAGGGTGCCGACACCGCCCCCGGCCGAACCCGCCTCAGCTCCCGCACTGAGCGAGGGCACCTCGCCCGGCGACCGGGTACCGCCGATCGCGGCGGGGGCCGGCCTGCTCTCCGGACCACTGGCCGCCGGGATCAGTGCCCCGAGACCGCGCCCCAGACCTCTACGACGTTCACTCACCGCTGCCCCTCCATCGTGCCGTGCTGCTGTACTGCGGCGTGCTGTCCTGTGCTCCCCGACCCTGTGCTCCCCGACCCTGTGCTCCCCGGCCCTGTGCTCCCCGGCCCTGTGCTCTCCGGCTCAGCCATCCGGCGGGGCTGCTGCTGGTATACGCCCGGGTTGCCCGGAGTCGCGGCGAAGCGCTCGTCCGCGGCCCTGCTGTCCTTCTCGGCGCCGCGCAGCGCGATCTCCTTGGCGGCCTCCAGATAGGAGAGCGCCCCCGTCGATCCGGGGTCATAGGTGAGCACGGTCTGCCCATAGCTCGGCGCCTCGGACACACGCACCGACCGGGGGATGCTGGTCCGCAGCACCTCGTCCTGGAAGTGGCTGCGCACCTCGTCGGCGACCTGCGACGCCAGTCGGGTACGGGCGTCGTACATGGTGAGCAGGATCGTGGACACATGCAGATGGGGATTGAGGTGCGCGCGTACCAGGTCAACATTGCGCAGCAGCTGGCCCAGCCCCTCCAGCGCGTAGTACTCGCACTGGATCGGGATCAGTACCTCGCGGCCGGCCACCATGGCATTGACCGTCAGCAGCCCCAGCGACGGCGGACAGTCGATCAGCACATAGTCCAGCGGCTGCTCATAGGCCTCGATCGCACGCTGTAGTCGGCTCTCCCTGGCCACCAGCGAGACCAGCTCGATCTCCGCGCCGGCCAGGTCGATGGTGGCCGGGCAGCAGAAGAGCCCCTCCACATCCACCACCGGCTGGACCACGTCGGCGAGCGGCTTGCCCTCGACCAGGACGTCATAGATGGAGGGAACCTCGGCGTGGTGGTCGATCCCCAGAGCCGTGGAGGCGTTGCCCTGCGGGTCCAGGTCGATCACCAGCACCCGGGCTCCGTGCATCGCCAGCGAGGCCGCGAGATTGACGGTGGTGGTGGTCTTCCCTACCCCGCCCTTCTGGTTCGCGACCACCATCACCCGGGTGGCCGCGGGGCGCGGCAGCGCCTCCCCGACCCGTCCCATCGCATCGACGGCGGCCTGGGCAGCCCGTCCGATGGGTGTGTCGTCAATCAGCGGCGTGGCTTCCGACTCCTGCATGGGATGCATGGGCGTCAGTGTTTCATGCGCCGCTGTTTCACGTGAAACAGCGGTCCCCATGTGTCCATTTCGGATCTGTCCGCTCCGGGCCCGCGGCCCCGGAAGCGGCCCCTCTACGGTGTGAGTCTCGCTGGGCAAGGGATCGCCCCCCTCTCCGTCACGGCTGTCGATGGAATCATCGCGCAGCCGAGTGACACGGGGGGCGGGTTGTGGTCCTTCTGGACCCGTTGATGGCCGATCTTCACCCAAATGACGACTGAACTGAGCGGCTCCACGACTGCGGCTCAGGATCCCGGGAAGCAGAGAGCGACGTTTCACGTGAAACACGATGCCCGTTATGGGCAATATATGACGGAACGACACTCCGAGGACCCTGGAGACCAAGAGAGCCCCCGTTTCACGTTTCACGTGAAACGGGGGCTCTGCCAGTCGATCAGAAAGGCGTCAGCGCCGCCGACGGGAGCCGCCGCGGCTTGCGCCACCTGCCGCCTGCCCGGGGGCCCGGCCACCCTTGCGGGCCGCTCTGGCCCTGCGGGTCGCCGCCCGGACACCGCCGGGGCTCTCGCCGACCTTGACCCGCACCACATGCGTCGGGGTCTCCACCACACCCTCGCCGGCCACACCCACCGACCACTCGGTGGCCCCCAGCTTCACCAGCGCGCCCTTGTGGTCCACGAGCTCCTGGCCGGCCGAGTCGCCCTTGAGCGCCAGCATCTCCCCGAAGGGTCGCAGCAGCGGGAGTCCCCAGCCCGCCAGCCGGTCCAGCGGGGCGACCGCCCGCGCGGTCACCACGTCCACCGCGAGCTTGCCGACCATCTCCTCGGCCCGCCCGCGCAGCACCGTGACATTGGCCAGACCCAGCTCCTTCACCACCTCCTCCAGGAAGGTGGTCCGCCGCAGCAGCGGCTCCAGCAGGGTGATCTGCACATCGGGACGTGCCAGCGCCACCGGGATACCCGGCAGCCCGGCCCCCGAGCCCACGTCGCACAGCGACGCGTCCTGCGGCAGCAGCTCGCCCAGCACCGCGCAGTTCAGCACATGCCGCTCCCACAGCCGCGGCACCTCCCGCGGGCCGATCAGCCCGCGGCGCACCCCGGCGTCCGCCAGCAACTCGGCGTAGCGCACCGCCAGCCCGAAGCGGTCACCGAACACCGCCCGTGCCGCCGCGGGGGCCTCCGGAAGCTCCCGCGAGAACTCCTCGGCCACCAACCGACCGTCCGCCTCCGACATTGCCGAACCTCTCCCTTACCACCGCGGCAGCACGGCCCCGCCTGCACGTCGCAGACGGGGCCGTCCATCGTTCACATCACCCTGTCCCAGTGTGGAACAGTCCGACTAAGCAGGCAGCACCACGACGCGCCGCTGCGGCTCCTCGCCCTCCGACTCGCTCCGCAGCCCGGCCGCCGCGACGGCGTCATGGACGACCTTGCGCTCGAACGGCGTCATCGCCCGGAGCTTCACCGGTGTGCCGCTCTCCTTGGCCTCCTTGGCCGCCTGGGCGCCCAGCTCGGCCAGCTCCGCCCGCTTGCGCGCCCGGAACCCCGCGATGTCCAGCATCAGCCTGCTGCGTTCCCCGGTCTCCCGGTGCACCGCCAGCCGGGTCAGCTCCTGCAGAGCCTCCAGCACCTCACCGTCCTGGCCGACCAGCCGCAGCAGCGACCGGTCCGCGCCGGGCGCCTCACCGATGATCGACACGGAGGCGCGGTCGCCCTCCACATCCATGTCGATGTCACCGTCGAGGTCCGCGATGTCGAGAAGGGCCTCCAGGTAGTCCGCGGCGATCTCGCCCTCCTGCTCCAGGTGGCCGAGCACGTCGGTGACTGTCGCGGCACTCTTCGGCTCGTCGCTGGGGACGGGTGCCACGGTTCCTTCCGTCACGGGTGGACTCCTTTGGATTCTGTGATGCTGACTGGGAAATCAGTGCGGAAGCCGTCGCCAGGACGTGCTTAGGACTTCTTCTTCGGCCGACCCGCCGGCTGCGGGTTGCGCTTGCCGGGCTGGTTGGTGCGCTTCTGGCCGCCGCTCTGCGCGGCCCCGGTGCCACCGCCACCGCCGCCACCGGTCTTGGCCCGCCCGCGGGTCTGGCTCGGCGTCTGCTTGGGCGCCTGCTTCGGCGCCCCGGTGCTCTTCGGGGTGCCGTTCTTCGCCGGCGTGCTGCTGCCCTGGGCGGTCGACTCCGCGGCCTCGACCACGGCGTCGGCCGGGGCCGTACCGGCGGCACCGGCCGCGGCGCCGCCGCTCTGACGCTGGGCCTTGGTCTGCCGCTTCGGCTGCTGGCGGCGCACCGGGGCGGCGTCCTCAGGAGCCTCCTCGACCGGGGCGCTGCCGCCCTTCACCAGGGAGGCCAGACCGGCCTTGACCGGGGTGCCGTCGGCGTTCAGCTTGCCCGCGGCCTTCAGCCGCTCCTGGCGCTGCTTGAAGGCCACCGAGCCGGGCGTCGGGTTCTGCCGGATGATCACCAGCTGCTGGCCCAGGGTCCACAGGTTCGAGGTGACCATGTAGATCAGCACACCGACCGGCATGTTGATGCCGAAGAAGATGTAGATGACGGGGAAGACGTACATCATCATCTTCTGCTGCTGCATGTACGGCGTCTTGACCGTGAGGTCGACGTTCTTCGTCATCAGCTGGCGCGTGGTCAGGAACTGCGTGAAGCACATCGTCAGGATCATGATCGCGGTGACGACCTTGACGCTGGTGAGTGTCGAGTGCACGAACGAGGCCGACAGCGGGGCGCCGAAGATGTGCGCCTGCTTGGCACTGTTCAGCAGCGTCAGGTTGATCACGCCGACGGTCTTGCCGTGCGCGACATTGCTGAGCACGCCGTACAGCGACATGAAGAACGGCGACTGGATCAGCAGCGGAAGGCAGCTGGAGGCCGGGTTGGCGCCCGCCTCCTTGTAGAGCTTCATCTGCTCTTCGGCGAGCTTCTGCCGGTCGCCCTTGTAGCGGTCCTGGATGACCTTGAGCCGGGGCTGCAGGGCCTGCATCGCCCGCATCGACTTGGTCTGCTTGATCGTCAGCGGGATCATGCAGGCGCGGACCAGGATCACCAGCGAGACGATCGCCAGACCCCAGGCCCAGCCGCCGTCAGGATTGAAGACCTGGCTGTACAGCGAATGGAACTGGACGATGATCCACGAGACGGCTGTGTACAGCGGGCCGAGGATCGGGTCGAGAAACCCCACGGTCATGCTCCTTGGGCGTTGGTCGAGGGAGCCGGCACATCGGCCCGGCTAGAGGTGTGGGGTCCCAAGTCGTCGCTCTTAGGGGAGACGGGGATGTCTCGGGACAGAACGTTGAGCATCCGCCGATGCCAGACCGGATGCTTGCGCTCAGGAACATAGTCGACGCCGCCGGCACTCCACGGATTGCACCGCAGAATGCGCCAGGCGGTCAGGGCCGTGCCCTTGACGGCGCCGTGCACCCTGATCGCCTCGAATCCGTACCGCGAGCACGAGGGGTGGTACCGGCAGACCGGTCCCAGCAACGGGCTGATGGTCCACTGGTAGAGCCTGATCAGGCCCAGCAGCAGGTATCGGCCCGCCAGCAGTCCGGCCAGGCAGACAGCCGCCACCAGCAGGTACGTCACTGCCCTGCTCCCATCGGCGAGGATGCATCAGGAGGTGCGGTACCGGTCGTGCGGGAGCGGCCGCCCCGGGGGGCGGACAGCTTCCGCAGTGCGGAATCCAGGTCACGTTCCAGGTCCGCGAATTCCGCCGTCCCGGCAGGGGGCAGCGCGCGTACCACTATCAGGCTACCTGCGGGCAGCCCGGTGATACGCGTGGCCATGAGGTGACGCAGGCGACGCTTCACACGGTTGCGGACCACAGCCGGTCCCACGGCCTTGCTGACGACAAAACCCGCACGCGCCGGAGAAGGGTTCTCCCCGGCGCTGTGCGGGTCCGTTGACGACAAGTCCGTGGCGGCCACGGGGTCGCTCTCGCCGTACGGCGCTCCGGTCGCGGCATCCCGGCTCTCGCTGAGATGCACGACCAGGAGCGGTCGTCCGGCACGGCGGCCCCGCCGCACCGCGGTCGCGAAGTCCTGGCGCCGCCTCAACCGATGTTCGGAAGGCAGCACGACATGACCTGATGAATCAGGCGGACAGGCGAGCGCGGCCCTTTTCGCGGCGGGCCGCGAGGATCGCACGGCCGGCACGGGTGCGCATCCGCAGGCGGAAGCCATGGGTCTTCGCACGACGACGGTTGTTCGGCTGGAAAGTGCGCTTGCTCACGGGGGGACTCCAGGATGAATCGAAGGGTGGCGGGGCGTCGGTAGCCGTCACCGTGCGTCCGCGCGATCCCCATAACCGTTATGTACGGTGATCCACGACGCCCGTAGCTGCGCGCCGTGGTGTGCGGATATTCCGCGGGCATGCGGCAGCGGCCATCGACAACTCGACCTCGTTACGGTACGCGGAAGCCGGTCCACGGGTCAAACCAGCCCCTGCCGCAGCCGCTGCCCGGCCGTTGCCGGAGCTGCGCTGCCCGGCTGCCCGCCCCCGGTCTGCGACACTGCTGTACACAGCCTGTGGACAAGAACTTGAATGCGGGCCCCCTGCCTGACTACCGTTGGCAGACTCCTTCCTGCCCGTCCTCCCCACCTGGCCCCCACCACCTGCCCCGGTGGAACGAGAAAGCGTGCACCAGTGGCTGATAACAGCAGCGACCTTGCGACCGTCTGGGCGCGGGTCGTCGAGCGACTGGGCAACGACCAGGACGTCAAGACGATGGACGCCCAGTGGCTGCGGAGCACCCAGCCGATGGGTCTGATGCAGGACACCGCGCTGCTGGCCACCCCCAACGACTACGCCAAGGGGGTGCTCGAAGGCAGGCTGCTGCCGGCCATCACCGAGCAGCTGAGCCACGAGTACGGCCGACCGATGCGGATCGCGGTGATCGTGGACGCCAACGCGGCCCCGCTGGCCCCGGCGCCGCAGGCCCCGCAGCCCCGTGAACCCGAGCAGCAGGGCCCCCAGCCGGACGAGTACTCCCCCTATCCGCAGCAGCGCGACTTCGGCCCCGACTACGGCTACGACCGCCGCGGCGACCGGCCCGCCCCTCCGTACCAGGAGCGCGGCGGCTACTACGGCGTCCCGGCGGGCGGTCCGGGCGGCGGCTACCAGGGCGCGTTCCCCGGCCGGGCGCAGCACGACCCCGAGGACGAGTGGCCCCCGTCCGGGCCGCCACCGCAGCAGCAGCGCCCCTGGGAGCAGCACCGCCCCCCGGCCGAGGCCTTCCACCCGTCGGCCGGGCACCAGAACGACGGCCACCCCGGCAGCGGCCACCAGAACGACGGCCCGCTCGGGCGCGACAGCCGGGACGGACGCGACGGACGCGACCCCCGGCACGCAGCCCCCCGGCACGCCGATCCACGCCACGGCGACCCCCACCAGGGCGAGCCGGGCCGTGAGGACGGCGGCGGCGAGCACCGCGGCGCGCTGCGCCCCGAGCCGACCCCGCCGGAGCACCCCAGGAACCGTCCCGGCGGCGGCTCCAGCGGCTCGCCCCAGCTGCCGCGCAAGGACGAGCCGGCCGCACGGCTGAACCCCAAGTACCTCTTCGAGACCTTCGTCATCGGCTCCAGCAACCGCTTCGCCCACGCGGCCGCGGTGGCCGTGGCCGAGGCACCCGCCAAGGCCTACAACCCGCTGTTCATCTACGGCGAGTCCGGCCTGGGCAAGACCCATCTGCTGCACGCCATCGGGCACTACGCCCGCAGCCTCTACCCGGGGACCCGGGTGCGCTATGTGAGCTCGGAGGAGTTCACCAACGAGTTCATCAACTCGATCCGGGACGACAAGGGCGACGGGTTCCGGCAGCGCTACCGCGACATGGACATCCTGCTGGTCGACGACATCCAGTTCCTGCAGAGCAAGGAGTCGACCCAGGAGGAGTTCTTCCACACCTTCAACACCCTGCACAACGCCAACAAGCAGATCGTGATCTCCTCGGACCGGCCGCCCAAGCAGCTGGTCACCCTGGAGGACCGGCTCCGCAACCGCTTCGAGTGGGGGCTGACCACCGACGTCCAGCCGCCCGAGCTGGAGACCCGGATCGCGATCCTCCGCAAGAAGGCGATCCAGGAGCAACTCAACGCCCCGCCCGAGGTGTTGGAGTTCATCGCCTCCCGGATCTCGCGCAACATCCGGGAGTTGGAGGGCGCGCTGATCCGGGTGACCGCGTTCGCCAGCCTCAACCGGGCGCCGGTGGACCTGCAGTTGGCCGAGATCGTGCTCAAGGACCTGGTCCCGGGCGGCGAGGAGGCCGGCCCGGAGATCACCGCGACGGTCATCATGCAGCAGACCGCCGCGTACTTCGGCCTGAGCGTGGACGACCTCTGCGGCTCGTCCCGGAGCCGGGTGCTGGTCACCGCGCGGCAGATCGCCATGTACCTGTGCCGGGAGCTCACCGACCTGTCGCTGCCCAAGATCGGGGCGCAGTTCGGCGGCCGGGACCACACCACGGTGATGCACGCCGACCGGAAGATCCGCACGATGATGGCGGAGCGGCGCTCCATCTACAACCAGGTCACCGAGCTCACCAACCGCATCAAGACCTGACCGGGCGGCAGGACCAGGCACGGGCCGCGCCAGACCGCTCCGCCATGACGATCGCCCCACCAGACGACCGTCGCAGAAGGGCCCCGGAGGACGCCTCCGGGGCCCTTCTGCCGTCCCCGGCAGCACCCCTGGGGCCCGGAACCGCCTGCGGCAGCCCCGCACTGGCGTACTGCTGGTTCGAACAGGAACGGTCCGGTCGGCTCCGGTCCACAGGAAGGCGGACCTTTCCCCGTCCACACCCTGGGGAGGGCGGAGTTATCCAGAATCCCTCCACAGGCTGGGCCATCATGGAGCTGTCCGTGCAGCTCACCTGCCTGTGTACTTGTGGGCGGCAGTCCTCCACAGGGTGTGGACAACTGAAGGGCCGTCAACACGGTGCCTGGGTTATCCACCCGCCGTCCCCAGGACCAGGCCGGTTGTCCCCAGTTTCGGCCGGGTTCTCCACAGCAATGTCCACAGTTCGGCAACGTCAATCAACATTTCACCGTTCCGAGTGAAAGACGACACAGGATGTTGCCAGTGGGGCTGGGGAGAACCAGGCACAATCCTGGGGATGCAGTTGGGGAAAACCTGGGGACAACTCAACTGCCCTGTGGGGGAAGGGTGCTGTGTCCACAGCAGGCGTAGTTTTTCCACCGGTTCCCCACAGGTCCAATGTGGACAAAAAAGCGGGTCTGAGCTGGGTGGAATGGGGTTGTCCACGGTTTCCACAACCCCTACTACTACTACCCCACGTATAGAGCTCGAGGATGATCGAAAAGCAGGTCGGGGCCTGATCTGTGGATGACGGCGACCCGACACGGGTTCGAGCCGTCTTCCCCCCATCTGCCTCGGCTGTCGGTGGAGTGCGTCAGACTGTCTCCAGCAACAGGGAGCGGTCCGGGCCACTCGCACCGGACTCCGCACCCACAGGGATGGTCCCCACCCTGGGGACGGGCTCAAACCGAGAGCTACCCGTACACGTGACAACGAAGCGATGAACAGCAGCACACAGGAGGCGGTTACCGGTGAAGTTCCGGGTCGAGCGTGACGTCCTCGCGGAGGCCGTGGCCTGGGCCGCGCGCAGCCTCCCGGCACGGCCTCCGGTGCCTGTGCTCGCCGGGCTGCTGCTGGCGGCCGACGAGGGCAAGCTGAGCCTGTCCGGCTTCGACTACGAGGTCTCGGCGCGGGTCGAGACCGAGGCCGACGTCGAGGAGCCGGGCACGGTCCTGGTGTCCGGCCGACTGCTGGCCGACATCTCCCGCTCACTTCCCAACAGGCCTGTGGAGATCTCCACCGACGGTGTGCGGGTGATCGTGGTCTGCGGCAGTTCGCGATTCACACTCCCCACCCTCCCTGTGGACGAGTACCCCGCGCTGCCGCAGATGCCCACCGTCTCCGGCACCGTCCCCGGCGAGGCCTTCGCCGCCGCCGTCGCCCAGGTGGCCACCGCGGCAGGCCGCGACGACACCCTGCCGGTGCTGACCGGTGTCCGGGTCGAGATCGAGGGGGACCGGGTCACCCTGGCCGCCACCGACCGCTACCGCTTCGCCGTCCGCGACCTGATGTGGAAGCCGGAGCAGGAGGGGCTCTCCGCGGTCGCCCTGGTGCCCGCCAAGACGCTGCTGGACACCGCCAAGTCCCTCAGCGCCGGCGACGTCGTCAGCATCGCCCTGGCGGGCAGCGGCAAGGGCGAGGGGCTGATCGGCTTCGAGGGCGCCGGCCGCCGCACCACCACCCGGCTGCTGGAGGGCGAGTTCCCGAAGTTCCGGGCGCTGTTCCCGACCGAGTTCAACTCGGTGGCGACCGTCCCCACCCCGGCCTTCGTGGAGGCCGTCAAGCGCGTCTCGCTGGTCGCCGAGCGGAACACCCCGGTGCGGCTGAGCTTCGAGCAGGGCGTGCTCACCCTGGAGGCCGGCTCCGGCGACGACGCCCAGGCCACCGAGCGGGTCGAGGCGGACCTGGAGGGCGACGACATCTCCATCGCCTTCAACCCCGCCTACCTGCTGGACGGCCTGGCCGCCATCGACGCCGCGGTGGCCCAGTTGAGCTTCACCACCTCGACCAAGCCCGCTCTGCTCAGCGGCAAGCACGCGCCGGACGCGGAGGCCGACGAGGCGTACAAGTACCTGATCATGCCCGTGCGGCTCTCGGGCTGAGCGCGCGGCAGCTCACGCGGATGGGTCCTGCGCCCGGTGGTCACCATGCACCGGGCGTAGGCTCACGTCTGGCGGCAAGGGCGCCGCGCGCTGTGCAGTCACCTCAAAACGAAGGACTTCGCGATGGAGCTCGGACTCATCGGTCTCGGCAAAATGGGCGGCAACATGCGTGAGCGCATCCGCCGTGCGGGCCACACGGTCGTCGGATACGACCGCAACCCCGACCTTGCCGACGTCGCCGGCCTCAAGGACCTGGTGGCGGCCCTGCCCGCACCGCGGGTCGTCTGGGTGATGGTCCCGGCCGGCGGCCCGACCCAGGACACCGTCGACGAGCTGGCCGAACTGCTGGAGCCCGGCGACGTGGTCGTGGACGGCGGCAACTCCCGCTGGACCGACGACGAGAAGCACGGCGCCGAACTGGCCGCGAAGGGCATCGGCTTCGTCGACTGCGGTGTCTCCGGCGGCGTCTGGGGCCTGCAGAACGGCTACGCGCTGATGTACGGCGGCAAGGACGAGGACATCGCCAAGGTCCAGCCGATCTTCGACGCGCTCAAGCCCGAGGGCGATTTCGGCTCGGTCCACGCCGGCAAGGTCGGTGCGGGCCACTTCGCCAAGATGGTCCACAACGGCATCGAGTACGCCATGATGCAGGCCTACGCCGAGGGCTGGGAGCTGCTGGAGAAGGTCGACTCGGTCACCGACGTCCGCGAGGTCTTCCGCAGCTGGCAGGAGGGCACCGTGATCCGGTCCTGGCTGCTGGACCTGGCCGTCAACGCCTTGGACGACGACGAGCACCTGGACAAGCTCAAGGGCTACGCCGCCGATTCCGGCGAAGGCCGCTGGACCGTGGAGGCCGCGATCGACAACGCGGTGCCGCTGCCCGCGATCACGGCCAGCCTGTTCGCCCGCTTCGCCTCGCGCCAGGACGACTCGCCGCAGATGAAGATGATCGCCGCGCTGCGCAACCAGTTCGGCGGCCACGCGGTCGAGAACAAGTGATCCCAGCTCCAACCCGTTCCAACACCGTTCGCAGACAGCAGAGTTGACGAGAAGAAGGCTGACGAGTCCAGAGCATGCACGTCGCGCATCTGTCGTTGGCCGACTTCCGTTCCTACGCCCGGGCCGAGGTTCCCCTCGACCCGGGCGTCACCGCGTTCACCGGGCCCAACGGCCAGGGCAAGACCAATCTGGTCGAGGCGGTCGGCTATGTCGCCACCCTGGCCAGCCACCGGGTCGCCGGTGACGCCCCGCTGGTGCGGCTGGGCGCCGAGCGGGCGGTGATCCGGGCCAGCGTGGTGCGCGACCAGCGGCCGACCCTGGTCGAACTGGAGCTGAACCCGGGGCGGGCCAACCGGGCCAGGATCAACCGCTCCGACAACGTCCGCCCCCGGGACGTGCTGGGCCTGCTGCGGACCGTGCTGTTCGCCCCCGAGGACCTGGCGCTGGTGAAGGGCGACCCGGGGGAGCGCCGGCGCTTCCTGGACGAGCTGCTGGTCGCCCGCGCGCCCCGGCTCGCGGGCGTGCGCCAGGACTACGAGCGGGTGCTGAAGCAGCGCAATGCGCTGCTGAAGAGCGCGGCGATGGCGCGCCGGGCCGGCGCCAAGGCCCAGCTGTCCACCCTGGACGTCTGGGACGAGCACCTGGCCAGGGCCGGGGCCGAGCTGCTGGCGCACCGGATCGACCTGGTCGCGGCGCTGCAGCCGCTGGTCCGCAGCGCCTACGAGGAGTTGGCGCCGGGCGGTGGTCCGACCCGGCTGGAGTACCGCAGCTCGATGGGCGAGGGGGTGCCGCTGAGCGGCGGCAGTGTGGCTGCGGCGCGAAGCGCCACGGAAGGGGGTGGTGCTCGGGCGACTGGCGGGCCGCTCGCCGCCGCGCTGCTGGGGGCGATGGGGGCGGCCCGCAAGCAGGAGCTGGAGCGCGGGGTGACCCTGGTCGGCCCGCACCGCGACGAGCTGGGGCTGCAACTGGGCGAGCTGCCCGCGAAGGGCTACGCCAGCCACGGCGAGTCCTGGTCGTACGCGCTGGCGCTGCGGCTGGCCTCCTACGAGCTGCTTCGTGCCGACGGCGGCGAACCGGTGCTCATCCTCGACGACGTCTTCGCCGAGCTGGACACCCGGCGCCGGGAGCGGCTGGCGGAGCTGGTGGCCGGCGGCGAGCAGGTGCTGGTCACCGCCGCCGTGCCGGAGGACGTGCCGGACGCGCTGGCGGGGAGCCGCTACTCGGTCGCGAACGGTGAGGTCGACCGAATCGCCTGAAGCCCACTGATGTCGGTGGGGCCTCGTACGCTGGTATCCCCAAGCTGGGGAGAGTGAGGCTGCTGTGAGCGATTCGACCGGAGTGACCGGAGCCGCCGGAGCAGGCAGCGGGGCGGACGAGCCGCAGCTGTCCGGGGTCGACCTGGCCCGGGTGGCGCTGCGCAACGCCAAGGAGCAGGCGCGGCTGCGCGGCGACGGTGTGCGGCAGAAGAAGGAGGCCCGACGCAACGGGCTGCGCTCCGGCGCGCGCGCGGACGGTCGCGACCCGCAGCCGCTGGGCGCCGCGATCAGCCGGTTGGTGGCCGAGCGCGGCTGGGAGGCGCCGGCCGCGGTGGGCGGGGTGATGGGCCGCTGGCCGCAGATCGTCGGACGGGACCTGGCGGCGCACTGCGAGCCCGAGCACTACGCCGAGGACGACCGGGTGCTGTCGGTGCGCTGCAGCTCCACCGCCTGGGCGACCCAGATCCGGTTGCTGGCACCCCAGTTGGTGCGCAAGCTGAACGAGGAGCTGGGCCACGGCACGGTGAAGCTGATCAGGGTGCAGGGGCCGGCGGGTCCCACGCGCTCCTACGGCCGGCTGAGGGCTCCGGGGAGCAAGGGGCCCGGTGACACCTGGGGGTGACCGACGGGTGACGGGCCGGACCGGCTGAGTGGCCGCGTGAGCCCATTTCGCCCCCCGTGCGCGTGGTGGAGACAATCCGCCCGGATTTCGTGCGGCACGTGGGAAGCCAGGGGCCGCCAAAGGCCCATGAGTGTCGGTCGTACCGGTAGACTGGACAGAGAAATCGCCGCTTGCGGTGACGTAGCAGTGACTGAGTCGAGTGCCGAGGCCGCTCCGGTCCCACCCACGGGGTACGGAGACGGCCCGAGCTGTGCCAGAAAGGGCGCTTCGTGGCCGATTCCGGCGACCCCAGCCAGACCCCCGAAAACCTGTCCGTCGAGGCTGCCGCTGCCGCAGCGCCCGTGACCGAAGGGGTCGCGGAGGTGTTGGAAGCCCTCGCGCCCTCCTCCGGTTCGCTCTCGGAGAACAACTCGTCCTACGACGCCAGCGCGATCACCGTGCTGGAGGGTCTGGACGCGGTCCGCAAGCGCCCCGGCATGTACATCGGCTCCACCGGCGAGCGCGGCCTGCACCACCTGGTCTACGAGGTCGTGGACAACGCGGTGGACGAGGCCCTCGCCGGGCACGCCGACACCATCGGGGTGACCATCCTCCCCGACGGTGCGGTCCGGGTCACCGACAACGGCCGCGGCATCCCGGTGGGCATCGTCCCCGGGCAGGGCAAGCCCGCCGTCGAGGTGGTGCTGACCGTGCTGCACGCGGGCGGCAAGTTCGGCGGCGGCGGCTACTCCGTCTCCGGCGGTCTGCACGGCGTCGGAGTCTCCGTGGTGAACGCGCTGTCGCAGCGCCTCGCGGTGGAGATCCGCACCGACGGCTACCGCTGGAGCCAGGACTACAAGCTGGGCGCCCCCACGGCCGAGCTGGAGCGCCACGAGGAGACCGAGGAGACCGGCACCACGGTCACCTTCTGGGCCGACGGCGACATCTTCGAGACCACCGAGTACTCCTTCGACACCCTGTCGCGGCGCTTCCAGGAGATGGCCTTCCTCAACAAGGGCCTCACCATCGCGCTGACCGACGAGCGCCCGGACCACGTCGACGACGACGGCAAGCCGTTCTCGGTGACGTACCACTACGAGGGCGGCATCTCCGACTTCGTCACCTACCTCAACTCCCGCAAGGGAGACGTGATCCACCCCACCGTCATCGCCTTCGAGGCGGAGGACAAGGGCCGGACGATCTCGGCCGAGATCGCGATGCAGTGGAACACGGCGTACAGCGAGGGCGTGTACTCCTTCGCCAACACCATCCACACCCATGAGGGCGGCACCCACGAGGAGGGCTTCCGCGCAGCGCTGACCGGTCTGATCAACCGCTACGCGCGCGACAAGAAGCTGCTCCGGGAGAAGGACGAGAACCTCACCGGCGAGGACATCCGCGAGGGCCTGACCGCGATCATCAGCGTCAAGCTGGGCGAGCCGCAGTTCGAGGGCCAGACCAAGACCAAGCTGGGCAACACCGAGGCCAAGACCTTCGTGCAGAAGGTGGTCCACGAGCACCTCAACGACTGGCTGGACCGCAACCCGGTGGAGGCCGCGGACATCATCCGCAAGTCCATCACCGCCGCGACCGCCCGGGTGGCCGCCCGCAAGGTGCGCGACCTGACCCGTCGCAAGGGCCTGCTGGAGACCGCCTCGCTGCCCGGCAAGCTCTCGGACTGCCAGTCCAAGGACCCCTCCGAGTGCGAGATCTTCATCGTCGAGGGCGACTCGGCCGGCGGCTCGGCCAAGCAGGGCCGCGACCCGCGGGTGCAGGCGATCCTGCCGATCCGCGGCAAGATCCTCAACGTGGAGAAGGCCAGGATCGACAAGGTCCTGCAGAACACCGAGGTGCAGGCGCTGATCTCGGCCTTCGGCACCGGCGTCCACGACGACTTCGACGTCTCCAAGCTGCGCTATCACAAGATCGTGCTGATGGCCGACGCCGACGTCGACGGCCACCACATCAACACCCTGCTGCTCACCCTGCTGTTCCGGTTCATGCGGCCGCTGATCGAGGGCGGCTACGTCTTCCTGGCCCGGCCGCCGCTGTACAAGATCAAGTGGGGCAAGGACGACGTCCAGTACGTCTACTCCGACCCCGAGCGGGACGCGGTGATCGCCGCCGGGCGCACGGCCGGCCGCAAGCTGCCCAAGGACGACGCGATCCAGCGCTTCAAGGGCCTCGGCGAGATGAACGCCGAGGAGCTGCGGGTCACCACCATGGACCGGGACCACCGCATCCTCGGCCAGGTCACCCTCGAGGACGCGGCCCGCGCCGACGACCTGTTCTCCATCCTGATGGGCGAGGACGTCGAGGCCCGCCGCTCCTTCATCCAGCGCAACGCCAAGGACGTCCGCTTCCTGGACGTGTGACGCAACCGGGCGACACCGCCCCGAGCCCGTCAGCAGCGTCCCTGGCAGCACGCACGAGAGGAAACTGACCAGCAGTGGTCGACGACGACAAGCCCACCAGCCCCGAGGGTCCCGAGGGCAACGGCCCCGACGAGCAGCTCGCCCAGGTCGAGGGCGCCCTGCGGATCGAGCAGGTCGAGCTCGAGAGCGAGATGCAGCGCTCCTACCTCGACTACGCGATGAGCGTCATCGTGAGCCGCGCCCTGCCGGAGGTCCGCGACGGGCTCAAGCCCGTGCACCGCCGGGTGCTGTACGCGATGTACGACGGCGGCTACCGCCCCGAGAAGGGCTACTACAAGTGCGCCCGCGTCGTCGGCGACGTCATGGGCAACTACCACCCGCACGGCGACACCTCGATCTACGACACCGTGGTGCGGCTGGCGCAGCCCTGGTCGCTGCGGATGCCGCTGGTGGACGGCAACGGCAACTTCGGCTCGCCGGGCAACGACCCGGCGGCGGCCATGCGCTACACCGAGTGCAAGATGATGCCGCTGGCCATGGAGATGATGCGGGACATCGACGAGGAGACCGTCGACTTCTCCGCCAACTACGACGGCCGCTCGCAGGAGCCGGACGTCCTGCCGGCCCGCTTCCCCAACCTGCTGGTCAACGGCGCCACCGGGATCGCGGTCGGGATGGCCACCAACATCCCGCCGCACAACCTGCGCGAGGTCGCCTCCGGCGCGCTGTGGTACCTGAACAACCCCACTGCCTCCAGCGAGGAGCTGCTGGACGCGCTGATCGAGCGGATCAAGGGCCCCGACTTCCCGACCGGGGCGCTGATCGTCGGGCGCCGCGGCATCGAGGACGCCTACCGCACCGGGCGCGGCTCGATCACCATGCGCGCGGTGGTCGAGGTCGAGGAGATCCAGGGCCGGCAGTGCCTGGTGATCACCGAGCTGCCGTACCAGGTCAACCCGGACAACCTGGCTCTGAAGATCGCCGACCTGGTCAAGGACGGCCGGGTCGGCGGCATCGCCGACGTCCGCGACGAGTCCTCGTCCAGGACCGGCCAGCGCCTGGTGATCGTGCTCAAGCGCGACGCGGTGGCCAAGGTGGTGCTGAACAACCTCTACAAGCACACCGACCTGCAGACCAACTTCGGCGCCAACATGCTGGCCCTGGTCGACGGGGTGCCGCGGACGCTGGCGATCGACGCCTTCATCCGGCACTGGGTCAACCACCAGGTCGACGTGATCGTCCGGCGCACCACCTTCCGGCTGCGCAAGGCCGAGGAGCGGGCCCACATCCTGCGCGGGCTGCTCAAGGCGCTGGACGCGATCGACGAGGTCATCGCGACCATCCGGCGCTCGCAGACGGTCGAGGAGTCGCGCCGGGGCCTGATGGCGCTGCTGGCGATCGACGAGATCCAGGCCAACGCGATCCTGGAGATGCAGCTGCGCCGGCTGGCCGCGCTGGAGCACCAGAAGATCACCGCCGAGTACGACGAGTTGATGGCCAAGATCAACGAGTACAACGCGATCCTGGCCTCGCCGGACCGCCAGCGCGCGATCATCGCCGAGGAGCTGGCGGTCATCGTGGAGAAGTACGGCGACGACCGCCGCAGCACGCTGATCCCCTACGAGGGGGACATGTCGGTCGAGGACCTCATCGCCGAAGAGGACATCGTCGTCACCATCACCCGCGGCGGCTACGTCAAGCGCACCCGCAGCGACCTCTACCGCTCGCAGAAGCGCGGCGGCAAGGGCGTGCGCGGCGCGCAGCTGAAGCAGGACGACATCGTCGACCACTTCTTCGTCACCACCACCCACAACTGGATCCTGTTCTTCACCAACAAGGGCCGGGTCTACCGGGCCAAGGGCTACGAGCTGCCGGACGCCGGCCGCGACGCCCGCGGCCAGCACGTGGCCAACCTGCTGGCCTTCCAGCCGGGCGAGCACATCGCCCAGGTGATGGCGGTGCGCACCTACGAGGCCGCGCCGTACCTGATCCTGGCCACCCGCGAGGGCCTGGTGAAGAAGACCCCGCTGAAGGACTACGACTCGCCGCGCTCCGGCGGTCTGATCGCGATCAACCTGCGCACCGACGAGGAGGGCCGCGACGACGAGCTGATCGGCGCGGTGCTGGTGTCCGCCGAGGACGACCTGCTGCTGGTCAGCAAGAAGGCCCAGGCGATCCGGTTCACCCCGACCGACGAGGCGCTGCGGCCGATGAGCCGGGCCACCTCGGGTGTGAAGGGTATGAGTTTCCGCGAGGGCGACGAGCTGCTCTCACTGAACGTCATCCGGCCCGGAACCTATGTGTTCACCGCGACCGACGGCGGTTACGCCAAGCGGACGAAGGTGGACGAGTACCGTGTTCAGGGACGGGGTGGGCTGGGGATCAAGGCAGCCAAGATCGTCGAGGACCGGGGCACCCTGGTCGGAGCGCTGGTTGTGGAGGAATCCGACGAAATCCTGGCAATCACCCTGGGCGGCGGTGTGATTCGCACCCGGGTTGTCGAAGTTCGTGAAACCAGTCGTGACACCATGGGCGTCCAACTGATCAACCTGGGTAAGCGGGATGCCGTCGTCGGCATCGCCCGCAACGCCGAGGGAGCCGGTGAGGACGACCTGGACGAGAACGGCGAGGACGGCACCGAGGGAACCGCTCCGGCGGTCTCCGGTGTTGCCGATGCAGGGTCCGGGGCAGTCGACAACGGGGACGGTGGCGAGGCGGACGGTTCGTCCGACTAGTCGCCGCACCGGCTGCACGTCGACTGACACAAGGACACGGACCAGGACCGACCGGTGCTGGCGGGGAATTGCGGGAGGACCAGGGTGAGTGGAGCCAACGGCGCGGCAGGTGGTGCCGGCGGCGCCGCCGCGGGGCGGCAGGGACCGGGTGCGCCCCCGGGCGGAGCGGCAGGCGGCTCCGCCGACCGCACTCCGGGATTTGGACCGGCCGCCGGGCAGAACGCTGCCGGGACGACGTCGATGATGCCGACGGTCACCGGAGGGACGCCCCCGCG
>NZ_BBPM01000060.1:11915-46551 GCF_000787775.1 Streptacidiphilus carbonis | reverse complement strand
CGGCTGGTCGGCGGTGTTCCTGGTGCCGGTCCCGGTCTGCGCGGGCGCGGCGGTCGCCGGATGGCGGCTGCTGCCGGACGGCGGGCGGCGGCGCCGGGCGGCGGCCGCTCCCGGCGTCCCGCTGCCGCGGCTGGTGGGGGCGGACACGGTGCTGGCGCTGACCTCGGCGGCGCTGGTCGCGGTCGGCTACACCAGCACGCTGTGGGTGCAGACCATCCTGCACTGCGGTCCGGTCCGGGCGGGCCTGGCCTTCCTCCCGCTGAGCGGCGGGATCCTGCTGGGGGCAGGTCTCGCGCCGGGGCTGATCCGCCGCTTCGGACTGCGGGCCGCGGCCTGCGGCGGCCTGGTCGTCGCGGTGGCCGGACTGGCCCCGCTGTCGCGGCTGCCGGCCCAGGCCGGGCTGCCCCAACTGCTGCCCTGGCTCGGACTGCTCGCGCTGGGCTTCGGCGTCCAGTCGGTGCCGGTCAGCGTCGTCGCCACCGCCGTTCCCGGACATGAGGCGGTGGCCTCGGCGGTCTACCAGACCGCGGGCCAACTCGGCGGCGGCGCCGGCCTGGCGCTGCTGTCCGGCCTGGCCGCGGGCCGTACGGCCGCCGTGCACGCCACCGGGAACGCCGCACTGGCACTGGGATATGACGCGGCGTTCGGCGGCGCGGCACTGGCCCTGGCGGCGGCGGCCGTGGTGGCCGCGGGGCTGCTCCGGCCGGTCACCAGCCCAGTGGGGACTCCCAGGTCCGGGTGAAGACGGTGACACCGTCGACGGTGACCTCGCCGCTGGCCCAGAGGGCGGTCAGGGAGCAGCGGACGACCGCGGTGGTGGTCACCGTCTCGCCGGTGCTCATGGTGACGGCGGCGTGGTTGGTGCCCATGGTGACGGCGGAGTCCGGGGCGTCCCGGCGGACGCTTGCCAGCAGGCTGTTGCTGGAGCGGTAGCGGTGGCCCTGGTCGGTGCCGGTGTCGCCGGTGGCGGCGCTGACGGCGACCTCGATGCCGTCGTGGATGAGGTCGCGGGTGATGGTCCAGCTGAGCTCGGCGGGAGGGCCGGAGTCCGGTGGAACCGGAACCCGCGGCGGCGGGGGCAGCTCGGTCGGGACGCCGGCGTCCGGGGAGAGCGTGGGGACCGTCAGTTCCAGCCGGCTGACGTGCAGTTCGACCGGGTCGGGGAGGGGGGTGAGCCGGGGGAAGTCGGAGTCGCTCAGGGTCACCCTGAGCCGGCGCCCGGCCGGGACCTGGTGGACGGTGGGGCGCAGCTCGACGCGGTAGCGGTCGGCGGGTGCCCGGGGGCAGAGCACGCCGACGGTGATCAGGGTCGAGCGTCCGTCGGAGTCGACCTCGGTCAGCCGGACGACGAGCCGCTTGGCGGGGGCGTCCGGTGCCTGGGCGAGCGTGACCGTGACGTCGGGACGGCCGCCGATGATCGTCCCGGATTGGAGCGGCTCGCTCTCCAGCACCACCGACCGCATGTCGTCGTCGTGCTGATCCTGCGTCAGGAACGCCTCGCCGATGCCGAGGCCCGGGATGCCGCGGAGCGATCCCACGGTGGCGTCGGGGCGGTACTCGGCGATGATCCGAACGGGGGTCGGGTCCTCGGCGGTCGGGTCATCGGCGGACAGGTGGTCGGCGACCGCTCGGTCGGCGGACGGTGGGTCGGCGTTCGGGGGACGCAGCACCGTGTCGTCCGCGGTCGCGAGTCGGAGCGATCCGTCCGAGGGCGGCCAGCAGGGGTGTGCCCGCCAGTGCGGCCGGGGTCCCTCCTGGTACAGCGTCACCGGGGGCTCGTCCATCACTCCGGTGTCGCGTCCCCGCAGCCAGTGGTCCCACCAGCGCAGCGCCATGGACAGGAAGTCGACCGGTGCCACGGCCGCGTACTGCGGCATGACATGGCCCCAGGGCCCCATCACCAGCTTCTTCGGTCCGCTGATCCGCTCGTAGGCCTGGACCAGCGGGTCGGGGAAGGCGTCGCGCCAGCCGCCGATGCAGAGCGTCGGGACGGTGATGGCCGCGCCGTCGATCGCGCGTTCGCGCCATACCGGATCGCCGGGGCCGTGCCGGGCGAAGTCCAGCAGCACCGGCTCGGTCCGGTACAGCCGGCGCTGCCAACGCTCCTGCTCCGCCTCGGACTTGTGGTTGATCAGGGGCGGCAGCAACTGCTGGACCAGCATCGAGGTGCCGCGGTTGGCCAGTGCGTGCAGATCTCCGCGGGACCCGTCCGGATGGACGGTGTCCATCCCCGGATCGAGGCCGTGCATCAGCGGGATGACCGCCCGCAGCTGGGGCGGTGCGAGGCCGGCCGTGCGCAGGGTGGTGATCGCCCCGTAGGAGTGGCCCCACATGCCGACCGAACCGTCGCACCAGGACTGGCCGGCACCCCAGTCGATCGCCGCGACGGCGTCCGTCCCGTCGCCCGGGTCGAACTCGGGCCGCCGCACCCCGTCCGAGGAGCCGGTGCCGGCCAGGTCCACCAGCAGGCCGGCGTAGCCGCGTTCGGCGAACCACCGGCCCGGGACCTCATGGGCGACCCCGGCGTGGAAGTCCTTGCGGTACGGGAGCACGGTGAGCAGCAGCGGCACCGGGCGCCCGGTCACCGGCAGGTACAGGTCGGCGGCCAGGGTCTCCCCGGCCACGGCGGTCGGGATCCGCACGTCGCGCACCACCTCCACCGCGAATGCGGCCGGGGTGTCCGCCGCTCCGGGGGATGCGCCGGTGGGCCGAAGACGGGTCATCTGGTCCTCCCCGCGTGGGCTCGGACGAAGGCGCGAGCACCGCTCCACCCTCCTACGCGGAGCAGTGTACGACTGAGAAGTGCTTCGGATGAAGGCCTTTGACGGGGAGTCGGCGAGGCCTCAGAAGTGCTTTGCGCGAACCTCTTGACGAAGGCGCGATCGCGGCAGTTCATTGAAACGCGTAGGCAAGCCCCGTTCTCAGCCCTGCCCCTGCCGCTGGTCCCGGATCCCGAAGAGCCGCCCGATCCCACGTCCGTTCCCGGGTGGTGACGTTCCGTCAGCGACTGCACGGCCGACCGGCAGCCACCGCAGCTGTCGGCGTAGTACTGAGGAGGCAATGGTGCGTTCCCTCATGACGACCCGTAGACAGGCCCTGATCGGCGCGGCCACTGCCCTGGTGCTCGGCCTGGCCGCGTGCTCCAGCAGCGCCAAGCCGCCGACGCAGTCCGCCACCGGCACCGGCACCGGATCGGGCGGCCGGGTCGGCGGCACCCTGACCGTGGTGACCGACGTCTCCCCGCAGACGCTGGACCCGGCGAAGGCCGTGCAGAACGACGCCTGGTTCACCGAGCTGGCGTACGAGCCGCTGATAGTCCGCCACGCGGACGGAACCCTGGTCCCGGGCCTGGCCTCGTCCTGGTCCTACACCGGGACCGGCAACAGCACCTTTGTGCTGCACCTGCGTTCCGGGGTGAAGTTCTCCGACGGCAGCGCGCTCACCGCCCAGAACGTCGTCGACGACCTGAAGTACGTGGTGGCCTCCAAGGGCCAGATGGCGCCCTTCCTGGCCGGGGACACCTTCACCGCCACCGATCCGCTCACCGTCACCATCAAGGCCGCGGCGCCCGACCCGAACTTCCCGCAACTGCTGACCCAGGACTACGTGGTCGGCGGGATGATCAGCAAGGCCGGGCTGGCGGCGCCGACGGGGCTGGGCACCAGGACGGCGGGCGCCGGGCCCTACATGCTCGACGCGGGCCAGAGCGTCACCGGCGACCACTACACCTATGTGCCCAACCCCGACTACTACGACGCCACGTCGGTCTCCTGGCACAAGGTCGTGATCAAGGTCGTCCCCGATGTGCAGTCGGTGCTCAGCACCCTGCAGACCGGTCAGGCCGATGTCGCCCAGGGCGACCCGCAGACCCAGAACGCGGCCAAGCAGGCCGGGTTGACGGTCGCGTCCTCGCCGCTGCTGTGGTCCGGCGTGGTGCTGGCCGACCGCGACGGAAAACTGGCCAAGCCGCTGGCCGACGTGCGGGTCCGGCAGGCGCTGAACTACGGCACCGACCGCACCTCGATCGCCGACGCGCTGTTCAAGGGGCTCGGTGAGCCGACCGACCAGATGACCGTCCCGAACGGGTACGGCTACGACGCCCAGCTGAACTCGACGTACCCCTACGACGTGAACAAGGCCAAGCAGCTGCTCGGCGCGGCCGGTTACGGCAGCGGCTTCCAGCTGAAGATCGTCACCCCGGACTACCAGCAGCTGAACATCCTGGCCCAGGCACTGAAGCAGCAGTGGCAGAAGATCGGCGTGGACCTGCAGATCACCGACGACTCGGACGCCAACAAGTACGCCGCGGCCGCGTTCGGCGGCAGTTTCCCGGCCTTCATGACGTCCTTCGGGGCGATACCGGTGTGGATGGAGGGTCCCTCGCTGTTCATGCCCACCGCCGCGTTCAATCCGCTGCACGCCGCGGACGCCGCGCTGACCAAGCTCTACGACCAGGAGGCGGTCTCCTCCGGCGCCGCCCAGGCCGCGCTGGACCAGCAGGTCGAGGGCTATCTGGTGCACCAGGCCTGGTTCGTCCCGGTGGTGACCACCGGCCTGCCGTACTACGCGCGCAAGTCCGTCGGCGGCATCAGCACCTCGGCCACCGAGCCGCTGCTCGACCTCTACGAGGTGCAGCCGGCCGGCTGAGGAGGGAGTGGGGCAATGGTCCGAGAGGCGATCCGCTGGCTGCTCTCCTCACTGGTCCTGCTGTTCACGGTCACCGTGCTCACCTTCGTGCTGGTCGCGCTGGCGCCGGGCGACGCCGCCAAGGCGATCCTGAACGCCCGAAGCGGTGGCTACACCCCGCAGCAGTACCAGGAGATGCGCCGGCTGATGGGACTGGACCAGCCGCTGGCGGTGCAGTACTGGCACTGGCTGGACCATCTGCTGCACGGCAGCATGGGCACCGACCTGTTCAACGGCCAGCCGGTGACCCAGGCGCTCAGCAGCCGGATCGGGCCCAGCCTGTCGATCATCATCGCCACCCTGGTCGTGTCCGGGGTGGTGGGGGTGGTCCTCGGCATCGTCAGTGCGGCGCGGGGCGGCGTCCTGGGCCGGCTGGTCGACCTGGTCTCACTGGGAGGGCTGGCGGTCCCCAACTTCTGGCTGGCCCTAGTGCTGGTGGAACTGTTCGCGGTGAAGCTCGCCGCGTTCCCGGCGACCGGCTACACCACCTTCGGGACCGACCCCGCGCAGTGGCTTCGCGGGCTGGTGCTGCCGGTGCTGACGCTGTCGGCCGGGGCGGTCGCCTTCATCGCCAAGCAGACCAGGGACGCGATGGCGGACGTGCTCTCCCAGGAGTTCGTCATCATGCTGCGCGCCCGCGGCCTGCCGACCCGCTCGGTGGTGCTGAAGCACGCGCTGCGCAACGCCGCCATCCCGGTGGTGACGCTGCTGGGGCTGCTGCTGGTCAGCCTGCTCGGCGGGACCGTGGTGGTCGAGGACGTGTTCGCGATACCCGGCCTCGGCCAGCAGGCGATGACCGCCAGCGCCAGCCATGACCTGCCGATGATCGAGGGGGTGGCCTTCATTTTCACGGTGGTCGTGGTGGTCACCAATCTGCTCGTGGACATCTCCTACCGGCTGCTGAACCCCAAGGTGCGTGCGTCATGACGGCGATCATCACCTCTCCGGAGGCGGTGCAGGAGACCCCCGCGCCGCCCCCCGGCCCCCGCCGGGGCTGGCGCGGGCTGCTGCGGCAGCCGCTGGGTCTGCTGTCCGCGGCGTACCTGCTGCTGCTGGTGGTCGTCGCAGCGGGCGGAACGCTGCTGACGCCGCGTGACCCGGAGGCGGACGACCTGCTCCGCACCCTGTCCGGACCGAGCGGGGTGCACTGGCTGGGCACCGACCGGCTGGGACGCGACGTGTTCAGCCGGCTGATGGTGGGCAGCCGGCCGACCCTGCTCGGGGTGGCCGAGGCGGTGCTGGTGTTCGTGGTGCTGGGGGTGGCGCTCGGCATGGTGGCCGGGTTCGTCGGCGGCCGGACCGACCGGTGGATCGCCCGGTTCGGGGATCTGGTGCTGGCGGTGCCGGGCATCATCGCCCTGCTGATGGTGCTTGCGGTGTTCCCGGACGACAACGCGGCCGCGATGACCGCCTTCGGGGTGATCAGCTGTCCCTCGCTGCTGCGGGTGGTGCGGGCGGTGACCATGGCGGTCCGCAACGAGCTGTACGTGAAGGCGGCCCGGCTCTCCGGCCTGAGCGGTCCGGGCATCCTGCGCCGGCACATCCTGCCCAGGCTGGCCGGTCCGGTCATCGTCCAGGTGTCGCTGTTCGCCGCGAGCGCGGTGCTCGCGGATACCGCGCTGTCGTTCCTGGGACTGGCCACGCCCGAGACCCGGGGCCCGAGTTGGGGCAACATGGTCGGCGAGGCGGCGAGCGTGATCAGTGTGGACCCGTGGCTGCTGGTACCCACCGGCGGCGTGCTGGTGGTGACCGTGCTGGCGCTGGGGCTGCTGGGCGACGCCGTGCACGACCTGACCGTGGGGCGGGCCCGGGGGAACCCGGACCGGCCCGGACGACGGGGGCGGCCGCGGCCCGCGGGCGGCACGGAGGCCTCCTATGAGGAGCCGTCGACGGCGGTGGAGGGGATCGCCGTCCCGCTGCTCTCGGTCCGTGGTCTGACCATCGCGTTCCCCTCGCCGCAGGGTGAGGTCACCGTGGTGCGAGGAGTCGGCTTCGACGTCGCGCCGGGTGAGTGCGTGGGGATCGTGGGGGAGTCGGGATGCGGCAAGACCGTCACCGCCCGCAGCCTGGTCGGCCTGCTCCCCGGCGGGGCAAGGGTCGTGGCGGGGAAGGTGACCTTCGACGGCTGCGACCTCGCGGACCTGGGCGGCCGTGAGGTCGCAGGCCTCCGCGGCACCAGGATCGGGCTGGTCTCCCAGGAGCCGATGAGCGGCCTGGACCCCTCGTTCCGGGTGGGTTCCCAGCTGGCCGAGGTGGTCCGCCGGCACCATCGGCTGACGCGTCGCCAGGCCGTGGCGCGGGCACAGGAGTTGTTCAAGCTGGTGGAGCTGTCCGATCCGGCTGCGGTGGCCCGCCGCTACCCGCACGAGCTGTCCGGCGGGATGGCTCAGCGGGTGGCGATCGCGCTGGCCCTGGCCGGCGATCCCGACCTGCTGATCGCGGACGAGCCCACCACCGCCCTGGACGTGACCGTGCAGGCCGAGATCCTGAACCTGCTGCGCACCCTGCGCGCCAGGACCGAGATGGCGGTGGTCCTGGTCACCCACGACTGGGGGGTGCTGGCCGATCTGTGCGAGCGGGCGGTGGTGATGTACGCGGGAGAGGTGGTGGAACAGGCGCCGGTGAGCGAGCTCTACCACTCCGCGCGGCACCCCTACACGCTGGCGCTGCTGGCGGCCAATCCGCACCTGGCCCCGGTGGGACAGGCGCTGCCGGCGATCCCCGGCACAGTGCCGCCGCCGTCGGACTGGCCCACCGGCTGCCACTTCCAGCCCCGCTGCCGCTACGCCACCGAGGAGTGCGGCGCGGGAGCGGTCCCGCTGACGACGGTGACGGGCGGGCACGACGCCCGCTGCATCCACCTGGACCGCATCCACCTCGACCGGTTGGCGGCACCATGACCGAGACCCTTCCCGGGTGCGAGACCGTGCCCGGCCCCGGCCCCGGCGGCGGCCCGGTCCCGCTGCTGGAGACGGAGGGCCTGACGGTCCGTTACCGCACCGGCCGCCGCCGCAGCCCGTTCACCGCCGTGCACGGCGTCGGCCTCACCGTCGGCCGGGGCGAGACCGTCGCGCTGGTCGGCGAGAGCGGCTCGGGCAAGTCCTCGGTGGGCAACGCAGTGCTCGGACTCACTCCGGTGGACTCCGGCCGCATCCGGTTCGACGGCGAGGACATCACCCGGGCCGACCCGCGCCGCCGCCGCGCGCTGACGGCGGAGATCCAGGCGGTCTTCCAGGACCCGTACGGCTCGCTCAACCCGGTGCGCACCATCGGACAGAGCCTGGTCGAACCGCTGCTCGCGCACCGCCGCACCGGCGCCGGCAGCAGCGGCAGTAGGGGCGCCGGCAGCCCGCGCGAGCAGGTCGCCGCCGCGCTGGAGCGGGTGGGCCTGCCCGCCGACGCCGCGGACCGCTACCCCGCCCACTTCTCGGGCGGCCAGCGGCAGCGCATCGCCATCGCCAGGGCCCTGATCGTCCGGCCCCGGCTGATCGTCTGCGACGAGCCGACCAGCGCGCTGGACCTGTCCATCCAGGCCCAGGTGATCAACCTGCTCAACGAACTGCAGCGGGACCTGGGCGTGGGCTATCTGTTCATCACCCATGACCTGGCGATCATCCGCCATGTCGCACACCGGGTGGTGGTGCTCTACGGCGGACACATCATGGAGACCGGCTCCACCGAACAGGTCTGCGACCACCCCCGGCACCCCTACTCCCGGGCCCTGCTGGCCGCGGCCCCCGTGCCGGACCCCGAGGAGCAGGCCCGCAGGCGGAACAGCCTCGCCGACCGCACCGCCGCCGCCACCCCCGGCGGGACCGCCCTCGGCTGCCCCTTCGCGCCGAGGTGCCCGCATGCGGCCGAGCCCTGCCGGCAGACCCTCCCGCCGTTGGAACACGTTGACGGCGGGCAGTTGGCCTGCTTGCGTTACCCGGAGATCGCGGAGCCCAGCGCCGCCCCCGACGCCGACCCCGACGCTGCCCGCAGACCGGAAGGCGCTTGACCCGAGGAGATTCCGATTGAGTTCGGTGACCATCTACGACGTCGCCACCAGGGCCGGGGTGAGCATCTCCACCGTCTCGCAGACGCTCAACCGTCCGGAGCGGGTCAACGCGGTGACCCGGGAGCGGGTGCTCGACGCCATCGAGGAGCTCGGCTTCGTCCCCAAGGCGACGGCGGTCAGCCACGCCCGCCGGGGCGTCGGGCGGATCGGCGTGGTCGCGCCGTTCACCTCCTACGACTCCTACCGGCGGCGGCTGATGGGGGTGCTGTCCGAATCCGACGGCACCGCCCGCGACATCGTGGTCTACGACCAGGTCTCGGCGGCGGCCACGATGTCCCCGCTGCTGCGCACCCTCCCGGTCACCGGGCGGCTGGACGGTCTGCTCATCATGGGGCTGCCGCTGGACGACGCGCTGGCACGGCATCTGACCACCCGTCGACTGCCGACGGTGCTGGTCGACAGCCGGCGCCCCGAGTTCAGCACCGTGGACGTCGACGACGAGGAGGGCGGTGCCATCGTCGCCCGCTACCTGCTGGGGCGCGGCCACACCTCGTTCGCCTTCGTCCAGGAACCGCAGCAGTCCTTCGCATTCGTCTCGCAGGGGCAGCGGCGCAACACCGGCTTCCTGCGGGTCCTGTCCGAGCACGGTCTGGACCAGGACCGGGTGCAGACCGTGCTGGTGCGCAACGACATCTCCGGCGGACATGAGGCGCTGCGGCAGATCCTGGCCCAGAACCCGCGTCCGACAGCGGTGTTCGCCCACCACGACCTGCTCGCCGCCGGTCTGCTGCTGGAGTGCCGCCGCAACGGGGTGGACGTGCCGGGGGAGTTGGCCATCGTCGGCTTCGACGACAACAGCATCGCCGAAGCGGCCGGGCTGACCACGGTCCGGCAGCCGCTGGAGGAGTCCGGCACCATCGGCGCGCGGCTGCTGGCGGAGCTGATCGCCGGAACGTCCACCTCGGTCCAACGGATCACCCTGGGACTGGAACTGGTGGTGCGCGACACCACCTGAGACAGCACCCGACGACACCGGCCGACGACACCACCTCACGAGTGCACCCGACGAGAGCGAGGCAGGCCGATGTCCGCAGAGCGCCTCCACGCGGTGAGGATCGTGCGCGACGCACGCATCCCGGTCCCCGCCGACGACCCCGCCGATCCGCCGGTGTCCCTGTCGGCGGACCTGTATGTGAGGGCGCCGCGGTGGCCGCCGGCACGGTCCACATCGACGGCGCCGAGGTCTTCGCCCGCCACTGGCACACCGCGGAGGCAGCCGACCTCCCCGACCCCGGTCCGACGGCGGCCCCGGCTCAATGGGCTCCGTCCCAGTAGGGGCCGGGGATCTCGCCGGAGCCGCGGGCGACCAGCCGGGTGGGCAGGACGACGGTCCGCGGCGGGGAGGCGTCGCCGTGGATGCGGGCGAAGAGGAGGTGGGCGGCGGTGCTGCCCATGGCCTCCGGGTCCTGGGCGATCACCGTCACCGGCGGGTCCAGCTGCGCGGCGAGCAGGAAGTCGTCAAAGCTCACCAGCGCGGTTCCGCCGGGCAGCGCGGCCCGGACGCCCAGGCCGACGATGCCGTTGCTGGCCAGCACGGCCGTCGGCGGATCCGGACCGGCCAGCATCGCGGCCACCGCGGCGGCCGCGTCCGGGGCCTGTCGCAGCCCGTGCCGGACGATCGCGGGATCGGCCGGGATCCCGGCGGCCTCCAGCGCGGTGAGATAGCCGGCGTAGCGCTCCTCGATGGTCCGGATGTCCAACCGGTCGCCCAGGTAGGCGATCCGGCGGTGGCCGTGGGCGACCAGGTGGGCGATCGCCCGGTTCGCCGAACCGCGGTTGTCCACCACCACCGCGTCCGTCTTCAGCCCGGACGCGGAGCGGTCCGCGCAGACCACCCGGGTGCCGGTGGCGACGGCGTTGCGGAGGAAGCGGTGGCTGCCGGCCACCGGGATCAGGATCAGTCCGTCGATCCGGCGCGAGGTGAACGCCGAGACCACCTCGCGCTCGCGGACCGGGTCGTCCCGGGAGGAGCCGATCAGCACCACGCTGCCCTGCTGCCGGGCGACGTCCTCGACCGCGGAGGCCAGCGAGGCCATGAACGGGTCGGCGACATTGTCGAGCAGGATGCCGACGGTCTGGGTGAGCTGCCCCTTGCGCCGCAACTGCCGTGCCACGTCGTCCCGCTGGTAGCCCAGCGTGCGGATGGCGCGGTGCACCCGGGCCGCGGTCCCGGGCAGCACCCCGGGCTCACGGTTGACCACCCGGGAGACCGTCATCGGGCTCACCCCGGCCTGCCGGGCGACATCCTTCATCGTGGGTCGAACCGTCAAGACCCGGCCCCCTCCGGCGAGATCGAACGGTGACGATACGACGGCTGCAGGGCTATTGACGTCGCATCAGACCGAGGTTGAGGATCGGAGCGCTGTTAACGATACCAAGCTGACAACGATGTCGACAGGAGTGGCAACGATGCCCGACCCCCTGCTTGCGGCACGCGGCGTGGTGAAGCGGTTCGGACATGTCCAGGCCCTGCAGGGCGCCGACTTCACCGCCTACCCGGGCGAGGTCGTCGCGCTCATCGGCGACAACGGGGCCGGGAAGTCGACCCTGGTGAACATCCTCTCCGGGGTCGCCCAGCCGGACGGCGGGGAGATCACCGTCGAGGGGAAGCCGGTGGTCTTCGCCGGTCCGATGGACGCCCAGCGGCACGGCGTCGAGACCGTCTACCAGGACCTCTCGCTGGCCCCGCACCTGGACGCCGCCGCCAACCTCTACCTGGGGCGGGAGATCCTCCGCGGCGGGTTCCTGCGCCCCTTCAAGGCGCTGGACCGGCCGGCGATGCGGCGCGCCGCAGTGCAGGCCTTCGCCGAACTCGGGGTCACCCTGCTGGATGTGAACGCGCCGGTGGGTGAACTGTCGGGCGGGCAGCGGCAGTCGGTGGCGGTCGCCCGAGCGGTGGCCTTCGCCCGCAAGGTCATCTTCATGGACGAGCCCACCGCCGCGCTGGGGGTGGTGCAGCGCGGCCGGGTGCTGGACACCGTCCGCCGGGTCCGGGACCGGGGTGTGGGCGTGGTGCTGATCAGCCACAACATGCCGGAGGTGCTGTCGGTGGCGGACCGGGTGGAAGTACTGCGGCTGGGCCGCCGGGTGGCCTCGTTCCGGGCGGCGGACAGCTCCATCGAGGAGCTGGTCGGCGCGATGACGGGGTCGCTGGACGAACCGGACGGCGGCAACGGCGGTGGCAACGGCAACGGCGGTGGCAACGGCAACGGCGGCAGTACCGGGGGCGGCAACGGCAACGGGGGTACCGAGAAGTGACCGATCGTCAACTCCCGGAGTGGGTCCGCAGGACCCTGCGCCGCAACGAGGCCTGGACCTTCGCCATCCTGGTGGTCCTGGTCGCCTACTTCTCCATCTCCGCGCCCGGCAAGTTCTTCACCGTCTACGACATCACCCAGATCGCCGTCAACGCCGCCATCTACCTGGTGCTCGGCGTCGGCATGACCTACGTGATCATCACGGCCGGCATCGACCTGTCGATCGGCTCGATGCTGGTGCTGGCCGCGGTGGCGGCCGGCGAGTACACCATCCACCACGGCGGGGCCGGGGCCGGCTGGGGCACCGTCGCCGTCAGCATCGTGATCGCCCTCGCGGTCGGGGCGGCATGGGGCGCGCTGCAGGGCGCGCTGGTCGCCACCGGCAAGATCCCGGCGCTGATCGTCACCCTCGGCGGCCTCGGCGCCGCCCTCGGCATCGCCGAGATCGCCACCGGCGGCCAGGACCCGGCCGGTGCCGCCGCGGCCCATCTGCAGAACAGCCTCGGCTACGGGAAGGTGCTGGGCATCCCCTGGCTGGTGGTGCTGGCCGCGGTGGTCACCGTCATCTTCGGACTGCTGCTGGGCGGGACCAGGTTCGGCACCCACACCTTCGCCATCGGCTCCAACCCGGCCGCCGCCCGGCGGGCCGGCATCCCGGTCGGCCGGCACCTGGTGAAGGTGTACGCGCTGATGGGGCTGCTCTCCGGGCTCGGCGCGGTGATGTGGCTCGCCTCCTACGGGACGACCTCCATCGCCGGGCACTCCACCGACAACCTCAAGGTCATCACGGCCGTGGTGCTGGGCGGCACCAGCCTCTTCGGCGGCCGGGGATCGGTGCTGGGCACGGTCATCGGCGTGTTCATCCCGGCGGTGCTCACCACCGGCCTGATCGTCGTCGGGGTCCAGCAGTACTGGCAGGACGTGGCGGTGGGCACGGTGCTGGTCGGCGCCGTCTACGTGGACCAGATGCGCAAGCAGACCCGGGAACGGATCTGAGCAGCGACAAACCCCTCAGCAGAAGGAGAACGGACGCGATGGGAACGAAGGCACGGGACAACACCAGAACTCTGCTGGCGCTGGGCGCCGCGGCCGCACTCGCCCTGACCCTGTCGAGCTGCAGCTCGGGCTCCGGCAGCTCGGGCGGCGGCGCCAAGAGCATCACCCTGATCACCGGGGTGAAGAGCGACCCCTTCTACATCACCATGACCTGCGCCGCCCAGGCCGAGGCCAAGGCCAAGGGCGTCGGCTTCACCGCCGACGGGTCCGCGCAGTGGGACGTCTCGGTGCAGCGCCCGCTGATCGACTCGGCGGCGGCCGCCAGGCCCGCCGGGCTGCTGGTGTCGCCGGTCGACACCACGGCGCTGACCCCGTCGCTGAAGCAGATCCAGAACGCCGGGACGAAGATCGGCCTGGTGGACACCTCGGTCACCGACCCCTCCATCGGCATCACCCGGATCTCCTCGGACAACGTCAAGGGCGGCCAGGTCGCCGCGGACGCCCTGGCCAAGCAGATGGGGGAGAAGGGCTCGGTGATCGTGATCAGCGTCAAGCCGGGCGTCTCCACCACCGACGACCGGATCAAGGGCTTCACCCAGGGCATGGCCAAGTACCCGGGCATCAAGGTCATCCCCACCCTCTACGACAACGACCTGCCGGCCACCGCCGCCTCGCAGATCCAGTCCACCCTGGCCGCCCACCCCGACCTCGGGGGGGTCTTCGCCGGCAACACCAACACCGCCCAGGGCATCGCCACCGGGCTCAAGCAGGCCGGCAAGCAGGGCGCGGTCAAGGTGGTCGCCTTCGACGCCGAGCCGGACGAGGTCACCGCGCTGAAGGCGAACACCATCCAGGTGCTGGTCGCCCAGGACCCGGCGGCCATCGGCGCCCAGGCGGTGGACCAGCTGGTCGCTTCCTTCGACGGCAAGCCGGTGACCGCCTCGATCGGCACCACCATGGTCCCCATCACCCAGCAGAACATGAACGACCCGTCCATCAGCAAGTACTTCTACAAGGCGGCCTGCTGAGCGGCTGACGGTGGTCGTATGCTCCCTGGCATGACCACCCAGTACGGCATCCGTCCCACCATGAAGGACGTCGCGGCCAGGGCGAGGGTCGGGCTGAAGACCGTCTCCAGGGTCGTCAACGACGAGCCGGGGGTCACCCCGGAGACCGCCGAGCGGGTCCGCAGCGCCATCACCGAGCTGGGCTTCCGGCGCAACGACAGCGCCCGGATGCTCCGCAAGGGCCGTACCGCCAGCGTGGGACTGCTGCTGGAGGACCTCGGCGACCCCTTCTACTCCGTGCTCAGCCGCGGGGTCGAGGAGGTCGCCAGGTCCAACGGGTCGCTGCTGTTCACCGGTGCCAGCGCGGAGGACCCGCAGCGCGAACGGGAACTGGCGCTGGCCTTCTGCGCCCGCCGGGTGGACGGCCTGGTGGTCGTCCCGGCCGGGGACGACCACCGCTATCTGCTGCCGGAACTGGCGGCCGGAACGGCGGTGGTCTTCGTCGACCGGCCGGCCGAGCGGATCGGGGCCGACTCGGTGCTCAGCGACAACGCCGGCGGCGCCCGGGAGGGCACCGGGCACCTGGTCCGGCAGGGCCACCGCCGGATCGGCTTCCTCGGCGACCTGCCGCAGATCCACACCGCGGCCGAGCGGCTGCGCGGCTTCCGGGAGGCGATGGCGGCGGCCGGCCTGCCGGTGGCGCCCGGCCAGGTGTCGATGGGTCCCACCGATCCGGCGTCCGTCGCGGCCGCCCTGGACCGGCTGACCGGCGGACCCCGACCGGTGACCGCGCTGCTGACCGGCAACAACCGGATCACCCTGGAGGTGCTGCGGCGGCTGCCGGCCCTGCCCTACCGCCCGGCGCTGGTCGGCTTCGACGACCTGGAGCTGGCCGAGCTGCTGGTCCCCGGACTCACCGTGGTGGCCCAGGACCCGGCCGGGCTCGGCCGCACCGCCGCCGAGCTGCTCTTCCGCCGCCTGGACGGCGACGCGGGTCCGCCCAGGAGCGTACGGCTGCCCACCAGGCTGATCCCGCGCGGCTCCGGCGAGACCTGAGCGGACCACGCGCGTCGGCGGAAGCCGCCGGTGGTCGGTGGCAGACTGCCGCCATGGACGAGACGAAGGCCAAGGCCGACCTGGTGCGCTATCTGCAGTCCGCACGCGATGCCGTGCTCTGGAAGCTGGAGGGGCTCTCCGAGTACGACGCCCGGCGGCCGCTGACTCCGACCGGGACCAATCTGCTGGGCCTGGTCAAGCACCTCGCCGCCACCGAGCTGGGCTACTTCGGCGACACCTTCGGGCGGCCGTCCGAGGAGCCGCAGCCCTGGTTCGAGGACGACGCCGAACCCAACGCGGACCTGTGGGCCACCGCCGACGAGTCGCGCGAGGAGATCGTCGGCCTGTACCACCGCGCGTGGAAGCACGCGGACGCCACCTTCGCCGCCCTGGACCTCGGCGCGACCGGCCAGGTGCCGTGGTGGCCCGAGGAGCGCCGCGAGGTGACGCTGCACCAGATCCTGGTGCACATGATCGCCGAGACCCACCGGCACGCCGGCCACGCCGACATCGTCCGGGAGCTGATCGACGGGGCCGCCGGGCTGCGTGAGGGCAACGACAACCTGGCGTACGGCGAGGGGGGCCCGGTGTGGTGGGAGGAGTACCGCCGCCGGCTGGAGCACACGGCCCAGGAGGCGGGCGGTGCCGGGGGGTCGTAACGGCAAGGACACGGTTGCCGTGAATCGTGAAGAAACTGTGTCCATCCGGTCTTGCGTTTAACTACCTTGAGGCCCCTCACAGTTGGGACGACGGGGGTCTCTCGATGGCGGTACGACCGGCGTTGACCGTGCTGGTGATGGACGACTGCCCGACCGCGGAGATCCTGCTCGCGGGCGACCTGGACGCGACCGCGGACAGTGCGCTGGCCGAGGTCGTCGCCGGGATCCTGATCGATCCGCAGGTGCTGCGGATCGAGGTGGACGTGGCCGGGCTGGCGTATGCCGACGCCTGCGGCGTGGCCGCGCTGTTCCGGGTCCAGCAGCGGGCCGCCAACTTCGGGGTCCGGCTGCGCCTGGTCCGGGTCCGGCCGCCGCTGCACCGGATCCTGGACTGCGCGGAGGTGTGGCGCTCGCTCGCCGACCCCGAGCAGGGCTGACGGGGCCGGTGCGATTGGCGGGGGCCGGGTGCGGGGAGGAAGGGGTGGGCACGGACGAGCCTGATAGGGTCGTTGATCATTCATCAGAACTACACTCCGGGAGTGGACATGGCGGGTTCGACGGAGTGGATGAAGGCCGGGGCGGGGGACCCGCCGTCCCGGGTCGACCTGCGTACGGACGTGGCGCACACGGCCCGGATGTACGACTACTTCATCGGCGGCAAGGACAACTTCCCGGCCGACCGCGAGGCGGGCGACAAGGTCATCCAGAACGCCCCGTTCGTCACCCACGCGGCCCGCGCCAACCGGCGCTTCCTGCGCCGCGCCGTGCACCGGCTGGCCTCGGAGCACGGGATCCGCCAGTTCCTGGACATCGGCACCGGGATCCCGACCTCCCCCAACACGCACGAGATAGCCCAGGCCGTCGACCCGACCGCGCGGGTGGTCTACGTCGACAACGACCCGATGGTGCTCGCCCACGCGCGGGCCCTGCTCACCAGCGCCAAGCCGGGCCGCACCGCCTACATCGACGCCGACCTGCGCGACCCCGCCGCGATACTGTCCTCGCCGCAGCTCCTCGACACCCTGGACCTCGACCGGCCGGTGGCGCTGATGCTGATCGCGATCATGCACTTCATCCCCGACGACCAGAACCCCTACGGCCTGGTCGGCGAGCTGCTGCAGGCGCTGCCGGCCGGGAGCTTCCTGGCGCTGTCGCAGGTCACCCATGACTTCGCGCCCGACGAGTGGGGCCAGGTCGAGGCGACCTACGCCGCCGCGGGCATCCGCACGAAGATCCGCAACCATGCCGAGGTCGCCGCGTTCTTCGACGGCCTGTCGCTGCCCGAGCCCGGGGTCGACCTGATCTCGCGCTGGTGGCCCGAGCCGGCCGACAGCCCGTTCGCCGCACTGACGGACGCCGAGGTCTCCTCCTACGGCGGCATCGGCCGCAAGCCGGGCCCGGCATGACGGGTGCCCCGCAGCCCGCCGTACGGCTCCGGGCCGCCCGGGACGACGAGGCGGGCGAGCTGACCGCGCTGGCGCTGCGGTCCAAGGGCCACTGGGGCTACGACCAGGCGTTCCTGGCGGCGTGCGCCGACGAACTGCGGATGGAGCCGGGCACCATGGCGTCCCGTCGGGTCACCGTCGCCGAGGCCGACGGGGCCGTGCTGGGCTTCAGCACCCTGGAGGGCGAGGCGCCGCAGGGCACGCTCGGCATGCTGTTCGTCGAGCCGGCCGCGATCGGCCGGGGTCTGGGGCGGCTGCTCTACCGCCATGTGCTCGACCGCGCCCGCGAACTCGGCTTCGAACGGCTGACGATCGACGCCGACCCGCATGCCGAGCCCTTCTACCTGGCCATGGGCGCTCGGCGGATCGGTGAGGGCCCGTCAGGGTCCATTCCGGGCCGGGTCCTGCCGATGCTTGAGGCACGAACCGGGTAGCTCCGGGGCAGCCCGGGTGCAGAATGGACGGGTAGCCCGAAGCCCGTGAACATGGACCCGGAGCGCCGGTGGGGGACCGGCAGGCTCGGGAGGAGGGGGAACGCGATGACGACGCCCTCGGCCACGCCCGCCCCGCAGCACGAGCCCGGCCCGCGCGGTTCCCGGCTGGCCACGGCCCTGACCCGGCGCCACAATCCGCTGCGCCGCCGCAGCGACGTCCGACGGGGCCGGCTGCGCGTGCTGCTCACCCTGGCCCTGCTCGTCGCCGGCGTGCTCTCGGCCCTGCTCAGTCTGGGGATCTACCAGCACGAGCGCGCGGTCGCGGAGCGGCAGGCCGCGGCCCTGCACCAGGTCCGGGCGACGGTCCTCACCGACGCCGCCCAGCCGACCCCGTCGGCGGGTGCGGACTTCCGCTCGGACGTGCGCTGGACGGACTCCTGGGGCACCGTCCACCAGGCCCGGGTGTCGATCTCGGGAACGGCGACGGCCGGCAGCAGCGTCACGCTGTGGCTCGACTCCTCAGACCGCCCCGCCATGGCCCCGCCCGGCCCCGCCAACTCGCTCGGCAAGTCCCTCTTCATCGGAATGCTGGTCCTGGTGGCGGCGGACAGCACGGCCCTCGCCGCGTCCGGCCTCGCCCGCGCCCGCCTGGACCGGGCCGACCTGCGGGCCTGGGGGCAGGAGTGGCAGCAGGTGGGACCGCTCTGGACCGGCCGCGGTTGACGCTGCGTCAGCGGAACTGTAAAGGATCGCTTGACATCGATGGGTTGTAAAGGCAACCTTGACGTATGACCGGTTCCCCCGAGGGCTTCACGACGCTCACCGCCCTGAGCAGTCGGCTGGCCGAGCAGAGCTCGGTCCTGGCCCGGGCGCTGGGCAGCCCGCTGGCGACACCCGACTACCTGGACCTGGTGCGGCGCGCCCGGGACCTCGACGCGTCGGCGGAGCAGGTGCTCAGGCTGTGCGTGCAGCAGAGCCGGGACGCCGGCCACACCTGGCAGGAGCTCGGGGATCTGCTCGGAGTCACCCGCCAGGCCGCGTTCCAGCGGTTCGGCAAGCCCATCGATCCCCGAACGGGAGAACCCATGGACAAGACCGTGCGCATGGCCGATGCCGCCGAACGCGCGATCACGATCGTCACGGCCGTCCTCGACGGACGGATGGACGAAGCCAGGCCCTCCTTCGACGCGAAGGTCCTGGAGGCCTTCACCGACGAGGTCCGGGGCGACGCCATGGCCACGGTCGCCGGCCTGGTCGGTGCGTTCGAGGGTTTCGGGGACGGCGAGCCCTTCGTCCGCCGCATCGGCGACCACACGGTCGTCGACATCCCGCTGCGCTACGAGGCCGGCGAGATGAAGGCCCGGGTCGCCTTCGACACGGAGGAGAAGGTCGCCGGGCTCTTCGTGCTGGCCCCGGATACCCCGTGAGCCCGGTAAGCCCCGTAGTGCGGTAAGTCTGGGTCAGCCGGCGGGCCGGCGGAGTTCGCGGCGGATCACCAGGCGCAGCGCGGTCCAGGTCGCGTCGACGGCGCAGACCTTGTTGTCGACCAGGCCGGTCGGCAGCGCGATCTCGCGGACCAGGTCGTCGGAGACCTCGGTGGCCCGGCCCGAGCCGCGCTTGGGCCAGGCGATCCACAGCCCGCCGGCCGGAGCCAGCAGCGGACGCGCCCGGGCGACGGCGTCGACCACTTCGGCGCGGAGCACGGCGAAGGCGATGACCACGTCGAAGGGTTCGGTCGCGCCCTCCAGCCCGGTGCGGAGGACGACGCCGCCGGGCAGCGGAGACAGCAGCGCCTCGAAGCCGGACGGAGCGGCGAGCGCGGCGACCCTGGCCTCGGGCTTGATGCCGAGTTTGCGGGTCAGCGGGGTCGCGGGGGGCGGGGTTGCGGACACCCGCCAAGCATCGGGGCGCGCGAGGCGGGGTGCAAGTGCGCGGCGCGCAAGCCCGGCGCGCGGTGTTCGGCTGAGGCGCGGATCACGGCTCCGACGTGTGGCGGACGGAGGCGGGAGGCGCGAGCCTGTCCTGCAGCACCTTGCGCCGCCCGTCCGCTGACCGACCGTCAGCGCCGCTCCCGCTCGGAGGACCCATGACCGGAACCAGTCACCACTCCAGGGACACCGCCGCGCTCGCGTTGCGCGCGACGCTCGGCCCGATGCTCTTCGTGCACGGCTGGAACAAGGTCTCCGGCCCCGGCGGTCTCAAGGGCACGACCGGCTGGTTCGAGGCGCTCGGGCTCAGGCCGGCCGCGGTGCACGCCCGGATGGCGGCCGGGACCGAGATGGCGGCCGGTGCCGCGCTCACGGTGGGGTTGGCCAATCCACTGCCCGCCGCGGCGGCCGTGGGCCTGATGGCGGTGGCGGCCAGGACCGACCACCGGGGCAAGGGGTACTTCGTCTTCAAGGGCGGCTGGGAGTACACCGGGGTGGTCGCCGGCGCCGCGATCGCCCTGGCCGCGCTGGGCCACGGCCGCTACTCGGTGGACGGCCTGCTGAAGCGGCGCAGCGAGGGCCCGCTGCCGGCCCTGGCCGCCGCCGGCCTGGGCACCGCCGCCGCGGCCGGGCTGCTGGCGCTGAGCTACCGGCCCGAGCCGCAGCCGCAGCCCGAGCCGTGGCTCGCGGACGCCGGACCCGCGGACGCCGAGCCGGTGGCAGCGGAAGGGGAGTGACGGGGGCCGGGAAGGCGCTGGCGGTCAGTGCTTGACGGCTACCCCTCCGTACATGGCGATGTCCTGGTCGCGGATCTGCGGGGCGTCCGGGTCCGGCAGCCAGTGGTGGACCAGGGTGACGCCTGGGTCGAGGAGGTCGTAGCCGTCGAAGAAGGCCAGGGACTCGGCCCGGTCCCGGATCTGCAGCGGGATGCCGCGCGCGTTGTACTCCCGGCCGACGCCGCCGACGCCCACCGGGTCGGTGTCGCCGGTGAAGACGGTCAGCGCCAGGAAGCTGCCCGGGGCCAGCTCGTCCATGAGCCGCCGGACGATGCCCTGCGGGTCGTCCTCGTCCAGGATGAAGTGCACGATCGCGATCAGGGACAGCGCCACCGGCTGCTTCAGGTCCAGCACCTCGCGCAGCCGCGCGGATCCGATGATCGAGTCGACGTCGCGCAGGTCCGCGTCGATGTAGCAGGTGGCTCCCTCGGCGGTGCTCGACATGAGGGCCCGGGCGTGGGTGAGCACGATCGGGTCGTTGTCCACATAGGCGACCCGGCACTCGGGGGCGACGCCCTGGGCTATCTCGTGCACATTGGGCGAGGTGGGGATGCCGGTGCCGATGTCCAGGAACTGGCGCACGCCGTGCTTCTCGGCGAGGTGGCGGGTGGCCCGCTGCATGAAGGTGCGGGTGGTGCGCATCGAGACCGGCAGCGCCGGCCAGGCCCGCACCGAGGCCTCGGCGGCCACCCGGTCGGCCTCGAAGTTGGTCTTCCCGCCGATGAGGTAGTCGTAGACCCGGGCCGAGTGCGGGACGTCCATACGCAGGTCGACGCCGGGCGAGCTGTCGTTCTGCGGTTCCTGCGACATCGAGTCCCTGTCTGACATCATTCGCCTCTTCCGTCGGCCTGCTTCCTGGTGTGCATGCTAACGGTGGAAACGGCGCGCTGTTGGGCTGTTCTGTGTCCTGGGACGACCATCTGACGTCGTTTCATGTGCGGATCCGGCCGTCGGAGCCAGTGTCCGCGCCACTGCGGCCGAAAATCGCCCAGCTGATCGGGATTCCCGGGAATAGGTGGAGGAAGTCTCCGGTTGCTGTCGGAGACAAGGCTGCGGCCGGGCTGTGCCAGTGCGCAGCCCGGTCCGGCGCGCAGGGCCAGGAGGCGATTCGATGAGCACCATGACGCACGGCACCCAACGTCAGCGCACGCTGCCGTCCGGCGCCTGGGTCCGCGCCGTGGCCGCAGCCGTGGCCCTGCTGGGGGACGCGGCGGCGACCCTGCTGATCACCAACCATCGGCTGCCGGTCGCCTTCGCCAGCGTCTCGCTGGCGCTGCTGGCCTGGTTCGCCTCGGAGCGGTTCGCCGGTCGGCGGTCCGCGGTCCGGAGGCCGGGCGCCTCACCCCGGGGGTGAGCGCCTTGAACCCCACCGCGATCGTCGAGGCAGCGGGTTTCTGGTCGTACGCCGTCGTGTTCCTGCTGACCGCGGCCGAGACCAGTGCGTTCTTCGGGGTCTTCATGCCCGGCGAGTCGCTGATCCTGGTCGCCGGGGCGCTGGCCGGCCGGGGCGACCTCGACCCGGTGGCACTGGCCGCCGTGGTGGTCTGCGCCGCGATCCTCGGCGACAGCGCAGGGTATGCCCTGGGCCGCTGGTACGAGCGGCGCCCGGGCGGGGGCCGGATGCGGCAGCGGACCGCCCGGGCCCGCGACTTCCTGCAGCGCCGCGGCGGCCCGGCCGTCTTCGCGGGCCGCTTCATCGGCTTCGTGCGCTCCTTCCTGCCCTTCGCGGCCGGCGGCGCGGGGCTGCCCTACCGCCGCTTCCTCCCCTACAGCGCGGTCGCGGCAGTGCTCTGGGGCGTCGGCAACGTCGCGGCCGGGTACTACCTGGGCCCGTCCGTCGAGCAGCTCATCCGCACGGTGGGGGCGGTCGGCGCGGCGGTGGTCGCCGCCGTGGTGCTGGTGGTCGTGTTCGTGCTGCCCCTGCTGCGCCGACGCTCCGTTCCCACCGTGGTCCAGGACGAACCGGGCCTCGCCGGTGCCGGCCTCGACGATGCCGGTCTCCACGGTGCCGGCCTCGACGCAGCGGCCCGGGACGGCTGGGTCGCCGGGACCCAGTCGCTCACCGGCTCGCCGGCGGGGGTGCGGTGGAGCCGCGGACGACCAGACGGGCCGGGAGCACCACCGTACGGGCGACGGGCTGCGGTCGGGTCAGCAGCTCCAGCAGCAACTCAGCAGCCTGCACACCCATCTCGTGGTGCGGGACGCGTACGGTCGTCAGCGGCGGCCGGAACCGGTCGGCGAAAGGCATGTCGTTGAAGCCGACCACGGAGATGTCGTCGGGGCAGGAGCGGCCCTGGGCGGCGAGTTCGGCCAGCGCCCCCAGGGCGATCAGGTCGTTCCCGGCCAGTACGGCGGTGGTCGACGGGTGCGCCAGCAGCAGCCGCCGGGCCCCGGCGCGGCCGGCCTGCTCGGTGTAGGCGGCGCACTCCACCACCGCGTCGCGGGCGCGGCCGGCCGCCTGCCGGAAGGCACGCAGCCGTACCGCGCCGGTGGAGACGGACTGCGGGCCGGCCAGGTGGGCGATCCGGGTGTGGCCGAGCCCCCGCAGGTGGGCCACGGCCTGGGCGACGCCGTCGGCGTCGTCGCCGACGACCGCGGGGGTGCCGGGCAGCTCGACGGTGCGGTTGACCGTCACCAGGGCGGTGCCTCGGCCGACGGCCTCGGCCAGCAGCGGGTGGTCGCGGCGGGCGGTGGCGACGATGAAGCCGTCCACCCGGCGGGCGGCGAGCTCGGCGAACTGGGCCCGCTCGCGCTCCTCGTCGTTGTCGGTGTTCACCAGCAGGGCGGTGTAGCCGTGGCTGTCCAGCCGGTCCTGGATGCCGCGGACGATCGGCGGGAACAGCGGGTTGGTGAGGTCCGGAACCAGCACCCCGACCGCGGTCGACCGGCTGGTGCGCAGTCCGCGTGCCAGGGTGTTGGGCACATAGCCGAGGCGGCGGGCGGCGACGGTGATCCGGTGCGCGGTCTCGAACTTGACCTGGTTCCTGGTCTCCGGGTTGAGCGCGCGGGACGCCGTCGCCTTGTGCACGCCGGCGGCGCGGGCCACGTCGTCGAGGGTGGGGCGTCGGCCGGCCATGGTGTCACCGTAGGCGCGGACGCCGATCACCGCAATCCATTGCACCGCTTATGGGCGACAGTCATTGACAGTCCGTCAGACCAGCAGGAGACTCCACCGCAATCGTTCGCAGTGTTCTGGCCGCGTTCAGGAAGGACGGCGGACCATGAGCAATCGCAGCAACGGCACCAGGGGCGGCAGGGGCGGGACGGCCGACGGCGGGCGGCTGCGGGCCGTCGCCGCGGCGCTGGCGGCGGCCGGGCTGGCCCTCGCGGGCTGCAGCAGTTCGCCGGCCCATCCCGTCTCCGCCTCATCCGACGCACGCCCGCCGCTGACCATCGGCATCTCCCTCTCCCTGACCGGCGACTTCTCCGACTCCGGCAAGTCCGCCCAGCGCGGCTACCAGCTCTGGGCCAGGACCGTGAACGCCGCGGGCGGAGTGCTGGGCCGCAAGGTGGTGCTGGACGTCGTCGACGACACGTCGAGTCCCACCCAGGTGGTGACGAACTATCAGAACCTGATAACCAAGAACCATGTGGACCTGGTCTTCGGCCCCTTCTCCAGCCTGCTGACGGTCCCCGCCTCGCAGGTCGCCAAGCGCTACGGCTACGCGTTCCTGGAGCCGGCCGGCGGCGGCCCGGCGGTGTTCAGCCAGCACCTGCACAACCTCTTCTTCGTGCAGCCGGCGCCGGTGGTCCAGCAGGGCGACGTCTTCGCCGACTACATCCTGTCACTGCCGTCCTCCCAGCGCCCCACCACCGCCGCCTATCCCGCGCTGGACGACCCCTTCGCCTCGCCGATCGCGGCCGAGGTGCGCTCCCGGCTCCAGGCGGCCGGAATCCGCACGGTGTACCAGCAGATCTACCCCGCCGAGGCGACCGACCTGTCCCCGGTGGTCAGCGCCATGGCCGCGAAGAAGCCGGACCTGGTGGTCGCCGGGACCCAGTCGGCGGACGCGTACGCCCTGGTCAAGGCCATGGTGCAGCTCAAGTGGGCGCCGAAGCTGCTCTACCTGTCCAACGGCGCCAACGACCCGCTGAACTTCCCCAAGAACGTCGGCGCGGGCGAGGTCGACGGCGTCTTCTCCTCCGGGGACTGGTTCCCCACGGCCACCACCAGCGGCAACACCGCCTTCGTCGCCGCCTACACCGCGGCCTACGGGGGGACGGGGGCGAGCATCGACAGCACCTCCGCCGAGGCGTACTCCTGCGGCCAGCTGGTCCAGGAGGTCGCCGCCAAGATGGGCAAGGTCGACAACGCCACGCTGATCAGCACCCTGCACTCGGGCAGCTGGCCCACCCTGGAGGGCAACCTCAGCTGGAACGACGACGGCGCGGCCAACGCCTCGTACGTGCTGGTGCAATGGATCGGCGGCAAGCTGCTGCCGGTCTTCCCGGCCGACCGCGCGCAGACCGCGCCGGTGCTGGGCAAGCTGCCCTGGAGCGGGTGAGCGCGGCGTGCACGAGACCATCCAGGCGGTCATCCTCGGGCTGCTCACCGGCGGCGTCTACGCGCTGATGGCGAGCGGCCAGACGCTGATCTTCGGCGTGCTCAAGGTGGTCAACCTGGCCCAGGGCGCGCTGGTGATCCTGGCGGCCTACCTCAGCTCCTCCCTGTTCGACGCGTTCGGCATCGACCCCTTCCTGACCGTGCTGCTGGTGGCCCCGGCGATGTTCCTGCTCGGGACGGCCGTGCAGTGGTGCCTGCTGCGGCCGCTGCACCGCTCGGACGCCCCGCAGCTGTCGCTGCTGGTCACCTTCGCCGTCGCGCTGGGGATCGAGGGTGTGCTCACCCTGGTGTACAAGTCCGACTACCGCTCCATCCAGCCCGGTTATGTGAACCGCTCCTGGACCGTGGCCGGCTACCAGGTCGGCGAGGTGCGGCTGGCCGCCTGCCTGCTGTCACTGGCGACCCTGGGCGCGCTGGCGCTGCTGCTGGGCCGCACCCGCTTCGGCCGCGCGGTCCGCGCCACCGTGCAGAACCCGACCGCGGCCAGGCTGCTGGGCGTCGAGAGCGGCCGGGTGGCCGCGCTGGGCTTCGGCCTGGGCGCGGCGACCGCCGCCGCGGCCGGCGCGGTCTACGGGATGGTGTACTCCTTCAACCCCGGCAGCCACTACGACCTGATCTCCCGGCTGCTGTCCATCGTCGTCCTCGGCGGCCTGGGCAGCCTGGGCGGCACCGTGATCGCGGCGCTGGCCATGGGCGTGGTCTCGGCGCTGGTGGGCGCGCTGGTCTCGCCGGTGTGGTCGGACTTCAGTTTCTTCGTGGTGCTGCTCGCGGTGCTGCTGGTGCGGCCCGGCGGGCTGTTCGGCGCGCGGCTGCGGGGGGCGCTGTGAGGACGGCGGCGGCGATCGCCGCGCTCTCGGCCCTGCTGGCGGTGTTCCCCTTCCTGGCCACCGCGCCCTGGGTGATGACCATCGCCCTGTTCACCCTGATGTACGCGGCGCTGGCCAGTGCCTGGAACCTGGTCGGCGGCTACGCCGGCTACCCCTCGCTGGGCCACGCCGCCTTCTTCGGCCTGGGCGCCTACACGGAGGCGCTCTGGTTCAACCACCACGGCATCGGCGCCGGCCTCACCCCCTTCGCGGTGCTGCCGCTGGTCGGCCTGGCGGTCGCCGCGGCGGGCCTGCCGGTGGCCTGGATCGCCATGCGCACCCGCGCCGACGTGTTCGCCATCGTCACCATCACCCTGCTGTTCGTCGCGCAGACCCTCGCCTACAACCTGCGCGGGATCACCCACGGCGCGCAGGGGGTGGCCATGCCGGTCCCCGACTTCGCCCCCGCCACGTTCGAACGGCCCTTCTACTACGCGATGCTGGCGCTGCTGGTGCTCGCGCTGCTGCTCTCCCACGCGGTGCTGCGCAGCAGGCTCGGGCTGGCGCTGCTGGCGATCCGAGCGGACGAGGACAAGGCCCGCGGGGTGGGTGTGCCGGTGGGCACGGCCAAGCTCGGCGCGTTCGCGCTGTCGGTGGGCATCACCGGCATGGCCGGGGGAGTGTGGGCGTACTACCTGTCCTTCATCTACCCGCAGTTCGCGGTGGACCCGCTGGTGACCGTGGCCATGGTGCTGATGGTCTTCCTGGGCGGGCGCGGCACCCTGTGGGGACCGGTGCTGGGGGCGTTCATCGTCGCCCCGGCCCAGCAGTACCTGGCCTACCAGTACGGGGCGAGCCAGCTCTACCTGCTCGGCTACGCGGCGCTGCTGGTGCTGGTCATGCTGGTGCTGCCGCGCGGCGTCCTGCCGACCCTCGGCGACCGGTACCGGAGCAGGCAGCGCCGGGCGCGCACGCTGCGGGCGGACGTCGGCACGGGCGTCAGCGCGGACACCGGTGGGGACATCGCTGCGGACGTGGCGGGGGAGCAGCCGTGAGCGCGCCGCTGCTGGAGGTCCGCGGGCTGGCCAGGCGCTTCGGCGGGGTCGCCGCCCTCGACGACTGCTCGCTGACGGTGCGGCGGTCCACCGTCACCGGGCTGATCGGTCCCAACGGCTCGGGCAAGACCACCCTGTTCAACGTGGTCACCGGTTACCTCCGGGCCGACGCCGGACAGATCCTGCTGGAGGGCCGCAGGGTCGCCCGGCCCGACCCGGCCCGGCTGTACCGGCGCGGCCTGTGCCGGACCTTCCAGCAGCCGAGGGTCTTCGCCGACCTCAGCGTGCTGGAGAACCTGCTGATCGCCTCCGGCCGCCGCCGGGCCGCCCTGGCCGGACCCCGGGTCCGGGCCGACGACCGGGACCGGGCCGAGGCGCTGCTGGCGGAGTTCTCGCTGGCCGGCCTGGCCGACGACCCGGCCGAGGAGCTCTCCTACGGCCAGCGCAAGCTGCTGGAGTTCGCCGCGCTGCTGATGAGCTCGCCGTCCCTGGTGCTGCTGGACGAGCCCACTGCCGGGGTCAACCCGACCATGGTCCGCACCATGGAACGCCACATCCGGGCCCGGCACGCCGCGGGGACCGCCTTCCTGGTGGTCGAGCACGACATGAACCTGGTGATGCGGCTGTGCGACCCGGTGGTGGTGATGGCCGGCGGCCGGGTCATCGCCCAGGGGCCGCCCGGCGACGTGCAGGCGGACCCGCTGGTCCTCGACGCCTACCTGGGGGGCTGAGGCCGTGTCGGTCCTGCTCGAACTGCGGGGGGTCGGCGCCGGGTACGGCGCCGGCGAGGTGCTGCGCGGCGTCGACCTGACGGTGGACCAGGGCGAGGTGGTGTGCCTGATCGGGCCCAACGGCGCCGGGAAGTCGACGGTGCTCAGGGTCGTCAGCGGACTGCTGCGGACCGGCCGGGGAAAGGTGCTGCTGCACGGTGAGCCGCTCGACCGGCGGTCGCCGCGCGAGCGGCTGCTGCGCGGCATCGTCCAGGTGCCGCAGGAGCGCAGTCTCTTCCCGGCGATGACGGTCTGGGACAACCTGCTGATGGGCGGTTACCTGCTGGACGGCACCCGCGCCGGCCGCCGCGAGGTCCGGCGGCGCGCGGACGCGCTGGCCGAGCGGTTCCCGCTGCTGGCACGGCGGCGCCGGGCCAGCGCGGGGTCGCTGTCCGGCGGCGAGCAGAAGCAGGTGGAGCTGGCCCGCGCGCTGCTGCTGGAACCGGTCCTGCTGCTGCTGGACGAGCCGTCCATCGGCCTGGAACCGCGGGCCCGCAGGGCGGTCTTCGACACCGTCGCCGCGCTCGCCGCCGACGGCCGGACCATCCTCCTGGTGGAGCAGAACGCCCGCTCCGGGCTGGCGGCCGCCGACCGCGGGGCCGTACTGGAGAGCGGCCGGGTCCGGCTGACCGGCAGCGGCGCCGAGCTGCTGGCCGACCCCCGGGTGGCCCGGCTCTACCTGGGTGCGGGCGGGGACCCGCCCGCACAGCAGAGAGAGGTGAGCCGTTGAACGCCAACCAGCCGTTCGGCACCGGAGCGACCGGCACGGATCGGCCCGGCACGGATCGGCCCGGCACGGATCGGCCCGGCACCGGCTGGATCGGCACCGGCCGGATGGGCCTCGCCCTCGCCGGGCGGCTGCTCGACGCCGGGCACCCGCTGCTGGTCCACAACCGGACCCGGGCCAAGGCCGAACCGCTGGCCGCCCGCGGCGCGGTGATCGCGGACCGGATCGGCGACCTGGCCGGCTGCGGGACCGTCTTCACCGTGGTGGCCGGTTCCGCCGACTTCGCCGAGGTCACCGTGGGCGAGCAGGGCCTGTTCAGCGGGGGCGGCGCCCCCCGCGTCCTGGTCGACTTCTCCACCGTGGACGCGGAGGTGTCGGCCCGGGTCAGGGCGGTGGCGGCCCGCTCCGGGACGGCGCTGCTGGCCGCCCCGGTCAGCGGCAACCCCGGGGTCGTCGCAGCCGGCCGGGCCGGGTTCGCCGTCTCCGGTCCCGAGCACGCCTACCGCGAGGTCGGGCCGCTGCTGGCGGTACTCGGCGAGGCCGTCACCTATGTCGGCGACGGGGAGCAGGCCAGGCTGGTCAAGCTCTGCCACAACATGCTGCTCGGCGTCATCGCCCAGTCCCTGGCCGAGGTCACCGTCCTTGCCGAGAAGCACGGGGTGCCCCGGGCGGCCTTCCTGGAGTTCCTCAACTCCTCGGTGCTGGCCTCGGCCTTCACCCGCTACAAGGCCCCGGCGCTGGTCCATCTGGACTTCACCCCGACCTTCACCACCGCGCTGCTGCGCAAGGACCTGGACCTCGGCCTGGCCGCCGCGCGCGGTGCCGAGGTCCCGGTGCCGATCGCCGCCGCCGTGCACCAGTTGGTGCAGGCGGCGGTCGGGGCCGGCCACGGTGAACGGGACTTCGCCGCACTGCTGCTGGAGCAGGCCAGGGCGGCCGCGCTCACCCTCGTCGCGGAGAGCACCGAGGTCGACTCGGGGCTCGGGCGCGCGGCGGACCCGACCGGGAGGAGCTGAGCATGCCGCCGAACAGCCGGCTCACCCCGGCGCCGGGCCGCACCGCGGTGGACTTCGAGGAACGGGTCGACTTCCCCCGGCTGCGCGACTACCGGCTGGCCCGCGCCCGCGCCGCGCTGGAGGCGTCCGAGCTGGGCGCGCTGCTGGTCTTCGACACCAACAACATCCGCTACCTCAGCTCCACCGTGATCGGCGAGTGGGCCCGCGACAAGTTCACCCGCTACTGCCTGCTCACCCGCACCGGTGAGCCGCACGTGTGGGACTTCGGCTCCGCCGCGCGCCACCACGAGCTGTACGCGCCCTGGCTGGCCCCCGGCCACAGCCGGGCCGGGCTGCTCGGACTGCGCGGCGCCATCGCGTCGGACGCCGGACTGTTCCGCTCCGCCGTCCATGAGATCACCGAGCTGCTGGCGGCCGAGGGCGTGGCCGGGATGCCGGTCGGGGTGGACGTCGCCGAACTGCCGCTGGTGTTCGAACTCGCGGCGCAGGGCGTGCTGCTGGCCGACGCCCAGCAGGTGATGCTGGACGCCAGACAGCTCAAGTCCCAGGACGAGATCCTGCTGCTGTCCACCGCCGCGGCGATGGTGGACGGCGTCTACCAGGACATCGCCGAGGCGCTGCGCCCCGGCGTCCGCGAGAACGAGATCGTCGCCCTCGCCAACAAGCGGCTCTACGAGATGGGTTCGGACGATGTGGAGGCGATCAACGCGGTGTCCGGCGAACGCTGCAACCCGCATCCGCACAACTTCTCCGACCGTTTGATCCGCCCCGGCGACCAGGCCTTCTTCGACGTCATCCAGTCCTTCAACGGCTACCGCACCTGCTACTACCGGACGTTCGCGGTCGGCAGCGCCACGCCGGCCCAGCGCGACGCCTACACCAGGGCGCGGGAGTGGATCGACGCAGCCATCGAGCTCGTGAAGCCGGGCGTCGGCACCGACCGGATCGCCCGGGTGTGGCCGGCCGCCACCGAGTTCGGCTTCGCCGACGAGATGGCCGCCTTCGGCCTGCAGTTCGGCCACGGCCTGGGTCTCGGGCTGCACGAGCGGCCGATCATCAGCAGGCTCAACTCGCTGACCCACCCGGTGGAGATCACCGAGGGGATGGTCTTCGCCCTGGAGACCTACTGCCCCGCCGCCGACGGCTACTCGGCGGCCCGGATCGAGGAGGAGATCCTGGTCGCCGCCGATGGACCGCGGGTGCTCACCCGGTTCCCGGCCCAGGACCTCTTCGTCACCCATGCGTACTGAGCCTGCGTCAGGAGGCGCTCCGTGAACGACAACCCCTGTCCCGACGTCCAGTTGGAGCTCTACCGCCGCCAGGTCGAAGTCCGGGTCTTCGAGAAGCGCGCCTACGACCTCTTCCTGCGGAACCTGGTGAAGGGCACCAGCCACCTCTCCCTCGGCCAGGAGGCGATCGCGGCCGGCTTCGGCACCGCCATGCGCCGCGACGACTACACCTTCGCCACCTACCGGGGCCATGCGCACACCCTGGTGCGGGGCGCTCCGATGGCCGCGGTGATGGCCGAACTCCTGGGCCGGGACAGCGGACTGATGGGAGGCAAGGGCGGCTCCATGCACCTCACCAGCGTCGAGCACGGCGTCATGGGCTCCTACGCCATCGTCGGCGCCCATCTGCCGATCGCGGTGGGCGCGGCCTGGAGCGCGCAGTACCGGGGCAGCGGGCAGGCGGCGGTCTGCTTCTTCGGCGACGGCGCCACCAACATCGGCGCCTTCCACGAGGCGCTCAACCTCGCCGCGGTGTGGCGGCTGCCGGTGGTCTTCGTCTGCGAGAACAACCTCTACATGGAGTACACCCCGATCGCCTCGGTCACCGCCGTGCCCCGCCCGGCCGCCGACCGGGCGGCCGGCTACGGGCTGGATCCCCTGGTGGTGGACGGCAACGACGTCGAGGCCGTGTACGGGGTGGCCCGGGCCGCGCTGGAGCGGGCCCGCACGGGCGGAGGCCCCAGCCTGGTCGAGGCGTTGACGTACCGTCACGGCGGGCACTCCAGGGCCGATCCCGGCAAGTACCGTCCGGCCCGGGAGGTCGAGGAGTGGCTGGCCCGCGACCCGGTGTCCGGCTACCGCGAACGGTTGCTGCGCCGAGGCATCCCGGCGAAGATCCTCGACGACATCGACACCGAGGTGCGGGCGGCCGTCGACGCGGCCACCGACGCGGCCGAGGCCGCGCCGCCGCCGGCACCGGAACGACTGCTCAGCCAGGTCTGGACCGACGGAGGCTCCTCATGGCGCAACTGACCTACCGTGACGCCGTCCGCCGGGGCATCGCCCAGGAGATGCGCCGCGACGAGCGGGTGGTGCTGATCGGCGAGGACGTCGCCGCGGCCGGCGGGGTGTTCAAGACCACGCCCGGACTGCTGGAGGAGTTCGGGCCGCGCCGGGTGCTGGACGCCCCGATCAGCGAACAGGCCATCCTCGGGGCGGCCATGGGCGCGGCGATGACCGGGCTGCGGCCCATCGCGGAGATCATGTTCAGCGACTTCCTCGCGGTCTGCTGGGACATGGTCGCCAACGAGATCGCCAAGACCCGCTATATGACGGACGGTCAGGTGTCGCTGCCGCTGGTGATCCGCACCGCCAACGGCGGCGGGCTGCGCTTCGGCGGGCAGCACTCGCAGAGCGTGGAGAACTGGGCGATGGCGGTCCCGGGGCTGAAGGTGGTGCTCCCGGCCACCCCGGCGGACCTGATCGGACTGCTGGCGGCCGCGGTGCGCGATCCGGACCCGGTGCTGGTCCTCGAACCCAAGGCGCTCTACCCGGTCCGCGGCGAGGTCCCGGACGGTGAGCTGCTGGACACCCTCGGCAGGGCGCGGGTGCTGCGCACCGGCGGCGACGCCACCCTGGTCGCGGTGGGCGCGATGGTCCCGCGCGCCGTCACGGCGGCCGAGCGGATGGCCGAGCAGGGAGTCGGCTGCACCGTGGTGGACCTGCGCTCACTGGTCCCGCTGGACGTCCGCACCCTGCTGGACGCCGTGGCCGGCACCGGCCGGCTGTTCACCGTGGAGGAGAACCCCCGGCTGTGCGGCTGGGGCGCGGAGATCGCCTCGATCGTCGCCGAGGAGGCCTTCCCGGCGCTGCGCGGACCGATCGTCCGGATCACCACCCCGCACATCCCGCTCCCGTCCGCCGACACCCTGGAGGACCTGGCCCGGCCCTCGGTCTCCCGGATCACGGACACGGTGCTCAAGGCGCTGGGGTAGGCCCCGGGGGGCTCGGAGGGGCGGCCCGGGTCAGCGGCCCCAGCGGCGCTGCTCCTCGGCGCGCCGGCGCACCACGGCGAGGTCCACCACCGCGACGAGCACAAAGAACGCGCAGATCACCGCGTACACCGTGAAGAAGAGCCGCCCGGGGCTGCTGCCCGGCCTGGCGCCCGCGGCCAGCAGGCAGAAGAACACCGTCCCGGCCAGGAACAGGGCGCCGAAGGCCTGCGCCAGCAGCCGCCGCGCGGGCAGGTCGCTGCGGGCGGTGACCGGTTCCGAGCCGTCGTTGGCGAACCGCCGCATCTCCCCCCTGGTCAGGTGGGTGCCGTGGGCGAAGTGGCCTCCGATGTGTCGCATGGGAACCTCCCGGGCCTCTCCTTCGACCCCTACCCGGCCCCCACCGGTGCGAACACCGCGGGCCCGAACGGCACCGGATTTCGGTTGACACCCGGCCCCGTCGGGGAGAGGCTCTGCGCGCCGTGTCGATCAGGGGGGACGATGTCCACACCGGCGAGGGGAAGTCGGGGCGGGGCCGTCCTGATGGGTGCGCTGGTGGTCGACTCGATCGGCAACGGGCTGTTCCTGCCGCTGCCGCTGGTCTTCTTCGGCCAGCTGACGCATGTGTCGCTGGGCCTGCTGGGCGTGCTGATCAGCGTGGCCAATGCGGTGACCCTGCCGGTGCCGGTGTGGGCGGGCGCGCTGGCGGACCGTTTCGGGGCGCTGCCGCTGGTGGTCGGGGCCCAGCTGCTGCAGGGCGTCGGGTACGTCGGTTACGACCTGGTGCATGGACCGGTCGGCATCCTGGTCACCTCGGGCCTGGTCGCGATCGGGGTTCGGTTCTTCTGGTCGAGCGTGTTCACCGCGGTCGCGGACTTCGCCGACGCGAGTCCGTCGACCAGGAGCAAGGACACCTGGTTCGCCTGGACCAATACGACCAGGACCGCGGGGCTCAGCGCGGGCGGAGTGGTGGCCGGGATCGCCATCGCCCGGGGGAGCGACGCCGGCTACCGCGCGGTCGCCCTTGGGTCGGCGGCGGCCTATCTGCTCGCCGCGGTCGCCATCGCTGTTTTCGTGCGCGCACCCCGGCAGGCGCACCCACGGGGGGAGTCGGGCGCCGGGTACCGGGGCATGCTGCGGGACCGGACCTTCCTGGGCTTCACGGCGGTCAACACGGCGTTCGCGATGACCAGCATGATGCTGGCCCTGGGACTGCCGGTGTTCGTGCTGACGGGCCTGCACGGTCCGCGCTTCCTGGCCCCCGCGATCCTGGTGGCCAACACCGGGCTGGTCGCGCTGCTGGCCGCACCCGTGGTCGGACGCCTCACGCCGTTCCGGCGGTCACGGGTGGTGATGGCCGCCGCCGGGCTGTGGGCGGCCTGGTGCTTCCTGTACGCGACGCTGGTCCCCGGCCGCCCGGCAGTGCTGGTCCCGGTGCTGGTCGGGGGTGCGGCGCTGTTCGTCGCCGCCGAGGTCATCCACGCCCCGGTGTCGATGGCGCTGGCCACCGCGCTGTCACCGGCGCCGGCCCGCGGCCGCTACCTCGCGGTGTTCCAGTACTCGTTCACCTTCGCGAGCCTGCTCGGGCCCGCCTTCTTCACGACCCTGTTCGCGCTCGGCCGAGCGGTGCCGTGGATCGTCCTGGGCGCGGTGAACCTGCTGGCCGCCCTCTCCATGCGGCTGCTGGAGCGCACGATGCCGGACCCGGCCCAGCGGGCCGGGTCCGGACAACAGCCGCGCGGGACCGTCAGCTGACGCCGATCCTGCGTGTTGCGTGCCGGGCTTCCTGGATCGCCGATGCCTTGCGTTATAGGCAACCCCTCATGCTCTCTGGGCAATCCGAGCCTAGCGTCAGGTCGTGGGCGGACCCCGGACCGGCCGGGCCCGTGTGAGCGGAACAGAGGAGCGCGACGACATGGCTGCGACAACGGATGTGCATGGCACCGACTACGACGAACTGCCCGGCGGCACCGTCGACGCCGTGGTGATCGGCGGCGGCGCTGCCGGGCTGAACGGCGCGTTGATGCTCGCGCGGTCCCGGCGGACGGTGGTGGTGATCGACGGCGGTTCGCCGCGCAACGCACCTGCTGAGGGCGTGCACGGACTGCTCGGACTCGACGGCACGCCACCGGCCGAGCTGCTGCGGCGGGGCCGGCAGGAGGGGGGGCGGGGGC
>NZ_BBPM01000060.1:0-11743 GCF_000787775.1 Streptacidiphilus carbonis | reverse complement strand
GGCGGGGCCGGAAGGAGGTGCGCGGCTACGGCGGTCTGGTGGTGGCGGGGGAGGTGGTCTCCGCCGCTCCGGCGGCTCCGGCCGCCGATGGCGACCTGCGCTTCACGGTCGGCCTGGCGGACGGCAGCACGCTGCGGGCGCGCCGGGTGCTGGTGGCCACCGGACTGAGGGATGTGCTGCCCGGGCTGCCGGGGCTTACCGAGCACTGGGGACGCGGCGTGGTGCACTGCCCCTACTGCCACGGCTGGGAAGTGCGTGACGAGCCGATCGGCGTCCTGGCTGTGGGCCCCGCCTCGGTCCACCAGGCGCTGCTGTTCCGTCAACTGACGGATGACCTCGTGTACTTCAGCCACGGAACGGAGCTCGACGAGGAGACCCGCGCGCGTTTTGCCGCCCGTGGCATCCAGGTCGTCGACACTCCGGTGGACGCGGTCGTGGCGGCCGAGGACGGCGGCATCGCGGCCGTGCGGCTGGCCGACGGGCGGTCGGTGGCGCGTCGGGTGCTCGTGGTCGCGACCACCCTGCAGGCCCGGACGGAGGGGCTGGAGGGCCTTCGGCTTCCGATGGCGGACCTGCCCGGCGGGATGGGACGCCACTTCGCCTCCGCCATGGCCGGAGTCACCGAGGTGCCGGGGGTCTGGGTGGCCGGCAACGCCGCCGACCCGATGGCCCAGGTCGGCGCCTCGGCGGCAGCCGGAGCCCTGGCCGGAGCCCATCTGAACGCCCATCTGGTCACCGCCGACACCGATGCGGCCCTCACCGCCGCGCGGCCGGCTCTTCACGTCCGTTGACCCGTCACCCGTCCGAACGGTCGTCGGCGGCCTCCGCCCCGGCGAACTCGGCGCGGACCGCTTCGGTGTGCTGGCCCAGGTCGGGTACCGGGCGCAGCGGGGTCTCCCGGCCGTGGACGGTGACCGGGGGCAGCAGGCCGCGCAGCGGTCCTGCGGGGGAGTCGAACTCGCGCCAGCGGCCGCGGGCCCGGTGCTGGGGGTGTTCGGCGAACTCGGCCATGGAGCGGAGCCGGGCGTTGGCGATCCCGGCCTCCTCCAGCCGCTCCATCAACTCGTCGGTGCCGCAGTCGGCGAAGGAGTCCTCCAGGATCGGGGTGAGCTGGTCGTCGTGCAGGCGCCGCAGCGGGTTGTCGGCGAAGCGGGGGTCGCGGATCAGCTCGGGCCGGCGCAGCACCCGCTCGCACAGGGCGACCCAGTCGCGGTCGCTCTGCACCGACAGGAAAACCTCGCCGCCGTCCCCGGCCCGGTAGTGGCCGTAGGGGGAGATGGAGGGGTGCCGGGCGCCGGAGCGGGTCAGCGGGGCGTCGCCGTACAGGGCGGTGTAGAGCGGCTGGCCCAGCCACTCGCCCAGGGCGTCCAGCATGGAGACCTCGAACGAGCTGCCCAGGCCGGTGCGTTCGCGTTCGTACAGGGCGGTGAGGATGCCGGTGTACGCGTACATCGCCGACGCCACGTCGGCCAGCGAGGCCCCGGCCCGGGCCGGGGCCTCGGGGGTGCCGGTCAGCGAGACCAGCCCGGCCTCGCACTGCACCAGCAGGTCGAACGCCTTCTTGTCGCGGTAGGGGCCGCGGTCCCCGTACCCGGAGATCTGGCAGACGATCAGCCGCGGCCATCGGCGGCGCAGCCGCTCCGCGCCCAGGCCCAGGCGTTCGGCCGCGCCGGGGGCGAGGTTCTGCACGAACACGTCGGCCTGCTCCAGGATGCGGTCCAGCAGCGCCCGGTCGTCCTGGTCCTTGAGGTCCAGGACGACGCTCTCCTTGCCCCGGTTGCACCAGACGAAGTAGGCCGAGAGGCCCTTGACGGCCCGGTCGTAGTCGCGGGCGAAGTCCCCGCCGGGGCGCTCGACCTTGATCACCCGGGCGCCGAGGTCGGCGAGCTGCCGGGTGGCGTACGGGGCGGCGACGGCCTGCTCCAGCGAGACGACTGTCACTCCGTCAAGGGGCAGCGGAGGAGCCGCCGCTGACGGGTCGTCGATTCCGCTGTTCACCCCAGCACCCCGATCTTCCGCAGCTCCGCCGTCCGTTCGGGGTCGAGTCCGGCCTCGGCCAGCACCGCGTCGGTGTCCGCGCCGAACGGCGGCGAGGGGACCGGGGCGGCGGCCGGGGTGGCGCTGAAGCGGGGAGCGGGTGCGGGGGCCGGCGCACCGTCGGGGGTGCTGCGGAAGGTGTTCCGGGCCTGGTTGTGCGGGTGCTGCGGGGCCTCGGTGAGCGACAGCACGGGGGTGACGCAGGCCTGGGTCCCGGCGAAGCGCCGCGCCCAGTGGTCGCGGTCGGCTGCGGCGAAGGCGGCGGCCAGCTTGGCGTGCATCACCGGCCACTGTTCGCGGTCGTGCTGGGCCGCGAGGTCGGGGTCGTCGGCCAGGCCGAGGCCGTCCAGCAGGGCGGTGTAGAACTGCGGCTCCAGCGCCCCGACCGCGACGTGGCGGCCGTCCGCGCACCGGTACACCCGGTAGAAGGGCGCGCCGCCGTCCAGCAGGTTGCTGCCGCGCTCGTCGTGCCAGGCGCCCTGGCCCAGGAAGCCGTAGGCCATGGCCATCAGCAGTGCCGAGCCGTCGGTCATCGCGGCGTCCACCACCTGGCCCGGGCCGCCCCTGGCGACCTGGAGCAGGGCGGCGGTCATGCCGAAGGCGAGCAGCATGCCGCCGCCGCCGAAGTCGCCGACCAGGTTGAGCGGGACCACCGGGTCGCCGCCGGCCGCGCCGACCGCGTGCAGGGCGCCGCTCAGGGCGATGTAGTTGATGTCGTGTCCGGGCTGCTGGGCCCACGGCCCCTGCTGGCCCCAGCCGGTCATCCGGCCGTAGACCAGGCGCGGGTTGCGGGCCAGGCAGTCCTCGGGGCCGAGGCCGAGGCGTTCGGCGACGCCGGGACGGAACCCCTCCAGGACGGCGTCGGCCCGCTCGATCAGCCGCAGCACGGTCCGCGCGCCCTCGGGGTGCTTGAGGTCGACTGCCGCCGAGCGCCGCCCCCGGTGCAGCATCGCCGGGCTGACCGGTCGGCCCGTCCGCTCCGGCCGGTCGATCCGCACGACCTCGGCGCCGAGGTCGGCCAGCAGCATCCCGCAGAACGGTCCCGGCCCGATCCCGCCCAGCTCGACCACCCGCAGCCCCGCCAGCGGACCGCCGCGGGACTCCGTCGGCACTTCAGGGCTCATCGGCCGGCTCCTCGTGGACGTGGCTGCAACCGGGGCGGATTTCGAACATCGTCAAGTCGAACATTCGTTAAGTTAGGGTGCCTTCGCCCAGGTGTCCACGGGTGCGATCAATTCGCGGCCAGGCCGGTGAGGGTCGCGGTGAGGATCCGGGTGAGGCGGGGTTCGAGGTCGACGACGGCGTGGGCCAGGCGGGGGTCGCTGCGGTAGAGGGCGGCGACTTCGGGGCCGGGGTTGGCGATCTGCCACATCGCGCCGGCCAGGGCCACGGCGGTGGCGATCAGGTCGACGCAGTCCTGGTCGGTCAGGCCGGGCAGGTGCTCGCGCAGGGCCGCGTTGACGGGTGTGCGGGCGGCGAGCGTGGTGAGTTTGAACTCGCGCACCGCGTCCAGCGAGACATTGCGCTCCAGGTTGAGCGGCGCCTGCGCGAGCAGGTCGCAGAACAGGCCGCGGGCCGCGAGCGTGGCCGCGAAGGCATGGGCGACGGCCGCCGGGTCGGGGGCGGACAACTCGCGCAGCCGCGCGGTGAGCGCCTGGGACCACTCCAGCCAGCCGTCCGCGGTCAGCCGCAGGAAGATCTCCTCCCGGGTCTCGAAGTACCGCAGCAGCGCCGACTTGTGCATGGCCACGGCCGCGGCGATGTCGGTGAGGGTGACGGTCCTGATGCCGCGCTCGTGGCCGAGGGCGCGGGCGGCCTCCAGGATCGCGGCTTCGCGCTGCCGCTTGGCCTCCGGCGAGCGGGCGCGTTGGAACTGCGAGGCTTCCATGCGACGAGCATAGCGGAACGAGGTTGCGTTATTAGCGCAACGGTGTTTCACTAAGTCCATGGACATCAACGAGAGCATCGACAAGGACACCGACACCCGGCGGACCTGGTTCATCACCGGCTCCTCCCGCGGCTTCGGCCGCACCCTGGCCCGCGCGGCCCTGGAGGCCGGCGGCCAGGTGGCCGCCACCGCCCGTAATCCCGAGCAACTGGACGATCTGGTGCGGGAGTTCGGCGAGCGGATCCGTCCGATCGCGCTGGACGTGACCGACCCCGCGGCCGCGCAGGCGGCCCTCGCCGAGGCGCGGCGGCACTTCGGCCGGATCGACGTGCTGGTGAACAACGCCGGCTACGCCAATGTCTCGCCGATCGAGACCACCGAGGACGCCGACTTCCGCGCTCAGTTCGAGACCAACTTCTGGGGCGTCTACAACGTCACCAAGGCCGCGCTGCCGCTGCTGCGCGAGCAGAAGGGCGGCCTGGTGATGCAGTTCTCGTCGATGGGCGGCCGGGTCGGCGGCTCGCCGGGGATTGCCTCCTACCAGGCCGCCAAGTTCGCCATCGACGGGTTCAGCCGGGTGCTCCGCGCGGAGACCGCGCCGTTCGGAGTGAAGGTGCTGGTCGTGGAGCCCAGCGGGTTCCGCACCGACTGGGCCGGCTCCTCGATGGTCGTGCGCGACATCCCCGAGGCCTATGCCGAGACGGTCGGCGCCGTCAACGCGCGGCTGCGGCAGAACAGTGAGGGCCCGGCCGGCGACCCGGTCCGGGCCGCCGGGATCCTGGTGCGGATGGCCGGGCGCAACGACATCCCGGAGCACCTGCCGCTGGGCGTCAACGCGGCCGAGGGCTCGGTCCAGCTGGACCGCCGGCTGCTGGAGCAGGACCTGAAGTGGCGCGAGGTCTCCCGCTCGGCCGACTTCGCCGAGCCCTATCCGGTCGCCTTCCCGCCCGACACGGCCTCCTGACCCGGGTCTCCGGTCCGCGCACCGAGCCGCACCGCTGCGCCGCCCGTTCGGCCCAGGCGCTCGGGGTGTCGGTCGCGGGCCGGCGGGCCATGGGGTGAGCTTGGAGCCGGACAGCTCCGCCACCGAGATCGGAGGCCCGTGTGTGGCAGCAGGGCCGGCTGCAGCTGGCGGTGGCTCTGGGGGCGTTCGTCCTCACGTTCCTGATCACGCGTGGGGTCACCCATCTGATCCGGAGCGGACGCGGCCCGTTCGGCAATGTGAGTGTCGGCGGCACGCATGTGCACCATGTGGTCCCCGGCATCGTGCTGATGGTGACCGGCGGCTTCCTGGAGGCCGGAACCCGGGGCACCGGCTGGCCGGCGACCTTGGCGGCGGCCCTGTTCGGCGTCGGCACCGGTCTGGTGCTGGACGAGTTCGCGCTGGTCCTGCACCTGGACGACGTCTACTGGAGCGCGCAGGGCCGGCTGTCCGTCAATGTGATCGCGCTGACCCTCGCGGTGGTGGGGATCTGCCTGCTCGGCGTCTTCCCCAGTGGCTCCACCGCCCCCCAGGAGACGTCCGGCCGCTGGGACGTGGCGCTGAACATCCTGATCAATGTGGCCTTCGCCGTCGTCGCGATGGCGAAGGGCAAGTTCCGGCTCGGGCTGGTCGGGGTGCTGGTGCCGTTCGTGTCGATCGTCGCCGCGGTACGGCTGGCCCGCCCCCATTCGTGGTGGGCCAGGCACCGGTACCGGAAGGCGCCCGCCAAGCTGGAGCGGGCGCGGGCCCGCGAGGAGCGCCGGGTCCGGCGTCGGCAGTCGGTCCTCGGATCGGGCTGAGCCCGCGCCGTGGACGCCGTGCATACAGCCCGGATCCGGGGGCAGTCGGCTGGCCGGCGGAATCATCAACACCGCCCGCCGGACCGGCGGAGCTGTCGGCATGCACCGCGCGGGCATCGCCGCCGCCGCTTTCCACCTGCTGTCCGCAGCCGCGGTAGCGGCCCGCTTCCCCCCGGGCGTGCGGGTCCGGCGCCGGGGTACATGTCGGGCATGGCGACCCTGGGCGTTGAAGAGGAGTTTCTGCTGCTGGATGCGGACAGCGGCCTGCCGGTGGCCAGGAGCGCCGCGGTGCGGCGGGCCGCGGGCCGGATGCCCTCGGTCGAACCGCGGGAGGTCGAGCCGGAGCTGCTCCAGGCCCAGATCGAGGTGGGTACCCCGGTGTGCGGGGGACTCGACGAGGTCGCCGAGCAGCTGGTCCGGCTGCGCGCCGCGGTGGCCGCGGCTGCGGCCGGGGCCGGCTGCCGGCTGGCGGCCACCGGGACGGCGCCCGCGGTGGGGCGGACGCCGGTGCCGGTCACCGCCAAGGCCCGCTACCAGGCCATGTCCGGAGAGGCGCCGCAGTTGGTGGACGAGCAGCTGATCAACGGCATGCACGTGCACGTCGCCATCCCGGACCGGGACAGCGGGGTGGGTGTGCTGAACCGGATCCGTCCGTGGCTGCCGGTGCTGGTCGCGCTGGGCGCCAACTCGCCGTTGTGGGAGGGCGGCGACACCGGGTTCGCCAGCTGGCGCACGCTGGTGTTCGGCCGCTGGCCGGTGAGCGGTCCGCCGCCGCACTTCGGCGGGGGTGCGGACGACTACGACACGCGGACCCGGGCGCTGGTCGACGCGGGCGCGATCCTGGACCGGGGGCAGATCTACTGGCAGGCGCGGCTCTCCGAGCGCTACCCGACCGTGGAGATCAGGGCACTGGACGTGCAACTGGAGATCGGCGACGCGGTGGCGCTGGCCGGGCTGGTCCGGGCGCTGGTGCACCGCTCCCTGGCCGAGCACCGCTCGGGGAGCCGCGTCGACCCGGTGCCCCCGGAGCTGCTCGCCGCCGCCACCTGGCACGCGGCCCGCTACGGCCTGGACGAGGAGCTGATCGACGCCCGCTCCGGGCGCGGGCAGCCGGCCGCCGAGGTCGTGGCGGCGCTGCTGGAACATGTGTCCCCGGCCCTGGAGGAGTGCGGCGACCTGGAACGGGTGTGCACAGGAGTCGAGCGGCTGCTGACGGCGGGCAACGGCGCCCAGCGGCAGCGCCGGACGCTGATCGGCGGCGACCTCGGCGCCGTGACCGAACTGATCACCGTCCGGGGCTGAGGGACCGCTCGCCGCGTCTCAGTTCGGAAGCTGCTGCAGCGTCCAGCCGTTGCCGTCCGGGTCGGTGAACGCGGCGTAGGAGACGGTCGGCTTGCCGGGTGCGCTCATGTCCTGCACCTCGGCGATGTCGACGCCGCGCCCGAGCAGCTCGGCGCGGGCGGCGTGGATGTCGTCGACGACCAGGTGCAGCCCCTGCACCGAGCCCGGGGGAGTGCCGACCACGCCGACGCCGACGGCGATCGAGCAGGCCGACCCCGGCGGCGTCAGCTGGACCACGCGGAACGCCTCGTTCGGACTGAAGTCGAGGTCGACCTTGAAGCCGAGCCGGTCGGCGTAGAAGGCCTTGGCCCGGTCGACGTCGGCGACGGGGAGCGGGACCAGTTCGAGACGGAGATCCATGGCGGCGTTTCCCTTCGGGGGTTCTGAGGCCGGTCTTCGCCGGGTGGTCGTAGCGGGCGGGCCGAACTCGACATCCGGAGGGGACGGGATCGCCGGCGGATATTCACTCGCCCTCGGCGTTGATGCGGGGCAGCACCCGGTCCAGCCGACGGGGCAGCCACCACGCGCTCTTCCCGAGCAGGGTCATGACCGCGGGTACGAGCAGCAGGCGGACGACGGTGGCGTCCACCAGCACGCTGACGGCCAGTCCCAGCCCCAGCATCTTGACCGTGATGTTGTCGCTGAGGATGAACGCGGCGAAGACGCTCACCATGATCAGCGCCGCGCAGGTGATCACCCGCGCGGTGATCTCCAGGCCGTGGGCGACACTGGCCTCGGCGTCGCCGGTGCGGGTCCACGCCTCGTGCACCCGCGAGAGCAGGAAGACCTCGTAGTCCATGCTCAGGCCGAAGACGATGGCGAACATCATCATCGGCACATAGCTCTCGATCGGGACCTTTCCGGATACTCCCAGCGCGGGACCGCCCCAGCCCCACTGGAAGACCGCGACCACCACACCGTAGGAGGCCGCGATCGACAGCAGGTTCAGCACCGCGGCCTTGACGGCTACCAGCAGGCCGCGGAAGACCGCCAGGATGATCAGGAACGCCAGGGCGACCACGACGGCGATGATCAGCGGCAGTCTGCGCGCGATGATCTCCAGGAAGTCCAGCTGGGCGGCGGTGGTGCCGGTCAGGTACGCCTCGGCCGGGGTGCCGGCGACCCCCTGCGGCAGGGAGACGTCGGTGAGGTGTTTGTAGAGGCTGGTGGTGGCGGCGTCCTGCGGCGCCGCGCTGGAGACGGCGGTGGCGATCAGCGCCTGGCCGTCGCCGGTGGGTTGCAGCGGGCTGATGCTGGCGGCGCCGGGGACTCCGGTGAGCGCCTTGGTCAGGTCGGCGGACAGCGTGGACCTGTTCGCGGCCGGGACCTTGCTCTGGTCGACGACGATGGTCAGCGGGCCGTTGGCGCCCGGGCCGAAACCGGCGCTGATGAGGTCGTAGGCGCGCCGGTCGGTGAAGCTGGTCGGGTCGGCGCCGTCGCCGATGTGGCCCAGCCGGATGGAGAACAGCGGAATCGCCAGCACGCCCACCACCACCAGCCCGCCGACCAGGAACCACCACGGGCGGCGCTCCACCCGCTGCGCGTAGCGGTGCCAGCCGCCCTGGGCCTCGGCGTCGGGGCCGGTGGTCCCCTCGGCCACCGGGGTGCGCACGCTGACGCGGTCGATACGGCGGCCGACCAGTCCCAGCAGTGCCGGTACCAGGGTGACCGCTCCGAGCACCGCTGTGATCACGGTGACGCCGGCCGCCGCCCCCAGTTTTCCGATGAAGCCCACCCGGGAGACGTACAGTCCGGCCAGGGCGACGATGACGGTGCAGCCGGACACCAGCACCGCGCGTCCGCTGGTGGCCACGGCCCGGCCGGCCGCGGTGACCGGGCTCTCCCCGTCGATCAGCCGCTGGCGGTGACGAGTGGTCAGGAACAGCGCGTAGTCGATGCCGACGCCCAGGCCGATCATGGTCGCCAGGGTCGGCGACACGCTGGCGAAGGTGAACGCCGCGGCCAGCAGGCTCAGACAGCCGAGCCCGACGACGACGCTGATCAGCGCGGTCAGCAGCGGCAGGCCGGCGGCGATCACGCTGCCGAATCCGACCAGCAGTACCACCACGGCGACCGCGAAGCCGATGGCCTCGCTGGTCAGGTCGGCGGCCTTGGGCCGGGCGAGTTCGCCCAGCGGGCCGCCGTACTCGACCTGGACCCCGGCGGCCCGGATCGGCGCCACGGCACCGTCGACGCCGGAGAGGTAGCCCTGGCCCAGCGAGGTGGGGTTGGTGTCGAACCGCACCGTGATGTAACCGGTCCGGCCGTCGCCGGACACGGCTCCCGGGGGCGCCGGCGGCAGCGGGTTCTGCACGGACAGCACATGGGGCAGGTGCTGCAGCGAGGCGACCGCCTGGTCCACCTGGCTCTGGGCGCCCGTCAGCGGCCCCTTCGCGTCGTGCATGACGATCTGCGCCCCGGTGCCTCCGGAGCCGGGAGCATGGGCCTTCAGCACCGCCAGCCCCTGGTACGACTGGGTCCCGGGCAGGGAGAAATCGTCGGAGTAGGTCCCACCGAAGGCGCTCTGCAGTGCGTGCACACCGCCGAGGGCGACCAGCCACAGCACGATGACCACCACGAAGTGCCGCGCGCACCACTCACCCAGCCGCTGCAGACCGCCTGCGGACATATGCGCTCCCAGAGGTTGGACGGGATCTGCTGAACGCCGCGTCGGCTCGGCGGCGATCGCACTGTCCGTGCATATCAGGACAGCCGGGTCGGACCGGAGCAAGCGCGCGGGCAGCCCGGTGGAAGCCGATCCCGGTCACTCCAATGGCGTGGTCCACCCCCCGACCGGCCGACTCTGACTCGCTGTCAGCCGGCCTGTCGCCGAGGGTGGGGAGGGTGCGCCCGGACGGGGCGCGGCGAGGGGAGTGCGGTCGAGGCCGATGACGGAGCCGAAGGCGCCCCCGGCGCTGGCACGGCTGCTGCCGGAGCTGCAGCGCCGGGCGGAGCGGCTGCGGGCCGCCGCCGAGCGGCGGATGCCGGTGCTCACCGAGGTGACCGCCCGGCTGCTCTCGGCCAACCTGCTGGACGCGGCCACCCGGCTGGCCGCGCAGGCGTTCCTGACCTCGGTGCCGCTGCTCTTCGCGCTCGGGGCGTTCGCGCCGGAGGGGCTCCGCAGCCAGTTCCTGGACTCGCTGCGCTCGATCTTCGGCGTGACCGGGCAAGTGGACCAGCAACTGAGCGCGGTGCTGGGCGACGGCGGCCAGGAGCTGCGGCAGACCTCCGGCATCATCGGCCTGCTGATGGCCCTGGTCTCGGCGACCAGCTTCAGCCGCGCCATGGCCCGGGTCTGCGAGCGCGCCTGGGTGCTGCCCAAGGCCGGGACCAGGATCGCGGCCTGGCGCTGGCTGCTGTGGGTGGTCGCGCTGATGGCCCAGCTGGCGCTGCAGGGTCCGCTCCGGAACGGCTTCGGCGCCGGGCTGTGGCTCGGCGTGCCGCTGAGCTTCCTGCTCAGCGGTGCGGTGTGGTGGTGGACCCAGCACCTGCTGCTGGTCGCCCGGGTCGGCTGGCTGCCGTTGCTGCCGGGAGCGGTGCTGAGCGCGGCGGCGATGACCGCGCTGGCGCTGACCGCCCGGATCTACATGCCCACGGCGCTGAACCGCGCGCTGTCCCAGTACGGCTCGCTGGGGCTGGTGCTGGCGGCGCTGTCCTGGCTGATCGTGCTGTGCGCCGCCATCACCTTCGCCGTCACCATCGGCGCGGTACTGGCCCAGGAGCCGCCGCTCAACCGCTTCCTGACCCGCGGGCGTCCCGCTCCGCCGCCTCGGCCAGCCGCTTGATCCGGGCCAGGGTCCGGTCCCAGTCGACGGCCAGCGCGGCCATCCACCGCGCCGTGGCGTCCAGTGCGGCGGGCCGCACCGCGTAGCGCACCTCACGGCCGACCCGGTGGCCGGTGACCAGCCCGGCGGCGTCCAGCACCGCGAGGTGCTTGACCACCGCCTGACGGGAGACGGGCAGCCGGCCGGCCAGTACGGTCGCGGTGGTCTCGCCCTGTGCGGCCAGCAGGTCGAGCAGCTGGCGTCGCGTCGGATCGGCCAGCGCCACCAGGACGCTGTCGACCGCCTCGTCGGCGGCGCGACGATCCCCGTCGGTCACCCGGCCGCCTGTTCGGCGCGGGCCCTGAAGGCGTCGAGCACCTGCGGCCAGCCGCCGGTGTTGTCCTTCAGGGCGCGGTCGCGCAGCTCCGCGGACCCGGCCAGCGCCGCGAACCCGCTCTCGACGACGCGGAGCAGCGTCCCCCCGTCCTGCGGGGTCAGTGTGAACTCCACCAGCGTGCTGTTGTCCCCGCTCAGCTCCTGCCCGGGGTAGGCGCTGGCCCAGCGGTAGGCGACATAGGTCTGCGGCTCGACCTTCTCCACGCGCACCGGGAAGTCCCCGTACTCGGCGTTCTTGGCGACCAGCGACTCGCCCTCCTTCGCGGTGACGCCGCTCTGGGCGGCGGTGTCGCCGACCCAGAACCCGGTCTCGGTCACCAGCGACCAGACCCGCTCCAGGGGGGCGGCGATCAGGGTCTCGCGCTCGATCCGGTCCTCGCTCATTGCCTGCTCCTTCGATGGGTTCTGCAGTGCAACCCCAGAGTTGCACATCGGAGCCCCAGGTGCAACCAGGGAGTTGCGCTTCATTTCGCTGGATCTTGGGCAGCACTGCCGCCCGGGGCGCTGACGAGCTAGATTTTCGTCTGGAGCACCA
>NZ_BBPM01000061.1:18926-46044 GCF_000787775.1 Streptacidiphilus carbonis | reverse complement strand
CCGCACCGCCGTCCCGGCGCTCCGGCCCCGCGGCCGGACCTGCCGCGCCGCCGTCGGGCCGCACTCGCCGGGCCCGGCTGCGGGTCTCCCGCACCGACCCCTGGTCGGTGATGAAGGTCAGTTTCCTGCTGTCCATCGCCATGGGCATCGTCACCGTGGTGGGCGTCTCGCTGCTGTGGATGGTGCTGGACACCGCCGGGGTGTTCAGCTCGATCGGCGGCACCCTGAAGCAGGCCACCGGCTCGGACACCACCGGCGGGGTTGACCTCCAGTCGTACCTGTCCTTCGGCAATGTGCTGACCTTCACAGCCCTGATCGCCGTGATCGACGTGGTGCTGATGACCGCCCTGGCGACGCTGGCCTCCTTCATCTACAACACCGCGGCCGGCATCACCGGCGGCGTCGAGCTGACCCTCGCCGAGGAGGAGTAACAGCCCTCCGCGAACCGTTCGCAGCCCGCCGCCACGGGGGCTGCGAACGGATTTGGGCAGATCGGCATAGGTGCGCTAATCTTTCAACGCAACGCAGCGCGGACCTATAGCTCAGACGGTTAGAGCGCTTCCCTGATAAGGAAGAGGCCGGAGGTTCAAGTCCTCCTAGGTCCACCGCGGCAAGAGGCGGACACCGGAAACGGTGTCCGCCTCTTGCGGTTCGTCACCACAGCTCCGGCTGCCGCGGCCGCCGCCGGACAGCTGACAGCACGTCAACCCCCTGTCGTGGGGCCCGAGCGCAGCCCGTCCGGCGCCGGCTACCGGGTGTGTATCATCGGCCGGAAGGACGGCAGCCCCTCCCGGCTGTCGCCGTTCCAGTACCGGCACAGAAGGACGAGGTCGCGCGGTGAAGAAGCTTCTCCTGGTAGTCCTGGCTGCTCTTGGTGGGTACTTTGTGTACCGCCAGGTCCAGGCGGACCGCGCCGAGCAGGACCTGTGGACCGAGGCGACGGACGCGGTCCCGGTCGGCACCCGCTGACGGCCCGTTGAGGGCCCGCTGACGGCCCGCTCGCCGGGCAGGCCGCCCGTCGGCAGACCGGGTCCGGGAGCCCGGGACAATGGAGGTCAGGATTTCCTCCGGGAACCGGTACCCTGGTGCGCGGCGGTTCCGAAAAGGTCCCGCTGAGGGGCCTTAGCTCAGTTGGTAGAGCGCCGTCTTTGCATGGCGGATGTCAGGGGTTCGACTCCCCTAGGCTCCACAGACACAGAGCAGTACAGAGGTCCCCACCCGGACATCCGGGTGGGGACCTCTGCTCCGTTCAGGCCTTCTTCTTGCGGCCCGGCTTCTCGGTGTCGTCCTCGTCCTCGGCGGCCGCCTTGGCCTCGACGTCGGGGTCCAGCGGCATGACCGAGTCGTCGGCCATCGCGCCGAGCGGTGCGGACGCGGTGGAGCCGGTCGAGCCGGTTCCACCGGTGGCCGGGGTGGAGCGCAGCGGCAGGGAGCTCGCCGGGGGCTCCACCAGCCAGTCGGGGTTGCTCTGCTTCTGCCACCACTTCCAGGCGGCCAGGCCGCCGCCGGCCACCGCGCCGAGGCCGATCAGCACCAGCATCCGCCGCATCCGGCGGGAGCGCCGGGCGTGGCTGTGCCGGGCGGCCAGCGCCTCGACCTCGGCCGGGGACACCTGCCCGCGCAGGACGGGCAGCGCCGCCGCCCCGCGGTCGTGGGCCACCTGGGCGGCCTGGGCCGCCGCCTGCGCGGCCTCGTCCCAGACGTGGGCGACCGCCGGTGCGGCGGCCTCCCGGGCCTGGACCGCCGCCGCGGCGGCCGACCTGCGGGCCGCCCTGGCCGCCCGACGGGTGCGCCTGGCCGCGCTGCCCACGGCATCCTCGACCGCCGGGGGGACGTGGTCCCTGGCCTGCCCCAGCAGCGGGGCCACCCGCTGCGTCACCTTGTCGTCCACAGTGCTCTGGGCGGCCTGCTGCGCCGTGGCTGCCGCAGCACGCGCCTGCTCAACGGCGGCCTCGATGCGCGGGGCCAGCCGCTGCCATGCCTCGTCGGTGTAGTGCGCTGCCGCGTCCCGTGCGCTCACGGCATAAGGGGCGAGCTGCTCCCGGGTCTTCCCGGCAGCCTCGCGCGCTGCGTCGATGCGGGTCACCAGTACCTCCTCCTCGATGACGTCCCATTTCTCACCTGTCCACCCAGTTAAGGTTCATGCGCCCGGGAACGATCCAAGGCGCGCCGGTGCGGCTTCAGGGTGGACCGGACCGTGCCGGGCGTCACCTCGCATCCTGCTCCTTTGCGCCGCTTTGTGCAGGGCATGGGAGGATTCCCGGTGTCGGACCCGCACCGCTTGAAGGAAGGCTCATCGTGGCCGAGGAACTGTTCGCCACTCTCAGGACCAACCACGGGGACATCGAGGTCAAGCTCTTCCCGAACCACGCCCCCAAGACGGTGGCCAACTTCGTGGAGCTCGCCGAGGGCGCCCGGGAGTGGACCGACCCGCGCACCGGGGCCAAGTCGCACGCGCCGCTCTACGACGGCACGGTCTTCCACCGGGTGATCGCCGACTTCATGATCCAGGGCGGCGACCCGCTGGGCACCGGCACCGGCGGTCCGGGCTACCAGTTCGCCGACGAGTTCCACCCCGACCTGGCCTTCGACCGCCCGTACCTGTTGGCGATGGCCAATGCCGGACCGGGCACCAACGGCTCACAGTTCTTCATCACCGTCGCGCCGACCACCTGGCTGAACCGCAAGCACACCATCTTCGGCGAGGTCTCCGGCGCGGCCGGCCGCAAGGTCGTGGACGCGATCGCGGGCACCGAGGTGAATCCGTCCAGCCGCCCGGTCGAGGACGTGGTGATCGAGTCGGTGCAGGTTTCGCGCCGCTAGTTCCGGACCGGACCTCGGGCCTGGGGCCCGTCCGGCGCCGCCCGGCGGGGCGCTCACGGGTCCGGTGCCGCCACCGGCACAGGCTTGTCCTGCGGGTGCCGAGCCTGGAGCATGTCTTGAGAAGGCGCTGCCTGAGAAGGCGCTGCCTGAGAAGGCACCACGAAGGCAGGATGAGATGCTCTCCGACCAGCCCGCACCGTCCGACCACCCGCAGGCGCACACCCTGCCGGACTGCTACCGCCATCCGGGGCGGGAGACCGGCGTGTCCTGCACCCGGTGCGGGCGTCCGGTGTGCCCGGAGTGCCGGGTCGAGGCGGCCGTGGGCTTCCAGTGCCGCGAGTGCGTGCACGGCGGCAACACGGCTGTTCGGGAGGCGCGCACCGAGTTCGGCGGACGGCTGGTCGGCGACCGCGCGCTGGTCACCAGGATCCTGATCGGGATCAACGTGGTGGTGTGGGTGCTGGCCTGGAAGGTGCTGGACGCCAACCAGCTGGACCACCTGTACATGTGGGGCAACGGGGTCGCCGACGGCCAGTGGTACCGGCTGATCACCTCGGTGTTCTTCCACACCGCGATCCTGCACATCGCCATGAACATGTGGGCGCTGTGGGTGCTCGGGCCGCCGCTGGAGCAGCTGCTGGGCCGCTGGCGCTTCCTGGCGCTGTACCTGGTGTCCGGCCTGGCCGGTTCGGCGCTGCAGCTGATCGCGGCGCCGGACACCGCGGCGCTGGGGGCCTCCGGGGCGATCTTCGGGCTGCTGGGCGCGCTGCTGGTGATCCAGCGCAGGCGCGGCTTCTCGCTGGGGCCCATCGTGGCCATCGTGGTGGTGAACCTGGTGGCGACCTTCTCGATCCCCGGCATCAGCTGGGAGGCGCACATCGGCGGCCTGGTCGGCGGCCTGCTGATCGGCTTCGGCCTGGCGCACGCGCCGGCCAGTCCGCCGCGCAGGCGGGCCCTGGTGCAGGCGGGCTCGGTGGCGGTGGTGTTCGTGCTGGTGCTGGTGGCGACCCTGGTCGGGGTGGCGACGATCAGCTGACGATCGGAACGATCAGTCGACGACCGGTCGGCGGCGGTGACTGGGCCCCGGTTGTCCACAGGTGGCCCGCACTGGTGTGCGGGCCACCTGTGTGAATCCTGGTCTACCCGCGTTCACCTGCTGATTCATACGCCTGTACGGCTCGGCTGCCGGGGATTTGTGCGGCTGGGGAATCAAGTTATCCACAGATAGTCATGGTTTTCCCCACTGTGGATAACCATGTGGACAACGCCGCCGCTGCCGGGCGCTACTTCCACTGCGTGGAGACGCCGAACCCGCCTGCGATGAATGCGAAGCCCACCACGATGTTCCAGTTGCCGATGGCCGAGATCGGCCAGGACGCACTGGACACGTAGTAGACGACGATCCACACGAGGCCCACCAGGAACAGCGCCAGCATCAGTGGTGCGACCCAACTGCGTCCCGAACTCAGCCTCACCGCCGTGACCGTGGTCGGCGGCGGAGTGTAGTCCGACTTCTTGCGGATCCGGGACTTCGGCACGAGGAGCACTCCTGTCGATGCGCTGCACTGCATGGCACTAGGGCGCCTGCTGAGCTGTGGGGTTGTGTGGGCAGGCGGATGATGCGGGGCCCGGGGGCGCCGCACACCTCTCCAGCGTCCGTTAGCGTAGTGGCTTGCGGAGTCAGAAGGAGATAAGGGTACGTGGCAGATTCGCAAGAAGTTCCGCCCGTGACCGATCCCGGGACCGAACCGTCACCCAAGCGCACCCGAATTGTCGGGCGTATCGCGACATGTATGGTCTTCGCGCTGGCCGGGTTTCTGTTCTATGTGAGTTCTCAGACCGCGCACGGAACCTCGCTCCGCAATGACGACACCCTGCTCCGGCTCACCGACCTGATACAGCAGCGGAGCCAGCAGAACGCCGAGTCCGAGAGCGCGGTCGCCGCGCTGCGGGCGCAGATCGACGCGCTCGCGGCCCAGCACGTCACGAACCCGGAGGACGCCAAGCGGCTCGCGGTGCTGGAGCAGCAGGCCGGGCTCGACCCGCTGAGCGGGGCCGGGGTGACCGTGACCCTCAACGACGCGCCCAGCGGGGCCACCGCGAAGATCCCCGGGGTGCCGCAGCCGCAGCCGGACGACCTGGTGGTGCACCAGCAGGACCTGCAGGCCGTGGTCAACGCGCTGTGGCGGGGCGGCGCGACCGGCATCCAGGTCCAGGACCAGCGGCTGATCTCCACCAGCGCGGTCCGCTGCGTCGGCAACCAGCTGATCCTCCAGGGCCGGGTCTACTCCCCTCCCTATGTGATCCGGGCGGTGGGCGTCCAGCAGAAGCTGCTGGCCGCCCTCGACCAGGACAGTTACATCCAGAACTACCTCCAGTACGTGGCCGCCTACGGCCTCGGCTGGAAGCTGGACCGTTCCGGGGCGATGACCCTGCCCGCCTACACGGGCACGGTGGACCTGCAGTACGCGCAGGCCCAGCAGTAGTCCGGGCAGCGGTCCCGGCAGCGGTTCCGGCGGTAGCCCCGGCAGCGGTCCGGGAAATGACTCGGGTAAAGGCTGGCCGGGTGCCGCACCCGGAGCGGCGATCGCCCCGTACGCTGGTGCGGCAGTGACATCGGAGACGTGGAGGAGGGAGCGCGGTGTACGCCTGGATCTGGAACCGGCTGCCCGGCAACGCCCTGGTGCGCGCCTTCCTCTCGCTGGTGCTGTTCGTCGCCGTGGTGGCCGTCCTCTTCAAATGGGTCTTCCCCTGGGCGGAACCGCTGCTCCCCTTCGGTGACGTCACAGTGGACAACGGCGGCACCAACAGCGTGCAGCCGGTAGGCAGCCCCAGCGCCAAGCCGTCCACGGGGACGTCGTCCGCCAAGCCGTCCACGTCGTCCACGTCGTCCACGGCGCCCTCGCTGAACGGGGCCGCCCTACCGACCTATGTGCCCCTCGTACCGACCGGAGTCGCTGCCTGATGGGATCCCGCATCCTCGTCGTGGACAACTACGACAGCTTCGTCTTCAACCTGGTCCAGTACCTCTACCAGCTCGGCGCGGTCTGCGAGGTGGTGCGCAACGACGAGGTGTCGGTCGACTCGGTCACCGCGGACGCCTACGACGGGGTGCTGCTGTCGCCCGGACCCGGCACCCCGGAGGACGCCGGGGTGTGCGTGGAGATGGTGCACCACTGTGCTGCCGCGGGCATCCCGCTGTTCGGCGTCTGCCTGGGGCTGCAGTCCATCGCGGTGGCCCACGGCGCCGTGGTCGATCGCGCGCCCGAACTGCTGCACGGCAAGACCTCGGCGGTGATCCACGAGGACGGGGGCGTGTTCGCCGGACTGCACTCCCCTCTCACCGCCACCCGCTACCACTCGCTCGCCGTCGAGCGCGACACCGTGCCGGCCGAGCTGGCGGTCACCGCGTGGACCGACTCCGGCATAGTGATGGGCCTGCGCCACCGCGACCTGCCGGTGGAGGGCGTTCAGTTCCACCCGGAGTCGGTGCTGACCGAGGGCGGCCACCGGATGCTCGCCAACTGGCTGGCGGAGTGCGGCGACCCGGACGCCGTCGCCCGCTCGGCCGGCCTTGCGCCGGTGATCGGGCGGGCCGTCGCATGACCGCGCTGCGCCCGGAGCGCGGCAGTGACGACAACGTCGACGACCGCGGCGACGCCGCTTCGGAGCCGAGCGTCTACTGGCCCGAGGGGGACGGCTCTGCGGGATCTTCGGGCTCTGGTTTTGCGGGCGCTGAGGGTTTCGCGGGCTCCGAGGGTTCGCCGGACTACGACGGTTCGGAGACGCTCAAGCTGCGGGTTCCCCGCTGGGCGATGCCAGGCGCGTCGGCGCAGCAGCAGCAGTCGGTGGCGGCGGTCGGCGGCCGGGCCGAGCGGCGCCGGGCCCAGCAGCGGTCCAGACGGCGGGGCGGCGGCCGTTCGGCCCCGGCCGGGCCGAGGCCGCCGAAGCCTAAGGAGAGCGTCGGCATCATCGCGGTTCGGCTGATGGGCGAGCTGTTCATCACCCTGGGCGTGGTGATGTTCCTGTTCGTCGCCTACCAGTTGTGGTGGACCAACGTCGCCGCCGACAACTACGCGCACGGCGCGGTGAAGACCCTGGAGCAGCAGTGGGGGCCGAACGGCTCCTCCGCTGGCAGCGCCTCCAAGAGCCACCCGGCCTATCCGACCTCCATAGCCGCCGGCACCAAGTTCGCTGTCATCTACATCCCCAAGCTGGACGTGATGACGTCGATCGCCGAGGGCGTGGACAAGGAGTCCATCCTCGACAACGGTCTGGTCGGGCACTACACGGGCGACCTGGAGACGGCCTTCCCGTGGAACGGGACCGGGAACTTCGCGCTGGCCGGGCACCGCAACACGCACGGCGAGCCGTTCCGCTACATCAACAAGCTGGTCCCCGGCGACAAGGTCGTCGTGGAGACCGCCTACGACTACTACACCTACACGGTGACCAGCACGCTCGGCCAGACCTCGCCGACCAACGTCAGCGTGATCCAGCCGGTGCCGCCGCAGTCCGGCTACACCAAGCCGGGCCGCTACATCACCCTGACGACCTGTACGCCGGAGTTCACCTCCAAGTACCGGATGGCGGTCTGGGGCACGATGACCGAGGACCTGCCGAAGAGCTCGGGCAAGAAGCCCGCGGCGCTGCAGACGGGCTGACGGGGCGTCGGGCGGGGCGTGCGGTCACGGACCGCAGGCCCCGCGCCCGAGGAGAACCGTCCCCATGCCCCTCTCGCCGTCCTCTCCCGGCCTCCGCCGTCCCCGCCGTCCCCGTCGCCGCCTCCGTCGCCCGCTGACGGCGGCCGCAGGCGTGCTGGGCGAGCTGCTGATCACCCTCGGGATGCTGCTGGGCCTCTTCGTCGTCTACTCGCTCTGGTGGACCGACGTGGTCGCCGACCGGACGGCCGCCGGCGACGCGGCCCGGGTCCGGCAGTCCTGGGCCGCGCCCCCGGCCGGGGCCGGGTCGGGCGCGGACGCCAGGCCGCCGGCGCCCCGGGTCTACCGCGCGGGGGACGGGGTGGGCTTCCTGCACATCCCCAGGCTGGGGAAGGACTACGAGGTCCTGATCAAACTGGGCACCGGCACCGACGTCCTCAACGAGGGGGTGGCCGGGGTCTACCAGCAGCCCTACGCCGCGGCCATGCCCTGGGCCGGCTCCGGCAACTTCGCCATGGCGGCGCACCGGGACGGCCACGGCGCCAAGTTCCACGACCTGCCGCAGCTGCGGCCCGGCGACAAGGTCGTCGTGGAGACCCGCACCACCTGGTACGTCTACACCGTCGACCGCACCCTGCAGCAGACCAGCAAGTACGACGTGGGCGTCACCGCCCCGATCCCACCCGAATCCGGCTATCACCACCCCGGCCACTACCTCACCCTCACCACCTGCACCCCGGCCTACACCTCCCGCTACCGCATGGCCGTCTGGGCCTCCCTGACCCGCACGGAACCTGTGGACAAAGCCCGCGACCTTCCTGCGGAGCTGCGGTGAGGCAGGCGTCGCGGGTCAGGCAGGTTGGGCGAGCGGGAGGCCGACGGACGTGGCCGCGCGGGCGAGGGTCTTGTCGTAGGTGACGAAGGCGGACAGGTCCGGGCCGATAGTGCGGGCACTGGCAAGGTGGATCGCGTCCAACGAGCCGACCATTGGGTCCTCGGACAAGGCCGCGGCGGCGAGGAAGACGGTCTTGTTCACGACGACGAGGTCGATGCGGTCCAGGAGGCGTGCGGCCAGCGTGAGGCGGTGGTCCAGGACGGACTGGTCGGCGGTCAGCCTGCGCTGGGCGTCGTAGCAGGAACGGCGGATGACGCGAATGACCTCGGTGACTGCCAGTTGGCAGCTGACCATTTCGGCGCGGTGGCCGTCGAGGAACTGCTCGAGCGCCGGTGTCTCTTTCTCACTGATCAGGAGCTTCACCAAGGCGCAGGAGTCGAGGTAGATCACGTCCGCTCCTGTTCGCGCATGGCGAGGAGGAGCTCGGAGAGAATCGACTCGTTCTCATCGGAAGCGGAAGGCGGCTCGGGGGACCAGGCCGTGAGGTCCTCACGGCGGCGCGGCTCCAGCGTCCCCTCGGCGATCATCTCGGCGCGACGCCGCTCGCTGGGAGACATCGGAACCAACCAGGCCACCGGCCGACCATTGCTGGTAACCGGCACGGGATGGTCGATCCCAGACACCTGCTCGACGGTCAGCTTGCCCAGCTCGCGCATGCTGAGAGCACTTATCGGCTCGTCGGCGTGGTGCCCGCGGCGGGAAGAGCGCTTGCGGCTGGGGGGCGTCCTGGTCTCCATGCCCTACAGCGTACCCGTATGCCCGACAGTGCAGAAGCTGTCGGGCACATGGACACCGATCGGGTACCTGATGCCTGATAGCACGCTTGCGATTGCGTCAGCCGCAGTGGGACGCGGTGGGACAGCAGAAAGCCGAGAGGGGCTGTGGACGCCTGTGCGGCGTCCACAGCCCCTCTCGGGTGTCGCGGGGTTACCCGGTGGCTGGGGCTAATGCCCGTTGCCGCCGCCGTTGCCGCCGTTGTTCCCTCCGGTGAAGCCTCCTATGATCCCCGTGCTCTGGCTCGCCGACGCCGACGCCGAGGCGCCGTTGCTGGGGGCGGAAGAGGACGGAGCGGTCTGCGGATTGACCACCAGGTTCACGTTGGCGCCCTTGGCGGCCTGGGCTCCCGACTGGGGTACGTCCTGGCCGTTGACCTGCTCGGAGATCACCGCGCCGGCCTGGTACTGGGTGTTGAACGTGGGGCTCACCGTGGTCAGCGGGTTCAGCCCGGCGTTGGTCAGGGTCGTCTGCGCTGAGGTGCCTTGGCTGCCGACCAGGTACTGCACCGTCACCTGCGCCTTGCCGGAGGAGACGATCAGGTTGATCGTCGAGCCGAGCGGCTGCTGCGAGTTGGCAGCGGGGGTGGTGCCGATGACCTTGCCGCTGTCGACGGTGTCGCTCGGCTGCTCGGTCTGGGTGCCCAGAGTGAATCCGGCGGCGTTCAGGGCCGAGGTGGCGTCCTGGACCGACTTGTTGGACACATCCGGGACTGCCTTGGCCGCTGCGCCGGTGCTCAGGTGGACGGTGATGACCTGGCCCGACTTCAGGGTGGTGCCGGCGACCGGGTCCTGAGTGCAGATCTTGCCCTTGTCGGCCGTGTTGGGGTCGCAGGAGATGGGGGTGCCCTTGACCACGGTGATCTTGTTGCCGATGTTGGTGACCGCTGTCTGCGCGGTGGCGAAGTCGTCGCCGACCAGCTGGGGTGCCGACACCGTGGTGCTGCCGCTGCCCTTGAACATCGACGTGGCCACGAAGTACGCGCCGACCAGGACCAGCACCGCCGCGACCCCGAGGATGATCCACGAGGTGTTGCGGTTGCCGCCGCTCCCGCCGGCCTTGCGCCGGTCGCTGCGGCCGCCGCTGTAGCCGTCGTCGTAGCCCTGGCCGTTGTCGTAGCCGTCGCCGCCCACGTCGTAGCCCTGGCCGACGCCCGGGAGCAGGCTGGTCTGCCCGGCGGCGCCGGACTGCTGCGGCATGGCCGTGGTGCGGCCGTACGGGTCGGCCTGCTGGCCGTAGCCGGCCATCTGGCCCGCGCCGTAGGCGACGGTCTGGGCGGCCGCGACCGGGAGCCCGTCGAGCGCGCGTTCGATGTCGGCGCGCATCTCGTCGGCGCTCTGGTAGCGGTAGTCGCGGTCCTTGGCGAGCGCCTTCATCACGATGGCGTCGTACTCGGGCCGGATCTCCGGGTCGTAGGCCGAGGGCGGCTGGGCCTCCTCGCGCACGTGCTGGTACGCGACCGCCACCGGGGACTCGCCGACGAACGGCGGGCGCATGGTGAACAGCTCGTACAGCAGGCAGCCGGTGGAGTACAGGTCGGACCGGGCGTCGACCTGCTCGCCCTTGGCCTGCTCCGGGGAGAGGTACTGCGCGGTGCCGATGACCGCCGCGGTCTGCGTCATGGTCATCCCGGCGTCGCCCATGGCGCGGGCGATGCCGAAGTCCATCACCTTGACGGTGCCGTTGCGCGTCAGCATGACGTTCGCGGGCTTGATGTCGCGGTGGACGATGCCGTTGCGGTGTGAGTACTCCAGCGCCTGCAGCACCCCGGTGGTCATCTCCAGGGCGCGCTCGGGCAGCAGCCGCCGCCCGGAGTGCAGGAGCTCGCGCAGGGTGGACCCGTCGACGTACTCCATCACGATGTACGGGATGGAGATCCCGTCGATGTAGTCCTCGCCGGTGTCGTACACGGCGACGATCGAGGGGTGGTTCAGTGATGCGGCCGACTGTGCCTCACGGCGGAAACGGGCCTGGTACGACGGATCGCGGGCCATGTCGGCCCGCAGCGTCTTCACGGCGACGGCGCGTCCGAGCCGGATGTCGTGGCCGAGGTAGACCTCTGCCATGCCGCCGCGCCCGAGGACACCGCCCAGCTCGTACCGGCCGCCGAGGCGACGCGGTTCTTCCATGGTTCCAACCCTCTCCCTCGCCAGTGCCGAGGTTGATCTGTCGGTCCTGCTGCGGTCTGCGGTCATGGCACCGGTAGGGCACACCGCTGCTTGCGGATACGCTACCGGGCCCGGAGTCGGTTCCGACGCGGGAGGGGCAGCTTGATATGAGACCGGTATCGAGTGTCGGCGGTTCCCGGCCGGGCGAAACCCGGGTCGGCGGCAGCTGTTGTGGAACCGGTCACTTGCCGAGGGCGGCCTCCATCATCTTCTTGGCGATCGGCGCGGCCAGGCCGGAGCCGGAGATCTCGTCGCGCTGGGCGTTGCTGTCCTCGACGACCACGGCGACCGCGACCTGCTTGTCGCCCATCTTGGCGTAGGAGACGAACCAGGCGTACGGGTTGTCGGCGTTGTTCTCGCCGTGCTGGGCGGTGCCGGTCTTGCCGCCGACGGTGGCGCCGGAGATCTGCGCCGGGGTGCCGGTGCCGTTCTGGACCACGTTGACCATCATGGTCTGGATCTCCTGGGCGACCTGCGGGGTGGTCGCCTGGGACAGCACGGTCGGCTTTGTGGTGTCGATCACATCCAGGTTGGCCGAGCGCTCCTGGGCGACCAGGTAGGGCTTCATCAGGGTGCCGTTGTTGGCGATCGCGGCGGCGACCATGGCCATCTGCAGCGGGGTGGCCCGGGTGTCGAACTGGCCGACCGAGGACAGCGCGTTGGACGGCCGGTTGATTCCGGTGTCGTAGTTGCTCTTGGTGACGCCCACGGGGATGGTCAGCGAGGAGCTGTTGAAGCCGAACTTCGCCGCCTCGGCGGCCATCTTCGTGTTGCCGATCTCGTCGCCGATCTTGGCGAAGACCGTGTTGCAGGACACCCTCAGCGCGTCGTTCATCGACACGTTGAGGCAGTTGTCACCGGCCTCGTTCGGCAGCGGGGTGGTGGTCTGCGGGAGGGTGTAGGGGTCGGGCGAGTCGGTCTTGGCGTTGATGTCGGTGATCACGCCGTTCTCCAGCGCCGCGGCCGAGGTGACCAGCTTGAAGGTGGAGCCCGGCGGGTAGGTCTGGCGCAGCGCCCGGTTCAGCATCGGCTGGGACTTGTCCGCGTTCAGTGTGGTCCAGGCGCTCTGGTTGTCGCTGCCGGCGATCGTCGACGGGTCGTAGGACGGGACGCTGACCAGGCCGAGGATGGCGCCGGTGGTCGGGTCCAGGGCGACCGCCGCGCCCTTCTTGCCGGCGCTGGTGAAGGCGCTGTAGGCGGCCGTCTGCACCTTGGGGTCGATGGTGGTGACCACGTCGCCGCCCTGCTTGGGCTTCCCGGTGATCAGGTCCAGGGTGTTGCGGATGAACAGCCGCGAGTCGTTGCCGCTGAGGATCGGGTTCTCGACGTTCTCCAGCAGGTTGCTGCCGTAGACCTGCGAGGAGAAGCCGGTGACCGGGGCGTAGACGGCCCCGTCGGTGTAGCCGCGCTTGTACTTGTAGGTGTTGCCGTCGACCTCGATGTCCTTGGTGACCGGCTTGCCGCCGACGATGATCTGGCCGCGGGGGTAGCTGTACGCCTCGATCAGGCCGCGCTTGTTGTTGGTGTTCTTGTCGAGCGAACTGGCCTGGACGCCCTGGACGTAGTTCACCCTGATCATCAGCGCGAGGACCAGGACCAGGCAGAACACCGACACCCGGCGGATGGGCTTGTTCACTCGGCTTCTCCCTGGGTACCGAAAGCAGGTCAGGTGCCCGGCTGCGGGCGGTCAACCACTTGTCTACACGTCCATCATGACGGTCCGACCACCTGGGTCGGTTCTGCCGCGGTCTCCGGAACCGGGGCCGGGCGCCGGGCCACGTCGCTGATCTTCAGCAGGATGGCCACCAGGGCCCAGTTGGTGATGACGGAGGAACCGCCCTGGGCCATGAACGGCAAGGTCATACCGGTCAGGGGGATGGTACCGGTCACGCCCCCGGCCACGATGAAGACCTGGAGCGCGAAGGCCCCGGAGAGGCCGACGGCCAGCAGTTTGCCGAACGGGTCGCGGGCCGCGAGCGCGGTCCGCAGCCCCCGCTCGACCAGCAGCGCGTAGAGCAGGAACAGGGCCATCAGCCCGGCCAGGCCGAGCTCCTCGCCGATGGTACCGAGGATGAAGTCGCTCTTGGCGGCGAAGCCGATCAGCCAGGAGTGGCCCTGGCCCAGGCCGGTGCCGAGGACCCCGCCGGCGCCCAGCGCGAACAGCGACTGGCCGATCTGGCCGACCCCGCCGCCGCCCGGCGCCGCGGTCAGCGGGTGCAGCCAGTCGGTGATCCTGGACTGAACATGGGCCTCGGCGCCGGACACCGCCCAGAAGCCCAGCCCGGCCATCAGCAGGCCGAAGACGATCCAACTGGTGCGCTCGGTGGCCACATAGAGCATGATCACGAAGGCGCCGAAGAACAGCAGCGAGGTGCCCAGGTCGGTCTCGAAGACCAGGATCAGCAGGCTGAGCAGCCACACCGCGATGATCGGCCCGAGGTCCCGCCCGCGCGGCAGGTAGAGGCCGAGGAAGCGGCGGCTGGCCAGCGCCAGCGCGTCCCGCTTGGCCATCAGGTAGCCGGCGAAGAACACCGGCAGCACGATCTTGACGAACTCGCCGGGCTGGATCGAGAAGCCGCCGAGGTGGATCCAGATCTTCGCGCCGAAGTCCGAGGCCCGGGCCGGCATGAAGGCCGGGATCGCCAGCAGGACCAGGGCGACCAGGCCGGCGATGTAGGTGTAGCGCTGCAGCAGGCGGTGGTCCTTGAGCAGCGCCATCACCCCGATGAACAGGGCGACCCCCAGACCGGTCCAGATCAGCTGGTTCTGCGCGGCCGGGAAGTTGTGCGCCAGTTGGCGGGCCTTGTCCAGGCGCCAGATGAAGACCAGGCCCAGGCCGTTCAGCAGGGCCGCGATCGGCAGCATCAGCGGGTCCGCGTAGGGGGCGAAGCGGCGGACCGCGAGATGGGCCAGCAGCGCGAACAGGCCCATGCCCAGTCCGTACTCGGCCATTCCGGCCGGGACCCGGTCGTCCATGGCCAGGCCGGTGTCGGCGTAGGCGAACAGCGGGATCAGCACCGCGAGGACCAGCAGCACCAGTTCGGTGTTGCGGCGGTTGGGTGCGCCCTGCGGCACGATCGTCGCGGTCGCGGGGGCGCTCATCCGGCGGCTCCCGGAGAGGGCCCCGCCCGGCACGGCTCGCCCCGGCACGGCTCCGGCCGGGGCGTCGCCGCCCCGGACCGGGTGCTGCTGCGCTTGCTCAGGCGGCGACGCACTGGGCAGCCAGCGTCTGCTGCTGTTGGGTGCTCAGGGTGGAGGAGGCCGACGGGTTGGGGTTGGCGGCCGGGGCGGACGCGGACGGCTTGGGGCTCGCGCCGGCGCTCGGGCTCGCGCTCGCGCCGGGCGTGCTGCCGGTGCCGGCGGCCTTGGCCGCCTTGCAGACGTTCGCCTGGGTCTGCAGCTGGGCCAGCTGGCTCTGCGCGTCGTTGAGGCTGGCGGTGGTGATGGTGTTCTTCACATGGGTCTGGTCGATCGGCGGCAGATCGCTCAGCTGGACCGCCGAGGCCTGGTAGACCTTGGACAGCTTGAGGCCGGCCAGGTTCTGGTTGACGCCCTTGTAGATCGCCACGGTCGACCCGTCGGCGCCGATGAAGTACTGGGTCTGGGTCCAGCGGTAGCCGAAGTAGCCGGCGCTGGCGATCAGCGCCAGCACCACCAGTGCGACCACGGTCGGCACCGCCCAGCGCCTGCGGCCGGTGCGCTCCCGGCGGCGGCTGCGGCGGCTCCCCTCCTCGGGCAGGTAGTCCTGCTCGTCCTGGGCGTACTCGTCGGTGCGCTCGTCGTAGTCGGCGTCCTGGTACCCGCCCTCGGCGGAGCCGTCGTAGCCGGGCTCGGCGACGGCCACGCCGCCGGGCTGCTGCTGGCGGCCGAGCGAGGCGGCGCGGGCGGCCGGGGTGTTCGCCATGGTGTGGTGGCTGATGGTCGGCGGACCGTCGGCGACCGCGCCCACCACCACCGGGGTGTCGGTGAAGTGGCCGGCCATGGTGTCGCCGTCGGTGACGTCCAGGACGTCGGCGACCACGCAGGTGATGTTGTCGGGGCCGCCGCCGCGCAGCGCCAGCTGGATCAGCTCGGCGACGGTCTGCTCGGGGGCGTAGTAGCTGCCGAGGGTCTCTTCCAGGGTCTGGTGGCTGACCACGCCGGAGAGGCCGTCGGAGCAGATCAGATAGCGGTCCCCGGCCCGCACCTCACGGATCGACAGGTCGGACTCGACCTCGCCGGTCCCCATCAGCGCGCGCATGATCAGCGAGCGCTGCGGGTGGGTGCTGGCCTCCTCCTCGGTGATCCGGCCCTCGTCCACCAGCCGCTGCACCCAGGTGTGGTCCTGGGTGATCTGCGACAGCGAGCCGTCGCGGAGCAGGTAGGCGCGGGAGTCGCCGATGTGGATCAGACCGGCCCGCTGGCCGTCCCAGAGCAGCGCGGTGAGCGTGGTGCCCATGCCCTCCAGCGCGGGGTCGCCCTCGACGAGCAGCCGCAGCCGTTCGTTGGCGCGGTCGGCGGCCTGGCTCAGTGCGGTCAGCGGGTCGGTGCCCGGCACGTCCTCGTCCAGCTCGACCATGGTGGAGAGGACCTCGGAGGAGGCCACCTCGCCGGCCGCCTGGCCGCCCATGCCGTCGGCCACGGCGAGCAGCCGCGGACCGGCGTAGCCGGAGTCCTCGTTGCCCTCCCGGATCATGCCCTTGTGCGACCCGGCGGCGAAGCGCAGCACGAGGCTCATGTGCCGTCCGCCCCCTTCCCTCGGTCCCCTGCGCGATGCCCCGGTGCAGCGTGCGTTGATGCATCGTACGGTGCGCGGCGCCGCCTGTCCGGGCGCGGGTGCGTCCGACCGCTGCCTTCACTGCCCGGGTGGGGGACGGGGGGCTGGTGCCCATGCCTCATGCGTGACTACTTCCGCAGCTCGATGACGGTCCTGCCGATGCGGATGGCCGCTCCCGGCTGGAGCGGGGTGGGGCTGGTCAGCCGGGTCCGGTCCAGATAGGTGCCGTTGGTGGACTGCAGGTCCTCGACGATCCACTGGCCGGTCTGGTCGGGGTAGATCCGGGCGTGGCGCGAGGACGCGTAGTCGTCGTCCAGGACGATGGTCGAGTCGTGGGCCCGGCCGAGCGTGATGGTCTGGCCCTGGAGCGCGACGGTGGTGCCCGCCAGCGATCCCTGCACGACCACCAGCTGGGTGGGGCCGCCGCGGCGCGGCCTGCCGTTGCCCTGGGTCTGCTGGCCGCGCGCCTCGCGCTGCTGCGGGGGCTGCTGACGGCCTGTCGGCACCGCCCCGGCGCCGTTGCGGCGCCCGGCCGCGGCGGTCCGCTGGACCACCTTGGTGCCGAACAGGTCGCTGCGGATGACCTGCACCGCGACGATGACGAACAGCCACAGGACTGCGAGGAATCCCAGTCTCATGACGGTGAGGGTCAGTTCTGACATGTGCCCCGCGTCACCCTTCGGCTTGCCGGTAGACGATGGTGGTGCTGCCCATGACGATCCGTGAGCCGTCGCGCAGCGTAGCGCGCTGGGTGTGCTGTCCGTCGACCACGATGCCGTTGGTGGAGCCGAGGTCGAGCACCATCGAGGGCGAACCGATCCGGATCTCGGCGTGCTTGCGGGAGGTCCCGGGGTCGTCGATCCGGATGTCGGCCTCGGTGCTGCGGCCCAGGACGACCACGGGGGTGGTCACCTGGTGCCGGTCGCCGTTGATCTCCAGCCAGCGCCTGGTCACGGCGCCGGCGCCGTAGCCGCTGCCGGGCAGCGGCCGGACGTTGTTGTCGCCGGCCTCGGGGCGGTGGGCCGGCGGCGGCGGGGATCCGGGCTGCACCGCGGGGAAGGCGGGGGCGGTCGGCGGCAGCGGGGGCACCTGCGGCTGCCAGGCCTCGGCCTGCCGTCCCCCGTAGGTCTGGCCGGCCCCGGGCTGGGCGCCGTACGCGGGCGGCTGCGGCCGGGCCGGGGGCTGCTGGTACTGCTGGGCGTAGGGGTCGGCGGCCGGGGACTGGGCCTCGGGGGCCGACTCGATCCGGCTGCGGACCCGGTACAGGCCGGTGTCCAGGTCCGCCGCCTGCTCCAGGGCGACCTTGAGCGGGCCCATGAAGGAGTAGCGCTGCGCCTGGGCGTACTCGCGGACCATACCGGCCAGTTCCCCGCCGAGCTGAGCGGCGTAGGGGCTGAGCCGCTCGTAGTCGTGGGTGCTGAGCTCCACGATGAAGTCGTTGGGGACGACCGTGCGGTCGCGGTTCCAGATGCTGGCGTTGTTGTCGCACTCGCGCTGCAGCGCTCCGGCGATCTCCACGGGCTGCACTTCGGACTTGAACACCTTGGCGAAGGCGCCGTTGACGAATCCCTCGAGTCGTTGCTCGAACTTCTTCAGGGCTCCCACGGGGCACCCCCTTCCATCGGGCGTTCTCGGTCCGCCGCGCGGGCGCGCGGCGGCAGCATGCTTGTCGTCCTACTGATCGTATCTACGCCCGGGACCGGCGTGCGGTTCCTCCGCGCAGAGCAGTGGCCACGTGGGGTCGGTCACGGCAGGACGGCAGGCGATGCGGTGTGTAGCTGTATGAAGAATGCCATTGCCAGGGTCCGACCGGTACGAGTCGGGGCGTCCAGGCTGAGACGTACCCGCAGTCGGGCGTGGTCATCCTTTGATCACCCGTTCGGCTTGGGCCGCACGGGGTCCCGGGCCGCCGCGGCCGGGGTAATGGGTGGGCAGGAGCACCCCTCCGACGTGCTAATGTTCTTCTTGTCGAAAGGCGCTGCCGCAGCAAGCAGAGGCGGTAGGGGCCGACGGCGACACTCACTGCGCGAGTGGCGGAATGGCAGACGCGCTGGCTTCAGGTGCCAGTGTCCGAAAGGGCGTGGGGGTTCAAATCCCCCCTCGCGCACATTGGTCCCGCAGACCTCAGGGTCTGCGGGACTTCTTGTTTCCCGGCCGGCCCGGCCCGGCCCGCCGGCCCGGGAGGCCCGGAGGATTGTAGGAGCGCAGCGCTCCGGTCACCACCGGGCCGGGCGGACGGCCGGTCAGCGGCGGGTGCCGCAGTCGGGGCAGAAGGCGGCGCCCTCGGGGACCTCGGCGTTGCAGGAGGTGCAGTGGTCGGGCTGGGCGAGCCGGTGGCCGCAGCCCGGGCAGAAGCGGGCGCCGTGGGTCTCGGTGCTGCACTGGGGGCAGACCAGTTGGCGGCGCCGGGTGGTGTCGAAGGAGGAGGCCTGGGCGGCGCCGGTCTCGTAGGCCTGCTGGGAGACCGCGTCGTTGAGGCCGCGCTGCTGGGCGGCCAGGGCCTCGGCGGCGGTGTCCGGGGCGCAGGTGAGGCACAGGCCCTGGGCGGCGTTCCAGCAGCGGGCGCAGACATAGGTGGTGCAGCGGCCGCAGCGGTTGAAGTGGTTCTTCGCGGTGTCGACGGCCTGTTGGAAGGCGGCGTCCTTGGCCGGGCCCCAGTTGGCGCCGACCATCCCGCCCAGCGCGCTGCTGGCCTCGCTGCCGGCGCGGCCGAACGCCCCCCAGGCGCTGCCCACCACCCGGTCCGCCCAGCCGGCCATCCGGCCGCTGGTGTAGGGCTGGAAGGCCGAGCGCCAGGTGTCGTGGCACCGGTTGCAGGAGAACTCGAACTGGAAACCTGACCCGGTGCCCTGTTGTTCGCACAGGTCGCGGTAGTTGTTGCTGAAGTAGATCTCGTTGCTCATGGAGCTTCCCCCCACACCCTGCCGTGCCCGATCGGATCCCCCGCAGGCACAGATTGGCACAACGGCACGGCGGACGGCACGGGAGCACGGATGATCCGTTCGGAACCGTTATGTCCGCCGTGCCGGTGCACGGTTGAGGGTGGGTCAGCCGGGGCCGCGGAGCCCGCGAGGGGCCGGTCTCAGCGGTCGGCGACCAGGGTGCCGCCGATGGCCCAGTTCTCCGGCGGCAGTTCGTCGATGGTGACCCAGACCGCCTCCGGCCTGACGCCGGTGGCCCGGACGAAGGCGTCGGTGAGCTCGCGGGCGATGGCGCGCTTCTGCTCCTCGCTGCGTCCGGCGAGCTGCTTGACCTGGATGAGCGGCACGGTGCTGGCTCCTGGGGGATTCGAGGATGGGTCGGCCGGCCGGCTACGACCGGGCCGGTTCGGCGGTCCGGACCTCATCCTCGCCGACGGAGCGCAGCACCGGACCGGCGGGGGAGCCGCCGCTCCGTCCGGGCAGGAAGGCGGCCAGCAGCAGGCCGATCAGCACCGCGCCGACCGCGATCGCGAAGGAGGCCCGGAACCCGGCCAGGTCCGGCGCGGGCTGTCCGGCGAAGGGCTTGGTCATATGGGCCAGCACCATGCCGATGACGGCGCTGGAGACGGAGGTGCCGATGGAGCGCATCAGGGTGTTCAGGCCGTTGGCGGCGCCGGTCTCGGAGGGGTCGACCGCACCGATGATCAGGGCGGGCAGCGCGGAGTAGGCGAAGCCGATGCCGGCCCCGATCACGGTGGTGATGATCAGCACCTGCCAGACCGCGCCCATCAGGCCGAGCCCGGCCGCGTACCCGGCGGCGATCACGGCCATGCCCAGCAGCAGCGAGGTCTTGGGTCCGCGGGCGGCGGTGATCCGCGCCGAGAGCGGCGAGACCAGCATCATCGCCACGCCCATCGGGGCCATGCACAGACCGGCGACCACCATGGACTGGCCGAGCCCGTAGCCGCTGGCCCTGGGCAGTTCCAGCAGTTGGGGCAGGACCAGCGACATCGCGTAGAAGGAGACGCCGATGGTGATGGAGGCCAGGTTGGTCAGCAGCACCTGGCGGCGCGCGGTGGTGCGCAGGTCGACCAGCGGGTCGGCGATCCGCAGCTCCATCCAGCCCCAGAGCAGCAGGATGACGACGGCGGCGGCGAACAGGCCGAGGGTGGTGGTGCTGCCCCAGCCCCAGTCGCCGCCCTTGGTGATCGGGAGCAGCAGGGCGACCAGTCCGGCCGAGAGGCCCACCGCGCCGAGGGTGTCGAAGCGGCCGGGGGCGCGCAGCTCGGACTCCGGGACGGTGGCCAGGACCAGGGCTATGGAGACCAGGCCGAGTCCGGCGGCGGCGAAGAACAGCACATGCCAGTCGAAGTGTTCGGCGACCAGCGCGGCGCCCGGCAGGCCGAGTGCGCCGCCGATGCCTATGGAGGAGCTCATCAGGCCCATCGCGGAGCCGAGCCGCTCGCGCGGGAGCTCGTCGCGCATGATGCTGATGCCCAGCGGGATGGCACCCATGGCGAAGCCCTGCAGGGCCCGGCCGACGACCATCGGGATCAGGCTGGAGGTGAATCCGGCCACCAGCGACCCGAGCACCATCAGGGCCAGGCTGACCAGCAGCATCCTCCGCTTGCCGTAGAGGTCGCCGAGCCGGCCCATGATCGGGGTGGCCACGGCTCCGGCGAGCAGGGTGGCGGTCAGCACCCAGGTCGCGTTGGAGGTGCTGGTGTGCAGCAGCGACGGCAGGTCCGCGATGACGGGGACCAGCAGGGTCTGCATGACGGCGACGACGATGCCCGCGAAGGCGAGGACGGCGACGATGCGGCCGGTGGGGGCCGCCACGGCGGGCGGTTCGGGTGTCGCGGGCGTCATGCAGGGGCCTCCGGGGCGCGGGGGGATCATGGATACGTGGATGGTAAATGCAACCTGCACCCCGCTTATTCCCGCACCCGGGAACAGCGCCGGCCCGTGCACCGCGCCTCACGGCGGGGTGCACGGGCCGGCGCCGGGTTCAGACGGTGTGCTCCGAGGCCGGATCCAGGGCGGCGCCGCCGCCGCGCGCGGCCGCGAACGAGGCCGGTGCGGTGACCTTGCCCAGGGCGCTGGGCCACCAGAGCCGCCGGTCCAGGTCCATGGTGAGCGCGGTGACCAGCACCGAGCGGACCACCAGGGTGTCCAGCAGCACGCCCAGGCAGACCGCGAAGCCGATCTCGGCGAAGCCCACCACCGGAAGCGTCCCCAGCACGCCGAAGGTGCTGGCCAGGATGAGCCCGGCGGAGGTGATCACGCCGCCGGTCGCGGCAAGGCCGGCCAGTGCGCCGCCGCGGGTGCCGCGGTGGAAGGACTCCTCCCTGACCCGGGTCATCAGGAAGATGTTGTAGTCGATGCCCAGGGCCACCAGGAAGACGAACACGAACAGCGGGAAGGAGCTGTCCTCGCCCTGGAAGTGGAACAGGTGGGCGAAGGAGAACGAGCTGACGCCCAGGGCCGCGGCGAAGGACAGCACCACCGTCCCGATCAGCAGCAGCGGCGCCACCACCGCCCGCAGCAGCAGTGCCAGGATCAGCAGCACCACCAGCAGCACGATCGGGATGATCAGGTAGTCGTCGTGCCGGGAAGCCCGCTGGGTGTCCAGCTGCACCGCGGTGTTCCCGCCGACCTTGGCCTGCGCGCCCGGTACGGCGTGCTCGGCGGCCCTGACCCGGTCCACGGTGGCCTGGGCGGCCTTGCTGTCGGGCGCCGACGACAGCGTTCCGGTGAGATAGGCGAAACCGCCCTTGGTCAGCGGCGGGGTGGTCGAGGCGATGCCCGGGACCCCGGCCAGCACCGACTGCGCCTGCGCCGCCCCGGCCGCCGTGGTGATCACCACCACCGGCGACCCCGCGCCGGCCGGGAAGTGCTGGGCCAGTACGGTCTCGCCGACCACCGAGTCGGGCTTGCCGGTGAACGACCCCGCCGTGGAGAGACCGTCGGCCTTGAGGCTGAACAGGCCGAGCGCCAGCGCGCCCAGGGCCAGCGTGGTGCCGATCCACACCAGCCGGGGACGGCGCGAGATGCCGCCGCCGACCTTGGCCCAGATGCCGCTCTCGGTCGGCTCGGCGGTGCCGAAGGACGGCTTGACCGGCCAGAAGATCCAGCGTCCGCAGATCACCAGCAGGGCCGGCAGCAGGGTCACCATGGCGGCCAGCGCCACCGCGATGCCGATGGCGCAGACCGGGCCGAGGCCGCTGGTGGAGTTCATCCGGGCGAACAGCAGGCAGAGCATGCTGACCGCGACGGTCGCGGCGCTGGCGATGATCGCGGGTCCGGCCCGGTGCATGGCCTCGGCCATCGCCTCGTGCCGGTCCTCGTGCCGGCGCAGCTCCTCGCGGTAGCGGGCGACCAGCAGCAGCGCGTAGTCGGTGCCCGCGCCGATGACCAGCACCACCAGGATGCCGCCGCTCTGCGCGTTGACGGTCAGTCCGGCGTGCTTGACCAGCAGGTAGATGACGGCCTCGGCGGCGGTCAGCGCCAGTCCCGAGGACATCAGCGGCAGCAGCCACAGGGTCGGGCTGCGGTAGGTGAGCAGCAGCAGGATCACCACCACGCCCAGGGTCGCGTAGAGCAGGGTGCCGTCGATCCCGGCGAAGGCCTTGCTCTGGTCGGCGCCGATCCCGCCGGGCCCGGTGATGTGCACGGCCAGGCCGGGGTCGCCGGCGGTGGCGACGGCGCGCATCCGGTCCACGGCCGGGGTGAGGTTGTTCCAGCCGCCGGTGGTCATGTCGACCGGAACCACGGTCTGCAGGGCCTTGCCGTCCTGGGCCACGACCGGGCCGGTGATCTGACCCTTGACGTGCGGGGCGGAGGCGAACGCGGTGGCGTCGGCGGCGGCCTTGGCCCGGTCGGCGGCGGTGATGCCGGAGTCGCGGACGTACAGGACGACGGTCGGCGCGCTCTGGGTGCTGGTGAAGGCGCCTTCCAGGTTGAGCACCTTGGTCGACTCGGCGCTGCCGGGCAGCCAGCTCGACGCCTGGTTGTCCTCGGCGCCGGTGAGCTTGCCGGCCAGCGGTGCGAGCACGAGCAGCAGGATGATCCATGCGGCCAGGACGACCCACTTGCTCCGTCGTCCGCAGGGCAGGGCGGCTAGCCGCCGGGCGAGGTTCATTTGTTGTATCCCCCAATTAAACGCGATACATCGCGAGTTGTGGGCTCCACGATGTGGCGTCGGCGCGGGCGGTGTCAAGCACCGCAGGTCCGAGGGGGCGTCACCACTCCGGTCGGGCGGCGGTGTTCAGGTATGGGCGTTGTAGAGAGCGAGATAGGACGCGAAACGTTCCAGGTCGTCGTCCGGCCAGTCGGCGAGGCGGCTCAGGAAGGCCTGGTGCCGCCGCTCGCGCACATCGGCCAGCAGTTGCTCCCCGGCCGCCGAGGGGCGGATGATCTGACCGCGCAGGTCCTCCGGGTCGGCGGTGCGCTCGACCAGGCCGAGCTTGTCCAGGGCGGCGATCTGCCTGCTGACGGTGGACTTGTCCAGCAGGAAGTGCGCGGCCAGGTCGGTGCCCCGGCAGCCGCCGCGTTCATGCAGGTGGTCCAGCAGGGTGTAGGTGACCAGGGTCAGCCCGGGGTGGATCTGCGCCGTCACCGAGCGGGCGCGTCTGGCCACGGCGGTGAGCTCGCGCTGGATGGAGTCGATGGACTCGGAGCGGGCGGCGGTACGGGTGGGGGTGGGCATCGGCACTCCTTTGTTGGTTGCATAGTACAACCAAAGCAGGAGTTCCGCAGCGCCGGTTCTACTGCCCCCGGTGCGGCAGTGGAAGCTCGAACCAGACCACCTTGCCGACCGCCTTGCGGCTGGTCCCCCAGCGCGCCGACAGATGGCTGACCAGGCTCAGGCCGCGGCCGTCCTCGTCCAGCGCCTCGGAGGGCTCCAGCGACGGCAGGTTGTGGTCGTCGTCGCTGACCTCGACCAGCAGCTTGCCGACCCGCATCAGCTGCAGCTCGACCCGGTCCTTGGCCACCCGCAACGCATTGGTCACCAACTCGCTGACCAGCAGCTCCGCCGTCTCGCTCAGCTCCTGCAGGCCCCACTGCGCCAGCTGTCCCCGCACCATCAGCCGCGCCCGGCGCACCTCGGTGGAGTCCAGCTGCAGGGACCAGGAGATCACGTCCTGCGGCGGGATGCCGTCGAAACGGGCGATCAGCAGGGCCAGGTCGTCGCTGCGGTCGTCGGTGTGCAGCCGCTCCAGCACCGTGTCGCAGACCTCGTCCGGGCTGCGCCGGGGGTCGACGATGTCGCCGCAGAGCGCGGCCAGCCCGTCCCCTATATCGCCGCCCCGCATCTCCACCAGGCCGTCGGTGCACAGCACCAGCATGCTGCCGTCGGCGACCTTGATCTCCCGGGAGGCGAACGGCACCCCGCCCACCCCGATCGGCGCGCCGGAGGGGATCTCCAGCAGCTCGCCGCGCCCGTCCGGATGGACCAGCACCGGGGGCACGTGCCCGGCGCTGGCCAGCGTGCAGGTGCGGGCGATCGGGTCGTAGACGGCGTAGAGGCAGGTGGCCAGGTGGTCGTCGCCGAGCCGCTGGGAGAGGTTGTCCAGATGCCGCAGGATCTGGCCCGGTGGCAGGTCCAGCGCGGCCAGGGTCTGCATCGCGGTGCGGAAGCGGCCCATCGCCACCGCCGAGTGCAGGCCGTGGCCCATCACGTCGCCGACCACCAGCGCCACCCGGCTGCCCGGCAGCTGCACCGCGTCGAACCAGTCGCCGCCGACCTCGGCCCGGCGGTCGCCGGGGATGTAGCGGTGCGCGATCAGCACCCCAGGGATCCTCGGCGGACGGTTCGGCAGCATGCTGCGCTGCAGCGTCAGCGCCGTCTTGGCCTCCATCCGGTGCAGCCTGGCGTTGTCGATCGACAGCGCGGCGCGGGCGGCCAGCTCGCGCAGGTAGGCGGCGTCGGTCTCGTCGAACGGCGGCTGGTCGGCATTGCGCAGCAGAGTCAGGATGCCCAGCACGGTGCCGCGCGCCGCCAGCGGCAGCACCAGCATCGAGCGGCCCGCGAACAGCGGTGCCAGCAGCCCGGAGCCCCGCCCAGCCGCGCACTCCTCGGCGACGGCCGGTTCGACCACCGGCACCAGCACCGGCTGGTTGCTCTGCAGCGCCAGACCGGAGGGGGTGGTCCGGGACAGCGAGAACAGGGTGCCCTCGTGCACCTGGTGCTCCCAGCCGGCCAGCGACTCGCTGAAGGCCCGGGCCACCCGGCGCAGTTGGGTCTCGTCGTCCGGGCGGTCGCGCGGCAGCTCGGTGTCGACGATCAGCCGGTCGCGCAGGTCGACGCAGGCGAAGTCGGCGATGCCGGGGACCACCACCTGGCACAGCTCATGGACCGTCACATCCAGGTCCAGGGTGGTGCCGATGCGGGCGCCGGCGTGGCTCAGCAGCCGCAGCTGCTCATTGCCGGGGTCGGCGGCGGGCAGCGGGACCGGGGTGGTGCCGTCGTCGGCGAGGCCGGCCGGGAGCAGCAGCGTCGGCACCGTCGGTGGACCGCTGAAGGGGCCCTCCTCGGTGCCGGGGCGGCGCAGCCGGACACCGGTGGGCTTCTTCTTCTTCTTCTCCTCCGCCTGCTGCCCGCGGAGCTTGCCGTCGCGGGCCCGGTCGTCGCGGGGCTGGTCGCCGCGGGGCTGCGGGAACTCGCGGAGCCGTACGGTGCGGGTGTCCTCCTCGTGCCAGTCGAGGGTGGTGAAGGTCGAGGCGGGGTGGTCGTCGGTGAACTCCTGGGCCAGCACCGGCAGCCGCAGCGTGCCGTCCACCAGCAGCGCGGGCGCGCCGCCGGCCACGATCTGGCCGATCAGCCGCTGCCGCCGGTCCGGCCCGGTCCGGGGAAGCATCGCGGTCAGCCGCTCGGCGGTGCGGGCCGAGTCGGCGGCGCCGACCGGCGCGCACCTGGTCGGCGCCACCCGCAGACCGCCGGACCCGGTGGCGGTCGTGGCCGCGTAGGGCAGCAGTTGGTCGCCGAGGGCGATCCGGGGGCCGGAGGCCCGCAGCGGCCTGGCGTCGGCTGCCAGCACCAGCAGGCTGCGCCCGGCCGGTTCGATCAGCCGGTAGGCCCAGCACAGGATGTCGACGGTGCGTCCGTCGCGGTCGGTCACCTGCAGGTCGCCGGACCAGGACGGGCTGTAGCAGGTGAGGTCGTCCAGCCGGTCCAGGGCGTTGCCCAGGCGGCCGGTGCTCGCGGAGGCCGCCGGGGCGGTCCTGGCCAGCGGGAGCAGCCCGGAGGCGGACCGGTCGAACACGTCGTCGCGGCGGTGGCCGAAGACCTCCTCCGCCGCGCGGCTCCAGTGGCACACCCGCCCGTCCGGATCGATCATCAACGAGGCGAGCCGCACCACGGCGACGACGCCGGGGGGCGCGGGGCGCGACGGGTCGGGGGGCGCGGGAGAGTCTGGGGGCGCGGGAGAGTCGGAGGGCACGCGGGAGTCGGGGGCGGAGTCGTTCAGGGCGTCCTTGCGCCGCCCTCGCTCAGTAGCCGCGAAGGTCTCTTCCGCCATATTCACCCTCTCAAGCACTAGCCGCCGTACTGTTCTGCCGTCCGGCACCTACTGGGATACCCAGGCAAGCATGAAACCTGCCTCTGCTGCCTGACATCGGGGAACATTTAGCTCGGCCAGTGGTGCACGCGGGCTCGCACGCCCTAGTGTGCGCCCTTGGCCCGAACCCGGGGACAGTAGGGTGACGGGGCTGGCCCGCGGGACAAACAACAAGCAGTGAGGTTGCGAGATGGCTGCCGACAGTCCGGTCCGCTGGATCGATCCGGAGGAGCAGCGGCTGGAGGAGCAGATCGCGCGGACGGAGGCCCGCTGGGTCGACGCCGAGGTCGAGGTCGAGACCCTGCGGGTGGAGCTGGACAACTTCGCCCTGGTCCACCACCAGCGGCTGGGCCCCATGTACGTGCGGCTGGACGAGCTGGACGCGCTGATCGCCGAGGCCACCGCGGCCCGGACCGGCGACCCCGAGGACATCCGGCGGGCCTTCGAGGCGCGCAACGTGGTCGAGCCGATGCCGGACCTGGAGGCCTTCTTCGCCGAGGCGGACGCGGCGGCGGCCCGGGCGGACTCCGCCGAGGGCGGCGAGCGCGGCGGCGGCGGCGA
>NZ_BBPM01000061.1:0-18645 GCF_000787775.1 Streptacidiphilus carbonis | reverse complement strand
GCGGCGGCCCGGGCGGACTCCGCCGAGGGCGGCGAGCGCGGCGGCGGCGGCGACGGGCGCGGCGGCGCGGGCGAGAGCGAACCGCCCGTCATGCCGCAGGCGCCGCAGCGGATCCGGCCGGACAAGGAGGCCCAGCGGCTGTACCGGGACCTCGCCCGCCGGGCCCACCCGGACCTGGCCCAGGACCCGGCCGAGCAGGAGCGCCGCGGCGGCTTCATCGCCCGGGTCAACGAGGCCTACGCGCGCGGCGACGTGCTGGCGCTGGCGGCGCTGGCCGAGGAGTGGGCCGGTGAGACCGACGACACCGGCGTTCCGGCCGAGGGCACCCCGGAGCGGGTGGCCTGGCTCCGGCAGCGGCTGGACTGGCTGACCGCCCGGCTCAACCGGATCGAGGCGGCCCGCGCCGAGCTGGTCGACAGCCCGATGGGTCAGCTGCTGATGCTGCTGCCGGACGATCCCGACGCGCTGCTGGAGGTGCTGGCCGAGCAGCTGCTGGAGTCCGTCTCGACCCGACAGGCCGAGCTGGACCGGCTGGTCGGCACGGGGTGACCGGCGTCGGCGAGAATTGAGCCGTCACTCATCGCATCCCGAACCCGATTCCGCGCCTGATCCCGCACCTGATCCCTGGAGAATCCGATGTTCCACGCCTCCGTCCCCACTGTGGACGCCGCTTCCGTGCCCGCCGAGGGCGCCCTGCTCGACGTCCGGGAGCAGGACGAGTGGGAGGCGGGCCATGTGGACGGCGCGCTGCACATCCCGATGGGCCAGCTGATGGCGCGGATCGAGGAGCTGCCGGAGCAGAAGCTCTATGTGCTGTGCCGGGTCGGCGGCCGCTCGGCCCAGGTGGTGCAGTACCTGGTGGCCCAGGGCCGGGACGCGGTGAACGTCGACGGCGGGATGTACGCCTGGGAGGCTGCCGGCCGGCCGATGACGAGCGCGGACGGCAACCCCTTCGTGCTGTAGCCGAAATCCGGGGCGACTGCTTCTTGTGCGAATTCCCCTGTGCGGGCCCGGTCCGGTCCGTCATGCTGGCTTGAGTGGACAACCAGCTCAAAGGGGCCGAATGAACTACGCACGACCGGTAGCATTGCGCACCGACCGGATCGAACTCCGCGCGATCGCCCCTGAGGCGGCCGAGGCGCTGGCGCGCGGCGGGGACGGCGGGTTCGCCTGGGTCCCCGACGGCCCTTTCCAGGGCACCAGGGACGCCTGCGGCGGTGTGGTGAAGGCGGCTCAGAGCGGCGTCTTCGAGCCGGAGTGGGGCGTGTTCGCGATAGTCCGGCTGGAGGACGGCGCGGCCGTCGGCGGTGCGGGCTTCCACGGCCCGCCGAACCGCGGCGGCGTCGAGATCGGCTACGACCTGGCCGCCTCGGCGCGCGGCCACGGCTATGTCACCGAGGCGGTACGGCTGCTGACGGCCTATGCGCTGGCCGGGCCCGGGGTGGGCCTGGTGGTCGCGCACACCGAGCCGGACAACACGGCCTCCCAGGCCGTGCTGCTCCGGTCCGGCTTCCAGCGGGACGGGGTCGGCGACGACGGCCTGCCCCGCTTCGTCCTTCGGTCAGCGGTCGCGTAGCGCGGTCTCACAGGTCGCGCAGCAGCGCCACCGGGGACTCCACCGCGTCGGCGACGAAGCGCAGGAACGCTCCGGCGACCGCGCCGTCGCAGACCCGGTGGTCGAAGCTGAAGGACAGCTGCACCACCTGGCGCACCGCCAGCTCGCCCCGGTGCACCCAGGGCTTGGCGGCGATCCGGCCCACACCGAGCATGGCCGCCTCGGGGTGGTTGATGATCGGCGTCGAGCCGTCGACGCCGAAGACCCCGTAGTTGTTGAGGGTGAAGGTGCCGCCGGTGAGCTCGGCCGGGCTGAGCCGGCCCTCGCGAGCAGCGGCGGTGAGCCGGGAGAGTTCGGCGGCCAGCTGCCCGGTGCTGAGCAGGTGCGCGTCCCTGACCACGGGGACGGCCAGTCCGCGCGGGGTCTGCGCGGCGAAGCCCAGGTGCACCGCGGAGTGCCGGCGGATGCCGGTGGCGGCGCCGTCCGGGCCGGTCACCACGCTGGAGTTGAGCTCGGGATGCCGGGCCAGGGCGGCGGTGCAGACCCGGGCCAGCAGGGCGAGCAGGCCGAGGTCCAGGGTCCGCCGGGCGGCCAGCAGTTCGGTGGCGTCGGCGTCCACCCAGCAGGTCGCGTCCGGGATCTCGCGCCGGCTGCGGGCGAAGGTCTCGGCGGCGAGGCGGGCGACCCCGCGCAACGGGGTGACCTCCTCGGTCGGAGCAGGCTCCGTCGGAGCGGGCCCGGTCCGGGGTTGAGGCTTCGTCACGTCCGCGCGCATGATCAGGCCGTCCGGGCCGCTGCCGGTGACGGTGGCCAGGTCGATGCCGTTCTCCCGGGCCAGCCTGCGCACCAGCGGGGAGATCACCGCGGGGACGGCTCTGACCGGGGCGGGAGCGGCCGGCTTGACGGCGGTGCCGACCCGGCGGCGCCTGGAGCCGGACGACTCCGTGGTGCCGTAGCCGACCAGGACGTTGCCGGAGCCGTTCCCCACCCCCTCCGCCGTCCCCTCCGCCGGCGCCACCGCGACGGTGACCAGCGGGGCGCCGACCGGCACCTCGGTGCCGGCCTCGCCGAAGCGGGAGGTGACCACACCCGCGTAGGGGCAGGGCACCTCGACCACTGCCTTGGCCGTCTCCACCTCGGCGACCGGTTGGTCGACCTTGATCACATCGCCCACCTCGACCAGCCAGCGGACGATCTCCGCAGAGGTCAGGCCCTCACCGAGGTCGGGCAGCGGGAACTCGCGCACGGAAGCCATCGGGGCGATCACTGCTCCCACTGGAGTTTCGATACTGCGTCAAGGATCCGGTCGACGCCCGGCAGGTGGTGTTCCTCCAGCATCGGCGGCGGGTACGGGATGTCGAAGCCGGTGACCCGCAGCACCGGGGCGGCCAGGTGGTGGAAGCAGCGCTCGGTGACCCGGGCCGCGATCTCCGCGCCCACCCCGGCGAAGCCGGCCGACTCGTGCACCACCACCGCGCGCCCGGTGGCGCGTACCGCGGCGGCCACCGTCTCGTCGTCGAAGGGCGCCAGGCTGCGCAGATCCACCACGGACAGGTCCCAGCCCTCGGCCCTGGCCGCCTCGGCCGCCTCCAGGCAGACCGGAAGTGACGGACCGTAGGTCAGCAGGGTGGCCGAGCTGCCCTGACGGCGGACCACGGCGCGGCCGATCGGCTCGATCGGGGTCGGGGCCTCGGCGGACCAGTCGTCCTTGGACCAGTAGAGCCGCTTGGGCTCCAGGAACACCACCGGGTCGTCCGAGGCGATGGCCGAGCGCAGCAGCCCGTAGCCGTCGGCGACGGTGGCCGGGGTGACCACGTGCAGCCCGGGGGTGTGCGCGTAGTAGGCCTCGGAGGAGTCGCTGTGGTGCTCCACGCCGCCGATGCCGCCGCCGTAGGGGATCCGGATGGTGATCGGCAGCGGCATCCGGCCCGCGGTGCGGTTGCGCATCCGGGCGACATGGGAGACCAGCTGCTCGAAGGCGGGGTAGGCGAAGGCGTCGAACTGCATCTCCACCACCGGCCGCAGCCCGTACATGGCCATGCCGACCGCGGTGCCGAGGATGCCGGCCTCGGCCAGCGGGGTGTCCAGGCAGCGGTCCGCGCCGAACTCGGCGGCCAGGCCGTCGGTGATCCGGAAGACCCCGCCCAGGGTGCCGACGTCCTCGCCGAGGACGTGCACGGACGGGTCGTCGCGCATCGCGTCGCGCAGGGCGCTGTTGAGCGCCGAGGCGAGGGTCGCGGTACGGGGTGCCGCGGACTGCGGTGCCGCGGCGCGGGGTGGGGCTGCGCTGGTCATCGCTCGGCCCCCGTCGCGGCTTCGGCGGCCAGCTCGGCGGCCAGCTGTGCGGCCTGCTCCCGCAGCTGCGGGGTGGGCTCGGCGTAGACATGGGTGAAGAGCGACATCGGGTCCAGTTCGGGTTTCACGTGAAACAACGTCCGCATGCGATCGGCCAGTTCCTCGGCCTCGGCGGCGGCTGCGGCGACCTCCTGGTCGCCGAGCACCCCGGCCTCGCGCAGATGACGTTCCATCAGGGTCAGCGGGTCGCGTTCGCGCCAGCCGGCGACCTCCTCGGCGCTGCGGTAGCGCCCGGCGTCGTCGGCGTTGGTGTGCGCCTCCAGCCGGTAGGTGACCGCCTCGACCAGCACCGGCCCGGCCCCGGAGCGGGCGTGCTGCACCGCCTCGCCGAGCACGGTGTGCACCGCGACCGCGTCGTTGCCGTCCACCAGGCGGCCCTGGATGCCGTAGCCGACCGCCTTGTGGGCCAGGGTGGGCGCGGCGGACTGCTTGGCCAGCGGCACCGAGATGGCATAGCCGTTGTTCTGGACCAGGAAGACCACCGGGGCGTTCAGCACCCCGGCGAAGTTCAACGCCTCGTGGAAGTCGCCCTCGCTGGTGCCGCCGTCGCCGACCATGGCCAGCGCCACGGTGCTGTCGCCACGCAGCCGGGCGGCGTGGGCCAGGCCGACCGCGTGCGGGGCCTGGGTGGCCAGCGGGGTGGAGAGCGGGGCGACCTGGTGCTCGTAGGGGTCGTAGCCGCAGTGCGCGTTGCCGCGCAGCAGGGTCAGCGTCTCCAGTGGGTCGACGCCGCGGGAGACCACCGCGAGGGTGTCCCGGTAGCTGGGGAACAGCCAGTCGCCCGGGCGCAATGCGCCGGCCACCGCGATCTGGCAGGCCTCCTGGCCGGTCGAGGCGGGATAGACGGCCAGCCGGCCCTGCTTGGTGAGGGTGGTCGCCTGCTGGTTGAAGCGCCGTCCGACCACCAGCCGCCGGTGCAGGTCGCGCAGCAGTTCCGGGCCGCCGGGGGAGTCCACCGTCCGGCGCAGGGCAGGCGTCCCGAGGATGCGCACCGGCTCGCTCTCGGGGAGCAGCGGTGCGGGGTCACGGCGCGGGCCGTGCGCGTCCGGCGTCCAAGCGGTTGCCAGGTCGTGATCGAGAACGGTCATCGGGCTCCTCCGGTGCGGGCCACTGCTCCCTACCGATTGTTCGGTCGATTGATCGAATCGGCTACTGTCCAGAGCGAGTGGTGGACAAACGGCTGCTCCCGCGCTGTGCTGGAGGCAGGGTGTCCATCAGGGGAGGCGAAAGAACCATGCCCGCTGAACAGATGGCCGGACCGGGCGACCCCCGCCGAACCCGGCGCTCGAAACTGCCCCCGGTCCGGTCGGGGTCGGCGGCCGAATGGATCGCCGAACGGGCCCGCCAGCGCGCCGTCCCCCCTGCCGCTTCCGGCGCCGCCTCGGGCTCGCTCGGCGGCCGCGGGGAGCCCGAGCGGCGCGGCAGGAAGCCGAGCACGCAGCCGTCGGCCCAGTCGCCGACCGACGGGCCCGGTGCCCCGTCCGGCGGTTCGGGCCTCGGCGACGGATCCGGGCAGCGCCAGCTGGACCGGATCGACCGGGCCATCCTCCGTCTGCTGCAGCAGGACGGCCGGGCCTCGATCCGTTCGGTGGCCGAACGGGTCCATGTCTCCAGGGCCAATGCCTATGCGCGGATCGCGCGGATGGTGGAGTCCGGCGTGATCAGGGGCTTCACCGCGCGGGTGGACCATGAGCGGGCCGGGCAGGGCGCCTCCGCCTACATCACCCTGAAGATCGTTCAGAACTCCTGGCGCACCGTCAGGGGCCAGCTGCTGGAGCTGCCCGGGGTCGAGCACATGGCGCTGGTCAGCGGGGAGTTCGACGTACTGATGCTGGTGCACACGGTGGACAACCGGGCCCTGCGGGAGCTGGTGCTGAACCGGATCCAGGCGATCCCGGAGGTGCTGGGCACGCACACACTGCTGGTCTTCGACGAGACCGACCGGACCCCGGTGCTGCCGGACTGAAGGGCCCGCGGATCCCCTGCGCTCCCGCCCGGCCTATGGGGCGCGCAGGCCGCCGAAGGCGAGCAGGGTCACCGATTCGGCGATGTGCTGCACCGACTTCTCGTCCGGTCCCGGCCGGTACCACTCCACCAGGGAGTTGATCATTCCGTAGAGCAGCCGGGTGGCCAGCCTGGGTTCGATGTCGGAGCGCAGGTCGCCGTCGCGCACGGCCTCCGCCAGCAGCTCGGCGACCTGGTGGTCGTAGGCCCGGCGCTGCTGCAGCGCCCACTGCTCGGTGGCCGTGTTGCCGCGCACCCGCAGCAGCAGGGTGACGTACGGCAGTTCCGCGGCCAGTACCTCGGTGGTGCGGCGCACCACGTGCTCCAGCCGGTCGACCGCGCGTCCGGTGGTGGCCTCCGGCTCGTCCAGGATGCCGAAGAGGCCGTCCAGGGCCCGGCCGACAGCCAGCCGAAGCAGCTCCTCCTTGCCGCGGACATGGTGGTAGATCGACGACTTGCTGATGCCGGCGGCCCGGGACAGGTCCTCCATCGAGGTCCCGTCGTAGCCGCGCTCGTTGAACACCCGCACCGTCACGGCGAGCAGCGTCTCGACGGTGTAGGCGTCACGGCGCTGGACGCGCGGGTTGTCGACCATGCTGCGCAGCCTAGCGGCAGGGTCCGGGTGGCAGCCCTGGGGAGATAGTTGTACTGTCATAACGATTATAGAAGTCAAACTGATGAAGCTGGTCGCCCCATGCCGGAAGCTGACACCTCTGTAAACGCTGGAGCACCGCTGAGCGCCCGAAGGCGATTCCTGGTCCTCGCCATCTGCTGCATGAGCCTGTTCATCGTCGGCCTCGACAACACCATCGTGAACGTGGCGCTGCCGTCCATCCAGCGCGACCTGCACGCCTCGGTCTCCGGGCTGCAGTGGACCATCGACGCCTACACCCTGGTGCTGGCCGGCCTGCTGATGCTCTCCGGCTCCACCGGCGACCGGATCGGCCGCCGCCGGACCTTCCAGTCCGGGTTGGCCCTGTTCACCCTAGGCTCGCTGCTCTGCAGCCTCTCCCCGAGCCTGGGCTGGCTGATCGCGGCCCGCATGATCCAGGCCGTCGGCGGCTCGATGCTGAACCCGGTGGCGATGTCGATCATCACCAACACCTTCACCGACCCCCGCGAGCGCGCCCGCGCCATCGGCGTCTGGGGCGGCACCGTCGGCGTCAGCATGGCGCTCGGCCCGGTCCTCGGCGGGCTGCTGGTCGGATCGGTCGGCTGGCCGTCGATCTTCTGGATCAACATCCCGGTCGGCATCGCCGCACTGGTCCTGGCCGGGCGCTTCGTCCCCGAGTCCAAGGCGGCCAAGGCGCGCCGGGTGGACCCGGTCGGCCAGATCCTGGTGATCACCCTGCTGGCCTCGATCACCTACGGCATCATCGAGGCCCCGACGGCCGGCTGGACCTCCGTCCAGACCATCGGCTGCTTCGCCCTCGGCGCCGCCGCCCTGGCCGGCCTGCTGGCCTATGAGCCGCGCCGCCAGGAACCCCTGATCGACCTGCGCTTCTTCCGCAGCGTCCCGTTCTCCGGGGCCACCGTGATAGCGGTCTGCGGTTTCGCCGCGCTGGCCGGGTTCCTCTTCCTGAACACCCTCTACCTGCAGAACGCCCTCGGCTACAGCGCGCTCAAGGCCGGCCTGTTCACCCTGCCGATGGCCGCGATGACGGTGGTCTTCGCACCGCTGTCCGGACGCATCGTCGGGGCCCGGGGCCCGCGGATCCCGCTGATCGTCGCCGGGGTCGCCATGTCCGCCAGCGGGCTGATGCTCACCGGGCTCAGCCTGACCACCCCGGTCGCCCAGTTGATGGCCGCGTACCTGCTGTTCGGCCTCGGCTTCGGCATGGTCAACGCGCCGATCACCAACACCGCGGTCTCCGGGATGCCGCGCAGCCAGGCCGGGGTCGCCGCGGCGGTGGCCTCGACCAGCCGCCAGGTCGGCCAGTCGCTGGGGGTGGCGGTCATCGTCTCGGTGGTCACCTCCTCGGTGCACGGGTCCACCAACGCGGCGCTCTTCACCCACGCCAGCCACGTCGGCTGGTGGATCACCGTGGGCTGCGGGCTGGCGGTGCTGGTCCTGGGCGTGCTGACCACCGGCGCCTGGGCCCGGGGGACCGCGACCCGCAACGCCGCCAGGCTCGACGAGCCGGCCGAGGTCCGGACGGAGGTCACGGCATGACCACGCAGATCGAGGACGCGGCCGTCGCCCCCGGAGACGGCGAGGACGCCAGGCTGCGCGCCGCCTCCGCGGTCTACGCGACCATGCGGTACCTGGTGCTGGACCAGGACGACCGCCGTGCGGCGGTGGTCGAGGCGCTGGGCATGAGCTTCAGCCGCACCAAGGCGCTGCGCCGGCTGACGGCGGGGCCGCTGCGGATGAGCGAGCTGGCCCAGAAGCTGCTCACGGACAAGCCGTACGCCACGCTGATCGTGGACGACCTGGAGCGGCGCGGCCTGGTGCTGCGCACCGTCCACCCGGACGACCGGCGCTGCAAGGTGGTGACCGTCACCGAGGCCGGACGGCTGGCGGCGGAACTGGCGGAGTCGATCCTGGCCCGGCCGCCGCGGGGGCTGCTGGCGCTGGAGGACGAGGAGCTGGAAACGCTGCGGCGGGTGATGGCGAAGGTCGAAGCAGGCTCTTGAACCGACCGATCATTCGGTTAGTCTGAATCCCGGCAGTGTCGCCAGGACTCACTGAGGAGAGCCGTCATGTCCCACGAGCTGATCGACCGTCACCGGCCCACTCTGGACGCCGCCCTCGCCGCGCTCGCGGCCCGCGACTACTGGTCGGCCTACCCGGAGTCGCCCCGGGCGTACGGGGAGCCGGTGGGGCTGGACGCCCTGCAGGGACGGGAGCTGCTGCTGGACCAGCCGGGGACGGACGGGCTGGTCGGCCCCGGTCCCGAGCAGGGCGGGGAGCGGTCGCCGTTCGGACCCGCGCTGGCGGTGAGCTACCCGCACGCGGGCGACCCGGAGGCGCTGTTCGCCGCCGCCCGCGCGGCTCGTCCCGGCTGGGCCGCGGCCGGACCGCTGCTGCGGGCCGCGGTCTGCTGCGAGATCCTGGCCCGGATCAACGCGCGCTCCCCCGAGTTCGGCGCGGCCGTGATGCACACCACCGGCCAGGCGGCCGGGATGGCCTTCCAGGCCGGGGGACCGCACGCGCAGGACCGCGGCCTGGAGGCGGTGGCCTACGCCTACATCGAGCAGACCCGGCTGCCCGAACGCGCCGAGTGGACCAAGCCGCAGGGCAAGCGCGACCCGCTGCGCCTGGTCAAGGAGTTCACCGCGGTGCCGCGCGGCACCGCGCTGCTGATCGGCTGCAACACCTTCCCGACCTGGAACGGCTACCCGGGCCTGTTCGCCTCGCTGGCCACCGGCAACCCGGTCCTGGTCAAGCCGCACCCGCGGGCGGTGCTGCCGCTGGCGCTCACCGTCGCCGTCGCCCGCGAGGTGCTGGCCGAGGCCGGCTTCAGCCCCGACGTGGTGCTGCTGGCCGCAGAGCAGCCCGGCGAGGGCCTGGCGAAGACCCTGGCCCTGCACCCGGACGTGCGGATCATCGACTACACCGGCTCCACCGCCTTCGGCGACTGGCTGGAGGACAACGCCCGGCAGGCGCAGGTCTACACCGAGAAGGCCGGGGTCAACACCGTCCTGATCGACTCCACCGCCGACTACGCCGGGATGCTCGGCAACCTGGCCTTCTCGCTGGCGCTCTACAGCGGGCAGATGTGCACCACCCCGCAGAACCTGCTGCTGCCCCGGGCCGGCCTGGACACCGACCAGGGACACAAGAGCTTCGCCGAGGTGGCCGCGGACCTCGGGCGTTCGCTGGACCGGCTGCTCGGCGACGACGCCCGCGCGGCGGCGCTGCTCGGCGCCGTGGTCAACCCGGGCGTGCTGCAGCGGCTGGAGCAGGCCGAGAAGGGCGAGTACGGCGAGGTGCTGCTGGCGCCGCGCGCCGTCGCGGTGCCGGACTTCCCCGACGCGGTGGTCCGCACCCCGGCCCTGGTCGGCCTGGACATCGCCAAGGACGCGCTGCCCGGGGAGTGCTTCGGCCCGGTCGCCTTCGTGGTCGCGGTGGACTCCAGCGCCCAGGCGGTAGAGCAGCTGCGCGACACGGTCCGCGAGCGCGGCGCGATGACCGCCGCCGCGTACACCACCTCGGCGGACGTGGAGGCCGCCGTGGTGGAGGCCTGCCTGGACGCGGGGGTGTCGCTGTCGCTGAACCTCACCGGCCAGGTCTACGTCAACCAGACCGCGGCCTTCTCCGACCTGCACGGCACGGGGGCCAACCCGGCCGCCAACTCCGCCTACTGCGACGGGGCCTTCGTGGCCTCCCGGTTCCGGGCCGTCGAGGTCCGGCGCGAGCTGCGGTAGCGCTCCGGGCCGGCCCGGCGGAGGAGAGGAAGGGTCAACCTGTCAAGGACGTGCACGGACCGATGACGGACTGCCTGCTGATCCGCGGGGACACCAGCGGATAGAACAGACGCAGTCGGCGAAGACGGCAACAGGGGCGGTACGGGAGAGATTCTCCCGTGCGGCCCCTGCTGCTTTCGGTTGTCAGATGCGCAGGGGTTCCGTTGCGCCTTTTACACCTTGTATCTGGCATTCGACACACTGAGTGACTCAGGGTAAGCGGTGATGCGGATCACGTTGCCAAATGGCGCGAACGATAACGATTCCGCTGTCGAAGCCGCTCAGAACCCTGGAAAACGCAGCTTTTCGCCCTAGCCTCTGTCCCCATCCCCCTTCCGTGCCGCCTGCAGAAAGGCCACATCACTCCCATGAAGGGCCTCAGCCTCGAAGACCTGGCGCGGTTCAGCAACCGCACCCGCGCCCGCTCGACCGCCGCCGCGATGAGCCGCCGCTCCCTGCTCCGCGGCGCGACCGCGGGCGGCCTGGCCGTGGCGGGCGCCGGAGCACTGTCGGCCTGCGGCGTCCAGGGACATGTCGTCCCGGACGGCGCCAAGGCGACCGGGCAGGCCGGAAAGGACTACTCGGACACCGAGAAGAAGGTGGTCTGGGCGACCTGGCCGGCGTACATCGACATCCAGGACGACAAGCACCCCAGCGTGCACCCCACGCTGAACGCCTTCACCAAGCAGACCGGCATCCAGGTCGACTACCTGGAGATCATCAACGACAACAACGACTTCTACACCAAGGTCGACCCCTACCTGGTCAAGGGGATCGACACGGGGTACGACGTCCTGGTCGTCAGCGACTACATGGTGGCCAAGTACCGGACCTACGACTACCTGCAGGAACTGGACCTGGCCAACATCCCCAACCACGGGAACATGCTGCCCAGCGTCCTCAAGGACCCGGTCGACCCGGGCCGCCGCTTCTCCGTGCCGTGGGCCTACGGCTTCACCACCATCGCCTACAACAACAAGCTGGTGAAGACCCCGATCACCTCCATCGCCGAGGTGTTCACCCGCTCCGACCTGCACGGGAAGGTCTCGCTGTTCAGCGAGATGGAGGACACCGTGGCGATGGCGCTGCTCGCCCTCGGCCACGACCCGGCGCAGTTCACCGACGCGCAGTTCAACGAGGCGCTGGAGTACATCCGCAGGGCGCTGGCCTCCGGCCAGGTGCGTGCCTTCACCGGCAACGACTACCTGAGCGACTTCCAGAACGGGAACACCGCCGTCACCATGGCCTACTCCGGCGACGTGGCCCAGCTCGGGGTCGACAACCTGGTCACCGTGGACCTCCCCAAGGAGGGTCTGCTGGCCTGGTCCGACAACTGTGTGATCCCCAACTTCGCCCGGCACAAGGCCAACGCCGAGAAGATGCTCAACTACTACCTCGAACCCGGGGTGGCGGCCGAGCTCGCGGACTACATCGACTACGTCCCCTCGGTCGAGGGCGCGGTGGCGGCGCTGCAGAAGCTGGACCCGGAGACGGCCTCCTCGCCGCTGATCGTCCCCACCAAGCAGATGGAAGCCAACGCGCACGGCTTCATGAAGCTCACCATCGCCCAGCTCGACGACTACACCAGCCGTTTCCAGCAGGCCATCGGCCAGTAGGCCGCCCGCCCCCGTTCGACGGACTCCTCACCGGCGCCGACCCCGAAAGAAGATTCTCGATGAGCTCCACTGACGTACTGGGCCGGACCGAGGGCGGCGATCTCCGTCTGGCCGGCCTGACCAAGCGCTTCGGCGCCTTCACAGCGGTCGACAGCCTCGACCTGACCATCCCGCAGGGCTCCTTCTTCGCCCTGCTCGGTGCGTCGGGCTGCGGCAAGACGACGACGCTGCGGATGGTCTCCGGCCTGGAGGACCCGACCGCGGGCCAGATCTTCCTGGGCGACCAGGACGTCACCGACGCCAAGCCCTACCGGCGGCCGGTCAACACCGTGTTCCAGAACTACGCGCTCTTCCCGCACCTGGACATCTTCGAGAACGTCGCCTTCGGGCTCCGCCGCCGCGGCTTCAAGAGCGTCAAGCCGCAGGTCGAGACGATGCTGGAGCTGGTCGAGCTGGGCCACCTGGCCAAGCGCAAGCCCACCCAGCTCTCCGGCGGCCAGCAGCAGCGCATCGCGCTGGCCCGGGCCCTGATCAACCAGCCCCAGGTGCTGCTGCTGGACGAGCCGCTGGGCGCGCTGGACCTCAAGCTGCGCCGGCAGATGCAGATCGAGCTCAAGCGGATCCAGACCGAGGTCGGCCTCACCTTCGTGCACGTCACCCACGACCAGGAGGAGGCCATGACCATGGCCGACACCATCGCGGTGATGAACCAGGGCCGGATCGAGCAGCTGGGCTCCCCCGCCGAGCTCTATGAGAACCCGGCCACCACCTTCGTCGCCAACTTCCTCGGCCAGTCCAACCTGATCCCGGGAACGGTCGAGACCGCCACCGACGACGTGGTCACCGTCTCCGCGTACGGACGCAGGCTCACCCTGGACGCCGGGCGCTGCCGCTCGGTGTCCGGCAAGGTGATCCTGGGTGTCCGTCCCGAGAAGGTCCAGCTCGCCGCGGCCGAGGCGGACGTGCCCAGCGGCCGCAACGTGCTCAGCGGCACCGTCTCCGACACCTCGTTCATCGGCGTCTCCACCCAGTACCTGGTCAAACTGCCCTCCGGCGAGGAGCTCTCGGTCTTCGAGCAGAACACCGGCCGGGAGATCCAGCGCCCCGGCGCCGAGGTGTTCGTGTACTGGGACCCCAGCCAGGGCTTCGGCCTCGACGGCGACCAGGACATCGAGGCGGGCGCGGCCCTGGACGAGGAGGGCGCCGCATGAGCACCTCGCTGCTCGACAAGGCCGACCCCCCGGCCCAGCAGGCCCCGCCGGAGGAGCGCAGGCAGCGCCGCAACCTCACCCCCTGGGTGCTGCTGCTGCCGGGTCTGCTGTGGCTGGTCCTCTTCTTCCTGGTCCCGATCCTCACCTCGGTGTCGGCGTCGGTCCAGACCGGCAACTTCGACGACGGCTTCAAGCTCACCTGGCACTGGGCCAACTTCGTCGACGCGGTCAAGCCGTACTGGCGCCAGTACCTGCACTCCGGGATCTTCTCGGTGGCGACCACGGTGCTGTGCCTGGCACTGGGCTACCCGGTGGCGTACTTCATCGCCTTCAAGGGCGGCAAGTGGAAGTCGCTGCTGATGGCACTGGTGATCGTGCCCTCCTTCACCAGCTTCCTGATCCGCACCATCGCCTGGAAGACCATCCTGGCCGACAACGGCTCCGTGGTCCGGGTCCTCAACGACCTGCACATCCTCACGGTGACCAGCAAGCTGGGGATCACCGTCGGCACCCATGTGCTGGCCAGCCCCGGCGCCGTGGTCTGCGGCATGGTCTACAACTTCCTGCCGTTCATGATCCTCCCGCTGTACACCTCGCTGGAGAAGATCGACCCGCGGCTGCTGGAGGCCGGCAACGACCTCTACTGCAGCACCTTCCAGACCTGGCGCCGGATCACCCTCCCGCTGTCCATGCCCGGGGTGATCGGCGGCACTCTGCTGACCTTCATCCCGGCGGTCGGCGACTACGTCAACGCCCAGCTGCTCGGGAACGCGAGCACCGGTGTGGTCGGCCAGAGCATCGAGAACCTGTTCCTGCGCAAGACCGACGGCTATCCGGTCGGGTCGGCGATGTCGGTCATCATGATGGTCGGCACGCTGGTCCTGGTCATGATGTACATCCGCAAGGCCGGTACGGAGGACCTGATCTGATGGCGACTCAAACCGCAGTCACGAGCGCGCCGCCGCGCGCCCAGGCGCCGCTGAAGCTCCGCCGCCGGGGCCCGCTGGCCTGGATCGGCGACCACGTCCTGCTGGCCGTCACCGTGGTCGTCTTCGTCTTCATGCTGCTGCCGAACGCCGTCATCCTGGTGATGTCGTTCAACCAGCCGATCGGCAAGTACGACTACACCTGGAACCAGTTCTCCACCGAGGCCTGGGCCCACCCCTGCGCCAACCAGGCGCTGTGCAGCAGCATGGGCCTGTCGCTGGAGATCGGCGTGGTCGCGACGGTGGTCTCCACCGCGCTGGGCACGATGATCGCCTTCGCGATGGTCCGGCACCGCTTCAAGGCCCGGTCGGGCATCAACGCCCTGCTGTTCCTGCCGATGGCCGCCCCCGAGGTGGTCATGGGCGCGACCCTGACGGCGCTGTTCTTCAACACCATCGGCCCCGGCTCCCTGGGCTTCTGGACCATCACCATCGCGCATGTGATGTTCTGTCTGAGCTATGTGGTGGTGACCGTCAAGTCCCGGCTGGCGGGCATGGACCCGACCCTGGAGCGGGCGGCGCAGGACCTCTACGCCACGCCGACCCAGACCTTCATGAAGGTCACCCTTCCGCTGGTGGCCCCCGGCATCGCCGCCGCTGCACTGCTGGCGTTCGCGCTGTCGGTCGACGACTACATCATCACCGCGTTCACGGCCGGCCAGCGCACCACCTTCCCGATGTACATCTTCGGCTCGGTGCAGCGCTCGTACCCGGCGCAGATCAATGTGATCGGCTCGATCATGCTGATCGGCACCATGGCGATCATCGCGGTGACCACGGTCCTCGGCAGGATGCGGGCGACCCGGCGGTAGCCCGTTCCCCCTCCGCGCCGGAACACGTGCCCTGCCCCGCCCACTCCTCGGCGGGGCGGGGCACGCTGCCGTTCGGTGCCGATGGGTGCCGTTCGGTGCCGTTCGGTGCCGGACGAGGCGGCCGAGCAGGGCACCACCGCGCACGTAGGGTGGCCGGGTGGACGATGCGATCGAGAAGTGGCGCCGGGGGGTGGCCGGGGGCGGTGTGCTGCTGGACGGCTTCCATGCGCTCAAGCACGCGCTGAGGTTCGGCGCCGCGGTGACCGGCGTGCTGACCAGCGACCGGGCCGGGGTGGCCCGGCTGGCCGCGGAGCTGGCCCCGGACGTGGCCGCGGAGCTGGACGCGCTGGCGGTGGAGGTCCCGGCTGCGGTGCTGCGCGAACTCGTCCCCCGGCTGCACCCGACCGGCATCGCCGCGCTGGCGGTACGGCGCCCGCGCCCCGCCAACCTCGCCGCCCTGGCCCGCCGCCCGCGCCCGGCCCCCGTCGTCCTGCTGGACAACCCGCGCAACCTCGGCAACATCGGCGCCGTCGTCCGCCTGGCCGCCGGCTTCGGCGCTACGGGCGTGGTGACGACGGGCGACGTCGACCCGTGGCACCCGAGCGCGGTACGGGCCGGGGCCGGGCTCCACTTCGCCACGGCGGTGGAGCAGCTGACGCTGGATCAGCTGCCGTCGGGGCCGCTGTACGCACTCGACCCGGAGGGCGAAGACATCCGTGCCGTGCCGTTCCCCGACGACGCGGTGATCGCCTTCGGTTCGGAACGGCACGGAATCTCGGCCGAGCTTCGGGGAATGGCGACCCGGACGGTCGCCGTGCCCATGCAGCCCCAGGTCTCCAGCTTCAACCTGGCGACCAGCGTCGGGATGGGGCTGTTCCACTGGATGTCGGGTCGGCCCGAGCCCGGTTAGACGGCATCCACCCCCATCTCCATGAGCAGTTGGGCGATCTCCTTGGCGGTGCCGAGGACCCGGGCCTGGCCGATCTTCAGCGACAGCAGTCCGGCGGAGAAGGGCGGCCGGGGAGCCGCCGGCGGGGCGGGCGGGGTCTCCGGCTCGCGGGGTGCGATCAGGCGGCGGACCACGTCGACGAAGCGGATGGTGCCGCAGGTGCGGATGGAGCGGCTGCCGCGGATGCCGATCCGCTTGACCTCCGGACAGCGGAAGAACGGTCCGAAGGGCGGCCCGCTGTCCTCCTCCCGCCGGGGCAGGCACACCTCTGTTCGACCGTGCGCGCAGTGCACGGTTCCGTCGGTGAGGACGCGGAAGTCGGCGTCATGGAGGCCGTCGACACGGGCGACGAGATCGATGGGCTGGTCCAGCCCCAGGGCCTCGGTGAGGGTCTCGGCCATCCGCTCCCGCTGGGCGTCGGGGTCGGCCTCGCCGCGGCGGAGGGCGGGGAGGAACTCGGAGGTGACCCACTGCTGGAAGGGGCGGGCGGCGGGCTTCCGGGATCGGAGGACGAGCGTGTAGAGCCCGCTCTCGCTGACCAGGCTCAGGAGCGGGTTTCCTCGTTCGTAGCTTTTCCGACCTGCGGTTTTGCTGTAACCCTCATTTGAAATGAGGGTTACCTCCCGCAGATCCACGGTCTGCGTCTCGTGCGGGGCGACGAGTTGGTTGGCCCAACTCGGGTTGTTTCGCCCCAGGATCCTGCACACGTCCGCCGTGGCGAACCAGGGCTCGCCGTCGATGGTGACCACGCGGATCGGCTGGCCGGTGACCGGGAAGCTCGTGCTGGTGAGGGTGGGTTGTTCGGTGCGGGGCATGACATCCCTTTCGGGTGGATGACTGTGACGTCCTGCCCAACGGGATTGTCAGATCGTGGTCACTCCTTCGGCGGAGCGCGGTGGTTCCGACCGGCGCGCGAACCGACTGCGCACGAGGGTGGCGTGGGGGGTGGCGAAGCGGGAGATCCGGCTGCCGGTCCGGACCAGGAACCAGGTCGGCAGGAAGACCGCGTCCGCGCTGATCATCGCCAGTGAGAAGAAGGGCAGGCCGAGGGTCAGCGCGATGGCGGCGTGCTCGGTCATCATCAGGACCAGCAGTACGTTCTTGATGCGTCGGTTGAAGACCAGGAACGGGAAGGCCACCTGCACGATCACCGTGCCGTAGCTGATCAGGAAGACCGGGATCGGGTGCGCCGCGAGCTGTTGCGACAGTCCGGGCCAGGGGTTGAAGTAGTCCAGGTGCAGCGGGAAGTAGAGCGCGGTGCCGCCCTGCCAGAGCGAGCCCTGGATCTTGTACCAGCCGGCGGTGGCGTAGATGAAGCAGACCTCCACCATCACCACCAGCATCGCGCAGTTGTGCAGCATGGTCGCCATGGCGTCCAGCACGGCGCGGGCCTCGCCGTCCGGTGCCCGGCGGTCCAGCAGCCACCAGGCGCCGCTGATCAGCCAGAACGCCCAGAAGACGGTGCTCCAGGAGTACAGCCCGGGGCTGAGCATGCCCGTCCCGCCGGGATCGGTGAGCTGGGCGAACAGCAGGGCCGGGCCGAGCAGCGACCACAGCGCCACCCCGACGCGGTCGACTCCTCGGCCCGGGTGCAGCCGGCGTCGGCGCGCGTCCAGCGACCAGACCGTGCCGCAGCGGGTGAAGGCCAGGTAGATCGCCATCAGGTGGATGACGTTGTCGCCGCCGTCGCCGATCAGGACGCTGCGGTTCTGGATCGACAGCACGCAGACCAGGAACAGCACGGACATGGCGCGGGTGCGCCAGCCGAGCAGCAGCAGCACGCTCACCGCGATCGCCAGGGTGTACACGGTCTCGAACCACCAGCGGTCCCCGGACCAGGCCAGCACCGTGAAGGCGTGGTTGCCGGCCAGCATCTGGCGGGCCAGGTCGAGGCTCCAGGCGGACCGGTCGCCGTACAGCACCCGGCGGTGCGGCCACTCGCGGAGCAGGAAGCCGCCGAAGCACAGGGCGAAGCCGATCCGGATGACGGCTGCCTGGTAGGGCGCGAGGACCCGTCCGGTGAAGGCGGTCCAGCCGTCGAGGGTGCTGTCGCGCAGGGCCGTGAACGCGGGCTGGCGCGATGTGGCGGGGGCGGTCATCCGGGGACCCCGAGGCCGGTGTAGTCGTCGTCGGAGACCGCCCACCACTGCAGGGTGGTGTAGCTGGTCTGCTTCTTCTGTGTGGCGGCGGTCCAGGACGGGCCGGTGACCGGGGTGGTGGCGGAGCGGAACTCGATCTGGATGATCTGGTTGCCGTGCCAGGTGCGGCTGTTGCCGTTGAGTCCCGCGAGCCGCTGCAGGGCGATGCGCTTCAGGTACTCCTTCGACAGCGGGCCGCCCGAGCCCAGCGAGTTCTCGCTGGGCAGGTTGTGCCAGGAGGTGTAGTAGTCCCAGGCCCGGCGCAGCTGGTTCTGGTCCAGGTGGCTGGGGGCTGGGTTGTCCCGGATGTCTGCTATGTCCTGGGCGGTGAGGTCGATCCAGCCGGACTCGGCGCGGCTGCCGTCGGTGGCGAGGGTCTGCAGCCGGGCCTCCACGGCGATGTTGTTCTGCAGCGGGTTGGGCGCGAAGAGCTGCCAGTTCTGTTCGAACTCGGGCAGCACATGGGCGTTGATCGCCGACTGGTAGCGCTGGGAGGCCGGATTGGCGGGGGCTATGGAGAGGAAGACGGTGCCGAGGTGCCAGGCGGCGGCCGCGATCAGGACGGTGGCGGTGAGGGCTAGGGCGACCAGGGCGGGCGGCGACCACAGC
>NZ_BBPM01000062.1:28856-45151 GCF_000787775.1 Streptacidiphilus carbonis | reverse complement strand
GGGTGGCGGGGTGGGGCGCTGAAGCGCGGGCGGCGGCGTCGGCCGGTGTGCGGCGGCGTCGGCGGGCTTGGGTGACGGGCCTTCGGCCTGGCCGCCGTCCTCGCGGAGGCGGGTGACCTTGCGCTCCATCGCCGCGCGTCCGGACAGCAGTCGGATGGCGGTGCTGAAGCGTTCGGTGGGCCGGGCCTCGTTGAGTTCGTCCTGCCGGCGGAGCCACATCGGCACCAGGTAGGCAGCCCAGGCCCCCACGATCACCGCGTAGATGAGGCCGCTACTGCTCACGCTTCACACCGTACGGGCGAGGAGGAGTGCCTCGTGGCAATTTCCGCCGGTGTGTCGCACGCTCATGCTCATCTCACCCTATTTTTATCGCTTTGAACCACAGAATCAGGACACACTCGAACAGGTTTTTGAATATGCAGCGGCTATGAGGCTACGAGTTGGCTGCGGACGTACTGTTCCCGCGCCATCGCCGCAGCAGCCCCTCCGGGACCTCGTCGGCGGTCAGTGCGAACACCAGGTGGTCCCGCCAGCCGCCGTCGATGTGCAGATAGCGCGGGCGGATCCCCTCCTCGCGGAAGCCCAGCTTCTCGACCACCCGTCGGCTGGGCCCGTTCTCCGGGCGGATGCACACCTCGATCCGGTGCAGCCCCATACCGCGGAAGCAGTGGTCCACGACCATGGCCACCGCGGTCGGGATGATCCCGCGTCCGGCGACCGACTCGTCGACCCAGTAGCCGATGTTGGCGGAGCACATCGACCCCCAGGTGATGCCGCCGACGGTGAGCTGGCCGACCAGCCGCCCCTCGTAGGTCACCACGAACGGCAGCATCCGTCCCGCGTGCGCCTCCGAGCGCAGGAAGTGCACCATCTGACGGTAGGTCGGCCGCGGTGTGGAAGGGTTGCCCGGCTGGGCCGGGGGGACGGTGGCCTCCCAGCGGCGCAGCCAGTGCCGGTTGCGGCTGCTGACCTCCTGCCAGGCCCGCCGGTCGCGCACCCGGATCGGCCGCAGTCCGACCGGGCCCTCCTGCAGCTCGACCGGCCAGAAGGCGTTCAGTGCACTTCTCCTGACGGGAGGTCGGGCCGGTCGGCGCCGTCGGCGTCGGGGCGTCGGTGGTCCCCGCCGTGCACCTGGTCCACCGCGTGGGCCAGCAGCGGCGCCAGTACCGCCAGCCCGTCCTTGACCCCGCCGGTGGAACCGGGGAGGTTGACGATCAGCGTGCTGCCGGCCAGACCGGAGAGCCCGCGGGAGAGCGCCGCTGTGGGGACGCCTGCGGCGCGCCCCTCGGCCCTGATCGCCTCGGCGATGCCGGGCGCCGGGCGGTCGATCACCTGCGCGGTCATCTCCGGGGTGAGGTCCATCGGGGTCAGACCGGTGCCACCGGTCGTCAGCACGACGTCGTAGCCGTCCGCGACGGCCTTGCGCAGGGCCGCCAGCACGGGCTCGCCGTCCGGCACCAGCTGCGGGCCGTCCACCTGGAAGCCCATCGCGCCGAGGCCCTCGACCAGCAGCGGGCCGCCCTTGTCGGCGTAGACGCCGGCCGAGGCGCGGTTGGACACGGTGACCGCCAGGGCGCGTCTCATCGGGGTTCACCACCGGTTGTTCCGGGGACGGCCTCGCGGTACCAGTCCCCGCTCTTGCCGCCGGTCTTGGACTCCACCTGCACGGCGTCGATCCTGGCGCCCTTGTCCACGGCCTTCACCATGTCGATGACCGTCAGCCCGGCCACGGCGACGGCGGTCAGCGCCTCCATCTCCACCCCGGTGCGGTCGGCGGTGCGTACCGTGGCCGCGATCTCCACGGCCTCGTCGGTGACGGCCAGCTCGACCGTCACCCCGGAGATGGCGATGGGGTGGCAGAGCGGGATCAGGTCGGGGGTGCGCTTGGCACCCATGATCCCGGCGATCCTGGCCACCGACAGGGCGTCGCCCTTGGGGACGCCCTCACCGCGCAGCAGCTGCACCACCCGGGGCGCGACCAGCACCCGGCCGGTGGCCCGCGCGGTGCGCACCGTGCTTGCCTTCTCGGAGACGTCGACCATGCGGGCCGCCCCCGTCGCGTCGACGTGGGTCAGCCGGTCGCTGTGCGAGGTACTCAAGGTGTCGTCTCCTGGGGCCGATGCCGTGCGGGCACAGGCTATCGCTGCCTGCCCCGGACCGCTCCGTCGTACTCGCCACGCGCGGCGGCCGACACGGGTCCACACGGGGTCCGGGGGTCCGGGGGTTGGTCCGGGGGTCGCTCCCCGGAGCCCGGGCCGGACGCCGGTCAGAGCGGGCGGTCCGCTGCTTCCAGCAGGACCACCTCGACCTCGTCGCCCGCCTCGGCCCTGGTGGTGTCCTCGGGGACCACGATCACGGAGTTGGCCTGGGCCAGCGGTCCGACCAGGTGCGAGCCCGCGCCGCCGACCGGCGCGACACTGCCCTTCTCCCCCGGGTTCCCCGCGGCATACCGGGCCCGGGCGAACTGCCTGCGTCCGGCCGGGGACTTCAGACCCTCGGTGAGCACCGCCCGCACCACCGGGCGGTGCACCTCGTCGGCGCCGGCGCCCATCATGGCCCGGATCGCCGGCCGCACGAACAGCTCGAAGGAGAGGTAGGCGCTGACCGGGTTGCCCGGCAGGGCGAACAGCGGAACCCTGCCGTCCAGCAGCCCGAAGCCCTGCGGCTTGCCGGGCTGCATCCGCAGCTTGCGGAAGGAGATCGCACCCAGCGGCGGCGGCTCGACGCCCTCCGGCGCCAGCGCCTCCTTGACCACGTCGTACGCCCCCACGCTGACACCGCCGCTGGTGACCACCAGGTCCGCGCGGATCAGCTGGTCCTCGACCACCTCGCGCAGCCGCTCGGCGTCGTCGGGGACCCCGCCGACCCGGTAGGCGATGGCGCCGGCGTCCCTGGCGGCCGCGGTCAGCGCGAAGCTGTTGGAGTCGCTGATCTGCCCGGGGCCCACCGCGGCACCGGGCTGCACCAGCTCGCTGCCGGTGGAGAGCACCACCACCCGCGGCCGGGGCCGCACCCGCACGCTGTCCAGACCGATCGCCGCGAGCAGCCCGATCTGGGCCGGGCCCAGCAGGGTGCCCTCGGGGAGGACCACCTGTCCCGGGGTGATGTCGTCGCCCTTGCGGCGCACGAAGTCGCCGTCCGCGGCCGGGCGGAACACCCGGACCTCGCCGGCGGCCCCTTCGGGCGCACTGCTGTGCGGCGCCATACCGACCGCGGCGTCCTTGCCGCCGCTGCCGCCGTCGGTCCACTCGACCGGCACCACGGCCTCGGCGCCGGGGGGCAGCGGCGCCCCGGTCATGATCCGGGCGCACTGGCCGGGGCCGACCACCGGCAGGTCGGCCGCGCCCGCGGCGACGTCGCCGACCACGGTCAGCACCGACGGGTAGGCGTCGGTGGCCCCCTCGACGTCCGCGACCCGCACCGCGTAGCCGTCCATGGAGCTGTTGTCGAACGGCGGCAGGTCGACCCCGGCGGTGATCCGTTCCACCGTCAGGCAGCCCTGGGCTTCCAGCAGTTGCAGGTCGAGCGGCGGCAGCGGGCCGACGGTGCCGAGGATGTCGGCGAGGTGCTCGTCGACCGTCCAGTACCGCTCTGCCCCCCCGTCGCCCGCCACCACCCTTGCTTGAGACTCCCCCAGACTTCGTCCGGGGGTACCCCCCTCGCGCCGCACCTCTGGAACGTCGCCGGCGCAGGGGTCGCCCTCTGCGGTGTGCCCGTGCTGCTGGTCGCTCACTGTTCTCCCCCTGGTGTGCTGGTGCCGCGTCGGTGCCGTCCGGTGCTACGCGTTCCCGGTGAGGGTGTCCAGCTCGCCGCTGGCCACCAGTTCCTTGAGCCAGGTCCGGAAGTCCGGGCCCAGGTCTTCACGCTCGCATGCGAGCCGAACGATCGCACGCAGGTAGTCGCCGCGGTCGCCCGTGTCGTAGCGGCGGCCCTTGAAGAGGACGCCGTGCACCGGACCGCCCCGGCCCGGGGTGCGCTGGGCAAGCACCCGGAGCGCGTCGGTCAGCTGGATCTCGTCGTTCTTCCCCGGCGGGGTCTCCCGCAGCACGTCGAACACGGTCGGGTCGAGGACATAGCGGCCGATCACGGCGTAGCTGCTGGGGGCCTCGCCGGGGGCGGGCTTCTCCACCAGGTCGGTGATCCGGACGATCTCGTCGTCGGCGCCGAGGGTGCCGTGCCACTCGGCCGGCTTCACCGCGGCGCAGCCGTAGAGGTGCGCCTGCTCGGGGTCGACCTCGATCAGCGCCACCACACTGCCGCCGAGCTCGCGCTGGACCTCGATCATCTTGGCCAGCAGCGGGTCGCGCGGGTCGATCAGGTCGTCGCCGAGAAGGACCGCGAACGGCTGGTCGGCGACGTGCGGCTCGGCGCAGAGGACGGCGTGTCCGAGGCCCTTGGGGTCGCCCTGGCGGACGTAGTGCATGGTGGCCAGGTCGCTGGACTCGCGGACCCGGGCCAGCTTGACCTGGTCGCCCTTGCGGACCAGCTGCTCCTCCAGCTCGTACGCGCGGTCGAAGTGGTCCTCCAGCGGCCGCTTGTTGCGCCCGGTGATCATCAGCACGTCGGTCAGTCCGGCGGACGCGGCCTCCTCGACCACGTACTGGATCGCGGGCTTGTCCACGACCGGCAGCATTTCCTTCGGGGTCGCCTTGGTCGCCGGCAGGAACCGGGTCCCCAGACCCGCGGCGGGGATCACGGCCTTGGTGATCTGGCGCGCACGTGCTTTCGTCATACTGACGACTGTACTGGCCGTACAGGGCAGGTCAGTGCTGCCCCCGGGCATTCACCGTCAGGTCACAGACAGGTCACATCCCTGGGCCAGCAAGCTGTAAACGGGCTGTGACGCGGCAGTTGACGACGGGTGTCGCTGCCCGGTCCGAGGGGTGTCCGGCCGGGTGCCGACGGCGTCCTCCCGCTCCGGGTCGAATGTTCGCTCGGAGGTCGGCTCGGATTCATGTTCGCTGGACGACGGGGCTTCGGACGCTGATCCGGCGCCGCCCGAGCGTGGCGCCGTCGAGCCGCGGGCCCCGGCCAGCGCCCGGTCCGCCGCGCGCAGCAGCAGCGCAGCGTGCGCGCCGTCCCTGGGCAGCACGGCGGTGCCGACCACCGCGCCGAGTCCGTTGACCGGCGCCGCGCCCTGCCGGTCCGGCGGAGCCGGGACGGACGGCAGCGCCAGGGGGTGCCTGCGGACCGTCCAGCGCAGCCGTTCGGCGACGCGCTCGGCCCCGGCGGCGTCCGTGTCCGGCAGCAGGACCAGGAACTCCTCCCCGCCGTAGCGTCCGAACACATCGGTCGCGCGGACCTCCATGGCCAGCCGCTGGGCCAGGTCGCGCAGGACCGCGCCGCCGCGCTGGTGGCCGTGCTCGCGGCGGATCTCGTCGAAGCCCTCGATCTCCAGCAGCAGCACGGCCAGCCGGTCGGCGTCCTCCGGCTGGACCGGCAGCCGGGCGCAGCGGGCGATCTCCCGGTCCAGCGCGAGCTGGAGGTAGCGGTAGTTCCAGACCCCGGTGAGGGCGTCCGTGTAGGAGGTGCGCTCCAGCTCGGCCCGGCCCTGCCGGAGCCGCTCCAGCTCCTGGCGCAGGCTCAGCTCGCTCGCGGCCGCGCCGCTGCGGAGCCGGCGCAGCCGGGCGAGCGCGGTGGCGGCGGCTGCAGAGGCGATCAGCAGCAGGCCGGCGAGGGCCACTGACAGTACGGTCGGCCGGTCCATCGGCGTGCCCCTCCGTCGGCGCGTGCAGACTGGGTGTGCCCGGCGCCCATATGACGAAAGGCCCGCCCATCCCATGCTGAACGACAAGAGCGCCCTGAGGTCACGCCTGTCGGCCGCCCGCGCCGCGATGTCACCCGAGCAGCGGCAGCGGGCGGGGGCGGCGCTGGGGCGCCGGGCGCTGGAACTGCTGCCCGCGCGGCTGCCGGCGCAGCCGCCCGCGGTGGTGGCCGGGTACGTGTCGATGGGGACGGAGCCGGACACCCGGGCGCTGCTGGACGCGCTGCGGGCGCGGGGCGCGCGGGTTCTGCTGCCGCTGCTGCAGCCGGACAACGATCTGGACTGGGGCGAGTACCGCGGCGCGGAGCACCTGGTCGCGGCGCGGCTGGGGCTGCGGGAGCCGGACGGGGAGCCGCTGGGCGCGGACGCGGTGTGCGGGGCGGACCTGGTGCTGATGCCGGGCCTGGCGGTGGACCGACGGGGCGTCAGGCTGGGGCGCGGGGGCGGCAGCTACGACCGGGTGCTGGCCCGCCTGGCGGCGGGGGGCTCGGGCGCCCTGCTGGTGACCCTGCTCTACGACGACGAGGTGCTGGCGGAGGTGCCCGCCGAAGCGCACGACCGGCCGGTCGACGCGGCGGTGACGCCGTCGAAGCTGTGGCGGTTCTGACGGGTCTTCGGGTGCGGACCGTAAGGGGCTTGTCGCGCACGCAGTAATCAAGCAGAGCCCCGCGCCCCTGAGGTAGGTGCAACTGACCCACAGCGGTTCAGCTGCACCCCGGGCGCGGGGAACTGCGCGACCCGCTACGGCGTCAGCGTCAGTTTGTCGACCGTCGCCGCCGTGACGGCATCCTTGGCGAAGGGCCAGGCCAGGAGTTGGCCGTCGGCCCAGAGCTGGGTCTGGTCGTTGTAGTGGGCGTCGTAGGCGTGCCCCGATGCGCCACCGATGTTGATCCAGCGTGAGGCGTTCAGGTCGGCCAGGTCCACCACCATCCGCATGGAAGGCGCCCAGTCCACCTGGTAGCCCGCCGCGGCGTTCCACCCGCTGGCGTCCACCGCCGCGCTGCCGCCGTCCAGCTGGTACGGGCCCCGGTTGAGCAGCTTGTGCACCGCGCCGGAGGCGATCGAGGAGTTGTCGGTGCCCAGCGTCTGCTCCTTGAGCGTCAGCGTGTGGATCCGGCCCCAGCTCCAGGTGCTGATGTCCTTGCCCATCAGCGAGGTCAGCTGCTTGCGGGCGTCGACCATGGCCTTGAGCAGCATGTTGTCCAGGCCCTGGACCTGCGCGCCCTGGGTGTCGGTGTAGGTCCACCAGTCGCTGTTCGACTGCTTCAGCAGCGCGGTCACCGCCGTGGTCCACTGGTCGTTGCCGTCCGGCATGGCCTCGTCCGGGCTGCGGGTGCCGCAGACCGAGACCCGCTTGGGGGCCGTGTTCACCCCGTCGACCGGAACCTTCGCGGTGCCGGCCGGCAGCTGCAGGACGCAGTCGGTGGTGGCTCTGACCTGTGCCGGGAACTTCTCGTCGAAGGCCAGGTGCAGCAGGTTGCTCCAGACCGCGTTGTAGTAGGCGGCGGCGGCCGACCCGGCGTCCTGCTTGTAGTTCCAGTCCTTGAGCAGCGTCTGCGCGTCCTTGTAGTACGGGTCGGTCAGCGGCACCTTGAGCAGGTAGGGCACCAGGGTCTGCGCCATCACGCTGGTGTCGTCGGTCTGCATGGACTGCATGTCGTCCGGCGAGATCTTCCCGCCGTTCGCCAGCTTGGACTTGATCAGGTCGGTGATCTGCTGGGAGCGGGTGCCGTAGCCCCAGTCGTCGGTCAGCTCGTAGGGGTAGGAGGCGTCCACCACCGCCTGGTTGGCGGTGACGATGTACCCGGACGAGGGGTTCTCCACGTACGGCAGCGCCGCCTGCGGGATGAAGCCCTGCCACGCGTACTGCGGGGTCCAGCCCGGCATCGGGTAGGTGCCGTCGTCGCCCTTGGCCCGGATCGGGATCCGGCCCGGGGCCTGGTAGCCGATGTTGCCGGCGGTGTCGGCGTAGATGAGGTTCTGCGCCGGCACCGCGAAGTCCCGTGCGGCGGCCTTGAACTGGCTGAAGTTCACGGCCCGGTCCAGCTCGAAGACGGAGGCCATGGTGGTGCCCGGGTCCAGCGCGGTCCAGCGCAGCGCGATGGCGTAGCCGCCGTTGCGGGGCGGGGCGTTGCCGTCGACCGGGGCGTCCTGGCCGACCGTCTGCTGCTCGGTGTTGTGGTCCGAGATGATCGGCATGCCGTCGGCGGTGCTGCGCACGGTGATGGTCTGGTCCGCGCCTCCGGCCACCTTGATCACCTCCGAGCGGGTGGTGAACTTCACGTCCTTGCCGTTGTAGAGGTAGGTGCCGTCGCCGGTGACCTGTTCCAGGTAGAGGTCCTGGACGTCGGCACCGAGGTTGGTGAAGCCCCAGGAGATCGACTGGTTGTGGCCGATCACCACACCGGGCATCCCGGCGAAGGTGAAACCGGTGGTGTCGTACGGGCAGGCGGCGCTGACGACATTGCAGTGCAGGCCCATCTGGTACCAGATGGACGGCAGCCCCGGGCCCAGGTGCGGATCGTTGGCCAGCAGCGGTTCGCCGGTGGTGGTGTGGCTGCCGGAGACCACCCAGGAGTTGGAGCCGATGCCCTGGCCCGGGTCGCCGAGCAGGGCCGGGATGCTGTCCAGGTTGGCGGCCAGCTGGGTCGCGGCCTGCTGGGAGGCCTGCACCGCGCCGGAGACCGAGCCGCTGCTGCCGGTACTGCCGCTGGTGCTGCCGCCGGTGCGGGCCGAGGCCTGGGTGACGCCGCTGCTGCCGGACGAGGCGTTCGACACGTCCGACGAGCCGTCACCGGAGGCCGGGTGGTACGTGGCCTTGTCCGTGCCGGCGTCGCTGACCGTGCCGGTCCTCACGATGGTGCTGTTGGTGCCGTAGGGGTAGGTCGGGTACAGCTCGGCGATCTGCTGCTTGCTGAGGCTCTGCGAGAGCAGCGAGCGGTCGATCTCCTGCTGCATGTTGCCGCTGAGGTCCCAGGCCATCGCCTTCAGCCAGGACACCGAGTCCACCGGGGTCCACGGGGCCGGCTTGTAGCCGCCGTAGGCGGTGCCGAGCAGGGCGTACTCCAGTGAGGCCCCTGCCCCGCCGGGGTGCTCGGACAGCCAGGCGTTGACGCCGTCCGCATAGTCCTGGAGGTACTTCTTGGTGGTGGCGTCCAGCTTGGTGTCGTACTCCTGCTGGGCCACGTCGCGCCAGCCCATGGTGCGGACGAAGGCGTCGGTCTCCACCTGCCCCTTGCCGAACATCGAGGCCAGGGTGCCCGAGGTGATGTGCCGGTCGACGTCCATCTGCCAGAACCGGTCCTGGGCCTGGACGTAGCCCTGGGCCTTGAAGAGGTCCGACGGGGTGCTCGCGTAGACCTGCGGAATGCCCTTGCTGTCGCGGTCCACGCTGACCGGCGCGGAGAGCCCGGCCAGCTTCAGTGTCCCGGTGGTCTGCGGGAAGGACTCCTTGACGGTCTTCACCCCCAGCCAACCGCCGACCCCTGCGCCGGCGACCAGCAGCAGGACGACAAGGATCACCAGCAGTCGGAGCCGGCGGAACTTCTTGGTGCGGGGCATCAGGGTCCTTGTGGGGCAGGGGCTCATCCGCCGCCAGAGGGCGCGGTGCTGTGCGGCGGAGCCGACGCTAACACTTGAACCGAATGCCCCGTTGACTGGTACCGGCCCTGGGATCCGTCCAGATTCTCCACGCTGGACAGGCATTCACCAAGGCAAGGTAAAATGTTAGACAGAGTAATCATCTGACTGCCCGTCTGACGCCTGCTGCTGTGAGGTGCCCCTGAGTGACAGTCCACCATCTCGACACCCTGCTCCTCGGCTTCTCCCTGGTCCTCCTCGTCGCCGTGGCCGCCGTACGGCTGGCCTCCCGCAGCGGTCTGCCCAGCCTGCTGCTCTACCTGGGCATCGGCGTCGCGCTGGGTCAGGACGGACTCGGCATCGGATTCGACAACGCCTCGATCACCCAGGTCCTCGGCTATGCCGCGCTGGTGGTCATCCTGGCCGAGGGCGGCCTCGGGACCACCTGGAAGGACATCAGGCCGGCCGCGCCGGCGGCGGCCGTGCTGGCGACCTTCGGCACCGGCGTGAGCGTCGCGGTGACCGCCCTGGGCGCACACCTGCTGGTCGGCACCGACTGGCGGCTGTCGCTGCTGCTCGGCGCGGTCGTCTCGTCCACCGACGCCGCCGCGGTCTTCTCGGTGCTGCGCCGGGTCCCGCTGCCGTCCCGGCTGAGCGGGCTGCTGGAGGCCGAGTCCGGCTTCAACGACGCCCCCACCGTCATCCTGGTGGTCGCCTTCGCCACCACCGGCCCCATCGACAGCTGGTACCTGCTGCTCGGCTCGATCGCGCTGCAGCTGGCCATCGGCCTGGCCATCGGGCTGGCCGTGGGCCGGCTGGGCTCGCTGGCGCTGCGCCGGGTCGCGCTGCCCTCCTCCGGCCTCTACCCCATCGCCGTGACCGCGCTGGCGATGCTCGCCTACGCCGGCGGCGCCATGCTGCACGGCTCCGGGTTCCTCGCCGTCTACATCGCCACGCTGGTGCTCGGGAACTCCCGGCTGCCGCACGGCCCGGCCACCCGCGGCTTCGCCGAGGGGCTGGCCTGGATCGCCCAGATCGGCATGTTCGTGCTGCTCGGACTGCTGGTGACGCCGGACACCATGGCGGGCGCGATCATCCCGGCGCTGGTCGTCGGGCTGGTGCTGGTGTTCCTGGCCCGACCGCTGTCGGTGCTGCTGACCACAACCCCGTTCGGGATACCCCTGCGCGAGCAGGTGCTGCTCTCCTGGGCCGGGCTGCGCGGCGCGGTCCCCATCGTGCTCGCCACCATCCCGGTGGTCGGCCGGGTGCCCGGCGCGGGCCAGCTGTTCAACACCGTGTTCCTGCTGGTGGTGGTGTTCACCCTGGTCCAGGGCCCGACGCTGCCCTGGTTGGCCCGCCGGCTGCGGATCGGCGACCCGGGCCACGCGGACCGGCTGGACGTGGAGGCCGCACCGCTGGAGCGGCTGCACGGGCACCTGCTGTCGGTGACCCTGGCGCCCGGGTCCAGGATCGCCGGGGTGGAGGTGAGCGAGCTGCGGCTGCCCAAGGGCTCGGCGGTCACCCTGGTGGTCCGCGACGGCGCCAGCTTCGTTCCGGGGCCGGCCACGGTGCTGCGGGCCGGGGACGACCTGCTGGTGGTCGCGACCGACGCGGTGAGCGACCGCGCCGAGCGGCGGCTGCGCGCCGTCGACCGCGGCGGCAAGCTCGCCGGGTGGCTGGAGCAGCGTGACACCTACTGACCGTCCCCCGGTCGTCACAGCTGGTATTGCCACAGCTCACAGGGGGCACGGTGGACTATCGCCGCGGAATACCGCATCATTGAGCGTCGTTAGCACTCATCAGGCGAGAGTGCCAGCCAGGAGGAAAAGACAGTGCCGACGTACCAGTACCAGTGCACCGAGTGCGGAAACGGCCTCGAGGCGGTCCAGAAGTTCACGGACGACGCCCTGACCGTCTGCCCGGCGTGCAGCGGCAGGCTTCGCAAGATCTACTCCGCCGTCGGCGTGGTCTTCAAGGGCAGCGGCTTCTACCGCACCGACAGCCGCTCGTCGTCGAGCAGCACGGTGGGGGCTGCCAAGCCGGCCGCCGCGTCCGCGGCGTCCTCGTCCGGCGACTCGTCGTCCTCGGGCTCGACCGGGTCGGCGTCGTCGTCCTCGTCGTCCTCGGGCAGCAGCTCCGGCACCGGCTCCACCTCGGGCAGCAGCTCGCCCGCCGCCTGATCCGGCCGCACGTCCGAAAGACGTAAGGGCTCGGGGAATCCCGCGCGCCCCGCTGCTTCGTATGCTGCGGTGCATGGCCAACGCTGAGCAGCACGCACCCCTCCCCGCCGACGCTCCCGCCGCCGAGATCGGGATCATCGGCGGCACCGGTCTCTACGCCCTGGTGGACGACCTCGCCGAGGTCGCCGTCGACACCCCCTACGGTCCGCCCAGCGACTCGCTGTTCGTCGGCCGGTTCGGCGGACGCCGGGTGGCCTTCCTGCCCCGGCACGGCCGCGAGCACCGGATCCCGCCGCACCGCATCAACTACCGGGCCAACCTGTGGGCGCTGCGCTCGCTGGGGGTCCGGCAGGTACTGGGGCCGTGCGCCACCGGCGGCCTGCTGCCCGAGTACGGCCCGGGGACACTGCTGGTCCCCGACCAGTTCGTGGACCGCACCTCCGGACGCAGCCAGACCTTCTACGACGGCGAGCGGCGCGGCGACGGTCTGCTGCCCGAGGTGGTGCACGTCTCCTCGGCCGACCCCTACTGCCCTGCGGGACGCCTCGCCGCGCTGAAGGCCGCCGGGGCGGCCGGCTGGGAGCCGGTGGACGGCGGGACGCTGGTGGTCGTCGAGGGGCCGCGCTTCTCCACCCGGGCCGAATCCCGCTGGTACGGCGCGCAGGGCTGGTCGGTGGTCGGCATGACCGGGCACCCCGAAGCCGTGCTGGCCCGTGAACTGGGGCTCTGCTACACCTCGGTGGCCGTGGTCACCGACCTGGACGCCGGCGTCGAGACCGGCGAGGGGGTCACCCACACCGAGGTGCTGCGGGTCTTCGCCGGCAGCATCGACCGGCTGCGCGGGGTGCTGACCGGCGCGGTTTCCGGGCTGCCGGCCACCGCGGACCGGGACTGCGTCTGCTCGCACGCGCTGGACGGGCTGGAGACCGGGCTGGGGTTCTGAGCGGGTCTCAGGCCGGGGTTCTGAGCGGTCGTCACTCCTGGGGGTGAGGGAGTTCTGCACACCCCCCGGGTTGTCCACAGGCGGAGCCCGGGCCGCCACGGCGGGGACGGCGACGGGACATGGTGGAGGCAGTCCGGTCGGGAGCATCCCGACCGCCCTCCGCAAGGCGGTGCCCATGTCCCTGATGACCGAGTCCTTGACGAACGAGTCGCTGCTGACCGGCGGCCCCGGCCGTCGCCCCGCCCGGCACCGCGCCCATTCACTGCGCCCCGGCCCCGGCCGCGACCACCCGTCGGCCGCGGCCGAGACCGACCACGCGTCCGGGCATGCGTCCGGGCATGCATCCGCTCATGATCTGCATACGTCCACGCATGACCTGGCGGCCTGGGACGAGCCGGGCTGGGACGACGAGGAAGCCGTCCTCAGCGGTCCGGACCTGGCTCCCGCCCCGGCGGCGGTCCGTACCCCCACCTTCGCCCCCCGTCCCGCCGCGCTGCCGTGCGAGGCCCCCGCGGTGCCGCCCCGGCGTACCGTCGGGCCGTTCCCACCGATCCGGGCCGGCGGGCGGCACCGGCTGCCGTCAGCCGTCCGCCGAAGGTCCGGGCCGATCGCCGCCGGGCTGATGGTCGCGGCCACCACCCTCGCCGCCGGCTCGCTGCGCGGGATCCCGGCCCCGCCGCCGGGCCACCCGGCCGCCGCCGCTGCGCCGCCACACGTCGAGGTGGTCGACAATCCCCCGCAGGAGTGACATGGCGGGGTGAAATCGCAGCACCGGCCCGCCCGCGAGCCCTCGTCGGCGGCCTTCCGGAGCCGTGACGTTTCTGCAGGTGGCAAGGGCTGTCTCCGGGCCTCTCCGAGGCGGGTTACGGCCGTACGGGTGAACCGGGCGCGCGCACCCGGGATGCGCCGACTGCCCTAGGTTCCCAACACCCCCAACACCCCATCGGCCCCATTCACAGCATGTGCGAAGGAAGTCATCCCTTGAAGGGCTTCAAGGCATTCCTGCTGCGCGGAAACGTCCTCGACCTCGCGGTCGCGGTCGTGATCGGCGCGGCTTTCACCGCCGTCATCAACTCGATCGTCAACGGCGTCATCAACCCCGTCGTCGGCCTCTTCGGCACCTCGTCGCTCAACGCGTACAAGTCATGCATCAAGGGCCCGTGCACCACGGTCAACGGAGCGTCCACCGGCATCAACATCCTGTGGGGCTCGGTCCTGGCCGCCGTGCTGCAGTTCGTGATCACCGCAGCGGTGGTCTACTTCTGCATCGTGATGCCGGCCAACCACTTCATGGCCAAGTACACGGCCAGGAAGAAGGCCGAGGAGGAGGCCCTGAAGGCGGCCGAGCTCACAGAGGTGAAACTGCTCGGCGAGATCCGCGACCTGCTGGTGCACCAGCGCTGAGCACGACGCCGCCGACCACGCCTCCGGTCACGGCGCAGGTCACGGCTCCCGGTCATGGCGCGTGTCACGACGGCGCAGGTCACGGAAGAGGGCCGGGGCGCCCGGCCCCGGCCCTTCGTTCCACTGCTGTCGTGTTGTGTGGCTGTCGTGTTCCGCTTCAGTCGCCGTGGTGCGGCGGGGTCTCCCGCCGGTACCAGGCCTCGTCCCGGCCGCCCGACTCCTCGCCGCCGCCCCAGCCGGTGTCCGTGTCGTCACGACTGGGTCGGCTCAGCGGGTCGTCGAACACCAGTCGCGGACGCACGGACTGCGGCTTCGGCTGCTGCTCGTCGGCTGCGGCTGCTGCCGCCGGAGCGCTGTCGTCTGTCATGGCTTCAGGATAGATCCGGCGCTCAGGCTGCTTCGAAGCCCGAGTGGTCGGCGATCTTCCGCAGCTCGGCCAGGGCGTGCTTCTCGATCTGCCGGATCCGCTCACGGGTGAGCCCGTGCTGCTTGCCGACCTCGGTGAGGGTCCGCTCGCGGCCGTCCTCCATCCCGTATCGGGACCGGATGATCGACGCCGTGCGGTTGTCCAGGCGGCCGATCAGGCCTTCCAGCTCCTCGCGGCGCAGCATGACCAGGACCGCGTCCTCCGGGGAGGTCGCCCCGGTGTCCTCGACCAGGTCGCCGAACTGGGTCTCCCCGTCGTCGTCCACGGTCATGTTGAGGCTGACCGGGTCACGGGCCCAGTCCAGCACGTCCTTGATCCGCTCCACCGTGGTGCCGAGTTCAGCGGCGACCTCGGCGTGCTCCGCGTCGCGGCCCAGCTCCTTGGACTTCTCGCGCTGCACCCGACGGATCCGGCCGAGCTCCTCGACTAGGTGGACGGGAAGCCGGATGGTGCGGGACTGGTCGGCGATGGAACGGGTGATCGCCTGGCGGATCCACCAAGTGGCATAGGTGGAGAACTTGAAGCCCTTGCCGAAGTCGAACTTCTCGACGGCGCGGACCAGGCCGGCGTTGCCCTCCTGGATCAGGTCGAGCAGCGGAAGCCCGCTGCGCGGATAGCGGCGGGCCACCGCCACCACCAGACGGAGGTTGGAACGAATGAACACATCCTTGGCGCGAGCACCGTCTGCGGCTATCGCCCGCAGTTCCTCCTCGCTGGCGCCGACGGCGGTCTCGCCGGTGGCGAGCAGCTGCTCGGCGAAGACACCGGCTTCGATACGTGTGGAGAGCTCGACTTCCTGGGCGGCGTCGAGCAGCGGGGTCCGGGCGATCTCGTCGAGGTACATGCCGACGAGGTCGCGGTCGGCCTCACCGCTGGTCGGACGCGCATTGCGGGTCCGGTCGGCCTTGTCGCGGACGACGGCACGGGTTGCCATGCTTACTCCCTCTCGGAGGACGTGACGGGCCTGGCTGACCCGTTCGTGGCTGCCTTTCGTAACGATGCAACGATCAGAATCCGGACATCATTCCCAAGGTGAGGATTTTTCTCCGCAGTTGCAGTATGCTGGCCATTTTTGCCGCGTTCGCATGCGGAGCGTATCCGGTCGCTCACGGAACTCCGGCCCAGGGGCGGCCCCCTGCTTCAACGCGGTGCGCCTACCCCGTATGCCCGCGGTATGCCCGGGGCGTCCTGTACTGAATGAGACGATTGTGCGCCGGGCTCCGGTTCCCCGCCCGCCGGAAGCACAGCTGCTCCCGCCCCCTGCGGACGGGGACGGGAGCGCGGACGGAGCGTCGGAGCGAGTGGGCGGGCGCCGGCGGTCAGCTGCCGCCGTACCGCCGGCCGGCGGAGCGGCGAGCGAAGCCGTCGCCGACATGGTGGCGGTGTAGTCGCAGCGCCCGGCGGTGCTGGTGAGGGTGTCGGTCCAGCTGCCCGAAGGGCTCTGCGGCGGACGGTAGCGGCGGCTTGGACGCGATAGGACATAGGAGCGGCCCGCCGACCGATGGGTCAACGGGCCGCCGTCAACTACCTTGCAGCAGTTATGACTTGCAGTAGTACAGCTTCTCCGTGGAGCTGGATGCCGAGCTGGTGGAGGTCGAGCCGGTGGAGGTCGAGCTGGAGCTCGTGGTTCCGCCGTACTCGGAGGCGCTGACGACCGTGCAGGTCGAGGTGACGTAGGAGGTCGCCGCGGAGTTGGCCTGGCCGCCGCCGGGACCGCCGCTGCCGCCGGCCAGGACGTAGTGCAGCTTGCCCGAGGAGATGTACTCCTTGATCTGGGCCAGGCTCATGGCCGGGTCGTCGCCGGTGAAGCCGCCCATGGCGATGACCGCCTTGCCGCCGCTCTGCAGGATCAGCTCATCGGCCGCCTGGGCGCTGGACGTGGCCACCAGCCAGGTGGCGCCGTCCTGGTGGGATTCCAGGTAGCTGAGCATCTGGGTGCTGACGCTGCCGCCCATTCCGCCGCCACCGCCACCGCCGAAGCCGCCGGCCGTACCACCG
>NZ_BBPM01000062.1:19632-28639 GCF_000787775.1 Streptacidiphilus carbonis | reverse complement strand
TGGGTGCTGACGCTGCCGCCCATTCCGCCGCCACCGCCACCGCCGAAGCCGCCGGCCGTACCACCGCCCGACGGCGCGCCGCCGTCGCCGCCCGGGAAGCCGCCGGTGGGCAGCTCGCCGGTCCGACCCGACTGGCCCGACTGGCCCGACTGACCTGTCTGACCCGTCTGCCCGCCCGGGGCTCCCTGACCGCCGGTCGGCATCTCGCCGGTGCGGCCGCCGCCGGGGAAGCCGCCGGTCGTGCCGGTCGGACGCTCACCGCGCTGGCCGCCGCCCGTACCGCCGCCGAAGCCACCGCCGCCGGGCGCACCGCCGCCCATCCCGCCCATCCCGCCGGAGGACGGGCCGCTGCTCGGGTTGGTGCCGTTGATCGCGCCGCCGGTCGCCGTGTCGGCGGCGTACGCCGCGGGCCCGGCCAGCAGCGCGATCAGCCCGGCCGCCGCACCCACCGTGAAGAGCGGCCCGGCCACCTTGCCGAACCTGGCGACCAGCAGGAAGACCACCGCGGCCAGCGCCAGCACCGCGATCGTCGGCCACAGCCAGCTGTCGAAGCTGCTCGTCCGGCGGAGCAGCACGATCGCCCACACCGCCGACACCGCGATGCCCAGCGGCAGCACCCAGGCCCAGGCCGCCGAGCGGACCCGGAAGGCCCGGAAGACGGCGACCCCGCCGCCCCCGGTGAGGGCGGCGATCGCGGGGGCCAGCATGGTCGTGTAGTACGGGTGGAAGGTGCCGGAGGCGAAGCTGAAGGTCACGTAGTGCGTCAGCAGCCAACCGCCCCACAGCAGGTAGGAGGCGCGCTGGAGGTCGGTGCGCCGCCTGCGCCCGCGCAGCACCAGTGCGGCGGCCAGCGCGATGAACGCGAACGGGATGAGCCAGGAGATCTGGCCGCCGAGGATGGAGTTGAAGAGCCGTGCGGCCCCGGCGGTGCCACCGAAGTTGGCCCCTCCGCCGCCTCCCCCGGCCCCGCCGCTGTTCCCGGTGATGCGGGCCAGGCCGTTGTAGCCGGTGACCAGGTCCCAGACGGTGTCCTTGGTGCTGGAGCCGACGAAGGGCCGCTCGCTCCTGGGGATGGAGTCCACGATGACCATCCACCAGCCGCTGGACACGATCAGCGCTGCACCGGCGATCAGCAGGTTGCGCACCCGCTTCAGCACCGTGCCCCTGGCCGCCCACGCGTAGGCCAGGAAGAAGGCCGGCAGCACCATGTAGGCCTGCAGCATCTTGGTGTTGAAGGCGAAGCCGACCAGGACGCCGGCCCACACCAGCGGCTGCAGCTTCCCGCTGCGGATCGACTCCAGGGTGCACCAGGCGGCCGACACGGTGAGCAGCACCAGCACCGGGTCGGGGTTGTTGTCCCGGGTGATGGCGACGGTGATCGGGGTGAGTGCCAGCACCAGCCCGGCGACGGTGGCCGCGGCGTGCCCGAAGACCCGGCGGACCGCGCTGTAGAGCACCCCGACCGCGGCGATGCCGCAGGCCGCGATGGGCAGCAGCATCTGCCAGGTGCCGAAGCCGAAGATCCGGCAGGACGCCTCCATCACCCACAGCGCGAACGGCGGCTTGTCGACGGTGATGAAGTTCCCGGTGTCCAGCGAGCCGAAGAACATCGACGACCAGCTCTTGGTACCGCTGAGCACGGCGGCGGCGTAGTACGAGTTGGCGTCGCCGTTCTGGCCGAGCCCGTAGACGTAGACGCCGACGGACAGCAGCAGCACGCCCCACAGCGCCGGGCGGGCCCAGCGCGGGGCGGTCTCCCTGCCGAGGAAGACCCTGTGCAGCCGTGATCGTCCGGTGCTCCGGACCTGGTCGCTCCCGGCGGCCGGAGGGGCGGTAACGTGCGCGCTCATCAGTGGTTCAGCTCCTGGTTGTGCGAGGAGGAGGCCGCGTGGCGGCGGGCCTGCCGCTTGGGGTTGAACACCCAGACCCGCATGAGCAGGAAGCGGACGACCGTGGACAGTGCGTTCGCACCCACCAGTGCGGCGAGTTCGACGACATGGGAGGCCCCCGGGGCGGCGACCTTGACGACCGCGAGGGTGACAGTGCTGAGCACCAGACCGATGACGAAGGCGATACCGCCCTCGACCTGGTGCTTGAGGGCGTCCCTGGTGCCGGTGACACCGAAGGTGAAGCGCCGGTTGGCGGCCGTGTTGGCGATCGCGGTGGTGAACAGTGCGACGGCGTTGGCCAGGACGGCCGGTGAGAGTTGACGCAGGATCAGGTAGAGCGCCAGATAGGCGAGGGTGCTGATGACGCCGATCACCGCGAAGCTGGACAGCTGCCAGCGCATCGCCGGCGGCAGCTGGGCCTGCTGGACCCGGGGCGGCACCGGCAGCCGGGTCGCCCCGGAGAGGGTCTTCCTGGCCACCCGCCACATCCCCTTGAGGTCGTCCTTGACCGTGCGGACGATGTCGACCCGGCTGTCCGGGTCGTCCACCCAGTCCACCGGGACCTCGTGGATCCGCAGGCCGCTGCGCTCGGCGAGCAGCAGCAGCTCGGTGTCGAAGAACCAGGTCTGGTCCTCGACCGAGCCGAGCAGCGCCTTGACCACGTCGGTCCGGGCGGCCTTGAAGCCGCACTGGGCGTCGGAGAACTTCGCGGCCATGGTGGTGCGCAGCATCAGGTTGTACGTACGGGAGATGAACTCGCGCTTGGGACCGCGGACCACGGCGGAGCCGCGGTGCAGGCGGCTGCCGATGGCGAGGTCGCTGTGGCCCGACAGCAGTGGCGCGACCAGGGGCAGGAAGGCGTCGAGGCCGGTGGAGAGGTCCACGTCCATGTAGCTGACGACGTCGGCGTCGCTGCTGCTCCAGACCTGGCGCAGGGCGCGGCCCCGGCCCTTCTGATCGAGGTGGACGGCGCGCACCTCGGGGATCTCGGCGGCCAGACCGGTCGCGACCTGCCAGGTTGCGTCAGTGCTGGCGTTGTCGGCGACGGTGATGGTGAAGCGGTACGGGAAGGTCTCGGCCAGATAGGCGTGCAGACGCCGCACACTGTCCTCGAGGATGTGCTCCTCGTTGTAGACGGGGACGACGATCTCGACCAGTCTGGTCCGGCCGCCGGACTGCGGGGCCGATTCCGGGTCCGCGGCGGGCTCCGCCGCCAGCACTGTCGGTTGGCTCATGTACGACAGGCTTCGGCACCCGGCTGTGCGGAGGCTGTGGCGGAGATAGGGCGGCGGTGAGAGTTCCGCACCGGTTAACCGGCATTCACCCTCTGAGCCGGCCTTTCAGTATCTTTCCCGAGGCGTTGCGGGGAAGTTCGGAAACGAATTCGACCTGACGCGGGACCTTGTAGTTGGCCATCTCCCGACGGGACCAGGCGATGAGCTCGGCGGCGGCCTCCTGGAGCGCCCCCGGGGCCGGCTCGCCGCGCGGGACCACGAAGGCCTTGCCGACCTCGCCGAGCCGCGGATCGGGCACGCCGACCACGGCGACGTCGGCGACCAGCGGGTGCCGGGCCAGCACCTGTTCGATCTCGGCGGGGTAGGCGTTGAAGCCGCCCACCGTGTACATGTCCTTGAGCCGGTCGGTGATCCGCAGATTGCCCTCGTCGTCCATGACGCCGATGTCGCCGGTACGAAGCCAGCCGTCCCGGGTGAAGGCCAGTTCGGTCCCCTCCGGGTCCTCGAAGTACTCACGCATCACGGTGTAGCCGCGCACCTGCACCTCGCCGGGAGTGCCCGCGGGCTGCTCCTTGGACTCCTCGTCGGCCACCCGGACGGTGACGCCGGGGACCGCGCGTCCCGAGGTGGCCGCGATCAGGCCGGGGTCGTCGCCGCGGCGGCCCATGGTGACCAGGCCGCAGGACTCGGTGAGCCCGTAGGCGGTGAGCACGGTGCGGAAGCCCAACTCCTCGCGGATCCGGGTGACCAGTTCCAGCGGCACCACGGCGGCCCCGGTGACGGCCAGCCGCAGGGTGTGCAGGTCGTAGCAGCCGCGGGCCGGGTGGTCCAGCAGCGACTGGTAGACGGTAGGCGCCCCGGGCAGCACGGTGACCTGCTCGCTGGAGACCTTGGCGAGCACCGCCTCGGCGTCGAACACCGGCTGCGGCAGCACCGTCGCCCCGCGCATCAGCGCGGCCAGCACCCCGGCCTTCCAGCCGAAGGTGTGGGTGAACGGGTTGACCACCAGGTAGCGGTCGCCCTCGACCAGGCCGGCGATGTCGGCCCAGGTGGCGAAGGCGCGCAGGGACTGGGCGTGGCTGGTGACGGCGCCCTTGGGGCGCCCGGTGGTGCCGGAGGTGAACATGATGTCGGCCGGGTCCTCCGGCTGGACGGCGTCGGCCCGCTCCAGCACGGCCCGGGTCGGGACGTCGGCGGCGGCGGCCAGGAAGCCGCGCCAGTCCTGGAACCCCTCGCCGGCCTCGGCCCGGTCGCCGAGCACCACCACGGTGCGCAGCTCCGGCAGGTCCCGCAGCGGACGGCGGCCCCGGGCGGTGCCGCCCGGGGCCGCCCCGCCCGCCGCCGACCGCAGCGCCGAGGCGTAGCTGACGCCGAGGAAGGCGTCGGTGACGAAGAGCAGCCTGGCCCGGGTGCGCCGCAGCAGCTCCACCGCCTCGGCGCCCTTGAGCCGGGTGCCCAGCGGCACCAGCACCGCGCCGGCGCTGACCGCGCCCAGCGCGGCGACCACGTAGTCCGGGGTGTTCGGGGCCCAGATCGCCACCCGCTCGCCCGCGCCCACCCCGGCCGCCATCACCGCGGCGGCGGCCCGCTCCACCCGGGCGCCGAGGTCGCGGTAGCTGAGCCGGGTCCGCGGCCCGACCACGGCCTCGCGCTCACCGTGGGTCACCGCGGCGCCCCTGACCAGCCGGGGGATGGTGCCCCACTCCAGATCTCCGCGCACGGCGCCCTCCGAATCGACCCGAACCGCCCGAGTTTGACGCCACGTCAGATTAGATCGGCGGCGGCCTTCCGACCAGACCCCCGGACACCTATTCTGACGCCACGTCAGATACGGAAGCGCTGCTCGACCACCGTCCGACCCACCGGGGGAAGCCATGCTCAAGGACCGTACGGCGATCGTCGGCATCGGCCGGACCCGCTTCGCCAAGAACCTCGACGAGCCCGAGAAGACCCTCGCCTGCCGGGCCGTGCTGGCCGCCCTGGACGACGCCGGGATCGACCCCGCCGAGGTGGACGCGCTCGCCTCCTACACCATGGAGGAGACCGACGAGGTCGAGCTGGCCAAGTCCATCGGCGCCGGTGACATCACCTTCTTCAGCCGCACCGGCTTCGGCGGCGGTGGCTCCTGCGCCACCGTCGCCCACCTGGCCATGGCGGTGGCCACCGGCCAGGCGAGTGTGGGCGTCGCCTGGCGCTCCCGGAAGCGCGGCTCGGGCGTCCGGCCGTGGACCAACACCAGCGTGCAGCTGCCCACCCCGGCCCAGTGGACCCGCCCCTTCGGCCTGCTGCGCCCCGTCGACGAGATCGCCGTGCTGGCCCGCCGCTACATGCACGAGTACGGCGCCACCCGGGACCACCTCTTCAACGTCGCCCTGGCCTGCCGCAACCGCGCCAACCAGAACCCGGAGGCGGTGATGTACGAGCGCCCGCTGACCCGGGAGATGTACATGGACGCCCGCTGGATCTCCGAACCGCTCTGCCTCTACGACAACTGCCTGGAGACCGACGGCGCGCTGGCCTGCGTGGTGGTCGGCGCCGAGCGGGCCCGCGACTGCCGGCGCAAGCCGGTGTACGTCCACGCCGCCGCGCAGGGCCTGCCGGCCCAGCACCACGGGATGGTCAACTACTGGAACGACGACCCGCTGACCGGACCAGCCTGGACCGCGGCCCGCCAGCTGTGGAAGACCGCCGACCTCGGTCCACAGGATGTGGACACCGCCCAGATCTACGACGCCTTCACCCCGCTGATCCCGCTCTCGCTGGAGGGCTACGGCTTCTGTGGACGCGGCGAGGGCGCCGCGTTCACCGAGGGCGGGGCGCTCGAACTGGGCGGCCGGCTGCCGATCAACACTGCCGGCGGAGGCCTCTCCGAGGGTTATGTGCACGGCTTCAACCTGATCGACGAGGGCGTCCGGCAGCTGCGCGGCAGCTCCACCTCCCAGGTCCCCGACGCCGCGACCTGCCTGGTCACGGCCGGCGAGGGCGTGCCCACCTCGGCCCTGCTGCTGCGCAACTGAAGGAGTGTCCGGAATGTCTGTCACCGAAGCGGTCAACGCGGCCGGCGGCCTGGCCGACGGCCTGCTGCTGCCCTGGCCCGACGCCGACGGCGAACCGTTCTGGGAGTACACGCTGCGCGGCGAGCTGCGGGTGCAGGCCTGCGCCGACTGCGGACTGCGGCGCTTCCCGCCCCGCCCCAGCTGCCCGCGCTGCCACAGTTTCGCGGACGAGTGGCAGCCGACCTCGGGGCGCGGACGGATCTGGTCGTTCGTCGTCGCCCACCCCCCGCTGCTCCCCGCCTACGCGGAACAGGCCCCCTACCCGGTCGCCGTGGTCGAGCTCGACGACGATCCGGCCGTCCGCCTGGTCGGCACGCTCACCCCCTCGGTACGCCGCCCCGACGCCCCCTGGAACGCGGTTCCGGTGGCCCGACTGCGCATCGGCGCACCGGTCCAGGCCGTCTACCAGACCCTCGCCCCGGGCGTGGCCGTTCCGCGCTGGGCGCTCACCGGACCGTGAAGCCGCCCCGGACCGTGCGGGGCCGCTCGTAGAATGCCGTCCATGACTTGGCTGATCACGGGCGGGGCGGGTTTCATCGGCGCACATGTGGTGCGCGCCATGGTCGAGGACGGACGGGGCGTGGTCGTCCTGGACGACCTGAGCACCGGCGACCCGGCGCGGCTCCCGGACGGCGTCCCGCTGGTCGAGGGCTCCACCCTGGACCGCGCGCTGCTCGACCGGGTCCTGAAGGAGCACCAGGTCAGCGGGGTGCTCCACATCGCCGCCAAGAAGCAGGTCGGCGAGTCCGTCGAGCAGCCGCTGCGCTACTACCGCGAGAACGTGGAGGGCCTGCGGGTGGTGCTGGAGGCCGCGGCCGAGGCCGGGGTGCGCCGGTTCCTGCTGTCCTCCTCCGCCGCGGTGTACGGCATGCCGGACGTCGACATCGTCACCGAGGCCACGCCGTGCGCCCCGATGAGCCCCTACGGCGAGACCAAGCTCATCGGCGAGTGGCTGGTCCGCGGGGTGGGCCGGGCCCACGGCATGGGCACGGTGGCGCTGCGCTACTTCAACGTCGCCGGCGCGGCCACCGCCGAGCTGGGCGACCCGGGGGTCTTCAACCTGGTGCCGATGGTGTTCGAGCGCATCGACGAGGGGCTGCCGCCGCTGGTCTTCGGCGACGACTACCCGACGCCGGACGGCACCTGCATCCGCGACTACATCCACGTGGCGGACGTCGCCACCGCGCATGTGGCCGCGGTGCGGCGGCTCGAAGCCGACCCGGACGGGACGGAGCTGGTCCTCAACATCGGCCGCGGGGCGGGCGTGTCGGTCCGCGAGATGCTCGCCGTCATCGGCAGGGTCACCGGACGCGACACCGCCGCCGAAGTGGTCTCCCGCCGACCGGGCGACCCGGCCCGCGTGGTCGCCTCCGCGGACCTGATCACCCGCGAGCTCGGCTGGACCGCAGAGTTCAGCCTCGAAGACATGGTCAGCTCCGCATGGGCCGGCTGGCAGGTCAGGCACCGCTGACTACCTGGGGGTGCGGGGAACTGCGCTGCCAGCCCTCTACGGAGGTGCGTGGTTGGCAGCGCGCGCAGTTGATCAAGCAGAGCCCCGCGCCCCTGATAGTGCAACTTGATCACAGCGGATCAGTTGCAGCCCCATAGAGGCGCGGGGAACTGCGCGACCGGCCGCCTGCGTAGGTGCAGCGTGGGCAGCGCCGTTGTTCAGTCCCGCGTGGCGGTCCCGCGGGCGGCGTCCAGGGCGTAGACGCACCGGTCCTTGCTGCAAGCGAAGACCCGGCCGTCGACCGCCACCGGGGAGCCGGTGATCTCCCCGCCGGTGTCGAGCTTCCAGCGGAGCCGCCCCGTGGCCAGGTCCAGCGTGTAGAGCGAGTGGTCGCGGCTGCCGAAGTGGACCAGGCCGCCGTACGCCGCCGGGGAGCCGGCGACCTCGCCGCGGGCGGTGTGGCGCCAGCGCTCCTCGCCGTCGCGAGCGGCGAAGGCGTAGACGGTGTCGCCGCTGCCGACCAGGACGGTCCCGTCCTCGTGCACGACGGGATCGATCCCCTGGCGTCCGCCGGTCCGGGCCTGCCAGCGCACCGCCCCGTTCGACGTGTCCAGGGCGAAGACCGCGCCGAGGTAGTCGGCGGCGAAAAGACTCCCCTGGTCGTCCAGGGTCGGCGGGGTGAACAGCACCACCGGGGCCTTGAAGCGCCAGCGCTCCTCCCCGGACTCCTCGTCCAGGGCCAGCACCCGGGCGCCGGAGGTCAGGTGCAGCACCCCGTTGCGCAGCACCGGACGGGACGGGACGTCCTCGCCGACCGGGAACGACCAGCGCGGCCGACCCGTCGTCAGGTCCAGGGCGTGCAGCATCCCGCCGCCGTAGTAGTAGACCGACTCCCCGACCACGCAGGGGCCCGACTGCGGGCTCTCGTACTCCTGCTGCGCGTCGCCGACCTGCCACATCTGGCTTCCGTCGATCGCCGAGCGGACCTGGACGCCGCCGCCCCTGGTCCCGGCGACCAGCACGCCGCCGCCGGCGTCCAGCGAGTAGGTCCAGCCGTCCAGGGTGACCCGCCAGCGCTCGGCCCCGTCCGCCGCGGCCAGGGTGAACAGGCTGGGGCCGTCCGCGGCGTGGACCTGGCCGTCGGCGACCGACATCGCCCAGGCGACGTCGCGGGTCTTGAACCGGCGGCGGCCGGTGGCGATGTCGAGGGCGTGCACCTCGAAGCTGGTGACATACAGCACGCCGTCGCTTACCTGCGGGACTCCCCAGACGTCGTTGGACATCCGGAACCGCCACGGCCGCCAGCGCGACCCAGAGGTGGCCGGCGCCGGCACGGCGGCTGCGGCGGCGGATTGCTCGGCCGGCTGCTGTCCGGCG
>NZ_BBPM01000062.1:5307-19344 GCF_000787775.1 Streptacidiphilus carbonis | reverse complement strand
CCCCGCCGCACCCAGCCGGTGGCGGCCGGCGGCAGTGAGTCGTCCGCCCCCGGGGCACCGGTCTCGCCCGCCTTGACGCCGGGGCCGATGGCGACCGAGCCGCCGAGCAGCTGCACCACCGGGGTGGGCGTGGTGAGCACCGGCGCCGGGGCCACTGCCTGCGCCAGGGCCGGCTCGGGATCCGGCGCACCCGCGTGCCGCCGTCCCCCTCCCGCGGCCGGCTGGACCTTCTTGGTGGGCGCGTACTCGTCCAGCGCGGACGGCGCGGACCGCTGCGCCAGCGGCGCCGGATGCGCGGTCCTGGGGTCGTACCCGGCCGACGGCGCCGGCACGGGCGCCGCCACCGGGGCTGCGGGCGGCGCGGAGACCGGGGCCGGGACGGGTGCGGGCACCGGCGGCGGGGGCGTGTTGCGCCGCCCCCGCTTGCGGTCGATCAGCTCCAGCGCCACCGGCGGCAGCCAGTCGCGGGAGTCGTCGTCCCCGTCGCCGTTGGAATACAGGTGCGGGGCCAGCTCGGACTGGATCTGGGCCGGGGTCAGCCGCCGCTCGGGCGCGGGCCGCATGCAGGCCTTGACCAGCGGGGCCAGGTCCGGCGCCAGACCGGACAGGTCCGGGGACTCGCGGAGCAGCATGAACACCGTCTCCACCGGGTTGGCGCCGTGGTACGGGGCGTGCCCGGTGGCCGCGTAGACCAGCATCGAGCCCAGCGAGAACACGTCGCTGGCCCCGGTCACGCTGCGGCTGTCCCTGGCCTGCTCGGGCGACATGTAGGCCGGGGTGCCGACGGCGACGTTGGTCATGGTCAGCCGGGTGTGCGAGACCCCGGCCGCGATACCGAAGTCGATCACCCGCGGTCCGTCCTCGGTGACCAGCACGTTCGAGGGCTTGAGGTCGCGGTGCACCAGTCCGGCGGCGTGGATCGACTGCAGCGCCTCGGCGATCCCGGCGACCAGCCAGCGCACGGCGCCCACCGGCATCGGGCCGCACTCGGCGACCAGGTCCTCCAGCGAGGGGGCCGGGATGTAGGCGGTGGCCAGCCAGGGCACCGGCGCATCGGCGTCCGCCTCGACCACCGCCGCGGTGTAGAAGCCGGACACGGTGCGCGCCGCCGCGATCTCGCGGGCGAAACGCACCCGGAACAGCTGGTCCTCGGCCAGTTCCGCACGCACGGTCTTGATCGCCACTCGTCGGCCCGCGGAGGACCTGGCCAGGTAGACCAGCCCCATTCCGCCCGCACCGAGGCGCCCGAGCACCTCGAAGGGGCCGATCCGCCTGGGATCGTGCGCCGTCAGCTGGTCCACGTCCTCAGCCACCTCCCCGTAGTTCCGCTGTCCCTGATTCTCCAACGTCGACGGCCGCTGTAGCCAACCAGCCCCGAAAAATCGTTCCCGCGGACACATGGAGCAGGGTCCCCATGGGGCAGTAGGCCATGCGTGTGGACACATTCGGCCGTGTCGCACGGCTGAATCGGGTTTTGGCAGGACGCCGTCGTTAGATGGACGAAGGCGCAGGCGCACGGGAGGCGCGGGATGGGTGGCAAGGTGACGCAGGCACAGCAGAAGACCCGGACCAGGGCACCGAGGAAGATCCTGAGGAAGGTCGATCCAGGTCAGGGCATGGCCGGCCAGCTGGTCCCGGTGCTGGAGGACCTGCTGGGCACCGAGCTGCCGATCCGGCTGCGCACCTGGGACGGCGGGGAGGCCGGTCCGGCCGGCGCCCCGGTGCTGGAACTGCGCAACCGGCGGGCGCTGCGGCATCTGATCTGGCGTCCGGACGAACTGGGGCTGGCCCGCGCCTATGTGTCGGGCGATCTGGACCTCGCCGAGGACAGCGACCTCTATGAGCTGCTGGACGCCGTGGTGCGGCTGGTCGAGCGGAGCAACACGGCCAGTCTGCGGCCCGACCCCCGCGAGGTCTTCGGCCCGCAGGGCCGACGGCTGCTCCGGACCGCGATCGGCACCGGGGCGATCGGGCCGCGCCCGCCGCTGCCGCCGGAGGAGGCCACCCGGGTCAAGGTCGCCGGCACCCGCCACTCGCTGCTGCGCGACCGCAAGGCGATCAGCCACCACTACGACGTCGGCAACGACTTCTACCGGCTGGTCCTGGGCCCGTCCATGGTCTACTCCTGCGCCTACTGGCCGACCGGGACGCACACCCTGGAGGCCGCCCAGGAGGCCAAGCTCGACCTGATCTGCCGCAAGCTGGGCCTGCGGCCCGGCATGCGGCTGCTGGACGTCGGCTGCGGCTGGGGCTCGCTGCTGCTGCACGCCGCCGAGCACTACGGCGTCGAGGGCGTCGGGGTGACGCTCTCGACCGAGCAGGCCCGCGGCGCCCGGGAGCGGATCGAGCAGGCCGGGTTCTCCGACCGGCTGACGATCCGGCTGCAGGACTACCGCGAGGTCGACGACGGCCCGTACGACGCCGTCTCCAGCGTCGGCATGGCAGAGCACGTCGGCTCCGAGCAGTTCCGCCGCTACGGCACCCAGCTGTACGGGCTGCTGCGCAAGGGCGGGCGGCTGTTGAACCACCAGATCGCCCGCCGGCCCAACCTGCCCGGGGAGGACTACCGGATCAGCCCCTTCATCGCGGCGTACGTCTTCCCGGACGGGGACCTCGCGCCGATCGGGCAGACCGTCAGCCTGCTGGAGGAGTCCGGCTTCGAGATCCGCGACGTGGAGTCGCTGCGCGAGCACTACGCCCTGACGCTGCGGGCCTGGGTCGGCAACCTGGAGGCCGACTGGGACCGCGCGGTCAAGCTCACCACCCTGGGCCGGGCCCGGGTCTGGCGGCTCTACATGGCGGCCTCGGCGCTGGCCTTCGAGGAGAACCGGATCGGGGTCAACCAGATCCTCGCGGTGCGCACCGGAACTGACGGCGACAGCGGTCTGCCGCGCAGCCGGGAGGAGTGGCTGGACCGTGCGGTGCGGCCGGCGCCGGACGACGCCCAGGCACCGGCGTCGGACGGGTCCTCAGGCCCTGGATCCGGCGGTCCGTCAGCCTGACGGACCATTCGGGCCACTGCCGAATAGCGCGGGGATCTTGCCACGGTAAACTGACGGCATGACAGGACAAGTTCGCACCGTCGACGGGCGTGTCGCCGGGCGACGCGGGCAGGCGACGCGGCAGAAGCTGCTCGAATGCCTTAGCGAGATGCTCAGCACATCGCCCTACCGGGACGTCAAGGTCATCGACGTCGCCCGGATGGCCGGTACCTCCCCCGCAACGTTCTACCAGTACTTCCCCGACGTCGAGGGCGCTGTCCTCGAGATCGCGGATGGAATGGCCCGGGAAGGCGCCGCCCTGAAGGACCTGGTCGCCGAGAAGTCGTGGGCCGGCAAGTCCGGCTACCAGACGGCTGAGGAGCTGGTGGAAGGCTTCCTCAACTTCTGGCGCGACAACGAGGCCATTCTCCGCGTGGTGACGCTGGGATCGGCAGAAGGGGACAAGCGGTTCTTCAAGATCCGCATGAAGATCCTCAACGCCGTGACCAACTCGCTCACGGACTCCCTCAAGGCCATGCAGGACACCGGGAAGGCGGACAAGTCGATCAGCGCACCGGCAGTCGCCGGCTCCCTGGTGGCCATGCTGGCCGCCGTCGCCGAGCACCAGAAGGGCTTCGACTCCTGGGGCGTCAAGGCCAAGGAGCTCAAGCCGAACCTGGCGCTCCTGGTCTACCTCGGCATGACCGGCAAGAAGCCGCCGAAGTGACGCACTAGCAGCGCATAGCAGCACCGTCCTGGGTCGCGGGCCCCGGCCGCCTGTCCGGTCGGGCCGAGCTGCCGGGCGTGCCTCGGGGGAGGTACTCCGGTTCGAGCCCCGCACCCTAGTCCATCAAGGGCGGTCGTCCCAGCAATGGGACGGCCGCCCTTCGCTCTGCCTCAGCCGTCCTGCCCGTCCGCCTCCACCTCCGCCTCCGTCTCCGCTTTCACCTGCACCGGCGTCAGCCGGAAGATCCGGATCTGCCGCTCGATCCGAGCCTGGTAGGTCGCGTACGGCGGCCACATCCGGAGCAGCGCCGCCCAGGCCCCGGCCCGCGCCTCGCCCTCCAGCAGCTGGGCGGTCGTCTCCACGGTCCGGCCCCGGTGCTCGACCAGGGCCTTGCCGTTGGCGATCAGGTTGCCGGTCCAGGCCGGGTGGTCCGGGCGGCCGAAGTTGCTGCCGATCACCAGGAAGGTGCCGCCGGACTCGGGCAGGCAGGCCATCGGGGCCACCCGCGGCTGCCCGCTGCGTCGGCCGGTGGTCGTCAGGAACAGCGACGGCAGCATGTACTGGCTGATCATCACCTTGCCGCCGGTGATCCGGTGCACCATCTTGTCCATCGGCGGCAGCACCCGGGGAGCGATCCTGGCGAAGACCGGGCTGGACGAGACCTTCTGGACCACCGCCTCCAGCCGGGAGCTCGGCGGACGCAGCTCCGGTCCCGGGGCCGGCGCGGGGGCGGGTGTGGATGCGGGTGTCGCCATGTCAGGCCTCCTGGCGGACAGTGACGGGGGCGGGGGTAGGGACGGGAGCGGGGACGGGGACGGGGACGGGCGTCGGGCCGAACAGGTTCGCGAGCTCCGCGGCGCGGGCGCGCAGCAGGTGCGGCGGCCCGAACAGCAGCTCGTCGGCGGCGGCCCGCTTGAAGTAGAGCTGGGCGTCGTGCTCCCAGGTGATGGCTATCCCGCCGTGCAGCTGGACGGCGTCGGCCGCGGCGGTGCGCAGCGATTCCAGGGCGTGTGCCAGCGCCAGCGGCACAGCGGTGGCCGCCGCAGCTTCGCCTTCCCCGCTCCTGTCCCCGGTCTCCTCGTCCCGCTCCAGGGTCCAGGCCGCGTAGTGCACCGCGGAGCGGGCCGTCTCCACGGCGACGTACACATCCGCGAGGCGGTGCTTCACCGCTTGGAAGGACCCCACCGCCCGGCCGAACTGCTTCCTGACCTGCACATACTCCACCGTCCTGGTCAGGCACTGCTCAGCCGCGCCGACCGCCTCCGCCGCCACCGCGAGCGCGGCGTAGAGCCCGGTACGGGCAAGGCCGGGCGAGGCGTCGCGCTCCGGGTCGCCGAGCGGGACGGCCGGGGTGTCGCGGAACTCGACCCGGGCCAGGGTCCGGGTGTCGTCCATCGCCGCCAGCCGGGTACGGGCGAGGCCGGGCGAGGCGGCTTCCACCAGGAACAGCACCGTGCGGCTGCGCGGAAAGCCCCCGGTATGGGCGGCGACGACCAGCAGATCGGCGCGGGCGCCGTCCAGCGCCTCCCCGGCCTCGCCGTAGAGCAGCCAGCCGTCGCCCTCCGGGGCGGGCCGCGCCTGGATGCCGCCGGCCCGGCCGCCGCCCGCCGTCGTGCCGTCCGGCAGGCCGTCACCGGGGCCGGCGGGGATCAGCCCGAGTGCGAGCGCGGGCGCGGCGGCGGTGATCAGGGCGCCGGTACGGGCGCCGCCCGCCAGGGCGGGCAGCAGCTCGGCGCGCTGCTGCCCGGTGCCGAGGATGCGGACGGCGGTGGACGCCAGCACCGAGGAGGCCAGCAGGGGCGACGGCAGCAGCGCCCGTCCGCTCTCCTCGCAGGCCAGGGCCAGCTCCACCGGCCCGAGGCCGATCCCGCCGTACGCCGTGGGAAGGGCGAGTCCGGGCAGGCCGAGCTGGTCGGCGAGCCGGTGCCACAGTTCGGCGTCGTAGCCCTGCGGGTCGGCGGACGCCGTTCGCACCTCGTCGGGACCGCTGTGCTTCGCCAGCAGCTCCCTGAGAGTGCGGCGGACGGCTTCCTGTTCCGGGGTCAGCGCGGGGTCCATGCCGCCTCCTCTTTTTAATCTGACGATCCGTCATACTAGAAGCGCGGATCCGCAGGGCACAGAGGCGCGCGGCCATAAATCTGATGTACCGTCAGATCTCGTGTCCACGCCCGAGGGAGCTGATCACCCGTGCCCGCGCCGTCACTGCACTCCCCCGTCCCGGAGAGCTCGCCGCGCCGCCGCAGGGTCGCCGTCGTCGGCGCGGCCCTGGCCGACTGCGGCCGGGTGGACCAGGCCACCCCGTTCCAGCTGCACGCCCAGGCGGCACGGCGCGCCCTCGCCGACTCGGGTCTGCCGCGCGAGCTGGTCGACGGCGTCGCCTCGGCCGGGCTCGGCATCCTCGCCCCGGTGGAGGTGTCCGAGTACCTGGGGCTGCGTCCGACCTGGACCGACTCCACCTCCGTCGGCGGCTCCACCTGGGAGGTCATGGCCGCCCACGCCGCCGACGCGATAGCCGCCGGCCACGCCGAAGCCGTCCTGCTGGTCTACGGTTCCACGGCACGCGCCGACCTCAAGGCCCGCCGCCGCACCGCCGGAATCGCCCTCGGCGCCCGCGGCCCGCAGCAGTTCGAGGCCCCGTACGGGCACACCCTGATCTCCAAGTACGCGATGGCGGCCCGCCGCCACATGCACGAGTTCGGGACCACCCTGGAGCAGCTCGCCGGTGTCGCCGTCCAGGCCAGGGCGAACGCGGCCGCCAACCCCGACGCGATGTACCGCACCCCGCTGACGGTGGACGAGGTGCTGGCCGGGCCGGAGATCGCCTCCCCCTTCACCAAGCTGCACTGCTGCATCCGCTCGGACGGCGGCTGCGCCGTGCTGCTGGCCGCCGAGGACTACGTGGCCGACACCCGGCACGACCCGGTCTGGATCCTCGGCACCGGCGAGCACCTCAGCCACAACCTGATGTCCGAGTGGGAGGACTTCACGGTCTCCCCCGCCGCGGTCTCCGGCCGCCTCGCCTACCAGCGGGCGGGCGTGACGCCCGAGGACATCGACCTGGCCGAGATCTACGACGCCTTCAGCTACATGCCCTTGGTCTCCCTGGAGGACCTGGGCTTCTGCGCCAAGGGCGAGGGCGGCCCCTACGTCGACGCCAAGGCCGGCCGCCTGCTCCGCGACGGCGGACTCCCGGTCAACACAGACGGCGGCGGGCTGTCCGCCTGCCACCCGGGGATGCGCGGGCTGTTCCTGATCGTCGAGGCGGTACGGCAGCTGCGGGGCGACTACGCCGGAACGGAACGCCAGGTGCTGAAACAGGACGCTCTCCCGCAGTTGGCCCTGGTCAGCGGGACGGGAGGTTGGTTCTGCTCCTCGGCGACGATGGTGCTGGGCCGGGGGTGAGCTACCGGCCCGCGGTTCCCTCCGCCCGGCGGTAGCAGCTGACCGTCATCCGCCAGCGCACCTCGCCCCCGGCCGGAACCACGGCGCAGTCCCCCTCCCGGGCGTCGGCCAGGTCGAAGACCCGTCCGAGCATCGGCTCCACTCCGATGCTGCGGTACGGGCCGGGCTGCGGAAACCCGCGCAGGTTGCGCCACAGGGCGACGGAGGCGGGCTGTGCGTCGGCCTCAAGGTCCATGCGCAGCTGGTCGGTTCCGTCCACGATGAGCGCCGAGGCCGGAGCGCCCGGCCCGTCGGCCCTATAGACGACCGCGCCGACGGCGGTGCCGTCGTCCGGGCCGAGACTGCTCAGGTGCAAGCCGTGCGGCTCGGGCCAGTCCCCCTCGATCCAGCGCGCTCCCTGCGGCCAGGGGGTCGACAGGTACGCCGCCGCTTCGGGGAAGAGGCGCACCCTCGCGGCCGGATCGAGCCGCACGGTGGCCCCCGGGCCCACGTCGAGCAGCGCGTGCCCGGCCCACACGAAGCGGTATCCCGGCGCGGCGGCCAGCCGGTAGTCCGCGACGACCGCACCTCCGGACACCGAGATCCGCCGGGTCAGCTCGAAATCGTCGCAGCACACCTCATGTTCGAGCCCCGCACCGTCGAGGGCGGTCCAGGCGCGGCTCCACGCCTCCCCGTGGTCGGGCGTCCCACGCACCGTCGGGACGCACTCCTCCAGTCCACCCGCGTCCACGAAGGCATCTCCGACCTCGACCTGACTGCGCCTCATGTCGTCACGGCGCCAGAGCCATTCGCGTCCGCCGCTGTACAGGGACGTCCATCGCCCGCCGTGTTCGGCATTGATGCGCACATCGAGCGGGACGGGTGTCGCAGTCACCTCGGCGCCCGGATTCACCACTCGGCCAGCGAACCGTCGTCGTGCCGCCAGACCGGGTTGCGCCAGCTGTGGCCGATCCGGTCGGCGGCACGCACTGCGTGCTCGTCCACCGTGACTCCCAGCCCCGGCAGTTGGTTCCGGACGGCGTGACCGTCCACGAAGCGGAAGGGCTCGGTGTCCAGCACGTAGGAGAGCAGGTCGGCGTCCTTGTTGTAGTGGATGCCCCGGCTCTGCTCCTGGATCAACAGGTTCGGCGTGGCGAAGCCGACCTGCAGGCTCGCGGCGAGCGCGATCGGACCGAGCGGGCAGTGCGGGGCCAGCAGGGCGCCGAAGGTGTCGGCGAGCGAGGCGATCCGGGTGACCTCGCTGATGCCGCCCGCGTGCGAGAGGTCCGGCTGCACCACCGCGATCCCGGACTGCAGGACCGGCAGGAAGCCGGCGCGCCCGTAGATGCGTTCCCCGGTCGCGAGCGGCACCGCGCTCAGGGCGGTCAGCGAGGCGAGCGCCGGGTGGTGCTCGGGGAGCACCGGCTCCTCCACGAACAGCGGCCGGAACGGGGCGAGTTCGGGCAGCACCCGGCGGGCGGTGGCCGGGGTGAACCGGCCGTGGCAGTCGACGGCGAAGTCCCGGCCGGGGCCGAGCGCCTCGCGGGCCGCCGCGGCGCGCTGGACGACCGCGTCGACCTCGGCGGAGGTGGCGATCGGCGAGACGATGCCGCTCGCGTTCATCTTCACCGCGGTGAACCCGGCCTCCACCTGCTCGGCTATCGCGTCGGCGAGCTCGGCGGGCTCGTCCCCGCCGACCCAGGCGTAGACCCGGACCCGGTCCCGCACCGGACCGCCGAGCAGCGCGTGCACGGGGGCGTCGTAGGTCTTGCCGGCGATGTCCCAGAGGGCCTGGTCGATACCGGCGACCGCGCTGCCGAGCACCGGGCCGTCCCGGTAGAAGCCGCCCTTGGACAGCACCTGCCAGTGGTCCTGGATACGCAGCGGGTCCTGGCCGATCAGGTACTCGGCGAGGACGTCCACCGCGGCGCGGACCACCTCGGCGCGGCCCTCGACAACCGGCTCGCCCCAGCCCACCGTGCCGTCGTCGGTCTCGATCCGGCAGAACAGCCAGCGCGGGGGCACCATGAAGGTCTCGATCCTGACGATCTTCATTCTTCGGCGTCCGTTCCCGGCCGGAGCCGTTCCTCGTCGGTGATCGCCTTCTCCAGCAGGGCGCGCATCGCGGCCTCCGCGGCGTCGGGGTCGCGTGCCCGCACGCCGTCGAGTACCGCGCGGTGGCTGGGCACCGGGTCGTCGGAGTGCTGCGCCGTACCGTGCACCAGCTGGTCGCGGGCGGCGAGAGCGGATTCGAGGACCGCCTGCATCCGGGTGAGCAGCTCGTTGTGGGTCACGTCGAGCAGCGCACGGTGGAAGGCCAGGTCGGCCTCGACCGCGCCGTCCGAGTCGGCGGCCCGCGCCATCGCCGCGAGCGCCGCGTCCAGCCGGGCCAGGTCCTCCTCGGTACGGCGCTCGGCGGCCAGCCGCACCGCCGCGGGCTCCACGATCCAGCGGACCTCGTTGAGGCTGCGCAGCAGCGAGACGTCCGCCTCGGCGGAGAACTGCCAGCGCAGCACGTCCGGGTCCAGCAGGTTCCAGTCCGCGCGGGGACGCACGAAGGTACCGCGCTTCTGCCGCGCGTCCACCAGGCCCTTGGCGGCGAGCACCTTGAGCGACTCGCGCAGCGCGGTCAGGCTCACATCGAGCTCGGTCTGCAGTGCGCCCAGGTCGAGCGTTGTGCCCTCGGGCAGTTGACCGCTCAACACGCGTCGGGCGATGTTGGCCACGAGCTGGCCGTGGACACCCCGACTTCCGTACAGCGACATGTCTTGCGCGTCCTTAGATTTGTGGAGCCTTGAACTGTTCTGGGTGCCCGGCCTCAGGCGGAGGCCTTGGCGACGCTCCACCCGCCGTCGACGACCAGACTGGCGCCGGTGACGAACGAGGCCTCCGGGCCGGCCAGGAAGGCGATGGCCGCGGCCACCTCGTCGGGTGTTCCGAAGCGGCCCGCGGGGGTGGCGTCGACACTCGATCTCCGGTCCTGCTCGCTGACCCGGTCCCAGGCCCCGCTCATCACCGGTCCCGGCAGGACCGCGTTCACCCGCACCAGCGGGGCGTACTCGACCGCCAACTGCCCGCACAGTCCCAGCAGCCCGCCCTTGGCCGCGGCGTAGGCGGGATGCCCCGGTATCCCGACCCGCGCGTGGACCGAGGAGACCAGCACGATGCTGCCCCGCCGCTCGCGCAGATCGGCCAGCAGCGCGCTGGCGCCGAGGAACGAGGCGGTGAGGTTCACCGCGAGCTGACGCTCCCACGAGGCGAGCCCGGTCTCGTGCAGCGGTGCGACCTCGACCGTGAAGGCGTTGCTCACCAGGACGTCCACCGGGCCGAACCCGTGCGCGGCGGCGACGACGCGCTCCCAGTCCTGCCCGTCGGCCGCGTCGGCCCGGACGAAGTCCGCCCGACCGCCGGCGCTCCTGATCGCCGCGCAGACATCCGCCCCCTTCGGCGACACGTCCGCGACGACGACCGCCGCGCCGTCCCGCGCCAGGCGCGCGGCCGTGGCCGCGCCGATCCCCGACGCCGCGCCCGTCACCACGGCCACACCACCGGGCAGGCGGCCGCCGGAAGGACGCTCGGCGGGCTCGGATTCCTGTCTGCTCATCGTGCGAAGACTCCTCGACCCCGGCAGGCCCCGGCCGACCGGACTGGACTGACTGTAGACGGTGTCACCGGCCCCGTCCCGGCAGCGGGCGGCGCAGCGGGCGGCGCAGCGGCGGTACGGCGGTCACTTGACGGCTCCCAGGTTGAGGCCGGAGATGAAGTGCCGCTGGAAGCGCAGGAAGACGGCGACGGTCGGGACCGCGGCGATGACGGACCCGGCGGCGATGACGTTCCAGTAGGACACGAACTGCCCCTGCAGGGTCAGCAGGGCCGGGGTGACCGGCATCTTCGACTCGGTGATCAGCACGGTGATCGGCCACAGCAGGTCGTTGAAGATCCAGGTGAAGGCGAGCGCGCCTAGCGCGGCCAGGGCCGGCCGGGTCAGTGGGAGCACGATCCGCCAGTAGATCTGGAACGGCCCGGCTCCGTCGATCAGCGCCGCCTGCTGGATCTCGGCCGGGATCGAGCGCATGAAGCCCTGCAGCACGAAGACGTAGAAGCCGAGCCCGAAGCCGACCTCGACGACGATCAGCGTGGTGAGGGTGTCGTAGACGCCGAAGACCTGGCTGAGCTTGGCCACCGGAACCAGCAGGATCTGCGGGGGCAGCAGGTTGCCGCCGAGCATCACCAGGATGAGCGTGCGGCGCAGCGGGATCTCGTAGCGGCTCAGCGCGAAGGCGGCCATCGACGCCAGCAGCAGGGTCAGCGCGACGCTGGGGACCGCGATCACCGCGCTGTTGACCAGCGCGTGCTCCATCCCGCCGCCGGTCCACGCCGAGGCGTAGTTCCCGGGGTGGAACGAGTGCGGCAGGGCGTTGAGCCCGTGGCCGAGCACATCGTCGGTGGAGCGCAGGCTGATGATCAGGATGAGGGCGATCGGCAGGAACCAGACGGCCGACAGCAGGATCGCACCGGTGTGGAACCCGGCCGTGCGCAGCGACCTGCCGGGCCCGCGGCGCGGCGCCGGACGCGCGGCGGACGACATCGCGGACGGCCTGGCGGACGGCACCGCATTCGGGCCGGGTGTGGTCGCGGCCATCAGTCGGTCTCCTTGAAGGCGCGGATCAGGTAGCTGACGATGACCCCGAAGGCGAGCACGAAGATGACGACGGCGAGCGCACAGCCGTAGCCGAAGTCGGTGTTCACAAAGGCGGTCTGGTACATGTACGTGCTCAGCAGTTGGGAGGAGTTGTAGGGGCCGCCCTGGGTCAGCGACCACACCACGTCGAAGGAGCGCAGCGAGTCGATCACAATGACCGACAGCACCACCGCGTTGACGCTGCGTAGTTGAGGCAGGGTCACATTGCGGAACTGCTGCCAGGCCGAGGCTCCGTCGACCTTGGCCGCCTCGTGGAGCGCGGGGTCGATGCCTTTGAGTCCGGCCAGGTAGAGCACCATGACGTAGCCGATCTCCCGCCACAGCGCGGGGAGGATCTGCGCGTAGAGGGCGGTCCTCGGGTCCGCCAGCCAGGCGTGCTGCCAGCTGCCCAGGCCGATCGCCGACAGCAGGCCGTTGGCCAGGCCCCTCGGCTGGTACAGGGTCTGCCACATCAGTGCGGTGGCCGTCAGCGAGAACACCACGGGCAGGAACAGCGCGGCCCGGTAGACCGCGATGCCGCGCCGTTCGCGCTGGAGGAACATCGCACAGCCGAGGCCGCCCGCGGCTGAGACCGTACCGAACAGCACCAGCCAGATCGCGGTGTTCTCCAGGGCCTTGCGGAAGACCGGGTCGTCGAACATCCGCCGGTAGTTGTCCAGGCCCGCGAAAGTCGGCGGGTTCACGCCGTTCCAGTGCGTGAGCGAGATGTAGACGCCCTGGATCGCCGGCCAGAACACCGCCACGGACTCGATCAGCAGCGGGACCACCACAAAGGCGATCAGCAGCGGCGACGGGCCGAACGGCTTGAACCGGCGGTCCCGTCGGGGCCCGCGCGAACCGCGCACGCCGAGCCCGCCCGCGGTCGCCGCGCCTGCGGGGTGCGCCTGGGTGGAAGCGACGCTCATGTCAGGAGTTCCATACTTTTTCCGCCTGCGACTGCCAGGTGCTCAGGATCGAGTCCAGCCGGCCGGGGTTCTGGATGAAGTCGACCAGTGCGGTGTCGGCCGTGTTCTGCAGCGCGTCGGTGGAGTCGCGGTTGAAGAACTGAGTGAGGTCGGCCGCGGCGGCGAGCATCGCCTTGCCCTTCTGGACCAGGGGCGTGGCGGGCGATGTGGCCTGCGGGTTGGCCGGGATGACCGTCCCCGAGGAGGTCTGCGTCCACATGTTCTGCGCCGTCGGCGTGGTCATCCAGCTCATGAAGTCCATGACCGCCGCGCTGTTGCCGGTGTGCGAGCTGGCGAACAGACCGTCGGTCGGCGCCTCCTCCACGTCCGGTACGGAGGGGTCGAGGACCGGGAACTTGAAGAAGTCGAGGTCGTCGAGGGAGCCGGCCGGGACCGCGTCCGCGAAGAAGGTACCGGTCAGCAGCATCCCGGTCTCGCCCTGCAGCAGCTGGTTGGAGGCCTCCTGCCAGGAGACCGCGGTGCCGTTCGGGTCGAAGTACGGCAGCACCTGCTTCCAGGCGTCGAAGACCTTCACCACCTGGGGATCGGTGAACTTGTGCTGCCCGGCCAGCAGCCCGCGGTGGTACTCGGCGCCGTTGATCCGGATGTCGAAGTAGTCGAACCAGGCCGAGGCCACCCAGGCCGTCCCGGTGCCGGCGCCGAGCCCGATCGGGATGACGCCCTTGGCCTTGATGGTCTGACAGACCTTCAGGAACTCGGCCCAGGTGGTCGGTTCGGACAGGCCCCACTTCTTGAACTGCGACTTGCGGTAGAAGACGCCCCACCAGTAGTAGTCCGTGGGCACGAAGATCTGCTTGCCGGAGGCGTCGGTGCTCAGGGTCTTGAGCGCGGTGGGGTAGTTGCCCAGCGAGCTCCAGACCTTGCTGACGTCGAGCAGCAGTCCGCGCGCCGAGTAGTGGTTGGCGTCGGAGCCCGCGTACCAGGTGTAGATGTCCGGCGGGTTCGCAGAGGTCAGATAGGTGGGCAGCAGCGGCTGGTAGGTGGTCGCCGCCACAGTGTTGAGCTTCACCGTGTACGTGCTCTGCTTGTTGTACGCGGCGACCAGCGACTTCATGGCCTTCTCGGCCAGCGGCGAGGACAGGTCGGACTGGAGGGTGACCGCACCGCCCTTCTGCGCGGCACCGCCGCTCGGAGTGGTCGCCGTGGCGCACCCGCCGAGCGCGACACCGGCGCCGAGCGCGCCCATCCCTGCGAGGAATCCGCGCCGGGAGGGTTCGAATCTGGACATGGCTGCTCCCAAGGGGTGGTGGGAAACGTGTGTGGGGGTGGGATGGGGGTGTG
>NZ_BBPM01000062.1:0-5033 GCF_000787775.1 Streptacidiphilus carbonis | reverse complement strand
GGGGTGTGCGGGAGTGGGGGGTGCGAGTGCGGGGTGGGGGTGATCAGAGCGCTGCGAGCGGGGTCAGGTGCACGTGCCCGTCTATGCCCCGGTAGACGGCCTCTGCGTCGCCGGTGCCGGTGCCGGTGGTCGCGGCACCGAGTGCGCCGTTGTAGTCGTCGCTGGTGAACGTGGTGTCCTTGGACCAGCCGCGCCAGATGCCACCGGTCAGCGCGTTCTCCCAGACCGTGTAGTCCGAGGCGCGGTCGAACAGACGAACGTTGCCGTCGGCCGCCAGCAGGGTCGGGCTCGCGCTGACGGTGCCGCCCAGACCGGTCCAGCCGGACCAGTCGCCGTTGGCGTTCGCGGTGTCGAGCCAGACGGAGTCGTCATTGGTCCGGACGGCGACATAGGTGTCCGAACCCTCGGTGACGGCTGAGGGACGGCCGTCGACGGACAGTCCGGCGGGGGCGCCGATGCTGGTCCAGCCGCTGTCCGCGCCACGCGTCCAGATCCTGCCGTCGGTGCCGGTCGCGGTCAGCAGCCACGAGTCGGGCCCGGTGTAGGCGGCCGTCGGAGCATCCGCCAGATCACCGCCCAGCGCGATCCACGGACCCCAGCTGCCGCGTGCGAAGGTACGGCGGTAGGCGTGCGAGTCGGCGCCGCGAACGAACAGGTCGATCGACCCGTCCGGCCCCGCGTACGCCGCCGGCTGGCCGAGGACCCGCCGGTCCGCCGAGATCGGTCCAGGTCCCGGACCAGACACCTGAGTTCGTCGTGCTCTGTTCCTCGATCCGGCCGCCCGTGCCGCGTACGAAGGCGGTGGAGTGTGCATCGTCCGTCCGGACCAGCGCCGGGTCACCGGTCGCCGTCCCGCCGAGGTCGGCACCGGGCAGCGCATCGGTGCCGGTCAGCAGCAGCAACGCCGTGCCGTCGGCCGGGACGGTCATGGTGTAGGAGCCGGTGAAGGTCCCGAGCTGCCGCCGCGCCTCCAGGTCGCGGACGGAGACCCGACCGCCCAGCCCGGCGTCGGCGAACGACACCGTGATGGTCTGCGGACTGGCCGACCGGTTGAGCAGGGCCACGGAGCGTCGTCCACTGCCCGTCAGCACCTTGCTGTAGACGGTGCTGTCCGCGGCCGAGTCGATCGCGACGCCCTGGATGTCGAGCGGGTCCTGGTCGACGGCGAGGATCTCAGGGTTCTCCAGCACGTCGATCATGCTCTGCGGCAGGGTGCGCGGGTCGGAGCCGAGCACCAGCGGCGAGGCCATCTCGGCCCACATCACGAACTGGCTGACGGACTGCGCCTGGTTCATCTCATAGCCGCCGCCGGCCAGCGGCCGCATCGGGACGAGGTAGTCGGGGTCGTTGTAGTGGCCCGGACTCTGGGCTTCCGGGTGCGCCTCGTTGTCGTCCAGGTTGCGCAGCACGTCGGCGAACTCGCCGGCGGTCGGGGACCCCCAGGCGATGTCCGTGTCGGTGCGCCACGAGTCCGCGATCGCCGGGCCGAAGGAGTAGTCATTCCAGGCGTCGTAGGACGCCGGGTTCGGCTCGCCCCATGCGGCGGTGAGCGGGTTGCACAGGTTCAGCAGCATCTTCCGGCCGGACTTCGCGACCGCCGCACTGAACCGGGCGAAGGACGTCGCCGGGTTAGCGTCCTCGGCGATGCCGCAGAGGAAGTCGACCTTGACGGCGTCGATCTTCCACCCGGCGAACCGGTCCGCGTCCTGCTGGTCGTGCCCACCGCTGCCCAGACCGCAGGCCGCGCTGTTGTAGTCCCCCGCGTCGGTGTAGATCCCGGCCTTCAACCCGCGCGCGTGCAGCCAGTTAACCAGGGCGGGGATCCCGTCCGGGAACTCGGTCGGATTGGCGACGAGCTCGCCTTGCGCATTGCGCGGGGTCGAGGCCTGCCACCCGCCGTCGAGCCACACGTAGTCGTAGCCGGCCTTCGCCAGACCACTGCTGATCAGGTAGTTCGCGACGCTCTTCACGGCGCTCTCGGTCGGACTGCCGATGCCGTAGTACGTGTTCCAGCCCATGTACGGGGTCGGACTCACGGATCTCGCGGTACTCGCGGTACTCGCAGCAGTCGCGGAACCGCTCTTCGCGACGGCACCGGCCTGCACTCCCGGCGCGAGGACCGACGCCGTGGTCAACGCCGTGGCCAGGGCCGCAACGGTCCAGTAGGGGCGGCCGCGGCGGGGCGTGCGCAACGTATCTGACATCTGCTCATGTCTCCGTCGTCATCGTCGATTCGGGGAGCCGAAGAGGACGATGCCGTAGCGGCTGAGCGGCGTCAAGGATTATTACTAATTAATGGATACATGGCTGGGTGGACGAGGGGGAGACGGGGCCTCGCAGTTCGCCCGGAGGGTCGGTTCGGCGACCGAGCCCCCGTCCCGGCCCCGTCTCCGACGTGCGCGTTTGCTCCCGACGACCCGCCGTGCTCCTCCGTGGGGCACGAGGGCCCGTGCCTGACCGGGGTGGCTCACTCCGTTCGCGGCCAACCACCCCGCCCGCAAGGGCACTGCCGAGCACCGCGCCCCCGCCCGCTACCGGTACGGCAACTGCGGCTACGCCGCCACCGCGTCCAGGAAGTCGTACAGCTTGCCCTGGGTCCGTTCGATCTGCTGCTCCAGGGTGAGCGACTCGTGCAGCCGGGCGCCCATACCGGTCGCGGTCCTGAGGCCGCGGAGGTAGAGGGAGCAGGCCAGGTCGGTGCAGAGGTAGATGCCGACCGAGTTCCCCTCGCGGCCGGCCGGGCCGGCCTTGCGGGCGACCATCAGCGAGACGCCGTCGCCGGGGTGTGTGGTGAGGCAGAGGGAGCACATGCTGCGGCGGACCAGGCCACGGCGCTGGGAGGGGTAACGGAGAGTCAGGCCGACCAGCACGCCGTCCCGTGCGGTGACCAGGTAGCTGCGGTCGGGGGCCGAGAGGTCGGTCCAGCCGAGGAAGTCGAGGTCGTTCCAGGGACGGTCGGCCAGGTCCCGGGGGACCGGAAGGCGTTTGGCCTCGCCCTTGGTGCAGTTGATGAACGACGCGCGGATGTCCTGCTCACTGGCTGCCTTCATTCCGTCGACGCTAACAACGCGCTGAGCAGGTGGGCAACCGAAAAACGTCGGGCCTCAGGACCGGCGGACGGCCCTCAGGGGCAGCGGACGACCTGGCCCGCGTAGGCGAGGCCGCCGCCGAAGCCCAGCAGCAGGACCGGGGCGCCGGAGCGCAGCTCCCCGCGTTCGACCAGCTTGGAGAGGGCCAGCGGGATGGAGGCGGCGGAGGTGTTGCCGGAGTCGACCACATCGCGGGCCACCACGGCGTGGGGAGCGCCGATCTTCGCGGCGATGGCGTCGATGATGCGCAGGTTGGCCTGGTGCGGGACGAACCCCTCCAGCTCGGCTGGGGCGATCCCGGCCTTCTCGCACGCCTGGATCGCGAGCGGGGCGATCTGGGTGGTGGCCCAGCGGAACACCGCCTGGCCCTGCTGGCTGATGATCGGGTCCCAGCCGTCGATGCGGACCGCGTCGCCCTTGGACGGGTCGGAGCCCCAGACCACCGGGCCGATGCCGGCCTCTTCGGAGGTCTCCACCACGGCGGCCCCCGCGCCGTCGCCGAAGATCACGCAGGTGCTGCGGTCGGTCCAGTCGAGCACGTCGCTCATCTTCTCCGCGCCGATGACCAGCGCGCGGGTGGCCGCGCCGGCCCGGATCGCGTGGTCGGCGGTGGCCAGCGCGTAGGAGAAGCCGGAGCAGACGGTGTTGATGTCGTACGCCGCCGGGGTGGCGATACCAAGCCTGGCCGCGACCTGGGCGGCCGTGTTCGGGCTGCGGTCGATGGCGGTGCAGGTGGCGACGGTGACCAGGTCGATCGTGGAGGCGTCGAAGCCGCTGGTGGCCAGGGCCTTCTCGGCGGCGCGGAAAGCCAGGTCGGCGACGCTCTCGCCCTCGGCGATGTGCCGGGTGCGGATGCCGACGCGGCTGCGGATCCACTCGTCGTCGGTGTCCACCAGCTTGGCGAGGTCGTCGTTGGTGAGGACCTTCGGCGGCTGGTAGTGGCCGAGCGCGACGATGCGGGAACCAGTCATGTGTCCACTCAAGCCGGTTACCGACGGGTCATCGGGCACTGCCTGGGACAGTATCCGAGGTGGGAAGCTGTAGGGGCCGGACAACTTCCTTGCGGCAGCTGGCCCCGCTGTGACCGGCAGCCGGTGCCCAGTCGTCGTCCATCCATCGCCCGGGGGCGGTCAAGCGGCCAGCGAGGCCGCATCGCCCATCACGATGACCGGGTGCTTGGCCGGGTCGAGGTCCTTGAGCAGGGTGGCCATGTTCGCCTTGGACAGGCTGACGCATCCGTGCGTCGGGCCGCCGTGGTCGACGTGGATCCAGATGCCGCCGCCGCGGTTCGCGCCGAGCGGGCGCGCGGCGGACAGCGGGCTGGTCCCGGCGACGTGGTTGTAGTTTATGGCGACCACGTAGTCGAAGGCGTCGGCCAGCGACTCGCCCTCGAAACCGGTGCCCGGCGCCTGGAAGGCGGAGGAGTGGGTGTAGGGGAGCTTGGTGCCCGGGTTGGCGTCCAGGCCGCCGGCGTCGGTCAGCGAGTAGACGCCGATCGGACTGTGCAGGTCACCCTCCATGTGGTGGGTGGTCCAGCCGTCCAGGGCGTTGTGCGAGGGCCAGGCGGTGCCGGCCAGCCAGCTGCCGTCGGCGGTGCGGGTGTAGAGGGTGGCGGTGCCGGTGTTGGTGTTCTTGCCCTTGCCGGACACCAGCAGGACCTGCTGGGTGTCGGCGGGGATCTGCTTGCGGAAGTCCGCGCCGAGGCCGGGGAGCTGGGCGAGCGCCGCGGCGGGGGTGGCCCGGTCGGTCGAGCGGGAGGTGTCGGCCGGGGAGCTGCGCTGGCCGGTGGCCACCGGCGCGCTGGACTCGGCGATGGCGGTGGCCGCTGTCGACCCGTGGCTGTTGGGGTGCACCAGGCCGGCCACGGCGATCACCGCGACGGCGGCGACGGAGCCGACGCCGAGGAAGCCGTTGCGCACCCGGCGCCTGCGGCGGGCCCGGGCC
>NZ_BBPM01000063.1:23127-43427 GCF_000787775.1 Streptacidiphilus carbonis | reverse complement strand
CCCCAGCCCAACCAGCCCCCGGCGCCCCGACAGCAGCGCCCGCCGTCAACCCCCCTCTTCGACCAGTACGCGGACGAACCCGCCGCGCACCCCCGCGCCGCCAACGAATGACACCCACCCCCACCAGCCCCAAAAGGGGTGCAGGACCACCCGCCCGGACCTGATAGAGTTTCTTCTCGTTGGGGCTGTGGCGCAGTCCGGTAGCGCACCTCGTTCGCATCGAGGGGGCCAGGGGTTCGAATCCCCTCAGCTCCACCAACGTCAGAGGCCCCGCCGAGATCATCGACGGGGCCTCTTTCGCGTCTGCAAGCAGCAAAGTACAGCAACTACTGCGGATCTTCGGCGGAGTCCAGAGACCTGCCGAGCCGCTTCAGCGCCTTCCGTGTCTCGGCAGACGGGACGTGCGTGTAGATCTCCATGGTGACCGCGATCTTGCTGTGCCGAAGGATCTGCATCGCGATCCGGGGGTGCACATCCAAGGCGGCGAGCAGCGAGCCGCACGTGTGCCGGGTGTCGTGCAGCCGGATCACCCGGACTCCCGCCCGCCGGCACCGGGACGTAAACGAGCGGTTGAAGCTGCGCGGGTCGATCGGATTGCCATAGCGCGTGGTGAACACGAACGTGGAGTCCGTCCAGCAGTCGCCGGCAGCCTTCCTCGTGGCGTCCTGCGCGGTCCTCCGCAGCTTCAGCGCGGCGGAGCAGATCCCCGGCAGGGGGAGCGGGGCGGTCGAGGCCTCGGTCTTGGTCTCGTCATGGACCAGCCTCCGGCGAATCCGTTGGAGCTGAGCCTCGATCATCACGATCTCTCGGTCGAGATCCACCGCGTCCCAGCCCATGCCCAGGATCTCGCCCCGCCGCAGGCCCAGGACCAGGATGAGCACGTACGCCGGATACAGCGGGTCACGGTCGCGGCGGGCGGACTCCAGGAACGCGCGTGCCTCCTCAACCGACCACGGGTGCCGTTGCTTCTTGCGCGCTGACCTGACCTTGACCAGGGCCGCCACGTTCTTCGACAGCACTTCCTCGGTGACGGCATTGGTCAGGGCAGAGCGCAGCACCCCGCGGGCGTCCTGGACGGTACGGCGCGAGAGCGTCTGCTCGCAGCATTTGCCCACTGCACAGCAGCGGCGCCGGTCCTCCGGTCGGCGGGCATCCTTGCCCTGAGCGCAGCACTGGCAGGCCTCACCCAGCCTGTTGACCCACTCGCGAACGTCCCGGACGGTCAGCTTGTCGATCCGCTTGGAGCCCAGCCCGGGCACGAGGTACAGCCGGACGTGCATGTCGTAGGTCTCGGCAGCCTTCGGCTTGAGTCCTGGCTCCACCACCTCCCGCAGCCAGTAAGCCAGGTACTCGGCCAGGGTCGGTGAAGCCGTCGCCACCGGTCCCGCCTTGGCGTCACTGTGGAGCCTGAGCCACTTCTCGTGGACCTCGGTGCGGGTCTTGCCGTAGGCGTACTTCCGCTTCCGCTCGCCGGCCGGGGTCGTGACCCAGACGTAGGCGGCGAAGCCGTTGCGGTAGGGGTAGATCGAGCCTTCCTGATTGCCGCGCTTTCCGCTCATGCGAACGCCTCCTCTGCCTCACGGGCGCGGCGTTCGACGTACTCGTCTACCCAGCGGGGCAGGATGCGCCGACTGCGCCCGTCCTTGAGCGAGCGGATCTGTCCGCTGAGCACCAGCATCTTGGTCTTGGACAGGCCGTAGCCGAGCATCTCGGCAACTTCCTCCGTGCTGTACCACTTCCGTTCGATCACGGTCGTGACGGTGGGCAAGGGAACACATCTCCTTCGGAGTTGAGGTTGGCCAGCTCTTCGCGGGCCAGTTGACGCGATTCGGCGAGCTGTTCGGCGATGCCTGCGGCGAGCAGGGATTCGCCAGGGGTGAGTCCGGAGCCGGCGTAGGCCCAGTGCGCGAGCACGAGGGTTTCGGCGTCGGGCAGGTCGTCCAGGTCGGGCAGTCCTTCGGCGAGCAGGCGTTCGCGTAGGTCGGCGTGGGCTTGTTCGGCGCGGAAGTCGGCGCGGATCTGGCGCAGGGCCCCCAGCGTGGTCGAGTAGGACGGGGACTTGCTGGAGAAGTGGCCTCGGAAGCCGAGCATGTGCGACCAGTGCGCGAGCAGCCGGCCGGGGTACCAGGCGTCCAGTTCCCAACAGGTCTCGATCAGTCGGCGGGTGTGGTCGGGCAGGTCGTAGCGGTCCAGCTCCCGCAGTTCCGCGATCCGCCGGTCAATGCTCTCGGTGGCTTCGGCGGACTTGGTGGCGTACTTGGCGACGTAGGACGCCACGGCCTGTTCGGTGATGGCCGAGCCGTCGCCGAACGCCTTGATGGGGCGTACGTCGATCTGCTTGCCCCAGCGCAGCACCAGCGCGGGCAAGTCGCCGGCAGCCTCCAGAGGCACGAAGACGCGGCGCGCGGCCGAGCGGATTGCGCGGTCCAGCAGTCCGACCGTGGCCCAGGTGGGCGGGGTGGTGCTGGCTCCGTCGGGTCCGTCGATGCGGATCACGGCGTGGAAGTGGACGGCACCGCGGCGCTGGTATTCGGCGACCTTCCCGAAGGACACTTTGGCGTGGTCGGCGAACTCGCTGCGGGTTAGGCCGGAAGCCGCTGCGAGTTCGCGGCGGAGGTAGATGGTGAAGCGTCGCCACAGTTCGGGGGCGTGGTTGTTCCACAGCACCGCGTGGGGGTAGTCGTAGCGCTCGGCATCCAGCGGCGTACCGAGCAGTGGATCGGCTTGCGCGTGCTGGCGTCCGCAGCGGCACGGCCCGTGGTCGGGCCGGTTGTGGACCGGCCCGAACGATGGAGCCGTCAGGGTGGCGAACACGCGCGGGTGCGAGCGCACCGTGTCCGGGATGCCTTTGGTGCTGTCGCCGACCAGTCCGGCGCGGATCAGGTGGAAGGTGTCGCCCGCGTAGGTGCGGGCGCAGGAGGGGCAGCGGGAGGCGCGGCGGTTGCCGCAGGCCACCCTCAGCCGGTGGCCGGGTTCGGTGCTGGTGTCGTAGCTGTGCAGAACCTGCCCGGTCGGGGCGTGGAGCAGGGTGCGGAACCCGGACAGGTGAATCGGGTTGGTGCACCCTCCGGTACGCCGCAGTTGGTGGATCAGTTGCGGCAGGTCCCCGCGTGCGGACAAGCGGGCCAGGTCCAGGGTGACCGCCCGTTCGTACTCGCTGCCGCACGCGGGGGCCATCAGGGGTGTGGTCATGCTGCCGTCCGGGGCAGGTCGGTGCCGGTGACGGTCTCGGTCAGGGCGGAGATGAGGACTTCGGCGGCCGGTGGGGTGACGGCGTTGCCGTACTGGCGGACCTTCTCGCGCTTGTTGCCCAGCACGGTGTAGGTGTCGGCGAAGGCCATGGCGCGGCCGATCTCGTCCGGCTCCAGCATCCGGAACAGCACCTCATCCAGCCCCGTGGCCGCAGCACCGGACGCCAGGGCGTAGCGGTCGCGGGTGGTCAGGGTGCCGATCGGATCGGCGGCCGGGCGCGCGGCACCGGTGCTGTAGTACGGCACCAGCAGATTGGCCCAACCGCTGGCCGGGGGCGTGGGTGCGGTGACCAGGCCGTGATGGTTGCCCGAGGCGGTGACGGTGGCCAGGGCATCCAGCACGGGGCGGGCGTCGGAGTTGCCGCCGCGTAGTTCGGCGATGAACGGCAGCCAGGCCAACCCGGTCTCGTTGCGGGCGGTCTGAGTGCGCCACGGATCGGTGGCCGGGGCGGCCTGCTTGCCGTCGCGTCCCTCCACCGGGACCAGCAGCGGCGGGACCGCCAGGGCGTCGTTCTCGCGGGTGGTGCGCGTGGGCATCGGCTCGCCGACCGAGGACGCCTCGGTGCGCCAGGTGCCTCCGGCGGGGGTGAGGACGGGGGTGCCGTAGCGGGCCAGTCCGGCGCGGATGCGGTCCAGGGTCTTGGGCGACAGTTCACGCGGTCGCGCGCCGATCGCGGTTCCCTGGCGGGTCCAGTCGATGGCGGTTGCGGCGGGCAGCGCTGCCGGTTCGACCACCATGTTCCGGCAGGCCACGTTGGGGCAGCGGTAGACGTACTGCTGCCGGTAGCGGCCCATGTCTCCGCCGCGCTTCTTGAACACCTGCACGGCCTTGACGGGGTGTTCGCAGCCGGGGCACCAGGCGGCCGGCCGCAGCCACTTGTCCCAGTCCGGACGCCGACCCAGCGCGGTGCGCCAGTACGCCAGGTACAGGCGGTCCCGGGACTGCGGGCACGGATCGGTGTGCTCCGGCCGCACGTGCATGGAGTTGAGGGCAACGAGCTTGGTGGTGTAGCCCAGGGCGCGGATGTCGCCCACCCAGCGCTCCCAGTCGTGCCAGGCGCGCACGTCCACGACGTTCTCCACCACCCCGGCGGCCACCGGGCGGCCACGTGCGGCAGCGGACTCCAGGTAGCGGGGCACGTCCCACATCAGCGCGCGGGAGCGGTCGGTGGCGGCGTCGGGCAGGGTCTCGCCGAACAGGTCGGGTTGCCGGTCGAAGTCGCGCCGCTTTCCCCGGGCGTTGGACCACTTGGGGCACTCCGGGGAGGCCCAGAACAGGTCAGCGGCGGGGAAGCGGGCCACGTCGGCGTCGTGCAGGTCGCCGATGAAGTGCTCAGCGGCCGGGTGGTTCGCGGCGTGGGAGGCAATGGCCTTGTCCCAGTGGTTGGCCGCGAGCAGCGGCACCACGCCGGGCACGGCGGCGGCCCCGGTCGAGGAGCCACCGGCGCCACAGAAGAAGTCGATCAGGGTCAACGTCATGGCAGGTCAGTCCCTTCGGATCAGCGGCGGCGGTCGGCCGGAGCGGAGGTGGTGTGCTGGTCGGTCCAGTCCTCTGCGCACACCTTGTGGACGGGCTTGGCGCGGTCCGAGCGCAGGTTGGTGGGCTTGTCGCAGATCACGCAGGGCTCGGGGGTGTTGTCCCAGTGCTTGGAGTCGCGCCAGTCCAGGAGGCCCACGGCGCTCACCTGGCCACGAGGACGCGGGCAGGGGCCGGGGCCGGGGCGGGACGGACGCCGGTGCCGCGGCAGTGGCCGCAGGTGACCGGGAAGGTGGGCAGGGTGCCGTCGGTGCGGCGGGTGCCGACGCTCACGGCGACGACGGGGAAGCCGTCGCAGGCGGGGCACAGCGAAACCGGGGTGTTCGAGGCGTGCATGATGGTGCTCTCCTGTCTGTCGGATGTGTTGGGCGGGCGGAGGCTCGGGGCGACCGGTCTTCCTGCCAGGGATTCGGGCGGTCGCCCCGAGGTAGAGCTAGGGGTGTGCGGAGCGGCGAGTGGCCATGAGTGCGGCCAGTCCGTGGCGGTCGATCGGTTGGGCACCGGCGTGCAGTGCGGCGGTGCGCTTGCCGGGGGTCACGTCGTAGTGCCACCGGTAGTCGTTCGGGTGCTGGAACCAGGCGCGGCGCAGGCCGATCCGGTCGGCGAAGGCGTGCAGTTCCTCGCGGGTGTCGGCGGTCAGGTGCGCCCACCGGGTGGTGCGCAGTCCGGCGGCCTTGGCGATGTCGCCGTAGTCGGTGATCTCGTCCACGTAGACGGCCACCGTCAACGGCCCTTGTTCTGCGGCGGGTTGAGCAGGGTCCGCAGGACCACGGCCACCACGGCGATGGACAGGGCGGACACGGCGAAGGCCAGGAGCAGGCCGATGGCGATCAGGCCGATCACGGCGACTCCGCCCACGGCTGCGATGCCGCCGGCGACGTAGGGCGCGATCGAGGAGCGCTGTGCGACCGGGGCCGGGGTGTAGTAGACCGGTGTGGCCGGGGCGTGCTGCTGGCACGAGCAGACCGGGGCCGGGATGGTCGGGGTGTGCTGGGTGGGCAGGCCGGAGGCGATGGTGTAGACGTCGCTGCCGGTGGGGGGCTGGATCGGGCGAAGGCCCATGACAGTTCTCCTTTGGGATCAGTGGTGGGTGTTGACGATCTGGACACCGGAGCGGGTACCGGAGTCGATGGCGGGGGCGAGGAAGGTGTGGGCGAGGAAGAACCCGAACAGGACCAGGGCGACCACCGCCCAGGGGCGGATGCGGAAGAACTTGACGATCAGCCAGGCGACGACGGCCAGGAGCACGACGACGGGCACGTTCACGGTCACGGCGGTTTCTCCTCAGGCGAGTTGGGCGGTAATGGCGTCGGCCAGCGGCGCGGGGACGCCCAGGCGGGTGCGCAGTGCGTCCGGGGTCAGCGGGGTACCGGCGCGGTCGGCGTCGGCGGTGAGCTTGCGGGCCAGGTCCAGCAGCGCGGCCGGGACCTCCACCGCAGGCGGGGCAGGCGAGATCGCGGGCACCGGATCGGGCTCCGGCAGGACCGCCGGGGCGGGGACGTCGTCGCGGTAGACCGAGACGTCCGGCGGGGCCGGGGCATCGAGCAGGGGTGTGTCCGGCTGCGCGGGCGGGGTGGGCTCGGGGTGCGGGGCGTGGGCAAGCAGCGTGCCACCGAGGAACGCGGCGGCGGGCCAGCCGGCGACCAGGATCCGCAGCCACGCGGGGACCGCGTGCAGGTCCAGCAGTCCGGCGGTAGCCACGTTCGCCCCGAGTGAGGCTGTCAACGCGACCAGGAACCAGACCCAGACCAGGCGGACTGCGGTACCGGCGGCGCGGCCCTGTCGCAGGCGTCGCCAGGAGGCGACCAGCAGCAGATCCACCGAGATCGGGTAGGCCCATGCCTTCCAGCCGGACTGTCCGGCCGCGTTGGCGATGTCGTGCAGGTGGGCGAAGGACAGAGCGGCGGCGATCACGGCTTGCACCAGGACCGGATCCACACGGGCGAGCAAGCGGCGCATTGCAGTTCACCTCCAGGGAGTTGGGGCCGGGGCCGGGCGGGAGACGGATCACCGCCCGGTCCTGGCAGATCAGGTTTCGTCGGCGGCGATTCCGGTGCCCCAGCAGGTCAGGCAGGCCCCTTGCTGGTCACCGACGTTGCGGTGCCGCTGGCCGACGCGGACTGTCTTGGGGACCAGGCCCGTGCCCTCGCACGGCTCACACCGGGCGGGTTCGGGGGCCAGCGCGGGCTTCGCGGCGACGCGCTTGCGGGTAGTGGCCATGGCGGTCACGCAGCCTTGGCCAGGCTCACCCGCTGGGCGTCAGCCCAGGTCTGGGTGAGTGCGGCGAACGTGGCGGCGACGTCAGCGAAGCGGCGGGCCGCAGCGACCTGTTCGAGGGCCGGGCGGGTGGTGTCGGTCACGATGGAGAAGCTGTTGGTGTCGTGCACGGCCAGGATCGGCAGCTTGGCCGGTCCGTAGTCGTGGCAGATGATCCACGCTGCGGACTCCAGGGCCACGGAGACGCTCACATACACGGTGCTGTTCCTCTCGGGTTCGGGCATGACTCGGGTAGGGACCTGGCGTGAGGCGGTCACGCCGACCTGGTGCGCGGGGGTGCTAGGCCGCCGAGGCGGGGTCGGGCAGGTACACCGACACGTCGTCCAGCAGGTCATCCACCGGGGCCGGGGGCACCGGGCGGAACGCGTTCAGGGCGGGCAGGTCGGGGACCAGGTGCGCGGTTGCGGCGCAGTGCATGGCGGTCTCGGCAAGCGGCCGGTAGGGGGTGCGGATGCGCTGCCAGCGTCCGGAGGTGTCGCCGGCGATGGCGATGCCCGGCAGTTCCTCCGGCAGGTGCGTGGCGGCGTGCATGGCCTCTTCGGAGACGTCGCCCAGGCCCATGCGGGACGATTCGATGTCGTGGACGCGGTGCACCACCCGGTTGCCGAGCTGGGAGCGCAGGAACGTTGCTCCCTTGCCCAGCTCCGAGCCGAACCGCTGCCCCATGACCTCCACGAACATCCCCGAGGACCGGCCCAACTGCGCGTAGCGGATCAGCAGTTTCACGATCTCGTTGCGGCGTGCCTCGTCGGGCTTGCTGCCCGAGGACAGGAACAGCTCCGCGACCTCGTCCACGATCAGCACCAGCGGCGCCGGTCGCAGCTTGGCCGGCAGGCCCCAGATGTCCGCGGTCACGTCCTCACCGGGGACGATCCGCGGTATGCCCATGTAGGAGCACACCAGGTCAAAGCGGCCGGACATCTCGACATCCACCAGCACGCGCAGCAGGTCAAGGGCCGAGTCCGCATCGGTGGCCAGGGCGGACAGGCGCGGGGCGAAGGGGGTGTGCTCTGCCCCGCGCTTGCAGTCGATCCCGACCACGGCGACGTCCTGTCCGGCCAGACTGTGGAACAGGTTGCGGCCGTACATGGACTTGCCCGACAGGGTCGCCCCAAGGGTCAGCCCATGGGGCATGACCCGGTAGTTGCGCTGGTACACCGCCCCGCGGTCGGTCATCGCGACCGGTATCCGCAGCAGTTCCGCCTTGCCCGCCAGCCGGGCCGGAAGGACCACGCGGCGCAGCACATCGAAGCCGATGATGTGCAGGTCCACCAGGCCGGGACGGACCTCGGAGGCGTGCAGCGAGTGCACCCGCCACGCGGCACGCAGCGCCGGGAGGGCGTCAGTGACGTCCGCCAGGCACTGACCGCGAGCCAGCCGCATCCGCAGCCGGACACCCCGAGTCGTCGGGACCACGGCGCGCAGCTTCGGCGGGGTGGGTCGGACCTCGGTGGCGTCGCCCTGCCGGGCAGCCAGTACCCGCCACATCGCGGGCGAGGTGGTCAGGCCGCAGGCCTCCATGGTGTCGGCCCATCCCCGGTTCACCCGGGCCAGTGCGGCCGGCAGGCCGACCAGCGACCAGTACAGGCGAGGCGCACGCTCTCGGGCGTAGAGCGCTCCGCCGGTAGCGGCAGCAGCCGGAACGCCGGTCTCGATCAGGGCCAGGAGGTCATGCACGACGCTCAGGCCTTCCCGCTGGTGACCTGCGAGGTGACTGCCAGGGCGCGGAACGAGATCCCGTGCCGCTTCTGCCCGTTGAACTCGTTCTCCCAGTCACGGGCCTTGAGCCCGGTCACGGTCACCGGGTGCCCGATTGCCAGGTTCGAGGGGATGCCGGACTCCGGGACGCTCACCGTCAGCAGGTCGGCGGTGCCCTCGTCGGCGATGGTCAGGCCGATCGTCATCATCTTGGCCTTGGTCTCACGGTCGATCGCGATCTCACCGGTCTCCCGGTTGACCACCTTGTGTGTCGGGGGGACCGCCACGAACACGAAGGCGGTCGAGAGGTCAATCTTGAAGGAAGGCATCTGCCAACTCCCTGAGTCGAAGCACTGATCTGACGTGGTTGGTGCGTCGTGCTTGCGGAGCGCGTGCGCGGAGGCGATCTAGCTTGTAGCTAGACGTCTAGTTACAGGTTACGCGCACCGGATTCGCCGTCAAGAGGGTCTTCTTGATCCTTGGCGATCCCGTCCGCCGATACTTCGAGTTTGCCCCGACTGACCTGCGGATATAACGGAGCAGGCCCGGACAACGGCGGACTGTCCGCCTTTTGACGGACCAACAGGTCACAATGAATGGACCGTCGTTGCACTCGGAGGTGCCACGAGATGACTGCACTGGCAGACGCGATATCGGCCCGGCGCTTGAAGAAGGTCGTGCTGGTCAGCAAGCTGAAGAGTGCAGCCCGGGCCCGCAGTATCGCCATCGCGAGTGACGCCAGCCTCGAACGGATGATCCGGGAATGGCAGGCCGGCCGCAGGCCCCTGGTCGGCGACTACCTCACCCTGTTCTGCGACGTCCTGGAGATGTCCGCAGCAGAGCTGGGCTCGCTTCCCGAGGACGAACCTCCCGAGGCGGATCTTGACGACGCGATGGCCCTTACTCGGGAGCTGTTCGCCGCCACCACTCTCGATCGATCAATGGTCACACTGTTCGAGGCGCAGACCGAGAACCTGCGCCAGCAGGACCGACGACTTGGAGCCCAACTGCTGCTACCGCAGACTCGCGCGCATGTCGCCCAGATGGAGACCCTGCTTCGCCACGGAGTCTCTCCAGGCACGCGTCAGCCCGTCGCGGCAGCACTGACCGAAGCGGCAGCACTGGCGGGCTGGCAGGCTCTCGACCTCGGTCAGTACCGGGCCGCTTGGGAGCTTCACGAAGTTGCTAAGGGCGCGGCTCGGGAAGCCGAGAATGCCACGCTGCTTGCGCATGTGACGGCCCAACAAGCTTACGTGCTACTGGACTTGGGACAGTCAGCTCATGCTGTCGAGTTGATGACACACGCGCACGCAGCAGCCGGCCAGAAGCTTCCAGCGCTCATGCGGGCATGGATGCACGCAGCCGAGGCCGAAGCCCATTCGGCGACGGGCAACGTCTCGGCAACCCTTCTCGCCTTTGACGCAGCTACCTCGGTGCTGCCCGACGATCCAGAGGACCCGGATCTGCCCTTCCTGTTCCTCGCGGCACCGCACCTTGCCCGATGGCGGGGCAACTGTCTTGCACGTCTGGGCTTGGACGAAGCGATCACCGACCTGACCCGGGCTCTGGAGACCATGGAGAGGGGATTCACCCGAGCAGAAGCCGGATTGCGCTGCGATCTGGCACTGGCGCTGTCCGTGCGCGGGGAAGCCGACGAGTCGCGGCGTCAAGCCGAGCAGGCGAAGGACCTTGCGGCGTTGACAGGGTCAGCCCGGCAACGCCGCCGGATCGCACAGCTTCTAGAGGCTGCCTGACGGCTCTCGTACGGTCTGTCCGGCCAGCAGGTACAGAAGTGCGATCAACGCCCCCGAGTTGGCGATCTCACCACGGGCGATCAGGCCCGGAATCTCTGAGAGTGGAACCCACGCCGTCTTCTGCGATTCGTTCACCTCAGTGGGCTCCGCCACGTATTCCACGCCCCGCACGACGAAGACATGGTGCGGGCTGGCTACGGTGCCGATCATCGGTTCAAAGCTGACGACGTGCTCGACTTCACCGATCGGGCGGTATCCCGTCTCTTCTAGGATCTCCCGCACAGCAGTGTCCTTCGGGTCTTCGCCGTCTTCCACCACTCCTCCCGGAAGCTCCCAGTTCCAGGTGTCCGAGACGAAGCGGTGTCGCCACATCATGAAGACCCGGCCCTGATCATCGAGCATGGCCGCCATGGCAGCCGGCGGGAGGTAGACCTTGTGATGGTCGAACCGCTCTCCGTCCGGGGTTTGAATGTCGGCCTGAGTGACCGTCACCCAGTAGTTCTCATAGATCGGCCGTTCGCCGTGGACTTGCCATGCAGTTGAACGGTCGCCGTCATCGTGGAAGTTCGGCGGCTCGGTCACGATGTAGCCCTTACCCTGCTCACTGCGCGCCAGGCCGGCCCGCTTCAACTCCGCGAAGGCAGCGCGAGCAGTTGTCCGGGAGACGTCGAATCGACTGCATACCTCAGCCTCCGAGGGCAGCGAGTCGCCCGGACGAAGTCGACCCGCTGTGATCTGCTGTCGCAGCGCAGTCGCCACCTGCTCATGCTTGGTACCCACTGCGATTCCCCCCGCTTGATCACTGACGAAGCGCCCACGACCGTGCACGGTGCGCAGCAGGCCCCGCTCTTCGAGATCCGCCAGCGCGCGACGTACTGTCTCGCGTGCCACTCCGTAGCGCTTCGCAAGATCGCTTTCGGCTGGAAGTGGGAGCGCGGCAGGGTACGTCCCGCCTTCGATCTCACCGCGTAGCGACTCCGAGATGTCCCGGTAGCCGATCCGCTTGGCTCTGCTGTCCGTCAAGTCTTCCCTCCGCCGTCTGTCCCATGGGCAAGGGTAGGCTGCCCAGCGACTCCGGAGTACACCCCTCACGGACTTCGGCCGAAGGCTGCCCATACCGCGGTGCAGCTCTCCCAGGCGGGCGACTCAACTTCTCCGCTGCCGTCCGGCCGACTTCCATACGTCCCGTCGCCGAGCCACCTCGAACACCGCTGAGACCCGGTGCGCCGGAGCGATCAGAACGGGCAGGCCGGACAGAAGCTTGTCGATCTCTGGCCCCTCGGTGACCAACACGCGAGGCGGCTCCTTACCACTAAGAGTGATCGACTGCGCACCGACGATGGCGAGCACGGGGCGGACCGGAACCTCCCATCCGCACCAGCTCCGGAGCACCGTTGCCACACGCTCCGCCTCAGCCAGGCTCAACTTCACATGATCCGTATTCCGGTTGTTGACCCGGAGCATCCCACCCCCGACCCATATGCGGGCGTCCGCATGGTGTTTGGCATTCACCGTGAAGACCCCAGCCGGCCCGATGACCAGATGGTCTATGTCGGCTCCGCTCGGCCATTGAACGGCGTGGAGAACATGCCAGGCACGCTCATCAAGACGGGCGAGCGCGTCACCAACGACTTGTTCCCCCGTGAATCCGGCACGCCAAGAGTCGGTTCCTGGAACCGAGAGATCCAGAGTGCGTGCAACCCAGCGAACGAACGCGCTCCGCTCCCGCTCCTTCTCGCGTACCTTCTGCTCCACCGCAGCTCCGGGTAGGTTGCGGGAGAGATCGTTCTCTGGTGTCAGCGGAGAGAGCGGCGGAATGGAGACAGGGAGGGGAGGGCAAGGGGGTGGCTGCTGAGTTGATGTCCAGTTGTGCGACCGTAACCACTCCGCGATCGCTGCCCGTGCCGCAGCTTCGAACCCGGGCACCGTCATGTGCGTCTCGCCACTCTGGAGATCGAACCAGGCAACCGAGGGCCCCTGTCGTCCCTTGCGGTTGACGTACAGCCGGTCCTTACCGCTCTTCTGCCAGCGGTTCACAACCAGATCGTCCATGCGTGCCACCCCCGGATCACAGCAGCCTTGGCCTACATGAACACGTCCCCTTCGGCTCGACAAGAGGTCGACAGGCCAAGGACGGCATCAGTCCCGGCCCCAGAGCCAGGGTGATGACTTTCGCTACTTCATCAAGGCACCCGGCGTCGCTACCGCTCCGCCGGGCGCGCGACTCGGCGCGCTCGCGCCTCGCTCTGTCTTCGCCCCGCGTGGCGCGGCTCGCCGGCCGCGCGCCCGCTGGATAGGCCGAGGCCATGAATCGCGAACCATCGACCAGCAGCCGGCCGAGACGATGCCTCCGGCGGGGGCACTCCGGCTCCGGGATGGCCCAGGAGGATCAGCGGGTACCGGTCCATCGTGGCTGATGAGGGAGGCTCCCATCCCGCCCGCCGTCGTCCCAGGCAGAGCCGAGCAGCCTTGCCCCCTGGTGTCCAGGTCGGTCGTCCAGTGGGGCGCTCCACCTGGACACCAGGGGGCAAGCCCGCTCCACCGAGGTGTGGGACGACGGCAGACGGGATGGGAGCGCAAACGGTCGTGGTTCTGGTGGTGCGAGTGCGCCCGCAGGGTTGGTTGAGGTTCAGAGCGACCACGGTGACCGTTGATGATCTAGCCCACATGGCAGGCCAAGACGGCGTGAAGGTAGTGTTGTCTTTGTCGCCTACGCGGGTAGCGATCGAGGACGTGGGCAGGATGTCCTAGACAGAACGTCTAGCTTCGGGTCCAATATCGTCTACCTACCGGTCACGTACGTGGTCGGCCGAGGGGCAAAGGGAGAGGGGTGAAAGGCCAATGGCCCTCCACCCCTCGTTGGTTACGCACCAGTCAGATAGCTGCAACTATCTGGCAAGATCCGCGTCACGCACTGGCAGTCTCTTCACCAGTCGCGCGGCTCGGAACCCGGTAGGCGCACTCGCCCTTTCGGTCGACGCACGGAGGGAAGGTCTTCCCCATCTCGTGCCGGGTGACCACGCCGTACTGGTCCTCGTAGTGCCGGGTCTCCGGCACCCGCTGTCCCGTCTTCCAACTTCCGTTGGGACCCTTGGGCCTGTTCATAAGGCAACACTTCCTTCTTCGGGATGAACATGACTTCTGTGACTGACCTCAGCACGTGGAGGGCCTCGTCCGAAGCCGACGGGCCCACCTACGCAGAATGCGCATGCGGGGGAGCTTGGTTCGAACTGCGGACAGAGTCGGGCGCAGGAGCGGTCTGCATGGAGGCCGACGGTTCGATCTCCGGATACTCGGGCGTGCCTTGCTGCGCCGATTGCGGTACGCCCTGGAGTCCCAGATAGGGCCGCGAAGAGAAGCCCCGTCAACGTCCACCACCCGTGTCTGACCGCTGCTCAAGCACTTCGGTTTGTACCGCTATCGGCAGTACCCATGAACCGTCTGACATGCGTGACACCCGACCGGCCTTCATGGCGCGGTGGTAGGCCATGGTGATCGCAGAGTCCGGGGTCCTCCATTCGGGATCCACCCAATCTCTGCGCTTCCACTCCTGTCGGATCTCCCGCATGCGCATCGGGCGATTCGCATCGGCTAGTACGCTCACGGCACGATCCGTAGTCGATAGACCACTTCTCGGAGCGGTGGTGGCGCCTCTGGCATCATGCCGCGCCGATCGAACCGGCTCATCGTTCAGCGGGGGCCTTGCCCGCTCGATGGACTCAGGCTGCGGCTCGTCTGGTCTGCCGCTCATGGATTCGATCATCGACCGGATGCCGAAGACACCCCTGCGCAGAACCTCCACCCTGTGGCGAGCAGCGATCAGCGCGTCCTCGGCCTCGGCGAGGTCTCGTTCCGCCGTGGCCAGGAGCGTACGAAACTGCTCAGCCTCATCCACACCTGCAGCCTACCCATGCGCAACGCGTTCGTAAACACGTTTGCAGTTGTGAAGATCTCAACTTCCCATGATCGTTCGCTGATTCGATGGAATCGGGGCCGCCAAACCCAGTGCATCCATGGCAAATGTAGCTCACTGCAAGATTATAATTACTCTGAGTCACAGTATGTAGCAGGTGGGCGTTTGTTCGAGTGATTGGTTCAGACCTCTCGTTCGCGCTGGGTGAGGCCGTGTGGCAGGTGTACTCGGGCGCCTGTGGCGCTGGTAGCTGTACAGCACGGAAGTACAGCAACCGTGTCGACCGCAGCCGACCCGCCCCGACCGCAGTAGCGTGGCCGACCTGGACGGGAGACCCCAGCGACCGAACTGCCGGTAGTTCGCATCGAGGGGGCCAGGGGTTCGAATCCCCTCAGCTCCACCAACCCGGGATCCCGGTCAGACGACGAACCGTCTGACCGGGATCCCGGCGTTTGGGCGTCGCTGCGGTGGGCCGTGAGGCCGGAGGCCTGGTCGGGGGAGGGGGCAGAGCGGCACATGGGAGACGCGATCCTTGTCGCGGTGGCGTGCGCCCTCATGCTCCTGGGTGTGGTCGTCAAGTGGCGGGAGCGGGCCGAGGACCGCGCCGGTGCGCGGCGCACCTCCTCGTCGTTCCCCTTCGCGTGGAACCTCTTCCTGGGGCTGGCGATGCTCTGCGGCAGGCTGCCCCACCTGGCCGGTGCCTCCCACGAAGTCGTCGCTGTCCGCGATCCGCTCAGCGCCCTGCTCGCGCTCATCGCCGCCGTTCTCGCCTTCCGGGGCTTCCGGCGCGCATTCGCTCTGAAGAGGCAGCGAAGCTCCTTGAGCTGAGCCGCCTCTCCCATCGGTCGTAGCCGTGACCGCGCATCCGTACCGTCAGGGCAGCTGCCCGTCCTCGTGGAGTGCGTCGAAGACCATCCGGTCGGCCGGTGAGACCCGGTCCCGTCGGCCGTAGTCGAACCAGGCCATCTCGGCGATCTCGTGAGCCGGGGCCAGGTCGCCGCGGTGGTCGGCGGTGTAGCAGATCATCCGGAACTCGACGCGGCCGCTGACGCGGTCCCGTGTCTCGAACGTGCCGAAGTGGACCATGGTGTCCGCGACGACGGCCGCCTGGAGTTCCTCGTCGATCTCTCGCACCAGCGTCTCGGCGTCGCTCTCGCCCGGCTCCCGCTTCCCGCCGGGGAAGTAGAACAGCTCCCGGCCCTTGTTGCGTGTCACCAGCACGCGGCCGTCCCGTACCAGGACCCAGGCCACCTTCTCGGGCACATCTCCCGTCGCATCCATGCGCGGGACCATACCAAGCGCCCTCGGTACGCCGATCACGCTTCCGGAGCCGCTGGGCATCTCGGTCCCATTGTCTTGTTCCAGCAGTACCCGGAAGACCAGCGCTGAGTGACCGTCACCTTCGGGGCACCGTCACCTTCGGGGCCGGGTGCGGTAGGTCACATCGCGGACCGGGTCGGGTGGGAACACCGGTGGCTGGTTGACCGTTCTACTAACCGTGGGTGCGGGTACGGGAATCACCGCCCACCACGATCTGCCCCGGCTGGCCTCCCCCGTCCAGCCGGGGCTTCCCTTTGCTCCGGGCGCGACGGAGCCGGACTCCTCAGTACGGCAGCAGACTGCCGAGGCGGCCCTCCAGAACCGACAGCAACTCGCTGAGCCCCTCGGAGAGTTCGCCCTGCCGCTGCTCGCCGATCCCGGAGAGCAGCGAGCGCTCGTACGCGAGCTGCTCGGGCAGCAGGCGGTCGATCAGGTCGCGGCCCTCGTCGGTGAGGGAGAGATGGACGACGCGGCGGTCGCGGGCGTCCTGGCGGCGTTCGACCAGGCCGCGGTCGGCCAGCAGCCGGACCCGCTTGGTGACCGCGGCGCCCGAGGCGAAGGTCTCCCGGGCGAGCCGACCGGGTGTCAGATCGCGGTCCACCCGGCGGAGCGTGCCCAGGATGTCGAACTCGGGGCGGGTGAGGCCGACGCCGGTGAGCGGCGCGTCCGCGGCCTGCTGGAGCAGGGCGGAACAGCGGTTGACCCGGCCGATCAGGGCCATCGGGGCGGTGTCGAGCTCAGGGTTCAGCCGGCGCCACTGCTGCAGTACCGCTTCGACCACGTCGTCCATGCCGACGCTCCTCCCGCCTCGCCCGGCGGCCGGACCCGCCCGGCTGCCGATCCTACGCGCCTGCTCAGGCGGCCACCGGCGGCACGGCGCGCACGGCCAGGGCCGGGTCGAGCCGGCGGCTCAGCTCGGCCAGCACCGGGTGGCCCTGCCGCTCGGCCTCGGCGATCCGCTCCTCGGGGACGGCCCGCTGCCGCCACTCGCCGCGCGCCGCCTCCGCCGTCTCGCGCAGCTCGACCAGGGCATTGACCAGCCGGTCCCTGGCCCAGCCCAGCTCGTGCCCGCTCACCCCGGCAGCCGGGGCGTCCAGCAGTCGGGCGGCCTCGGCGCGGGTGGCCGCGACCGCGGCCAGGGCCTGTTCGGCCCGGTCAGAGACCCGACGGTCGGTGATCAGCAGGCAGCTGGCGATCCCCACCGCCGCGCCCACCACGGTGTCCAGGGCCCGGTCCGCGACCAGTTGGCCGGCCGGCTGCACCTGGGCGAACTGGACCATCAGCAGCGCCATCGGGGTGACGAACACGGTGCCCAGCCAGTAGCCGCGGCTGATCGTCGCCTCCGCGCCGAACTGGCAGGCCAGTGCGGCCAGCACCAGGGCCAGTGCCCCGATCCGGGTGACCGGCAGCAGTACGGCGAACAGGAGCAGGCCGATGACATTGCCGAGCACCCGGTTGAGCGCCCGGTTCCAGCTCAGGGTGGTGCTGGCCTGGAAGACCGAGGCGGCGGTGACCACGGCCCAGTAGGGGCGGCCGACGCCGAGCTCCATCGAGGCCCAGCCCGCCAGCGCGCACCCGAGGGCCACCCGGGCGCCGGCCGTCAGCAGTGGCGAACCGGGGCGGAGCGCTGCCGGCAACCGTCGCGTGCCACCTGCGCTGGGCGCACTGCGGTGCAGACGGACACCGCCCGGGCGTTCGCCGTGCAGCCCCGCCAGCTCGCCGGCCTCCGCCCCTGCCAGCTCGGCGGCCTCCGCCCCCGTCGGCGCGAGGTCCGGCAGCGGACCCTTCCGCCGCAGCGCGCGGGCCCAGCGCCGCAGTTCCCGGGGGTCGGCCGTGCCCGACCCCGCGCGGACCAGCAGCAGTTCGAGTCGGCCGCGGTCGGCGGTCGCCGCTGCGGTGCGGGTCGGCACCAGCAGCACGGTGCGCCAGGCCGCGGCGGCCGAGGCCGTCCTGGCGGCGGGCGGCGCCCCCTGCGCGGCGGCCGCGTCCAGCGCCCGGGCGACCGCATGCCGCTGCGGCCCCTGCGGCCGCACCAGGCCGGGCGCCATGCAGACCAGCCAGGCCAGGGCGCCGGTGGCCAGGGTGAGCGCGAGGTGCGCCGGGACCTCGCCCATCCGCTGTGGGACGAAGACGCAACTGGCGGCGATGAAGGTGGGGATCAGATTGGCCGGGGGCCCGATCCTGGTGGCGTCGCAGACGGTCTTGTGCGCCGCCGCGAGCAGAGCGGCGACGGCGACCCGGACCACGGTGGAGTCGGTGGCGGCGGCGGTCCCGAGGGCGATGCCGACGCTGGCGGCCATACCGAGGACGACCCAGCCGAGGGTGCGGGCCCGGGCCGCGTAGGGCAAACCGTGGGCGTAGAGGGCGCAGAGTCCGCCGGCCGAGGTGTAGAGCGCCAGGTCCAGCCGTCCCAGCGCGAGCAGCAGCAGGTCGGCGATACCGAGGGCGACCACGGCGCTGAGCGCCTGCCGGTGCCAGCCGGCGGCGGGGCGGTTCAGCCGCAGCGCGCTGCGCACCGGCAGCTGTCGTACCGGTCGGAGGGTTCCCGTCTGTGTCGCCATGCTGTCAATGTTAGCAGGTAATTTACTCGTGAAATATATCGTCCGATCCGAGCGCGGAGCCGCACCGGGAAGCGCGGAGCGCGAACGGAGCGGGACCGGCCGGGTGGTTCCCGGCCGTCCCCGCCCCATCCCCGCAGCTGCCGCTGACGGTCAGCCGTGCAGGTGGACGATGCCGAGCTTGGTCAGCTGCCACAGCTGGCCGGCCGCGCCGGTGTCCGGCTGCAGCTGGGTGAGCGGGTCGCCGGAGGAGTCGGCGGCGGGGCCCGCGGTCGCGACCATCGCCGTGCTCAGCGAGCTGGCGACCTTGTAGAGACCGTTGCCCGCCGACTCCAGCACCCAGTGCTGGGCGCCGGTGCCGTTGCAGGTCCATTGCCGCAGCTGGGTGCCGGCGGCCGTGGAGGCGTTGGCCGCGTCCAGGCACATGGACCTGTTGCCGCTGAAGTTCAGCGTGTAGCTGCCGTCGGACTGGGCCTCGAAGACGAAGGACTGGTTCAGCCCGCCGGTCGCCGGATAGGTGATGGCCACCCGGCCCTTGGTGCTGTCGCCGTAGGTCCCGCCGCCGGAGAGGTCCAGCACATTGCCGCTGCTGTGGTTGCTGAGCTGGAACCAGGCGCCGTCGTCAGGGGCGTCGGCGAACGGCTGACCGGCCGTCAGCGGTTCGATGGTGGTGCCGTCGCCCTGTTCCAGGGTGCAGTAGGCCTCCTGCTGGGCGGGCGCGCCGTAGAACTCGGCCAGGCAGGCGCCCTCGCCCCGGTAGCCGGCCACCCGCAGGTGGAACGACTGCCGGATCTCGTTCTCGCACAGGCCCAGGATGCCGATGGAGTAGTCGCAGCCGTTGCGGGTGTTCTCGCTGAGGTCGATCACGTCACCGTTGGTGTACTCGTAAGGCGAGGTGGTCATCTCGGCGCAGACCTCGTGGCCGTAGCTGACCCGGCGCTGGTCCAGGAAGCGCACCCCGGGCACCGCCTCGGCCGCCGTCCGCAGTGCGTCGTCCAGTTGCGGGACCACCCAGTTGTGGCCCCAGGCCAGGTCCTCGGGGAAGGCAGGGCAGCCCTGGGCGACCTTGTCGGCGTAGCTGTTGCTGCGGATGTCCGGGGTGATCGGGCTGAAGTAGGACTGCATGACCAGCTGGTAGTCGCCGTCCGCGTAGCCGGCCGTGCGCATGGTCTGCCGGACGTCGGTGAGCGCAGCCTCGATCTTGGGGATCACCGCCTTGGCCCGGGCGGCGATGGTCGCGCTGCCGATGGTGTCGCGGCAGCCGGTCGACTGGGGGATCGGGAAGTACTGCCCGAGGCAGCTCTCCATGATTCCGCTGAAGTCGAAGTCGTCGTTGGCACCGATGGTCACCACGACCATCTTCACCTGGTACGTCGCCGCGGTCCGGGCCAGCTGGACGTCCTGCTTGGCCTCGCCGAAGTCGCCGCTGCCGCCGCCGGTGACCTTCGCCAGGGCCGGTTCGCTGACCAGGTCGCCGGTCTGCGCGCCGGAGCAGGCCAGGTCGACGCCGGTGACGCCGGGCAGTCCGGTGTCGTAGATCTCGGACTGCGGGTGGCGGTGGCAGTAGTTGGTCGGCCCGTCGGTCCCGGCGGTGTAGCCGTCATTGGTATCGGTGCCGGCGCCCTCCCCGGAGATGGCGCTGTCGCCCAGGGCGACGATCGCGGGGGTGCGGGCCGCGGCGGCGGCCGGTGCGACAGCCGGGGCGGCGGCCGAGGCCGGGCCCGGGATGCCGCTCAGGGCGAGGGCCGCGAACAGGCAGGACGCGGCGAGGGCGGCGGTACGGGGCAGGACTGATCTGGTCACGCGTGGCTCCTCTGGGTGCAGGGGACACCCCCCGGCTGGGGGCCGGGGGGTGGGCGTGCGGAGCGGGAGAACAGCGTCGATCAGTGCCAGATGCTAGGTACCGGCTGGTAACAAAACAAGAGCAGTGCTCATATTTTTTGAACATGCCAATCGGGGCGGCCGGGCGGGCTTCCCGCCTCCGCCGCCCGG
>NZ_BBPM01000063.1:0-22975 GCF_000787775.1 Streptacidiphilus carbonis | reverse complement strand
TTTTTTTAAACAGCCAAATGGGGGGGCGCCGGGCGAACCCCGCCTCGCCCGCCCCGATCGGGGCAGCTGTCAGTGCGTCAGCATGCGGTGCATGGTGACGGTGGGGGCCTGTGCGGCCAGGGCGTCCACCCCGGGGCCCTTGGGGGCGGTGGCGGCACCGGCCTTCAGGATCGCGGTGACCTGGGCGGCCAGCGAGTCGGCCTGGGCCTGGACCGAGGCGATCGAGTCCTTGGAGCGGCCCAGGGCGTCCAGCTTCCGGTGGATCTCCGCCAGTTGGCGCTGCGCCGTGGAGCTGAGCGTGAACGGGTTGGGCGTCGAGACGATGAACTGGTAGGCCCCGGCGAAGGTCTGGCAGTCCGCGCAGTGGTAGTTGGTCGCCCGGCTGTGGTTCTGGGCGTTGAGGTGGATGTTCTCCCCGGCCATGGTGATGATCTGGAAGGACAGCGCCACCGACCGGCACGGCTCGGCCGCGCTGCAGGACGAGGAGTTGGCGGCGGCCTGGTTGTACGCGGCCGCCGCGAACACCGCGCCGTACTGGTGCACGGTGAAGGAGTCGTCGAAGGCGGTGCGCTGGACCGGGTTGGCGTGGGCCAGGGCGGTGTTGTCGGCGATGGCCACACCGTGCGCGTTGTTGGAGAAGCTGCCGGGGGCGGCGGCCTGCGCGCTCGCCGCCGTGGCGACGGCGCCCAGGCCGATGGTGGCCAGCAGCCCGAGCCGGACGGCCTTGCGGCCGGCCCCGGTACGCGGGGCCACTCTGCGGTGGTCGTTGAGGTTCATTCGTTCTCTCCTGACGGATGTCCTGCGTGGTGGTGGCCGGATGGCAGCGGCTAATGCGTGGCCGGGGGAGCTGCTGTGGTGCTGGCCGGTGCGGACGTGGTCGGCGGCGCCGAAGCGGTCGTCGACGCACTGGAGGTGGTCGGTACGGCGGTGGTGGGCGCCGCCGAGGTGGCCGGCGGCGTGGTTGCCGGGTGGGTGGTCGGTGCGGCCGTGGTGGCCGGCGGTCCGGCCGGCGCCGTGTGCTGCGTCGTGGCCGGGGTGGTGAGACCGGCGGCCGGCGTCGAGGCGGCCGAGGTCGCGGTGCCTGAGGCGGTCGCGGAGGCCGAAGGGGTGGCCCCGGGGATGATCCCGGCACCGCTGCTCATCCCGCCGCCAGGGCTTGCCGGGACGCTGGGGCCGCCGGTGCTCGGCAGTCCGGAGCCCGGACCGGTCGGCGCGGAGGTGGGGACCCCCGGCTGCAGTACCGGGACCAGCGGCGGCTGCGGCGGCAGCGGCTTGGGGGTCGCGCCGCCGGCCCAGGCCACCCCGAGGCCGGCGACCGCGCTGACGGCGGCGGCGCAGAAGGCGAGCCGGAGCCTGGGGCTGCCGCTGGTGGCCCGCAGCGCGGTCCGCACCAGCCGTCCGCCCAGCTTGACCGAGAGGTAGGCCATCCCGAGCAGCGGGCAGACCAGCATGAAGCTGCCGAGCACGCCGACCAGCCCCACGGCGAAGTGCCCGTCGGCGAACGCCGATGCGGTGCCGCTGAGTTGGGCCACCAGCGAGCGGGCGCCGGTGGTCAGGATCCGCGGCAGGTTCCACATCGCGTAGCCGAGGTCGCCCAGCAGCAGCGGCACCATGGTGAGCACCCAGGTGGTGACGATGACCCGGGCCGAGCGCTTGAGCCCGGCCACCTCGGGGCGGATCGGCTTCCCCGGCAGCATGCTCAGCAGGATCGGCTTGATCTTGCCGAACAGGTCGGGCACCCCGGCCAGGTCGCCCAGGATGTAGTAGCCGTCCAGCCGGACGGCCGGCATCAGCTGCTCCAGCACCTCGAAGTGGCCCAGGTAGACGGCGCTGAGGAAGAACTGCTGGCCGGTCAGGAAGTAGCAGCCGCCCATCCCGAGCATGAAGACGATGTTGAAGTAGACGCCGCCCAGGTCGGTCCTGATCCGCCCGCCGCGGCCGAGCCGGTAGACGTCGGTGACGTCGGTGTACATCGACGGCCAGATCAGGAAGAACCCGCAGCCGATGCAGCCCGGATGGGCGCCGCCGTAGCGGCAGGCGGAGGCGTGCCCGAACTCGTGGAACACCACCGACGCCACGGTCAGCCCGAACACCGCCAGCAGCAGCACCGGCTGGTTGAGCACCTCCAGCACCGGGGTGATCGCGCCGTAGAAGCCGAACAGCCAGACGTCCATAGCGACCATCGCGGCCAGTACCAGCACCACCATCAGCGGACGGTGCAGCCAGGCCAGCGAGCGGCCGATGGCGTTGGCGCGCTTGGGGCCGAACATGACCTTGTGGCCCTTGAGGGCCAGCAGCAGGTCGGACCGGGGCGCGCCGGAGACCTCGTCGTCCTCCTGCCCGAACGGGACGGTGACGCCGAGCGGCTGCAGCTTCTGCTCGACCAGGTAGGCGATGTTCTCCTCACTGACCTCGCGTCCGTACAGACCGCTGACCCGGTGCGCGATGCGCTCGGTGTCGCGGATGCCGTCGACGGCGCCGGCGACCAGGTGGAGCAGCCGCGAGAGCTGCACCACCTGGCCGTCCCCTCGGCGGGCGATGTACCTGGGCTCGGTGAACCCGGAGCCCTGGTACTTGCCGTGCAGGCGGAGCCCCGCGCTCAGCCGCGGCACGGGGAACGCGGGTACGGGGTCCGGTGCCGCGTCCTGGCGCGGTTGCGGCGGCCCCGCCTGCGGGTCTGCGGTCCAACCCGCCGAGGTCCAACTCTCGGTGACGTCGGACACCGGGCAGGAGGTGGCGAATCCCCCCGGGCCGGGGACCAGCGCCCCCGGCTCCACACTGACGGTCATTGCTGTGCCTGTCCTCCCCCGGCGCGGGCCGCGCCCTCCCCTGGCGCGGCCCGCGCCCCCTGATGCTGCGTAGTGCGTTACTGCGGTCGTGCGGTGGAGCAGGTGCCCGCTACTGGGTGATGCTGATGCCCTGGGTGGCCTCGGACTGGGCCACGGAGCCGATCGAGCCCCAGTTGCCGGCGACCGAGGAGTTGCTCGCGCTGACGTTGGCCACGTGCTTGGTCACGTTGACCTTCTTGGTGAAGCTGAACTTCACCGTGGACAGCGCCTCGCGGCCGGGGAGCAGCTCGGCGGACTCGGCGTCGAGCTCGTGCATGTCCATGCTCATGGTGGTGCCTTTCGTGGTGTACTGGCGAAGGATGCTGACGGTGTGTGAGTTGTTGCGACGGGCCGGTGGTGTCCACCGCCCCACGCTCGCCCGCTGCGGGTTCGCGAGGGGGTTCGGGGGGTCGCTCCCCGGGGATTCGGAGTCGCGGTACCGCTACTGGCTGATGCAGATGCCCTGGTCGGCGCCGGACTGGGCGACCGAGCCCAGCGACAGGAAGTTACCGGCCGAGGAGGTGTTGCTGGCACCGACGTTGGCGATGTGCTTGGTCACGTTGGTCACGGAGACCTTGGTGAACTTGAAGGTGCTCAGCGCCTCGCGGCCGGGGAGCAGCTCGGCCGACTCGTTGTCCAGCTCGTGCATCTCAAGCATGGTCAATTCCCCCTAAGGAATGGACAGTTGCGGTCGGACGGGGAGGGATCCCCCCCACTCCCGTCCAACTCGGTCGGACGTCTTGTCCAACGAGATTGGACAGTAGTAGGCCTGGGGGAAGCGGCGCAAGCGATTCCGCTGCGACTTTCTGCAACGGACTGGTAACAGAGAGAAATCCCCAGGTGGGAGCGGGTGAACCGGTGACGCGACCGGTGATCGCCGTAGAATCGGACCGTCACAGGCCGCCGAAGGGGCAGCCGACAGGAGGCGCGAGCCAGGTGTCCAACGCCCTGCAGCAGTTGATGAGGAGCCGCCTTGACCAGCAGGGCTGGTCCTACGGCGAGGCGGCCCGCAGGGGCGGCATCCCGCGTTCCACCGTGCACCATCTCGCCACCACCGAACGGTTGGTGAGGATGCCGCAGCCGGCCACTCTGGAGGGGCTGGCCCGGGCGCTGGACCTGCCGCTTGACACGATCCGCCGGGCCGCGGCGGAGGCCTGCGGGATCCACCTCTACGCGGGCGAGCCCGCCGACGCCGCGGTCGCCACCGACCCGGAGGTGGACGTGCTGATCGCCAGTCTGCAGAAGCTCTCGGTCGACGACCGGCGCCATGTCGCCGCGCTGGTCGAGTCGCTGCTGGACCGCGGCGCCCGGCCGGAGTGACCGGGCAGAGCGACCGTACCGAGGCGGACAACTAACACGCCTGCTTTGCCAGTTGCGGTTCCCTGAATGCCCGGACATGACCGGATCGGGGGAATATCGGCAGTGACCCCTGCTCTCGTCCGCATATGCGGCTAGCGTCATCCCCGAGAGGGGCGGGTGAGTCGCACGCCGCCCCCCGGGACCAGGGGGAATCCATGCTGGTCGTTCAAGGGGGCCCCACCACCGCCGTCGTCCGGGGGAGCAGCGGCGAGTCCGTCGTCCTGCTCTCCGGCGAGCTGCCCGCGGTGCTCACCGAAGGCAGCCTCGCCGAGGTGCTCGACCTCGCCGCCGCCGTCCTCGACGGCGAGGAGATGCTGCTGTTCCGCCGCTGCCTCGCCGCGCTGCGCCGCGGCGAGCTCACCGGGACACGGCGGATCGAGATCGACGGCGCCGTGCTCACCGTCTACGGGGGATGAGAGACTCGGGGGAATCCCTCTTACCTTCATCTCACACGCGGCGGCGAGAATCGTGCCTGTGACATCGACAGTACTTCTGGCCGAGGACGACCGGGCCATCCGCGATTCCGTCGTGCGACTGCTGACCCTGGAGGGATACCAGGTGACCGCCGTCGCCGACGGCATCCAGGCCCTGGCGGCGATCCACCGGGAACGTCCGGACGTCATCGTGCTGGACGTGATGATGCCGGGGATCGACGGCCTCGCCGTGTGCGGGGTGCTCCGGGCGGAGAACGACCGCACGCCGATCCTGATGCTCACCGCGCGGGTCGAGACTTCCGACCGGGTCGCCGGACTGGACGCGGGCGCCGACGACTACATGGTCAAGCCCTTCGAGGCGGACGAACTGCTGGCCCGGTTGCGCGCACTGCTGCGGCGGGCCACGCCGGTCCCGGTCCCGGCCGACCCCCCGTCCAGCCAGAACGTCTTCGCGACCGAGGACATCATCGAGGTCGCCGATCTGCGGATCGACCCGACCGCGCGCCGGGTCTGGCGGCAGCGCACCGAGATCGCGCTGTCCCGCACCGAGTACGACCTGCTGGAGCTGCTGGCCAGGAACGCCGGGATCGTGCTGGACCACAGCACCGTGTACGACCGGATCTGGGGCTACGACTTCGGCCCGGGCTCCAAGAACCTCGCCGTCTACATCGGCTATCTGCGCCGCAAGCTCGAACTGCCGGACGCCCCGGCGCTGATCCACACCGTCCGGGGCGTCGGTTACACCCTGCGCGAGCCGTGACGGAGCCGGGCGAGGGCCGCTCCGCAGTCGGCGGGGCGGCCCGGCCGGCGCGCCACCCGCTGCCGGCCGGTCTGCGGGCGCGCTTCGCCATCGCCTTCGCCGGGGTGGCCGCCATGGTCGCGGTCCTGGTCGGCGTGCTCGGCTACGACTCCGCGGCGACGCTGATCCGGCACGACCGCGCCAATGACTTCAGCCAGTCGCTGGACACCCTGGTCGGCGCCGTCCAGACCTCGGACCGGTCGACGGCCGACTTCCTGCCCACCACCGCCGGCCGCGACGGCCTGGAGGACCAGCTGACCCGGTCCGGCGACATCGGCATCCAAGTCGTCGACGGCGGCGGCACGGTGGTCAAGAAGGGCGTCCCCGACCCGCTCCGGGTGGAGCCGGCCGACGCCAAGCTGGCCGCGAACGGCGCGGCCGGCAAGACCCGCAGGGTCGAGCAGAACATCGACGGCGACCGCTATCTCGTGGTCACCGTCTCCCTGGGGGACGGCCGGGGCGCGGTGCAGCTCTCGCAACTGCTCAGCTCCACCGACGACCTGCTGGACCTGCTGCTGGAGCGGGTCGCCCTGGTCGCCACCGCGGTGGTGATCGCGGCCGGGGCGGCCGGCTGGTGGCTCGCCGGACGGATCACCCGCCGCCTGGTCCAGCTCACCGGCGCGGCCGAGCAGGTCGCCTCCACCGGGCAGCTCGACGTGGACGTGCCGCGCCGCGGCAGCGACGAGATCGGCCGGCTCGGCCGGGCCTTCGACGACATGCTGGGCCGGCTGGCCCGCTCCAAGGACGACCAGCGCCGACTGGTCCAGGACGCCGGGCACGAGCTGCGCACCCCGCTGACCTCGCTGCGCACCAACATCGCCGCGCTGCCGCACCTGGACCGGCTGCCGCAGGACTCGCGCGAGGCGCTGCTGGACGACCTGGCGACGGAGACCCGCGAGCTCAGCGTGCTGGTGAACGAGCTGGTCGAGCTGGCGGCGGACCGCAGGGAGGTCGAGGAGCCGACCGAGATCGAGCTGGACCTGCTCGCCGAGCGGGTGGCAGACCTGGCCCGCCGCCGCACCGGCCGCGAGATCGTGGTCGACTCGGTGCCGACCCCGGGCACCGGCCGGCCCAACGCGCTGCAGCGGGCGATGACCAACCTGGTCGAGAACGCCGCCAAGTTCGCCGCCGACGGCTCCGAGATCAGGCTGCGGGTCCGTCCTGGGCAGGTCGCGGTGCTGGACCGGGGCCCCGGCATCGACGAGGCCGACCTCAGCCGGATCTTCGACCGCTTCTACCGGGCCACCAAGGCCCGCAGCCTGCCCGGCTCCGGGCTCGGCCTGTCGATCGTCCGCGAGGTCGCCGAGAGCCACGGCGGCTCGGTCTACGCCCGCAACCGCTCGAAGGCGGAAGGCGGCGGGGCGGAGATCGGCTTCACCCTGGCGATGCGTCAGGACGCAGCAAAGTAGCGACACGCCGACCAGCAAATCGGACAAATGGGTCAATTGCGGTTAGGTTCCCTGGTAGTTGCAGCCAGGTCCCCCTTCAGCACAGGACAGGGAAACACCGTGAGCACTCTGATCGCTGTCGCCTACCCCGACCTCGCCACCGCGGAGAAGGTCCGGTCCCTCCTCGCCGACCTGCAGAAGCAGAAGCTGATCCAGCTCGACGACGCGGTCGTGGTCGAGCGCAAGGAGGACGGCAAGGTCAAGCTGCACCAGGCCGTCAACACCACCGGCATGGCGGCGGCCGGGGGCGCGCTCTGGGGCGGGCTGATCGGGCTGATCTTCTTCATGCCGCTGCTCGGTGCGGCGATCGGCGGCGCCACCGGCGCGGCGGTGGGCTCCGCCCAGGACTTCGGCGTGGACGACGACTTCATGCGCAAGGTCGGCCAGGGCCTGGTCCCCGGGGCCGCGGCGCTGTTCGTGCTGGTCCAGAACGCGGTGCAGGAGAAGGTCGTCCCGCAGATCGCCCCCTTCGGCGGCCAGCTGATCCAGACCTCCCTCACCGAGGACCAGGAGACCCAGCTCCGCGAGGCCGTCCGCGCGGCCCAGGCCTGACTTCGCGTCTTCAGGGGCGCGGGGAACTGCGCAAACCGCGACCACGCACCACCATGAGGACGCCGATGGCCGCCGCAACCATCCCCGCGCCCGCGCCCGTGCCCGCGCCCGGCAGGGTGCGATCCCGCCGCGCGACGGAGCTCATGCTCACCCTGTTCGCGGTGGTGATCGCCGTCTACGGCTACGCGGACGTGGGCTCCGCCATCGACGGCAAGGTGCCCGCCGACACCGTCGGCTACGGCGTCGGCCTCGGCGTCCTTGCCCTGCTCGCGCACGCCGCCGTGCGGCTCCGGGCGAAGTACGCCGATCCGCTGCTGCTGCCCTGCGCGGTGCTGCTGAACGGCCTCGGGCTGGTGGTGATCTACCGCCTGGACCGCGCCACCGCGACCTCCTCGGCGCCGTCGCAGCTGATGTGGAGCACCATCGGCGTGGCGCTCTTCATCGCCGTGGTGCTGTTCCTTCGGGACTACCGGGTGCTGCAGCGCTACGCCTATGTGCTGGCCTTCGGCTCCATTCTGCTCATGATCGTCCCGATCTTCCTCCCGGCGGTCTACGGCGCCAAGATCTGGATCAAGATCGGGCCGCTCTCCTTCCAGCCGGGCGAGATCGCCAAGATCGCCCTGGCGATCTTCTTCGCGGCCTACCTCGCCGTCGGCCGCGACGTCCTCGCGCTGACGGGCCGGAAGATCTGGAAGCTGGAGCTGCCGCGCGGCCGCGACCTCGGCCCGATCGTGGTGATCTGGCTGCTCAGCACGGCTGTCCTGTTCCTGGAGCAGGACCTGGGCACCTGCCTCATCTTCTTCGGCCTGTTCGTGGTGATGCTGTACGTCGCCACCGGACGCATCGGCTGGATCGCCGTCGGCCTGGTCATGGTCGGCGTCGCGGTGGTGCCGGTGGCGCTGTGGGAGCCGCATGTGCACAGCCGCTTCGTCGACTGGCTGTACCCGATGGCCAGCATCGAAGCAGGTCAGGGCGCCAACCAGCTGGCCCAGTCGCTGTTCGCCTTCGCAGCCGGGGGCATGCTGGGGACCGGGCTCGGCCAGGGCCACTCCTATCTGATCGGCTTCGCGGTGAAGTCGGACTGGATCCTTTCGACCTTCGGCGAGGAACTGGGCCTGGTCGGCCTGGCCGCGCTGCTGCTGGTCTACGCGGTGGTGGTGGTCCGCGGCTACCGGACCGGCCGGGTGCTGCGCGACCCCTTCGGCCGGCTGCTGTCGATCGGCCTCGCCACGCTGCTGGCCCTGCAGGTGTTCGTGGTCGCCGGGGGAGTGACCGACCTCATCCCGCTCACCGGGATGACCATGCCGTTCCTGGCCCAGGGCGGGTCCTCGCTGCTGACCAACTGGATCCTGGTGGCCCTGCTGCTCAAGATGAGCGACGCCGCCCGCCGCCCCGGCCTGCCCGCGGAGCCGGGCGTCCTGGCACCCCCGTCGGCGCCCCGCCCGACCGCGCCGGCCCCCCAGGGCGATGACGGCGGCGCCGGCGGCGATGACGACAGCGACGAAGGCGACGAGGACGACGGTGACGAGCACGGGACCCGGGCGGTGCCCGAGCCATGAGCCCCTTCGGTCGTAAGAACCGCAGGTCAGGGCAGCAGCAGGCGGCCGCGGCCCAGCCCGGGGCGGTACGCCTCTCGCTGAGTCGCACGGCCCGCAGGGCCGGGATGTTCTGCCTGCTGCTGATCCTGGCGCTGCTGGTGAACCTCACCCGGGTCCAGGTGGTCCAGGCGAAGAAGTACAACGACCACGCCGCCAACCAGCGCGCCACCATCGCCCGCTACTCCCAGCCCCGCGGCGACATCATCGTGGCCGGCAAACCGGTCACCGGCTCGAAGACCACCGGCAACAGCCTGTACCGGTACCGGCGCAGCTACACCGACGGCCCGCTGTACGCCGCGGTCACCGGCTTCTCCTCGCAGACCTACGGGAACACCCTGCTGGAGGGGGTCGAGGACGACTACCTCTCCGGTTCGGCGTCGTCGCTCTCCACCCGCCCGCTGCTGGACGCGATCAGCCGCTCCCAGGTCCCCGGCGGCGACGTCTACACCACCATCGACGCCAAGGCCCAGCAGGCCGCCCTGAACGGCCTCGGCAGCAAACGCGGCGCGGTCGCCGCCGTCGAACCCTCGACCGGCAGGATCCTCGCGCTGGCCAGCACACCCTCGTACGACCCCGACGGGATCACCGGCACCGGCAGCGCGGTGACCCAGCAGTGGTCCACGCTCGCCGCCGACCCGGCCCAGCCGATGCTGAACCGGGCGCTGCGGCAGACCTACCCGCCGGGCTCCACGTTCAAGGTCGTCACCATGTCGGCCGGCCTGGCGAACAACGTCGTCAGCGGCGTCGACGTCGCCACCGACTCGCCCAACCCCTACACCGCCAAGGACACCAGCACGGCGATCACCAATGAGAGCGCCGGCGACGCCTGCCTCAACGCGACCCTGGAGTACGCCCTGCAGGTGTCCTGCAACACGGTCTTCGCCAAGCTCGGCGTGGACGTGGGCGAGGCGAACATGGTCAGGATGGCGCAGGCCTACGGCTTCAACCAGAGCAGCCAGACCGTCCCGGTGGGGGTGGTGCGCAGCAACTTCGACACCGGCCTGACCGGCCAGGCGTATCTGGCGCTCTCCTCGATCGGCCAGTACGACACTGCGGCCACCCCGCTGCAGATGGCCGAGGTGGCGGCGGTCGTCGCCGACAACGGCACGCTGATGAAGCCGATGCTGGTGTCCAGGATCACCAGGGACGACGGCACGACCGTGCAGACGTTCGGCCCGCAGACCTTCTCCCAGCCGATCAGCTCCACCGTGGCGGCCGAGATCCAGCAGGCCATGGTCAAGGTGGTCACCGACGGCACCGGCGGCAACGCGGCCATCCCCGGCGCGGTGGTCGGCGGCAAGACCGGTACCGCCCAGCACGGCATCGGCAACACCGGGACGCCCTACGCCTGGTTCATCTCCTACGCCAAGCCCAGCGCCTCGGCGCCTTCCCCGGTCGCGGTGGCCGTGGTGATCGAGGACGGCAACGCGAACCGCGCCGACGTCAGCGGCGGCGGACTGGCCGCCCCGATCGCCAAGGCCGTGATGCAGGCCGTCCTCAACGGCTGACTTCCCCGACTCCGTCCCGGGGCCGGTCCGACGATGCGCGCCGGGTCCGGCTTCCGGACAGGCTCTAGAGTGATGCGCATGCCGATGATCGCAGTGGTGGGGAGCATCAACCTCGACCTGGTCGTGCCGGTGCCGCACCATCCCGTCCCCGGGGAGACCGTGCTGGGCGGGGAGCTCGCGGAGCATCCCGGCGGCAAGGGCGCGAACCAGGCCGTCGCCGCGGCGCGGCTGGGGGCGCAGGTCGCCATGGTGGGCCGGGTCGGCGACGACGTGGCCGGCACCGTGCTGCGGGCCGCCCTGGAACGGGAGGGCGTGGACGTCACCTGGGTGCAGTCCGAGCCGGAGTTCCGGACCGGGCGGGCGCTGATCGCGGTGGACCGGGCCACGGGTGAGAATTCGATTATCGTCAGCCCTGGAGCGAACACCACCCTCGCGCCGGAGCACTGCGCGGCCTCGGGGACGGTGCTGCGCGACGCCGACGTCACCCTGTTGCAGCAGGAGATCCCGGCCGCGACCGTCGAGGCCGCGGCCCGGCTGGCGGGCGGCACCGTGCTGCTGAACCCGGCCCCGGCCCGGTCCACGCTGACCATGTCCACCACGGCCGGCCGCGACGGGCTGCGGGACCTGCTGGACATGGTCGACATCCTGGTCCCCAACCGCGCCGAGCTGGCCGCGCTGGTCGGCCACGACCTGCACGACCTGCACGCCGTCGCGGATGCCGCCCGCACCCTGCGCGGCCCGTCCGCCGTCGTGGTCACCCTGGGCGCGGACGGCGCGCTGCTGTGCGAGGAGGGCGCGGTCCTGCTGGTCCCCGCGCTGGCGGTCACCCCGGTGGACACCACCGCGGCCGGCGACGCCTACTGCGGCGCGCTGGCCTGCGCCGTCGCCGAGGGCCTGCCGCTGCACGAGGCGGTACGCAACGCCAACGCCGCAGCCGCCCTCGCCACCACCCGCCCCGGCGCGCAGCCCTCGCTCCCCACCCGCACCGAGGTCGAGAAGCTGCTCGGACACGACTTCTAGCCCTGCCGGCCCGAATCGCCCCCCGGCTCTGTCCAGGGGCGCGGGACTCTCGCCTGCCGAAGGACGACGGGCGCGGCCGACCACCCGCCAACCCGCACGTCACAACCCGGCCTGTTGCACCCCCTGACAACCGACCACGCCGCATATCCTCGGACCACGATGCTTGCCGTCCTGTCCCGCGTGCTCAACCCGGTAGTCCACCTAGCAGCGCTGGTCCGCCAAGCCGCCTGGGCCGCACCCGACCAGCGCGTCCTCCTGCTGCCCAGCCTCGCCGACCACAACCGCGTCCGCTACGCCCTAGCGGCGACCCTCGGCGGAGCCGTCCTCGTCCTCACCGTCACCGCCGACACCCAGCTCAACCAGCTGGTCCCGGGCAGCCTCGCCTGGGCCCTCGCCGGGCTGCAGGTGCTCCCCCTGCTGCTCGCCGCCACCCGTCCCCTCGCGGCCTGGCGGATCTCCGCGATCGGACTCACCCTCACCACCTTCGCCGAGGTCGGGCACGCGCCGACCCCCTTCTGGCCCTGGCCGGTCAGCGGCTGCATCGCCTACACCCTGCTGCTCTTCGCCACCGCGCAGGTCTACGGCCGGGACGTCGCCGTCGGCGTGGACCTCCTGACCGCGCTGGCGGTCCTCGCCCCGGCCGTCCCGCTGGTCGCGCTGCCCCCGGTGGTCTTCGCGGTGGCGGCCGTCGTGGTCAGCCTGGTGCTGGTGCTCGGCGAGTCCATCCACTCCCGCCAGGAGGCCGAACGGCACCTGGTCGCCGCCGAGGAGCAGCGCCGCGCCGGCCTGGCCCGGCAGGCCGTGCTCGAAGAACGCTCCCGAATCGCCCGTGAGCTGCACGATGTGGTGGCCCATCACATGTCGATGATCGCCATCCAGGCCGAGGCGGCCCCCTACAAGGAACCCGGCCTGCCCGAGCAGACCCTGCGCACCTTCACCGCCATCCGCGCCGCCTCCACCACCGCGCTCACCGAGATGCGCCGGGTCATCGGGCTGCTCCGGGAGGAGGACGAGAACGCCGAGCGTGCTCCGCAGCCTGGCATCGACCGCATCCCGGAGATGGTCAGAGCGGCCCGCCAGGCCGGGATGCAGGTGGACCTCACCCTGGCCGGCGGCCCCGACCGCCCGCCCGCGGTGGTCGACGTCTCGGTCTACCGGATCGTCCAGGAGGCGCTGAGCAACGCGGGCCGGCACGCGCCCGGCGCCCGGGTCGAGGTCGAGGTGGTCCGCACCCGCGACGTCGTGCAGGTGCACATCGCCGACGACGGCCGGAGCACCGGCGGCCCGGCTCCGGGCGGCAACGGCGGCCACGGCCTGACCGGCATGCGGGAGCGCGCGGCGATGCTCGGCGGCACGCTGCGCGCGGCCCCGCGCGAGCACGGTGGCTTCGAGGTGACGGCCGAGCTACCCCTGGACGGGGTGCCGGCCCAGCGCGGAGGAGAATCATCCGGGGACGAAGCGGACGGCTGACGGGGGAGCAGGGCATGACGGAAGCACCGGAAGCAGCAGAGTCGGCAGGGACGGCGGTCAAGGTCATCAGGGTGCTCCTGGTCGACGACCAGGAGATGGTCAGGGACGGGCTCGGTGCGCTGCTCTCCTCGGCACCCGACATCGAACTGGTGGGCGAGGCCGGCGACGGCCTGCGGGCCGTCCAGCTCGCCGCCGAACTCAGCCCGGACGTCGTCGTCATGGACATCCGGATGCCGGGCATGGACGGACTCGCCGCCACCGCCCGCATCGTCGGCCCGCCCGTGCCGCCCGTGCCGCCCGTGCCGCCTGTGCTGCCCGTGCAGTCCGTGCCGCCGGGCGTGCCCGGCCCGGCCGATCCGGAGGTCCCGGCCGGGCCGCGGTCTCACGCCCCCGGCCCCCGGGTCCTCATCCTCACCACCTTCGACCTGGACGAATACGTCTACGAGGCGCTCGCCCAGGGGGCCAGCGGCTTCCTGCTCAAGGACGCCCCGGCCCGCGACCTGATCAACGCCGTCCGGGTGATCGCCGCAGGCGAGGCCCTGCTCGCGCCGTCGGTCACCCGCCGCCTCATCGACGACGTCGCCCGCCGCCGCCGCTCCGGCAGCCTCCGCCCCGAGGCGATCTCCGCGCTGACCGCCCGCGAGCTGGACGTGCTGCGCCAGGTCGCCCGGGGCCTGTCCAACGGTGAGATCGCCGAGGAGCTGTTCCTCAGCGAACAGACCATCAAGACCCATGTCGGCCGGATCCTGGCCAAGCTGGAGCTGCGCGACCGCACCCAGGCCGTCGTCTTCGCCTACGAGAACGGCCTGGTGGGTATCGTCGGCGAGGGCTGACCACCTACCACAGGGCGACACGCCTTCCACTCTCCAGGTTGACGACATCCGACCCGGGTTCCTCGTAGCGTCTGGACATGTGACGACGACTCACATGCCGCGTGTCCCACGCGGGTACGGGGAGCTGCACGACGACCGATTCACCCGACCGGACCAAACGCCACGGTGGTCCGGATCCCGCCTGCCCTGGATACTGGGCTGGCTCGTCTGCGCCGGCTGGGCCGCCGTCTTCCCCTTCGCCTCCACTCTGGGGACGCAGCGGGCCTGGGGGGCCATGGCAGCGGCGGGCTACCTGCTGGCCGCCGGCGTCTGCGCCTGGCTCCCGCGGCACCGTGCCGCCACCGTCTCGACCGCCGTGGCGATGCTGGGGGCCTTGGTGCTCCCGCTGATGCTGCTGGTGCTCCAGCACCAGGGGCAGTCGGAGGTGCTCGTCGTCCAGAACTCCGCCGTCCGGCTGCTGCACACCGGCAGCCCGTACCTGCCGAACGCGAACCAGGCCATCCAGTACGACCCGTACTTCCCGGCGATGTCGCTGTTCGGGCTGCCCAGGGCCGTCCTGGGGAGCCACGGCTGGCTGACCACCCTGCTGGGCGACGCCCGGATCTGGTTCCTCGGCGTCTTCCTCGGCTGCCTCGCCGCCTGCGGCCGGCTGCTGCGCCCGGCGGATCGGCGGGGCGACGGCGCCGGTTCGCGTCCCGCGGGGGGCTTCGCCGCCCTGGCCGCCGTCACCGCCTCCCCCCTGGTCGCCCTGGTCGCGGTGACCGGCGGCGTCGACCTCCCGCTCATCGGCTGCTGCTGTCTCGGCCTCGCCCTGGCCGGCACCGGACGCGCGACCGGCGCGGGCCTGGTCCTCGCCCTGGCCTGCGCGGTGAAGTGGACCGCCTGGCCGGCGCTCCCGGTGGCCGCGCTGCTGCTGCACCAGCTGTACGGCCGCCGGGCGGCGCTGCGCTGCGCTGCGGTCTGCACCGCCCTCGCGGCCGCCCTGATCGTCCCGTCCGCGCTGGCCACCCCGCACGCGGTGCTGGAACAGGTGGTCCGCTTCCCGCTGGGAATGTCGCCGGTCAGGACCCCGGCCGGCAGCCCGCTCCCCGGCCACCTGCTGGCCGGGCTCGGCCCGGTGGGCCGGGCGGTCTCGTTCACCCTGCTCGCCCTCGGCTGCCTGACCGTCGCCGCCTGGCTGTGCCGCCGCCCCCCGCGCAGCACCGTCCAGGCCGCGGACCGGCTAGCGCTCGGCGTCGCCGTCGCGTTCCTGCTCGCCCCCGCAGGCCGCTTCGGCTATCTGCAGCTCCCACTGCTCCTCGTCCTCTGGTCCCGCCTCGCCGCAGGCGCCCCGCTTCCGTGGTGGCGGGCACGGTGGTGGCGGGCACGGTTCCGGCCCGCGCCCGCAGCGGCGGCTCCGGTGCCGCGAACCCAGTCGCCTGCTCCCGAGCTCACGCGACTGTTCCCTTAGGGCATGTCGTTCAGGCCCGGAATACTTTCCTGGGAAGATGTCGTTGTCCTGAGCAACGCCAGACAGCCACTGACCAGGAGGAGCCTCCGATGCCCGTCCGCCGCCTCAACCACGCAGTGCTCTACATCCGCGACGTCCGTCGCTCCGTCGACTTCTACACCGAGGTCTTCGGCTTCGAGGTCGCCGTGGAGATCCCCGAGCGGGCCGCCTTCCTGCGGGCGCCCGGCACGCTCAACGACCACGACCTCGGCCTGTTCGCCCTCGGCGACCACGCGGCCGGACCGGTGCAGGGCCAGGTCGGGCTGTACCACCTGGCGTGGGAGGTCGGCACGCTCGGCGAGCTGGCCGAGATCGGCGCCAAGCTGCGGCAGTTGGGGTCGCTCGTCGGCGCGACCGACCACGGGGTGAGCAAGTCGTTCTACGCCAAGGACCCCGACGGCGTCGAGTTCGAGGTCATGTGGCGCGTCCCGCGCGAGGAGTGGCCGACGGACGGCGGCGGCCTCGACCGCCTCGACCTCGACGCCGCCGTGGCCCGCTGGGGCGCGGACCTCGCCACCGGCGCCGCGGCCGGCTCCGCGACCTGACCTCCGGTCGGGGCGGGTCACTGGTCGGCGGTGAGCACCGCCTGCACGACGTATCCGGCGGAGTCGACGCCGGTGGTGCCGCCCTGGACCAGGGAGGCGACGGCGATCTGGCTGTTGTAGGCGGTGAACCAGCCGTTGGTGGTGGTGCCGGTCTCGGCGGTGCCGGTCTTGGCTCCGGTGGTGGACGAGAAGTTCTGCATCCGGGGGTAGGCGGTGCCGTCGCCGTCGTGTGCGGCGGCGCGCATCAGCGTCTTGAGGTCGCTGTCGGTGCTGCTGGACATCGGCTGCGATGCCGAGGTCTGGTGCTGCCCGGGCAGGATGACCGGCTGCTCGAACCGTCCCTCGGCCACGGTGGCCGCGAGCGAGGCGATCACCAGCGGGCTCATGGCGACCTGGCCCTGGCCCATGAACTGCGCGCCCTGGTCGGGGCTGTTCGCAGGCGGGACCGGGACGCTGGGGTCGGTGGTCTGGACGCCTCCGCCGATGCTCCAACTGCCCAGGCCGAACACCTGGGTGGCCTCGTTGTGGAGGGCTGAGGCGTCGTGGTTGGTCACCAACTGGTTGAAGCCCGCCTTGATGAAGGAGACGTTGCAGGAGATAGCGAACGCCTTCGTCAGACTGGCGTTCGGATCGGTGTCCGAGGGGCTGTCGTTGTGGAAGGTCTGGCTGTACACGGTCGCGGTCGCGTCGCAGGGCGCTTTGCTGGTCGGGGTCATCGACGTGTGGTCGAACAGCGCCGCCGCCGTGACGATCTTCATGGTGGATCCGGGGGCCAGTGCCGCGTTGATCGCGGTGTTGCCTTCGGAGCCGGTGTTGGCGTAGGCGATGGCGCGGATCTGGCCGTTGCTGTGGTCGATGGCGTCGACGGCGGCGGGCAGGCCGTTGAGCTTGCTTCCGCGCACCGCCGCCTCGGCCGCGGCCTGCAGGTGGGCGTCGATGGTGGTGGTGACGGCGGCGCCCTGGGGCGCGGTGAACACCTTCGCGGTGGCGATCGGGTCGTTGCTGGAGTCCACGATCTCGATGCCGCTGCCGCTCTCGGCCGCGCTGCTGCCGGTGGTGCCGCCGTGCTGGGCGATGGTGTTGACGATCTCCGCCAGCGACGGGTACTTGTCGCCGGTCAGCACCGTCTTCCCGTCCCGGGCGAGCACCCGCACGCTGCTCGCGTCGGCGGTGACCGGTCCGGCAGCCAGCGACTGGTTCGCCTTCAGCTTCGGGAAGAGCACGCTGGGCGCCCAGTTGACCGAGGTGAGCCCGGCCTGGTTCTGCAGCACGTCCAGTGAGCTGGGGTAGGTCCAGGTGCCGCCCTTGACCTGGGCGGTGACCGTGAAGGTCACGTGCGTCTCCAGGGCGGGGTTGTTGCTGGCGTTCCCGCTGGCCGGAAGCGCCGTGGTCGGTGCGGTCACGGCGACGTCGCTGAACGAGATCGCCGACAGCTTCACCCCGGTCGCGTACGACTGCAGGGCGTTCTGCGCATTGCCCGGGTCGGTGGTCTGGCTCGCGGCGCCGGTGTAGTGGTCGGGGCCGGCCTTCCAGCTGTCCAGGAACGACTGGGCGCGCTTGACCGCGTCCGCCTCGCTGGGCGCGGTGTTGGCCATCGCGGTGGACGCCGCCTTCGCGGAGCTCGACGAGCCCACGTTGGCCACGGCGTGGACCACGTTGTAGGCCCCGTACCCGCCCGCGCCGAGCAGCACGACCATGGTGCCTATGACCGCGGACTTGGCGCCCCTGTTCATGCGGATCCCCCGAATTAGGTCTCGCTGTGTGCATTCACCGCGTTCGCGACATTCGCGAACGCGCTCTCAACTGGTTCTCCCGGGATCGTATGTATGCGTCGGCTGCAACCGGCGTGATTCGAGGGAGTTGAAAGCGAGTAGAGAGGAAACTGTGACCAGACATCCGGTCGAAGCGGACATAGCGCGGCTCCGGACACGGCCGCGAAGTCGTTGGACACCCGCTCGGCCCCGCGCCTAGCGTGCTGCTCCATGACCACTGATGAGACCCCCGAGGCCGTGCAACTGGCAGCGAACCGTGCGATGTGGGACGAGCGGGTGCCGATCCACACCGCCAGCACGTTCTACGACATCCCGGGCTTCGTGGCAGGCGCCGACCCGCTGCGCTCCTTCGAGGTCGCCGAGGTCGGCGAGGTGACCGGGAAGTCGCTGCTGCACCTCCAGTGCCACTTCGGGCAGGACACCCTGGGCTGGGCCCGCCGCGGCGCCACCGTCACCGGCCTGGACTTCTCGGTTCCGGCCGTCGAGGCCGCCCGCGAGCTCGCCGGGACGGTCGACCTGCCGGACGCCCGCTTCTTCGCGGCCGACGTGTACGACGCGGTGAAGGTCCTCGACGGCGAGACCTTCGACATCGTCTACACCGGTCTCGGCGCCCTCTGCTGGCTCCCGGACATCACCCGCTGGGCCGAGACCGTCGCGGCGCTGCTGGCCCCCGGCGGCTTCCTCTACCTCAGCGAGTTCCACCCGATCACGGATGTGTTCGACGAGAACGGACTGACCGTCACCACCGACTACTTCCGCCGCGGGCCGATGAGCTGGGACGAGCCCGGCACCTACACCGACGCCACGGTGGAGACCGAGAACAACCTCTCCTACGAATGGCAGCACGGCCTCGGCGAGATCGTGAGTGCGCTCATCGGCACCGGACTCCGGCTGGAGTTCCTGCACGAACACGACTTCTCACTGTTCAAGCGCTTCACGTCGTTCGAGCGCAGCACCGACGGCATCACCGAGGTCTACCGCTTCCCGGCCGGACAGCCCCGGGTCCCGCTGATGTACTCGCTGCGCGCGCGCAAGTCTTCGTGACCGGGCTGCTCAGATCCAGGTGGTCCACCACATCCTGGCCTGCCACTCGGTGTACGTGATGATCTGCGCGTCGTAGAGCGGCAGGAAGTACAGGAAGGTGGCCATGATCCCGACCACCAGCACCCCTGCGCCCACGCCCCCGAGCAGGCGGCGGTCCCTGGTGGCCGTCGCCCTGCCGAGCATCGCGCCGATCATCATCGCCAGTGCCAGGCACAGGTAGGGCTCGAAGTCGATGGAGTAGAACAGGAAGATCGTCCGCTGCTGCCACTGGAACCAGGGCAGGTACCCGGCGGCGATGCCGCAGCAGATCGCCGCCGCCCGCCAGTCCCTGACGAAGATCCACCGGTACAGCGCGTACACCAGCGCGAAGCAGGCCGCCCACCACAGCAGCGGGGTGCCGATCGCCAGCACCTCGCTGGAGCACTGCGCGCCGCCGCACTTCGAGGGGCTGATGCTGCCGCTCTCGTAGTAGAACGACACCGGGCGGCCGTTGACCAGCCAGCTCCACGGGTTGGACATGTAGGTGTGCGGGCTGGTCAGCGTGGTGTTGAAGTGCCAGATCTCCGAGTGGTAGTGCCACAGGCTGCGCAGCGGCGCGGGCACCCAGCTCATGTCCACCTGCGGCAGGTGCTTCAGCGGGCCCCAGGAGTCGGGCGAGAGCCCGGCCCGGTGGTCCGCCCAGTGCCGGTCGTAGCCGCCGTAGGTGTTGCCGACGTGGGCGTTGCTGAACAGCCAGCCGCTCCAGGACGCCAGGTAGGTGAAGAAGGCGACGACGACCATCGACACGAAGGCCGGGAAGGTGTCCCGGCGCAGTGTGGTCAGGTACGGGTTGCGGGCGCCCGCGGTCTTGCGTGCGGCGGCGTCCCAGAGCACCGACATCACGGCGAAGAAGGCCAGGAAGTCCAGGCCGTTCCACTTGGTCGCGCAGGACAGGCCCAGGCAGATCCCGGCCAGCAGCCGGAGCGGACGCCAACCGAGCCGCGCCTTGGTGGCGCGTTCGTGGTCCGGCGCGGCGTCCGGGTTGTCGGCGGTGGCGCCGACCGCGTCGGCCAGTCCGGCCCGGACCCGGTCGCGGTCGATCAGCAGCAGCCCGAACGCGGCCAGGGCCCAGAACATCACGAACAGGTCCAGCAGGCCGGTGCGGTTCATCACGAAGTGCATGCCGTCGACGCACATCAGCAGGCCGGCGGTGCAGCCCAGCAGGGTGGAGCGGAACAGCCGCCGTCCGATCCGGCAGACCATCAGCACGGCGAGACTGCCGAACAGGGCGACCATGAAGCGCCAGCCGACCGGGTTCAGCCCGAAGATCATCTCTCCGATGCCCAGCACCCACTTGCCGGCCGGCGGGTGCGCGATGAACGCGGCGCCGGTCGGGGCCGGGATGTGCTGCGGACTGGCCAGGATCGAGGCGTTGGCCGAGTCCGGCCAGTTCACCTCGAAGCCGTAGTGCCAGATCGCCCAGGAGTCCTTGGCGTAGTACGTCTCGTCGAAGATGATCGCGTGCGGGCGGCCCAGGTTGACGAAGGCCAGCAACGCGCCGAACAGGGTCACCGCTAGCGGGCCGAGCCAGCCCGACCAGCGGCAGAGCCACAGCCACAGCCCCTGCGGCGGGTGCACGCCGATGCGCGCCAGCAGCGCCGAGGGCGCGCCCGAGGAGATTCCCCGGCCGTCCGGCATCGGCGGGACCAGGCGCTCGCGCAGCGGCCTGCGGTCCGGTTCGCGGTAGCCGAGCCGGGCCAGCCGCTGCTGCCAGGCGCTCCTCAGCCGGGGCGGACGGCTGCTCGTGCTGTGCAGGCCGTTGACCGGGCTCTCGTCCGCTTCCCCGTCGTGCCAGGACGAGTCCTCGTCCCGGTCGCTGGTCAGCAGATCCGCCCCGTCGCCGTCCGGCCCTGTCCCTGTCGCCCTGTCACCGCTCACCCGTGCATCGTAGGGGCGAACCCTGTCAGTGGAACGGCCACCTCGCCAACTGCGACTATGAAGGCGTGACAGGTCTACTCATTCTGGCTGGAACCCCCATCGGCGAGATCACCGACGCGCCGCCCCGGCTCGCCGAGGAGCTCGCCGCCGCCGACGTCGTCGCCGCCGAGGACACCCGGCGGATGTGGCGGCTGGCCAACGGGCTGGGGGTGACCCCCAAGGGCCGGGTGGTCTCCTACTTCGAGGGCAACGAGGTCGGTCGCACCCCCGAACTGGTGGAGGCGCTGCTCGGCGGCGCCCGGGTGCTGCTGGTCACCGACGCCGGGATGCCCTCGGTCTCCGACCCCGGCTACCGCCTGGTCGCGGCCGCCGTGGAGCAGGGCGTGCGGATCACCGCAGTGCCCGGCCCCTCGGCGGTGCTGACCGCGCTGGCGCTGTCGGGGCTGCCGGTGGACCGCTTCTGCTTCGAGGGCTTCCTGCCCCGCAAGGGCGGCGAGCGCGGCTCCCGGCTGCGCGACCTCGCCGCCGAGCCCCGGACCATGGTGTTCTTCGAGTCCCCGCACCGGATCGAGGACTCCCTGGTGCAGATGGCCGAGGCCTTCGGCGGCGACCGCCCGGCGGCGGTCTGCCGGGAGCTGACCAAGACCTACGAGGAGGTCAGGCGCGGGCCGCTGGCCGAGCTGGCGGCCTGGGCCGCGGACGGCGTCCGGGGCGAGATCACCGTGGTGGTGCAGGGCGCGCCGCCGGCCGACCCGGGCGCGCTGGACCCGGCCGAGCTGGCCCGCCGGGTCGCGGTCCGCGAGGAGGCGGGGGAGCGGCGCAAGGAGGCCATCGCGGCAGTGGCGGTGGAGACCGGGGTGCCCAAGCGCGAGGTGTTCGACGCGGTGGTGGCGGCCAAGAACGCCGGCTAGCGGCCTGGCGTTCCTTTGCTCGGGCAAAGGAACGCCAAGCAAAGGCAGTGATCAGGTAGAACCCGTGCCAAGAAGGCAAAACTATCGCCCGAGAATTCCCTCCGATCGAATCCAGGAGATCGGGACGGGTAATTGTTGGAGGGAGAAAGACCCCAAGCGGGCGAACGCCCGCCGGGCACCGGGAGTAGCACCATGAGCGAATTCGTCGCACACCCCGCACCCAGCACCGCCCTCCGCAAGACCCGCGCCACCGACGACATCGGTCCGGTCACCCACGAGGCCTACGCCTTCGCCTGCATGAACTGCGGATACGGCTGGGAGCAGGACTACGAGATCGGCCACCAGGTGGACCGGGAGGGTCTGGTGCACGCCCGCTACCGGGCCAACGGCGTTCCCGTCCCCTCGCCGTTGTCCAAGCCGTCCTGCCCCGGGTGCGGCGGCGAGCACGTGCGCATTATGCGAGCCGGACGAGTCGCCCAGACCATCGCGCACTGGCACGCCCCGGCGCACCCGGCCGCCGCCGAGCCCGCCGCGCCCGCCGAGCCGGTGGCGGAGGCCCGCCCGGAGCCGGCAGCCCGGCCGCGCCGCCGACTGCACCTGCCCTTCCACTTCCGGCTGCGCCGCGAGCACCACACCACGCCGGAGGCCTAGCCCCGCCGACCCACGCCGTCCGCGTCCCCGGCCCCGTCCGCTCAGCTCGCCCCCGGCGTCGCCGGGGGCGAGCCGGACACCGTCACCGGGTTCCCGCCCCCTTTGGCCGTGGTGGAGCCGGAGTTGCCGGTGGTGCTGCTGGCCGGGGGAGTGGTCGGCGCCGTCGGCGACGCCGGGGCCGACGAGGAGGCGGACGACGAGCTGCCGCACCGCTGCACCTTCAGGGTGATCTGCTCGCCCGGCGGATACGAGGTCGCCGAACCGGCCTGCGGCGACTGGCCGACGACATAGCCGTCGGTGGCACCCGAGACGCAGCCGTACACCACACCGACGTGGCTGAAGCCGCCGAGGTCGCTCTGCGCGGTCGACAGCGTCTTCCCCACCTCGTCGGTGTAGGCGACGCAGTCGTTCTCATAGGCGGTCAGCTGCACCTGCGTGTCGGTGGCCGCCTGCGTGTCGGCCTTCGGCGACTGCGCGTACACCCCGGACCCGCTGCTGGAGCAGTGGTAGCTCACCGAGATGGCCGAGGCGCTGAAACCCGCCTGCTCCAGCTTCTGCTCGGCGTAGTCCACCGGCTGTCCGAGCACCGAGGGCACATGCGCGTAGGACCCGTTGCCGCCGCCCGCCGAGCCGCTGCCGCCGCTGCTCGCCGAGGCGGGGGCGGACGCGCTCGGATACGGCGAACTGCTGCTGCTGGCACCACTGCCGCCGCCGGAGGCGGTGTTGTCGTTGGACGTGCCGTTGTTGCCGCCGGTCTCGGCGATCACCACCCCGACGGCCGTGGCGACCAGCACGGC
>NZ_BBPM01000064.1:32770-42568 GCF_000787775.1 Streptacidiphilus carbonis | reverse complement strand
CCACAGTGCCTCGCAGCGCTCAGCAGCAACAAGACCGCCCCTGTTCTCGGAAAGACGATCTTCGGAGGGCGCGGGGTCGCTAGAGTGTGCCCGTCCCAGTGCTCCAGGAGAGTAATCAGTGGCGATGCGAACCCTTTTGATACCTTTTGCCTTGCTCTTGGCATTGGGCACAGGAGCACCGAGTGCCAGCGCGCGGACCATGGCAGAGCCTGAATCGCTCTCTGCGCCGATCGGCACCTACTTTGGTGGGCCAGGCGCCCCACTGACAGTCGATGCGGCTTCGTATCCGGCCGGTTCAGGGGGAATCACGCGTGATTCCCTGAGTTTTGGCGATGGGTCAGCAGCCGTGGACATCACCTCCACGCCGGATCTGGACCACTGGCACACCTATCCGGCCCCCGGGGTCTATGCGATCAGCACGGACGTCACCGATGGCATCGGCGAGCATGTCGTGGCCACTCGTCGTGTGAGGGTGGGCAGTGCGTTTGTGTCGATGACGCCGACGCGGGTGCTGGACACGCGGTCCGGCACGGGTACTCCGCGCCGCAGAGTGCCTGCCAACGGGTCGGTCACGCTCAAGGTCGCGGGGAGCCACGGGATTCCGGCCAATGGCGTAACAGCCGTGGTGATGAATGTGACCGAGACCGACACAGTCGGAGCCGGCTATGTGACGGCCTATCCCTCCGGGTCCGCCCTCCCCAACGCCTCCAACCTGAACTTCGTGGCCGGGCAGACCGTGTCCAACGAGGTCACGGTGCCGGTCGGCGCGGATGGGAGTGTGGTTCTCTACAGCCACTCCGCGCCGCTGGACCTCGTGGCCGACGTGCAGGGGTACGAGCAGGCCACGGCGTCGGTGACCAAGGGTCAGTTCCTGGCCTACGGCATGACCGTACCGACGCGGGTCCTGGACACCCGTTCCGGCCTGGGCGCGCCGGCCAGGAAGGTCACCCGCGGTGGAACCGTCTCCTTGGCCATGCCGTCGGGTACGACAGCGGTCGTGCTCAATCTGACGGTGACCGACGCCGCTTCAGCGGGATACGTCAGCGCCTATCCCTCAGGTTCGAGCAGGCCCAACGTGTCCAACGTCAACTTCGCTGCCGGTCAGACACTGGCCAACCAGGTCACGGTGCCGGTCGGGGCCGATGGCCGAGTAGTTCTGTACAGCCAGGCCACCGCCATCGACCTCATCGCCGATGTCCAGGGCTACTACGGTTCTCCGCAGCAGTCCTCGGGCCATGCGAACTTCACCGCACTGACGCCGACGCGAGTCCTGGACACCCGGAATGGCATCGGTGCCGCCACGGGGCAGCTCCAGGCGGGCGGCGTGGTGCGGGTCAAGGTCACGGATCCGGGAAGCGACCTCGGGATCTGCTTCGCTCTGCTCAATGTCACCGGAGTCGACGCGACCCAGTCGGGCTACCTCACCGTCTACGCCGATGGCACGGCCCGCCCAACGGCCTCCAACCTCAACCTGGTCGTCGGGCGAGCAGTGCCCAATCTGGTGCTGGTTCCCGTGGGTTCCGACGGTTATGTCTCGATCTACAACCCGTCCGGCGATGTCGACGTGGTCGCCGATCTTGAGGGCATCTCATCCGACATGCTCTGACGGCCGGACCGCCAGTCCTCAGTGGCCGTAGTCGGGGATGCCGACGGCGGCTGCGAGTTCGAGGTCGAGGGCCTCGCGGCGGATTCGTTGGTCGATGTAGAGGAGGGTGGAGCTGCCGGCGGTGACCGGGAAGGTCAGGGCGCCGCCGATGAAGCCGCCGATGGCTGCGAGCAGCAGCGAGGAGGCTGCGGTGCCGTCGGAGCCGCTGCCGTTGATGGCGAAGTCGACCACCGTGAACGGCAGGGCGATGATCCCGCTGGCCATGTCGGTGAGGATGCCGACGACCACGGTCACGCCCAGGACCCGCCACCAGGCCCCGCGGACCAGCCGGAAGGAACGGGCCACCGCTGCCCGGATTCCCTGGCGTTCCAGGACCAGGGCCGGTGCGGCCAGGCTCATGGAGATGCACAGCCACAGTGCCACGGCGGAGCCGGGGAGCAGGAGTAGGGCGGTGGCCGAGATGGCGGCGTCGGAGGCGCCCGCGGCGTTGGCGATCAGGGAGGGAGCGGCGGAGGCGGCCAGGGTGCCGAAGGTGGCGCAGGTGACGAAGAGGGCGAGCCCGAGGACGGACGGCAGCCTGGAGCTGACGGTGCGCCAGGTCTCGGCCGTGGAGGCGGGTTTGCCCATGACGGCTTTGCTCGCCACGGAGGCCAGGGCGGCAGTGGCGAGGGTGCCTGCGAACAGGCTGATGGCTCCGGTGGCACCGCCGAGCGGTGCGATGTCGGCGAGGCTGGTGAGGGCGCGGTGCAGGTCCGCATTGGGGTCGCCGGTGCTGGACAGGGTCAGGTCGACCCCGGTGCTGCCCGCCGGGAGGGCCGCGGTGACCAGGGCGACCAGCAGTTGGGAGACCGCCGCGATTGCTGCGGACACGGTCAGCGCGGTTCGCCAGTAGCGCGTGAGCACGGCGAACGCGCCGCTCAGGATCTCGTGGATGCCGAGCGGGCGCAGCGGGACGATACCCGGCTTGGGGATCCAACTCCCGGACCACACCCACCCCGGGACCGGCGCGAGAGGCAGCGGGTTCCATCCGGGCGCGGGTACAGGCACCGGCGCGGGTGCGGTGGGCCAGGCCGGCCCCGGGACGCCGGACCCGTGGCCGGCGTCGGTGCGAGCGTACGAGCGACGGGGCGGTTGAGCCGCGGTGCCGCCCTGCGCCGGGATCACGGGCGTGGGTGTTCCGGCCGCCGCGTCGTCCTTCGCCGCGTCTGCGTTTGCCGCTGCGGCTGCGGCTGCGACGGGGGCGATCGGTGCGGCGACCGGGGTGTCGGCCGACTCCGGAGCCGAGGGGGCCGAGGGAGCCGGGGATTCCGCGGGGCGCCGGCTCGGGGTGTCGGTCATTCGTCGATGGTCCGTCTCTGTCGTGATGCCGTTGCTCACATCGTGTCATGTCGGCGCCCCCTGATTCCAAGGCATCCGGCCGGTATCCGTGCCTCGGGCGCCCGCACGGGCCACCGCATTCCCCGACACACCGCGCCGCCGCAGATCAAGGCGGATGTGAGATGACCCTCTGTCCGTTTTGTCCGGAAAATGAGGCAAGTAAGGCCCGGAAAGTCGAACGAGTGGCGGAAGTCTCTGCCGACTGTGCCCCAGGTCACGTTTCCGTAATGAGACCATGGGAACCATGAAGGGACGCGTCTTGATCGTCGATGACGACACTGCTCTGGCTGAGATGCTTGGCATCGTGCTGCGCGGGGAGGGTTTTGAGCCGTCTTTTGTCGCGGACGGCGACAAGGCTCTGGCTGTTTTCCGCGAGGTGAAGCCCGACCTGGTGCTCCTCGACCTGATGTTGCCGGGCCGGGACGGGATCGACGTCTGTCGTCAGATCCGCGCCGAGTCGGGTGTGCCGATCGTCATGCTCACCGCCAAGACCGACACCGTGGACGTGGTGGTCGGGCTTGAGTCCGGTGCGGATGACTACATGACCAAACCCTTCAAGCCCAAGGAGCTGGTGGCCCGGGTACGGGCCCGCCTGCGCCGGGCTGAGGAGCCGAGCCCGGAGCAGCTGGCCATCGGCGATCTGACGATCGACGTGGCCGGGCATTCCGTGAAGCGGGACGGCCGGAGCATTCCGCTCACGCCGCTGGAGTTCGACCTGCTGGTCGCGCTGGCGCGCAAGCCGTGGCAGGTGTTCACCCGAGAGGTGCTGCTGGAGCAGGTGTGGGGCTACCGCCACGCCGCCGACACGCGGCTGGTCAACGTCCATGTGCAGCGACTGCGCTCCAAGATCGAGCGGGACCCGGAGCGTCCGGAGATCGTGGTGACGGTGCGCGGCGTCGGTTACAAGGCGGGACCAAGCTGAGATGAGCGGTCGGACCCCCGTCGCGCCCGGGCCGGACGGCGGGCGGTCGACTTCTCCTGAGTGGCAGGGCGCGCCCGCGGCGAGTCCGGCCGAGGCGCTGTCCTCGCATCCCTTCGGCGCCTCCTCGGTGCGGGTGCACCGGATAGGCATGTTCGCCGGGACCAAGTCGCTGCTGTCGCTGTTCGGACGGCGGCTGCGGCGTCCGTACCGGCGGATGTCCGCGCTCTACCAGCGCTCCATCCAGGTGCGGGTGGTCGCGATCACCCTGGTGCTGTCGCTGGGGGCGGTGCTGCTGCTCGGCCTGGTGGTCATGAAGACGGTGCGGAACGGCCTGCTCCAGGCCAAGGACCAGGCCGCGGTGACCCAGGCGGAGAACGGGTTCAAGGCCGCGGTCAGTCAGGGCACCGCGTTCGCCGGCACGGCGCAGAAGAACGGCACCAACGCCGCCGGCAGCGGTCAGCCGGGCACCCCCGGCGCCGACGGCCTGGACATGGGCACGCTGTTGTCCCAGCAGGTCAGCTTTCTCGCCAGCAGTGGTGCCGGCCAGTACATGGTGGTCGGGATGGTGCCGGACACCGGCATCGAGAAGTCCAAGGCCAGCGTGCCGCGCGAGGTCGGCGGGGTCGACCCGGACCGGACCATCAGTACGGCCTTCCGGGACAGCGTGGTCGAGAACTCGGGCACCTACCAGGCCCAGTACACGACCATCTACTACACCCACGCCGCCAACAAGAAGCCCGAGTCCGGTCTGGTGGTCGGCAAGACGCTGACGATCACCGGAGCGGGGGCCAAGCAGCAGACCACCTACCAGCTCTACTACGTCTTCCCGTTCACGCTGGAGAGCCAGACGCTCAACCTGGTCGGGACCACGCTGGCGACCGCCGGGATCTTCGTGGTGGTCCTGCTGGGCGCCATCTCCTGGCTGGTGGTCCGTCAGGTCGTGACCCCGGTGCGGATGGCCGCCGAGATCTCGGAGCGGCTCGCCGACGGGCGGTTGGACGAGCGGATGAAGGTCTCCGGGACGGACGACATCGCCCGCCTCGGCGAGTCCTTCAACCGGATGGGCGCCGCGCTGCAGACCCAGATCCGGCAGTTGGAGGAGCTCTCCCGGGTCCAGCGCCGGTTCGTCTCGGACGTCTCGCACGAACTGCGCACCCCGCTCACCACCGTGCGGATGGCGGCGGACCTGCTCTACGAGTCCCGCGACGACTTCGGCGACCCGGCGGCGGAGCGCTCCGCCGAACTGCTGCAGAACCAGTTGGACCGGTTCGAGTCGCTGCTGGCCGACCTGCTGGAGATCAGCAGGTTCGACGCGGGTGCGGCGATCCTCGACGCCGAGCCCGCGGACCTGCGCGACGTGGTCGGCCGGGTGATCGAGGCCGCCGAGCCGCTGGCCAGGACCAAGGGCAGCAATGTGGTGGTGCGCGGCGCCGACGAGCCGGTGGTCGCCGAGGTCGACCCGCGCCGGATCGAGCGGGTGCTGCGCAATCTGGTGGTGAACGCGCTGGAGCACGGCGAGGGCAATGACATCGAGGTGGTCCTGGCGGCCGGAGACGGCGCGGTCGCGGTCGCGGTGCGGGACCACGGCATCGGGCTGAAGCCCGGCGAGGCGTCCCGGGTGTTCAACCGGTTCTGGCGGGCGGACCCGGCGCGGGCGCGCACCACCGGCGGTACCGGACTCGGCCTGTCGATCGCCCTGGAGGACGCGGCGTTGCACGGCGGCTGGCTGCACGCCTGGGGCGAACCGGGCGGGGGCTCGCAGTTCCGACTGACGCTGCCGCGCAACGCGGGCGGCGAGATCCTGCGCTCCCCGATCCCGCTGGAGCCGGCCGACTCGCTGGCCAACCGCGGACTGGCGGTGCCGGGCATGCCGTACATGCGCGCCTCCCGGGTCGGATCGCCCCGCGCCGCGGAGGCGCCGGAGCCGGGCGGCGCGGCGGTGCTCGGCACCGGGCTCGGTTCCGGACTGGGCGGGGTGCTGGGGTACGGTTCCGTGATCCCCGAGACGCCGGGCCGGGCCGCCCCGCCTCCCAGCAATCCCGCGGATGTCCGGGCGTCGTCCGGGTACGGCGTCACGGGCGCGCAGGTCGTGGTGTCCAAGGAGGGGCGCGTTGAGGGATCGGAAGCGGACGACGATGAGGCGTGAGTTCCGCGCCGGGGCGCTGCTCGGCTCCGCGGTGCTGCTCGCCGGCTGCGCCGCGATGCCCGACGGCGGCACCCCGCCCCGGCAGACCACCAGCGCGAACGACGCCCAGCAGGTGGTGGTCGTCGCCGAGCCGCCGAAGGCGGAGGCATCACCGGACCAGTTGCTCTCGGGCTTCCTCGACGATCTGGTGTCCGACGACTCCGACTACCAGACCGCCAAGCTGTTCCTGTCCCCGAACGCCGCCAAGTCCTGGAACCCGGAGCAGAGCGCCACTGTGCTGCAGGACCTGAACGTGGTTCCGGTACCGGGCAAGAGCAACAACACCACCAGGATGGTGCTGGAGGTCAGCGGCACCCAGGTCGCGACTCTCGACGCGCGGCACGCCTTCACGCCCAGCAGCGGTCAGTTCAAGGAGGACTTCACCTTCACCAAGGCCAAGGGCTCCAAGGACTGGACGATCGACAAGCTGCCCGACGGACTGGTGCTCAAGAAGGAGGACTTCCAGCGGATATACGAGTCGGTCGATGTCTACTTCCCGATCGCCGGCCAGTCCGCGACCACGAATTCTCCGCTGGTGGCCGACCCCGTCTACGTGCGCAGCCACATCGACCCGCTGACCGACGCCGCGAACATCCTGTTCGGCGGTTCGAGCGCCTGGCTGGCCCCGGCCGTGCAGCCCGGGTTCCCCAACGGAACCGCCCTCTCCGCCTCCCAGCCCACGGTGCAGGTGGGGTCGGACGGAACCGCGTCCGTGCGGCTCAACGCGAAGGCCGCCCAGCAGTTGCAGAAGAATTCGGCCGCCTGCTACCGGATGGCCGCCCAGCTCTTCTTCACCCTGGCGCAGGTGCCGACCCAGCAGGCCAAGCAGGCAGGGCAGACGATCACCGGCCTGAACCTCTACGCGGGCGACGCCTCGTCACCCTCCTGCGTCGCGACCAAGGACAACTCCTATTCGCCGGTGCAGTCGGTGACCAACGAGGCGACGATGTACTTCGTGGACGCGAGCGGACACCTCTCCAGCCTCGACGCCGGGACCGCCCGGCACCTCCCGGTCCAGGGGCAGCCGGTGAGCAGGCTGCTCGCCCCCGTCACCGCCGGAGCGATCGGCGGGTTCGCGGTCGCCCCCGACGTCAGCGGCTGGGTGGCGGTGCTGTCGCACGATCAGAAGTCTCTCTACGTCAGCAGTCTGACCAGTACGTCGGCCCCGACCCACGCGGTGCTCACCGACTCGTACGGCTTCGGCTCGCTGAGCTGGGACAGCCTCGGCACGCTGTGGACGGTCAGCAACGACCCCTCGGGGCAGGGGCTCGGGGCCGTCGAGGCCGCCGACGGGGGGGACACGGTCGTACCGGTCACCGTGCAGGGGCTGAAGGGACGGGTCACCGAGGCCAAGGTCGCCGCGGACGGTGCCAGGATCGTCCTGACCGTCATCGACAACGGCACCACCTCGGTACAGGTCGGCCGGATCCAGCGCTCCACCGGCGCCGGCTCCCCGGAGCTGACGGTCGCGGGACTGCACTCCATCGTCCCCGACTCCTCCACCCTGACCAGCGTCAAGTCCCTCTCCTGGAACGACGGGGACAGCATCATCGTGCTCGGTCAGCAGGCCACCACCGGCCAGGCCCCCTCGGTCTGGGACATCGACGGCTCCTCCGGCGTCATGGCGGGCCCCCAGGCGCCGTCGTACGCGGAGGGGATGGGCAGTATCAGCGCCCTGCAGCAGGATCCGAGCGCCCTCGGCACCGGCCTCAAGGCGCCCTACCTGGGGGATGCGAGCGGAGCCGCCAACAGTGCCGAGCGGGGCAAGGTCTACCGCTGGGAGAAGGGCGGCTGGGAGGTGCTGACCACCAACGGCAGTACCAGCGGACCCATGCCGAGCTACCCGGGATAGGCCGCGCCGGGCCGGCCGCCGCGTCGGCCGTCCGGTCGGTCCTCCGGCGCCGGGCCGTCCCTGCGGACGGTCGCCGCGACCACCGCTGCCGCCAGGACGTCGCCGCCCGCCTCGGCCAGGGCGCGGGCGCCCTCGGCCAGTGTCGCGCCGGTCGTCACCAGGTCGTCGACCAGGACGATCCGGCCGTGGCCGAGCAGGGAGCGCCGGTGCCGGGGCACGGTCAGTGCCCCGCTCAGATTGCGCAGCCGTTCGGCCGCGCCGAGCTCGGACTGGTCGGCCACCGCCCGCTGTTGGCGCAGCACAGCCAGCAGTCTGGCGGGCACGCCCGCGCGGCGGAGTGCCCGGGTGGCGGCCAGGGTGAGCCTGCGGGTCGGGTCGTGGCCGCGGGCCCGTACCGTGGCCGGCGCCGAGGGCATCGGGACCAGCAGCAGCGGGGCGCTGCGGGAGGCGCCGCCGGTCGGTACGGCGGCGCGTACGGCGCGGGCGAGCGCGCCGCCGAGGGGGTGGGCCAGCCGCAGTGCGCCGCGCTCCTTGTGCGCCAGCAGGATCTGCCGGGCCGCGCCGTCGTAGGTGGTTGCTGCATACACCTCCGGTAGTCCGGGCGGCGCGGCGTGGGGGCGCGCGGCGCGCGGCAGAGCGCGGTCGAGCTCCTCCCGGCAGGCGGCGCAGAGCTGGGCGTGCTGCAGGCCGCAGCCCACGCACTGGACCGGGACGAGCAGGTCGAGGGCGGCGTCGAAGAGGCGGACGGAGGCACTGGTCACGGGGACTCCGGTCGGCGGCGGTCGGACTTCGCGGAGCAGGGAGAACAGCATGCAGCGGCGGTCCGGGGCCGCGGGGACTTTTACCGTGAGTTCATCCGTACGGGGGTAGGACTGACGCGAGGGCTGTACAAGGCCCCGCACTGCCGCGATTTTGGGTGCTCAGGAGGTTCCGGCGACCGCCGGCCACCCCCGGCCGCCCCGATCGCGACATGTCCTCCCGGTGACGGGCGGGCGGAATCCCGGGAACCGTTGTTCCATGGGGTTTCAACCGTCTTCAGTGGGGAGGAAGGGATGTGAGGGGCGGTTCCGCCCATCCCGAGCGGGCGGTGCTGCGTACTCGATGGGCCGCGCGGACCTTGAGGGTTCGACCGGCAACAGTGCAAGGGATCGGAGTTCTGCGTGGACATCGTCGTCAAGGGTCGGAAGACCGAGGTGCCCGAGCGGTTCCGCAAGCACGTGAGCGAGAAGCTGGAGCACATCCAGAAGCTCGACGGCAAGGTGATCAGCCTGGACGTGGAGCTCTCCAAGGAGCGCAACCCCCGGCAGGCGGAGCGCTCCGAGCGCGTGGAGATCACGCTGCACAGCCGGGGACCGGTGATCCGGGCCGAGGCATGCGCCCCCGACCCGTACGCCGCGCTCGACCTGGCCACCGCCAAGCTGGACGCGCAGCTGCGCAAGGTCGCGGACCGGCGGCGGGTGCACAAGGGACCGCGCTCCCCGATCAGCGTGGCCGAGGCCACGGCGAGGCTCTCGTCCGCGCCCGACGTGGCCACCCCGGAGGAGCTGGCGGAGCCCGCGCCGAAGACGAGGATCGGTTCGCTGGAGATCGAGGGCGACGGTCCGCTGATCGTCCGCGAGAAGACCCACGCGGCCGTGCCCATGGCGCTCGACCAGGCGTTCTACGAGATGGAGCTGGTCGGGCACGACTTCTTCCTCTTCATGGACACAGACACCATGCAGCCGAGCGTCGTGTACCGCCGGCACGGCTATGACTACGGCGTCATCCATCTGAAGCTGGAGGGGCGGGAGTAGCACTCCGGCAGTTGTCCCGCATTCGGCGCAGGGGCGCGGCAGGGGCGCGGCACACGCTGCCGC
>NZ_BBPM01000064.1:19464-32567 GCF_000787775.1 Streptacidiphilus carbonis | reverse complement strand
CAGTTGTCCCGCATTCGGCGAAGGGCGCGGCAGGGGCGCGGCACACGCTGCCGCGCCCCTGCCGCGCGCTCGGAGTCACTCTTCCGAGCCAATGCTGGCCTGCGGAATGATCGCACCGCGGCCGGGGCGTGGAATCATGGCGGCAACAGCCACCAGCCGAGGGGGAGAACCGGATGGCGGATCGATGGGACGAGCGGCGCGGCGACGACCGGGAGCCCGATGAGCCGCGGCGTGCCGCCGAGCCGATCAGGGTCCTGGTCGTGGACGACCACGCGCTCTTCCGGCGCGGTCTGGAGATCGTCCTGGCGCAGGAGGAGGACATCCAGGTCGTCGGCGAGGCGGGGGACGGCGCCGAGGCCGTGGAGAAGGCCGCCGACCTGCTGCCGGACATCATCCTGATGGACGTCAGGATGCCGCGCCGCAGCGGTATCGAGGCCTGCACCTCGATCAAGGAGGTGGCCCCGAGCACGAAGATCATCATGTTGACGATCAGCGACGAGGAGGCCGACCTCTACGAGGCGATCAAGGCGGGGGCCACCGGCTACCTGCTCAAGGAGATCTCCACCGACGAGGTCGCCACCGCGATCCGGGCGGTCGCCGACGGCCAGTCGCAGATCAGCCCCTCGATGGCGGCGAAGCTGCTGACCGAGTTCAAGTCGATGATCCAGCAGCGCACCGACGACCGCAGGCTGCTGCCCGCACCGCGGTTGACCGACCGGGAGTTGGAGGTGCTCAAGCTGGTGGCCACCGGGCTGAACAACCGTGACATCGCCAAGCAGCTCTTCATCAGCGAGAACACGGTGAAGAACCATGTCCGCAACATCCTGGAGAAGCTGCAGCTGCACTCCAGGATGGAGGCGGTGGTGTACGCGATGCGGGAGAAGATCCTGGAAATAGGCTGAGCGGATCCGCTACTGGAGCAGTTTCTCCAGTGGGGCGCGCAGCGCCTCGTCGTCCAGCCGCTCCACCCTGACCGCGTCGCAGCCGACCCACTCGGCGGCCTCGCGCAGTGCCTGGGCCAGCGCGGGCAGTGCCCTGGCCGAGTCCAGCGACACCTGACGGGCGATCAGAGTGCGTCCCTCGCGGGCCGGATCGACCCGCCCGACCAGCCGGCCGCCGGCCAGCAGCGGCATGGCGAAGTAGCCGTGCTGCCGCTTCTCCCTGGGCGTGTAGGCCTCCAGCCGGTGGCTGAGTCCGAAGATCCGCTCGGTGCGGGCCCGGTCCCAGATCAGTGAGTCGAACGGGGACAGCAGCGCGGTGCGGTGCCGGCCGCGCGGCTCGGAGTCCAGGGCCGCCGGATCGGCCCAGGCCGCAGCCGCTGCGCCGCCCCGGCCCCAGCCCTCGACCAGCACCGGCAGCAGGCCGCTTTCGGGCAGCGCGGCGGTGACCTGATCGGCCTTCAGCCGGTGGTAGTCGCTGAGGTCCTTGGCCGTGGCGACGCCCAGCGCCGCGCCGGACTGGCGCACCAACTGCCGTACGCACGCGGCGTCGTCGGGTTCGGAGCCGAGCAGCTCGGCCGGGACGGCGCGCTCGGCCAGCTCGTAGACCCGCTTCCAGCTGCGGCGTTCGGCGCAGACCACCCGGCCGGTGTCCAGCAGCCATTCCACCGCGATCTTGGTCTCGGACCAGTCCCACCACTCGCCGCCCTTGCGGGCGCCGCCGAGTTCGGTCGAGGTCAGCGGTCCGTCGCCGGTCAGCCTGGCCAGCACCTCGGCACAGGAGCGCTCCGCGTCCTCCATCCGGTGCCAGCGGTGGCCCCGGGCCAGGAAGGCCCGGCGCCGGAAGGCGAACAGCGGCCACTCCTCGACCGGCAGTACGCAGGCGGCGTGGGACCAGTACTCGAAGGAGGCGCCGCCGCCCCAGTAGGCCGCCTCGACGGCGGGGCGCCCTACCGCGCCCAGACGGGCGTAGGGCACCAGCTCGTGCGAACGGGCCAGCACCGAGATGGTGTCCAGCTGTACCGCGCCCAGGTGGCGCAGCACACCGCGCACCCCGCCGCGCCGGTCCGGCGCGCCCAGCAGCCCCTGGGCGCGCAGGGCGATGCGGCGGGCCTGGTCCGCACTGAGGGTGAGCACGGCTGCGGGGCTGGAGTCGGTCATGGGGCCAGCGTAGGAGCTGCCACTGACAACACCCCCTCACTGACAACACCCCCTGCGGGTGATCGGAACCGAACAGCTGAGTGGAGATCACCCCGCAAGGGTGAGCTTTGGCCCGCAGTCGCCGGTAAGGGCCGCAGCCGCCGTATTCGGGCTTCTAGCATATGAACGCAACGCCACGCACCGCAGTCGCACCGGAACCGGAAGTGACGGCGGCATGGGGGCTCGGCGGGCGCTGACAGTCGCGGGGGCGGCGGGGGAATCCACTTCTTTCAACTCTTTCCATTGAGGCGCGGGTATCGCGCCCATCCGTACTTCGGCATGCCCGCTCAACCGCGGGCTGCCTCTGGAGGGGACGACATGGGTCGTAGGACCCTGGGTCGCAGGACCCGATGGGCCGCCGCGTTCACCGCGGCGGGACTGCTGGCGGCGGTGGCACCGGCCGCGGGCGCGCACGCGGCGACCGCCGCGCAGCGGATCGACCTCAGAGTGCTCGTCGTCGACGACGGCGGGCCGGCCACGGCCGCGATCATGAACGAGATGGACATCTCCGGTACTCCCTACACGGTGGTGAAGCTCTCCGACGGCAACCGGCCGACGATCAATGCCGCCTTCCTCAGCGGCACCGTCAACGGGCAGGCCGAGGGCAGGTTCCAGGCCGTGGTGCTGCCCAACAACGACCCGTTCGCGGCGGGTTCAGCGGAGATGGCGGCGCTGACCGGCTACGAGCAGGCCTTCGGCGTCCGCCAGGTCGACGCGTACACCTACGCCCAGCCGGCCGTCGGGCTCAACTACGCTGCGGACCCCGGCTACATCGGCTCGCTGGACGGCGTCACCGGGACGGTCACCGCGGCCGGGCTGGCCGGGGCGTTCCGGTACCTCAAGGGGTCGCTCCCGTTCGAGGACAACGACCCGGGCGTGGTGGAGAGCTACGGCTACCTGGCCACTCCGCTGGCCACCCAGGCGGCCGGGGCGACCTTCACGCCGCTGGCCACCGCCCCGATCCCGGGCAGCAGTTCGCCGGGCGTGCTGGCCGGCGAGTACGACCACGGCGGCGTCTCCGAGCTGGTGCTGACCTTCGCCTACAACCAGTACCAGCAGCAGTACCGGCTGCTCGCCCGCGGCATCGTCGACTGGATGACCCAGGGCGTCCACCTCGGCTACGACCGCAACTACTACGAGCAGCACATCGACGACGTCTTCCTGCCCGACGACCGCTGGAGCTCCACCGCCAAGTGCACCCCCGGCGACGCGGCCTCGGCCTGCAACGGCACCCCGGCCGAGTCCACCATCCGGATGACCGCGGCCGACGTCGCCTACGCCCAGCAGTGGGAGCAGGCCCACAACTTCACCTTCGACTTCCTCTTCAACGGCGGGGGCAGCGACGAGCAGGTCGCCGGGACCGGATCGGACCCGCTGCTGACCGCGCTGACCTCGGCCAAAACCTCGTTCCGCTGGGTGAACCACACCTACGACCACCCGTTCCTCGGCTGCGTCCAGAACACCGCCACGGTGCCCTGGTCCTGCACCGCCAACGCCGACGGCAGCACCGCCTGGGTGAGCGAGTCGACCATTCAGACCTCGATCACCCAGAACCAGCAGTGGGCCGCCAAGCACGGCTTCAGCACCGACAGGACCGAGCTGGTCACCGGTGAGCACTCCGGTCTGGCCACGCTGCCGCAGCAGCCGGTGGACAACCCCAATCTGGCCCCCGCTCTGTCCGCCGCCGGGGTCAGGTGGACCGGCAGCGACCACTCCCGCGAGGCGGACCAGCGGGCGGTGGGCTCGGCGCTGACGGTGCCGCGCTACCCGATGAACGTGTACTACAACGCCGGTCACACCAATGACGAGGTGGACGAGTACAACTGGCTGTACACCAGCACCGCCCAGGGCGGCAGCGGCCTGTGCACCGCCAACCCGGCCACCACCACCTGCCTGCCCGCGCCGCTCGACGAGAGCAGCGGGTACAGCGGCTACATCGCGCCGCTGGAGGCGCGGATCGACCTCGGGCACATCATCGACAACAGCCCGCTGCCGACCTACGCCCACCAGTCCAACCTGGCCGAGGACCGGATCCTCTACCCGGTGCTGGACCAGATCTTCGGCAGCTACGCCGAGCTCTTCGCCGCCGACGCGCCGATCGTCAACCTGCGCGAGTCCGCCATCGGCACCGAGCTCCAGCAGCGCACGGCCTGGCAGACCGCGGTGAAGGCGGGGACCGCCGCCGGCTACCGGGTCGGCAGCACGGTCACGATCACCTCGCCCAGCGGGGTCGCCGCCCAGGTCACCGCCCCCACCGGCACGGTGCAGCAGCAGCTGCTGGGGACCAGCGCCTTCGGCAGCGCCTATGCCGGGGAGCTCTCCGGCTGGGTCAGCCCGGGGCTGCTGCAGAGCGGTGTCACGCTCAAGCTGAACGCCGCCGGAACCCCCGCCGCCCCGGCGGCCGCGGCCGGTACGGCCTCGACCCCCAGCAGCAGTCCCAGCAGCACCCCGAGCAGCACCCCGAGCGCCGGCTCCAGTACGCCGCCGCCCACCGGCAGCACCACCCCGGTGGTGCCCAACGGGGTGAAGAGCCTGGTGCCGCTGACCGTCGCCGGGGTCAGCAAGCTGATCGGCGCCCTGCTCTGACGCTCTGACGGAGAACCGCAGCCATCCGACCGGACCGCGTCCGGGGCCCGCCGAAACGCCGGGCCCCGGACCCGCCGCGCCGTCGCCACCGCCGTCGAGTTCCAGGGGGAACGCAGCGATATGTACGGACCAGGATCAGGACCAGGACCAGTGGAAGTCACCCTCCTCACCGAGGGCACCTATCCCTATGCGCACGGCGGGGTCAGCGTCTGGTGCGACCAGCTCGTCCAGGGCATGCCCGATGTCCGCTTCCATGTGCTGGGCATCACCGGCAGCGGCTGCGAGCCGCAGGTGTGGAAGCTGCCGCCGCAGGTCGCCTCGGTCAGCTCGGTCCCGCTCTGGGGGCGCACCCCCGGCGGCTCCGCGCCGCGCGGCCGGGACCTGCGCCGCTTCCTGGCCGGCTACGAGCGCTTTCTGCTGTCGCTGCTGGACCAGGACTTCGAGCAGCACTTCGCCGACGAGCTCTACGAACTGGCCGAGTTCGCCCTCACCGGCGGCTCGCTGACGGCGGCGCTGCGCACCGAGGGCGCGCTGCGCTCGCTGCAGAAGCTGTGGCAGCGGCCCTTCCTGGCGACGCATGCCTCCCGGCCCACCGTCCAGGACGCGCTGGAGGCCACCGACCTGCTGGAGCACGCGCTGCGGCCGCTGACCGTGCAGCCGCCCAGCCGGGGCGTCGCGCACGCGGTCACCGGCGGTCTCGCGGTACTGCCCGGGCTCACCGCCAGACGCTTCCACGGAGTGCCGCTGCTGCTCTCCGAACACGGCATCTACCTGCGCGAACGCTACCTCGGCTACCGCTCGGCGCCGTACCGCTGGCCGGTGAAGGCACTGATCCTGGGCTTCTTCCGGCTGCTGGCCACCGAGGGCTACCGCGGCGCCGACCTGATCACCCCCTGCAACCGCTACAACCGCCGCTGGGAGGAGCGCGGCGGCTGCGATCCACGGCGGATCCGCACCGTCTACAACGGCGTCGACCCGGAGCTCTTCCCCTACGCGGGCCCGGAACCCGACGTGCCGACGCTCAGCTGGGCCGGGCGGGTCGACCCGATCAAGGACCTGGAGACCCTGATCCGGGCCTTCGCCCTGGTCACGGCGGAGGTCCCGGATGCCAGGCTGCGGCTGTTCGGCGCGCCGCCGACCGGCGGTGAGGCCTACCAGGACCGCTGCGTGGCGCTGGCGGCCGAGCTCGGCGTCGGGGCCGCGGTGAGCTTCGAGGGGCGGATCGACACTGTCCGGCACGCCTACGCGGCGGGCAGCGTGGTGATGCTGTCGAGCATCTCCGAGGGCTTCCCCTTCAGCCTGATCGAGGCGATGGCCTGCGGCCGGGCCACCGTCTCCACGGATGTCGGCGGGGTGCGCGAGGCCGTCGCCGACACCGGCCTGGTGGTCCCGCCCAGGGACCCCGAGGCGATGGCACGGGCCGCCGTCGGCCTGCTCCGCGACCAGCGGCGCCGGCAGGAACTGGGCGACGCCGCCCGGGCCCGGGTGATCGAGCAGTTCACCCTCGGTCGGACCGTGGCGACCTTCCGCACCGTCTACGAGGCGCTGCTGGAGGACCCGACCATGCTGTGGTCGCCCGCCGGGGATCCGGCGCCGCTCCGCAGCCGGATGGCGGCCACCGCATGAGCGCCGTGCTGGAACTGCGGCCGGGCATGCGGCTCGATCCGCTGCCGACCGCGCTGCCCCGGCCGAGCGGACCGATGGATCCGGCCGCGGAGGCGGCGCTGCGCTTCGGCAGCGTCGCCGCGGCCGCGGTGCACCCCTTCGAGGTGGCCGCCGCCATCGAGGCGGAGGGGGTGACCGACCGTCAGGTCCAGCGCCGCTACGGCCGATCGGACGCTTTCGAGCTCGCGGAGGAGCTCTACGCGGAGACCCCGCGCAGCTACCCCGAGCCCCGGGCCGCCGTCTCGCCCTGGCACTCCCCGCTGTCCACCGGCGTGCTGCGCGGCTGTCTCTACGCCCTGCCCGGGCTGGCCTTCCCGCTGGGAGCCCCGATGCTCTCCGGACGTCCGGACGCCGGCGGACTGCCGCACGGGACCTTCGCACTGGCCCTGTCCGTGCTCCTCAACTGGGCCTGGAACCAGGCGCTGGCGCACCGGACCCACGCCCGGCTCGGCCGGGGCCAGCGCCGCTCCGGCGGCTGCTGCCTGTTCCGCGGCGCCCTCGTCGGCACGGTGCTCGGGCTGCTCGGCGCCCTGGCCGGGGTGCTGGCGGCCGGCCACGACGGCGCCGGCGTGCTGCTGTTCTGCGCCGGGCAGTCGCTCTACCTCGGCGCCTCCTGCGTCCTGCTGGTGCTGGGCCGGGAGCGGCTGCTGCTGCGCGCACTGGCCCCGGCCGCGCTGGGCGGGGCCGCAGTGCTGCTGGGCCTGTTCCGGCCCACCCCGTGGACGGCGCTGCTGCTGTTCTGCACCCTAATGCTGACACTGCGTCAGGCCCGGCGGGAACTGCGCGCCTGCCTGGCGGACCGTGACGGTGACAGCGCCGTCGAGCCGCTGCCGCCGCTGCGGTCCTCGCTGCCGCACGGGCTGTTCGGCATGGCGATGTCACTGCTCACCCTGGGCATCGCGCTGCGCGGCGGCCATCTCGACCTGGGCCCCATGGTGGCGCTCACCATCAGCATGGGCCCGGCCGAGTGGCTGCTGTACGGGTACCGCAACCGGATCCACGGCGCACTGCGCGCCGCCCGCACCGCGCGGGGGTTCGCCCTGCTGTCGGCCCGCTCGATGGCCGTCGGCCTGGCCGGCTACCTGGCCCTGCTGGCGGTCCTGGGCGGTGCGGCCGGAGCGGCCGACGCCGGGGACCCGCTCTGGTCGCAGCTGCCGGGCCTGCTCGCGGTGGGCGCGACCATCTGGACGGCGCTGCTGCTGCAGGCGTTCGGGCTGGCCTGGGCCGCCGCCGCGGTGTGCACCCCGGCGGCGGCGGCCACCCTGGCCGGGGCGACGGAGCCGGCGGTGGGAGCGGTGGCCGCGGGGCTGCTGCTGGCGATCGCCTGCTGGTCGCTGGGCCGGGTCACGGTGCACAGGTGAGACTGCATCGGTGGGACGGTATTGGTGGGACCGAGTGATCGTGGGAGCGATGAGCACGACTGTTGAGACCGTTGAGACTGCCGAGGGGAACGCGGGTGCGGACATGGACGAGCACCGGCTGCTGGTGCCGCTGTACGTCTACCCGGGGGCCTGGGCGGAGACGGAGACGCGGGCGGGCAGCGGCCTGCGCGCCTGGGAGGCGGTGGCCTCGCACGCGGCCGAGGTGGCCTGGGTGGTGTTCAACCCGGCCAGCGGCCCCGGTGCGGAGCGCCTTCCCGAGTTCGCCGAGGCGGCGCGACTGCTGCGGGCGGCCGGGGTGTCGCTGCTGGGCTATGTCGACACCGACTACGCCCGGCGGGCCCACCACCAGGTCGTCGAGGACCTGGAGCGCTACCAGGAGTGGTACCCGGTGGACGGCGTGTTCCTGGACCAGGTCCGCACGGAGCGGGAACTGCTGCCGCACTACCGGCGGTTGGCGGTGGCGGCCCGGGCACTGGACGCCCCGCAGGTGGTCCTCAACCCGGGGACGCACCCCGACCCCGGCTACGCCGAGGTCGCCGACGTGGTCGTCACCTTCGAGGGCGACTGGGCGGCCCACCGCGAGCTCCTGGTGCCGGAGTGGACCGCCGACTTCCCCGACCGGCGCTTCGCGCACCTGGTGCATGGCGCTCCGCCCGGCCGCTGCGGCGAGGTGCGGGACACGGCGCCGGCCCACGGCGCCGGCTACAGCTACGCCACCACCGGGAGCGGCGACAACCCCTGGTCGGTGCTGATGGACACGCTCCTGGAGCCGGTAGCGCAGGTCAGCCGGTGAGGCGGCGCGCGGCCGTGCTGGGCGCCGGACTGCTGCTGGCACTCGCCGGGTGCACTTCCGGCGGCCCGCCGCACTCCCAGGACGGCGCGCCGACCGCGACCGCGCCCGTACCCTCGTCCTCCGCACCCGTATCCGCACCCGCACCGTCCGGCCATCGCTGGCAGCCGGCCCCCGGCACCAGTTGGCAGTGGCAGCTCAGCGGCACCGTGGACACCGGTGTGGACGCGGCGGTGTACGACGTCGACGGCTTCGACACCGGCGCCGCAGTGGTGGCCGCACTGCACGCCAAAGGCCGCAAGGCGGTCTGCTACATCAACGCCGGCGCCTACGAGTCCTTCCGCCCCGACCGATCCGCCTATCCGGCGGCGCTGCTGGGCTCCGGCAACGGCTGGCCGGGCGAGCGCTGGCTGGACATCCGCCGCCTCGACGTGCTGAGGCCGATCCTCGGCAAGCGGTTCGACCTGTGCCGGAGCAAGGGCTTCGACGCGGTGGAGCCCGACAACGTCGACGGCTACCGGAACGACAGCGGCTTCCCGCTCACCGCCGCCGACCAGCTCGCCTTCAACCGCATGGTCGCCGCCCTGGCGCACGCCAGGGGACTGGCCGTCGGCCTCAAGAACGACCTGGACCAGCTCCCGCAACTGGTCGGCGACTTCGACTTCGCGGTGAACGAGCAGTGCGCCGAGTACCACGAGTGCGAGCAGCTCAGCCCGTTCGTCCAGCAGCACAAGGCGGTCTTCGAGGCCGAGTACAACCTGCCCACCAGTGCCTTCTGCGCCCGGTCCGAGCGGCTCGGCCTCAGCGCCGTGCGCAAGCACCTGGACCTGGACGCCTGGCGCCAGACCTGCTGAAGGCCGGGCTCAGCCCAGGGCGGTCGGAAGAGGGGACGGAGGAGTGGACGGCGCAGTGGACGGCGCAGTGGACGGCAGGTCGGACGGCAGCAGCGAGCCCAGCCAGGCGTCGACCTTGGCGCCGCGCAGGTCCATCCGGGAGCGCAGGGTGCCCTCCATGGTGAAGCCGACCTTCCTGGCCACCGCCCACGACCCGTCGTTGCCGACGGCGGCCAGCCACTCCATCCGGTGCGCGCCCAACGTCTCGAAGGCCCAGCGGCACATGGCGGTCGCAGCCTCGGCGGTGTAGCCGCGGCCGCGCTGCTTCGGGGCGGTCCAGTAACCGATCTCGACGATGCCCTTGGGACGTGTCAGCCCCTGGTGCAGCCCGATGGACGAGACCAGCTCCCCGCCGTCCCTGGTGAAGGTGCCGAGGTTGAACAGGGTCTCGTCGCGCCATCCGTCGGCGCAGACTTCCTCGACGAAGACCCGGGCGTCCTCGCGGGTGTAGGGGGTCGGCACCGGGATCCAGCGCTGGATGGCCTCGTCCTGGCAGGCCGCCGTGATGGCGTCGAGGTCGTCGCCGGTGAGGGGGCGCACGGTCAGCCGGGCCGTTTCCAAGATCACGGGTTCCATCGACCGAGTATGCACCAGGCGGCCATGGAGTCGCCTCAGGATTTTTTCATGTCCGTTTTGTTCACTGTTGGACGGACTGGCCGACCCACTCGGGAGAGTGACACCCAGCTGGTCTGCTGACGGACCTCCCGACCCGCTCGTTTCCTCGCATACGATGGCCACGCGGTGGTGCGTCTCCATCGCCGGTGCGCGAACCACAAGTGCACAGACCGCCCAGTGCCAGCCCAGGCAAGGAGCCAGCCCACGTGTCCGTCTTCGACAAGATCCTGCGCGCAGGCGAAGGAAAGATCCTTCGCAAGCTGCACCGCATTGCCGCCCAGGTCAATTCCATCGAAGAGGACTTCGTCAACCTGACGGACGCCGAGCTGCGTGCGCTCACCGACGAGTACCGGGAGCGCCTCGCGGACGGCGAGTCCCTCGACGACATCCTCCCCGAGGCGTTCGCCACGGTGCGCGAGGCGGCCAACCGGACCCTCGGGCAGCGGCACTACGACGTCCAGATCATGGGCGGCGCCGCGCTGCACATGGGATATGTGGCCGAGATGCGCACCGGCGAGGGCAAGACCCTGGTCGGCACGCTCCCCACCTACCTGAACGCGCTGTCAGGCAAGGGCGTGCACCTGATCACCACCAACGACTACCTCGCCGAGCGCGACTCGGAGTGGATGGGCCGGGTGCACCGCTTCCTCGGCCTCGAGGTCGGCGTGATCCTCGCCAACATGAGCCCGGCCGAGCGGCGCAAGCAGTACCTCTGCGACATCACCTACGGGACCAACAACGAGTTCGGTTTCGACTACCTCCGCGACAACATGGCGTGGTCGCAGGAGGAGCTGGTCCAGCGGGGCCACTACTTCGCCGTGGTCGACGAGGTCGACTCGATCCTGATCGACGAGGCCCGCACCCCGCTGATCATCTCCGGCCCGGCCGACCAGGCCACCAAGTGGTACGGCGACTTCGCCAAGCTGGTCACCCGGCTGAAGCTGGACCGGGACTACGAGGTCGACGAGAAGAAGCGCACCGTCGGCGTGCTGGAGGAGGGCGTCACCCGGGTCGAGGACTACCTGGGCATCGACAACCTCTACGAGTCGGTGAACACCCCGCTGGTGGGCTTCCTCAACAACGCCATCAAGGCCAAGGAGCTCTACAAGAAGGACAAGGACTACGTCGTCATGAACGGCGAGGTCCTGATCGTCGACGAGCACACCGGCCGTGTGCTCTCCGGCCGCCGCTACAACGAGGGCATGCACCAGGCGATCGAGGCCAAGGAGGGGGTGGAGATCCAGAACGAGAACCAGACCCTGGCCACCATCACCCTGCAGAACTTCTTCCGCCTGTACGACAAGCTCTCCGGGATGACCGGTACCGCGCAGACCGAGGCGGCCGAGTTCCACCAGATCTACAAGCTGGGCGTCGTCCCGATCCCGACCAACAAGTCGCCGCAGCGCACCGATCAGCCGGACCTGATCTACAAGTCCGAGCCGGCCAAGTTCGCCGCCGTGGTCGAGGACATCGTCGAGAAACACGAGAAGGGCCAGCCGATCCTGGTCGGCACGACCAGCGTCGAGAAGTCCGAGTACCTCTCGCAGGAGCTGCGCAAGCGCGGCGTCCAGCACGAGGTCCTCAACGCCAAGCAGCACGAGCGCGAGGCCCAGGTGGTCGCCCAGGCCGGGCGCCGCGGCGCGGTCACCGTCGCCACCAACATGGCCGGCCGAGGCACCGACATCATGCTCGGCGGCAACCCCGAGCACCTCGCCGCCGCCGAGCTGGCGCAGCGAGGGCTCTCCCCGGTGGACACCCCCGAGGAGTACGAGGCCGCCTGGGGCGAGGCCCTGGACAAGGCCAAGGCCGCGGTCAAGGCGGAGCAGGAGGAGGTCCAGGACCTGGGCGGCCTCTATGTGCTGGGCACCGAGCGGCACGAGTCCCGCCGGATCGACAACCAGCTCCGCGGCCGCTCCGGCCGTCAGGGCGACCCGGGCGAGTCCCGCTTCTACCTGTCCCTCGGCGACGACCTGATGCGGCTGTTCAAGGCCGGCATGGTCGAGCGCGTGCTGTCGATGGCGAACGTGCCGGAGGACGTGCCGATCGAGTCCAAGATGGTCACCCGCGCCATCGCCTCCGCGCAGACCCAGGTCGAGCAGCAGAACTTCGAGATCCGCAAGAACGTCCTGAAGTACGACGAGGTGCTGAGCCGCCAGCGCGAGGTCATCTACGGCGAGCGCCGCCGCGTCCTGGAGGGCGAGGACCTGCGCGAGCAGATCGACCACTTCATGAACGACACCGTCGACGCCTACGTCAAGAACGCCACCGAAGAGGGCTTCGCCGAGGAGTGGGACTTCGACAAGCTCTGGCAGGCGCTCGGCCAGCTCTACCCGATCGGCCTCAGCGTCGAGGAGTTGGAGAGCGAGGACGGCGACCGTGCCGGAATCACCGCCGACCTGCTCGCCGAGGCGATCAAGGAGGACCTGCAGGCCAAGTACGTCGAGCGGGAGGAGCAGCTCGGCGAGGCCGTCATGCGGGAGCTGGAGCGCCGGGTGGTGCTCTCGGTGCTGGACCGCCGCTGGCGCGAGCACCTCTACGAGATGGACTACCTCCAGGAGGGCATCGGCATGCGGGCGCTGGCCCAGCGCGACCCGCTGGTCGAGTACCAGCGCGAGGGCTTCGACATGTTCGCCGCCATGATGGAGGGCATCAAGGAGGAGTCCGTCGGCTATCTGTTCAATCTGGAGGTCCAGGTCGAGCAGCAGGTCGAGGAGGTCCCGGTGGCCGAGGACGGCAACACCGTGGTCCTGGACAAGGCCCCCGAAGACGCTCGCCCGGAGATCCGCGCCAAGGGCCTGGAGGCGCCGCAGCGCCCGGACCGGCTGCACTACACCGCGCCGTCGGTCGACGGCGAGGGCGGCGTGATCGAGGGCGACTTCAGCACCGCCGACGGCGTCGAGGACGAGGTGGGCGACGAGGGCGGCACCCGCGCCGAGCGCCGCAAGGCCGCGAAGGGCCGCCGCCGGAAGAAGTAGTACTGACCGGCGTCCGAGGAGTTCCCACGGCATGGCGGTTCACCACCTGGTCTCCAGGG
>NZ_BBPM01000064.1:0-19233 GCF_000787775.1 Streptacidiphilus carbonis | reverse complement strand
CCTGGTCTCCAGGGCGGTGAACCGCCATGCCGGTTCCGGGCGCCGCGGCATGCGGTGCTGCTCCAGCCGGAAGGCCAGGAACTCCAGCCGCTCGTCGATGCCGACGGTCGCGGTCACCTCCAGCACCCCCGGGGCCGGGCAGTCGTCGAAGACCCGCCGCAGTACCGGGCGTGCGGTGCCGGGCCCGGGGCCGTGCAGCGAGCGCCTGCGGACCAGGGTGCGCACATCGTCGTAGACCTCCTCGGTGGCCAGCGCGGCGAGCTGGTCGCAGACCCGGTGCCCGCTGAGCACCTCCAGCAGCCGCACCGCGTAGTGGCGCGCCAGGGCGTTGTGCCCGGTACGGGTGGGCGCCGCGCCGCCGTGCCTGGCCCTGACCGCGCCGAGACTGTGCACCCGGCCGATCCTCACCCCGGTGGCCTTCGTGTCGACCATGCCAGTACCCCCTCGAATCGCGGTGGTGTGCCTGGGGCCAGTGGTACCGGCTGGCACTGACAGCGACAAGGCTCCCGCCGGGGCGCGGCAGCCCCCGCCGAAGTTCACCTATCCGGGTGAGCAAACCGGGCTGATCTGGGACGATGCCGGTGCCGACGACAGCGGGGCGATTACCCAGCGCAGTCAAACCCCACTCGATCGGTGACTCTCCGCAGCCACTCTCGGCCGCCGCCCGGCCGCTTATGCTTGACGCCGGTCCCACCCGTACCGTCATTCCCACAGTCATCCCCACCGTCGACCGGAGTGCCCCGATGCGCGTGTACGTCCCCACCACCCTGCACGCGCTGGCGCAGGCGCACGCCGACGGAGGCCTCGGACCGCTGCCGCTGCGCGCCTACGCGGTCACCCCGGCCCTGCGCGAGTGGTATCTCAGCGACGACATCGAGGAGCTGGAGTACGCCGCCCTGGTCCGCGCCGCCCAGTCCTCGCTGCGGCTGCTCGCGCTGGACGGCGCGGCCCCGCGCCGCCGGGTGGTGGTCGCCCTGGACGTCCCGGACCGGTCGGTCGCACTGCAGGTCGACGCCGAGCACGCGGATGCCGCCGCCCTCGGCGCGGTGACCCTGTCCGAGGCCCCGCCGCTGGCCAGGGCGGCCGCGGTGCACGCCGACGCGGACGATCCCGACGTCCGGGACTCCGTCGCGGCGGCGGCCGTCGCGGTGGCCGCGGCGGACGCCGGGGACGAGGACGCCCGGTTCACCGTGGACGGGGCCGAGGACCACGAACTGCTCTGGTTCGCGACCCAGGAGATCCCCGGCCTGCTCGCCTGACCGTCCCCCCGATGCCGGCTGACCAGCCCGTTCTCCCGCCTGTCGGCGGCGCCGGGTACGGTGCGGCCATGCGTGCACACATCGTCTGGGACTGGAACGGCACCCTCTTCGACGACGTCGAGGTGGTGGTGGCGGCGAGCAATGCCGCCTTCGCCGAGATCGATCTGGCCCCGCTCACCGTCCAGCAGTACCGCGAGCTGTACCGGGTGCCGGTGATCGGCTTCTACGAGCACGTGATGGGCCGGACCCCGACCGCGGAGGAATGGCTGCGGATGGACTCCCGCTTCCACCGCCACTACGAGGACCTTCGGGACGGCTGCGGACTGACCGACGGGGCGGCCGGAGCACTGTCCGGCTGGTCGGGATCGCAGTCGCTGCTGTCCATGTACGCCCACGCCGACCTGCTCCCGCTGGTGCGCCGGCTCGGTGTGGAGCAGCACTTCGTCCGCGTCGACGGCCGGATCAGCACCAGCGGCGTCAGCGGCAAGTCCGAGCACCTGGTCCGGCATCTCGCGGCGATATCGGTCGAGGGCATGGACCCGTCCCGAACGGTGCTCATCGGCGACGTGGTCGACGACGCGGTCGCGGCGGCCCATGTCGGCGCGCACGCGGTGCTCTTCAGTGGCGGCTCGCACGCCCGGTCGGAACTGGAACGGGTCGGAGTGCCGGTCGCCGACACCCTGGCCCAGGCCGTCGAATATGCCCGAGACCTGGTCAAATCGTGACAGCATAAGACGTATGGACGCTGTCACCCAGGTACCGCAGCCCGTGAACGAGCCGATCCACGGGTACGCCCCGGGCAGTCCGGAGCGGGCCAGGATCAGGTCCGGACTGGCGCGGCTCGCGGGGGAGTACGCCCAACTGTCCATGACGGTGGGCGGGGTGCAGCGGATGGGCGGCGGCGAGCGGACCGAGGTGGTCCAACCGCACCACCACGCGGCCAGGCTGGGCGTGCTCGGCAACGCCACCGACGACGACGTCCAACGCGCGGTCGACGCCGCGCTCAAGGCGGCGCCCGGCTGGCGGGAGCTTTCCTTCGACGACCGGGCCGCGGTCTTCCTCAGGGCGGCCGACCTGCTGGCCGGCCCCTGGCGGGAGACGGTGGCGGCGGCCACCATGCTGGGCCAGTCCAAGACGGTGCAGCAGGCGGAGATCGACGCGCCCTGCGAACTGGTCGACTTCTGGCGCTTCAACGTCCACTTCGCCCGGCAGATCCTGGAGGAGCAGCCGGTCAGCGGCCCAGGGGTGTGGAACCGCAGCGACCACCGGCCGCTGGAGGGCTTCGTCTGCGCGATCACCCCGTTCAACTTCACCGCCATCGCCGGGAATCTGCCCACCGCGCCGGCGCTGATGGGCAACACGGTGGTCTGGAAGCCGTCGCCCACGCAGACGCTGTCGGCCTGGTACACCATGCGGCTGCTGGAGGAGGCCGGGCTGCCGCCCGGTGTGGTCAACATGGTGACCGGCGACGGGCAGGCGCTGTCGCGGGTCGCGCTTCCGCACCGGGACCTGGCCGGGATCCACTTCACCGGCTCCACCCGCACCTTCCAGCAGTTGTGGCGGACCGTCGGCGCCAACATCTCCGGCTACCGCGGCTACCCCCGGCTGGTCGGCGAGACCGGCGGCAAGGACTTCGTGGTCGCGCACCCCAGCGCGGATCCGGCGGTGCTGCGCACCGCGCTGATCCGGGGGGCGTTCGAGTACCAGGGGCAGAAGTGCTCCGCGGCCTCCCGCGCCTACATCCCGCGCAGCCTGTGGCGGGTGATGAAGGACGACTTCCTGGCCGAGGTGCGCGGGCTGACCGCGGGCGACGTCACGGACTTCTCCAGCTTCATGGGCGCGCTGATCGACGCCCGCGCCTATGCGAAGAACAAGGAGGCCATCGACCGGGCGCGGCACGACCACAGCCTGGACATCGTGGCCGGCGGCCACTGCGACGACGCCATCGGATACTTCGTCAGCCCCACGGTGGTCATGTCCACCGATCCCCGCCATGAGATCTTCTCGACCGAGTACTTCGGGCCGGTCCTGGCGGTCCACGTCTACGAGGACGCCCGCTGGGAGCAGACCCTGGACCAGCTGGAGTCGGTCGCCCCCTACGCCCTCACCGGCGCGGTGATCGCCCGGGACCGGGCCGCGATCGCGACCGCCGCGCAGCGGCTGCGCTTCGCCGCGGGCAACTTCTACATCAACGACAAGCCCACCGGGGCGGTGGTCGGCCAGCAGCCCTTCGGCGGCGCGCGGGCCTCCGGCACCAACGACAAGGCGGGCTCGGCCCAGAACCTGCTGCGCTGGACCTCCACCCGGTCCGTCAAGGAGACCTTCGTCCCGCCCACCGACCACCGCTACCCGCACATGCTGTAGCGGCCTGCCGGGACGGGTTGGACAACTCGTACAGGAGGGACCAATGTTCCTGACGCAGTGCACCGTTCCGGCCCCTGACAGGGTCTCTTACCCCGGTTAGGCTCGCCGGGAAACCCTGCGGAAGGCGGGATTTCGCCGGGCGGTTCGCATCCTCATCCGGACATGCGGGAGGATACGGACAGACCCGGCGGGGTGCCCGTCCGACGCACACCACCGAGTCACGCAACGGCGCGCGACAGGAGCCAGATAGCCATGCAGACCCAGCTGGACGCGGCGAAGGCCGAACTGCTCAGCAAGGCGACAGCCCAGGGGGACTCCGGAACGGAGTTCGGCGACGGAGCCGGCGGCGCACTCGCCTCCTACCTGAAGCACTACTACCTGCACACCGCTCCCGAGGACCTGCTCGACCGGGACCCGGTCGACGTCTACGGTGCCGCGGCGTCGCACCACCGCCTGGCCGGGAGACGCCCGCAGGGCACCGCCGAGGTGCGGGTGTCCACCCCCTCGGTGGAGGAGAACGGCTGGTCCTGCGGCCACACCGTGGTCGAGATCGTCACCGACGACATGCCCTTCCTGGTCGACTCGGTGACCAATGAGCTGACCCGTCAGAATCGCGCCATCCATGTGGTGATCCACCCCCAGCTGCTGGTCCGCCGTGACATCACCGGCAAGCTGCTGGAGATCCTGGACACCGACGCCTGCAGCGCCGCCGACGCCGGGCAGCCGCAGGACGCGCAGGTCGAGTCCTGGATGCACGTCGAGATCGACCGGGAGACCGACCGCGAGGACCTGCGCGCCATCGAGGCCGACCTCCGCCGGGTGCTGGGCGACGTCCGCGAGGTCGTCGAGGACTGGGGCAAGATGCGCGACGGCGCGCTGCGCCTGGCCGACGAGCTGGGCACCGAGCCGCCCAAGGAGCTGCCCGCCCAGGAGGTGGAGGAGGCGCAGGAGCTGCTGCGCTGGCTCTCCGCCGACCACTTCACCTTCCTCGGCTACCGCGAGTACGACCTGGTGCAGGCCGAGGACGGCGAGGACCTGCTGCAGGCGGTGCCCGGCACCGGCCTCGGGGTGCTGCGCTCCGACCCGCGCGCCGACGTCCACGCCGCCGCCCGGCAGACGGCCGGAACGATGGCGTCCGCCTCCTTCAGCCGGCTCACCGCGCCGGCCCGGGCCAAGGCCCGGGAGAAGAAGCTGCTGGTGCTGACCAAGGCAAACAGCCGCTCCACCGTGCACCGCCCGTCCTACCTGGACTACGTCGGCGTCAAGAAGTTCGACGCACAGGGCAATGTGGTCGGCGAGCGCCGCTTCCTGGGCCTGCTGTCCGCCGCCGCCTACACCGAGTCGGTCAACCGCATCCCGGTGGTGCGCCGCAAGGTCCAGCGCGTGGTCGCCGAGTCCGGCTTCACCGTCGAGAGCCACGACGCCCGCGACCTGGTGCAGATCCTGGAGACCTACCCCCGCGACGAGCTGTTCCAGACCCCGGCCGACGAGCTGCTGTCGGTCGCGCTGAGCGTGCTCTACCTGCAGGAGCGCCGCAAGCTGCGGCTGTTCCTGCGCCAGGACGAGTACGGCCGCTACTTCTCCGCCCTGGTCTACCTGCCGCGCGACCGCTACACCACCCGGGTCCGGCTGCGGCTGATGGACCTGCTGATGAAGGAGCTCGGCGGCACCGCGATCGACTACACCGCCTGGAACACCGAGTCGGTGCTGGCCCGGCTGCACTTCGTGGTCCGGGTCGAGCCGGGCAGCGAGCTGCCCAAGCTCTCCGACTCCGACGTCGAGCGGCTGGAGGCCAAGCTCGCCGAGGCGGCCCGCTCCTGGATGGACGGCTTCGGCGAGGTGCTCACCCGCGAGTGCGGCGAGGAGCGCGCGGCCGAGTGCTCGCGCCGCTACGCCAACGCCTTCCCGGACGGCTACCGGGCCGACTTCACCCCGGCCACCGCCGTCGCCGACCTGCGCCAGCTGGAGTCGCTCACCGGCCCCACCGACTTCCGGCTGAACCTCTACCAGCCGGTGGACGCCGCCGAGGGCGAGCGCCGCTTCAAGATCTACTGGGTCGGCGGCTCGGTCTCGCTCAGCGACGTGCTGCCGGTGCTGCAGCGGCTGGGCGTCGAGGTGCTGGACGAGCACCCGTACGAGCTGCGCCGCAGCGACTCCACCGTCGCCTGGGTGTACGACTTCGGCCTGCGGCTGCCGGCGGATGTCGCCAGCTCGGTCAACGAGGACGCCAGGGACCGCTTCCAGGAGGCCTTCGCCGCCGCCTGGACCGGCCGCGCCGAGAACGACGGCTTCAACTCGCTGATCCTGCGCGCCGGTCTGACCTGGCGTCAGTCGGTGGTGCTGCGCGCCTACGCCAAGTACCTCAGGCAGGCCGGGTCCACCTTCTCCCAGGACTACGTCGAGGACGCGCTCACCAACAACGTCCACACCACCCGGCTGCTGGTGAACCTGTTCGAGGCCCGGCTGTCGCCGGCCCACCGCTCCGGCGGCGAGGAGCTCACCGACGGGATCATGGAGGAGCTGGACGGCGCCCTGGACCAGGTGGTCAGCCTGGACGAGGACCGCATCCTGCGCTCCTTCCTCTCGATGATCAAGGCCACCCTGCGGACCAACTTCTTCCAGCGCGACGCCGTCACGGGCGAGCCGCACTCCTATCTGTCGATGAAGTTCGACCCGCAGGCCATCCCCGACCTGCCGGCCCCGCGCCCGGCCTACGAGATCTGGGTCTACTCGCCGCAGGTCGAGGGCGTGCACCTGCGCTTCGGCAAGGTCGCCCGCGGCGGGCTGCGCTGGTCCGACCGCCGCGAGGACTTCCGCACCGAGGTGCTGGGCCTGGTCAAGGCGCAGATGGTGAAGAACACGGTGATCGTCCCGGTCGGCTCCAAGGGCGGCTTCGTCGCCAAGCAGCTGCCGGACCCGACGGTGGACCGGGCCGCCTGGATGGCCGAGGGCATCGCCTCCTACAAGACCTTCATCTGCGGTCTGCTGGACATCACCGACAACCTGGTCCCCGAGATCGGAGTGGTCCCGCCGAAGGACGTGGTGCGGCACGACGGCGACGACACCTACCTGGTGGTCGCCGCGGACAAGGGCACCGCGACCTTCTCCGACATCGCCAACGAGGTCGCCGAGTCCTACGGCTTCTGGCTCGGCGACGCCTTCGCCTCCGGCGGATCGGCCGGCTACGACCACAAGGGCATGGGCATCACCGCCCGCGGCGCCTGGGAGTCGGTCAAGCGGCACTTCCGCGAGCTGGGCCACGACACCCAGAGCGAGGACTTCACCGTCGTCGGGGTCGGCGACATGTCCGGGGACGTCTTCGGCAACGGCATGCTGCTCAGCGAGCACATCCGGCTGGTGGCGGCCTTCGACCACCGCCACATCTTCATCGACCCCGACCCGGCGGCGGCCGCCTCCTTCGCCGAGCGCAAGCGGCTGTTCGACCTGCCGCGCAGCTCCTGGGAGGACTACGACAAGTCGCTGATCTCGGCCGGCGGCGGGGTCTTCCCGCGCAGCGCCAAGTCCATCAACATCACCGCGCAGATGCGGGCCGCGCTCGGCATCGCGGACCGCGTCTCCCGGCTCACCCCGGCCGAGCTGATGAAGGCGATCCTGCTGGCCCCGGTCGACCTGCTGTGGAACGGCGGCATCGGCACCTACGTCAAGTCCTCCGCGGAGAACAACGCCGAGGTCGGGGACAAGGCCAATGACGCGATCCGGGTCGACGGCGCGGAGCTGCGGGTCAAGGTCCTCGGCGAGGGCGGCAACCTGGGCGCCACCCAGCTGGGCCGGATCGAGTTCGCGAGTGTCGGCGGCCCGGTCGGCGAGAACGGCGAGCGGACCGGGGGCGCGGTCAACACCGACGCCATCGACAACTCGGCCGGCGTGGACACCTCCGACCACGAGGTGAACATCAAGATCCTGCTCAACCGGGTGGTCACCGACGGCGACCTGACGGTCAAGCAGCGCAACGGCCTGCTCGCGGAGATGACCGACGAGGTCGGGGCGCACGTCCTGGAGAACAACTACGCGCAGAACGTGGCCCTGGCCAACGCCCTGGCGCAGGCGCCGAGCATGCTCGACGTGCACTCCCGGATGATGCGCAGGCTGGTCGCCGACGGGCACCTCAACCGGGCGCTGGAGTTCCTGCCCAACGGCTCGCAGATCCGCGAGCGGGCCGCGGCCGGACGCGGGCTCACCCAGCCCGAGCTGTCGGTGCTGCTCGCCTACACCAAGATCACCCTGGCCGACGAGATCCTGGCCTCGGACCTGCCGGAGGACCCCTACCTCCAGGGCAAGCTGCACCGCTACTTCCCGCCGCAGCTGCAGCAGCGCTTCGGCGACCAGATCGACGCCCATGCGCTGCGCCGGGAGATCATCACCACGGTGCTGGTCAACGAGACCGTCAACCGCGGCGGCTGCACCTTCGCCTTCCGGCTGAAGGAGGAGACCGGGGCGACGTACGAGGAGATCGTGCGCTCGCACACGGCGGCGCGGGCGATCTTCGACCTCAAGGGCATCTGGGCGCAGATCGAGGGCCTGGACAACCGGGTCCCGGCCGCGGTGCAGACCCGGATGCGGCTGCACAGCCGCCGCCTGGTGGAGCGGGCCACCCGCTGGCTGCTCAACAACCGCCGCCAGCCGCTGGACATCGCCGGCGCCATCGAGATGTTCCGCGAGCGCTGCAACCAGGTCTGGACGCTGCTGCCGGAGCTGCTGCGGGGTTCGGACCGCGAGTGGTTCGACCATGTGTACGGGGAGCTGGCCGAGGCCGGGGTCCCGGCCGAGCTGGCGGTCCGGGTCGCCGGGCTGTCCTCGGTCTTCCCGACCCTGGACATCGTGGAGACCGCCGACCGCACCGGGCAGGACGTCCACACCGTCGCCGAGGTGTACTACGACCTCGCCGACGCGCTGCAGATCAGCGACCTGCTGGACCGGATCATCGAACTGCCCCGCGGCGACCGCTGGCAGTCGATGGCCCGGGCCGCGATCAGGGAGGACCTGTTCGCCGCGCACGCCGCGCTCACCGCGGACCTGCTGGGCCACGGCGAGCCGGGCTCGACCCCGGCGCAGCGCTACGAGGCCTGGGCGCAGACCAACTCCACCCTGGTCAACCGGGCCCGCGCGACGCTGGACGACATAAGGAGTGCGGAGGCGTACGACCTGGCCAACCTGAGCGTGGCGATGCGGGTGATCCGCACCCTGCTGAAGAGCGGCTCCATGCGCTGACCGGCCGTCACGACGCCCCGTCACGACGCCCTGTCACGACGCCCTGTCACGACGCCCCGTCACAACGCCGCAGGGCGGCTCCCCCGGCCGGGGGAGCCGCCCTGCGGCGTTGTGCCCGCTCGCTCGGTTCAGCCGAGGTCGGTTCCGGCAGCCCGGGCGGAGTCCGCCGTCACCCGGCCGGAGGCCTCCGCCGTCGACCGGGGGGAGAGCGGTGCGGTTCTCCCGGTGCGCGGGGAGCGCAGCACCGCGCGCACCGCGAAGACCACCGCGACGCCCAGGGACGCCCAGGCGGCCAGGCCGAACTGGACCTGCTCGTGGGTCCACACGATGGCCGTGGCGACGTCCCAGGTGCCCTTCGACCAGGCGTCGTAGAGCTGGAACAGGAACGCACCGCCGACCAGGCTGTACAGCAGCCCGGTCCAGGCCTCCGCGACGAAGAGACCCGCGACGGCCCACGAGAGGTACTGGGTGCCGGTGGCGGTGCTCAGCAGCAGCAGACAGGCCAGTGAGATGCCCACGGCCGGGCCGAGTGCGTCCCTGCGCCGCCAGACCAGGAGCATGCCGAGCAGCGCGGACGCGGCGACGACCGGGGTGCGCAGGTGGTCCAGCAGCGGATGCAGGTCCGCCCTCTTCATCCCGAGGTCGCTCAGCAGCTGGGCCAGGCCCCACTGGGGCGCACTCCAGCCGTTGTAGCCGAGGACGTTCGTGCGGAGCTGGGGCCAGTGACCGATCGCGGCCGGGCCCCAGATCACTACGAGCGTGACGGCCAGCCCCCCGAGGAACATCAGCAGCGTGCGGCGGCTGTGCAGCAGCGCCCACAGCAGCAGCACCGGGAGTGCGACCAGCGGGACCACCTTGATGCTCACGGCCAGCGCGAAGGCGATCCCGGCGGGCAGCGGGAGCCGACGTTCGGTCAGCAGCCACACCGAGAGCAGGAGGAACAGGATGAAGACCGGGTCGGTGTTGCCGTGAAATCCCGAAATGATGACCAGGACCGGGCTGCAGGCGGTTCCGATCCCCGCCCACATCGCCTGACGCGTGCTCTTCCGCCACGCGCGGACCAGCGAGAAGACGAGCAGGCTGGTGAACACGTCGGCCACGCTCGCCGGGATCCTGATCAGGAGCGCGAAGGGGACGCCGTGCCGGCTGATGTGCCACAGCAGCCAGAGCAGGTCCCCGGTCAGCGGCGGGTGGTTGTAGAGGTCCACGGCCGGGTGCGGCACGCCGTAGATCCCCACCGGGCCGACCTTGCCGATGACTCGGGCGAACTGGGTGAAGGTGCTGACGTCCTGGGTGCCGTGCGTGGTCGCCGCCAGCCAGATCTTCAGTGCGAGGACCGCCAGGGCTGCCCCCAGCACGACCAGGCGGGCGCGCCGGACCGGGTCCCGGGGTGTCAGTTGCGAGAGCGACGGCATGGTCAGGCGTTGCCCGTCCCGGCGGCCCGGGCCGACTGCTGCAGCAGCAGCTCCTCGACGTGGTCCCCGTCGCCCACGGTGAGGATGCGCTCGGCGTGCGGGGCGAGCCGCGCGACGAGCTGGTAGCCGAAGAGGGTCGGCCGGGTTTTCACCAGGGCCTTGGAGATCCCGCCGGCGACCTTGGTGACCGCGCTGCCCTCGCCCGCGAAATTGACGAAGGGTGAGCCGGTGAAGCTGAGTCCGACCAGGTCGTAGCCGGCGTCGCGGACGACGCGGCGCAGGCTGGCGCGGGTGTAGAAGCGCAGGTGGGTCTCGTCGAGGATGCCGCGGCGGTCGTAGCCGAAGCCGCCGAGGGCCACTCGGCCGCGGGAGTACCAGTGCCCGAAGTTGGGCACGGAGAGCAGCAGTTGCCCGCCGGGCCGCAGCACCGCGCGGATCTCCTCCAGCACCCGCTCGGGACGGTGCAGGTGCTCGATCACGTCACCCGCCACGACCAGGTCGTAGCCGTTGCCCACCTCGTTCGGGAGACCGTTGTTGAGGTCCGCGAGCAGGAAGCGGTCGGTGCGCTCGCGTACGCCCTCCACCTCGATGTAGTCCACGCCGGTGACCTCGTGGCCCAGGGCGCGGACCCGTTCGGCGAACAGGCCGCCCGAGCAGCCCAGGTCCAGGACCTTGGACGGCGGCAGGTCCCGCAGCAGGTCGAGGATGGCCGCGTGGGAGGAGCCGTCGCCCTCCTTGAACGCGTACTCGTCGGGCTTGGGGATCCAGGGACAGGTGCCGAAGCCCTTCTGGGCGAGCCGGTACTCCAGGACGTCCTTCACCACGTCCTTGGCGTACTTGACCCCGTTGACGTAGCAGATCTCGTCGCCGTAGTAGGTCGGGATCGGGATCTCCACGATCTTCTTCCCGGCGTCGACCAGTTGGACGATGATCTGGGTGTCGAAGTCGAAGGCGTCGGTGTTGCGCTCGATCGGGATCTCGGCGAGCGCGGACACGCGGTAGGCGCGGTATCCCGAGTGGAACTCCGTGAGCCGGGTCTTCAGCAGGCCGTTCTCGATCCTGGTCAGCACGCGGTTGCCCAGGTACTTGTAGGCCGGCATGCCGCCGCGACGGGCGCCGCCGTCCACCATCATGCGCGAGCCGAAGACCGCGTCCGCCTCGCCGGACTCGATCGGCGCGACCATGTCGGCGAGCCGCTCGGGCGCGTACTGGCCGTCGCCGTGGAGCATGACCACGATGTCGAGACCGCGTTCCATGGCGAGCCGGTAGCCGGCCTTCTGGTTGCCGCCGTAGCCGAGGTTCTTGGTGTGCCGCATGACGACGGTGGGTGGGGCGTCCTCTTGCTGGGACCAGCGCCAGCCGGCCAGGAAAGTCGTGTCATGGCTGGCATCGTCCATGATCAGGATTTCGGTGATGCGCGGCCGGAAGTCCGCCGGAATGCGACTGAGGGTCTTCTCCAGCGTTGCCTCGGCGTTGTATGCGACGACGAGGACACCGATTCGGGGCGATTTGATCGGACTGGGTGACACGGTGCTCTCCGCTCGAGGTGCCGTAGTGATCCACTTCGGCTGTCGTTTGACGGTGTGACGAAGCTTTCGGTTCCACCGGTTGCGCGATCATTTGATCGAATCCGCTGGAGATGTGCAGGAGGATGACTGGAACGGTGCATTCTTGGGCCGGCCGACTCGCAGCCGTGGACAGAACAACCTGCTGAGCGCGTAGTGTTGAGACACTATGCGGCGGGTGTGTCGGCTGCAACACGGGCTGGATACTATACGGACCGCAATACAGCTGGATACCGGTCAAGGATTTCCACCGTAGTCGGTCAATTCCGGCCGACCAGTCCGGTGCCGGACCCTTGGCGCAAATCGGTCAGCCGTCCGCACAGCACCCGAGAGGCTGAACCGTGCCCGAACTTGACTCCAGCTCCAGAGCGCGTGCCCTGCGCGTGATCATTCGCCGACTTCCTCCCGGCACCATCCCGGTGGGCGGCGGCGTCTGCGCGCTGGCGCTGGCCTCGTATGTTTACCTGGCTATTGCCGGACGGACGCTTTCCGTTGACGCAATGGCCGGCCTGTCGGTGCTGTGGTCGCTGGCCTTCTCCGTGGGCACCGGACTCTTCCTGCCGCTGGAACAGGAGTTGACCCGGGTGGTGGCGGCCCGGCGGGCCCGCGGCGAGGGCGTCAAGCCGTTGGCACTGCGCGGGGTAAGAATTTCGGCGAGTCTGCTGCTGCTCTGCCTGGCGGGGCTCGGCCTCTTCTCCGGGCCGCTGGCCCGGCTGCTGTTCCGCGGCGACCGGTCGCTGGTCTGGGCGCTGGGCGCGGCGCTCGCCGGTCTCTCGGTGGTGCACATCACCCGCGGCCTGCTGGCCGGTTCCGGACACTTCCGGGCGTACGGCGCGCAGTTGGGCATCGACTCAGTCCTTCGGGTGATCCTGGCCCTGGTCCTGAGCCTGGCCGGGCTCACCTCGCCGCTCCCGTTCGCGCTGCTGCTCAGCCTGGCGCCGCTGGCCTCGGTGGCCGCGGGGATCGCCACGACGCTGCGCACCGCGCGGCCCGGTCCGCCGGCCCGGCCCACGGAACTGCGCAAGGGCCTGGCGCCGCTGACCTTCTCCACGCTGCTGGGCCAGGTGCTGCCGAACGCCCCGGTGGTCCTCGCCGAACTGATGACCGCCGCGTCGATGAAGGGCTCGGGATCGTCGCTGACGGCCGCACTGCTCAGTGCCATGATCATCGTCCGGCTGCCGATCTTCGCGGTGGCCTCGGTGCAGCCCTCGGTGCTCAGTGTGCTCAGCCGCGCGTACGCGCTGGGGAACCGGGCCTCCTTCCGGCGCCAGCTGCTCGGGGCGACCGCCGGTGCGATCCTGCTCGGGGCCGCCGGGCTGCTGCTCAGCGGCGGTCTGGGGCCCTGGCTCGCGACGACGCTGTTCCACACCCCGAGGGTGCTCGGGAACGCGGACTTCGCCGTGCTCGCCCTCGGGACCGCCGGACTGCTGCTGGCGCTGATCCTCAGTCAGGGCCAGCTGGCCATGAACCGGCAGACGGCCCAGGGCGTCGCCTGGGCCGTCGGCGCCGCGGTCTTCGTCGCCCTCGCCCTGCTGCCGGGGTCCGTGATGGAGCGGCTGGAGGCCAGTTACGCCGGCGGATGCTGGGCCGTGGCGCTGGTGCTGGCCCTGGGAATCGTCCGCCACCTGCGACGACAGCCGGTTTGGACGCCCGCCGCGGTGTCGGTCGCGGAGGCCGGGACGGTCACTGTCTGACACCGATACCGGATCGGTATGCGTTCGGGACTCGAAGGCTGCGCGATCTATTGGCGTGGCTCTCCCTGCAAGTTATGGTCCAGTTCTTGCTCCGTCGAAGAGTTCTGCCAGCAAAGAGATTCAGCACCTCGGGATATGACACTGCAGTCGACTTCCCTCTAGGAGGCTTGTCCTATGCACACCCAAGTCGGTCGGGGTGGGGGGTGGCGCCGGCAGCTCCTGGCCGCGGGCGCGGTCACCTCCCTGGCGCTGCTCGCGGCCTGTTCCAACGGCTCGTCGTCGTCCGGCGGCTCCAAGACCACGGGGGCGGCTCCGACCCTCACCGGGGACTGCGCCCAGTACCAGGCGTACGCCGGGCACTCGGGCACCAAGGTCACCATGTTCGCGTCCATCCTCAGCCCCGAGTCCGACTCGCTCCAGTCCTCCTGGAAGCAGTTCAGCACCTGCACCGGCATCACCATCTCGTACGAGGGCTCCAACGACTTCGAGTCCCAGCTGCCGGTCCGGGTCAACGGCGGCAACGCGCCCGACCTGGCGGTGATCCCGCAGCCGGGTCTGCTGGCCCAGATGGTGAAGACCGGCAAGGTGGTCAAGCCGCCGGCGGAGACCGTCACCAACGAGGCCAAGTGGGCGCCGATCTGGAAGACCTACGGGTCGGTCAACGGCACCTTCTACGCGGCGCCGATGAGCGCCAACATCAAGTCGCTGGTCTGGTACTCGCCCAAGGCGTTCTCGGCCGCCGGCTACAAGGTGCCGACCACCTGGGCCGACCTGATGTCGCTCAGCAGCACCATCGCCAAGGCCGGGAAGAACAAGCCGTGGTGCGGCGGCCTGGGCTCCGGCACGGCGACGGGCTGGCCGGCCACCGACTGGCTGGAGGAGATCGTCCTCGGCAAGTACGGCGGCGACGTCTACGACCAGTGGGTCAACCACACCGTCAAGTTCAGCGACCCGAAGATCATCGCGGCGATGAACGTCCTGCAGGGCTGGATGCACAACCCGGACTGGGTGAACGGCGGCTTCGGCGGGGTGAGCACCATCGCCTCCACCACCTTCCAGGACGCGGGCGGCCCCATCCTCAAGGGCAAGTGCTCCATGCTGCAGCAGGCGTCGTTCTACGAGGCGCAGTGGCCCAAGGGCACCAAGGTCGGCCCGTCCGGCGACATCTGGGCCTTCAAGCTGCCGGCCGCGGACCCGTCCGTGAGCGACCCGGTCGAGGGCGGCGGCGAGTTCGTGGCCGCGTTCTCGGACCGGCCCGAGGTGCAGGCGGTGCAGAACTACCTCTCCACCGCGGCCTGGGCCACCAGCAGGATCAAGGTCGCGCCCGGCTGGGTCTCGGCGAACCAGGGGGTGGACCCGGCCGTCTACACCGACCCGGTCGACCAGTTGTCGGCGAAGTACCTGACGGACCCGACGGCGACCTTCCGCTTCGACGCGTCCGACCTGATGCCGGCGGCGATCGGCTCCGGGAAGGAGTGGACCGAGTTCACGGCTTGGTTCTCGAACAACCAGTCGGTGGCGAAGACCGCGGCCAACATCGACGCGGCCTGGCCCCAGTAGCCACCTGGGCGCGGGGAACTGTGCGGGAGGGGCTCCACCTTCGTTTCGCGCACTCTGTTGAAAAGACAGAGCCCCGCGCCCCTGGGGTTGTGCATGGTCGATCCGACAATGAAGGAGCGCCGCTTCGATGTGGGCTGATGCGCTGACCAAGTTCGGCAATGCGGCTGGTGCCGTCGTGGTGTTCGTCGCCGTGCTGCTGCTGATCTTCTTCGCCGCCGGGCGCGCCACCGGCCGGGTGTCCAAACCGCTCGCGGTGACGATCTTCCTCGGCCCCGCGCTGCTGCTGCTGGCGGTGGGACTGATCGTCCCGGCCATCCGGACGATCACTCTCAGCTTCTACAACGACGACTCCAGCAAGTTCCTCGGCGGTTCCAACTACACCTGGGTCTTCACCAGCAGCGGGGAGCAGCAGATTCTGCTCAACACGCTGCTGTGGATCATCGTGGCCCCGGTCGTCACCACCGTGCTAGGGCTGGTCCTGGCGCTGCTGGTGGACCGGCTGAAGCACCAGGGGCTCTACAAGGCCTTCATCTTCATGCCGATGGCGATCTCGTTCGTCGGTGCGAGCATCATCTGGAAGTTCGTCTACAACTACCGGGACCCCTCGCAGCCGCAGATCGGGCTGCTCAGCCAGATCTGCCTCTGGCTGGGCTGGCACAACCCGCCCAACTGGATCCTCTCGCACCCGCTCAACAACTTCCTGCTGATGGTGATCATGGTCTGGGTGCAGACCGGGTTCGCCATGGTGGTGCTCTCGGCGGCGATCAAGGCCATCCCGGACGAGATCACCGAGGCGGCGGTGCTGGACGGGGCGCGGGGCTGGCGGCTGTTCCAGTACGTGACCATTCCGATGATCCGCAACACCCTGGTCGTGGTGCTGACCACCGTCATGATCACCACGCTCAAGCTGTTCGACATCATCCGGACCATGACCGGCGGCAACTTCGGCACCCAGGTGCTGGCCAACGAGATGTACTCGCAGTCCTTCACCGAGTTCAACACGGGCCGGGGCAGCGCCCTCGCGGTGATCCTCTTCGTCGCGGTGCTGCCCCTGGTGGGCTACAACATCGTCCAGCTGCGCAGGGAGCGTGCGACCCGATGAGCGAAGAGACCGTCGAAGCTTCGGCGGCGGCCGACGCCGCGCCCGTGGTCCCCGCCGGGGGCCAGGCCGGGGCCAAGGCCGTGCGCCGGGCGTTCAGCAGCCCGATCGCCTCGTTCCTGGTGATCCTGCTCACCGTGCTGTGGACCGTTCCCACCCTGGGTCTGCTGGCCACCTCGCTGCGTCCGGAGAGCGATGTGGCGCAGACCGGGTGGTGGACCTTCTTCGCCCACCCCGGCATCACCCTGTCCAACTACCACGACGTGCTGTTCAACGGCGGCTTCGGGGTGCAGAACGGGCTGATGCCCTATCTGATCAACTCGCTGGCGATCACCGTCCCGGCGACGATCTTCCCGCTGGCGCTGGCCTCGATGGCCGCCTACGCGCTGGCCTGGGTGCGGTTCAGGGGCAGCGACGTCATCTTCTTCCTGATCTTCGCGCTGCAGGTGGTGCCGCTGCAGATGGCCCTGGTGCCGCTGCTGCAGCTGTACTCGGGAGGCGCGCACATCGGCAGCGCTACCATCTTCCCGAGCCTGGGGCTCGGCGGAACCTACGCCCCGGTGTGGATCTCGCACACCATGTTCGCGCTGCCGCTGGCGGTGTTCCTGCTGCACAACTTCATCGCCCAGCTGCCCAGGGACCTGATCGAGGCGGCCCGGGTGGACGGCGCCAGCCACTTCCGGGTGTTCCGCTCGGTCGTGCTGCCGCTCGCCACTCCGGCGCTGGCCTCGTTCGCGATCTTCCAGTTCCTCTGGGTCTGGAACGACCTGCTGGTCGCCCTCACCTTCGCCGGAGGCACCCCCGAGGTGGCGCCGCTGACGGTCCGGCTGGCCCAGCTGTCCGGCTCCTTCGGGGACCACTGGGAGATCCTGACGGCGGGCGCGTTCATCTCCATCATCATTCCGCTGGCCGTCTTCTTCGGCCTGCAGCGGTACTTCGTCCGAGGACTCCTGGCCGGAAGCGTCAAGGGCTAGGCCAGGGCTGGGCCCGAACGGTCTGCAACCGGCCCAGTTGCACCTGCTGAGGGGCGCGGGGAACTGCGCGCCCGGCCACCTATGGTCCGCAGTCGAAGATCCGCGCCTCAGAGCAGCGGGGCCGCCGGCCCCGCTCCTGCGGTGTCCGCGGCCCGCTGCAGGGCGCTGGCCAGCAGCGCCAGGTCGGTCGGGCCGTTGCCGAGCTCGCGGACCGGGCGGCGGGCCGGCGGGTCCCCCATGGCGGCCCAGTCGATCGGCGCCACGGTGGGGCGCAGCGTGGCGGTACGGGGGATCCGGCCGCTGACCCTGGCGCTCTGAAAGGCCGTCACCCCGCCGTCGGTGTAGCGGATCCAGCCGCGCCCGGGACGGTCCTCCGGGACGCCCGCGGCGTCGTCCACATGGATCAGCAGCGAGGACAGCCGGGCGTCCTCGGTGCGCAGTGCGATCCGCAGGTGGGCGGCCTCGTCGAGGTCGGTGCCGCTGCTGCGGTCGGGGCGGCCGGTGGCCACGGCGAGGTGCACCCCCAGCCGCAGCCCGCGGACCGCGACCGCGTCGAGCGCCGCGGCCAGCGCCGCCCGCTCGCGGCCCGGCAGCAGCAGTTCGTCGTGGTCGTCCACGACGACCAGCAGATGGGCGGGCGGGGCGGTGTCGACGGCCACGCGCGCGGGGGCGGGCGGGGCCGCCGGGGGCGCGCCGTGCGGGTAGTCGTCGGCGGCCCGGCGCGGGGGCGCGAGCCTGGCGAGTGCGCGCTCGGCGTGCCAGGAGGCGAAGGAGCGGCCCTGCAGCAGCAGTTCGCGCCGGTCCAGCTCGGCCAGCAGGCTCTGGGCCGCCTGCAGCAGCCGCAGCGGGTCCGAGCCGTCCACATGGTCGGTGACATGCGGCAGCTCGGTGCAGGGCAGCAGCCCGTCGGCCGGGTCGTGCGGCGGGCGGCCCTCGATCAGCAGTACGCCGAGGCGGTCGGGCCGCTCGGCGACCGAGAGCGAGGCCAGCAGGGTGCGCAGCAGTTCGGTGCGTCCGGAGCCGGGGGCGCCGCCGATCAGCAGGTGGCTGGCCAGGTCCAGCCCGCAGGCGCCGTCGCGGTCCGCGCCGACCAGCGCTCCGGGCAGGGCGCCCGAGGCGACCTGCAGCTCCTCCCAGCGGCTGGCCAGTTTGGCCGGGGTGACCGTATCGAGTCCGAGCAGGTCCAGCAGCCTGGGGGCGTCGGGCAGGGCGCCGCGCCCCGGCCTGCGGTTGCCGTCCGGCTCGCGCAGCGGCGCCAGCGCGCGGGCCAGCCGCTCGGCCCAGGCGGGCGAGACCGCGTCCAGGGCGATCCCGTCCACCAGCTCCAGCGGCGGGGCGGCCCGGTGCTGGCCGCCGGACACCGGGCCCGCGTCCTCGACCGGGCGTTCCAGCGTGAGCAGCGTGTCGACCTCGCCGCCGATCGCGGCGGTGGCACCGCAGCCGTGCGGCAGCAGGTCGGGCCGTTCGGCCAGGGCGAGCACATGGACGCCCTGGGCCGGGCCGTGCGCCAGCAGGCTGTCCAGTGCGGCCCTGGCCTGGGTGCTGCCCGGGTCGCCGTCGACCACCAGGACGGTGAGCGCGCAGCCCCGGGGGGCGCTGCCGCCCGCGGCGCCCAGCTCGGCCAGCCGGGCCAGGGCCTGCTCGGGGTCCAGCGCGGTGAGCAGCCGGCAGGGCTGCCCCCGCAGCGGGCGCAGCTGCGGCAGCCAGAACGCCCAGGACCAGTCCTGGGCGCGCAGCTCGGCGGGGCGCGCCGGGTCGGCGGAGACCAGCACCAGCTCCAGCGCGCCGGGGCCGTGCAGCACCGCGAGCTGGGCGACCAGGGCCCTGGCCAGCCCGGCCAGCCGGGGTTGCGGGCCGCTCAGGCCCAGGCTGCCGACGGTGCGCAGGTCCAGGGTGACCGGTGCGGCGTGGGGTCCGGCGCTGCCCAGCCGCAGCGCCAGGGTGTCCGGGTGGTCGGGGCCGCGCTCCCAGAGCCTGGGGCCGGGGCCCAGCGCGGTGTGCAGCAGTTCGGCGGGGTCGGGCCAGCGGGCGGCGTCGGCGGGGCGCACGGTCCGGGCCGGGGCCAGTCGCAGGC
>NZ_BBPM01000065.1 GCF_000787775.1 Streptacidiphilus carbonis | reverse complement strand
GCTGAGCGAACCCGCCCCCGCAACCCTGCTGGGAACCTGGCTGCTGGTCACCCCTGCTGATCAGGCCGATTCGGGTCTGACCGCCCGCAGCGTCCAGGCCCTGACCGACGCCGGCGCTCAGGCGCTGCATGTCGAGATCGCCCCCGGCGAGTTGGACCGGCAGTCACTCCGCGACCGGATCGTCCGAACCCTGGACGAGGCCGGGGACGGTCTCCCGGCCGGGATTGTGTCCCTGCTGGCCCTGGATGAAGCTCCGCTGACCGGGTCGCCCATCGTGCCCAGTGGTCTCGCAGGAACGATGGCGCTGGTCCAGGCCCTGGGCGACGCCGGGATCGACGCGCCGCTGTGGATGCTGACATCAGGCGCGGTGGCGGCGGTCGCCGGTGAGGTACCGGTCAGCCGGGTGCCCGCTCAGTCGTGGGCCTTCGGGCGAGTTGCGGCCCTGGAACATCCGGACCGCTGGGGCGGACAGATCGACCTGCCTCTGTCGTGGGATGCGCGCACCGCCAATCGCTTGGTCGCTGTCCTGGCCGGTTGTGGTGAGGACCAGGTCGCCATCCGATCCAGCGGTGTCCTGGGTCGGCGTCTGGTCCGGGCGCCGCAGTTGGCCCGTACGGCGCCGCAGTGGAAACCCGCCGGCAGTGTCCTGGTCACCGGCGGTACCGGTGGCGTCGGCGGGCATGTGGCGCGCTGGCTGACCGCGCGGGATACCGCCCGGGTGGTGCTGTCCAGCCGGTCCGGTCCGGTCGCGTCCGGTGCGGCGGTGCTGGCCGCCGAACTGGCCACGGCTGGTACGACCGTGGACGTCCTCGCCGCTGATGTCGGCGACCGGGCCCAGACAGCCGGTCTGCTGGCCTGGATAGACCGGCACGGCCCCGCACTGAGCTCGATCATGCATGCCGCCGGCGCAGCCCCCGGCGGACCCCTCGATGCCATGGTGACGGCGGACCTGACCGAAGCACTGCAGGCCAAGGCCGGTGGCGCGACGTACCTGGACGAACTGACAGCGGACAAGGACCTGGACGCGTTCGTCGTCTTCTCCTCCGGCGCCGCGGCCTGGGGCAGCGCCCGGCTCTCCGGCTACGCGGCTGCGAACGCCGCAATCGATGCTCTGATCGAGGATCGCCGCGCCCGTGGTCTGGCCGGAACGTCCGTCGCCTGGGGGCTGTGGGGCGGCGGCGGTATGGGCGGCGGGATCGCCGGGGAAGTGCTTCAGCGTCTGGGGGTGCGCGAGATGGCCCCCCAGGTGGCCGTCGGCGCCCTGGCGGCGGTCCTGGACGCCGGCGAGGCGCTGGTCGCGGTCTCGGACATCGACTGGGACCGGTTCGCCACCATCTTCACCGTCCAACGGCCCAGCCCCCTGCTGGCCGACCTGCCCGAGGCCCAGCAGGCGCTCAGCGACTCCGCGCCGTCCGACGACGGTGCGGAGCCGACCGGGACGGCGCTGGGGCAGCGGCTGGAGGGACTCGGCCGGGCCGAGCAGATCCGGCTCCTCACCGACCTGGTCCGGGCCGAGTCCGCCGCGGTCCTCGGTTATGGATCGGTCGACGCCGTACCGGCCGACCGGGCGTTCAAGGACCTCGGCTTCGACTCGCTCACCGCCGTCGACCTGCGGACCCGGCTGAACACGGCGACCGGGCTGAAACTGCCCGCCACCCTCGTCTTCGACTACCCCACGCCCACTGTCCTGGCGGAGTTCATCCGCTCCAAGGCCGTCAACGAACAGACCGACTACGCCGTCGCGGTGGCCGAACTCAAGAAACTGCAGGCCGTCCTCTCCAGGATCACCTGGAACAACGAGGAGCGCTTCGACATCACGTCCCGGCTCGAATCAATCGGCCAGGAACTGCGCGCCCAGGAAGACGGCGACGACCAGCGCACCGATCAGGAGCTCGAGTCGGCAACCGACGACGAGATGTTCGACTTCGTCGAAGCAGAGCTCCGCGCCGCCGACTTCGATTGATTCACACATACTTCTTAGGGGTAGTTGAACATGGCTGCGGTTGAGAACGAGGACAAGCTTCGTGACTACCTCAAGCAGGTAACCACCACGTTGCGTCGTACCCGCAAGAGGCTTCGCGACCGCGACCGCGAGCCGATCGCGATTGTGGGCATGGGCTGCCGATTCCCGGGCGGTGTACGGGAACCGGAGGAGTTCTGGAACCTGATGGCCGCCGGGACCGACGCGATCTCCGGATTTCCGTCGGACCGGGGATGGGACCCCGAAGGCCTGTACGCCGGAATAGGTGACGAGGCGTCAACGACACGCGTGGGCGGATTCATCTATGACGCGGCCGACTTCGACCCCGGGTTCTTCGGGATCAGTCCGCGTGAGGCCATCACCATGGATCCGCAGCAGCGGCTGCTGCTGGAGACCGCCTGGGAGGCGATCGAGCGGGCCGGAATCGACCCGCTGTCACTGAAGGGCACCGCGACCGGTGTTTTCGCCGGCGCCGGGTTCGGTGCCTACGGCAGCGGTCTGGCCGAAGAGGGCGGCTCCGAGGGCTATCTGATGATCGGTAGCCTGACGTCGGTCATCTCCGGACGCGTCTCCTACACCCTCGGGCTGGAAGGCCCGGCGGTGACCGTCGACACCGCCTGCTCGTCCTCCCTGGTGGCCTTGCACCTGGCCTGCCAGGCGCTGCGGTCGCGCGAGTGCTCGATGGCCCTGTCCGGTGGCGTGGCCGTGATGTCCACTCCTGGTGCGTTCGCGGAGTTCTCCCGTCAGCAAGGGCTGGCTTTTGACGGCCGGTGCAAGGCATTCGCGGCCGACGCGGACGGCATCGGCTGGGGTGAGGGCGCCGGGATGCTCGTCCTGGAGCGCCTCTCCGACGCGCACCGGAACGGCCACCGGGTGCTGGCTGTCATCGCCGGCAGTGCGATGAACCAGGACGGTGCCAGCAACGGTCTGACCGCGCCGAACGGCCCGTCGCAACAGCGGGTGATCCGGACCGCGCTGGCCAATGCCGGGCTGCGTGCGGACCAGGTGGACGCGGTCGAGGCGCACGGGACCGGCACGGTGCTCGGTGACCCGATCGAGGCCCAGGCGCTGCTGGCGACCTACGGTCAGGACCGCGAGGACGACCGGCCGTTGTGGCTGGGTTCGGTGAAGTCGAACATCGGCCACACCCAGACCGCAGCCGGTATGGCCGGGATCATCAAGATGGTGCTGGCTCTGCAGCATCAGGAGTTGCCGCGCACGCTGCATGCCGATGAGCCCAGTCCGCACGTGGACTGGACGGCGGGCGAGGTCCGGCTGCTGCACGAGCCGGTCGCCTGGCCGGCCAACGGCCGTCCCCGGCGCGCAGGCGTCTCGGCCTTCGGAGTCAGCGGCACCAATGTGCACGCCATCCTGGAGGAAGCCCCGCCGGTGGCCGAGGTGGTCGCCGAGGCCGACCCCGACGATCCGGCTGCGGAAGACGCCGACCGGGAAGAGACGGAGAAGGTCGGTGCCGGCCTGCCGGTGCTGACCGGCACCGTCCCGGCCTGGCTGGTGTCGGCCCGGAGCACGGCCGGGCTGGCCGCGCAGGCGGGCCGACTGGGCGAGTTCGTGCTGGCCCGTCCCGAACTCGAAGCCGCAGAGGTCGCCTGGTCGCTGCTCACTACCCGGTCGGTCTTCGAGCACCGGGCCGTGGTCCTGGGCCAGGAGCGGAGCGAGTTGCTCTCCGGACTGTCGGCGGTTGCCGCAGGCCGGCCGACGGCAGGTGCCGTCACCGGGGTGGTTCCGGCCGGCGGCGGTCCCGGCCGGGTGGTGTTCGTGTTCCCGGGGCAGGGCAGTCAGTGGGTCGGGATGGGCCGGGAGTTGGCGGCGTCGTCGCCGGTGTTCGCGGCTCGGCTGGCCGAGTGCGAGCAGGCGCTGGCGCCGTACGTGGACTGGTCGTTGGGCGATGTGCTGGCCGGTCGTGACGGTGCGCCGGGCTTCGACCGGGTGGACGTCGTCCAGCCGGTGCTGTGGGCCGTCATGGTGTCCTTGGCGGCGGTGTGGCAGGCCGCAGGCGTCGAGCCCGCCGCTGTGGTCGGGCATTCGCAGGGTGAGATCGCGGCGGCAGTGATCGCCGGGATCCTGTCGCTGGAGGACGCCGCCAAGGTGGTGGCCCTGCGCAGCCGGGCGCTGATCGCGCTGTCCGGGCGCGGCGGAATGCTGTCCGTCGCCGAACCTGTCGCCGCCGTGGAGGCGCGGATGGCGCGGCTCGTGATCCTCGACGGTCAGGCTTCGGTGGCGGCCGTGAACGGCCCTGCTGCGACGGTGGTCTCCGGTGACCTGGAGGCGCTGGCCGCGATCCTCGCCGACTGCGAGCGTGAGGGGGTCCGGGCCAGGATCCTGCCGGTGGACTACGCCTCGCACGGCTCCCAGGTGGACGAACTGCGCGAGGAGATCCTGGACCTACTGGACAGCGTCGCCCCGCAGCCGGGCCGGCTGCCGATGGTGTCGGCGATGACCGGCGAGTACCTGGAAGGCCCCGAGCTGGACGCCGGGTACTGGTACGCCAGCCTGCGGGCGCGTGTGCAGTTCTCCCGGGCGGTCGAGGTGCTGGGCCGGGCGGGTCACGGGGTGTTCGTCGAGAGCTCCGCGCATCCGGTGCTGACAGCGTCCATCTCCGCAACGCTGGAGGAGCTCGCGAACCCCGAGGAGACCGAGGGCATCTCCCTGTCGGAGCCGATCGTGGCCGGGACGCTGCGCCGGGACGACGGCGGCCCGGCTCGGTTGCTGGCCTCGCTGGCCGAGGTTCACGTGCGCGGCGTGGCCGTCGACTGGACCACCGTCGTACCTGCGGCGGCGCGGGTGGAACTGCCGACCTACCCGTTCCAACGGCAGCGGTTCTGGCCCAAGCCGGTTCCGGCACCGGTCGCCGTCGGCGGTGGCACCGGCTCCGCGGCCGAGGCCCGGTTCTGGTCCGCGGTCGAGGCCGGTGACCTGGACGGCCTGTCCCGGGTGCTCTCGTTGGACGGCACGGCACTGGGCACCCTGGTGCCGGCCCTGGCCTCGTGGCGGCAACGGGAGCGGGACGAGTCGCTGACGGGGGACTGGCGGTACCGGGTCTCCTGGATGCCGGTCCGCGAACCGGCCCCGGCGGTGCTGTCGGGGACCTGGCTGCTCATGGTTACGGCCGGACTCGCCGGCAGTGATCTGGCGTCGGCCTGCGAGCGGGCCCTCGGCGAGCGTGCGGCGCGGGTGCTGGTCGCCGAGGTCGCCCCGGGTGAGGTGACCCGGTCGAGCCTGGCCAGGAGGATCAGCGAGACCCTCGCCGCGCCGACGGACGACGGCCTCCCGACGGAAGCCTCGCCGGCGGGCGTGCTCTCCCTGCTGGGGTTGGACGAGTCGCCGCTGCCCGACCAGCCCGTGGTGCCGTCCGGTGTGGCCGGAACGCTGGGACTGCTGCAGGCGCTCGGCGACACCGGGACCACCGCGCCGCTGTGGGTGCTGACCCAGGGCGCTGTCACGACCGGCGACGGCGATGTGCTGGCCAGTCCGACCCAGGCCCAGGTGTGGGGTCTGGGGCGGACGGCGGGGGTGGAGCATCCGGACCGGTGGGGTGGTCTCATCGACCTGCCGCCGGTCCTGGACGACCGGGCCGCAGCTCGGCTTTCCGGGGTGCTCGCAGACCGGAGCGAGGATCAGGTGGCGATCCGGGCGGGCGGGGTTCTGGCCCGCCGTCTGGTCCGGGCCGCTCCCCGGCGCAACGGCGAGGGAGCATGGAGGCCGCGCGGAACGGTCCTGCTGACCGGTGCCAGCGGTGCGATCGGCCCGGACCTGGCTGCCTGGCTGAGCGACTCCGGGGTCGAGCACGCGGTGCTGGCCAGCCGCCGGGGAGCGGCGACGCCCGGCGCAGCCGTGCTCGCCGCGATCCTCGCCGAGGCCGGATCGGCGGTGACCATGGTCGCCTGCGATGTCGTCGACCGGGATGCGGTGGCCGGCCTGCTGGCCTGGATACCGACGATTGCCCCGCCGCTCACCACGGTGATCCACGCCGCGGTCGCGGTCGAGTTGACGGCCCTCGACGAGGCGGACGTCGACCAGCTGGCCCTGGCGCTGGGCGCCAAGGTCGTCGGCGCCCGGCATCTGGACGAACTGACGGCCGATCTGGACCTGGACGCCTTCGTCCTGTTCTCCTCCATCACCGCGACCTGGGGCGTCGGCGAGCACGGCACCTACGCCGCCGCCAACGCCCACCTGGACGCGCTTGCGGAGAAGCGGCGCGCCCGGGGCCTGCCGGCCACGTCGGTGGCCTGGGGGGTCTGGAGTTCCGGCGGACGGTTCGACGAATCCGAAGCAGCCGGTGCATCCGTGTCGGAGCGGCCGCAGAGCCTGGTCCCGGAACGCCTTCGGCGCCAGGGGCTGCGGCTGCTGGCCCCGGAGCGAGCGCTGACCGTGCTGGGCCAGGTGCTCGCCGACGACGAGACCGTCCTGTCGGTCGCAGATGTCGACTGGCCGCGCTTCTCCGCCGTGTTCAACGCCGTGCGTTCCTGGCCGCTGCTGCAGGAGATCCCCGAGGCGCGGCAGCTCGACTCCGGCCCGGCCGGCACTGCGGCGGTGGCCTCGGGCGAGGCCGCGGCGCTGCTGGAACGTCTGGTCGGAGTCTCGGCCGGGCAGCGGGAGCGGATCGTCACCGACCTGGTCGGCAGCCATGCGGCAGCCGTCCTGGGCCACGCCTCCGCCGACGAGGTGGAGGCCAAGCGGGCATTCCGGGACATGGGCTTCGACTCGCTGACGGCGGTGGAGCTGCGCGGCAGGCTCAACCAGGCCACCGGTCTGCAGCTGCCGTCCACGGTGGTGTTCGACTATCCGTCACCGGTGATGCTGGCTCGGCAGATCGTGGCCCAGCTGATGGGCACTCAGCAGTTGATGGCGACCGAATCGCGGGTCGTCCCGGTGTCGGCCACCGATCCGGTGGTGATCGTGGGCATGGGCTGCCGGTTTCCGGGCGGGGTGGACAGCCCGGAGGCGCTGTGGCGGCTGCTCGCGACCGGTGGGGATGCGATCGGGGGTTTCCCGGAGGACCGGGGCTGGGACATTCGTGGACTGCTCGACGCGATCCCCGGCCAGGCGCTGGCGTCCGTCACCAGTGAGGGCGGGTTCGTCGCAGGGGCGGCCGACTTCGACCCCGCGTTCTTCCGGATCAGCCCGCGTGAGGCGCTGGCAATGGACCCGCAGCAGCGGCTGCTGCTGGAGACCGCCTGGGAGGCGCTGGAGCGCACCGGGCTCGACCCGCAGTCCCTGCGCGGCTCGCTGACCGGTGTCTTCGCCGGTGCGGCCTCGTCCGGCTACGCCGCGCAGACCGGCTACGGCGCCGGCCTGGACGGCTCGGAGGGGCACCTGCTCACCGGCAATGTGACCAGCGTGATCTCCGGCCGGATCTCCTACACGCTCGGCCTGGAGGGCCCGGCTGTCACCGTCGACACGGCCTGCTCGTCGGCGCTGGTGTCGCTGCACCTGGCCGCGCAGGCGCTGCGGACCGGTGAGTGCGACCTGGCGCTGGCCGGTGGCGTCATGGTGATCACCGATCCGGCGGAGTTCATCGGCTTCTCACAGCAGGGCGCGCTGGCCCTGGACGGTCGCTGCAAGGCGTTCTCGGCCGACGCGGACGGCATGGGCCTGTCCGAGGGCGCCGGGATGATCGTCCTGGAGCGGCTCTCGGACGCCCGCCGCCACGGCCACACCGTGTTGGCCGTGGTCGCCGGCAGTGCCATCAACCAGGACGGCGCCAGCAATGGCCTGACCGCCCCCAACGGCCCCTCGCAGCAAAGGGTGATCCGCGCCGCGCTCGCCAGTGCCGGCCTCGGCACCGCCGACGTGGACGCGGTCGAGGCCCATGGCACCGGTACCCGGCTCGGCGACCCGATCGAGGCCCAGGCGTTGCTGGCCACCTATGGTCAGGACCGCCCGGAGGGACGTCCGCTGTGGCTGGGCACGGTGAAGTCCAACATCGGCCACGCCCAGCAGGCTTCCGGCGCGGCCGGGATCATCAAGATGGTGCTGGCCCTGCAGCACGGTCTGCTGCCGGCCACGTTGCATGCTGACGTGCCGTCACCGCAGGTCGACTGGACCGCCGGTGACGTCCGGCTGCTCAGCGGGCCGTTGGACTGGACGGCCGGCGACCGTCCCCGCCGGGCCGGGGTCTCGGCCTTCGGCATCAGCGGTACCAACGCCCACATCATCCTTGAGGAAGCACCGCTGCCGAGCGCTGCCGAGCCGGCCGTGCCGGACCCGTCAGTGCTGTCCGCCGCCCCGGCCTGGCTGTTGTCCAGCCAGACCGCGTCCGGACTCGTCGAGCAGGCCCGGCGGCTGGCCGAAGACCTCGCCATCCGCCCCGACCTCGACCCCGTCGATGTCGGCTGGTCGTTGGCGACCACCCGTTCCCTGTTCGAGCACCGCGCCGTCATCACCGGCACCGACGGGGACGAACTGGCCGCTGGGCTCCGCGCGTTGGCGGCGGAGGAGCCCGCTGCCGGGGTGGTGACCGGGGTGGCCGGAGGCGCTGGCCCGGTGGTGTTCGTGTTCCCGGGGCAGGGCAGTCAGTGGGTCGGGATGGGCCGGGAGTTGGCCTCGTCGTCGCCGGTGTTCGCGGCCCGGCTGGCCGAGTGCGAGCAGGCGCTCGCGCCGTACGTGGACTGGTCGTTGGGAGATGTGCTGGCCGGTCGTGACGGTGCGCCGGGCTTCGACCGTGTTGACGTGGTGCAGCCGGTGCTGTGGGCCGTGATGGTCTCGCTGGCCGAGTTCTGGCAGGCCGCAGGGGTGGTTCCGGACGCGGTGCTGGGGCACTCGCAGGGCGAGATCGCGGCAGCGGTGGTCGCCGGTATCCTCTCGCTGGAGGACGCCGCCAAGGTGGTGGCGCTGCGCAGCCGGGCACTGATCGCGCTGTCCGGACGCGGCGGGATGCTGTCCCTCGCCGAACCGGCCGAGGCCGTGGCGGCGCGGATCACGCGCTGGAACGGCCGGATCTCGGTCGCGGCGGTGAACGGCCCTGCGGCGACGGTGGTTTCGGGTGAGCCGGAGGCCCTGGCCGAGCTGCTCGCCGACGGCGAACGGGACGGCGTCCGGGCCAGGATGCTTCCGGTGGACTACGCCTCGCACGGGCCGCAGGTCGAGGAGATCCGCGACGGGGTGCTGAGTCTGCTGGGGACGGTCGCGCCGCGACCCGGCGTCATCGCCATGGTCTCGGCGCTGACCGGCGAGTTCCTGGACGGCCCGGAGCTGGACGCCGACTACTGGTACGCCAGCCTGCGGGCGACCGTGGAGTTCTCCCGTGCCACCGAGGTGCTGGGCCGGGCCGGCTACGGGGTGTTCATCGAGACCTCCGCACACCCGGTGCTGACCGCCGCTGTCACCGACACCCTGGAGAACCTTCGGCAGGAGTCCGAGGCCGACGGGAGCGCAGGCTCCGTGCGGGAGCCCATCGTCACCGGCACCCTGCGCCGGGACGACGGCGGGCCGGTCCGGGCGCTGGCCTCGCTGGCGCAGGTCCACGGCCGCGGCGTCTTCGTGGACTGGACCGCGGTGCTGCCGGTCGGCGAGCGGATCGACCTGCCGACCTATGCGTTCCAGCGCCAGCGGTACTGGCCCAAGTCGGCCCCGGCCGCGGCTCCGACCGGCCCGAACACCATCCCTGCGGCCGACAGCGCCTTCTGGGCCGCCGTCGAGGGCGGCGATCTGGACAGCCTGTCGCAGACCCTGGCCGTCGACGGGCAGCGGCTGCGCGAGGTGCTGCCCGCGCTGGCCGCCTGGCGGCAGCGCGAACGCGGTGAGTCGACGGTCGCCGACTGGCGCTACCGGATCGCCTGGGCCCCGGTCACGGTGCCCAACTCGGCCACGCTGTCCGGGACGTGGCTGGTGGTCGCCCCGTCCGACGAAGCGGCCGCGCACCGCGGCGAGCACTGCGTCCAGGCGCTGACCGACCACGGCGCACGGGTGCTGCTCGCCGAGGTCGGCGTGGGTGAGATCGACCGCCGGGTGCTGGCCGACCGGATCGGCGAGACTCTCCTGGCAGCGGAGGACGACGAGAGCAGTCCGGTGACCGGAGTGGTGTCGCTGCTGGCGCTGGACGAGGCGCCGATGGAGCGGTGGCCGGTCGTGCCCGGTGGTCTGGCCGGGACGATGGGCCTGGTCCAGGCGCTGGGCGACGCCGGGATCGGCGCGCCGCTGTGGGTGCTGACGTCGGGTGCGGTCGCTGCCGGAGCCGGTGATGTGGCGACCGGCCCGGTCCAGGCGCAGACCTGGGCCTTCGGCCGCGTCGTGGGTCTGGAGCATCCGGACCGGTGGGGCGGCCTGGTCGACCTGCCGCGGGTGTGGGACGCGCGCTCGGCCGATCGGTTGGTCGCGGTCCTGGCCGGATGCGGCGAGGACCAGGTGGCGATCCGGTCCGGGGGAGTGCTGGGCCGGCGGCTGCTGCGCGCACCGCGGCCGCGTCCCGGTGGCCGGTGGCTGCCTGGTGGCAGCGTGCTGGTGACCGGCGGTACCGGCGGCGTCGGCGGGCATGTGGCCCGTTGGCTGACCGGTCGCGGCGCGGCCAGGCTGGTGCTGTCCAGCCGTTCGGGTCCGGCCGCGGCCGGGGTGGCTGCTCTGGCCGCCGAACTGGCCGCCGCCGGAACAGCGGTGGCCGTGGTCGCCGGTGACATCGGCGAGCGCGCGCAGGTGGCCGGTCTGGTGGACTGGATCGGCGCGACCGGACCGTGCTTGAGCTCGGTGATGCATGCCGCCGGGGCCGGTCTCGGCGGACCGATCGACGGCATGGTGGCATCGGAGCTGGCGGACGTGTCGCAGGCGAAAGCCGGCGGCGCCGCGTATCTGGACCAGGCCACCTCCGGACTCGACCTGGACGCCTTCGTGGTGTTCTCCTCCGGCGCGGCCACCTGGGGCAGCGGTCAGCTGGCCGGGTACGCGGCGTCGAACGCGGCACTGGACGCCCTGGTCGAGGACCGCCGGGCCCGTGGGCTGGCCGGGACCTCGGTCGCCTGGGGCCTGTGGGGCGGCGGCGGTATGGGCGAGGGACCGGCCGGGGAACTGCTGCAGCGCCTCGGCCTGCGGGAGATGGACCCGGAGCCGGCGATCGCGGCGCTGGCCGGGGTGCTGGACGCGGACGAGGCCCTGGTCGCGGTCTCGGACATCGACTGGGCCCGGTTCGCCCCGGTGTTCACCGTGCAGCGGCCCAGTCCGCTGCTGGCCGATCTGCCGGACGCCCAGCGGGCCCTCAACGGTCCGCCGGACTCCGACGACGACGCCAGGAAGGCCGGGACGGCGCTGGGACAGCGGCTGCTCGGCCTGAACCGGCCGGAGCAGAACCGGATCCTCACCGACCTGGTCCGGGCCGAGGCCGCCGCCGTGCTCGGGCACGCCTCAGTGGAGGCCGTACCGGCCGGGCGGGCCTTCAAGGACCTCGGCTTCGACTCGCTCACCGCCGTCGACCTGCGCACCCGGCTGAACGCGGCCACCGGCCTGCGGCTCCCGGCCACGCTCGTCTTCGACTACCCCACCCCGACCGTGGTCGTCGGATTCCTGCGCGCCGAACTGCTCGGCGCCCTGGGCGAGTCCGCGCCGGCGGCGCCGGCATTCGCGGCCGCCGACCCCGGCGAGCCGATCGCCATCGTCGGCATCGGCTGCCGCTACCCCGGCGGATCCGCCACCCCGGACAGCTTCTGGGAGTTGATCGCCACGGGCACTGACGCGGTCTCCGGCTTCCCGTCCGACCGGGGCTGGGACGCCGACCGCCTCTACGGTGCCGCCCCCGCAGCCGGGACCTCCACCACCCGCCAGGGCGGATTCGTCTACGACGCCTCCGGGTTCGACGCCGGGTTCTTCGGCATCAGCCCGCGTGAGGCGCTGGCGATGGATCCGCAGCAGCGGCTGTTGCTGGAGACCACCTGGGAGGCGCTGGAACGGTCAGGCATCGATCCGCACTCGCTGCGGGGCAGTCAGACCGGTGTCTTCGCCGGGGCCACCTACTCGGCCTACGGCGTCGGCCTGGCCCGGAGCAGCGGCTCCGAGGGCTACCTGCTCACCGGGAACGCCACCAGTGTGATCTCCGGCCGGGTCTCCTACGCCCTGGGCCTGGAGGGCCCGGCGGTCACCGTCGACACGGCCTGCTCGTCGTCGCTGGTCGCGCTGCACCTGGCCGGTCAGGCCCTGCGCTCGGGGGAGTGTTCGCTGGCCCTGGCCGGCGGGGTCACCGTGATGGCGACGCCCGGAGCGTTCGCCGAATTCGCCCGCCAGCAGGGTCTGGCCGGCGACGGCCGGTGCAAGTCGTTCGGCGCGGACGCCGACGGCACCGGCTGGGGTGAAGGCGCTGGTGTCCTGGTGCTGGAACGGCTCTCCGATGCCCGTCGCAACGGGCATCGGGTGCTGGCTGTGGTGCGTGGCAGTGCGGTGAATCAGGACGGTGCGTCGAACGGGTTGACGGCGCCGAACGGTCCGTCGCAGCAGCGGGTGATCCGGGCGGCGCTGGCGAGCGCGCAGTTGTCGGCGTCGGATGTCGACGTGGTGGAGGCGCACGGGACCGGGACGGTGCTGGGTGACCCGATCGAGGCGCAGGCGCTGCTGGCGACGTACGGTCAGGACCGTTCGGAGGAACGGCCGTTGTGGCTGGGGTCGGTGAAGTCCAACATCGGGCACACCCAGGCCGCGGCCGGAGTGGCCGGTGTGATCAAGATGGTGCTGGCCCTGCAGCACGACGTGCTGCCGGTCACCCTCTTCGCCGACGAACCGTCCCCGCACGTGGACTGGTCCGCGGGCGAGGTGCGCCTGCTGACCGAGCCGGTGCCCTGGCCGGCGAACGGCCGTCCACGGCGGGCGGGCGTGTCGGCGTTCGGCGTCAGCGGCACCAACGCCCATGTGATCGTCGAAGAACCGCCGGCCCTCGCCGACGATGCAACTCCTGCGCAGCGGCCGGCGCCGGTGCTGGATCCGGCCCCGTCCGCGTGGTTGGTGTCCGGCCAGTCGGCTGCCGGTCTGGCCGCCCAGGCCGGACGGCTCGCCGACCACCTCTCCGCCCGTCCGGAGCTGGATCCGGTCGATGTCGGCTGGTCGCTGGCCCGGAGCCGGTCGATGTTCGAGCACCGAGCCGTCATCACCGGCGATCTGGCCTCCGGACTGACCGCGCTTGCCCTGGGCGCGCCCGCGGCCGGGGTGGTCCAGGCGGCGGTCTCCGCCTCCGGGGCCGGCCGGGTGGGCTTCGTCTTCGCCGGGCAGGGAGCCCAGCGGGCCGGGATGGGCCGCGAGCTCCACGCGGCATCCCCGGTCTTCGCCGAGGCGTTCGATCACGCCTGCGCACTGCTGGAGGCCGAGACCGGCGTGCCGATCCGGGACGTGGTGCTGGGTACCCCTGCGGACGGCGACGACCGGGCCACCCAGACCCTCTACGCCCAGACCGGGCTGTTCGCGGTCGAAATGGGGCTGGTCGCCCTGCTGAAGGCGGCCGGGATCGTCCCGGACGCGGTTGCCGGACACTCGGTCGGGGAGATCGCGGCTGCCCATGCGGCCGGTGTGCTGACGCTGGCCCGGGCCTGCCGACTGGTCGCGGCCCGGGCGCGGCTGATGCAGGCCCTTCCCGAGGGCGGGGCGATGGCGGCCATCGCCGCCGGCGAGGCCGAGCTGTTCGCCACGCTCGAGGGCAGGTCCGGGGTGTCCGTCGCGGCCGTCAACGGCCCGTCGGCCACGGTGGTTTCGGGCGACGCGGACGAGGTGGACGCGCTGGTCGAGGTGTGGCGGGAGCGCGGGCGGAGGGTGCGCCGACTGCGCGTCAGCCACGCCTTCCACTCGTCCCTGATGGACCCCGTGCTGGAAGAACTCGGCACGGTGGCCGCCGATCTGGAGCATGCGCCGCCCACGGTGACCTGGGTCGGGGCGCTGACCGGTGAGCTGATCACCCAACCGGATGCCGACTACTGGGTGGACCAGGCAAGGCAGCCGGTCCGTTACGCCGACGCGGTCGCGACGATGGCCGCCCAGGGCGTCACGGTGTTCATCGAGATCGGCCCGGACGGGACGCTGTCGGCCATCGGCGAGGGAACGGACACCGAGGCCGCATTCATCCCGGTGCTGCGGGCGGACGCTGACGCCGCGACAGCTGTGCTGGCCGCCCTGGCCCGTTCCCATGTGCGCGGGGTGGACGTCGACTGGTCCGCGATCCTGCCGACCGGTCAGCTGGTGGAACTGCCCACCTATGCCTTCCAGCACCAGTACTACTGGCCGAAGCCCACGCCCGTAGCGGCTCGTGGCGGTGACGGGACCGGATCCGAGGCTGAGGCGCAGTTCTGGGCCGCGGTGGAACACGGCGATCTGGCCGGACTGGCCGGGGCCCTGGAGATCGAGGGGGAGCGCCCGTTCAGCGAGGTGCTTCCGGCGCTGGCGTCCTGGCGGCAGCGCGACCGGGAGGAGTCGCTGACGGCCGGCTGGCGCTACCAGGTCTCCTGGACCCCGCTGCCCGACTCGGCTCCGGCGAAGCTCACCGGGGTCTGGCTCGTCGTCACGGCGAGTGGTTCGGAGCTGACCGGGGCCTGCGCAGAGGCCCTGACCGGGTCCGGAGCCCGGGTGGCCCTGGCCGAGGCCGCTCCGGGCGAGGTGGATCGTGGCGGCCTGGCTGACCGGATCCGGCAGGCACTCACCGACGAGCAGGGCAGGGTGGCCGAAGCCGCCGGGGTGCTGTCGCTGCTGGGCTTCGACGAGGAGCCGCTCAGCGACTCGCCGGCCGTCAGCACCGGCCTGGCCGGAACCCTGGGCCTGGTCCAGGCCCTGGCCGACCTCGGCATCCAGGCCCCGGTCTGGGCAGCGACCACCGGAGCGGTCGCGACCGGCCCGGGCGAGACGCTGACCAGCCCGGTCCAGGCCCAGATCTGGGGCCTGGGCCGGATCGTCGGACTGGAGCACCCCGACCACTGGGGCGGCCTGATCGATCTGCCGCCGGCTCTGGACGAGCGCACCTCGGCCCAGTTGGTCGCCGTCCTGGCCGGATCCGCCGAGCGCGGCGAGGACCAGATCGCGATCCGTGGCAGTGGAATCCTGGGCCGACGACTGCTTCCGGCCCCGCAGCCGCACGGAAACGGCGCTTGGACGTCCTCGGGGACCGCCCTGCTCACCGGCGGCACCGGGGCGATCGGCGGACGGGTGGCCAGTTGGCTGGCCGGGCGCGGCGTTCCCCGGGTCGTGCTGGTCTCGCGATCGGGAGCCCGGGCCTCCGGTACGGCCGAGCGGGCCGCTCGGCTGGCTGCCGGGGGCACCGCCGTCTCGGTGGTCGCCTGCGACACGGCCGACCGGTCCGGGTTGGCCGCACTGCTGGACCGGATCGACGGGAGCGGGCCCGCCCTGCGGTCCGTCTTCCATGCGTCCGGCGTCCCGCAGGGCGCCCTGGTCGCCGACACCACGGTCGGGGACCTGGCCGGCGCCGCGCTCGCCAAGACCGCCGGGGCCGCGCACCTGGACCGGCTCACCGCCGATCGGGAGCTGGACGCCTTCGTGGTGTTCTCCTCCGGGGCCGCGATCTGGGGCAGCCGGCTGCAGGCGGCCTACGCAGCCGCCAACGCCTACCTGGACGCGCTGGCCGAGAACCGGCTGGCCCGCGGACTGCCCGCGACCTCGGTGTCCTGGGGCCTGTGGGGCGGCGGTGGGATGGGCGAGGGCGAGGGCGGCAGCCAGCTGCAGCGGCTCGGCCTGCGGGACATGGACCCCGAGCTGGCCATCGGCGCGCTGGCCACCGTCCTGGACCACGGCGAGGGCCTGGTCACCGTGGCCGACCTGGACTGGGACCGGTTCGCCCCGGTGTTCACCCTGCACCGGCCCAGCGCACTGATCAGCGAACTTCCGCAGGTCCGGCTGGCATTGTCGGAGTCGGCCGACGTCGACAGTGACACCGCGGGTGCCGCCTCCGCGCTGGGACAGCAACTCCAGGGCCTCACCCGGGCCGACCAGGACCGGATCCTCACCGACCTGGTCCGGGCCGAGGCGGCGCTCGTCCTCGGACATCCCACGCCCGACGCGGTGGAGGCGGGGCGGGCGTTCAAGGACGCCGGCTTCGACTCGCTCACCGCCGTCGAGCTGCGCAACCGGCTGCACACGGCCACCGGTCTGAAGCTCCCGGCCACCCTGGTCTTCGACTACCCGACCCCGGTCGCACTGGCCGAGCACCTCCGGGGCGCCCTGATGGGCGGGCAGACCAGGGAACTGATCCAGGTTCAGGCGGCGGCGACGTCCGACGAACCCATCGCCATCGTCGGGATGAGCTGCCGCCTGCCCGGTGGCGCGGACTCCCTCGACGACTTCTGGACGTTGCTGACGACAGGTCAGGACGCCGTCTCCGGCTTCCCGACCGATCGCGGCTGGGACGCCTTCGGTTCCGCCGCCGACATATCCCGCTCGTTCACCCCGGTCGGTGGATTCGTCTACGACGCGGGCGAGTTCGACCCCGCGTTCTTCGGCATCAGCCCCCGCGAGGCGCTGGCCATGGACCCCCAGCAGCGGCTACTGCTGGAGGCCTCGTGGGAGGCGCTGGAACAGGCCGGAATCGACCCCGGATCGCTGCGCGGCACAGCAGCCGGAGTGTTCGCCGGCGCCTGGTCGTCCGGCTACGGGATGAACCTGCAGCCGTCCGGCGACACCGCCGGCACCGAGGGCTACTTCCTCACCGGCAGCGCCACCAGCGTGATCTCCGGACGGGTCGCCTACACGCTGGGGTTGGAGGGCCCGGCGGTCACCGTGGACACGGCCTGCTCGTCGTCCCTGGTCGCGCTGCACCTGGCCTGCCAGTCGCTGCGCTCGGGGGAGTCCTCGTTGGCCCTGGCCGGCGGGGTGACGGTGATGGCGACGCCCGGAGCGTTCGCCGAGTTCGCCCTGCAGCAGGGCCTGGCCGGGGACGGCCGGTGCAAGTCCTTCGGGGCCGGCGCCGACGGCACCGGCTGGGGCGAGGGCGCCGGTGTGCTGGTGGTGGAACGGCTTGCCGACGCCCGGCGCAACGGGCACCGCGTGATGGCGGTGGTTCGCGGCAGCGCGGTGAACCAGGACGGCACCTCCAACGGGTTGACGGCGCCCAATGGCCCGTCCCAGCAGCGGGTGATCCGTACCGCTCTGGCCGACGCCCGGCTGACGGCCGCCGACGTGGACGCCGTCGAGGCACACGGGACCGGTACGGTCCTCGGCGACCCGATCGAGGCCCAGGCGCTGCTGGCCACCTACGGACAGGAGCGGAGCGGCGAACGGCCGCTGTGGCTGGGTTCGGTGAAGTCCAACATCGGTCACACCCAGGCAGCCGCGGGCGTTGCCGGGATCATCAAGATGGTGCTGGCGATGCAGCACGAGGCCCTGCCGGTCACGCTGCACGCGCAGCAGCCGTCCCCGCACGTGGACTGGGACTCGGGCGAGGTGCGGCTGCTCAGCGAGCCGGTGCCGTGGCCGGTGAACGGGCGGCCGCGTCGGGCCGGGGTGTCGTCCTTCGGGGTCAGCGGCACCAATGCGCACATCATTCTGGAGGAACCGCCCGCCCTTGAGGACCTGTCAGATCTCATCGGACCGAGTGACGAGGACGGATTCGGCCCGGAGACCGAGAAGGCCGCGCTGCCGGTGCTGACCGGCGCCCCGACGGCCTGGCTGGTATCCGGCAGGACCGCCGCCGGACTGGCTGCACAGGCACAGCGGCTGGCCGGGTACCGGCAGGCCCGACTGGAACCGAGGGTCGGTGAACTCGCTGACGTCGCCTGGTCGTTGGCGACCACCCGGGCGGCGTTCGAGCACCGGGCCGTGGTCATCGGCACGGGGGCCGGCGAACTGCTCGCCGGGCTGGGGGCGGTGGCGGTCGGCGATCCGGCCGCCGGAGTGGTGACCGGGACGGTGCCGGCCGGCGACCGGCGCACGGTGTTCGTGTTCCCCGGCCAGGGCTCGCAGTGGGTCGGGATGGGCCGGGAGTTGGCGGTGTCGTCGCCGGTGTTCGCGGCGCGGCTGGCCGAGTGCTCGCAGGCGCTGGCGCCTTATGTGGACTGGTCGTTGGACGAGGTCCTGGCCGGTGCCGAGGGGGCGCCGGGTCTGGACCGGGTCGATGTGGTGCAGCCGGCCCTGTGGGCGGTGATGGTGTCGCTGGCGGCGGTGTGGGAGGCGTCCGGGGTCCGTCCGGATGCGGTGGTGGGACATTCGCAGGGCGAGATCGCGGCCGCCTGCGTCGCCGGGATCCTCTCCCTGGAGGACGCCGCCAGGGTGGTGGCGCTGCGCAGCCAGGCGCTGACGGCGCTGTCCGGGCGTGGCGGCATGCTGTCCGTCGCCGAGTCGGCTGCGGCCGTGGAAGCACGGCTGGCGGCCTGGGACGGTCGGCTGACGGTCGCGGCGGTCAACGGGCCGGATGCCACCGTGGTCTCCGGTGACCCGGACACCGTCGAGGAGTTGGCGGCCGCATGCGAGCGTGACGGCGTCCGGGCCCGGATCCTGCCGGTGGACTACGCCTCGCACGGACCGCAGGTGGACGCCATCCGCGACGAGGTGCTCACCGCGCTCGCCGGGATCACCTCCCAGCCGGGCCGACTGCCGATGGTGTCGGCGATGACCGGGGAGTTCGTCGACGGCTCACAGCTCGGGGTCGACTACTGGTACGCGAGTCTGCGGGCGCCGGTGCGCTTCTCGGCGGCGGTCGAGGAGCTCGGCCGGGCCGGGTACCGGGTGTTCGTCGAGTCCTCGCCGCACCCGGTGCTGGTCGCTGCGGTCTCGGCCACCCTCGAACAGGTCGACGGCGGCTCGGACCGGACGCCGGCGGTGGCCGGAACACTGCGCCGGGACGACGGCGGTGCGGCCCGGATCCTGCAGTCGCTGGCCGAGGTCCATGTGCGCGGGGTGGGCGTGGACTGGTCGGCGGTCCTGCCCACCGGGCAGCGGACCGACCTGCCCACCTACGCCTTCGAGCACCAGCGCTACTGGTCCCGGATGTCCCTGGGTGGAGCCGGGGACGTGCGGTCGGCCGGGCTGGGCGCGGTCGGACACCCGCTGCTGGGCGCGTCGGTCGAACTGGCCGGCGGGGGAGGAGTGGTGCTGACCGGACAGCTGTCGTTGCGCTCGCAGCCCTGGCTCGGTGATCACGCCGTCGGCGGCACGGTACTGCTGCCGGGTACCGCCTTCGTGGAGTTCGCGGTCCGGGCCGGCTACGAGGTCGGGTGCGCCAGGATCGTCGAACTGACCCTGGCGGCCCCGCTGGTGGTGCCGGCCATCGGTGCGGTCCAGGTCCAGGTCACGGTCGGTGCGCCGGACCTGGACGGCCAGCGGAGCGTCGAGGTCTACTCCCGCGCCGACGGCGCGGACGGTGTCCCCTGGGTCCAGCAGGCCAGTGGACGGCTCGCGCCGGACCTGCCCGCTGTCCTGGCGTCGCCCGCCGACTTCCTGATCTGGCCGCCCGAGGACGCCGAGTCCGTGGACGTCTCCAGTCTCTACGAGGTCCAGGCCGCAGGCGGCTACGGCTACGGGCCGGTCTTCCGCGGACTGCGGGCGGCCTGGCGGCGCGGCAGCGACGTCTTCGCCGAGATCGCCCTGCCCGACGACGCGGCGTCCGACGCCGCCCGGTTCGGCATCCACCCGGCGCTGCTGGACGCGTCGCTGCACGCGGCCGGTCTGCTCGCCGACACCGACCCTTCGGGCGAACTGGGCGGCGTGCGGCTGCCGTTCGCGTGGACCGGGGTGTCGCTCCAGGCGTCGGGCGCGGCCACACTGCGGGTCCGGCTCTCGCACGGCAGCGCCGGAAGCCTGGTCCTGGACGCGGCGGATGCCACCGGGCAACCGGTGGTGTCGGTGGAGTCGCTGGTGCTGCGGCCGATCGCGGCCGGTGCGCTGCAGGCCGCCGCGAACGGTTTGCGCGACGCGCTCTTCAGCGTCGAATGGATTCCGGTCGGCGGCGCGGAAGCGGCCGCTGCGGGCAGGTGGGCGCTGATCGGCCCCGACCCGTTCGGGATCGGCGCGGCCGGCGCGACGCTGGAGGCATATCCGGATCTGGCCGCTCTGGTCGAGACGGTCGAGAACGGTCTGCCCGCGCCGGATCTGGTGCTGGTCGAGATCGACGGCGGCACCGCTACGGGTCCCGGTGTCGCCGGGACTGCGCGACTGGTCGTCGGTCGGACGCTAGGCCTGGTCCAGCAGTGGCTGACGCTGCCGGCCCTGTCGGAGGCCCGGTTGGTGCTGGTGACCCGGGGCGCGATCGCGGCGCAGCCCGGGGAGCCGGTGACCGATCCGGCCGCCTCCTCGGTGTGGGGGCTGATCCGTTCCGCGCAGTCGGAGGAGCCGGGCCGATTGGTCCTGGTCGACCTTCCGGCGGACGGCAGCGCGGAGGCCGGCGGGCAGCTGGCCGCAGCCATGGCCTCTGCCGAGCCCGAACTGGCGATCCGTCGGCAGGCTCTCTACGGAAGGCGGCTGACCCGCCCGGCGAGCCTGCCGGAGCCGGACGCCGACCTCAGCGGCACCACGCCCGAGCCGGGTCGCCGGGCCGGAACCGTCCTGATCACGGGCGGGACCGGCATGCTGGGGGCCCTGTTCTCCCGGCATCTGGCGGCGACCGGGCGTGCCGAGGAACTGGTGCTGCTGAGCCGCTCGGGCCCGTCCGCCGGAGGTGCCGCCCAGTTGGCCGCCGACTGCGCCCAGGCAGGTGTCGGTGTGCGGATCACGGCCGGTGACGCCGCCGACCGCCCTGCTCTGGCGGCGGTGCTGGCCCGTACCGAGGGCACGCTGACGACAGTGCTCCACACTGCCGGAGTCCTGGACGACGGCGTGATCGGGTCGCTGACGCCCGATCGGATCGACACGGTGATGCGGCCCAAGGCCGACGCGGCCTGGAACCTGCACGAGCTGACCCTGGATGCCGATCTGGACGCCTTCGTCCTCTTCTCGGCGGGTGCCGCTACCTTCGGCGCCCCAGGGCAGGGCAACTACGCGGCAGGGAACGCCTTCCTGGACTCCCTGGCCGCCCACCGCCGTGCGGACGGACTGCCGGCGGTCTCGCTGGCCTGGGGGCTGTGGGCCCAGGCCAGCGCGATGACCGGGCACCTCAGCGCCGGTGACCGGCAGCGGGCCGGCCGCAGCGTGATGAGTGAGATCACCGCGGAGGACGGCCTGGCCCTGCTGGATCTGGCACTGGCCCGGGACGAGGCGCTGCTGGTGCCGGCCCGACTGAACGTGGCCGCGCTGAGGGGCCAGGCGGCTCGGGGCGACCAGTTGGCGGCGGTCTGGCGCAGTCTCGCCGGAAATCCGCTGCGGTCCGCATTCACCGCCGACCGTGCGGAAGCAGGACGGCTGTTGCGGGAGCAGTTGAACGCAGCCAGCGAATCCGACCGCGACCGGATACTGTTGCGCCTGATTCGAACGCATGCGGCCGCCGTTCTCGGTCATTCCTCGGCGGAAGCCGTGGGAGCCGGAAAGGCTTTCAAGGATCTGGGTTTCGACTCATTGACTGCTCTGGAGCTACGCAATCGCCTGAACGCTGCCACCGGGCTGAAACTGCCCGCCACCCTCGCATTCGACTACCCGACACCGGCTGTTCTCTCCGATTACCTCAAGCAGGAGGTCGGCGATGACAAGGTCGGTTCGGGATCGGCTGCCCTGGACGAAATCAGCAGGCTCGAAGAACTGGTCAAGGGAATTTCCTCCGGTGATGGTACACGTACTGCTCTCGCTGCACGTGTGAAAGCTCTGCTGGTGACATTGGAGAGCGATCACGGTGCGACGGCCGGCGACGCGGCCGACAACGATCTCAAAGCAGCCACGGTCGAGAACATCTTCGAACTTCTCGACAACGAGCTCGCCGACTAACGAGTGTCAAGGCTGACGCCGGGACCATGCGCGAGGAGCCGTTTCCATGGACAACGAAGAGAAGTTTCTCGACTACCTGAAGCGGGCCACAGCCGATCTGCGCAAGGCCCGGCGACGGGTGCGGGAGCTGGAGGACCGCGACCAGGAGCCGGTGGCGATCGTCGGCATGGGCTGCCGTTTCCCGGGCGGTGTCGGGGACGCGGACGGGTTCTGGCAGCTGCTGGCCACCGGGGTGGACGCGATCTCGGGCTTTCCGGTCGACCGCGGCTGGGACGCCCGGAGCGTCTACGGCACCACACCCGAGTCAGGGGTGTCGACGACACGTCAGGGCGGGTTCGTCTATGACGCGTCGGGATTCGACGCCGACTTCTTCGGGATCAGTCCGCGTGAGGCGCTGGCCATGGATCCGCAGCAGCGGGTTCTGCTCGAAGCGTCCTGGGAGGCCCTGGAGCAGGCCGGGATCGACCCCAGTACCCTGCGCGGCTCGGCAACCGGCGTGTTCGCCGGCGCCGGCTTCTCCGCCTACGGCGCGGCGGTGCCCGCGAGCGACGCCGAAGGCTATGTGGTCACCGGCAACGCCACCAGTGTGATCTCCGGGCGGGTGGCCTACACCCTGGGGCTGGAGGGCCCGGCCGTGACCGTGGACACGGCCTGCTCCTCCTCCCTGGTCGCTCTGCACCTGGCCGCACAGGCGGTGCGGTCGGGCGAGTGCACACTGGCTCTGGCCGGCGGGGTGACGGTGATGGCGGAACCGGGGACCTTCGCCGAGTTCTCCCGGCAGGGCGGCCTCGCCTTCGACGGACGGTGCAAACCGTTCGCCGCCGCAGCCGACGGCACCGGCTGGGGCGAGGGCGTCGGGGTGCTCGTCGTCGAGCGGTTGTCCGACGCGCACCGCAACGGGCACCGGGTGTTGGCTGTCGTTCGTGGCAGTGCGGTGAATCAGGACGGCGCTTCGAACGGTCTGACCGCGCCCAACGGTCCGTCGCAGCAGCGGGTGATCCGGGCCGCGCTGGCCAACGCCCGGCTGTCGGCCACCGAGGTGGACGCGGTCGAGGCGCACGGGACCGGAACCGTACTGGGTGACCCGATCGAGGCGCAGGCGCTGCTGGCGACGTATGGTCAGGACCGGCCCGAGGACCGGCCGTTGTGGCTGGGGTCGGTGAAGTCGAACATCGGCCACACCCAGGCCGCCGCCGGTGTCGCCGGGGTCATCAAGATGGTGCTGGCCCTGCAGCACGGAGTGCTGCCGCGCACCCTGCACGCCGAGGAGCCCTCCCCGTACGTGGACTGGTCGGCCGGGCGCGTCCAGTTGCTGACCGAGCCGGTGCCGTGGCCGGCCGACGGACAGCCGCGCCGGGCCGGCGTCTCGGCCTTCGGCATCAGCGGCACCAACGCCCATGTCATCCTGGAGGAACCGTCGGGTCCGGCTCCCGCCGAGGACCCTTCCGACGCCGAGGCGGCGGCTCCGGCCGCGGCGGCGAAGCTTCCCGTGCTGCAGAGCGAGACGGTGGCCTGGCTGGTATCCGGCCAGAGCGCCGAAGGCCTGCGGGCCCAGGCGTCACGGCTGGCCGCGCACCTGAACGCGCGCCCCGCGACCGCCCCGGTGGACGTGGCCTGGTCACTGGCCACCACCCGCCCGGCCTTGGAGCACCGCGCGGTCGTGCTCGGCGGCCGGCGCGACGAACTGGTCGACGCGGTAACGGCGGTGGCCGGATCGACCCCGTCCGGCGCGGTGGTGACCGGCGTCGCCGAGAGCTCCCGCAGGGTCGTCTTCGTCTTCCCCGGCCAGGGTTCGCAGTGGATCGGGATGGGTCGCGAACTGGCAGCGTCGTCGCCGGTGTTCGCGGCCCGGCTGGCGGAGTGCGGGCGGGCGCTGGCTCCGTACGTGGACTGGTCGCTGGACGACGTCCTTGCCGGTCGCGACGGTGCGCCGGGCTTCGACCGGGTCGACGTGGTGCAACCGGTGCTGTGGGCCGTGATGGTCTCGCTCGCCGAACTGTGGCAGGCCGCCGGGGTGAGGCCCGACGCCGTGGTGGGGCATTCGCAGGGCGAGATCGCGGCCGCGGTCGTCGCCGGAATCCTCTCCCTGGACGATGCGGCGAGGGTGGTCGCGTTGCGCAGCCGGGCGCTGATCGCCCTGTCCGGAGCCGGCGGCATGCTGTCGATCGCCGCGTCGAAGGACGCCGTCGCGGCTCGACTGGCTTCGAGCGGTGACCGGCTGTCGGTGGCCGCGGTCAACGGGCCTGCTGCCACGGTGGTCTCCGGTGAGCCCACCTCCCTGGCCGACCTGGCCGCCGAATTCGAGCGGGACGGGGTACGGACCCGACTGCTTCCGGTGGACTACGCCTCGCACGGGCCGCAGGTCGACGCCATTCGCGACGAGGTGCTGAGCCTGCTGGCGGGCATCGTCCCGCAGCCGGCCCGGCTGCCGATGATGTCGGCGATGACCGGCGAGTACCTGGAGGGTCCCGAGGCGGACGCCGGGTACTGGTACGCGAGCCTGCGCGCCCCGGTGCAGTTCTCCCGGGCCGTGGAACTGCTGGGCCGGGCCGAGTACAACGCCTTCGTCGAGGTGTCCGCACACCCGGTGCTGACCACGGCGATCACCGCCCTGTTGGAGACCGACGACCCGACGACCGCGCCGGTGGTGTCCGGCACGCTGCGTCGCGACGACGGCGGTCCGGGCCGGGTACTGACATCCCTCGCCGAGGTGCATGTGCGGGGCGTCGTCGTGGACTGGCCGTCGGTGCTGGCCCAGGGCGAGCGCGTCGACCTGCCGACTTACGCGTTCCAGCGGCGCTACTTCTGGCCGAAGTCGGCTCCGACCGGCGCTTACAACGGCGCCGGGACCGGCCGCATGGACCCGGTCTCGGAAGGCGAAGCCCGGTTCTGGGCCGCTGTCGAGGCCGACGACGTGACCGGCCTGGCCGGTGCGCTGGCGGTGGAGACCGGATGGCCGTTCAGCGACGTCGTCCCGGCGATGGCCTCCTGGCGTCGCCGGGAGCGCGAGCAGTCGGCGGTGGCCGACTGGCGCTACCAGGTGGCCTGGATACCGGTCGCCGAGCCCGGTCCGGCCACGCTGACGGGAACCTGGCTGGTCCTGGTCCCGACGGATGCGGACGAGGACCTGACCGCTGCAGTCCTACAGGCCCTGTCCGCCCGTGGCGCCGAGGCCGTCACCCTGCGGATCGCCCCGGACGCGCTCGACCGCGAGACGCTCGCCCTTCGGATCACGTCGGCCGCCGGCTCGGACACGGCGCCGGCCGGGGTGGTCTCGCTGCTGGCACTGGACGAGGCGCCGCTGGCCGAACAGCCCGTCGTGGCCGGAGGCCTGGCGGGCACCCTCGGACTGGTGCAGGCGCTCGGTGACGCCGGGATCGCCTCCCCGCTGTGGCTGCTCAGCCGGGGGGCGGTTGCGGCGGGGACGGACGAGGAACTGACCAACCCGGTGCAGGCGCAGGTGTGGGGTCTGGGCCGAGTCGCGGGCCTGGAGCACCCGGACCGGTGGGGTGGCCTGATCGATCTCCCGCCGGTACTCGACGAGCGGTCCGCCGAGCGACTCGGCGCTGTGCTGGCCGGATGCGGTGAGGACCAGGTGGTGATCCGCCCCAGTGGCATCCGGTCCCGACGGCTCGTCAGGTCGGCCGGTACCCGGACCGACACCGAACAGCCCTGGACGGCGCGCGGGAGCGTGCTGCTGACCGGGGCCAGTGGCGCGATCGGACCGGACCTGGCTGCCTGGCTGTCCCGTTCGCAGGTTCCGCACGCGGTGCTCGCCAGTCGCAGGGGCCCGCATACCCCTGGGGCCGCGATCCTGGCGGCGACCATGGCCGAGGCCGGCACCGCGGTGACCCTGGCCGGGTGCGATGTGGCGGACCGGGACCAGGTCGCCGGACTGCTGCACTGGATCCCCACGGTGGCAGCCCCGCTGTCGGTGGTGATCCACGCGGCGGTGGCCGTCGAGCTGACCCCGCTGAAGGATGTGGATCTCGCCGAACTTGCCCTCGCCTCCAGCGCCAAGGTCGCCGGTGCGGCCCACCTGGACGAACTGACCGCGGATCTGGACCTCGACGCCTTCGTCCTGTTCTCCTCGATCACCGCCACCTGGGGCGTCAGCGACCACGGCTCCTACGCGGCCGCCAACGCCTACCTGGACGCGCTGGCCGAGAACCGGCGCTCCCGCGGCCTGCCCGCGACCTCGGTGGCCTGGGGTGTCTGGGACTCGGGCAGCCGCTTCGACGAGATCCCCGCAGCGCCGCAGGCTGATCCGTCGGCCCAGCCGGAGGCGCCGGTCCATGCCGCGGAGTGGCTTCCGCAGAGCCTGGTCCCGGACCGCTTGCGGCGTCAGGGCCTGCGGTTGCTGGACCCGGACCGGGCCCTGCTGGCGCTCGGTCAGGTACTGGCCGCCGACGAGACCGTACTGGCCGTCGCCGACGTCGACTGGCCCCGGTTCTCCGCCGTGTTCAACGCGGCCCGGTCCTGGCGGCTGCTGGACGAGATACCCGAGGCCCGGCAGTCGGTGGCCGAGCCCGGCGCCGTCGCGGTGTCGGGCGAGGCGGCCGAGCTGCTGGCCCGCCTGCTCGGAGTGTCGTCGGTGCAGCGCGAGCGGATCGTGACGGAGCTGGTGCGCGGACACGCCGCCGCCGTCCTGGGGCACAGCTCGCCGAACGCGGTCCAGGCCGGACGAGCCTTCCGGGACATGGGCTTCGACTCGCTGACGGCGGTCGAACTGCGCAGTCGGCTGAACCGGGCCACCGGCCTGCAGCTGCCCTCGACCGTGGTGTTCGACTATCCGTCACCGGTGATGCTGGCAAGGCAGATCCTGGCCCAGTTGATCGGCGCGGCTGCTCTGACGCCGGACGAGTCACGGGTGACCCCGGTGTCGTCGGCCGACCCGGTGGTGATCGTGGGGATGGGCTGCCGCTTCCCCGGCGGCGCGGACACCCCCGAGGCGCTGTGGGAGCTGCTGGCCACCGGCGCGGACGCGATAGCTGGCTTCCCGGCCGACCGCGGCTGGGACGGAGCGCTCGGCCTGGCCGACGCCGGCTCGGGGGAGTCGTCGTACGTCCCCGAGGGCGGCTTCATCGCCGGGATGGCCGACTTCGATCCGGCGTTCTTCCGGATCAGCCCGCGTGAGGCGCTGGGCATGGACCCGCAGCAGCGCCTGCTGCTGGAGACCTCCTGGGAGGCCCTGGAACGGACCGGAATCGACCCGGCGACCCTGCGGTCCTCGCTGACCGGCGTCTTCACCGGCGCCTCCTCCTCGGGGTACGCCGGCCAGGCGGGCTTCGGGGCCGGGGTGGAGGGCTCCGAGGGCCATCTGATGATCGGCAACCTGACCAGCGTGATCTCCGGCCGGGTCTCCTACACCCTGGGGCTGGAGGGCCCTGCGGTGACGGTGGACACGGCCTGCTCGTCGGCCCTTGTCTCGCTGCACCTGGCCGCGCAGGCGCTGCGCGGCGGCGAATGCGACCTGGCGCTCGCCGGTGGCGTCATGGTGATCACCGACCCCACCGAGTTCATCGGCTTCTCCCAGCAGGGCGCGCTCGCGGCCGATGCCCGGTGCAAGGCGTTCTCGGCCGACGCGGACGGGATGAGTCTGGCCGAGGGCGTCGGCATGCTGGTGCTGGAACGGCTCTCGGACGCCCGCCGGAACGGGCACCCGGTCCTGGCGGTGGTCGCCGGCAGCGCGGTGAACCAGGACGGCGCCTCCAACGGACTCTCCGCGCCCAACGGTCCGTCGCAGCAGCGGGTGATCCGCGCGGCCCTGGCCAACGCCGGGCTGCAACCGGGCGACATCGACGTGATCGAGGCCCACGGCACCGGCACCGCGCTCGGCGACCCGATCGAGGCCCAGGCCATCCTGGCCACCTACGGTCAGGACCGGCCGGAGGACCGGCCGTTGCTGCTGGGTTCGGTGAAGTCGAACATCGGCCACACCCAGCAGGCTGCCGGCGCAGCCGGGATCATCAAGATGGTGCTGGCCCTGCAGCACGGCCTGGTGCCGGCCACCCTGCACGCTGACGTGCCGTCACCGCACGTGGACTGGAGCGCGGGGCATGTCCGGTTGCTGCAGCAGTCGGCGCAGTGGCCCGCCACCCGGCCCGACCAGAAGCCACGCCGGGCCGCAGTTTCGGCCTTCGGGATCAGCGGCACCAACGCCCACCTGATTCTTGAGGAGCCGCCGCAGGTTGAGCCGGTATTGGCCGACGCCTCTGAAAGCATGCACGGCGCCGAGCAGTTGGAGCCCCGGGTGCTCACCCCCGGATCCCTGGCCTGGCTGGTGTCGGGACACACCCCGGACGGCCTGACCGACCAGGCCCGGCGACTGTCGGCCCACCTCGACGCCAATCCAGAGCTCGAACCGACGGATATCGGCCGGTCGCTGGCCACAACCCGCACAGCCCTCGACCACCGGGCGGTGGTGCTCGGTGAGTCGCGGGACGAGCTGGCAGCGGGGTTGTCGGCGCTGGTGGCGGGTGCGCCGTCGGCCGGGGTGGTGACGGGGACTGTGGTCGCTGCTGGTCCGGTGGTGTTTGTCTTCCCGGGTCAGGGTGGTCAGTGGGTCGGTATGGGGCAGGAACTGGCGCGGACGAGTCCGGTGTTCGCGGCTCGGTTGGCGGAGTGCGGGGAGGCGCTGGCTCCCTATGTCGACTGGGATCTGGCGGAGGTGCTGACTGCCGGTCCTGATGCTCCCGGGTTGTCGCGGCTGGATGTGGTGCATCCGGTGCTGTGGGCGGTGATGGTGTCGTTGGCGGCGGTGTGGGAGGCCGCTGGGGTGCGTGCGGATGCGGTGATCGGTCACAGTCAGGGTGAGATCGCGGCTGCGTGTGTGGCCGGAGTGTTGTCGCTCTCCGATGGTGCGCGGGTGGTGGCGCGTCGGGGTCAGGCGATGACTGCTCTGGCGGGCAGGGGTGGTGTGCTGTCGATCGCCGCGACCCTGGAGGCCGTGGAAGCCCGGTTGCGGGACGGGGACGGTCGGCTCTCCGTGGCGACGGTGAACGGTCCTGAGGCTGTGACGGTGTCCGGTGCGGTCGATGCCTTGCAGGCGCTGGCGGCCGACTGCGAGCGCGACGGAGTTCGAGCGCGGTTCGTGCCGATGGACTACGCCCCGCACGGCCCCCAGGTGGAGCAGATCTGGGAGGAGATCCTGGCCGCCCTGGAGGGGATCACCCCTGGTCCGGCTCTGATTCCGATGGTGTCCGGGATGACCGGCGACTATCTGGACGGCACGGAGGCCGGTCCGGAGTACTGGTACGCCAGTCTGCGCTCGACGGTGCAATTCGCTCGTGGAGTAGAGAAGTTGGGCCGGGACGGCTATGGAGTCTTCATCGAGGTCTCCCCGCATCCGGTCCTGACGACGGCGATGGCCGCCACCCTGGAGACCATCGAGGCACCGGCACCGGTGGTCACCGGGACGCTGCGCCGCGACGACGGCGGCCCGGCCCGACTGCTGGCCTCCCTCGCCGAGATCCACGTCCATGGCGTCCCGGTCGACTGGACGTCAGTTCTGCCTGATGGAAACCGGATTGACCTGCCGACCTACGCCTTCCAGCGTCAGCGGTACTGGCCCAAGCCGGGGGTGGCCACTGCGGCCGGGGCGAATGCTCTGGGCCTGGGTGCGGCCAACCATCCGCTGCTGGGCGCGGCGGTTGAGCTGGCAGGCGGCCAAGGACTGCTGTTCACCGGACGGTTGTCCCTGCGGACTCAACCCTGGCTGGGCGACCATGCGATCGCCGGAACCGTCCTGCTGCCCGGGACGGCCTTTGTGGAGCTCGCCGTCCGGGCCGGGTACCAGGCCGGTTGCCCCCGGATCGAGGAACTGACCCTGGCCGCACCGCTGGTACTGCCGCCCGAGGGTGCGGTCCGAGTCCAGGTGACCGTGAGCGCAGCGGACGAGCGGGGTCACCGGTCGGTCGAGGTGTACGGCCAGGCCGAGAGTGGGGCCGACGACGGGGCCTGGACCCGGCACGCCGCCGGTCTGCTGGCCCCGGCCACCGCGCCGGTGGACCGCGGGGCCGACGACTTCCAGGTCTGGCCGCCGGAGGGCGCCGAAGCGGTCGACCTCACCGGCCGGTACGAGGCACAGGCCGAGGGCGGCTACGGATTCGGGCCGACGTTCCGTGGGCTGCGCGCGGCCTGGCGGCGCGGGGGCGACATCTTCGCCGAGGTCGCCCTGCCCGAGGATGCGACCGACGACGCGGCCGGCTACGGCCTGCACCCGGCCCTGCTCGACGCCTCCCTGCACGCCGCCGGCCTGGCAGGACCCGCCTGGACCGGCCCCGTCGCAGCCGGCGGACACGAGGTCCTTCTGCCCTTCGCCTGGAACGGGCTGTCCCTCTACGCGGTCGGTGCGTCCCGGCTGCGGGTCCGGCTGCGGCAGAACGCTGACAGCGGTGGGATCTCGCTCGTCGCGGCCGACACCACCGGTGCCGTCGTGGTCTCCGCCGATTCGCTGGTGCTGCGCCCGGTCGCCGCCGGAGCCCTGCGACCGGCCGCGGACGCACTCGACGACGCCTTGTTCGCCGTCGACTGGACGACGCAGGTCAGCGCCGTCCCGCCTGCCGCCACCGCGGTCCGGGCCGTCATCGGTGCCGACCCCTTCGGCCTGACTGCCGGCCTCTCCGCCACCGGCACCCCCGCACAGGCCTACGGCGACCTCAGTTCCCTGGCCCAGGCCGTCGACGCCGGAGTGCCCACCCCCGACCTCGTCCTCATCAGCGTCGACGGCACTGCGGACGCCGCCGAGCCGGCGCAGTCCGCCCGGAAGCTGACCGCTGACCTGCTCCAACTGCTCCAACAGTGGCTGGCCCTGGACGCGTTGGCGTCGGCCCGCCTGGTGGTCGTCACGCGTGGGGCCGTCGCCACCGAAGCCGGGGCGAAGGTTGCCGATCTGGCTGCCGCGGCCGCGTGGGGCCTGGTGCTCTCCGCCCAGTCGGAGAACCCGGACCGGCTGATCCTGGCCGATCTGCCCGCCACCGTGAGTGCCACCGACAGCGACGCCGTCGCCGTGCTCGCCGCAGCGCTGGGCTCCGGCGAACCCCAACTCGCCGTCCGTGACGGCGCCGCGCGCGGACGACGGCTGGTGCGCTCGGCCGCTCCTCCGCTGACCCCGCCGAGCAGCGGCCCCTGGCGGCTGGACGCCCCCGAGAAGGGCACCCTGTCCGGCCTGGCCCTGGTGCCGTACCCGGAGGCGGCTCTGCCGCTGCAGGCGGGCGAGGTCCGGATCGCGGTTCGCGCCGTCGGTCTGAACTTCCGTGATGTCCTGATCGCGCTCGGCATGTACCCGGTGGAGGCGCTGGTCGGCACGGAGATCGCCGGCATCGTCACCGAGACCGGCCCCGGGGCGACCCGGCTGAGTGTCGGGGACCGGGTGCTCGGGATGGCGGCCGGCGGGGCCGGCCCGCTCACCGTCACCGACGCCCGGCTGCTGACCCGGATGCCGTCCGGCTGGTCCTTCGCCGTGGCGGCCACCGTACCGATCGCCTACTCCACCGCCTGGTACGCCCTGGTCGACCTCGCCACGGCCAGGCCCGGACAGCGGCTGCTGGTGCACGCGGCGGCCGGCGGGGTCGGCACAGCGGCGGTCGCAGTGGGCCGGCACCTGGGCCTCGACGTCTACGCCACCGCCGGTCCGGCCAAATGGGCCGCACTGCGGGCCATGGGTCTGGACGACGACCACATCGCCTCCTCCCGCACCGCCGAGTTCGAAGCCGCCTTCCTGGCCGCCACTGGTGGCGAAGGCATGGACATCGTCCTCAACGCCCTGGCCGGGGAGTTGACCGACGCGTCACTGCGGCTGCTGCCCCGCGGCGGCACCTTCCTGGAGATGGGCAAGACCGACGTCCGCGACCCGGACGAACTCGCCCGGGACCACCCGGGCGTCGACTACCGGGCCTTCGTCACCGGGGAGGCCACCCCGGAGCGACTCACCGACATCCTCGCCACGACCACCGAGCTGCTGGAGGCCGGCACCCTGGCCATGCTGCCGATGCAGGTCTGGGATGTGCGCCGGGCGCCGGAGGCGTTCCGGTTCATGAGCCAGGCCCGGCACGTGGGCAAGATCGTGCTGACCGTCCCGCCCGACCCTGCCGCCGTTCGCCCGCCCGGCACGGTGCTGATCACCGGTGGGACCGGGACCCTGGGCGGCCTGGTCGCCCGGCATCTGGCCGCGACCGGACGTGCCGACCGGGTGGTGCTCACCAGCCGCTCCGGACCGGCCGCTCGCGGCGCCGCCGTGCTGGCCGCGGATCTGGCCTCGGCCGGTCTCGGCGTGCAGATCACCGCCGGTGACGCCGCCGACCGCACCGCGCTGGCCACGGTGCTGGCCGGTATCCCGGCAGGGGCGAGGCTGACCGGAGTCGTCCACACCGCCGGTGTGCTCGACGACGGCGTGATCGAGTCGCTGACTCCCCCTCGGATCGATGCGGCGCTGCGCCCCAAGGCCGACGCCGCTTGGAACCTGCACCAGCTCACCCAGGGCCTGGACCTGGACGTCTTCGTTCTCTTCTCGGCCGGCGCCGCGACCTTCGGCGCCGCCGGTCAGGGCAACTACGCCGCCGCGAACGCCTTCCTCGACGCGCTCGCCGCGCACCGGCTGGCGGCCGGGCTGCCCGCAGTCGCTCTGGCCTGGGGTCTGTGGGCGGACGCCAGCACCATGACCGAGAATCTCAGTGCCCAGGATGTGCAGAGGATCGCCCAGGGCGGCGTCGGCGCCCTCAGCGCCGAACAGGGGCTCGGGCTGCTGGACCTGTCCCTGGGCCGGGGCGACGCCCTGCTGGTCCCGGCCAGGATCGACGTGGCCGGGATCCGGGCGCAGGCCGCGCTGGGCGCCGAGCTCGCCCCGCTGTGGCGGACGCTCACCGGCGGGCCGACCCGGCCGCCGATGGCGGCCGCCGCAGGGGCGCGCGGCGGATCGGCCGCAGAGGCGCTGCGGCAGCAGCTGGCTGCAGCCTCCGGACCGGACCGGGACCGGCTGCTCCTGGATCTGGTCCGCGGCCATGTCGCCGCCGTGCTCGGACACGCCTCGCCCGAGGCGGTCGAGCCGCGCCGGGCCTTCCGCGACCTGGGATTCGACTCGCTGACCTCGGTCGAGCTGCGCAACCGGCTCTCCACCGCCATCGGCCTGCGGCTGCCGGCCACGGTGGTGTTCGACCATCCCTCGTCGGCCGCCCTGGCCGACCACCTGCGCGTCACGCTTCTGGGCGAGGGAGCACTGCTGACGGCAGCTCCGGCCGCGACCGTCGCGACCGGGGAACCGATCGCCATCGTGGCCATGAGCTGCCGTTTCCCCGGCGGCGTCCAGGACCCCGAGGGCTTCTGGGACCTGCTGGCGGCCGGCACCGACGCGATCTCCCCGCTGCCGCGCGACCGGGGCTGGGACGCCGCCGGGCTGGCCGACCAGGACCCCGGCAACGCCGCCGGTGTGAGCACCGGGCAGGGCGGATTCATCAGCGGCGCCACCGACTTCGACCCCGGGTTCTTCGGGATCAGCCCGCGCGAGGCCCTGGCCATGGACCCGCAGCAGCGGCTGCTGCTGCAGACCTCCTGGGAGGCGCTGGAGCGGGCCGGTCTCGACCCGGCCACCATGCGCGGCTCCGCCACCGGCGTCTACGTGGGCGCGGCGTTCTCCGGCTACGGAGCCGGACTGCCGGTCGAACTGGCCGGACACATGATGACCGGCACCGCGGCCAGCGTGATGTCCGGACGGATCTCCTACACGCTGGGCCTCGAAGGGCCCGCGGTCACCATCGACACCGCCTGCTCCTCCTCGCTGGTGGCCCTGCACCTGGCGGTGTCCGCGCTGCGGGCCGGGGAGTGCACCATGGCCCTGGCCGGCGGAGCCACGATCATGGCGACGCCGGGCGGCCTGGTCAGCTTCTCCCAGCAGCAGGCCCTGGCCGCCGACGGACGGTGCAAGGCGTTCTCGACCTCGGCCGACGGCATGGGCATGGCCGAGGGCGCCGGCATGCTGGTGATCGAGCGGCTCTCCGACGCCCAGCGGAACGGACATCCGGTGCTGGCGGTGATCCGCGGCAGCGCGATGAACCAGGACGGTGCCTCCAACGGTCTGACCGCCCCCAACGGCCCCTCCCAGCAACGCGTCATCCGGGCCGCGCTCGCCAACGCCCGGCTGTCCCCGGCCGACGTGGACGTGATCGAGGCCCATGGCACCGGCACCGAACTGGGCGACCCGATCGAGGCCCAGGCGCTGCTGTCCACTTACGGGCAGGACCGTCCGGAGGGGCAGCCGGTCTGGCTCGGCTCGGTGAAGACCAACATCGGCCACACCCAGTGCGCCGCCGGGGCGGCAAGCGTGATGAAGATGGTGCTGGCGCTGCAGCACCAGGAACTGCCGCGCAGCCTGTACGCCGACCGGCCGTCCACCCATGTGGACTGGACCGAGGGCGACATCCGGCTGCTGGCCGAGGCCCGGCCGTGGCCGGTGAACGGGCGGGTGCGCCGGGCCGGGGTGTCGTCGTTCGGGATCAGCGGGACCAATGTCCACCTCCTGATCGAGGAGGCTCCCGCCCCGGTCCCGCCGATCGAGGACGAGGCCGGTGCCGGGACCCTCCCGGTGCTCACCGGATCCGTCACCGCATGGCCGGTTTCGGGCCGCACCGCTGCCGGGCTGGCCCGTCAGGCCGGCCGGCTGGCCGAACTCGTCACGGGTGAGCCCGCGTTGGACATCGAGGAAGTGGCCTGGTCGCTGGTCACCAGCCGGTCGGCGTTCGAGCACCGGGCCGTGGTCACCGGGCGCAACCGGGAGGAACTGCTGTCGGGCCTCTCGGCGGTGACCGCCGGACTGCCGGCCGCAGGAGCTGTCACCGGGGCTGTCCCGGCGGGCGGCGGCACCGGCCGGGTGGTGTTCGTCTTCCCGGGCCAGGGCTCGCAGTGGGTCGGCATGGGCCGCGAGTTGGCGGCGGCGTCGCCGGTGTTCGCGGCGCGGCTGGCCGAGTGCGGCCAGGCGCTGTCGGCCTTTGTGGACTGGTCTCTGAGTGACGTGCTGAACGGCACGGAGGGTGCGCCGGGCCTGGACCGGGTCGACGTGGTCCAACCCGTGCTGTGGGCCGTGATGGTGTCCCTGGCCGCGTTCTGGCAGGCCGCCGGGGTGAATCCGGACGCGGTCGTCGGTCACAGCCAGGGCGAGATCGCCGCAGCGGTGGTCGCCGGAATCCTCGGCCTGGAGGACGGCGCCAGGATCGTGGCGTTGCGCAGCCGGGCGCTGACAGCGCTTGCGGGCCGCGGCGGGATGCTTTCCGTCGCGGAGTCCGCGGACGAGGCCGAGGCGCGGGCGGAACAGTGGGACGGCCGGGTGTCGGTGGCCGCCGTCAACGGACCCGGTGCGACGGTTGTCTCGGGTGATGTCGACGCGCTGGCGGAGATGCTGGTCGACTGCGAGCGGGACGGCGTCCGGGCCCGGATGCTGCCGGTGGACTACGCCTCGCACGGCCCCCAGGTCGACGAACTCCGCGAGGAGATCCTGAACCTGCTGGAAGGCGTCGCCCCGCGACCGGGCCGGGTGCCGATGGTGTCGGCGCTGACCGGAGAGTTCCTGGCCGGGGCGGAACTGGACGCCGGTTACTGGTACGCCAGCCTGCGGGGGAGCGTGCAGTTCTCCCGGGCGATCGAGGTACTCGGCCGGGCCGCGTACGGGGTGTTTGTCGAGGCCTCCGCGCACCCGGTCCTCACCGCCCCTATCACCGCCACCCTCGAAGGCTTCGTGCCCGCCGCCGACCCCGTGGTCACCGGCACCCTGCGCCGGGACGACGGCGGCCCGGCCCGGGCACTGGCCTCGCTGGCCGAGGTGCATGTGCGCGGCGTCGCGGTCGACTGGACCGCAGTGCTGGCCGAGGCCGAGCGGGTGGACCTGCCGACCTATGCATTTGAGTCGCAGCGGTTCTGGCCGGAGCCGGTCGGATCCGGCACGGGGGACTTCAGCTCCGCCGGTCTCTCGGCCGTCGGCCATCCGCTGCTGGGCGCGAGCGTCGAACTGGCGGACGGCGAGGGACTGGTCGTCACCGGGAGGCTGTCGCTGCGGGCGCAGCCCTGGCTGGCCGACCACACGGTCGCCGGGATCGTGGTGCTGCCCGGCACGGCGCTCGCCGAACTCGCGGTCGTGGCCGGCCACCAGGCCGGCTGCCCCAGGATCGAGAAGCTCACCCTGACCGCGCCGCTGGTGCTGTCCGCCGATCATCCGACCCAGGTCCAGATCACCGTCGGCGCCGCAGAGGACGGTCCCGAGTCCGAGCGGCGGACCGTCCAGATCTACGCCCGCTCCGAGAACCCCGGCGACCCGCTGAACGAACCGGCCGACAACGCGCCGGCCTGGACCTGGCACGCCAGCGGCGTGCTCGCTCCGGCCCGCCCGGCCGAGCCCGCGCTGACCCGGGCGTTCCTCAACTGGCCTCCTGCCGACGCCGAACCGATCGACCTCACCGGTCTCGCAGCCGTCCGGTCCGCCGCCGGGCACGGATGCGGCCCGGCCTTCCGGGGTCTGCGGGCGGCCTGGCGGCACGGTGACGAGATCGTCGCCGAGGTCGCGCTGCCGGAGCCGTTCTCCGCCGGCGCCGGCGCTTTCGGACTCCACCCGGCCCTGCTGGACGCCGCCTTCCAGGCCACGGCACTGTTCGCCGAAGCCGAGGAGACTCGCATTCCGTTCTCCTGGACCGATGTCTCGGTGTACGCGCCGGGTGCGTCCCGATTGCGGGTCCGGCTCCGCCCCAACTCAGACGACCCGGGCTCCGACGGCTGGTCGCTGACCGCAACGGACGGTACCGGAACGCCGGTCGCGTCCGTCGGCTCGCTGGTGCTGCGGCCGGTGACGGCCGGTCAGCTCCGGATTGCCGGGAACACCCTGCGCGACGCCCTGTTCGGCATGGCCTGGCTGCCGGTTCCCGATCCCACCGTCGCGGTCACCGGTCCCTGGGCGGTGGCCGGGACCGACCTGGTCGGACTTGGTGCCGGACTGCGAGCGGTCGGCGCCACCGTGGCCGACCATCCGGACCTGGACGCGTTGGCCGCCGCCGTCGAGGCCGGTGAATCCGTCCCGCAGCTCGTCGTCGCCTGCCTGGAGACGGCGGGAAGCACGGGCGAGGAACCGGGCGCGGCCGTCCGCCGAGTCATCGGGGATGTCCAAGCCCTGGTCCAGCGGTGGCTGGCGCTCGAACCGCTGGCCGGCGCCCGCCTGGTGCTGGTGACCCGGGGAGCGGTGGCGACCGGACCGGAGCAGCCCGCGCCGGAGCTGACCGGGGCCGCGGTCTGGGGCCTGGTTCGCTCGGCCCAGGCGCAGCACCCCGGCCGACTGATCCTGGCCGACCTCGCCGTCGAGAACCCCGACGGCAGCTCCGACGACCGGCTGAGCATGCTGGCCGCGTCGCTGACCTCGGACGAGCCCGAACTCGCCCTGCGCGGCGACACGGTCTACGGACGGCGGCTGACCCGCCCGGCCGGAGGCACCGTCCCCGCCAAGCCACCCGTCGGGCACACACCGGGCACGGTCCTGGTCACCGGCGGACCCGGGACGGCGGCGGCCCGTGCCGCCCGTCACCTGGCCAGGACCGGCCGGGCCACGGCGGTGACCGTGGCCACCCGGCCGGGCCCAGCCGCTCGCGGTGCCGCCGTTCTGGCTGCCGAGCTCGCCGAGGCCGGTGCCGAGGCGCGGATCACAGCGGCTGACGCCGTCGATCGCGCCGCCGTGGCCGGACTGCTGGCCGGCCGATCCGGGGCACCGCTGACGATGGTGATCCATGAGGCCGAGGACGGCGACGCCCTGAGCGCGCCCGACGCGGCCTGGAACCTGCACCGGCTCACCGCCGGTCTCGACCTGGATGCGTTCGTTCTGTTCTCCACCCTCACCGCCGTCCTCGGCAGCCCCGGAGCGACCGACCGGGCAAGCGCCCACGCCGGTTTCCTGGAGGCACTGGCGGCTCACCGTCGCTCGGCCGGACTCCCCGCCGTCGCCCTGGCCTGGGGGCCGTCTGGTGACGGAGCCTCGGACGCCGACGGGCGCCCGGCCACGATCACCGATCTCACCGAGGGCGACGCGCTGGCGCTGCTCGACCTGGTGCTGGAACGCGACGAGGGCTTCCTGGTTCCGGCGCGGCTGAACCTGGCGCGGCTGCGGGCCAAGGGGGGTTCGGAGCAGGGCCGAGACGCCGCTCCGGTGTGGCGCGCTCTGTCCGTGGTCGCGGCGGAGCCGGAGAACGACCGCTCCCAGGTGGCCGAGGCCCTGCGCGGGCAACTGGCGGCGCTGACGGCCGAGGAGCAGACCCGGATGCTGCTCACCCTGGTCCGGGGCCACGTGGCCGCCGTCCTCGGCCAGGGCTCGCCCGAGGCGATCGAACCCCGCCGGGCCTTCAGCGACCTCGGGTTCGACTCGATGATCGCGGTCGAGTTGCGCAACCGGCTGAACGCGGCGACCGGCCTGAAGCTGCCCGCCACGGTCGTCTTCGACCACCCCACCACGGCGGCGGTGGCCGAGTACCTGCGCGACAGCCTGGTGCTCGACGGCGCCGGCGGCGTCGACGCCGAGGAGGAGACGCTTCGGCGGATCCTGGCGACCACCGCGATGTCCCGGTTCCGCGACGCCGGGATCCTGGACGCCCTGCTCCGTCTGGCCGATCCCGACAGCGGAACCCCGGAGCCAGGCGGCGGCACCCGCGCCGAGTCCATCGACGGCCTCGACGCCGAGAGCCTGGTCCGGATGGCGCTGGATTCCGAAAGCGCTGACTACTGATGCTCCTGATGCTCCGTCATACGTGGAGGTTGTCGTAATGGCCATGCCTGCGGACAAGGTTCTCGATGCCTTGCGGGCCTCCCTCAAGGAGACGGATCGGCTTCGCCGGCGCAACCGGCAGTTGACCGCCTCGTCCTGGGAGCCGATCGCGATCGTCGGCATGGGCTGCCGCTTTCCGGGCGGGGTGAACAACCCGGAGGAACTCTGGGACCTGGTGGCCGCCGAGGGTGACGCGATCACCGGATTCCCCGAGGACCGCGGCTGGGAGGCCGTCCTCTCGGGCACCGAGACCACCTATGTCAGGACCGGCGGGTTCGTCCAGGACGCGCCCCGGTTCGACCCCGGCTTCTTCGGCATCAGCCCGCGTGAGGCCCTGGCCATGGACCCGCAGCAGCGCTTGCTGCTCGAAGTCACCTGGGAGACCCTCGAACAGGCCGGGATCGACCCGGCGGCACTGCGCGGTTCCAGCACCGGTGTCTTCGCCGGCGGCACCAACTCCGGTTACGGCGTGAGCGTGGCCGGTATCGAGGGTACCGAGGGCTACATGCTCACCGGTGGCCTGACCGCGGTGATCTCCGGCCGGATCTCCTACACCCTGGGCCTGGAGGGCCCGGCGGTCACGGTTGACACGGCCTGTTCGTCGGCACTGGTCGCACTCCACCTGGCCTGCCAGTCGCTGCGCTCGCAGGAGTGCTCGATGGCGTTGGCCGGGGCCGTGACCGTACTGGCCAACCCGGACTCCTTCGCCGACTTCGCCGAGCAGGGCGGCCTGGCGGCGGACGGCCGCTGCAAAGCCTTCGCCGGTGCCGCCGACGGCATCGGCTGGAGCGAAGGCGCCGGGATGTTTCTGCTCGAACGGCTCTCCGACGCGCGCCGCAACGGGCATCCGGTGTTGGCGGTGATCCGCGGCAGCGCGGTGAACCAGGACGGCGCCAGCAACGGCCTCTCCGCCCCCAACGGTCCGGCCCAGCAACGGGTCATCCGGGCCGCACTGTCCAACGCCCGGCTGTCGCCGACCGAGGTTGACGCGGTCGAGGCCCACGGGACCGGCACCGTCCTCGGCGACCCGATCGAGGCCCAGGCCATCCTGGCCGCCTACGGGCGCGACCGGACCTCGGAGCGCCCGCTCTGGCTCGGCTCGGTGAAGTCCAACCTCGGCCACACCGGTGCCGCCGCTGGAGCCGCAGGCCTGATCAAGATGGTGCAGGCGCTGCGGCATCAGCAGCTGCCCCGCACCCTGCATGTGGACGAGCCCACGCCCCGGGTGGACTGGTCGGCAGGCGAGGTCCGGCTGCTCACCGACTCCCGGCCCTGGGTCCCCGATGCCGGCGGCGCCACCGGCAAAGCCCGGCTGCGTCGGGCCGGTGTCTCCGCCTTCGGCATCAGCGGCACCAACGCCCACGTCATCGTGGAGGAGGCCCCGGCCGAGGCAACCGCAGCGGTCGAGGGCGATGCGCCCCAAGGCGCTGCTCCGGAGTTGAAGGTCCTCACCGGCCCCGGCACGGCCTGGCTGGTGTCCTCCCGGACGGCCGGCGGGCTGGCCGCCCAGGCAGAGCGGCTGGCCGGGTTCAGCGCGAGGACGGCGGATCTCGACCCCGTCGACGTCGGCTGGTCGCTGGCCACCACCCGCTCGCAGTTCGAGCACCGCGCCGTCGTCATCGGCACGGGCCGCGACGAACTGACCGCCGGCCTGACCGCATTGGCCACCGGCGCCCCGGCGTCCGGCCTGGTCAGCGGAGCGATCCCGGCCGGGGGCGGCTCCGGACGGACC